>NZ_JOJE01000021.1 GCF_000720255.1 Streptomyces griseus subsp. griseus | reverse complement strand
GCCGTCCAGGCCAACATCACCGCCGCCGGCTACAACAGCGGCTCGACCAGCACCGGAACCCTCACCCCCGGCTCCCGGGTCTCCCTGCAGGCCACCACCGCGCCCTGCTGCACCTCGCACTACCTGCGCCACAACGACGCCGACACCAAGGTCGTCATCTCCAGCATCAACTCCGCCAGCTCGGCCACCGACAAGGCAGACGCCACCTGGATCGTCCGCTCAGGCCTGGCCAACACCTCCTGCCTGTCCACGCCACCTTCTGCCCCACCACGGGCAACAGCGGGGTCGGCACCTCCTTCCAGTCCGTCAACTTCCCGACCAAGTACATCCGCCACTACAACTACACGGCCTACATCGCCAGCAACGGCGGCACCAACACCTGGGACAACACGAAGTCGTGGGCCCAGGACACCAGTTGGCTCACCGCATCTCCCTGGAGCTGACGAGCAACCGGTCTCATCGAGGATCTCTGAGCGAGCACGGGCCTCCCTGCAGAATCGCAGGGAGGCCGTGCTCGCTTCTTTCCCATCGGCTCCCTGAGAGCGCTGACGGAACCGCGGTAAGACCGCCTAATAGGGTGGGCCGCCCGATAAGGCACATCGGGATTGAGTCTTGGACGCGCTGCCCGGCCCGCTGCTGCAATCGACCCTATGACGCACCAGAACCACCGCCCCGCCCCCCTCCCCGGTGACGGCATCCGGGCCGTGATCCTGCCGCCGCCCGGCGATCGAGCCGGTACCGAGGGCGGTGACACTGCCCAGACTTCCCGCGGCGTGGTCGTGGCAACGCGGTGCGCGTGCTGCACGAACAGACGGCTGAGCCTGCCCATGTCACAGGCAGAGCCTTCGAGACCATGGAATGGCAGGGAGGCTGCGGGGCCAGATAATGGCACCGCATCAGTGCGGCCCGGCTTTGATGGCGCGGTCCACAGTGTTGCGATCTTTGCGGTACGTGGCTTGCTCCGGGATCACTGCCCAGGTCTTTCGTTCACGCAGGTGAGCACGGCCGGCTCGGACCAGGAGTACGCCTTGTCCCCTGCGACAACCCCCAGAAGCAGGTTGTCAGCCACTGCCCTTCGGCCGTCCCCGGCCGGGACACAGGAGCCAGCATGCCGAGGTTCGCAGCGAACCTGTCCATGATGTACACCGAGCACGATTTCCTCGACCGCTTCGCCGCGGCCTCGGCTGACGGCTTCGAGGCCGTGGAGTACCTCTTCCCCTACGCCTACGACCTCGCCGAGCTGCGCCGCCGGCTCGACGACCACGGCCTGCTGCAGGTGCTCTTCAACGCCCCTGCGGGAGCGTGGGAGTCCGGAGAGCGCGGGGTGGCGGCACTGCCCGGACGCGAGGCGGAGGTGCGTTCCGGGGTCGACCGGGCGCTGGAGTACGCGGCGGCGCTGGGCTGCCCGCGGGTGCACCTGATGGCCGGGCTGGTCCGGCCGGACGCGCCACCGGCCGAGCGGGCCAAGCACCGTGACACCTACCTGACCAACCTGGCCTGGGCCGCGGAGCGGGCCGCCGCGGCCGGCGTCGACATCCTGATCGAGCCGATCAACGGCCGCGACATGCCCGGGTACTTCCTGAGCACCCAGGCCGAGGCCCACGCCGTGGTGCAGAAGGTAGGAGCCTCGAATCTCAAGGTGCAACTCGACCTCTACCACTGCCAGATCGTCGAGGGTGACCTCACCACGACCCTGCGCCGCGACCTGCCGACCAGCCGGGTCGGTCATCTACAGATCGCGGGCGTGCCCGACCGGGGTGAGCCCGACCGGGGTGAGATCAACATCCGCCACCTGCTCGACATGGTCGACGAACTGGGCTTCGACGGGTGGATCGGCTGCGAGTACCGCCCCCGCGCCGGCACGAGCGAAGGTCTCCGCTGGCTCCACGACTACCGGAGCCAGCGAGGGGATCGCGCATGAGGACGTCAACACGGGTGGCATCTGCTGTGAGCCGGTGCCCGTACTGATCCATCCCGCCTCCGCCGTATCGGCCGGATGCGAGGCCGACTGCGAGCCTCACGCCTGACACAACGTCCGAACACCGTGCCCGCAACGGAAGGAAGCCCCCGCCGACCTCGACGAGGCCCGGGTTGGTGGAAGGCCGTCTCGTACTGCATGCGGATGCACAGGCGATCGGCGGGCTTCAGCGCACTGCGGTCTCCTGAAGCCGTGTGACGTGCCCGGCGTTCAGCTCCATGTGCGTGCCAGTGAAGCGCGTGCGCATGCGACGGTCGTGGGTGACGACGACGACCGCGCCTTGGTAGCCGGCCAGGGCTCCTTCCAGTTCCTCGACCAAGGCCGGGGAGAGGTGGTTGGTGGGCTCGTCCAGAAGCAGCAGGTCGACGGGTTCGCTGACCAGGCGGGCCAGTTCGATCCGGCGCCGTTGTCCATAGGACAGCTCGCTCACTTTCAGGCGCAAGTCGACGGGGCTGAACAGGCCGAGGGACAGGAGGTGGTCGGTGTGCTCGTCCAGGTCGCCACCGCGGCCGTCGGCGAATGCCTGGGGGACGTTCAGTCCGGGCGGCCACAGCGTTTCTTCCTGCCTCAGGTGTCCGACTCGGCCCCGCGTGCGCACTGTCCCCTCGTCGGGCTGCACCTCACCGGCCAGCACTCGCATCAGTGTCGTCTTGCCCGCCCCGTTGGGCCCGGTTACCAACAGCCGCTCCTTACCGCCGAGCCGCAGCGACGGCACGTGCAGCCGGTCCGCGACACGGATGCCAGTGAGTTCCGCCGCTGCCTGCGACGTCCGACCGTCGGCGGTGGTCACGCGGGCGGCGAACACCAGCGGTTCGGGCGGCGGCGCGACTGGATTGTCCGTCAGCCGTTCGACACGTTCCTTCGCGTTTCGGATACGGCCCATCGCCCCGTGACCCCGGCTACGGGTACGGAAGGCGCCGTGGCCGAACACGGCAAACGGCAGCTTGCGTGGAATCGCCTGCAGCCGTGTCACGTTGGTCGCGGCCAGCTTCTGATTGCGGGCCAGCTCCGAGCACCAGTCCGCGTACTCCTGCAGGCGGCGACGCCGCTCGGCGGCCTTGGCGGCGAGGTAACCGTCGTAGCCGTCGCCGTAGCGCGTCACCTTGCCCTCGCCGACGTCCAGGATCGTGGTGGTGACCCGTTCCAGAAAGACCCGGTCATGGGTGACCGCGAGCACCGTGCCGCGGTGCGCCTGCAGGTGGGATTCCAGCCAGCCCACCGCCTGATCGTCCAGATCGTTGGTCGGCTCGTCGAGCAGCAACAGCTCCGGCTGGGAGGCCAGGGTCGCGGCCAGCGCCAACCTGGACCGCTCACCGCCCGACAGCGTGCCCAGGGTTCTGTCCCGGGCCAGGCCCCGCAGGCCGAGTCCGTGCAGGGCGATGTCCACCCGGGCATCGGCCTCGTAGCCGGCGCGCGCCTCGTACTGGGCGACCAGGCGGGCGTAGACGTCCAGTGCGGCGGTGAGCTCCGCTCCCGCCAAGCCCCTGAGCCCGGCTTCGGCCTGACGCATCCGCGCTTCCAGATCACGCAGCTCGGCAAGAGCCACATCCACTGCGTCCTGGACGACGGCCTCGGCAGGCAGAGCCAATGACTGGGCGAGATAGCCCAAGCCGCCTGGCGCCGTCACGGTCAGCTCACCGTCGTCGGGTAGATCCTGCCCGGCAATCAGTCGCAGCAGGGTGGATTTCCCGGCTCCGTTGTCGCCGATGATGCCGGCCTTCTCGCCGGGCTTGATGCTGAAGGACACGTCATTCAGCACGACGTGGTCGTCGTAGCGACGGGTCACGTTCTGAAGAGACAGCTGTGGGGTAAGCATGGAGTCCCCTGTCCTCGGCCTGGCCGATCGGCATGGGTGGGTGGAGGCATCCGCGCGCGCCAGAACACTCCGCAGCACGCCGAACAGGCGGCATCACGGGAAGAGCGAGCACGGTGAGAACGCGCGAGAGCGGAGCCAAGCTCCACGTAGTCGCACGGGGACTGTCACAGAGAACCCATACACCACACCGTAGGTCGGGATCCGGCTCGCCACAAACCGATTTCCTCGCGGGCGCATCCCAAGGACCGGCCGGAGCACGGCATCTGCACGCCTCGCCGATCGGGTCACCCGCGGCGCCGGGTCCCGCACCGCCGCCTTTTGGCGATTCAACGGACTGGACGAACGGGTCACCGCGCTGACGGCGGTGTAGCCAGGCCGGTCCGCGGCCGCCGCGCCGGCATGACGAGGCTCAATGACACGCTCATCCACAGGTCTTGACTGTTGCTGAGCTGGTCGAGCTACTGGCCACACCAGCTCAGCGACGCCGAGCGCATGCAGGAGTGGCTGTAGATGATCGGCTGCTCGGAGACCTCGCACATGTCCAGCCCCGTACGGGCGCCGCAGTGAGAGCCGTCTGCCACCATGCCGACGGCGTTCATCTCCCGGAACGTGCCCCAGCACAGGAAACGGTCAGGACTCTCCTTGACCTGAAGTGCGATTGAGCTTTTAGCGTGTCCTCCAGTTGATCACCAGGCGACGGGAGAAGGCGCTCATGATTCTCGTGACAGGAGCCACGGGGAACGTAGGAAGTGCGCTGCTGCAGGAGCTGCATGCGCGCGGTGCCGGGCCCTTACGGGGTCTCACGCGTGACGCTGTGCGAGCTTCATTCTCGAAGGGAGTCGAGGCGGTTGAGGGTGACTTCGCCGACGTGGCCTCAGTGAAACCTGCACTGGAGGGGGTCCGCCAGCTGTTTCTCGTGTCGCGTATAGGTTCGGATGCTGACATCCTCGACGCCGCCCGGCAGGCGGGGGTGGAGCACGTGGTGCTGGTGTCGTCCATTACCGTCCAGACCCATCCGCACCTCGGCCCCGCCGACGAGAACCTGGCTGTCGAGCGACTCCTCCAGGGCAGCGGCATGGCCTGGACGATTCTGCGGCCGACGCAGTTCGCTTCGAACGCCCTGTGGTGGGCAACGTCCATCCGCGAGCATCAACCGGTCCGGGTGCCGTACGCGGACATCGGGCTCCCCACGATCCACCCCGCGGACATCGCGTCAGTGGCGCGAGTGGCGCTGACGGAGTCCGGTCACCAAGGCCGGACGTATGCCCTGACCGGCCCGGAGCGGGTGACGGCCCGGCAGCAGGTTGCGGCCATAGCCGTAGCCCTGGAGCGGGAGGTGCCGTTCGCCGAGATCAGCCGGGAGGAGGCCCACCGCGACATGGCTGTGTTCTTGGGAGACGAGGCCGCTGATGCGGTGCTCGATGTGACGGGCGGAGACGTCAATGACGAGCTTCTGAAGGTGCGCGACACAGTGTCGCGGGTCACCGGCTCCCCTGCCAGGCGATTCCACCAGTGGGTTTCGGAGAATGCCGCCGCCTTCCGTTGAGACGCGTGCCGACAGGGCCAGGAGGCTTCGTCGTCGAGGCGGCTGAGGAGTCCGTCGAAGATCTGCTCGCGTGCGCCCTGTCCCTTGGCTGCGTCGTCTCGCTGGCGTTCGAGGGTGGGCCGGAACTCGATCGTGGTGACGAAGAACGCGCAGGATTCGCGGATGGCGGTATTCATGCCCTGCGTGTACTGCTCAACGAGCCAGCTGTTCACCAGGTGGATGGAGATCCGGGTCGATCCGAGGAGCGGTGCCCGGCCCGGGCCTGTACCGCTTCCAGCGCCATGCCCGCCTCCCGTAGCCGGGTCAGGCAAGTGTGGCGTAACTGATGGCAGGTCAGCCTCGGCAGTCCGGTCCGTTTCGGACGCCGTCGAGGATCTCGTCGTCCGGCCGGTCGCCATGGGACCCAACTCTGTGGACCAATTGGGATCGGCTGGCAGGCGAGGGCTTGGTCCACGGACCGTCAACGGCGGCCTGCGGTCAGCAGCCAGGCGGTATCTATCACCGCGATCGCTCCCCAGATCCAGCAGACGGCGGCGCTTCCGTCCGGCGCCAGCGCCGTGGCGAGTGCGCCCAATCCGATTGTGCCCAGAACTGGCCTGGTGCTGCGCCTCAATGCCAGTGACGCGCGCAGCGGCCCCGGTTCGGCCAGCCTGTCGGCCAGGTAGGCGTCGAACGCCTCCGCGACCTGATCGTCGATCTCGTCCCGCATCTGGGCATCCAGTGATTCAGACATGGACGGCCACCCGCTGCACCGTAGTTGGCTGACCGGAAGCCACCATCGGCGGCCGCAGCGCGACGACAGCGCACAATGCCGCCAGGGGCAGTTCCAGCGTGCAGGCCAGCGCCAGCGAGATGACGGCATAGTGCCCGGCCGTCATGACGTCGAACCAGGCGTCGACCAGCAACAACACGGCTGTCGCGATTGACGCCAGCGGCGCCCGGTGGTCGCTGCGCCGGACCAGCAGCGCCGACGTCAGCAGACCGGCGATCTCCAACGCATCGAAACCGACCCAGGCGACCCGCCAGTGCTGTGCCGGATAGAGGTCCGGCAGTGTCGTCCACAGCACCGCGAGCCACGGCACCAGCACCAGCCCAGCGGCCAGTAACAGCCTCCCGACCAGGTTTTTTCGCATCTCGACCCCCGAGCGTCCCGGCGCCCGCTGGCGCCCTCTTGCACCAAGGTAGCGATTGCAGAGATGTTCTGCAAACAATCTCTGCGATATCTGCAGAGGGTCTCTGCAGTACGCTGGTCGGTATGGTCGAGCGCCCCGAAAAGAGAGTGCTCACCGGCCCGGACCTCAAAGCCTTCTACAAGGCACTGTCCAACCCGGTGCGCCGCGACATCCTCAGCTATCTCGGCGAGCACGGCGAAACGAACTCCACCAGCGTCGCCAAGGCCCTCGGCGAAAGCACCGGCACCACCAGCTACCACCTGCGCAAACTCGCCGACCTCAAGCTGATCGCTGAGATCGAGGAGCGGTCCACCGGCCGGGAACGCTGGTGGAAGTCACTCATGACGGACATCTTCACGCCGCCGGGCCTGGAATTGACGGCCGACGAACGCGAGGCTGCGGTGAAGATCGGCGCCCTCAAGATGACCCATGACCTGAACCTGGTCGTGAGCGCGTACGCCGGGTATGACTCCTCCGCAGGCTGGAACCAGATCTACCGCGCCGGATTGCGGATGACGAAGGAACAGGTCGCCACGTTCGTCGAGGAGTACCAGACGCTTCTACGCAAATACTTGACGGAGCCCGGTGACCACCCACCCGACTCACGGCACATGGCCGTACGCCTGGTAGTCGTGCCCGACGAGGGGCCCCGGCCCACTCTGCCGACTGAGCCGGACGACGATTAGCGCCGCAGCAGCCGGGGCTCCTGGGCCGGTCCAGCCGGAGCATGGGGCACCTGACACAGGCGTTTTCATGCCGGCAAGGGGTCCCGTAGGGGCGGTCGCAGGCACCGAGCGCGACCCTGCGCAGGCTGAAGTGGTCCCGGAACTCCCGCCATTCCGTGTCACTGGGCTCGCGGCACTCCTCGCCGGAACGGTGCGTCCGGCGCTGGTCGACGAACTGTCGGTAGTGGGCGGATCACCCCTTCGGGACAGACGGCGACGTAAACCTGAGTGTCGACGACATCGTCGGGGACGGCGCGGGGCTCGCGGTCGACCTGCTTCTGCCGGTAGGCGCCACGACGGTGTAGCCGAAACGGCTCCAACGGGTTGTGACGCGCCCGCAGTCTGCACCCGTCACGGGGCACATCCACTGCCGCGAGGGAGCGGTGCACTGCCGTGCCGGAGTACGACAGGCGCATCGAGAACAGGTGAACCTTGACCTGCCTCACGGCACCGGCGAGGGACTGTCCGGCGGGACCGCAGACGACGAGCGCCGCCCCGGATCCGGAGCCACGAACACCCGTTCAGCACCGCTTCCCGCCCCTTTGGTTCACGGGCATGAAAAAGGCGCCGCGGAATTCGTCGCCTGAGCCTCACCGAGCCACCGGACCGGGCCGTATGGTCCACTTGCCCCGGCAGCCGCTGCGCCATTGGTACAGTCGACGCCGATCAAGGGCCGAGAGAGGGATCGGACACCATGGCCGTGGACGAACTCGACACGCGCATCCTGCGACTGCTGCTCGAACAGCCGCGCACGAGTGTGCGCGAGTACGCCCGCACCCTCGGCGTCGCCCGGGGCACGCTCCAGGCTCGTCTCGACCGGCTGGAGCGGGACGGAGTGATCACCGGCACGGGTCCGACGCTCTCCCCCGCCGCGCTCGGGCACCCGGTGCTCGCGTTCGTACACATCGAGGTCACCCAGGGCCACCTCGACGACGTGGGCGACGCGCTGGCCGCCGTACCGGAGATCGTGGAGGCCTTCTCGATCACGGGTGGCGGGGATCTGCTCACCCGGGTCGTGGCGCGCGACAACCTCCACCTCGAGGACGTCATCCAGAAGCTGATCAGCCTGCCCGGGGTCGTGCGCACCCGCACCGAGGTCGCCCTGCGGGAACGTGTCCCGTACCGGCTGCTGCCGCTCGTCGAGTCGATCGGCCGCGCAGCCGCCACGTGACGAATTCCCCCTCCGGCAACTCCAGATGACGTCACTCCGGCACGGGACTGATCTCGTCCGCACCGTTGACGCTCCCTCACCTCACGCATAGCGTCTGGTCGATTGCCCGCACGCCGTCCGTGATTTCGAACCATATGGTCCCCGTGGAGGAGCACCATGGTCCCGCCCCTCTCCAGAAGAACCCTTCTCCAGACCGCGATCCTCGCCGCGGCAGCCCCCGGTTTCGCGGTCGCGGCCGGCGGCGGTGCCTCAGCCGCCCCGTTGCCCCCGCCGATGTCCTGGAAGCTCCGGCCCTTCCAGCTCAAGGAGGTGACGCTGGGCAAGGGCGTCTTCGCGGCCAAGCGGCAGTTGATGCTCGACCACGCCCGTGGGTACGACGTGAACCGGCTGCTGCAGGTGTTCCGCGCCAACGCCGGCCTGTCCACACTGGGCGCGGTCGCCCCGGGCGGCTGGGAAGGGCTGGACGGCGAGGCCAACGGCAATCTGCGGGGGCACTACACCGGGCACTTCCTGACCATGTTGGCCCAGGCGTACGCCGGTACCGGGGACCAGGTGTACGCCGACCGGATCCGCACGATGGTCGGGGCGCTGACCGAGGTGCGCGAAGCCCTGCGCCACGAGCCCGTCGTGCTGAGCGCCACCGGGAAGTTCGGCACCGCCGCCGAGAACGTACGCGGCTCCTACCAGTACGTCGACCTGCCCTCCGGAGTGCTCGGCGGAGCCTCGGCGATCTCCCTGTCGGCCTGGGTGAAGCCCACCCACGACGCCGACTGGGCGCGGATCTTCGACTTCGGGAACAACAACACGCGGTACCTGTACCTGGCCGCCCGAAACGGCAGCGGCGTGCCGCGCTTCGCCGTCACGACGAACGGGCCCGGCGGCGAGCAGGGCCTCAACGGCACCGCCGCGCTGCCGCTCAACGCGTGGAGCCACCTCGCGGTGACCCTCACGGGCAGTACCGGCACCCTGTACGTCAACGGTGTCGCCGTCGCGCAGAACTCGGCGATGACCCTCACCCCGGCCACCCTCGGCACCCTGGCCAACAACTGGCTCGGCCGCTCCAACTTCGCCGGCGACCCCGTCTTCGCGGGCGCCTTCGACGAGTTCAACGTGTGGTCGCGGGCCCTGACCGCGGACGAGGTCACATCCCTCCAGGGCGACAGGGCCGCCGACTCGGCGGCGGGCCGCGGCGACCTGGCGTCGTACACCTTCGACGAGACGACGGGCGGCACGTTCGCGGACGCCTCCGGACACGGTCTCACCGCCACCCTGCGCCGCACCTGGGGCGCGCCCAGCCACCCCGGGTTCCTGGCGGCGTACCCGGAGACACAGTTCATCGACCTGGAGTCGAGGACCAGCCCCGACTACACCAAGGTGTGGGCGCCGTACTACACCGCCCACAAGATCCTGCGGGGGCTCCTCGACGCCTACCTCACCACCGACGACGACCGGGCGCTCGATCTCGCGTCCGGCATGTGCGACTGGATGTACTCCCGGTTGTCCAAGCTGTCCGACGCGGTCCTGCAGCGGATGTGGGGCATCTTCTCCAGCGGTGAGTTCGGCGGCATCGTCGAGGCGATCGTCGACCTGTACACCATCTCCGGGAAGGCCGAACACCTCGCCCTGGCCCGCCTGTTCGACCTCGACAAGCTCATCGACGCCTGCGCCGCCGGCACCGACACGCTCGACGGGCTGCACGCCAACCAGCACATCCCGATCTTCACCGGGCTCGTGCGGCTGTACGACGCGACGGGCGAGGAACGCTACCTGACGGCCGCGAAGAACTTCTGGGGCATGGTCGTACCGCACCGCATGTACGGCATCGGCGGCACCAGCACCGGAGAGTTCTGGAAGGCGCGGGACGTCATCGCGGGGACGATCGGCACGACCACGGCCGAGACGTGCTGTGCGTACAACATGCTGAAGCTGAGCCGGATGCTGTTCTTCCACGACCAGAACCCGGCGTACATGGACTACTACGAGCGCGCCCTCTACAACCAGGTGCTGGGCTCCAAGCAGGACAAGGCGGACGCGGAGAAGCCGCTCGT
This sequence comes from Streptomyces griseus subsp. griseus, assembly GCF_000720255.1. GTDB lineage: Bacteria > Actinomycetota > Actinomycetes > Streptomycetales > Streptomycetaceae > Streptomyces > Streptomyces griseus_I. The sequence continues at coordinate 118,182 of NZ_JOJE01000021.1, read as the reverse complement.
CACGTACTTCATCGGCCTCACCCCCGGCCATGTGCGCGACTACACGCCCAAGCAGGGCACCACCTGCTGCGAGGGCACCGGCATGGAGAGCGCCACCAAGTACCAGGACTCGGTGTACTTCAAGGCCGCCGACAGCAGCGCCCTCTACGTCAACCTCTACAGCCCGTCCACCCTGACCTGGGCCGAGAAGGGCGTCACGGTCACCCAGACCACCGACTATCCGCGCGAGCAGGGCACCACGCTCACCGTACGGGGACGCACCGGCGCCTTCGCGCTGCGGCTGCGGGTGCCGGCCTGGGCGACCGCCGGATTCCGGGTGACCGTCAACGGGCGTGCGGCGAGCGGCACTCCGAAGCCGGGCGGCTACTTCACCGTGTCACGGACCTGGCGCGACGGCGACACCGTCCGCGTCGCCGTCCCGTTCCGGCTGCGCGTCGAGAAGGCCCTCGACGACCCGTCATTGCAGACCCTGTTCTACGGTCCGGTCAACCTGGTCGGCCGCAACGCGGCCACGGACCACCTGTCGTTCGGCCTGTACCGCAACGCAGCCCTCTCCGGCGACCTGCTGCCCTCGCTCGCCCCCGTCGCCGGAAAGCCCCTGCACTACACCCTTGACGGCACCGAGTTCGCCCCCTTCTTCGAGGGGACGGAGGACCCCACGCACGCGTACGTGCGACGGGCCGAGCCGCGCGTGGTCTTCGGGAACACCGACTCCGGTGTCGCCAACCCGGCCAAGGCCGACGGCACGACCCTGCTCGACGAGGTCTGGGCCGCGGCACCGTTCGGCAGCAAGGGGGCGCTGGTGACACGGGTGCGGTCCACGGTGGACGCGTGGGTGGCCTCGGGGCTGCTCACGCGGGCCGACGGAGAGAAGGTGGTGAGCACGGCGGCGAAGGCGACCTACGTGGCCTGATCTCGAGGTGACCCCGGGGGGACACGGGGTCACGACCGGCGGCGCGGCTTTCCGGTGCCGCGTTTGCCGCCGCTCTTCGGGGCGGCGGCGCGGCTCCGCGCAGTGCCGCCGGTCGGCTTCCCGCGACCGCCGGTGGGCTTGCGGCCTTCTCGCTTCTGTTCGGTCTTCGGCTGGGGCTGCGCGCGGCCGCGTGTGCTGTTGACCGTGCGGCCGCGGACGATGCCGATGAAGTCCTCGACGAGGTCGGTCGTCGCCTCCTCGGGCCAGGACAGGGCGACGCACGACTGGGGGGCGTCCACGACCGGACGGTAGGTGAGGTCCCTGCGGTGGTGCAGGCGGGCCAGCGACTGGGGGACGATCAGGACGCCCACACCGGCCGCCACGAGTTCGACGGCGTCCGCCGTGGTGGCGGGGCGTTCGAAGGCGGGCTGTCCGGGCGGCTGTTCCCAGCCGAGGACGTCGTCGAGGAGGTGGAAGACGACCTCGTCGGCGAGATCGTCGAGGGACACTTCCTCCGCCGCGGTCACGAGATGGTCCTTGGGCACCACGACCACCGTCGTCTCGGTGTAGAGGGGGATCGCGCTGAACACCGTACGGTCCACCGGCAGCCGTACGAAGCCGGCGTCGGCGGTGCCGTCGCGCAGCACGTCGGACGCCTCGGAGGCGGTCACCTGGAGGAGGGTGAGGGGGATGTCGGGCAGACGCTCGCTCCAGGTCCGCGCCCACTTGGCGGGGGTCACCCCGGGGACGTAAGCGAGCCGGAAGGAGGGGGAGTCTGGCGAGCCTGTCACCCCGCCAGGTTACCGGCTGTGGTCGGAGGGCCCGTGGGCGGCCGATAGTCTGGACAGCATGAAGTCGCACCAGACCACCCAGACGATGAAGCCCGCTACCGCGGCGAAGAAGCTGGGTGTGTACCTCCCCGCCACCCCCGCCGAGTTCCAGGAGGGTGTCGTCTCGCGCGCCGAGCTGAACGAGCTCCAGGCGAACCCGCCCGAGTGGCTGCATGAGCTGCGACGCACCGGGCCGCACCCGCGCCCGGTGGTGGCGGCGAAGCTGGGCGTCTCCATCGCGGGGCTGACCCGGGGCGGAGTCACCGAGGCGCTCACCACCGAGCAGATCGACGCGCTCAAGGACGAGAAGCCGGAGTGGCTGGAGAAGGAGCGCGCCACCCAGGCCGAGGTCCGCAAGGAGACGGCCCGCCTCAAGAAGCGGGACGCCGAGCGGGCCCAGCGGGATTCCTGACACCACGGGCGCGTCACCCGCGCGGGCCCGAAGGCCACGGCTGGGACCGGCGCAGTGTGAACAGGTCCGCGAGATCCGGCACGGTGGAGGACGGGCCCCTGGCCGCCACGGCGTGGCCGAGGGCCTGCGCGGTGGGCAGGTGGCACAGCGCGAGGACGACTCCGGCCGGCAGGAACAGCAGCGCGGAGATCGCCGCGGCCGCCGCCGAGCCCTGTGCGCCGGGGACGTGTCGGCCGACGGTGCGGTTGAGCAGGACAGTGAAGGACCGCAGCCGGGGGCGCCCGACGGCGAGCAGGACGAGCGCGGCGACGTACCGGCGTACCGCGACCCTGGCCGTTCGGGGATGCCGACCGCCGAGCGCTACCGCCGGACGGTGGACCGCCTCACAGGCAGTACCGGATGAGCCACTCGTCGGGGTTGTAGGTGTCCTTCGCAGGGTCCGGCAGCGTGGCCGGCTTCTCCTCGACCGTGTCCTCCGGGCGGATCCGCTCCGGCAGCGTGCCGAACCGGGCGTGACGCCGGGCCTCGGCCGCGTCGGCGGGTGTCATGTCTTCTCTTGTCATCTGGGCCTCCCGACCACTGAACGTCGTACCCCACGGAATAGTGCCGCCTCCGGCGACCACTACGATCAGGCCATGGTTCCCCGGGCAAAGGGCCCGGTCTGTTGGGGGTTGGCATGGTTGCTGGTCGTGTGGTGCGTTTCGACAGTCAGCGCGGGTACGGGTTCATCGCCCCCGACGACGGTGGCGAGGATGTGTTCCTGCATGTGAACGACATGCTGATCCCGGAGTCGGCGGTGCACCGGGGCGTGGTGGTGGAGTTCGAGATCGAGGAGGGGGAGCGCGGGCCGAAGGCGTCAGCCGTGCGGCTCGCCAGGGGCGAGGACGGCAAGCCGCTGGCTCCGGACGACGACTCCCTGTGCGACGTACTGAACACACAGGAGTTCACCGCCGAGGTCACGGAGCTGCTGCTGGCCGCGGCGCCCTCGCTCACCGGTGAGCAGATCGTGCAGGTCCGCGGCGCGCTGGCGAAGTTCGGCAGGAGCCACGGCTGGGTCGAGGGCTGAGGCGGGGTCGAGCGAGGGCGCCGCGTGATCGTCGTCACCTGATCGTTCTCCGCTGGCGGTTATGGTGGCGGACGAATCGAACAGGTACGAAGTCGGCGGAGGGCGCACGGTGTCGGACGAGGGGCGGCTCGTCGCCGGGCGCTACCGGCTCGTGGAGCTGATCGGCCGCGGCGGGATGGGCACGGTGTGGCGGGCCGACGACGAGGTACTGGACCGCCACGTCGCGCTCAAGCAGCTGCATGTCCAGCCGCACCTCTCCGACGCCGAGCTCGCCACGCAGTACGAACGCACACGCCGTGAGGCCCGTGCCGCCGCCCGTGTCGTGCACCCGAACGTGGTCGTCGTCCATGACGTCGTGGACGACGACGGACGTCCCTGCATCGTCATGGAGTACCTGCCCGCCGTCACGCTCGGCGAGCTCCTCGAACACGGCCGGACCATCCCGCCCGAGGAGGCGGCCCGTATCGGCCTCGGGATGGTCGCCGCGCTGCGGGCCGCGCACACCGCCGGGGTGCTGCACCGCGACGTCAAGCCCGGCAACGTGATGCTCGGCGCCGGGGACCGGGTGGTGCTCACCGACTTCGGCATCGCCGTGACCTCGGGATCGTCGACGCTGACCCGGACCGGCGAGATGGTCGGGTCCATCGACTTCATGGCTCCGGAGCGGATCCGCGGACAGCGCCCGGGGCCGGCGTCGGACCTGTGGGCCCTGGGCGCGACGCTGTACCAGGCGGTGGAGGGACGTCCGCCGTTCCGCCGGGACACGGCCGTGGAGACGGCGTACGCCATCGTCGTCGACCCGATGGAGCCGATGAAGCGGGCGGGGCCGCTGGAACCGCTGATCGAGGCGCTGCTCTTCAAGGAGCCCGAGGAGCGTCCGACGGCGGAGCAGACCGAGCGGGCGCTGCGGGCCGCACGGTCCTCGGCACAGACGGCGGCACTGGCGCCGGACTGGTCGACGGACTCGTCGTCGGGTCCGGACACGTCGTCGGGTCCGGACCGGGCCTCGGGCACCACGGTGGGGCAGTCCTCCGGCCGGCCTTCGAGGCGGTCCCCGGGTGGGGAGCCCGAGGCGCCGGTGTGGTCGTCCGCTGACACGGGGCCGGAGCGACGGCGCGGCCGTCGGAGGGGGCGGGTGCTCGTGCCGGTCGTGGCCGTCGTGGCGGCTGCCGCGGCGGGCGTCGGCGTGATCCAGAACCAGTCGGACCCGGATGAGCACGCGCCCAGTGCCGCGACGCACTCACCCGGCCGCACCACCGCATCGGCCTCGCCCTCTCCCCTGCCTGAGGGATACCGGTCGGTCAGGGAGGAGGGGCTCGACATCTCCTTCCCCGTGCCCGAGGGGTGGAAGGCCACCCGGCGGGCCGCCGACGAGGTCGTCTACACCGACCCGACGGGGCTGGCCGGGATCACCATCGGCATGGTCGACCCGGCCGGTTCGAACCCGATGGCGCACTTCACGGACATCGAGACGAACACCAAGGTCAACTACCCGACCTACCGACGGCTGCGCATGCAGGAGACGCGGTTCCAGGGGCAGCCGGCCGCGGTGTGGGAGTTCACCTTCCACGGCAAGGCCCGACTGTTTCGCGCCATCGACCTCGGCTTCGGCCGGGAGGGCGGCCGGGAGTACGACGTCTACCTGTCGGCGCCCGACGCCGACTGGGACAGGTACCGGCCCGTCTTCGACAACGTCAGGGACGGGTTCGCAAGACTCGGTGACTGACCCGGCGTCCGCGTCGCCGTCCACGCCGCCGAGCACCAGGCCACAGGCGTGGGAGGCGTTGTCAGTGGGCTGCCCTAGAGTTCCCGTCACTTGATCACTGCGGTGCGGGGAGGCACGTATGGGGTGGGTGACGGCGGGCGATTACGAGATCGCCCTCGACAGCGGAAAGGTGGTGTGCCGCAACGCCGCCGGGCGACGGCTGACGTCGGTTCCGGCCAAACTCGCCGATGACCCCGTTGTGGTGGGGCTGCGTCAGCTCGCCGAGTGGCTGGAACGGCACGAACGGCAGTGCCTCAGCGACGTGGAGCGGTGGATGGTGCGCTCCCTTCCGGTGCCCCTCGCGGTGCTCGCCCGGGTGTGGCCGGATCCCGCCTGGCAGAGCGCGCTGCGCGACCTCGTGGTCAGTGGAGCCGACGGCGAGATCGCGGGATTCCTCCGGGACGCCGACCTCGAGCGCGGCCTCGGTCTCGTCGACCTCGACGGAGACACCGTGCGCATCGCCCCCGAACTCGTCCGCCTCCCCCACCCCGTTCTCCTCGACGACCTGGAGGAATTGCGCGAGTTCGCCGTCGAACTCGGCGTCGAGCAGCGCGCCCAGCAGCTCTTCCGCGAGGTCTGGCACCGCCCCGCCGATCTCGACACGGAGGGCACCGCGGTCGAGGAGTACGCGGGCGGCGCGTTCAAGGAACTGCGTTTCCTGCACGGCAGGACCACCCAACTCGGCTACCGCGTGCGCGGCGGGAACGCCGTCTGCTCGGTCCGGGAGAACGGCGTCGGCGTCGAGGCCCGGGTGTGGATCGGCGACTACGACAGCTACGAGGAGACCGAGACCGGCCCCCTGATGTGGACCGACACCGCGGGCCGGGTGCTGAGGCTCGGTCAGGTCGGGCCGGTGGCCTGGTCGGAGGGCGTGCGCATGGCGGCCGCGCTGTACGCCGGACGCGACATCGAGGACGAGGAGCGGGCGGCATGACGACGTACGACGACACCACCGCGGCCGCGTTGCTCGACGCCGGCGCCGTCCTTCCCCCGGGCACCACCACCCGTGAGGACGCCGACACCCTCACCGTGCGCACCTACACCCATCCCGCGCTGGACGACCGGCCTGTCGTGCGGCTGGTGCCGGGCACGCTCGGCGAGGCGGAGGATCTCGCCCTGGACTTCCTCGGCCTCGGCCGGGAGCCGGAGACACCCGAGGTCGGCCAGGTCCGTCGGGAGACGCTGGGATTCCCGGCCTGGGCCCTGGTCAACGACCCCGCGAACGGACACCACGCGCTGGCCCTGGTCAAGGATGTCGAGCGGCTCGCGCGGCAGGCCAAGTCCCGCCCGGGCACGGCCAAGGAGGGCTTCGAGGAGCTCGGCGAACGCCTCGGCCGCGCGGTGCCGCACTTCCTGCCGACCTTCTACGAGCAGGCCGCCCGCGTCTTCCTCCAGTACGAGAACACGACGTACGCCGCCGCCTTCTTCGGCAAGGCCCGCGACGCCGAACGTGTGCACGCCCTCGCCGTCGACGAGGAGCGGCAGCGGGCCGTGTTCCTGGAGTTCGCCTTCGCCGGGGCGCTGACCGTCAAGGCGCTCAAGCAGCACGTCAAGGACCTCGCCGGCCGCCTCGATCCCGCCGCCGCATGGGGCCAGTTCCGGCAGCTGACGGTGGAGCGCTGCGCTGCGGGCATGCCCCCGTACGCCTCGCTGCCGCAGGACGCGCGCGGGCTGATCAAGGCCGCCGGTCTGAACCGGGTCACCGAGGAGTGCGCCCTCGTCGCCGACCTGATCTCCTCCCCCGCCTCCGTCCGGGCGCCGGCCTCGTTCTGGACCGCCTACCGCGCCACCCTTCCCGCCCTCGCCGACCAGCGCCCGTCCGTACGGGCCCGGCTGCTGGAGATCATGCCCGCGGGCCTCGGCGGTGACGTCGACAACGACGAGTTCTGGCTGACGCTGCTGGCGGAGAGCGGGGCGGAGCACTTGTTGATCGACGGGGGTGAAGGGGCCGATGCCGGTACGGCCAGTGGTGCCGATGCCGCGGGGTGGCTGAGTCGGTGGGCCAGTTTCCGAAAGCACGGTGCCGCCGTGTCGGGGCGGTCGCCCGCCACGCTCGCGCTGGTGGAGAGGATGGCGCCGCGGCTGCGGGCGGAAGGCCGGCACGTCGACCTCTTCGCGGGCCGGTGGCACGCGGGCGCCGACCTCGACCTGCTGGACCTGTGCGTGGCCGAGGACGTCCCCCTCGTGGAGCCGGACGCCGGGACCGACGTACACCTGGCCCTCGATCGGTGGCTGCGGGACACCCGGCCCGGCCGACGGGATCTGACGGCCGTCGCGGCGGATCCGCGGTTCCGGCCCCTGCTGCACCGGGCGGTCGGCACCCTGGGCCGGGACCGGGCGGCGACCGAGCTGCTGGAGGCGGTCGCCGCGCATCCCGTGCTCAGCGAGGTGCTGCGCGAGTGGCTGGACGACGCGGCCGAGGAGCTCACCCGCGCGGCCGGTCTGCCCGCGGCCGGGGCGGCACTGCAGCGACTGCGTCCCTTCCGGCCGGTCGCCGCGAAGGTCAACTCCGAGGCCGTCGCCCGGGTCGCCGCGCACGAGGTAGCGCCGTTGCTCGGCCGGACCCTGCGCGCGGGCATCCTGGACGAGCTGGGCTGGCCCGCACTCGACGAGGCGCTGCGCCTGCTGGACAACGAGACACGCGACCCTCGAGACAACGAACTGACCCTGGCCGAGGCCTGGCCCGCACTGATCCTCGCGCGCGGGCACAAGGTGGTCGTCGTCGGCCCGGACAAGATGCTCCTCGACCACGACCTGCGCATACCCGTCCAGCTGGACCGCTGGACACGCCCGAGTTTCCGCTACACCGACGGTGAGCTGCTGGTGGTGTGGCGGCACGACGGCACACAGTACGGCTACTGGTCCGCCCGGCCGTCCGAGGTGTTCGTCCTCGGCGGCGAGCAACTGGCCTACTGGTGGAACAACCGTGACGCGGGCACCCCCTCCGTCCCGCTGCCCGGCGGCGGCCGCGCCACCGGCGGGCGCACCCTGCGCGCCGGAGACACCGTCCTGCCACCCGGCCGCCCCGTCATCGGTGACGGCACCACGCTGTGGCGCCTGGGCCGACAGGGCCGGCAGTCGGTATGGCTGGAGTACGACCCCGGCACGGGCACGCACGGGCGCGCCTCCCTGCCCGCCTTCCTGCGGTCGGGCATCCGCGACGACGCGCCCCTGGCGCAGGACGACTGCGAGGTCCTGCCGCTTCAACCGGGCCTGGAGGACAGCCCGTTCGGCACCGACGGCACGGTCCTCGGCCGCTGGGTGCGCACGGAGGGGACGGGAGTCGAGGCGCGTACGACGACCGGGACGCCGGACGGCCGGACCGTCTCCCTGCCGATCGTCCCGGGCCGCACGCCCGCTGTTCCGCTCGGTGCTCTGCGGATGCCCGGCGGTGCCGAGCCCGTGGCCGCTCAGATGTACCGGCAGGTCGTCCTGTTCGCGGCCGACGACGCCTCGGGCACCGGTGAGCTCGGCCGGGTGACACCCGGCGAGCGGGGCGGCGAGTACGCGGCCGGCACCGAGCTCGTACCGCCGGTCGCCTTCTGGCACGCGCTGCGCCCGCGCGACGAGCGGACGTCAGCGCTGCTGCGCGGGCTGACCGACGAGCAGGCGGCCGAAGTGCTGCACGCCGCCGCGCTCGCCCTGGCGGAGCGGCAGGCGAAACTGACGGCGGCGGACGGGACCGAAGCGGCAGCCGAGGCGGCAGCCGCCGGGAAGCCCGTCGTGCCGCCCGCGGACGAGGTCGTCCGGCTCGCCGTGGCCGGGGCGCTGCCCGGGCTCACCGACGACCGGCTGCTCATCGGCGTCAGCACGCTCGTCCGCTCGGCCCTCCGGGTCGCCGAGTCGGCCGCCGCCTTCGCGGCACCGCCCGTGGAGCGCACACAGTCCCTTCGTCGGCGGACGGAGGGGATGTTCGCGGACTACCGTCCCGCGCACGGTGACGACGGTACGCTGCGCGCGGCGGTCGGCGGCCTCGTCAACCTCGGTGGCTGGTGGGGCGGTGACCCCCAGTGGAGCGTGCTCCGTCAGATCCGGGCCGTGAACCACGTGCTGTCGGGTGAGCCCGCCGACGGCAAGCCGCTGCCCGACCGCGCGCGGCTGGCGGCCCTCGGCGACGGATGGCGGAGCGAGGAGCACACCGTCCCCGGGATCGGCATGGTCTGGCCGGACCTCTTGGAGACACTGCCGCCCCTCGCCTACCGCGCCGCCTCTCCGACGCTCTCCGACGAGTCGCGGGAGGCGCTGCTCCTGCTGCTCGAGGCGGTCGGCGAGGGGCCGCTCGCCTCGCCCGGGGCGGGACTGCGCACGATCATGCTGGGCGAGCCGCACAGCAAGCAGGAGCGGGCCGGTCAGGTGCTGCGCCGCGAGGGCCGGACGGTGGTCGTGCTCGGCTGCCAGCGCATCGACACCGTACGGGACCGGATCGTCTGGCTCGCCCTCGACCACGACCCCTCCGGTGCGTTCGGCGCAGTCGCGCACTTCACGCTGGAGAAGGAGGTCAGGCACGCGTCGGCGTTCTCCGCCGAGCGGCTCGCCGCGATCACCGGGCTCGTGCGGGACAAGGGCCCCGTCCCGTGGCGGTCCGAGGCGCCGGAGGCGCTTGCCGCTGCGACCGGAGGCGCGCTCGGCCCGGTCCAGGCGTCCGTGCTGCTCGCCGCCCGGCCCCAGGACCCCCGCCCGGAGGTACTCGCCGGGATCGGGCTGAAGGCGCGGCAGCTGGAGTTCGGCGACGGCCTGCTGGGCTCGCTCGGCACGGCGGACCGGGCCGCGCTCATCGAGGCGCTGCTGCCCGAGGACCCCGCAGATCTGTGGACGAACGGGCCGGACACCCAGGCGGCGGGCTTGGTGTGGGCCGAGCGCCTCGGCTCGTTCGTACGGCTGCCCGAGGACGTCGCCGGTGACCTCGCCGGTGTGCAGGCAGCGTCCGCGGAGGCCGTGCTCAACCCCGGGCGCACGCCCTGGATCAGCCGCACCACGGTCCAACGGCCCGACAAGGACGGCAACCTCGTTCCTGAGGACCCGCGGGCCCTGCCCGGACGGTACGACCTGACCGCCGCCGTGGGTGCCCTGGCCGCGCTCGCCTACGCGCTGCCCTTCGGCCACCCCCTGCGCGCCGCCCTGCCGGACGGCCTCGCCGCGCTGCGTCGGCGCGTCGCCGACCCGGGGCTGCTGCTCGACCTGGACGTGGCGTGGACGGAGAAGGGCGGGCCGACCGCCGCCGAGATCCGCAAAGCCTACGGGCTGCCCGCGACCGGGGGTGCCGACGCGGACGGTCTGACGCACGTCGGCGAGGCGTTCGTGCTGCGCCCCTGGCACGGTGACAACGAGACCGTCCTGGTCCGACCGGCCGCCCTCACCGGTCCCGAGGACGCCGCGTTGGGGCTGGTGGAGGGGCTCGTCGGTCCCCTGCGCGGCAGCGGGCTGCGGGCCCTGGGGACCATCCTCGGCGACGACCTCGCCCGGGCCCTCTCCGCCGAGGCCGGCTCCGAGGGGGCCGTCGGCCACGCCCAGGACCCCACGGTCGGCGCGCCCGCGCTCGTCGGCGAGGTCGCCGCGGCCCACGGTCTGAGCGAGGACGCCGCGGTGCTCTACCTGCAACTGCTGGCCCTTCCGGATCCCACGGACCGCAACTGCGCCCGCTGGACCGGCTGGAAGCCCGCCCGTCTGAAGAAGGCCCGCGCCGAACTCGCCGCGACCGACCTGGTCGTCGAGGCCAGACGGCCCCGCGCCGGGCGCACCCTCTTCCTGCCCTGCGGCTGGCGCGAACTCAGGGCTCCCGCGCTGCCCGTGGAGACCTGGAAGGAAGGCCTCTACCCGGTCACCGGCTCCTCGCGCCCCGTCCCCCTCCTCCCGGTCGCCGAGCTGTTCGCCCGCGCGTGGGACCGCGTCCGGACCGGTGACGCACCCGCATACGAGGAGCTCACCACCCGGGCCACCCTGAAGGGGCGCCGCCGATGAGGTTTCCGTCCATGAGGTGCCGGCACACGCACCGCCCCGAACGGCCTCCGTCCATGACCCGTACCAGTGACATCCCGAAGGGCCGCCGATGACCAGCGCTCTCGTTCCCGACGCCGTGCGTCAGATCGTGCCGCCCGAGGAGCGGTACGCCACCGAGCTCGCCTTCCTCGCCACGTACGACGGCGGGCCGCGTCCACCCGCGTGGCGGCTGACGCCGCGTGCCGTCGTCACGTTCGTCATGGGCAGCGACGGCCAGGCCCTCCGGCTGCCCGACGACGCGGAGGTACCCGAGGGCGTGCCGCGCCGCATGGTGGTTCAGGGCAAGTTCGTCGGCGACCGGGCGCTGGTGGAGCGGTGTGTCGTCACCCTTGCCGGTGAGCGCGGTCTGCTGCTCGTCGGCGAGCCCGGCACCGCCAAGTCGGTGCTGTCCGAGCTGCTGTCGACCGCGGTGTGCGGCACCAGCGGCCTGGTCGTGCAGGGCACGGCCGGCACCACCGAGGACCAGCTCAAGTACGGCTGGAACTACGCCCTGTTGCTGGCCCAGGGCCCCAGTCGGCAGGCACTCGTGCCCTCACCGGTGCTCACCGCCATGGGCCGGGGAGCGATCGCCCGGGTCGAGGAGGTCACCCGCTGTCTGCCCGAGGTGCAGGACTCCCTGGTCTCCCTCCTCTCGGAGCGGCGGATCGCCGTCCCCGAGCTGGCGGGCACGGACGACGCCCTGGCGCACGCCGCGCCCGGCTTCAACCTCATCGCGACGGCCAACCTGCGCGACAAGGGCGTCTCGGAGATGTCCGCCGCGCTCAAGCGCCGCTTCAACTTCGAGACCGTCGGCCCCATCGGGGACCTCGACGCCGAGACCGCGCTGGTGCGCAGCCAGGCGCGGGCCGCCGTCGAGCGGGCCGGGGCGGCGTTCCGGGTCGACGACGCCGTGCTGGAGGCTCTCGTCACCGCGTTCCGCGATCTGCGGGAGGGCAGGTCCACGGAGGGCTGGGAGGTGGAGCGGCCCTCGACCGTGATGAGCACCGCGGAGGCCGTCGCCGTCGCGGGCGCGCTGGGGCTCGCGGCGGCGTACTTCCCCGGCGACCGCGATGTGCTCGGGCTGCTGCCCGGCCACCTCCTCGGCGTCGTACGCAAGGACGACCCCGCCGACGCGGCCCGGCTGCGCGGTTACTGGGACGGACCCGTCCGCCGCCGCGCCGAACAGGGCTCCGCCACCTGGCGCACCCTGTGGGACCTGCGCACGGTCCTGGAGGGCTGAGGTCGTGTCCCACCCCGCCCTCTCCGTCGGCCTCTCCCCCGGCCTCTCCCCCGAGGAAGCCGTCGCCCTGCTCACCGACCCGGCGACGGGGCCCTACCTCATCGGCGTACGGCACCACGCGCCCTCCCTGGCCGCGGCCGTGCCCGCGCTGCTGGACGAGGCGGAGCCGGACGTGCTGCTCGTCGAGCTCCCCGCGGAGATGCAGGAGTGGCTGCCCTGGCTCGCCCACGAGGAGACCCGGGCGCCGGTCGCCCTCGCCGCCGCCCCCGGCGCCGCGGGGGCCGACGGGGCGGGCGGCCCCGCCTTCTATCCCTTCGCCGACTTCTCACCCGAGCTCGCGGCCGTACGGTGGGCGGCTCGGCGTGGGGTGCCGGTGATCGCCTGCGATCTGCCGCTCGCCGACCGGGCCTGGGGAGAGGAACGGCGGGCGCCGGGCCGGGTGCCCGAGGTTCCCCGGCTGTCGGACGCGCTGCGGGCCCGGCTCACGGGGCGTCCGGGTGAGGATCTGTGGGACCGGCTCGTCGAAGCGGCCGCCCCGGGCTCTCCGGTCGAGGCGCTGCGGCGGGCGGCGCTGCTCACGGGGTGGGCGCTGCGGGAGGACGCGGCCGCGTCGGGGGGAGTGCCGGAGCTGGATCTGCGACGGGAGCGGTGGATGCGGGCACGGCTGTCCGACGCCACGGCGAACGGGGAGCGGGCCGCCGTGGTGGTGGGGGCGTTCCATGCTCCGGCTCTCGCGGGGGATGCGGGGCAGGGGCCGGCCGACGCGTCCGACCCCTGCGAGGTCACCGACGGCGCCGGTCGGACGGTGTGGACGACCTCGCTCATTCCGTACGCCTACGCGCTGCTGGACGAGCGGTCCGGTTACCCGGCGGGGATCCGGGATCCGGAGTGGCAGCACATGGTGCTGGAGGCGGCGGGCGATCCGGCCGCGCTGGAGGAGGCGCTGACTCGGGCGGCCGTGCGGGTGTGCGCGGAACTGCGGGTTCTCGGCCATCCGTCCGGTCCCGCCGACGCGCGCGAGATCACCCGCCTCGCCGGAGATCTGGCACGGCTGCGCGGGTTGCCTGCGGCCGGGCGGGGCGAGTTGGTCGAGGCCGTACAGACGGTGCTGGCGCAGGGCGAGCCGTACGGGCGGGGGCGGGCCGTCGCGCGGGCGATGGAGCGGGTGCTCGTCGGCACGCGCGGCGGCCGGCCCGCGCCGGGCGCCCCTCGGAGCGGTCTCGCCCCGGCGGTCGAGGCGGAGGTGGCGGAGCTGGGGCTGCCGGGGCCGGGCGACCGCGGTTCCGACGCGAGCCGGGATCTGCGCCTCGATCCGCTGCGTTCCGATCTCGACCGGCGGCGTGAACTGCTCCTGCGCAGGCTGACGGTGTGCGGAGTGCCGTACGGGGAGGCCAAGGAGGTTGTCGGCGCGGGTGGCACGGAAGCCCTCACCTCACGCTGGGAGGTCCGCTGGACGCCCGCCACGGCGGCCATGCTGACCACGGCCGGCGTGCGGGGAGTCACCCCCGCCCAGGCTGCCGAGGGCGCGTTGCGTGCGCGGCGGCGCGTTGATGAGGACGAGGGCGGCCCTACGGCGGCGCAGGCTCTGCGGGGGCTTCAGGAGGCGGCCGAGTGCGGTCTGCCCGAACTCGCGGACGAACGGCTCGCCGATGTCACCGAGGTACTGCCGCCGTCCGGCACGCTGTCCGAACTCCTCGTCGGGCTCGAGCTGTTGGACCGGGTGAGGGCCGGACACATCGCCGGGCTGGGTGCGGACGCGGAGCGCACCGACAGGGCTGCCGCGGTGGCCGAGCTGCTCACCGCAGCCGCGGTGCGCCAAGTGGACGGCCTCATGGGCTCCGAGGATCCGGCCGACGCCCACGCCCTGCTCGAACTCGCGCACCGCGCCGACCTCCAGGGCGGTCTGCGGCTCACCGACGCCCTGGCGCGACTGGCCGTCGACGGCTCACCGCTGATGCGGGGTGCGGCCGGAGCCGTACGGGTCCTCCTCGGGCACGAGGACGCCGAGGTGTTCGGCGGTCGGGTCGCGTCCTGGGTCGACGGGGCCCGGTCCGCCGAGTCCCGGTCCGCTCTCACTGCCCGCCTCACCGGGCTGCTCACCGCCGCGGGCCCGCTTCTGGAGGCGGCGGCCCCCGCGCTGGAACCGCTGCTCCGCCGGGTGTCCGAGCTGCCCGACCGGGCCTTCCTCGAACAGCTCCCCGCGCTGCGGGGTGGCTTCGACACGCTCAGCCCGGCCGCCCGTGACCGTCTCCTCGCCGCGGTCGAGGAGCGCCTCTCCCCCGCCCGCCCCCTCTCCGACACGGGCGGCGTCGACCCCGCCGCCCTCGCCGTCTGGACCCGGGCGGACCTCGCCGCCCGGGAGACCCTTGAGCGGCTGGGACTTCTGCCGTCGCGCGGGCGCCAGGAGGACGCCGAAACCGTGTCCAGCCCCACCGAACAGAACACCGACCCCGCCGGCTTCGGCTCCGGCTCCGGCTCCGGCGAGGGCTCCGGCGCGGCGGGGGCCAAGGACCACCACCTCTCCCCCGCCGACCGCTGGCGCCTCCTCCTCGGTCGCCGGGCCGATCGGCTGCCTCGGTCCGCTGCCGCGATGGCCACCGCACTGGACGAGTTGTACGGCAGTGGCCGCGGTGAGGGCAGCAGGGGTGAGCTGCCCGGGCCCGGCGGTGGGAGTGGGGGTGGCCGGGAGGCACCGTATCCCGGGGTGCGGGAGTGGTCGGAGGAACTGGCGGCGCTGTTCGGGCCCGGTGTCCGGGAGGAGGTGTTGGCGGCGGCCGCCGCGTCGGGGCGCAGGGACGTGCTCGCCGAGCTTGACCCGGACAGCGTGCGGCCCTCCGTCGATCTGCTGCGCACGGTGCTGGGGCACGCGGGTGGTCTGCCCGAGGCACGGCTGGCCGCGCTGCGTCCGCTGGTGCGGCGCCTGGTCGACGCCCTGACCCGGGAACTGGCCACCCGGCTGCGCCCCGCGCTGCACGGCACCGCCCTGCCGCGCCCCAGCCGGCGTCCGGGCGGCGGCCTCGATCTGGCCCGCACCCTGCGGGCCAATCTGGCGACCGCTCGCCGGGGCCCGGACGGTACGGTCCAGGTCGTACCGGAGCACCCGGTCTTCCGTACGCGCGCCCGGCGCGCCGCCGACTGGCGGCTGATCCTGGTGACCGACGTGTCGGGGTCCATGGAGGCGTCCACGGTCTGGGCCGCCCTCACCGCGTCGGTACTGGCAGGAGTGCCGACGCTGTCCACGCACTTCCTGGCCTTCTCCACCGAGGTCATCGACCTCACAGGCCACGTCGACGACCCGCTGTCCCTGCTGCTGGAAGTCAGTGTGGGCGGTGGCACCCACATCGCCGCGGGCCTGCGCCACGCCCGCGAGCTCGTCACCGTGCCGTCCCGGACCCTCGTGGTGGTGGTCAGCGACTTCGAGGAGGGTTATCCGCTCGGCGGACTGCTCGCCGAGGTCCGCGCCCTGGCGGGTTCCGGCTGCCATGTCCTGGGGTGCGCGAGCCTCGACGACGCGGGCCGCCCCCGGTACTCGACGGGCGTCGCCGGACAGCTCGTCGCAGCCGGTATGCCCGTCGCCGCTCTCAGCCCGCTCGAACTCGCCCGCTGGGTAGGGGAGAAGATCGCATGACTCCGCAGCTTCCTCCGGTCGCGCCGGCCGTGACCGCCGAACTCGTGGGGGCGCTGTCTCCCCGGCTCCGCAAACGGCTGGACGCGGGCGTCGCCAAGCTGACGGCCCGGCCGGTGGTCCTCGACGGTGACACCGCGCGCATCGCCGTGGATGACGACACCGACCTGGAACTGCGTGCCCCCGGTGGTGTCGTGACCAGCGCGGACGCGATCCGCTGCGGCTGTCTCCTCGCCCCCGGCTGTCTGCACCGCGCCGCGGCGGCCTCGGCGGCCCCGGTGGCCGACGTCGCACTGATCACCGACGCCGGGACGGACACCCGTGCCGAAACCGCCGCCGGGACGGACACCCATCGCAAAACCGCCGCCCGCACCGAAGCCCGCACCGGCGGCAGCACCGCGGGCGACACCGCCCCACCCGGCGACGCCCCCACCCCCGCCCAACGCACCGCCGCCGGAGCCGTTCACGACGCCGGGGCCGCCGTGTTCGAAGCCGGTGTCGACGGGGCCGGGGCCGTCCTCCAGGCGGAGCTGCTGCGCGCGGCGCACACCGCACGGCTCGCCGGGCTGCCCCGAGCGGCCGCGTCGGCGGTGTCCGTGGTGACGGGGCTCAGGGCGGCCCGGTCCGCGGACCCGGCGTACCGACTCGCCGACCTGGTCACGGCGCTGCGCGACCTCCTGGCCAACGCCCACCGTCTCCCGTACGCGACCGGCCCGGAGCTGGCCGCCCTGCGTGGCACCGCACGGCAGCCGTACGTCCCGGACGGTTCGCTACGTCTCTATGGACTGTTCTCCGAGCCCGTACTCACGGCGACCGGTTACGCGGGCGCCGTCACCTGGGCCGCCGACGCCGACGGCCGTCTCTACACGGTCCCCGACGTGGCTCCGGGCGGCTCGGCCCGGGCCGTGGGGGCGGCCGACCGCGCCGTCCGCATCGGTGACACCACCCTGACCCACCGTGAGCTGTCGCGCGCCGGACTCGCCGTGTCCGGCGCCACCGTGTCCCCGACGGGGCGTCTGGGGGCAGGGGCGGGCGTACGGGCGGTACGGGCATCCGGGGCCTCATGGCGGAGCGAGCCACTCGACCGGCTGTGGGCCATGCCCGTCGCAGAGCAGGCGTCCGCCGCCCTGAGCCGCGACCGCACTGACGGTGGCCATGGACTGCTCTTCCTCGACGTCACGCTCCTCGGCACCGTCCGCGAGGCGGCGGGCGACTGCCTGCTCGCCGACTGTGCCGGCGTGACCGTGCGACTGGCCGCCGCCCACGACGATCCGGCGTTGCCCCACCGCGACAACCTCCGGCTGCTCGCGGGCGCGGCGGGCACCCGGCTTCGTGTCGTCGCCCGTCTCACCCCGGGCCCGCTCCCCCGGGCGCTGCTCCTGGCCATCAGCCATCCTTCCGATCCGGAGGGCCGCCTCGACCTGGGCCTCGACCGACTCCTGCACGCGGACCTGCCCACGCCGGGGCGGCTGCCCTCAGCCGTGGCGCCGCCCACCCCGGACGAGGCCCCGCTGCATCTCCTGCGCCGTCGCGTCCATCAGTCGGTCTCCGGGGGACGTCGGGTGCTGGCCTTTCCCGGGAGTGGGGCGCATGACGGTCGGCGCCTCCGTGCGTACGGCCTGGCGACGGCCGGCGATCTCCTCGACGAGCTGCACGCCGCTGCCGCGGACCGTGCCCGGGACACCTTCGGGCGGCTCCTGCCCGCGGACACCGACCAGTTCGTCCGAGCCTGGCTGGCCGCCGCGCTCTACACCGACGACGTCGACCGTGCGCTGTGCGCGGCCGCGTGGGGTGCGGACCCGGGGCGGTCGTCGCCGCTCGCTGTGTGAGGCGGGTGCGGGCGAGGGTGGCGGGGGTCAGCTCGCCCAGGCCAGCAGGCGCTCCCGGGTGTCCGGCGCCCGCAGCCGCGCCAGCGACTCCTTCTCCAGCTGGCGGACACGCTCGCGGGTCAGGCCCACCTGCTGGGCCACCTCCTTGAGGGTGCGCGGCCGGCCGTCGTGCAGGCCGTAGCGCAGGCTGAGGATCATGGCCTCGCGGGGCGCGAGGGTGCCGACGGCCTCGTGCAGTTCCTCCGCGAGGGCCTGGTACTCGGCGACCTCCGGGGCCTGGAGTACCTCCGTGTCGGCGATGAGGTCGCCGACGACGGTCTCGCCGGTGTCGTCCACCGGTGTGTCCAGGCTGACCGCGTCCCGTCCGACGCGGCGCAGCCAGGCGACCTTCTCCAGGGGGAGGCCGCTCTCCGCCGCCACCTCTTCGGCGGAGGGCTCGCGAT
Organism: Streptomyces griseus subsp. griseus; assembly: GCF_000720255.1. GTDB lineage: Bacteria > Actinomycetota > Actinomycetes > Streptomycetales > Streptomycetaceae > Streptomyces > Streptomyces griseus_I. The sequence goes on along the minus strand of NZ_JOJE01000021.1, from coordinate 100,083 downwards.
CCAGTCCCAGCTGCAGCCGGCGTTCGATCTTGGCGAGCTTCTGCAACTGCTCCACGACGTGCAGGGGCAGGCGCACCGTGCGGGCGTGTGCGGCGAGGCCGCGCTCGATGGCCTGGCGGATCCACCAGGTGGCGTACGTGGAGAACTTGAAGCCCTTGGTGTGGTCGAACTTCTCCACCGCCCGGATCAACCCCAGGTTCCCCTCCTGGATGACGTCGAGCAGCGGCAGCCCGCGATGGGCGTGCCGCTTGGCCATCGACACGACGAGCCGCAGGTTGGCGCGGACCATGTGGTCCTTGGCCGCCAGCCCGTCGTGGGTGGCGCGTTCGAGGTCCCGGCGGCGCTCCGGCGGCAGGGCCCGTTCGCCTGCTTCGGCCTGTTCGAGTTCCGCCACGGCGTGCACGCCCACCTCGATGCGCTGCGCGAGCCGCACCTCGTCCTCCGCGGTGAGCAGCGGTGTCGCCGCGATCTGGGACAGGTACTGGCCCAGTAGATCCGGTTCCTCGTCGGGCTCGGGTATCCGGCTGCGCAGCCGCGCCGTGCGGGCGGACGCGCGCCGGTCCTCCCAGGGGCCCGCGGAGACTGCCTGTGCCAGGGGAGACATGCCTGTGTTCCTCCGTCCCCTCCTCGTGCCAAAGAGCACGGGTACCCGGGGAACACCGGGCGAACCGGTCAGGCGTCTAAGGTGTCCGCTCGCCGAGTCGTACGGCGCCCTCGAGGAGCAGCGCGTGGACGAAGGCCTGCGGGAGGTTGCCGCGCAGTTGCCGCTGGGCGACGTCGAACTCCTCGGCGTACAGGCCGGAGGCCCCGCAGGCACCGCGGTTGCGTTCGAACCAGCGGTGCGCCTCGACGGCCCGGCCCTGCTGGTGCTCGGCGAGGGCCATGACGAACCCGCACATCACGAACGCGCCCTCGGCCTCCTCCAGGGGCCTGTGGTCGTGGCGGAAGCGGTAGATGAAGTGGTCCTGGGTCAGTTCGCGGCGGCAGGCGTCGAGAGTGGCGCGGGTGCGGGCGTCCCCGGCGCCCGACAGGCCCCGCACGGAGGGCAGCAGGAGGGCGGCGTCGACCGTGGGGTCCTCGGGGCTGCGCTGCCAGTGCCCGTCGGGGTGGACACAGGTGCTCCCGGTGGCGGTGAGGACGGTGTCGGCCAGGCTCGCGCAGGTATCCGCGAGCGGGTGGCGGGGGGCGGCGGCGGCCAGCTCCCGCAGGCCGGCGACGCAGGCCAGCCTGCTGTGCGTCCACCATCGGTCGTCGAGTTCCCAGATGCCGGCGTCCGGCTCGCGCCACCGCTCGGCGACGGCACGCACCGCGAGGTCGGCGGCCTTCCAGTGGTCGGCGTCGAGGCGGTCGTGGCGGGCGGCGGCGGCGAACAGCTGCAGGGCCTCGCCGAAGCAGTCGAGCTGGAACTGCCGGTTCACCCAGTTGCCGACGCGGTCGAACCCGCCGGGGTAGCCGGGCAGGTCGAGGTCACGTTGTTCGGGTACCGGGCTGCCGTGGACGGTGTACGCGGGGACGAGGCGCGGTCCGTCCTGGAGCAGGCGGGCGGAGACGAACCGTACGGCGTCGTCCAGCAGCTCGTGCGCCCCGGCGGCCGCGGCCGCCTGACCCGCATAGCTCTGGTCGCGGATCCACACGTACCGGTAGTCGTAGTTGCGGCCCTCCTCGGCGCGCTCGGGCAGGCTGGTGGTGGCCGCCGCGACCATGCCGCCGCCCCTGGCGGTGAGGCCGCGCAGCACGGCGTACGACCGGCGCGCGTCGGCGACGGCGATGGTGTTCTCCAGACCGGGGACCGCGGCCCGCCACGCGGCCTCGGTGGCGGCCCACGCCCGGTCGGGACGCGGTCCCTCGTGCGGCAGCTCGGTCCTGGAACATTCGAGGACCAGGTCGCGGCGCTCGCCGGGCTGCAGCGTGAGATCGGCGGTCAGGCCCTGTTCGCCCACGACGGCGGAGCCCGCTCCCTGCCAGCGCAGCCTGAGGTCGCCGGTGCGCAGGCGCCATACGCCGTCCTCGTCCCGGCGGACGGAGGTGAGGGGCTCCCGGCCGTACCCGGCGTGCGGGTCGAGGACGACGGCCAGGTGGGCGGGGCCGTCGACGGCGTGCACCTGGCGGAGGAGGACGAGGCGGTCGGGATCTCCTGGGAAGGCCAGGGCCTCCCGGCACTCGATGACGCCGCTGTCGGTGACCCAGCGGCTGCGCCAGATGAGGGTGCCTTCTTCGTAGTAGCCGCCGAAGACGTACCGGCCCCTCGGGGTGATGGCGTAGCCGCCGCGGCCGCCGATGAGGGAGGCGAAGAGGGCGTCGTCGTGCCAGGTGGGGGCGCACAGCCAGCCGATGGCGCCGTCCGGTCCGATCAGCGCGCCGCGCTCCCCGTCGGCCAGTAGCGCGTAGTCGTGCAGCGCGTGTGGCTGAAAGGGTGTGCTCATGGCTGTCGGCCTTCCCTCCGGGTGCGGCGCACTGGGCCTTGGGGAGCTACGGGTACCCGGAGATCGCGGAGGACAACAGGGGCGAGGGAGACGCTTCTACGGTCACGCCTGGACAGCGGGAACCGCCGGACGCGGGAGCGGTGCCGGGTGGTCCCCCGGCTCGTCTCGCCGCCCGGCGGTCCGCTGGGCGCCCTGGGTCAGGTGCGGTCGCGCTTCGTGGAGCGGGCCGTCTCCCGGGCGTGCTCCTCGGCCTTTCCGCGGATGTTCTTGGCTTCGCCGCGCGCCTGGTCGAGCCGGCCCTCGGCCTGCTTCTCGCGGTCGCCGGTCACCTTGCCGACCATCTCCTTGGCCTTGCCCTTCATCTTGTCCGTGCCACCCTTGCGGGCCATGACTCCTCCTTGGGGGGTTGGGTGAGTCGCTTGCCCGCCCAACGTAAACGGGAGTCGGAACGACCGCGCGTTGAACCATCACGCACTGTAGTCAAGGCAGTTGGTGTGGGCCCCTGTGATCAACCCCACTTGCCATCGCAAATCCATTGCGGGGGTGGGACTTTGATGCCGGTGCGACGGCCCTACGAGGCCGCTGGGGCGTCGGCTCGGGGTCCGTTCTGCCACGATGGGGCGCGCCGTATCACGGCTGGTGGAGTGGCCGCACAGCGCTGCCGGACTCCGACGACAGACTCCGCCGACTGCGTCCTCCGACTCCTCTCCGAGTAACGCTCTGTGACTTCCTCTCCTGCTCCCGCCCTGCCCGCCTCCGCGCCCGCCCGGGGCGCCTCCCGCTCGCCATGGCGTTCGCTGCGCTACCGCAGCATGCGCTGGTGGTCCGTGGCGAACCTCGTGTCGAACGCCGGTACGTGGATGCAGCTCACGGTGCAGAACCTGCTGGTCCTGCAGATCACCGGGTCCGCCGCGGTGACCGGCCTGTCCATTTCGGTGCAGGCGGCGCCCGCGCTGCTCGTGAGCGTGCTGGGCGGTGCGGCGGTCGACCGCTGGCCGCGCAAGGTGACCGCCGCGGTCAGTCAGGCGCTGCTCGGTGCGATCGCGTTCGTGACCGCGGTGCTGGTGGCGGTGGACCGGCTCGACATGACCACGCTGATGGTGCTGGCGGCCGTGACCGGCACGATCGCCACCGTCGACGGGCCGGCGTGTGCGTTGCTGGGCAACGATCTCGTGCCGGCCGCGGACGTTCCCTCCGCGATCGGGGTGGGCGCGCTGGTGCACAGTGCGGGGCGGCTGGCCGGTACCGCGCTGGCGGGGGTGGCCGCGGGGTTCCTGGGGACCTCGGCGGCCTACTTCGGAAACGGGCTGTCGTTCCTGTTCGTGGCCTCGGTGATCCCGTTCCTGCGGGCGGCGCCGGGGGCGTCCGAGAGCGACGTCCCCCCGTCCTCACAGGCGGCGGGACGCGAGAGCGGGCCGGGCGACGGGATGACCGTACGGCAGGGAGTGGCCTTCTTCGTACGGCGGCCGCGGCTGGTCGCGCTCGCCGGTGTGACCGGGATCAGCGCGGTCTTCGGGCGTAACTACGGGCTGACGCTCGCTGTGCTGGTCACGGGGCCGCTGGCCGGGGGCGCCGGGTCGTTCGGGACCGTCTCCACGGTTCTCGCCGTCGGCGGGATCCTGGGCGCGGTGCTGGGGGCGCGGCTGCGCCGGCCGTCGGTGCGGCTGGTGGGGGTGCTGGCGGCCGCGGGGGCGTTGCTCCAGGTGGTGGCGGGTCTGTCGCCTTCGTTGGCCGTGCTGATGGTGCTGGTGCTGCCGATGGCGGTGGTCGAGTCCGTCTCCGACACCGCCGGGACGGCGGTCCTCCAGACCGATCCGCCGCCGCATCTGCGGGGTCGGGTGCTGGGAGTCTGGGGCAGCGTCGGCACGGTGTGGAGCCTCGGCGGGCCTCCCGCCCTGGGTCTCCTCATGGAACTCGTCGGTGCCCGTGGCGCGCTCGTCGCCGGCGGGCTGATCATCGCGGGTTCCATCGCGGCGGGCTTCCTCCTCCGTGAACGCCGCGTCGCCGCGCCCGTGAGCATCCGGCCTCCCGAGGGCGATGTGACGGAACGGGAGGCTCTGGGAGCGGCGGCGTAGCGGGCTGCGGCGAGGTCGGCCTCCTCACCCCGCACCCGCCCGCGCTCCCCCCGTCGCCGCCCTCGCCGCGCGGTGGGTGAGGAGGGTCGTGGAGTGGCCGTCGAGGTAGGGCAGGACCACGGCCTGGCCGTGCCAGGTGCGCAGTACGGCTGCTTCGGGGAGGTCCTGGACGGAGTAGTCGCCGCCCTTGACCCAGACGTCCGGGCGCAGGCGGGTCAGGACGGCTTCCGGGGTGTCCTCGTCGAAGACCGCGACGGCGTCGACGCTGCCGAGGGCGGCGAGCACACGGGCGCGGTCGGTGACCGGGTTGAGGGGGCGGCCGGGGCCCTTGCGGCGGGCGACGGAGGCGTCGGAGTTGAGGCAGACGATGAGGCAGTCGCCGATGCGCCGGGCGCTGTCGAGAAGGCCGACGTGGCCGGCGTGGACGAGGTCGAAGCAGCCGCCGGTGGCCACCACGGTGCCGCCCCGGGCGCGTACGGCCTCGGCGAGCTCGAACGGGTCGGTGCCGGGGGCGTCCGCCGGACGCGGCGGTGCCTCGGTGCGCCACAGGTCCTCGTTCCCCGCTCCGCCCGTCGCGACGAACGCGGCGGCCTCGGCGACGGCCCGCTGCAGCGCCTCCTCCGGCAGGAGGCCGTCCGCCAGCGCCGCCGCCGTCGTGGCGGCGAAGCAGTCGCCCGCGCCGCAGGGGTCCCCGGTGGCCTGGTAGGGGCTGGGCACGAGCATCGGTGTGGCGGCGCCCGGCCTGGTCAGCAGGACGCCGCGGTCGCCGAGCGTGATGGCGACGCCCGCCGCGCGCCAGCGTTCCGCGAGCTCGGCACCGCGTTCGGCGTACGCACCGAGGGAGGTGCCGTCGCCCCGGCACAGGGCGCGCGCCTCGGCCGCGTTCGGGGTGACGAGCCGCGCTCCCGACACCGGCGGGTCGCCCTGGGGATGCGGGTCCCAGATCAGGGGCGTACGGCGGACCACGGCCTCCAGGTGCGGACGTACCGCCTCGGCGGTGTGCCGGCCGTAGTCGGCGACCAGGACGGCTCGGGCCCCTTCGAGCGCCTCCCGTACGGCGTCGTCGGGTTCGCCGGGTGTGCCACCGCCCCGGTCGATACGGACCACCGGGCGGCCGCCCGCCAGTACCCGGGTCTTCACCGGCAGGGTTCCGTTGAGCGGTATCTCCAGCAGGCGCACCCTGCCTTGGAGGTCACGCCGTACGGCTTCGCTGGCCGGGTCGTCGCCGAGTGCGGTCACCAGGACCACCTCACGGCCGCCGCGGGCCGCGAGGGCGGCCGCGAGTCCGGCTCCGCCGGGGTGGCGCCGGTTGCTCGTGACGTCGACGACGGGGGCCGGGGCGTCGGGCGCCAGCCGGGTGGCGACGCCCTCGATGTCCTCGTCGAGCAGGACGTCCCCGACGACCGCGAGCGGCTTGGGGCCGGTCATGACGCCCTCCCGGGCGATGCGGCGGTGCCGCGGCGCGCGACGGGCGTCGTCACGGACGTGTCGAAGGCCTCGCACAGCAGGTGGACGGCGACGAGGTGGGCCTCCTGCACGGTCGCCGTACTGTCCGCGTCGATGCACAGCGACTCGTGGGCGGCGTCGACGAGCGGGTTGGGCCCCCGTCCGGTGAGCGCCCACACCCGCAGTCCGGCCGAGCGGGCCGTCACGGCCGCCGCGATCAGGTTGGAGCTGCGGCCGGAGGTGGACAGCAGGACGAGGACGTCTCCGGCGCGGCCGTGGGCGGTGACCTGGCGGGCGTACACGTGGTCGAAGCCGTAGTCGTTGCCGATGGCGGTCACGCTGGAGGTCTCGGCGTGCAGGGCGATGGCGGCGTAGGCGGGCCGCTCACGGCGGTAGCGCCCGACGAGTTCGGCGGTGAGGTGCTGGGCCTGGGCTGCGCTGCCGCCGTTCCCCGCGGCCAGCAGCCGGCCGCCGCCGGTGAGGACGGTGGCGAGGTGTGCGCCCCATTCGGTGATCCGGCCGAGGCCCGACCGGCGGAACCGGCCGAGGGCCTGTTCCAGGGACCGGCAGTGCAGGTGTGCGGCTTCGAGCGCAGGGTGTTCGGTCATGGTCGTCGGGAGTACCGCCTCGTCGGGACGGCGGGGCCCGCACCTCCTTCGGGAAGTCGAGCGAACCGGATCGGGTCATCGGGATGCGTCACCCCGCTCCTGTTGCCGCCTCCTCCTCGTCCAGGACCTCGCAGTACGCCGTCTCGGTGGCCGCCGCCACCTGTGCCCAGCCGTAGCGGCTGAGGACCCGGCGGCGGCCGGCCACCCCGCAGGCCTCGCGGGCCGCCGGGTCTGCGAGGAGGTCACCGACCGCGCGGGCGAGCGCCTCGGGGTCGCGCGGCGGCACCAGGCGTCCGGTGCCGGGGTCGGCGACGGTGTCCAGCTGGCCGCCGACGGCACTGGCGACGACCGGTCTGCCGCAGGCCATGGCCTCCAGCGGGACGATGCCGAAGGGTTCGTAGTCGGCGGGGCACACGACGACGTCGGCGGAGCGCAGCAGCGCCGGTATCCGGTCGCTGGGGAGACCGCCCGTGAAGTGGACGCGGTGGGCGACGCCGGCCTCGTGGGCGAGGGCGCGCAGCCGTCGTACCTCGGGATCGTCGTCGAGGAGGTGCGGCCGGGGGCCGCCGACCACGACGAGTTCGGCCCCGGGCAGCAGGGTGAGCGCGGCGACGGAGACCGCCCCGCCCTTGCGCGGGACCAGGCGGCCGCACTGGAGCAGCCGGTAGGGGTGGGTGCCGCGCGGTGCCACGGGGCCGCGCGGGGTGAAGCGGTCGGTGTCGACTCCGCACGGTACGACGGTCACCTTCTCGGTGGGGATGCCCATCCGGGTCAGTTCGGCGACCTCGTCCCGGCAGGTGGCGACGATCCGGTCGCAGCCCAGGCCGACCTCGGTCTCGCAGGCGATGCGCTGGGGCGGGCTGGTGTCGGCGAGCTGCTGGTGCCGTCGCTTCACCGTGCCGAGCGCGTGGTACGTGTGCACCAGCGGCAGCCCGGTCTCACGGGCGGCGCGCAGCGCGGCGAGGCCCGACATCCAGAAGTGCGAGTGCACCAGGTCGGGAGGTCTGGTCCGCCAGATACGGGCCAGGTAGCGGCCGAACTCCGGCATGTGGGGCGGGAGTTCGTCCTTGGGCAGCTGCTCGGGCGGTCCCGCGGGCACATGGTGCACCTGGACGCCCTCGCGCAGCGGCACCCGGTCGGGCAGATCGGGTGTGTCGCGGCGGGTGTAGACGGTCACGCGGTGGCCCCGGTCGGCGAGCGCGCCCGCGAGGCAGGCGACGTGGACGTTCTGCCCTCCTGCGTCGACCTCGCCGAGCGCGGCGAGCGGGCTGGCGTGCTCGGAGACCAGCGCGATCTCGAGGACGCCGGGAGCGGCCGGGCCGGTCGGGAGGGAGCCGATGGACGAGATCATGAGCCGGCCTCCGTGGTCACGCGGACACGTTCGTGATCGTGGGGTCCTTGCAGATGTCGGTTCTTCATACGGCCGCTCCCCGTGTCGTCCGCTCGCTCTCGTCCCGTGGGTGGGTGCGGTGGCCGTCGCCGATAGGGCGGGGTGGGTGGAGCGGGTGGGTGAGCAGGCCGCGCAGCCAGTGCCAGGTCGCGGCCGGCGGGACGAGGGCGCTGGTGAGGATCATGGTGACGATCTCGTCGCGGGTCCGTGGTCCCGGCCGGACGCGGGCCAGGGCGAATTCGGCGGTTCCGGCGAGCCAGGTCGCCGCGCAGGCCGCGGCGGCGCCGGGCCTGCGGAGCACGGCGCAGGCGAGAGCGGCCGCCCCGGCCGTCGTGACGGCGAGGTGGCCGGGCAGGCGCCCCCGTGTCGCGTCCGCCCGGTGCCACCAGTCACGGCCGTGCAGCCGGGTCATCAGCACGTCGTCGGCGTTGCCCGCCTGCAGGCGTACGGAGATCCAGCGGTCGGCCGGGCGCACGGGGTGGGTCGTGGTGCGGCCGCCCTCGGTCAGGGTCCAGCCGGCGTCGAGAACGCGCAGCGCGAGGTCGGCGTCCTCCCGGAAGGCCCGGCGGAAGCGTTCGTCGAACCCTCCGACGGCCTCGAGCGCCTCCCGCCGGTAGGCCATGTCGGCGGTGATCCAGCGGGCGGTGGCGAGTCCGGCGGTGTTGCGTTCCCAGTCGGTCGGGCACCGGTCCGCAGGCAGCGGGACCACGATCCGGGCGGTGCTGCCGGCGGTGTCGTCCGTGACCTCCGCGAGGTCGAGGGCGAGGTCGTCGGCCCAGGTGGGGCCGGGGACGACGTCGTCGTCGAGGAAGACGATCCAGGGCACGTGTCCGGCTGCCCGCCAGCCGGCGTTGCGTGCGGCGGCGGGTCCGCGGCCGCCGCCGTGCACGACGGTGGTGCGGGAGCGCAGGGCCCGGGGGACGGCGGCGGCCAGGGGCGCTCCCCTGGACTGGCGGCGGTCGTCGACGAGGACGACCCGTACCGGACCCGGCCCGCTCGACTCGGCGAGGGCACGCAGGCAGATGGCGAGACTGGGCCGCCCCAGCGTCGGTATCACCACGGCGTACCAGGCGCCGCCCCGGTGCGGGGACATCACAGGCTCCCGCCGTCGTCGGCGCGGAACACGTCCCCGCGGCGGATCGCGTACGGACCGATGGCCAGCAGGTCGACGGGCGAGGAGCCGAAGCACTCCAGGGCGTCGCGCGGGTCGTCGACCATCGGCCGCCCCGCCGTGTTGAGGCTGGTGTTGACGACCACGGGAAGCCCGGTGAGCCGCTCGAACTCGCCGAGCATGCGGGCGACGAGAGGTTCGCGGCCCGGGTCCACGGTCTGGATGCGCGCGGTGCCGTCGACGTGGACGACGGCGGGGATCCGGTCCCTCCAGGCCGGTGCCACGTCGTGGACGAAGAGCATGTACGGGCTGGGCAGTGGCCCGTCGAAGATCTCGGCGGCACGGTGGGCGAGCACCATCGGCGCGACCGGCCGGAACTGTTCGCGCCCCTTGACGTCGTTGAGCCGCTCCAGGTTGCCCGCGTGGCCGGGGTGGGCGAGGAGGGAGCGGTGGCCGAGCGCCCTGGGACCGTATTCGGAGCGGCCCTGGAACCAGGCGACGATGCCGTTGTCGGCGAGGGCCCGGGCCACCGTGGTGGCGATGTCCGGCGGGCGTTCGAAGGGTACGGCGGCGGTCTTCAGCCAGGCTCCCAACTCGGCGTCGGTCCAGTCCCGGCCGAGGTCGGCGCCGGTCATCGGCTCCGGCTCGTCGCCCGCTGCGGCGGACACCAGCAGGGCGCCACCGAGGGCGGTGCCGGCGTCACCGGCGGCGGGCTGCACCCACACCCGGGAGAACGGCCCTTCCCGGGCTATGCGGGAGTTGGCGACGCAGTTGAGGGCGACGCCCCCGGCGAGGGTGAGGACACGGTCGTGGGTACGGCCGTGCAGCCAGCGCACGAGGTCGAGCAGCGTCTCCTCCAGTACGGCCTGGGCGCTGGCGGCGAGGTCCGCGTGGTCCCGGGTCCACGGCTCCTCCGGGCCGCGCGGCGGGCAGAGGTCGCGCCAGGGCACCCCGGTGGCCCGGAAGCCGCCGTCGCCGGTGGGCCGCACATGGCGGCGCAGTTCGGACACCATGCGCGGGGTGCCGTGCGCGGCGAGCGCCATCACCTTGAACTCGTCGGAGGAGCGCAGGAAACCGAGGTGCTCGGTGAGTTCCTCGTAGACGAGGCCGAGGGAGTGCGGCAGTTCCTGCGCGTACAGCGGCTCCAGCCGGTCGCCCACGCGGCGCGCGGCGAGGTGCGAGGCGCGTTCGCCGCGTCCGTCGAGGACCAGCACGGAGGAGTCCCCGGCGTCCGGTGCGGCGAAGGCGCCGGACGCGGCGTGGGCCATGTGGTGCGGGACGAAGCGGACCGTTCCGGGGTCCAGTCCGGGCAGCGCGGCCTGGAGGAAGGCGGGCGCCTCACGGGCGTAGACGGTGCGCAGGTCGTCCCAGGGGTCGTCGAGGCCCATGTCCTCGGCGGGCCGGGCGAGCGCGGGGTCGAAGGAGTACGTGACGGCGTCGAGGTCCCCCGGGCGCAGACCCGCCCGCTTCAGGCACCAGGCGGCGGCCTGCTCGGGCAGCTCCCAGGCGGAGAACGGCACCGGTCGCTTCCCGTGCTTGCGCCGCGAGAACCGTTCCTCCTCCGCGGCGGCGACGGTCTGCCCGTCGATCACCAGCGCGGCGGCGGGGTCGTGGAAGACGGCGTTGATTCCGAGGATGCGCATGGGATGCCAGGCCTTTCGCGAGGTCGGGGCGGGAGGTGAGCGCGAGGGAGGAGACAGGGGTGGGACGCCGAGGCCTGGGGGCCGTGGGGCATAGGGGCCGGGCTGCTGGGAGCGACGGGCTCGGGAGTCGGCTCGGCAGACGGCCGGGGCGACGGCTCGTGCGTAGATGCGGCAGAGAGCCGGCACTGGACCCCGGCGACGGCCGCTCAGCCCTCGCCTTCCTCGCGGAACCAGGCGATCGTGCGGCGCAGGCCCTCCTCGGCGCTCACCCGTGGCTCCCAGCCGAGCTTGTCGTGAGCGAGGGTGATGTCCGGGCAGCGCACGGCCGGGTCGTCCACCGGCCGTTCGATGAAGCGGATCTCGGAGTCGGAGCCGCTGAGTGCGATGACGAGCCGCGCCAGGTCGAGCATGGTGATCTCGTGGGGGTTGCCGATGTTGACGGGGCCGCGCATGCCGTGGGCCGCCGCCGCGAGGATGCCGCGCACGGTGTCGTCGACGTGGCACACCGACCGGGTCTGGTGCCCGTCTCCGGTCACCGTGAGGGGCTCGCCGGCCAGCGCTTGGCGGACGAAGGTCGGCACGGCACGGCCGTCGTGGCCGCGCATGCGGGGGCCGTAGGTGTTGAAGAGCCGCACGATGCAGGTGTCGGTGCCGTGCGTGTCGGCGTGGGCGGTGGTCAGCGCCTCGCCGAAGCGTTTGGCCTCGTCGTACACGCTGCGCGGGCCGACCGGGTTCACGTTGCCCCAGTAGCGCTCGTCCTGCGGGTTCTGCAGCGGGTCGCCGTAGATCTCGGACGTGGAGGCCAGGACGAAGCGGGCCTCGCAGGCGCGGGCGAGCTCCAGGGCGTTGCGGGTACCGAGGCTGCCGGTCTCCATGGTGTGCAGGGGGAGCCGCAGATAGTCCGCGGGCGACGCCGGTGAGGCGAAGTGCAGGACGACGTCGGGCGGTCTGGCGACGGGCAGCTCCTCGGCGACGTTGGCCTGCACCAGCCGGAATCCGGGGCGTTCGAGCAGCGCCGTCACGTTCTCGGGCCGCCCGGTGCTGAAGTCGTCCACGCAGGTGACGTCCGCGCCCGAGTCGAGCAGGGCCGCGCACAGGTGGGAGCCGACGAATCCCGCGCCACCCGTGACGACGGCGTGCTTCCAGTTCCGGCTGCTGCTGGTGGTCATCCGGATCTCTCCTCGGTCGGCGACGTCTGGCTCTCGCTCAGCGTCCGTCGTCCGGCCGTCGCGGGCATGGCCGCATACGGCATCCGGGTGACTCACGGAGAGTAGGCGGATTGCGAAAATGCCTCTTCGTGCTCCCGTGCGCCCCGGCGTAGAGATGATTTACACAACCCAAGAGGGGTTGAACTGGGCAGTACATGACTCAAACGCGAGTCGGTGGAACAGCCACCGATTTCGCGTGTCGACTGAGGCAGGTGGTATTCGATGAACGGTACCGCGCCTGAAACAGACCGAGCCTGGACCGTGGGTACTGCACCAGGCATATTCCCCTTCATCGGTCACGGTATCGCTTTGTTCCGTCGCCCGCTGGCTTTTCTGAATTCCTTGCCGGATCACGGCGATCTGGTCGAGTTACGTCTGGGTCCCCTGCGCGCCTGGATGGCCTGTCACCCGGAGCTGGTGCACCACCTGCTCATGGACACGCGCACCTTCGACAAGGGGGGCCCGCTCTACGACAGGCTGCGCCCGCTGATGGGCAACGGCCTCGTCACCTGCCGCCATGACGGATACCGACGGCAACGCAGGCTGCTGCAGCCCGACTTCCGTGCCTCCCGCGTCGCCGAGCACACCGCACTGATGAGCCGGGAAGCCCGGTCGACGGCGCAGGGGTGGCGGGCCGGCGCACAGGTGGACGTCAGCGCGGAGATGCTGGCCCTGACGACGCGGGTGATCAGCCACGTCCTGTTCTCCGACTCCCTCGACCGGGCGACCGCCGCGGAGGTGCGGGACTGCCTTTCCATCATCGTCCGCGGGCTGTTCGTCCGCACGGCCGTGCCGGTCGACGCCCTGTTCCGGGCACCGACGCCCGCGAACCGGCGCTATCGCCGCGCCGTGGAGCGGGTCCACGCGATCGTCGACGCGGTCGTCGCGGAGCGCCGACGGAACCGGCGGACCGACCCGCACCGAGGCGAAGGTGAGGACCTGAACGACCTGCTGGGGATCCTGCTGGCCGCCACGCGCCCCGATCCCGGGACCCCGACCGCCGCCATCAGCGATCAGGAGGTGCATGACCAGCTCGTCACGTTCCTGCTCACCGGAGCCGAGAGCAACGCCCTCTGCCTCACGTCGGCCTTCGACCTGCTGGCGCGGCATCCGCAGGCGGAGCGCCGGCTGCACGACGAGGTCGACGCGGTACTCGGCGGACGGCTTCCCGGTCCCGAGGACCTGCCGCGCCTCACCTACACCCGGTGCGTCGTCACCGAGACGCTGCGCCACCGCCCGCCCGGCTGGCTGTTCATGCGCCTGACCACGAAGGACACGGTTCTGGCCGGGCGCCGTCTCCCGGCGGGCACCACGGTTCTCTACAGCCCCTATCTCCTCCAGCACGACCCCGCCTCGTTCCCCGACCCCGACCGCTTCCTCCCCGACCGCTGGCTGCCGGACCAGGCCGCCGCCGTCCCGCAGCGCGCGATGATCCCGTTCTCCGCGGGCGGCCGCAAATGCATCGGCGACCGGTTCGCCGTCGCGGAGGCCACGGTGGCCCTGGCGACCATCGCCGGCCGATGGCGGCTGCGCCATCGGCCCGGACACACCGAACAGCTGCGCCCCGCCGCCACGTTGGGCCCGCGTTCGCTGGTCATGACCTGCGAACCACGTGCCCAGGCGCCGTCCGGGGCGGCATCCCCCGCACGTTCCTTCACCGAACGAGCAACCGCGGCACGACACGGGCAGGACTCCCGAACGGCAGGTGGCAGCGGTGTCGACGACGCATGAGGAAATCGCGGTGACCCCGCGAAGCGCACTTTCGGCCGGCAGTCTCAGGGATCTGATCGACGCCGATCTCTACATGCCCTTCCCGTTCCAGTGCAATCGCCACGCGGCCGAGGCCGCGGCGGGCGTGGAGACGTGGTTACGGCGCTGGGGGCTGACCGACGAGCCGGGGGTGGCGAGGATGATCGCCCGTACCCGGCCCGCCGAACTCGCCGCGTACAACAGCCCGACCTTGGACGCCGAACTGCTCCAGATCGTCGCCAACCAGATCGCCTACCAGTTCGTCTTCGACGACCGCGCGGAGGAGGTCGGCCGGCAGGGCGCGGCCCACCTGCTGCCCATGCTGTGCGAGAGCGTCGCGATCCTCCGGGACGGCGAACCCCCCAGCACACCCCTCGGCGCGGCCCTGACCGACCTGTACGACCAGGTCCAGAACCGCTGCACACCCGCCCAGGCGGCACGCTGGGCGTGGAACAGCCGTGAGTACGTGCACGGGCTGTTGTACGAGGCGGTGGCACAGGAGGGTACGGGGGCTGTGCGGACGGGGTTGTGCGAGTCGATCCGTTCACTGATCGCGGGCGTCGAGCCGTTCTTTCCGCTGTGCGAGGCCGCGCAGGCCGGCGGGCTGCACGCGGAGGAGCTCCATCACCCGGCCATGCGGCGCCTGCGGCGACTGTCCGCCGACGCGGCGGTGTGGATCCCCGACCTCTTCTCCGCCGTGAAGGAGCAACGGACAGGGGGAATGATCAACCTTGCCCTCGCCTATCAGCGTGCGCACCGGTGCTCCCTGTCGATGGCGATCATGCTGGCGATCCAGCAGATCAACTGCACCATCAGGGAGTTCGAGAACCTCTATGAGGACGTCAAGCCCGAATTGAGCCCTGCCGGAGTCGGTTACGTGGAAGGCATGGCCGGCTGGATACGCGGATGCTACTTCTGGTCCCGCACGGTGCCCCGGTACGGGGACACCGCGACCACCCCCGCTCTCCTCTGAGGAAAGGTGCGACATAGTACTCGCCGACCGCGCGAGCACCACGTTCCTGCGGATAATTCACCCTTCCCTGTCGCTGTTGTGCCCTAATACGGCTATCGACCCGCCGGAGCGCATACGCTCGGCGCCCGGCCTGAATATCAACGACAGGAAGCGGTAGCGCACATGGCACGTGGGCTGCGGTTGCTCGAACGTCAGACGGAACTGCCGCTCTCGATTCCGCGTTGTCATCCCTGCAGGGTGCCGTCGTGGGTGTGCCACGCGAGTCGTACGGCGGCCCCCTCACCTTCACCGGTTCGGCCGGGCTGGGCAAGACCACCCTCATCGCGGCGGCACGTACGCGTGCCGCCGCACAGGGGTTCACAGTGCTCTCCGCCAAGGGCGGCGAGACGGAGCAAGAGCTGGCGTTCCGCCTGGTCCGTCAGCTCATGCAACCGACCCTGGCCGCGATGGACGAGCCGGAGCTCCGCACGTTCCTGGGCAGTTGGTACGACATCGTGGCCACGGCCCTGGGTCTGGAGGCGGCGGACGCCGCCCACGTGCCGGACCCGACCGGGGTCCGTGACGGCCTCGACTGGGTCATGACGCGCCTGACGGTGCTGAAGGCGCCCGTCGTGGTCCTTCTGGACGACCTGCACTGGGCCGATGCCGAGTCCCTCGGATGGCTGGCCTCCTTCGCGCCGCGGGCGGCGGACCTCCCGCTCCTCATCGTCGCCGCCTACCGGCCCGACGAGCACTCGCCGAACCCGACGGCCCTGCGCAACCTGGTCGAACTCCAGGGGAACCGCCCTTACACCCTGGAGCCGCTCAGCAGTAACGCCGTGGCGCAGATCATCAGGAACAAGGTGGGTGCGCAGGCCGAGGACGAGTTCTGCCGCGAATCCTGGAAGGCCACATGCGGCAATCCGTACGAGGCCGTCGAACTGGCCATCCGGCTCGGCGAACGTCATGTGGCGGGGAGGCGGCACGAGTTGCCCCTCATGAGGGAACTCGCGACGGCGGTCAAGGGACCCGGACTGCTCGAGTACCTGAAGCGACTCAGGACTCCCATCCGCCACTTCGCGTGGGCCGCCGCCGTACTGGGTGAGTCCATCTCATCGGAACTCACGGCCACCATCGCGGTGGTCAGCAGCGAGGACGCCGCCGAGGCCGTGGAGCAACTGCGCGCGGACCGGATCCTGACCGATGCCCAGGGGCCGGGCGAGGAGCTGGAGTTCACCCATCCGCTGATCGCCACGACGATCTCCCGGGACATCCCGTCCTACCTCCGCGTCGGCATGCACAACAGGGCCGCCGAGGCTCTCCGCGCCGCAGGGATCGGTCCTGCGGCCACGGCCCGTCATCTGTTGCAGGTTCCCTGCGACGGAAGGCCCGAGGTGGTCGAATGCCTCCGTGCGGCAGCCCGCGAGAACCTGCGTGCCGGAGCGCCGGAGCCGGCCCGGCGTCTGTTGAACCGAGCACTGCAGGAGCCGCCCCCGCCCGAGCACCGCGCGGCCATCCTGCACGAACTCGCCTGCGCCACCTTTTTGATCGAGCCAACGGCCACGATCCGCCACCTCCGGGAGGCCTTGTCGGAGCCCGACGTCGACCCCGACCTGCGCGCCGCCATCGTCTACCGGCTCGCCCAGGCCCTGGCGCACACGGACCAGCTCGCCGAGGCCGCTGCGGTGACGGCCGACGAGGTGAAGAAGGCTGCCAACCGACGCGCCAAACTGCGCATGCAGGCCGATCACTTCGTGTGGAGCGCGTTCCGCACCGACGAGCCGGACTCCCCCGCCCGCTCCCGCACACTGGCGCGGCTGGCCGAGCAGTTGCCTCGACGCGGGCTGGAGGAGCGTTACATCCTCGGGCTGCGGGCCTGGGACGCACTGGTACGGGGTGAGC
Source organism: Streptomyces griseus subsp. griseus (assembly GCF_000720255.1). GTDB lineage: Bacteria > Actinomycetota > Actinomycetes > Streptomycetales > Streptomycetaceae > Streptomyces > Streptomyces griseus_I. Next base: position 83,576 of record NZ_JOJE01000021.1, on the reverse strand, counting down.
CGCGGCAGACCGTCCTGACGTGTACGGAGGACGCCCTGCGCGGCGGGATGAGCTGGACCGACGAGAACCGAGGCTTCGAGGTACCTGTCTCGGTCGCCCTCGCCTTCATGTACTGCGACCAGCCCCGGCGGGCCGAGGAACTGTTCAAGGAGGGGATGGCGGAGTGCCAGGACAAGGGCTGGCGCGGCTCCCACCTGGCCCTGGGCCAAACCCTCTACGGCTACATCCGCTACCGCCGCGGCTGCCTCGCCGAGGCGGAGCACTGGGCCGAGGAGGGACTCAGCATCGCCGACCGCGTCGAAGGCGCCGTCCCGGCTCAGTGGTTCGCCATCGGCACTCTCATTCAGACTCTGGTGGCCCGGGGCCGGGTGGGCGAGGCGCGTCAGCTCGCCGACACCTACCGGTACGGCACGATGGTGCCGAACGCCGTGATCTACCCCGACCCCCGCACGGTGTACGCCGAGCTGCTGCTGGCGGAGGGCAGGCACGCGGAGGCGGAGCAGCTGCTGTCGGCCGTCGGTGAGCGTCTGGAGGCGCGGGCCTGGCGGAATCCCTCCTGGTGTCCCTGGCAGCTGGACCTGGCGTCCGCCCTCGCGCCGACGGATCCCGAGCGCGCGGCCACGCTGGCCCGGGACGCCGCCAAACGGGCCAGGGACTTCGGGGCGGCCTCCATGATCGGTCAGGCGCTGCACACGGAGGCGGAGGTGACCGGCGGGCCGGCGGCGCTGGACCTGCACGCGGAGGCGGTGGAGCATCTGGAGCAGTCGCCGGCCTCGTACGAGCTGGCCCGCGCGCTGGTCGGTTACGGTGCCGCTCTGTCGCGCAACGGCCGGGTGCAGGAGGCGGCCGACCGGCTGTACCAGGGGCTGGAGAGCGCCGTGCACTGCGGTGCGGAGACCCTGGCCTCACGGGCCAGGGAGGAGCTCTCGGCGGCGGGGCTGCGGCCGCTGCCCCTGCGGTATCCGCAGACGGACACACTCACCGCGCACGAACGCCGGGCCGCCGAGATGACCGCGCAGGGCCATCCGCTCGCGGTGGTCGCCAAGGGCCTGCACCTCACCGAACAGGGGGTCCGGCAGCTGCTCTCCTCCGTCTACCGCAAGATCGGCACGGACGCCGCCGGCCTCGCCGACGCCCTGGCGGCGTACCCCTGCTCCCCGCCGTGACCCTGCCCGGCCCGGTTTCAGACCGGGCCGGGGCCGGCCCCTCCCTTGAGGCGTTCCAGATCGGAGGGGCGGACCTGGATGACCACGACGGCTATGAGGGCGGCGAGCGCGGTGAAGATCGCCGCCATGATGAAGGCGGCCGAGACCCCGGCGGTGAGGATCTCGTCGCCCCAGGGCGGCGGGAGCAGCCCGGTGCGTCGGAACTGGAGGCGTTCGGCGGGGGTGGCCTGCTGCAGGAAGAGCGGGATCTGCTTCTCCGCCTCGTTGGTGCTGGCCGTGCCGTACAGGGTGACCAGGATGGACAGCCCGAGCGAGCCGCCGACCTGTTGCGTGGCGTTGAGGAGGCCCGAGGCCGCGCCGGTCTCCTCGGTACGGACGTTGGACAGGGCCATCAGGGTGAGCGACACGAACTCCATGCCCATGCCCAGGCTGAACACGAGCATCGGCCCGAGAACGCTGCCGACGTAGGTGGAGTGGACGTCGGTCAGCGTCAGCCACGACAGTCCCGCCGCCGCGAGGATCGCGCCGACCACCATGAACGGCTTGGGACCGAAGGTGGGCAGGAACCGTGAGGCCAGCCCCGCGCCGATCGCGATGACCGCGCTCACCGGCAGAAACGCCAGCCCGGCCAGGAGCGGACTGAAGTTGAGGACGTTCTGCACGAAGAGCGTGAGGAAGAAGAACATGCCGAAGATCGCGGCGGCGAGGCACAGCATGATGCCGTAGGTGCCCGCTCGGTTGCGGTCTGCGAACATGTGCAGTGGGGTGATCGGCTGCCGGGAGCGCCGCTCCACCAGGATGAACACCGCCAGGACAACGACGGCCGCGCCGAACGACGCCAGCGTCAGGGCGTCCCGCCAGCCCTCCTGGGCGGCTCTGATGAAACCGTAGACCAGCAGCACCATGCCCACCGTGGAGGTCAGCGCACCGGTGATGTCGAATCGGCCCGGATGGCGTTCGGACTCCTTGATGTAGCGGGGTGTGGCGAAGGCGATGAGCAGGCCGATGGGGACGTTGACGAAGAGCACCCACCGCCAGTTCAGCCACTCGACGAGCACACCGCCCGCGAGCAGGCCGATCGCGCCGCCGCCCGCCGAGACCGCGGCGAAGACCCCGAAGGCCCGGTTGCGGTCCGGGCCTTCGCGGAACGTCGTGCTGATCAGGGACAGGGCCGTGGGGGACGCGATGGCGCCGCCGACGCCCTGGAGGGCGCGCGCACCGAGGAGTTGGGCCTCGTTCTGGGCGAGCCCGCCGAGGAGGGAGGCGAGCACGAACAGCAGGACGCCGAAGATGAAGACGCGCCGCCTGCCCAGGATGTCGCCGGTACGGCCGCCGAGCAGCAGCAGCCCTCCGAACGTGAGGGTGTACGCGTTGACCACCCAGGACAGGCTGGTGGTGGAGAAGTCGAGGGAGCGCTGGATGTCGGGCAGCGCGATGTTCACGATGGTGATGTCCAGGACCACCATGAGCTGACACGACGCGATGACCAGCAGCGCCATGGCGTTTCCGCCACCGCCCGGTTCCCGGGTGGTGGTCTCGGGTGAGGAAGTCGGCTTTGGGCTGCTGGTCATCGCGCTCGCACTCTCGGGGGTCCAACCCTCGCGAGGGATCAGTGATGGTCACGGTCCACCGTTCGACCGTACGCCCGCCCTCCGGGCGTCACCAGTCGATCACCGGGCGCCCTGGCCGTCGTGGTCGTCGCCCCGCATGCGGCCGTCCGTGGTCAGCGGGGGGCTGTCCAGGTAGGGCAGGTAGTAGCGGAGGAAGAGCTCGGCGGTGAGCTCACGACGGCTGCGTACGCCTGCCTTGTCGAACACCTTGCGCAGATGGTCCTGGACGGTCCAGTCGGTGATGTGGAGCGCCGCGGCCACCTCCGCGGTCGACCGGCCGAGCAGGACCTGCTGAGCGACCTCGCGCTCGCGGGGTGTCAGCCCGTACGCGTCGAGGACGATGGCGGCCAGCTCGCCGGGCCTGCTCAGGCTCAGGGAGACGTAGGTGAGGGTCTCGCCGTCGGCGCCGGCCGGCTCCTCGCGCCAGGCGTTGAGGGTGATCCAGTGCCCGGAGCGGCTCAGGGCGCGGGAACTCACCTGCACGCCCGGCCCACAGGCGCGGGCCTTGCTGGCGATGGCCTCCAGGCACAGCGGATACGACCGTCCCGGCGCCGGATGGTCCTCCTGGATCAGGCCGAGCCAGTGGTCGGCGGTGGAGGTGCACAGGCGGATGCCGAGGCCCTCGTCGAGGGCGACCAGGCCCGGCGCGTCCGGTACGTCGCCCCGGTCGATGCCGGCCAGCAGCAGCGACCTGCGCAGCGCCACCGCTGCCGGCGAGCTGATGGTGGCCGCGCGCTCGACGTCGGCGGGGCTGAACGGGGGCGACCCCTCTTCCCGGCAGAGCACCAGCAGCCCCCAGGTTCGGGGACCGTCGCGCAGCAGGACACGCAGTTCGTCGGCGAGCCCCTCGGGGCGGAGGATGTCGCGGTAGTAGACGTTGTCGTCGAGCCGGCCGCCGGTGGACCGGCTCAGCAGGCTGGCCGGGGCGGGACGGCGGGCCAGGGCGCGGATGTTGTCGACCCCGGCCTGCTCGGTGTGCTCGATCTCGAACAGCCGCGGCATGACGCGCTGCGGGAAGCCGTGTTCGTGCTGGCCGCCGGTGTCCAGGAACGTGGCCGGGTCGAGCATGACCGCGCACCACACGTCGGCGGGCACTGAGTCGGTCAGGGTCGCACCGGCGGTCTTCAGCACGTCGAGCGCGCCTAATCGTCCGGGGCCGCGCAGACCGCGGTTCAGCACGTCGCCGAGGGAGCCGGGGGTCGGGGAGGAACGCGGGCCGGAGCGACCGGAGTGCCGGTCGGGGAGGGGCAGTGTGCTCACCGGATCAGGCTACGAAGTCTCCCAGGCATCTGGGATGGAAATGCCGCAAACACGTCTCTAGCGTGGTGGATCCGGGCTGGACGGACGTGCGGCACCTCTGGGACAGATGTGCATACTTCGACCACCTGGATGAGAGCGGTCGGGTAATGCGACGACGGCTCCCGTCCGGAGTACGGGGGACTCCGGAGGGGCGCCGCCCCGACCGCTTCTGGCCAGAGCCATTCCAGAGACGGAACGGGAGACGAGAGACCCGATGAAACGACCCATGGCGAACCGGCCCTCCAAGGGCCGCGGCTCGGACGAGCGGTCCTCCACCGCGGTATTCGGAGGACTGATGATCGCGGCCCTCGAACAGGGTGTGCAGCGGCTGCGGGCGAAGAACGACGAGCTCGGTCAGGTCTGGTCGGCGCTGCGCGAGGGACGCCCGCCCAGGATCGACACGCTCACGCTCGAACAGGTGGTGACGTTCTTCGTCGACAACAAGGGGAGCGTGCCGGACGCCACCGCGGGTGCCGCCGTACGGCGCGCCGAGGGCGACGGCTACCTCGTCCACCTGGTCTACCTCGACGCGCAGGGGCAGCCGCTCCTCGACGGCGGCCGCGGCGCCCCGACCCGGTCGTACCTCGCCGACCGGCTCGACGAGGAGCTGGCCGAGGCGTTCGGCGCCCACGACGCCCTGCTCCTCAGCTGACCACGCAAGCACCGAACAGAAGGGAACGACCATGCTCGACCCGTTCAGCATTGCCGTCATGCTCGCCCTCGGGGGCGTCATCGGTGGCGCCATCTACGTCGCCTTCCTGACCATGGAATTCCTGATCGACTGGTTCCGGGACCGGGCGGCGGCCATCCAGACGAACCCCGACGCGCTCGCCGTGACCGTCGCCCAGGAACTCAGCAGCGGCCGCGTCAACTACGTGCAGGGCATCTTCGACCAGTCCAAGGGCACCTTCTCCGAGGCGCGCAAGGTCAAGACCGACTCCGCGGACGGCCAGGTGCGGCAGGCCCACACCGGCAGCCCCGTGGCCGTGTGGAGCTGACGTCATGGACCCCATCACCCTGGCCCTGCTGCTGCTCGCGGGAGCCGGCGCCGCGGCCGCCCTGTCCTGGTCCGCCGTGCGCTCCTGGCTGAGCGGTACCGGAGCGGTGCAGGCCGACCTGATCCGTCAGGCACTGTCCGACGGAAAGATCAACGTCGTGGCGGTCGGCCTGTCCTCCTCCGGCACCGAGACCGGTCGCAGGAGCTGGCGGACCGGCTCCCTGGACAGCGACCTGGCGACGGCCTTCGGCAGCGCCAACCGGATCCGCGTGAACGTCTGACGTCCGCTCGTCAACGAACGACTCACCAACCGCAGAGAAAGAGGGGGGCCATGACGACGGCCGAACGGCACGGGAACGGCACCGCACCGCCGAACACCCTGTTCCAGGAGCAACTCCACGCCCAGGACCCGGGGTTCGCCGTGACAGGCATTCCCGCGGAGGCGTCGGCCGTGGACGCGGCGATGCTGCGCACGCGGCTCATCTCGGCCGCCGACCATTTCCGGGGGCGGCACGGCCGAGGCGGCTTCTCGCTGACGGTGACCGACCTGCCGGCACCGCACCCGGCGCACCGGGGCGGCGGCGACGGCAGTCCCCTCGATCCCGACGTGCTGTCGGTGGAGGAGCGCGCCTCCTACTTCACCGCCGTACCGCCCCGCTACTCCTTCGACTTCCTGGTGCTTCCCGACGAGGTCATGGACGACCTGCTGCTGGCCGTGGAGAGCGTGACGCTGCGGCCGTTGCTGTTCGACACCTGGAACCTGCGCAGCATCGAGCCGAACCCGAGCGCCGCGATCAACCTGCACGGCGATCCGGGCACCGGCAAGACACTGGCGGCCCACGCGATCGCCGACCGCCTGGGCAAGCCGATCCTGCACACCAAGTACTCGCAGCTGGAGAGCAAGTACCACGGGGAGGGGCCGAAGAACCTGGACGCGCTCTTCCACGCGGCGCGGGCGCAGGACGCGGTGCTCTTCGTCGACGAGGCCGACGCGTTGATGTCCCAGCGGTTCGAGAGCACCAGCCAGGGTTCCGAACACGCCGTCAACGCCATGCGCAGCGAACTCGTCATGTCGCTCGACGGTTTCGACGGCATCGTTGTGTTCGCCACCAACCTGGTGACCGGGTACGACCGCGCCTTCGACAGCCGTGTCCGGCACATCCGCTTCCCCGCGCCCGACCGCGCGGCCCGCCGGATGATCTGGCGCAACCACCTGCCGGCCGAACTGCCGCTCGGCCTCGACGTGGACGTGGAGGAACTGGCCGATCTGGACGAGCTGAGCGGCCGGGAGATCCGTCGAGCGGTGATCGACGCCGCCACCGACGCGGCCCGGACCGGGCACGGCCAGGTCACCCGCGCCCATCTGCTCGCCGCCGTGGACCGGATCAAGGCGTCCAGGATCCGCCGGGCCACGGATCCGGCTCCGCCACAGCCGGTGACGGCCGACGACGCGCTCGCAGAGAAGGCCACCCAGGCCCTCGCCGAGGCCGGGCCGGTGCCGGACGACGACACGGACGGGGGTGAGACGAGGAGATGACCGCACGCGCGAACTGGCGGTACTCCGGGCCGCCCGGCGGCGGACCGCGGGACGGTCCCGGCTGTCCGCCGCGGTTCTTCAGGTGCCGCGGTCCGTGCGGCGGTTCTACTGACGACGCGGACGTCGTTCACCGTCGCCCGGCGCCTGTTCGGCGGTCTGCGTCCCCGGGAGGGGAGCAGCGGCCCGCACGTCTTCGACGTGCAACCGCCGCACCCGGCCTCGCCTCACCCGATCACGACGAGGAGGTCTCCGCCCTCCACCTGCTGGATCCTGTTGATCGCCAGCCGGGAGACGCGACCCGCCTTGGGCGCGGTGATCGCGGCCTCCATCTTCATCGCCTCGATGGTGGCCACCGTGGCACCGGCGTCCACCTCGTCGCCGTCGGCGACCGCGAGGGTCACCACTCCGGCGAACGGCGCGGCGACATGGCCGGGGTCGGAGCGGTCGGCCTTCTCGGTCACCGGGATGTCGGAGGACGCGGCGACGTCGCGGACCTGGATCGGCCGGAGCTGGCCGTTCAGGGTGGACATCACGGTGCGCATGCCCCGCTCGTCGGCCTCTCCGACGGCTTCGAGGCCCATGAGGAGCCGCACGCCGGGTTCGAGGTCGACGGCGTACTCGGTTCCGGGCCTGAGGCCGTAGAAGAAGTCCTTGCTGTCCAGGACGCTGGTGTCGCCGTAGGTCTGGCGATGGGTCTCGAATTCCCGCGTGGGGCCGGGGAACAGCAGGCGGTTGAGGGTCGCGCGGCGGTCCTTCTCCAGGCCCGTCCGGTCCTCGGCGGTCAGCTGCGTCACGGGCTTGGCGTCGGCACGGCCCTGGAGCGCCTTGCTGCGGAACGGCTCGGGCCAGCCGCCGGGCGGGGTGCCGAGCTCGCCGCGCAGGAAGCCGATGACGGAGTCGGGGATGTCGAACTTGTCCGGCGTCGCCTCGAACTCCTGGGGCGCGACCCCGGCGCCGACCAGGTGCAGGGCGAGGTCGCCGACCACCTTGGACGAGGGGGTGACCTTCACCAGGTGTCCGAGGATGCGGTCGGCGGCGGCGTACATGGCCTCGATGTCCTCGAACCGGTCGCCGAGGCCGAGCGCAACGGCCTGGGTGCGCAGGTTGGAGAGCTGGCCGCCGGGGATCTCGTGGTCGTAGACGCGTCCGGTCGGTGAGGCGAGGCCCGCCTCGAAGGGGGCGTAGATCTTGCGGACGCTCTCCCAGTACGGCTCCAGGTCGCCGACGGCGCGCAGGTCGAGACCGGTGGGCCGGTCGGAGTAGTCGGTCGCGGCGACGATCGCGGACAGCGAGGGCTGCGAGGTCGTCCCGGCCATCGAGGCCACCGCGCCGTCCACGGCGTCGGCGCCGGCCTGGATCGCGGCGAGGTAGGTGGCGAGCTGGCCGCCGGCCGTGTCGTGGGTGTGCAGGTGCACCGGCAGGTCGAACTCGCGGCGCAGGGCGGAGACCAGCTTGGCGGCGGCCGGGGCGCGCAGCAGTCCGGCCATGTCCTTGACGGCCAGGACGTGGGCGCCCGCCTCGACGATCTGCTCGGCCAGGCGCAGGTAGTAGTCCAGGGTGTACAGCTGCTCCGCCGGGTTCGACAGGTCGGAGGTGTAGCAGAGGGCGACCTCGGCGATCGCGGTGCCGGTGGCCCGTACGGCCTCGATGGCGGGACGCATCTGGCCGACGTCGTTGAGCGCGTCGAAGATGCGGAAGATGTCGATGCCGGTGTCCGCGGCCTCCTGCACGAAGGCGTCGGTCACCTCGGTCGGGTAGGGCGTGTAGCCGACGGTGTTGCGGCCGCGCAGCAGCATCTGCAGGCAGATGTTCGGCACGGCGGCGCGCAGGGCGGCCAGGCGCTCCCAGGGGTCCTCGGCGAGGAAGCGCAGGGCGACGTCGTAGGTGGCGCCGCCCCAGCACTCCAGGGAGAGCAGCTCGGGCAGGGTGCGCGCGACGACCGGGGCGACGGCGAGCATGTCCTTGGTGCGCACGCGGGTCGCGAGCAGCGACTGGTGGGCGTCGCGGAACGTGGTGTCGGTGACGCCGATGGTCGGTGCCTCGCGCAGCCAGCGGGCGAAGCCCTCCGGGCCGAGTTCGGTGAGCTTCTGCTTGGACCCGGCGGCCGGCTCGGTGACGGTGGGCCGGGGCAGCTTGGTGCTCGGGTCGATCAGCTGGGGCCGCTCGCCGTGGGGCTTGTTGACCGTCACGTCGGCGAGGTAGGTGAGCAGCTTGGTGCCGCGGTCGGCGGAGTGGCGTGCGGTGAGCAGGTGCGGGCGCTGCTCGATGAACGACGTGGTGACGTTCCCCGCCTGGAAGTCCGGGTCGTCGAGAACGGCCTGGAGGAACGGGATGTTGGTGGCCACACCACGGATGCGGAACTCGGCGACGGCACGCCGGGCGCGCCGGACCGCAGTGGGGAAGTCCCGGCCCCGGCAGGAGAGCTTGACCAGCATGGAGTCGAAGTGCGCGCTGATCTCCGTACCGGCGTGGGTGGTGCCGCCGTCGAGGCGGATTCCGGAGCCGCCGGGCGAGCGGTAGGCGCTGATGCGGCCGGTGTCCGGGCGGAAGCCGTTGGCGGGGTCCTCGGTGGTGATACGGCACTGGAGCGCGGCGCCGCGCAGGGTGACCGTCTCCTGGGACAGGCCGAGGTCGGCGAGGGTCTCACCGGCGGCGATGCGCAGCTGGGACTGCACGAGGTCGACGTCGGTGACCTCCTCGGTGACCGTGTGCTCGACCTGGATGCGCGGGTTCATCTCGATGAAGACGTGGTTGCCGTCGCGGTCGAGGAGGAACTCCACGGTGCCCGCGTTGCGGTAGCCGATCTCCCGGGCGAACCGGACGGCGTCGGCGCAGATCCGCTCGCGCAGGGCGGGGTCGAGGTTGGGCGCGGGTGCCAGCTCGATCACCTTCTGGTGACGGCGCTGCACCGAACAGTCGCGTTCGAAGAGGTGCATCACGTTGCCGTGGCCGTCGGCGAGGATCTGCACCTCGATGTGGCGGGGCTCGACGACGGCCTTCTCCAGGAAGACGGTGGAGTCGCCGAACGCGGAGGCCGCCTCGCGCGCCGCGGCCTCGATGGACTCGCGCAGCCGGGCGGGGTCCTCGACACGGCGCATACCGCGCCCACCACCGCCGGCGACCGCCTTGACGAATACGGGGAAGCCGATGTCGTCGGCGGCCCGCATCAGCTCGTCGACGTCGGCGGAGGGCGCCGAGGAGCCCAGCACGGGTACGCCGGCGGCGCGGGCGGCGGCCACGGCGCGTGCCTTGTTCCCCGTCAGTTCGAGGATGTCCGCGCTCGGGCCGACGAACGTGATGCCGGCCTCCTCGCAGGCCCGGGCCAGCTCGGGGTTCTCGGAGAGGAAGCCGTAGCCCGGGTAGACGGCGTCGGCGCCGGCCAGCCGGGCCGCGCGGATGATCTCGTCGACGGAGAGATACGCCCGCACCGGGTGCCCGGGCTCGCCGATCTCGTAGGCCTCGTCAGCCTTGAGCCGGTGCAGCGAGTTGCGGTCCTCGTGGGGGAAGACCGCGACGGTCCTCGCGCCCAGTTCGTATCCGGCGCGGAAGGCGCGAATCGCGATCTCGCCGCGATTGGCGACCAGTACCTTGCGGAGCATCCTCGGTCCCTTCGGGCTGCTGGTGAGGAACACCATGGTCGCGGCTATGTCCCCACCTTGCCATGAGAGGCAAGTCACTCAGCGGGATGCTTCCGTCCGGGATTGTCGTCCGGTGTGACGGGCAGGCGGACGGGCTGACCGGTTCGCAGGGACGTGTACGCCGCGAGAACCACCCGCAGGCCGCGCAATCCGGCCTCTCCGTCGGGGCGGGGGCGGCGGCCGGTGCGGACGGTGTCGAGGAACTCCTCCAGCATGGCCGCGTCGAGATCGTCGCCGCCGGGCTCCCAGCGGGATCGGGCGGTGGTGGAGTCGAAGCCGCCGAGCAGCCGGGGGAAGGCGTCGAACTCGACGATCCCCCGCTCGGCCACGCAGGTCAGGGCGAGGCCGCCCCAGGTCGGGTGGTCCTCGGGCTGGCTCCAGCTGCAGTCGATCGCGGCGAAGGCACCGCCCGGGTAGCGGACGGTGACCAGCCCGGCCGTCTCGACACCGGTTTCCGTGTCCGGCCCGAGGACGTCGTTGGCCTGGGCGTACACCTCCTCGGCCTGCTCCCCGTCAAGCAGTACGTCCATCAGGTCGGCGATGTGCACGGTGTGGTCCATCACCGCTCCCCCGCCGGCCAGTTCCCGGTCGCCGAACCAGGGCCGGGAAGCGGTGGGGTTCCAGCCGTTGTTGGAGCCGTGGACGCTGACCAGGGGGCCGAGGGAGCCGTCCGCGACGGCGCGGTGGAGGGCGGCGAAGGCCGCCGCGAAGCGGACCGGATAGGCGGTCATGAGGCCGACCCCGGCGCGGGCGCACGCGTCGATCATGGCCCGTGCGTCCGTCTCCGTGGTGGCGAGCGGCTTCTCGCACAGGACGTGGGCGCCCGCCGCCGCGGCCCGCTCGACCAGCTCCCGGTGCCGGGAGTTCTCGCTGGTCACCATGGCTCCGTCGGGGCGCAGGGCGAAGACGGCGTCCCAGTCGTCCACGTACGGCACGCCCAACCGTTCGGCGAGCGCGGCGCCGCGGTCCGGGTCGTCCGGCGGGGCGTCGGGGTCGGCGGTGAGCAGCTCGACGTCGTCGCGGTCGCGCAGCAGCTCGACGTAGGTCTGGGCGTGGACGTGGGCGAAGGACAGGACGGCGATCCTCATGCGGGCACTCCTTCGGGTGCGGGCGGTGTGACGAGCTCGACCGCCCGCCCGGTGCGGGCCGAATCGGCGGCGGCCGCGGCGATACGGACGGCCGCCACGCCGTCGGCCGGGCCGACGCGTGGTTCGGGTCCGCCCGCGAAGGCGTCGGCGAGTTCCCGTATCTGGGTGGCGTACGGCGACTCTCCGAAGTCACCCACCGGGATGCCGGCCGCCGCGTTCGCGTCCGCCGTGCCGACGATTCTGAGGCCGGGTGAGGCGAGCGAGTCGTGCCGTACCGTGCCGCCGGTGCCGGCGATGTGGAACGTCGTGCGGAACGGTGTGGCGGGCGGTGCCCACACGCCCACGATCTGGGTGATGACGCCGGTGGTGTGGGTGAGCACCGCGGTACCGGTGGCGACCGCGTCCTCGGGCGCCGGGGCGGTGAGGTGGCCGCGCTGGTGGGCGTGGACGCGGACGACCTCACCGAAGAGCCAGCGGGCGATGTCCATGTCGTGGATCATCTGGTCGACGAGGATGCCCCCGGAGCGGGCCGGTTCGGCGAACCAGGGGCTCCAGGTCGGGTAGCGGCCGGTGCGGGTGAACCTGGCGACCGCGACCCGGCCGAGTGCGCCGCCGGTGACCAGGGCGTGCAGCATGGCGTAGGCGGGGAAGAAGCGCACGACATGTCCGGGGTAGAGCCGGAGTCCGGCGGCGGCGGCCGCGGCGGCCATGTCCTCGGCGTCGGCGGCCCGCAGTGCCAGCGGCTTCTCGCACAGGACGTGCGCGCCGGCGGCCACGGCGGCCAGGGTGATCTCGTGGTGGGTGTCGGTGGGGGTGCAGACGTCGACGACGGTCGCACCGTCCATCGCCTCCTCGCGTGAGGCGACCGCGGTCTGGCCGAACTCCGCCGCGAGGGCGGGGGCCCGGCCGTCGGGGGCGTAGACGCGGACCCGGGCGCCGAGCGCGGTCCATGCGGGCAGGTGGGCCCGGGCGATACCGCCCGCGCCGATCAGCGCGACGTCGAGGTGTGTCATCGGGTGGGGTCTCCTAGCCCTTGAGGGCGCCGCTGAGCACGCCATTGATGAAGTGCCGCTGGAAGAAGAGGTAGACGGCAACGACCGGGGCGATCACGATCAGCGTGGCCGCGGCGAGCAGGGGGACGTCGACGTCGTACTGGCCGGTGAAGAAGCCGAGTCCGGCCGGGGCGGTGCGTTTCGAGGGGTCCTGGATCAGGATCAGAGGGAGCAGGAACTGGTTCCAGCTCCACACGAAGTACAGGACGCCGAGAGTGGTGACGGCCGGGCGGGAGCTGGGCATGAGCACGCGCCACAGCGTCGTCCAGGAGGAGGCGCCGTCGAGCCGGGCGGCCTCGATGAGGCTGCGCGGCACGGTGGCGAAGTGGGCCCGCATCCAGAAGACGCCGAACGGCATGAAGGCGGCGATCTCGGCGAGGGCCAGGCCGGGCACCGTGTTGGTGAGGCCGAGGGCGCGCAGGTCGTAGTAGAGCGGGATCACGGTGACCTCGGTCGGGATGGAGAGCCCGAGCAGGAGGTAGCCGTAGAGCTTGCCGCCGCCGGGGACGTCCATGGTGGCCAGCGCGTAACCGGCCAGGGTGGCGCAGACCACGGCGGCGGGGACGACGGCGAGCGCGATCACGGTGCTGGAGCGCAGCAGCGGGCCGAACCCGGCGGCGGACCAGGCGTGGACGAAGTTCTCCAGGTGCACGCCGTCCGGCCACGCCAGCCCGGTCAGCGGTGTCCCCGCGGGCTGGAGCGAGGCGAGGAGCAGGGAGAGGAACGGTACGAGGACGGCGGCGCCGAAGACCGTCAGGACGACGGGGCCGGCGAGTCCACGCTGCTGACGTGCCGTCATGAGGGGTCCTTCGCAAGCCGGTTGATGACGACGACGGCGACCGAGATGACGGCGGTCAGCACCACCGCCAGTGCGCCGGCCAGACCCACGGCACCGCCGCCGAAGGCCAGCCGGTAGATCAGGATCCCCGGCACCACGGTGGTGTTGCCGGGGCCGCCGCCGGTGGTGATGTAGATGAGGTCGAAGCTGGACAGGGCGGCGATCACGGTGATCGACAGGGCGACCGCCATCTCCGGCCGCAGCAGCGGGACGGTGACGGACCAGAACTCGCGCAGGGGGCCCGCGCCGTCCATCCGCGCGGCCTCGTAGATCTCCTGATCGATGCGCTGGGTCCCGGACAGGAACAGCACCATGCACAGCCCGGCCACCACCCAGGTCCCGATCAGGCCCACGGCCGGCAGTGCCCAGGTGAAACTGCCCAGCCAGGCGTCGGTGAGCCGCCCGAGACCGATGGCCCGCAGGGCCTGGTTGAGGGTGCCGTCCTCGGCGTACACCCAGCGCCAGATGACGGCGACCGCGACCAGGGGCACGACCTGGGGAAGGAACAGCAGCGTGCGGATCAGCGAGGTGCCCCGACGGCCCGAGCGGCGGGCGACCAGGGCCGCCGACACCAGGCCGAGGGCGATGGGCAGGACGGAGAAGAAGACGATGAGCGCGCCGGCGTGCCAGGCCGCCGCCCGCAGTTGGGGATCGGTGGCCACCCGGCGGTAGTTGTCGAGTCCGGTGAAGGACGGCAGCGTCACCCCGTCCCAGTCGAACAGCGAGAGGTAGGCGGTGTGCAGGGCCGGGAGGACGGCGAACAGGGTGTACGGCAGCAGGGCCGGCAGGACGTAGAGCAGGGCCACGGCACGGCGGCGTCGACGGGTGCCGGTGCATGGACCGGCCGGTGGGCCGGTGTCCTCGCGGACGGAGCGTGCCGCTCGTCGGGGTGTGGTGGTCGTCGTCATGTGGCGGGACCGTTCGGCCGGTCAGGAGTGGAACTGGTCGAAGTCGGCCTGGAGGGCCGCGAGGAACTTCTCGACGGTGATCTTGCCGCCGGCGAGCAGCTGGAGCTGTGTGGTGAGGGTGTCGGGCATCGTCGGGGTGGAGGCGTTCTGGATGAACGGCTGCAGCCCGGAGTCCTTCACGATCCACTGCCAGCCGGTGCGGACGTCTCCGAGGAGGCCGCTCTGCTGCGGCATCGAGGTGGCGTCGGGTGCCATGAAGCCGGCCTCGGCGGTGACGGCGGCGGCCTGCCGGGTGGCGCAGAAGTCGAGGAAGGCGGCTGCGGCGGCCGCGTTCTTCGACCTGCTGGAAACGCAGTAGTAGACACCGGCTCCGGTGGTGCGCAGGGGGCCGCCTTCGGTGGTGGGGGGCATGCTGAACAGCCCGGCGTCGTCGCCGAGACCCTTGGCGACCGCGGCGGCGGCCCAGTTGCCGCTGATCCGGAAGACGCCCTGGCCCTTGGCGAAGGCGGCGGTGGCGTCGTTGTCGCTGGTGCCGTTGACCTTGGGGGTGACGTAGCCCTTGTCGACCCAGCGCTTGAGGGTCGTCGCGGCCGTCACCGCCTCGGGCCCGGTGATGGTGGCGCCCTTGCGGCCGAACGCCCAGGCCTCCCGGTCCTGCGGCTTCATGTACACCGACAACAGCACGTTGAAGGGGTGGTTGAGGCCGCCGTCGAGGTTGCCGGCGACGAGCGCGGTCTCGCCGGCCGCCTTGGCCCGGGCGAAGAGGTCCTCCAACTCGGCCACCGTGGCGGGAGGTACGGTCAGGCCCAGTTGCTTCACCTTGGCCTTGTTGTAGTAGACGCCCTCGAACGACAGCCCGCCGGGGACGCCGTACAGCGCGCCGGTGCCGGCCGTCTTCCCGTCGCCGCTGAGGGTGATCTGGTCCAGGCCCGGGAACTTGTCCGCCCAGCCGTACGCCTTGCCGTAGCCGCCGACGTCGAGCAGCAGGTGTCCCTTGACGAGGTTGTTCATGCCGGAGACGAACTGGGCGATGTCGGGGGCGGAGTCGGCCGACATCGTGGTGTTGATGCTCTTCAGGTAGTCGTCCCAGCCGGTGTACTGGCGCTTGAAAGTGATGTTGGGGTACTTGGCGCGGAACGCCGCGAGCAGGCCGGGGGTCATGGTGGTGTCGTCGGCGTCCGCGACCACCAGGGTGATCTTGTCGGTCGGGACTGTCGTGGAGACGGCGGACGAGCCGGCCGCGGCGGAGGACTTGGCGCCGGGGGTGAGGGAGCTGCCGCAGGCGACGAGCAGCGAGGAGCCGGCGGCGGCCGCGAGGAACATGCGTCTGGAGGGCGGAGCGGGAAGGTGTCTCATGGCGGACTCCTGGAACGGCGGGAGAGGGGGCTGCGACGAGCTGCGGGGGCTGCGCGGGCGAGTGCCATGGAGATGCGGGCGCGGGCGGAGCCGGGAAAAGCGGGCGCGGGGCGCGGGCCGAGGCGGGCCCCCGGGTGTTTAATAAAGCAGTTGCGTTTCATAATCGAGTTCCGGCCATGGCGCGTCAAGAGCAGACGGCAGACTGTTCCCGACAGCAGGGCGGCGGTACGGGAGGTTGGCCCTTGACCACATCGGAACCGGATGCGCTCTGGCCGCTCAGCGGTGCCACGGAGCCGGGCCCGCCGTCGGCGGTCCCCTCGGTCGTGGGCGTGGCCGACCTGCGGGCCACCAACGCCGCGGCCGTGCTCGCGGTCGTCCGCTCCGCCGACCCGCACCCCCGGCTGTCCGAGCTGGCCGGGGCGACCCGCCTGTCCCGGCCGACGGTGGAGGCGATCACGGAGGAACTCATCGAGCGGGGCCTGATCGAGGTCGCCCCCACGCCGTCCAGCCGGGGCCAGCGCTCCCCCGGCCGCCCGGCCCGCCGTTTCCGTTTCCAGCCCCACGCGGGCTTCGTCGTCGGCGTCGACGTGCGGCCGCGGTCCGTCACCGCCTGTCTGGCCGACCTCGACGGCGAGCCGGTCGCCGTCGAGCGCCGCACGGTCCGCGCCGACATCACGGGGCCGGCCCGCGCGCGGACCGTGGCATCGGCGATCACGGCCGCGCTGGCCCGGGCGGACGTGGGCGTCGCCCGGGTCTGGGCCGCCACCGTCGGCACCCCCGGCCTGGTCGACCGGGGCAACACCCGCGTCCGACAGGCCGACAACCTCCGCACCTGGACCGAGGTCGACATCGTCACCATCCTGCGCGACCTCCTCGGCTGCCCCGTGGCCGTGGAGAACGACGCCAACCTGGCGGCGCTCGGGGAGCAGTGGCGGGGGGTCGGAGGGGTTGCCGGGGGGATGACGGGGGACGCGTCCGAGGGAATCGGAGGGCCCCCAGAAACGGCCGGGGGCACGCCCGGAGGGACTGGGGGCACCGCCGGCGACCCGCCCAGCGGGCCCGGAACTACCGCCCCACAGACGCCCGAAGCGACTGAGAGCACCGCCGACAACACACCCAGCGGGCCCGGAACTACCGCCCCACAGACGCCCGAAGCGACTGAGAGCACCGCCGACAACACACCCAGCGGGCCCGGGACCACCGCCCGGCAGACGCCCGAAGCGACTGAGAGCACCGCCGACAACACACCCAGCGGGCCCAGAACTACCGCCCCACAGACGCCCGAAGCGACTGAGAGCACCGCCGACAAGACGCCCCGCGGGCCCGGGACCACCGCCCGGCAAACGGCCGGAGGAAACGCCGAAAAGGGGGCCGGGGGCACCCCCGCGGGGATCGGGGGGCCCGTAGAAACAGCCGAAGGCACGCCCCGGCGGCCGCCTGGGGAGGCCGTGCCCGGTCCCTCGGCCGGCGAGATGATCTTCGTGCTGCTCGGCGAACGCCTCGGCTCCGGCGTCATCACCGGTGGCCGGCTGCTCCGCGGGCACCGAGGCGCGGCCGGCGAGATCGGCTTCATCCGGTTCTCGGGCCGCGGACCGACCGACCGCCCCGGCCTCGACCCGCTGCCCGCCGAAACCGTCCGGGACGCGGCAGCGGCCGACCCCGATGCGGTCGCCGTGATCGAGGCCTACGGCCGCCGGCTGGCCGAGGGGCTCGCCCCGGTCCTGCTCGCCCTCGCCCCCTCCCTGGTCGTCCTCGGCACGGGGCTCTTCCCCGATCCGGCCCTGCTCCCGGCGGCGCGGACCCTGCTGTCCGCGGCCCAGCGCCACGCCGACGGCCTCCTCGTGGATCCACCGCGCTGGCACCTGTCCGCGCTGGGTGACGACGCCGTCCTCACCGGTGCCGTGCGCTTCGCGCTGTCCTCGGTCGAGGTGGTGCTGCGGACGCGCCCCACCAGCCTCAACACCCTCCAGTCCGGTCCTACACAGCGGTGAGAGGTACGGGATCACGGTCGACGAGCTCGTGTACGGGCACCGCGCGGGCCGCGTATGACCTCCCTCAGGCGACCCCGAGTACTCAACGGGGTGGACGGGGAGGGGGTGAGCCGCGACATGCTGGGATCCGACGACGTCCGGAGCGGACTGCGCGGCGCGGCGGGAGAGGCATGAGCCTTGATGGGAGAGGCGACAGCCTCGGCGGGAGGAGCGTCATGACCAACGTGGACGTGCATCAGCATCTGTGGACCCCCTCGCTGGTGGCGGCGCTGCGATCCCGCCGCGAACCGCCCCGCCTGGACGGCTGGACGCTGTTCCTGGACGGCGAGCCGCCCTACGAGATCCGGCCCGCCGACCACGACGTCGCACGGCGCACGGAACTCGCCGCCACCGACGGACTCGGACGGGCGCTGGTCTCGCTGTCCGCCCCGATCGGCGTGGAGTGGCTGCCCCCGGCCGAGGCGCGCCCCCTGCTCGACGCCTACCACGATGGCGCGGCCGCCCTGCCCGAGCCGTTCGGCGCCTGGGCGGCGGCCTGCGTACGCGACGTCGACGCCCGGGCCACGGCGGCCGTCCTCGACCAAGGCTTCGTCGGCCTCCAGCTCCCGGCGAACGCCCTGGCCGACGCGGCCGGTTACGCCCGGTGCGCTCCACTGCTCGACCTGCTCGAAGAGTGTGACCTCCCGCTGTTCGTCCACCCGGGCCCCGCGGCGGCCGAACCCACGGGGCCGGCCTGGTGGCCCGCGATGGTCCCCTACGTCCAGCAGATGCACGCCGCCTGGTTCGCCTTCCGCGCCTTCGGCCGACCACGCCATCCACGGCTGCGGGTGTGCTTCGCGCTGCTGGCCGGGCTCGCCCCGCTGCACGGTGAGCGGTTCGCCGCCCGGGGTGACGGGGGCGGTCCCGGGGACCCTGACGTGTTCGTCGAGACGTCGTCGTACGGCCCGACCGCCGTCGACGCCGTCGTCCGCGCCCTCGGTGTGGACGCCGTCGTCCAGGGCTCGGACCGGCCCTACGCGCAGCCGCCGGGGCAACCCGGCTTCGGCCTGGGCGGAGCGGCGGCGTACGCCTTCCGCATAGCCAATCCCCGGCGGCTGCTCACCGGGAAGGACTGACACCCGCAAGCCCGCCCCGTCCGATGGACCCACCCCCAGGGAACGGCGAACCACATTAAGATGGGACAAACTCGTCCAGGGTGATCGAAGGCAACGTGTCGGCCGACGCTGTGGCATCGCACGCGTACCCGTTCGACGCCGCGCGAGCCGGCGCGGCGCCCGAGCGCGACGACGCACTGGTCAGCGCGGTCATCCGGGCCGTGGAGGCGACCGGATCGCATGCCGGAAGCGTCTTCCTGGTCTCCGGTGACCGCCGCTCGCTCGTGCTGACCGCGGCCTGCGGTACGCCGCCCTCCCTGCTCGGCGGGTGGCGCCGGATCCCGGTGAACAGCCGTATCCCGGTCGCGGACGCGTACCGGTCGGGCCGCATGGTCCACCTGGCCGGCGTGGAGGAGACGATGCGGCGCTTCCCGCAACTCGCGCTCGCCGTGCCCTACGCGTTCGGCTCCGCCTCCGTCCCCGTACGAGCCGGCGGCCGGACCTTCGGCACGCTGGCCGTGGTGTGGACGTCCGAGCCGCACGGGACGGGACTGTCACGAGGACAGCGCCGGCAGCTGCGCGCCGTCGCCGACCGGCTGGGCACGACCCTCGCCGACCTGAGCGCGCGCCGGATGCTCGGCGAGTACGACGAGGAGACCGCCCCGATGATGGTCCCGGTGCCGTCCGCTCCGGTGATCCGGGTGGGCCTGTTCGACTGGAACCTGGATACCGGAGACCTCACGGCCGACGACGAGCTGTGCACGATCTTCGCGATCCCGCCGCGTGAGTTCGACGGACGGGCGGACACCCTGGCGGCCAGGATCGAACCGGCCGATCTGCCCGGCTTCCGGTCGGCCGCCCGCGCCGCGGTCGAGCAGGGACGGGTGCTCGCCCACTGTCTGCGCGTCCAGGACAGCGGTGGGGGGCATCGCCTCGTGGAGCTGTGGGGGCGGGTGCCCGGGGGGACGCACAAGCGGCGGGCCCCGTCCCACCTGGTCGGCGCCGTACTCGACTCGGGGAGCGGCATGGCCGCCGTCGCGGCGATCGAGCGGCTCGCCGACGGCTTCTTCGCGCTCACCCCGGACGGGCGGGTGTCCTACGCCAACCACAGCTTGGAGAGCCTGCTGGGGGTCCGCCAGGAGGAACTGCTCGGCCACCGCCCCTGGGACGTCCTGCCGTGGCTGGCGGATCCGGTGTACGAGGACCGCTACCGCGCCGCCGTGGTCTCCCAGCAACCGGTCTCCTTCCTGGTACGCCACCCGCCCGACGAGTGGCTGGTCTTCTCCCTGCACCCGGGCGCGCAGGGCATGACGGGATGGGCGGCGCCCGTGAAACAGCCGGTGCCGGCCGACACGGGACCCGGTACGCCCGTCGCGGAGGAGGGGCCGCCGGTCTCCTCGTCCCCTCCGCCCGTGACCCCGCGCCTCGGCGCCCTCTACCGCGTGCTCCAGCTGGGCAGCGCTCTCACCGAGGCGGTCACCGCGCACGAGGTGTGCGATGCCGTCGCCGACCAGTTGCTGCCCGCGTTCGGGGGCCAGAAGCTGGTGATCGCCGTGGTGGAGGAGGGGCGGCTGCACCTGATCTCGCAGCGCGGCTACTCCAAGCGCTTCCTCGCCGGGTTCGAGGGCACCCCGCTGCACGCCCGGCTGCCGGTGACGGACGCGCTGACCTCCGGCGCACCACTGTTCGTGGAGTCCCGGGAGCAGCTCGTCCAGACGTATCCCGGGATCCTGGCCGCCCATTCCAATTCCTGGGCGTTCCTGCCGCTGATCGCCTCCAACCGGCCGGTCGGCGCCTGCATGCTCGGCTTCGACGAGGTGCACCGCTTCCCCGAGGAGGAGCGCGGCGTCCTCACCGCGCTGGGCGGCCTGATCGCCCAGGCCCTCGAACGCGCCCGGCTCTACGACGCCGAGTTCGCCCTCGCCCGCGGCCTGCAGAACGGGCTGCTGCCGCACCGGCTGCCCACCCTGCCGGGGCTGCGCGTCACCGGGCGTTATCTTCCGAGCACCAGGGGAATGGACATCGGCGGTGACTGGTACGACGTCATACCCACCGGTGACGAGGTCGCGCTGATCGTCGGGGACGTCGAGGGCCACAATGTCGCCGCCGCGGCCGTGATGGGCCAACTCCGCAGCGCGGTAAGGGCCTTCGTCACCGCGGGTCACAGCCCCGCCGAGGTCGTCGCCGGCACCAACCGGCTCCACCTGGACCTCGACCCGGTCCTGCTCGCCAGCTTCTGCTACGCCCGTGTCCACCCCCGCTCGGGCGTCGTGCGCGTCGTCCGCGCCGGCCACTGCCCGCCCCTGCTGCGCGAGCCCGACGGTCACGCCGAGATCCTGGACATCCCCGGCGGCCCGCTGCTCGGTGTCGAGCGGACGGCCGCCTACCCGGAGTCCGAGCTGCGCCTCGCGCCCGGATCGGTCCTCGCCCTCTACACCGACGGGCTGGTGGAGCGGCGCCACTCCGACATCGGCTCGGGCCTCGACCGGCTCCGCGATGCGCTGACCCGGATGGGCGACAGCCACCTGGAGGACCTGGCCGACTCCCTGCTGCGCGAGGCCCGCCGCTCCACCGACCGGGCGGACGACATCGCGCTGCTGCTCACGGAGTACGCCCCGGCGTGAACCCGCCCGCCTACTTGCCCCAGATCCTCCGGTACATCTCCCGGTACCCCGTCGGGTTCCATGTCGTGCTGTCGCCGCTGTTGTCGGCGGTGGTCACGTGCACCGGTGCCACGTAGCCGCTGGCGGGACGGCCGGAGAAGGCGCGGTTGAACTCGTCCACGATCTGCCAGCCCTGGAGGGACAGCGGCTCGGGCACGGTGGCCGCCTGGTACTGCCGGCTCTCGATGCGCTGGAAGGCGGAGGGGTCGCCGTCACCGGCGCCGACGTTGTAGGGCGGCCCGGAGCCCTTGCGGCCGGCCGCGCGGAAGGCCGGGGCGGCATCGGCGAAGTACAGGTCGTTGATCGCGACGGAGTGGGTCCAGCTGTCCCCGAAGCGGGAGAGCAGGGAGGAGACCTCCCGAGGGGTGCGGCTGCTCGCGTCCGGGATGGGGATGTTCTCGTAGGAGAGGAGCTTCATGCCGGAGCAGGTGCGCAGTTGCTTCCTGATCAGCTCCGCCTTGTTCCGGGCGAAGGGGATGGAGGCGTCGGTGAAGAGCACGACCCCCGCCCTGCCGTTGGACTGCGCGATCACCCACTGCGCGCTGATCGCGGCCACGTCCTGGACCTTGGTGGTGACGTTGGAGAAGAGCGCGGGCCGGCGGCTGGGGCCGGGGGCGGCGACCGCGTGCCAGCCGACGAGCGGGATGCCCGCCGCGTTGGCCCGCTCGACCTGGCGTGAGGTCGAGTCGGGGTCGAAGCCGCCGATGACGATGCCCGAGGGCTTGAGGGTCAGGGCCTGGCTCATCGCCGCCTGAATGCCGGCCGGGGTGCCCCCTCCGTCGATCACACGGACCGTCCAGCCGATGACCCGGGCGGCCTCCTTCACCCCGCTCGCGGCTCCGGCGACTCCGGGGTTGGTCATGGTCTGGGCGACGAAGACGAGGTTCTTGCCGGACACCGCCGTCGGGCCGCTGGTCGGCCCGTCCCAGGGAATGTCGGTCTTCTCGGCCTGGCGCACGGCGGCCTCGGCCCGCGTGTGGACCGCGGGACATCCGCTCGCGCCCGTGGCCGACTCCCCCGGGCCGTTCGACGAGCCGCGTTCGCAGCCGGTGAGGACGGTCACCGTGCCCAGCAGGGCGCAGGAGACGAGCCGGACGGTGCGGGCGCCGGGGGTGGCTGTGCGGTTGCCGTGCACGGGAGCTCCTCGCGGAGGGGTGGGCAGCTACGGGGCATCGAGATGGCGGGTCAGGCGGGGGTGCCGTCCCCAGGTGGGGCGGCGGGCGGCGAGTCACGGGCCGCGACGGCGCCGGTGCGCAGTCTGCGGCGGGCGGCGTAACCGGCCAGGCCGACAGCGACGAGCAGGGTGCCGCCGTAGAACAGCGGGACCGTCCAGAAGTCGGCGCCCATCTGGCCGATGCCGGTGAGGCCGACGGCGAGGACGGCGACGGCGACCAGGGTGCCCAGGGCGTTGGGCCGGCCGGGTCGGATCGCGGTGGAGCCGAGCAGGGCGCCGACGAAGGCGGGCAGCAGGTAGTCGAGGCCGACGCTCGGGTTGCCGATCTGCTGCTGGGCCGCCAGCAGTACACCGGCGAAGCCGACGATCAGCCCCGACGCGGTGAAGGCGTAGACGGTGTACCTGCGGGTCGGGATGCCGACGAGGTCGGCGGCGCGCGGGTTGGAGCCGATCACGTAGAGGTACCGGCCGAGCGGCAGCCGCTCCAGGACGACCCAGAGGACGGCCGCGAGGGCGAGCACGTAGAAGGCGGGGACGGGCAGGCCGAGGAACGAGGAGTCGTAGAGGTCGGTGAAGGCGGCCGGGAGACCCTGGGGGCCGGGGACGATCCTGCCGCCGTCGGTGACCCAGCCGGTCACGGCGTACAGCATGCTGCCGGTGCCGAGGGTGGCGATGAAGGAGTCGATGCGGCCGAACTCGACGATGACCCCGTTGAGGACGCCCACGACCGCTCCTCCGACGATCACGGTGACGCAGGCCGGCGGCCAGGGCCAGCCCTCGTTCACGACGAGCTGCATCACCATCACGTGCGCCAGGCCGAGGGCGTAGCCGATGGAGAGGTCGAAGGAGCCGGTCACGATGGGAACCATGGCGGCGAGCGCGAGGACGGCGGGGATGGACTGGTTGGACAGGATCGAGTCGACGGTGTCGAGCGTGGGGAAGGTGCGCGGCAGGGCCAGGGAGAAGACCAGCCAGAGCAGGGCGGTGAGGGCAAGGAGGCCGTAGGCGCCGACGAGGTGCCCGCCGAAGTTGTCGAACCGGCGTGGCACGCCCCGTCGTCGCGGTCGCGGGGCGCTCATGGGGTCGCCGAGGCACCGGCCGGGGGCATGGCCGAAGCCGCCCGGGTGAGCCCGGCGACGGTGAGGTCCGCGCCGCTCAGCTCGGCCGTGACGGACCCGCGGACGAAGACCAGGGCCCGTCGGCACACGCGGGTGACCTCATCGAAGTCGCTGGAGACGAGCAGGACCGCCAGGCCCGCGGCCAGTGCCTCGTCGAGCAGTCGGTGGACAGCCGCCTTGGCGCCGATGTCCACACTGGCCGTCGGCTCTTCGAGGATCAGCACGCGCGGGCCGCCCTGGAGCCATCGGCCGATCATGACCTTCTGCTGGTTCCCGCCGGACAGGGTGGCGATGGCGGCCTCGCTGTCGCGGGGGCGCACCGCGAGGCGTTCGATCAGGCCGGCGGCCACGGCGCGTTCCCGGCGGGGACCGGTCCAGCGCGCCGCGGGCGGGCCACCGGTACGGGGGTTGGCCAGCAGGTTCTCCCGCACGGTCAGCTCGGCCAGGCAGCCCTCCCGCTGCCGGTCGCCGGGCACCAGGGCGACCCCGAGACGGACGGCGTCGGCGACGGTACGGGGGCGGTGGCGCCGGCCGCCGAGGAGGACCTCTCCGTCGAGGAGGGGGCGGGCACCGGCGAGGGCGCGGCCCAGCTCCGTCTGCCCCGCGCCCGAGAGGCCGACCAGCCCCAGGGCCTCCCCCGCCCCGAGTTCCAGGCTGACCGGTCCGGTGCCGGGGACCCGGACGCGGTCGAGGGTGAGGAGGGCGGGCCCTTCGGCCGGGACCGTGGTGGGGTGGTACTCGGCGGGTTCCTCGCCCACGATGTCGCGCACGAGGCGGGCGGGGTCGTGGTCCGCCAGTGAGCCGTGGCTGACGAGCCGGCCGTCGCGCAGGACGGCGAAGGAGTCGGCGACCTCGTAGACCTCGTCGAGGCGGTGGCTGACGTAGAGGATGCCGTGTCCCCGGTCGCGCAGGGCGTGCAGGACGTGGAAGAGGCGGGCACAGTCGGCGGCGGGGAGGCGGGCGGTCGGTTCGTCGAGGACGATGAGGCGGGCCCGGGCCGCGAGGGCCCGGGCGATGGCGACCAGCGACCGTTCGGCCGGGGTGAGCCGGGCGATCGGCGCGTCGGGGTCGAGGTGTCCGGCGACGGTGCGCAGGGCGTCGGCGCAGTGCTCGCGGGTCTGCCGCCAGGAGATCAGTCCGGCGCGGCGCCGGTATCCGGTGCTCAGGGCGATGTTCTCGGCGACCGTCATCCACTCCACGAGACCGAGGTCCTGGTGGATGAAGGACATGCCACTGGTGGCGGCGTGGCTGCCGAGCGGGTGCCCGGCGACGGTGACCTGTCCGGCGTCGGCGTGGTGGACGCCTGCGAGGATCTTGATGAGCGTGGACTTTCCGGCGCCGTTGGGGCCGAGGAGGGCGAGGACGCTGCCGGCGTGGACGTCGAGGTCGACGTCGGCCAGCGCGAGGGTTCCGCCGAACCGTTTGCGGAGCCCTCGGACGCGGACCAGAGGTTCGATCTTCCCGACGTTCATCACGAGGGATAGTAGAGGTCACATCACATGTTTCCGGACATTTTGCCTTCTGTGCGTCATACGCCGTCCAGTCCGCACTCGGCCCAGATGACCTTGCCCTCCGGGATGTAGCGCGTTCCCCAGCTCTGGGACAGCTGCGCGACGAGGAACAGACCGCGCCCGCCCTCGTCGGTGCTGGCCGCCCGGCGCAGGTGCGGGGCGGTGTTGCTGCTGTCGGAGACCTCGCAGATCAAGGTGCGGTCGTGCAGCAGCCGTACCCGGATGGGCCCGGCGCCGTGCCGGATGGCGTTGGTGACCAGCTCGCTCAGCATCAGCTCCGCCGCGAACGCGGCCTCGTCCAGTCCCCACTCGGCGAGCTGACGGTTGGCTCCGGCCCGGACCTCGCTGACCAGGGCGGGGTCGGCGGGCAGGTCCCAGGTGGCGATCCGGCGCGGGTCCAGGGCGTGGGTGCGGGCGACGAGCAGGGCGATGTCGTCGCAGGGGTGCGCGGGTGCCACGGTGTCCAGGACCGTCTCGCAGATCTCCTCGGGGGCGAGGCCCGGATGGGCCAGAGCTCCGCGCAGTTGTTCGAGGACCACGTCGACGTCGCGGTGCCGGTCCTCGATCAGCCCGTCCGTGTAGAGGACCAGCTCGCTGCCCTCGGGGAGGTCGACGTCGCGGGACTCGAAGGGCAGTCCCCCGAGGCCGAGCGGCGGCCCGGCGGGCAGGTCGGGGAAGAACACGGTGCCGTCGGGGCGGACCACAGCGGGCGGCGGGTGCCCGGCGCGGGCCATGGTGCACTGCTGCGAGGTGGGGTCGTAGACGGCGTACAGGCAGGTCGCGCCGACGATGCCGGGACCAGCGGCGGGGTCCTCCCGGTCCAGGCGTCCCACGACGTTGTCGAGGTGGGCGAGGACCTCGTCCGGCGGGAAGTCGAGCTCGGCGAAGCTGCGCGCGGCGGTGCGCAGCCGGCCCATGGTGGCGGCGGAGAGCATGCCGTGGCCGACGACGTCACCGACGAAGAGGCCGACGCGGGTTCCCGAGAGGGGGATGACGTCGTACCAGTCGCCGCCCACGTCGGACTCGGCGGGCAGATAGCGGTGGGCCACCTCGACGGAGTCCTGCTCGGGCAGGCCGTGCGGGAGCAGGCTGCGCTGGAGGGCGAGCACCATGGCGCGTTCGTGGGTGTAACGGCGGGCGTTGTCGACGGACAGGGCGGCGCGCGCGGCGAGCTCCCGGGCCAGCGACCGGTCGTCGTCGTCGAAGGGGGTGGGGTCCTGCGCGCGGTAGAAGCCGACGACGCCCAGGACGACACCACGGGCGACCAGGGGGACCGCGATGAGCGAGTGGACGTGGGCCAGCAGCCGGTCGGTGTGCTCGGGGTCCTGGGCGAGCCAGCCCGCGGCGGCCTTCAGATCCGGCTCCAGCACCGCCTCCCCGCTGGCCAGGCTGCGCACTTGAGGTGTCGACGGGCCGAAGCCGACCCGGGCGCCGACGGGGCTGAAGGGAAGGTCGTCGCGGATGCCGTGGACCACCGTGCGGAGCAGGTCGTCGGTCGGGTGCACGGGCTCGTCGCCGCGCAGGACGGCCTCGGACAGGTCGATGGTGACGTAGTCGGCCAGTCGCGGGACCGCGGTCTCGGCGAGTTCCTCGGCGGTGCGGCGCACGTCCAGGGTGGTGCCGATGCGGGCGCCGGCCTCCGACAGCAGCTCCAGGCGGCGGCGCGCGTCCAGGGCGTACGCGCCCACGTGGGGCTCTCCCACCAGCACGAGCCCCCGCGCCCCGGTCGGCGCGTCCGGGGCGGTGCCCGTCGTGGCGTCGGGCGGGGCGGTGGCGACGGTCCTGCGTGGTTTGCCGTTGCCGCGACCGCCCTTCCCCCGCTTGCCGCCCTTTCCGCTCCTGCCGTCCGTGACGGCCTGGCCCGGTGCGGGATCGGGCAGACCGGACGGCGGCACGCCGTCGGTGGAGAGGTGCCCGGGCACGGTGGCGACCGGGACGGCCCCGAACAGCGGGGCGGCGGGGGTGGCGGCGGGCTCGGCGGGCGGGCCCGGCGGTTCGTGGGCCGGGCGCCGCGGGCCGTCGGTGTGGCGCAGCGGTCCCGTGACGCGGAGCAGTGGTCCCTCGGCGGGGCGCGGCGGTTCGGCGGCTCGACGCCGCGGGTCGGCGCTGCGGCGGTACCGCAGGTCGTCGGGGTGACGCGCGGGCTCGTCGTCCTGGAGTGCGGAGCCGTCCGTCTGGTGCGCCAGTTCCTCCGTCTGGCGCGGAATGACGAAGAAGTCTCCCGGTGCGATGCCGGGGAGGACGGCCTCGATGGCCACGCCCTCCACTCCGGAGGCGCTGGTGATGGGGCGGCTCACCAGCGTGATCCGTCGGCCGTCGGGCAGGCGCACGTCGACGGCCGCCCGCTGGGCGTGGGACATCAGCTCGGCGGCCTTCTCCATGACGATCGCATGGTCACGGGGGTGCAGATCGAGGGCCAGTGCGTCCACCCCGATGCCCTGGGGGTGAGGGGCGGATGCGGTGTCCAGGTAGGCCCGCAGCAGGGCGCGCTCGCGCTCGGAGGTCTGGCCCAGCAGCCGCCGCTCGATGGCTTCGGCGGCCTTGCGTATCACCGTGGTCAGGGCCGGGTCCTCGGCGCTGCGCGGATAGCCCAGGCACAGGACGCCCTCGATGCGCCCGCTGAGCGGGTCCCGGACGGGCAACGCGCGGCAGGCGCTGCCCTGGGAGCGCTCGGCGAAGTGCTCGGCGCCGTAGACCCGGATGAGCTGCCGTTCGGCGAGGGCGAGGCCGATGCCGTTGGTTCCGGCGAACTGCTCGGCGAACACGAACCCCGGGACGGTCTGGATCGCCGGGAGCCGGTCGGCCATGGACGCCTTTCCGAAGCGGCGCAGAAGGACCGTTCCGTTCGCGTCGGCGACGGAGATGTTCATCTCGCTGCCGGAGAACCTGGCCTCCAGCCGGTCGAGGACCGGCACGGCGGCGCGGACGATCCGGCCGTCCGGGTCGAAATCATCCCGGAAGGGAAGGTCGGACTGGTCCGGCGAGAGCGCCAGAGCCCGGCTGCGCCGCCATGAGTCCAGGATCGACGCGCGCACGCCGACCTCGACCGGCTCGCCCTGCAGGAACCGCTCACGGGATCGGGTGGGCCCCGTGCTGTCTGCCGAACGTTCCGGGGGCTCCGGTTCCCCACCGGACCGCACCACGTTTCGCCTCATGCACACCCGCGATAATCCGCTTATCGGAAAAAATCTGGCATTGACGAGGATACGGGCATCAAGGGGACGAGTCACTGTCGGGATGCCGCGGACAACCGCGCCGACGCGCTCAGCGCCGTCGCGGACACCCCGCCGGCGCCCTAGCGCAGGGCTCCCTTCGTGGCGTCGGCGATGAAGCCGCGGGCGAAGAAGGTGAACACCAGCACCAGCGGGATCACCGCCAGGAGCACCCCGGCCATCACCATGCTGTAGTCGGTCGAGTGGCCCGCGTACAGCTGGGCCAGCGCCACCTGGAGGGTGAGCCGGTCCGGGTTGACCAGCATCACCAACGGCAGGACGTAGTCGTTCCAGGCGGCGATGAAGGTGTAGATGCCGAGGAACGCCAGGGCCGGGCGGACACAGGGCAGCACCACGTGCCAGTACTGGCGGAAGAACCCGGCGCCCTCGATCCGGGCCGCGTCCAGCAACTCGTCGGGAACACCACTGCTGGTGTACTGGCGCATCCAGAAGATGCCGAAGGCGTTCGCGGCGGCCGGCACGATGAGCGCCTTGAGGGTGCCCAGCCAGCCCAGCTGCACCATGATCTCGTACTGCGGAATGATCGCCAGCTGGGTCGGCAGGAGGTACATCGACACCAGCAGGGCGAACAGGATCTTCTTGCCGGGGAACTCGTACTTGGCGAAGGCGAAGGCCGCCAGGGAGTCGAAGAACAGCACCAGCAAGGTCGTGCAGACCGAGACGATCACCGTGTTGAACAGCGACCCGAAGAAGTCCATCTTGTCGAACAGGTGCTGGATGTTGGTCAGCAGGTTTCCGCCGAACCACAGCTTCGGCGGGTAGCTGTAGATGTCCTGCGAGGTGTTCGTCGCCATGACGACGATCCAGTAGAACGGGAACACCGAGACGACCACGCCGAGCATGAGGATCACGTGAACGCTCAGCCCCCGGACGCGTTTGCGGTTCAAGCCGTTCACGGCCGTCGCTCCTTCCGCTGCACCAGGCGCCAGTTGACGAGGACGATGAGGAGGATCAGCAGGAAGAAGGCCCAGACGATGGCGGCGCCGTAGCCGAAGTCGTTGTTGTCGAAGGCCTGGTGGTAGAAGTACAGCAACGTGGTCAGACCCGCCTGGCCCGGTCCGCCGGAGTTGGGGTTGGTGGCCGCTTCGCTGCCGAAGAGCACCTGGGGTTCGGTGAAGCTCTGCAGGCCGGTCACGGTGGAGACGACCACGGTGAACAGGATGATGGGCCGCAGCAGCGGGATCGTGATGGAGAAGAAGATCCGCACCGGGCCCGCCCCGTCCATCCGGGCGGCCTCGTAGAGCTCCGAGGGGATCGCCTGGAGACCGGCCAGGTAGATGATCGCGTTGTAGCCGGTCCACTGCCAGGTCATCAGCGCCGCGATCACCAGCTTGATCGTCCACTCGTTGCTCATCCACGGCACGGCCGACACGTGCACCGACCGGAGGATGGCGTTGATCAGACCGAAGTTGTTGCTGAAGATCGCGCCGAAGAAGATCGCGATGGCCACCAGCGAGGTGATGCTGGGGATGAACAGGGCGACCCGGTAGAACGCCGTGAAGCGCTTGGTGGAGTTCACCAGCACCGCGAGCACCAGCGCCAGGAAGAGCATCGGCACCGTCGACAGCACCCAGATGACCAGGGTGTTGCGGACGGAGAGCCAGAACACCGGGTCGTCCCACAGGAAACGGAACTGCTGGAACCCGACGAAGTGCATCTCCCCGATGCCGTCCCACTTCTGGAACGCCAGATACACGGTGTAGATCACCGGGAAGAACATGAAGACGGAGAAGAGCAGGTAGTACGGCGAGATGGCCAGGTACTGCGGCCAGTACCTGGTGACCCGCCGCGGCGGCCCGGGCCGGGCCCCGGCCGACACCGGCCGGATCCGGCGGCCGTGCCGGCCCGGACCGCCGCTCGGGCGGTCCGGAACCGGTCGGCCGACAGGCGCGGTGTCGGATCCGGAGGACGGTCCGGTGGCGGCCGGGCCGGCTACCGGGCTTGACGACATGTCACTTCACTCCCTGCCGCTGGGCGATCTGCTTGGCCTGACTGACCGCGTCCTTCCAGGCGGCTTCCGGGTCCTTGCCCTTGGCCTCGATGCTGGTCAGCTCGCTGTAGAAGGGCGCGGAGACGGCCGCGTCGGCCGGGGCCTCAAAGGCGGCCGGGATCTTCTCCGCCGCCGGGCCGAAGATCTCGATGGTCTTCTGGCCGCCGAAGAAGGGGTCACCGCCGGTCAGCGCCGGCAGCTTGTAGGCGGCCGGGGCGGTCGGGAACAGCGCCGCGTCGGTGAAGCCGCGGGCCTGGTTCTCGGGGCTGAGGATCCAGCTGATGATCTTGAAGGCTTCGTCGGGGTTGCCGCTGGTGGCGGGGATGGCCAGGAAGGACCCACCGAGGTTGGACGGCCCGCCCGGCAGGCTCGCCACCCGCCACTTGCCCTTGGTGCCCGGAGCGGCGTTGCTGATGTCCAGCGCGTGCCAGGCGGCGCCTATCTCGGTGCCCAGGGCGCCGCCGCTGACGGCTGCGTTCCAGGTGTTGTCGTTGATCTTGGCGTCGATGCCTAGGGTGTACGGCTTCACGGCAGTGGTCCAGGCGGTGCGGATGTGGTCCTGGTCGCCGATGAACTTGTTGTCCTCGTCGATGAACCGCCGGGTGCCCTGGCCGATGACCATGGTGAAGACCGAGCCGATGTTGTTGACGAGGAAGGTCTTGGGCACGGCCTTGTGCAACTCGACACCGGCCTTGAAGTAGTCGTCCCAGGTGGCCAGCTCGGCGGAGACCTTGGCGGGGTCGGTGGGCAGCCCCGCCTTCGCGAAGAGATCCTCGCGGTAGAACGTGGCGCACGGGCCGATGTCGATCGGGAAGCCGATGAGCTTGCCGTCCTGCGTGGTGGCCTGCTTCAGCTTCCACGACAGGTACTCCGGGACCAGCTTGTCCGCACCCACGGTCTTCAGGTCGACGAAGCGGTTGGCGTTGGGCAGGAAGGAGGCGATGTCCTCGCCCTTGATGCCGGTGATGTCCGGGGCGGACTGGGCGGCCCGCAGGCCGGTGAGCAGCTTGGTCTTGAAGTCGCCGCCGACCACGGAGGTCTTGAGGGTGATGTCGGAGAAGTGCTTCTTGGCGTCCGCGACGACCTTGTCGCTCAGGCCGCCGGACCAGTACCAGAGGGTCAGGTTCTTGCTGTCCTTGCTGCCGCTCGACCCGGAGCCGCCACCCCCGCACGCCGCGGTGGCGCCGGCCGTGGCGGCCGCCAGTACGGCGGCCTGAAGGAATCGTCTGCGGGAAAGGTCCACGTTCTTCTCCTGTTTTTGGCGTGTCAGGCGTGTCAGGCCATGTCCGAGAGGACGGGTGAGTCGTGGTCGCGCGGGGCGCGGCGGGGCCGGATGGCTGAAGAGCATCGGCGTGGTGTTGAACCCTTCAGCCACCCGGGGCGTGTGACCTGGTCCTCTCAGACGGTGCCGACGCGTCCGTCACGGCGGAATGCGCCGTTGATCCGCTTCGGCCGACCGGAGTGGGGTCCGGACCTGGCTCCGAATTACGCAAGAGAGTGCACCCGGTGAGCGAGTTTGACAAGGGTCAAGCAGCAATCGAGACATTCATGCGCGACTTTGCTTGAGTTTGGCGCGTTGGCGAGTATGGTCTGCGGCATGCTCCCTGACCGAAGACATCAGCTGATCCTGCGTGCCCTGCGCGCGGACGGGCCCACCACGGTGGTCGCCCTGGCCGAGCGGATCGGGGCCAGCCAGGCCACGATCCGACGCGACCTCGCGCAGCTGGAGGACGAGGGACTGCTCAAGCGCGTCTACGGCGGAGCCACGCCCGTGGACGGTCAGGACGATCCGTTCGCCGACGTGGCCGCGGTCCGGGTCGAGGCCAAGGACGCGCTGGCCGCATGGTGCGCCGACCTGGTCCAGGACGGCGAGACGGTGCTGCTCGACATCGGCACCACGGCCCACCGGGTGGCCCGCCATCTGCACGGCCGGTCGCTGACCGTGATCACCAGCAACCTGGCCGTCTACGAGGAACTCCAGGACGACAAGGACGTCCAGCTGATCCTGCTGGGCGGTGTGGTCCGGCGCGACTACCGCTCCCTGGTCGGTTTCCTCACCGAGGACAACCTGCGGCAGGTACACGCCGACCGGCTCTTCCTCGGCACCAGCGGGATCCGCCCCGACGGTCAGGTGCTGGACACCACCGCCGTCGAGGTGCCGGTCAAGCGGGCGATGATCGCCGCCAGCGCCCAGGTGGTCCTGGTGGCGGACGCGGGCAAGTTCCCCGGCACCGGGATGGCGCGGGTGTGCGGTCCGCAGGAGATCGACGTCGTGGTGACCAACGCGCCGGGGGACGAGAAGACCTGTGGCCGGCTGCGGGAGGCGGGTGTGGAGGTGGTCGAGGTATGAGGCTGACGATCCTGGGCGGTGGGGGCTTCCGGGTCCCGCTGGTCTACCGTGCGCTGCTGGGCGACCGCGGCGCGGGTCGCGTCACCGACGTGACCCTGTACGACCTGGACGCGCGCCGTCTGACGACCATCGCCCAGGTCCTCGCCGACCAGGCGGCCGGGCACCCCGACCCGCCCGAGGTCACCGTCACCACCGACCTGGACGAGGCGGTCACCGGAGCCGACTTCGTGTTCTCCGCGATCCGCGTAGGCGGGCTCGCCGGACGGGCGGCGGACGAACGGATCGCCCTGGAAGAGGGCGTCCTGGGTCAGGAGACCGTCGGCGCGGGCGGCATCTCGTACGGGCTGCGCACCATCCCCGTGGCCGTCGGGATCGCCCGGCGCATCGCCGCGCTCGCCCCCGATGCCTGGGTCATCAACTTCACCAACCCGGCCGGCATGGTCACGGAGGCCATGACCGCCCACCTCGGTGACCGGGTGATCGGGATCTGCGACTCCCCGGTCGGCCTCGGCCGTCGCGTGGCGGGAGCGCTCGGCGCCGACCCCGCCCGGGTCCGGCTGGACTACGTGGGCCTGAACCACCTCGGCTGGCTGTGCGGCCTGTACGCCGACGGCCGGGACCTGTTGCCGTCCCTGTTCGCCGACGAGGACGCGCTGACCTCGTTCGAGGAGGGCAAGCTCTTCGGCGCCGACCTGCTGCGCACGCTCGGCGCGCTGCCCAACGAGTACCTGCACTACTACTACTTCCACCGCGAGTCCCTGGGCTCGGCGCGAGCCTCCGAGCAGACCCGCGGCGCCTTCCTCCAGTCCCAGCAGCAGCGCTTCTACGACACCCTGGGCACCGGCGCCGGCCGCCCGCCCGCGCCGCGCGCCGCCTGGAACGCCTGGGACGCCACCCGGCTGGAGCGCGAGACCACCTACATGGCCGAGAACCGCGACGCCGTCGGCATGGGCGAACGGGACTCCTGCGACCTGGAGTCGGGCGGGTACGAGCAGGTGGCCCTCGCCCTGATGCGGGCCATCGCGCTGGACGAGCGGACCACCCTCGTTCTCAACGTCCGGGGCCGCGGCCGCATCCCGGTCCTCGACGACGACGCCGTGGTCGAGGTCCCCTGCCACGTGGACGCCAACGGTGCCCGTCCCATCGCCGGGGCCCCGCTGCCCGACCACGGGCAGGGCCTGGTCTGCGCGGTCAAGGCCGTCGAACGCGCGGTGATCCACGCCGCCACGACCGCGGACCGCGCCCACGCCGTCAAGGCGCTGACGATCCACCCGCTCATCGATTCCTATGCCGTCGCCAAACGCCTGTTGGACGCCTATCAGCGCCACTTCCCCGAACTGGCCTATCTCGGCAACTGACGGCGTGGCACCCTGGGGGACGGTCATTCAGCGGACGACACCCGGGGGACGCGGTGCTCTCCAGACGTACGGCGATGATGTGCGCGGCAGCCGTTGTACCGGCCCTGGCCGGCTGTTCCGGCGGGGGCGGCAGGGGCTCGGCCGAGCCGTCCCGTACCGCGTCCGCCACTGTGGCCACCCCCTCAAGGCCGGCTTCCGCTTCGTCGGCCCCCTCCTCGTCGGCCTCCGCTCCCGCGAGCCCCTCGCCGGTGCCCGTGCCCGGGCCCGAGCAGAAGCTGGTGACCATGACCGTCAGCGGCGGTTTCGCGGGGGTCGCGCAACGGGTGGTCCTGCGCGGCGACGGCACCGTCGTGACCACCGACAGGGGCAGGACCGCGGTGCGCCGCACGGGCGCGGCCCAGTTCGGGAAGCTGCGCACCCTGCTCGGCGATCCGGCGCTGGCCGACGTACCGGCGTTCACGATCGACAGGGGCGCGGCCGACCAGTTCCAGTACGCGCTCCAGTACGGCGGCCGTACGGTCGTCACGGACCGCTCCGCCGACGAGCCCGCGCTCGACCGCCTCATCGACGCCCTGTCCGCGTGGCTGCCGGGGCACTGACCCGTCAGCCGAGGAACGACAACCGCACCTGACGTTCGGGGTTGTCCTTGTTCGTGTCCACCAGGCACACCGACTGCCATGTCCCCAGCTCCAGCCGCCCGTTGAGGACCGGCAGGGTGGCGTGGGGCGGGACGAGGGCCGGGAGGACATGGTCGCGGCCGTGACCGGGGCTGCCGTGGCGGTGCTGCCAGCGGTCGTCGGCGGGCAGGAGGGTGTGCAGGGCCGCGAGGAGGTCGTCGTCGCTGCCCGCGCCAGTCTCGATGATCGCCACGCCGGTGGTCGCGTGGGGCGTGAAGACGTTCAGCAAGCCGTCGCGTCCAGCCGCCGCCTCCCGCAGGAAGGCCTCGCAGTCGCGGGTGAGGTCGACGATCCTCTCCGCGGAACCGGTACCGACGTTCAGGACTCGGGTGGTGAAGGCATCTGACATGCCCCCATCCTGACCCATCTGCCGGGTTTCACACGCGAGGGCCTGCTCGGCCCTCGACACCGGGGTCCGCTCCGCGAGACGCCGTTGACCATGAGCACGCCGGATGACTACGTGGCGGCATGTTGCGTTCAGCCCTGCTCACCACGCGCGGTCACATCGACCTGCTGCGGGTGGCCTCCGCCGCGTGTCGACGCGGCCGCTGACGCCTCTCACCTTTCACCCTGCTCGCACCTCTCCCAACCCACCCGTGGAGCACCCATGAGCATCAGCCATGCACCTCACCGCTCCACCGAGCCCGACATTCCCCGGCACGTCCAGGGCGGCACCATCCTCGTACCCAACGGCTCGAAGCTGACCGGTGCGAAGCAACTCAAGGGCAAGTCCAGTGGGCCAAGGTGTGGGCTGAGGATATGGGCCGTCGTACGAAGCGGCGCCGGCCGCGGTGGCGCGCCCACGCCTCCCGCGTCCCGGTCGCGGTCGACACCCGCGCAAGGTGGGCTTCGGCGACTTCGTCGACACCCGCTGCAACGGCGGTCTGCCGCCGTCCACGGGACCGCTCCGCGGGTCTTCAAGGAGCCGTCGTGACCGCCCGTCCGCACTGGTTCCTGCCGACGGGCGGCGACGGCCGCCGCTGGTGGACCGGCACGCCTACGCGCCCGACGTGGCCGACCTGATCGAGGGGTGCCACGCGCTGGGCGTCGCCCATTTCGTGTGACCCTGGTCGCAAGCGGGCGGTGACCCCGTCCGGGAAGATCCACGACCTGACCGCTGTTGGTAGAAACGTGAACAACACACGCGAGGTCGAGGTAGTCGTCATAGGCGCTGGTCAGGCGGGCCTGTCCAGCGCCTATCACCTGCGGCGCGGCGGTTTCGAACCGGAGCGCGACTTCGTGGTGCTGGACCACTCCCCCGGCCCGGGCGGCGCCTGGCAGTTCCGGTGGCCGTCGCTGACGTACGGCAAGGTGCACGGGATGCACTCCCTGCCCGGCATGGAGCTCACGGGTGCGGACGGCTCCCGGCCCTCCTCCGAGGTCGTCGCCGCGTACTTCCAGACATACGAGCGCACCTTCGACCTGCGGGTGCGGCGGCCCGTCGACGTCCGGACCGTGACGGAGGGTCCGGACGGGCGGCTGCTCGTCGAGACGTCCGACGGCGTGTGGTCGACACGGGCTCTGATCAACGCGACGGGCACCTGGGACCGGCCCTTCTGGCCGCGCTACCCGGGCCAGGAGACTTTCCGGGGACGGCAGTTGCACACCGCGCAGTACCCCGGTCCCGAGGAGTTCGCGGGGCAGCGGGTGATCGTGGTGGGCGGCGGCGCCTCCGGCACCCAGCACCTGCTGGAGATCGCCCCGTACGCGGCCGCCACCACCTGGGTGACACGGCGGCCGCCCGTGTTCCGCGAGGGCCCGTTCGACGAGGACGCGGGCCGGGCCGCGGTCGCGCTGGTGGAGGAACGGGTCAGGCAGGGGCTGGTGCCGCGGAGCGTCGTCTCGGTGACCGGACTGCCGTTGAACGACGCCGTCCGGCAGGGGCTGGAGGACGGGATCCTGGACCGCCGGCCCATCTTCGACCGGATCACGCCGACGGGCGTGGAGTGGGCGGACGGGCGGCGCGTGGACGCCGACGTCATCCTGTGGGCGACCGGATTCCGGGCCGCCATCGACCATCTGGCACCGCTGCGGCTGCGCGAGCCGGGCGGCGGGATCCGGCTCGACGGGACGCGCGCGGTCGCCGATCCGCGGGTCCATCTGGTGGGCTACGGCCCGTCGGCCAGCACGATCGGCGCCAACCGCGCCGGACGCTCGGCCGTACGGGACATCAAACGGCTGCTGGCCGAGGAGCCCGTCGCCGCCTGAGCCCGCGGCCGGAGCCGCCCGCCCCCGTGGGTCTGACTCCGTCAGCCCGCGGCCGCCGACGCGGTGTGCTGGTTGCGGTTGAACTCGGCGACGTTGCGCTGGTGCTCGGCGTAATCGGCCGTGAAGCGGGTGTCACCCGGTTTGACCGTGACGAAGTACAGCCAGTCGCCCGGGGGCGGGCTGATCGCGGCGCGCAGGGCGTCCTCGCCGGGGCTGTCGATCGGTGTGGGTGGCAGCCCCATGCGCTGGTAGGAGTTGTAGGGGCTGTCGATCCGGGTGTCCGCCTCGGTGGTCCGCAGCGTGGTGCGGTTGAGGGCGTAATTGATGGTGGAGTCCATCTGCAGCGGCATGCCCCGCTCCAGCCGGTTGAAGACGACCCTGGCCACCTTTCCCATGTCGGCCTTGTCGGCGGCCTCCGCCTGGACGATGCTCGCGATGGTGACCGCCTGGTAGACGTTCATCGCGTTGCGCTGGGCGCCGGCGGCGATCGGGGCCCTTTGGAACTTGGCGTTCGCGGTGTCCACCATGGCCTTCAGCAGCGACTGCGGGCTCGCCTTCGCGCCGAGCGGGTAGGTCGCCGGGAAGAGGTAGCCCTCCGGGTTGCCCTCGGCGTCGTTCGGCAGCCTGAGGTTGGCACCGTCGACCGACTTCCTGGCGGTGCCCGGGGGCAGTTCGAGTGCCGTGTCGACGGCTTCGTAGACCTGGCCGGCCCGCCATCCCTCCGGGATCACCAGCGTGGTGGGCTTGGCCTTCTCGCCGGTGTCCAGGGTCAGCAGCGGCACCGCCACGGCGGTGCCGGCCACGACGGCGCCGGCCAGGACGAGGGCGAGACGGCCCCGGCGCGTCAGTCGAATCGTGCTCCGTGGCGGAGTGTTCATCTGCATGCGGGCACGGTAACCCGCATATCACTACAAACCGTGCATATCTTCAGCTTGTCGACTCCAGTTGAGCGTCCCGGCGTACGAGGGCCGCGTACCGCCCGTCCCGCTCCAACAGCTCCTCGTGCGTGCCGCGTTCGACCGCGCGCCCGGAGTCGAGAACCACGATCTGGTCGGCGTCCCGGACGGTCGACAGACGATGGGCGATGGTGAGCGTGGTCCGGTTGGCGGACAGCGCGTCGATGGCGTCCTGGACGGCCGCCTCGGTACGGGTGTCCAGCGCGCTGGTCGCCTCGTCGAGGATCAGCACCGGCGGGTCGCGCAGGATGGTGCGCGCGATCGCCAGGCGCTGCTTCTCACCGCCGGAGAAGCGGTGGCCGCGCTCCCCGACGACCGTGTCGTACCCCTCGGACAGGGAGACGATGTGGTCGTGGATCTGTGCCGCGCGTGCAGCCGCGTGGAGTTCCTCGTCGGTGGCGTCCGGCTTGGCGAAGCGCAGGTTGTCGGCCACGGAGGCGTGGAAGAGGTACGTCTCCTGCGAGACCACGCCCACCCCGCGCGCGAGGGTGTCGAAGTCGAGGTCGCGCACGTCGACGCCGTCGAGGGTGACCCGGCCGCCCGTCACATCGTACAACCGCGGCACCAGGTGGCCCAGCGTGGACTTGCCGGCGCCGGTCGGGCCGACGACCGCGAGGCTGCCGCCCGCCGGGACGGTGATGTCGATGCCGTCGAGGATCGGGCCGCCCTTGCCGTCGTAACGGAACTCGACGCTCTCGAAACGGACCTCGCCCTTGACCTGGTCGAGGTGGACCGGGTCCGGCCGCTCGGTGATGTCGATCGGCAGGTCGAGGTACTCGAAGATGCGCTGGAAGAGGGCGAGCGAGGTCTGGATCTGGACGCCGGTCGACAGCAGGCTGACCGCCGGCCGGAACAGGCCCTGCTGGAGGGAGACGAAGGCGACGATGGTGCCGAGGGAGACGTCCGGGCCGCCGAGCTGGAGGGCCATGCCCGCGGCCCAGTAGATGACGGCCGGCATGGCGGACATGACGATCCCGATCACGGCCATCCGCCAGCGGCCGGCCATGTTGGACCTCACCTCGAGGTCGACCAGGCGCTCGGACTCATCGGCGAAGGACCGTGTGAGGGAGTCGGAGCGGCCCATGGTGCGGCCGAGCAGGATGCCGCTGACCGAGAGGGACTCGGTGACCGTGGCGGCCATCGCGGCCATCTGCTTCTGGCGCTGGGTGGTGATCCGCTTGCGTTCGTTGCCGACGCGGCGGCTGATCCACACGAAGACGGGCAGCAGGAGCAGCGAGACGACGGTGAGGCGCCAGTCGAGGGCGACCATCGCGACGATGGTGGCGACCACGCTGGTGAAGTTGGAGACCAGGGAGGTGGCGGTGGAGGTGACGGTGGCCTGCATGCCGCCGATGTCGTTGGCGATGCGGGACTGCACCTCGCCGGTGCGCGTGCGCGTGAAGAACGCCAGGGACATGCGCTGGAGACGGTCGTAGACGGCGGTGCGCAGGTCGTGCATCACGCGCTGGCCGACCGTCGTGGAGATCAGGGTCTGCAGGACGCCGAAGACACCGGCGAGGACGGCGCTGAGGATCATGCCCAGGGCGAGCAGGCTCAGCAGGCCCGTACGTCCCTCGGGGATCGCGACGTCGAGGGTCTCCTTCAGCAGGAAGGGTGTGGCGACCGAGACCAGCGACGAGGCGCCGACGAGCAGGCCGACGACCGCGAGCCGGCCGCGGTAGGGACGGAAGAGCCGCAGGATGCGCCGCACCTGCCGCGGCTGTTCCTCGGCGTCGGCGGGTGGCGTCCAGCGGGGTGCGTTGTCGGGGTGCATGGGCTCCTTCGGGGAGGGCGATGGGGCCGGCGGCGGTGAGACCGCCGGAGCTTAGCCCATTGTTACCTATACTCACAATGAACCACCTCCTGATATTGTTCCCGCATGACCACCGCCGATCCCGACGGTTTGCTCGCCGAGCAACTGCTGCGCTTCACGCGCCGCGTCCACCGCATCCAGAAGCGGCACATCGAGCAGTGCGGACTGGGTGTCACGCCGGCCCAGTCGCGGCTGCTGCGCACACTGGCGCACTACGGCTCCCCGCCGCGCATGGCCGACCTCGCCGAGCGCCTGGAGGTGGTGCCGAGGGCGGTGACCTCACTGGTGGACGCGCTGGAGGAGGGCGGCAGGGTGCGCCGGGTGCCCGACCCGACCAACCGCCGGGTGATCCGGATCGAGCTCACTGACGATGGCCTGAAGGCCCTGCGGGAGCTGCGCGGCGCCCGCCGGTCCGCCGCGCGGGAGATCCTGGCGCCGTTGACGGAAGATCAGCGGGAGGTGTTCGGCGCGTTGCTGGACACGTTGATCGACGGGGCGCCCGTGCCGGGTTGCTGACGCCGGCCGATCACGGCGACGGGCCGTGTGCCCACTCCGTGGTCCGGAGTGGGCACACGGCCCGTCGTGACGACGCCCGCGTCAACTCAGTTCAGGGGCGGGCTCCTTGTGCGGCTGCGCGGGAATCCCGTCCGCGTTCTCCGCGTCCACACCGGCCTTGTCGTCCGCGTCCGGCACGAACTCGATCTCCCGGTTCAGCATCTGCTTCGCCCGTACGGTGTCCAGCGCGCCCTCCCAGCGGGAGACGGCGAGGACGGCGACACAGTTGCCCAGGAGGTTGGTGACGACGCGCATCGAGTCCATGATCCGGTCCACGCCCAGGAGCAGGGCGACCGCGCCGGCCGGGATGGCCCCCAGCGAGGACGCGGTCGCGGACAGGGCGAGGAAGGCGGAGCCGGGGATGCCCGCCATGCCCTTGCTGGTGAGCATCAGCACCAGGACCACGGTGATCTGCTGCCCCAGGCTGAGGTCCACACCCACGGCCTGGGCGATGAACAGGGTGCCGATCGACAGGTAGAGCGAGGCGCCGTCGAGGTTGAAGGAGTACCCCGTCGGCAGCACCAGCCCCACGGCGTCGTCACGGGCTCCGGCCTTGCGCAGCTTCTGCATCACGCGCGGCATGACGGCCTCGGTGGAGGCGGTGCCGAGCGCGAGGAGCATCTCCTCCCGGATGTAGCGCAGGAACTTCCACAGGCTCAGCCCGGTGACCAGCCGCAGTGCGACGGCGAGCAGCGCGATGAACAGCGCGGCGGCCGCGTAGCACAGGATGATCAGCTTGGCGTACGTCTCGATCACACCGAGCCCGTACTGGCCGATCAGGACGGCCATCGCGCCGAACACGGCGATCGGCGCCAGTCGCATCACGAAGCCGACGATCGCGAAGATGATCTCTTGGGCCTGCTCGATGGCGGGCAGGACCTGCGGCACCTTGGTGTGGCCCAGGTGCAGCAGGGCGGCGCCCACCAGACAGGCCAGGATGAGGACCTGGAGCAGGGAGTTCTCGGCGAAGGCGCCGATGAAGCTCTGGGGCAGCGCCTCCACGACGAACTCGGCCGTCGACGGCAGTGAACCGCCGCCCGTCTTCGCGTCGACCGCGGAGGCGTCGAGCGTGGACGGGTCGACGTTCATCCCCGAGCCCGGCTGGACGAGGTTGGCGGCGAGGAGCCCGATGATCAGGGCGAACGTGCTCGCGACCTCGAACCAGATCAGGGCCTTGAGCCCGATCCGCCCGAAGGCCTTCAGGTCACCGGCCTTGGCGATCCCGACGACCACCACGCAGAACACGAGCGGGGAGATGATCGTCTTGATGAGCCGGGTGAAGCCGTCGCCGAGCGGCTGGAGATCCGTGGCGACGTCGGGCCACAGCTTTCCGACGACGATGCCGAGCACGAGCGCGCAGGCGACCTGCGTGAAGAGAGAGGTACGCAGCAGGCGTGCGGCGCGTCGCGGCAGGGAGGGGACGGACTGCGGCACGAACACTCCTAGAGGGACGGGGACCACAGAAGAGGGGGACTTCTGCGATACGGAAAGCAGCTTCCGTTGGTGACCACTCTGGGGGCTTTGTTGATCCTGCGGAAGACCCCTGCGTTGCATCCGTGTAAATCCGTCACGAGTGCGGCACCACTCACAGGGGCCCCAGCAGTCCGTCCGGTCCCGCCTCAGCAGTGCGTGTGATCCTCCGTGAGCACCCCCTGCACGGTGGTCAGCGAACGGTCGTAGCAGCCCGCCGAGCCGTTCAGGCGGTAGCGCTCGCTCGTCGTCGCGACGGCGTGCCGCTGGTCGCGCGGGACGTTCAGCGTGTAGGTGGCGTCCCCGGTGTAGGTGTCGTCGAGCCGCGTCCAGGCTGTGCGGTGTCCGCCGTGCGCCTCGACGCTCGTAGCCCGGTCCCCCAGCGTCAGCACCGTGCGCAGTCGGTCGTCCGCGCCGACCGTGGTCGTGCCGTTCATCGTGTAGGTCCGGTGCGCGCGTGTGGTGCGGGCGGGCCCGCGTCCGTCGACGGTCACCGACTCGTCGTCCGTCCAGGTGGCGTCGAGACCGTCCATGTTCTCGCCGTCGGTCCAACGGTGGGTGGAGGTGTTCGCCAGCGATCGCTCGACGGTGGTCGTCACCCGTCCGTGTGAGGTGTCGACGTATCCGGCGACGGTCAGGCGGTGACCGCCCTTCGTGTCGAGGCGGTGCTCCGCACCCGGCGTGTAGGTCGAGGAGTCGGTGAGGTCGCCCGTCCGCTCGACGGTGAGCCCACCGGTGACCCTGGCTTTCCTGGCGTCCTGCCACACGAGGACGTTGACCGGCGCGCTCCAGCCGCTCTGCCCCGCCGGCACACCGACGACGGAGACATCGACGCGGTGCGGCCGGCCGTCGTTGAGGATCCCGGCGAACGGCGTCAGGTCGTAGGTGATCGGCTTGATGTCGAAGGCGCGCGGCGCCGGGACGACGTACCAGAGGAAGGGGTTCGACCAGCCGCCGGTCCACACGTGCGGGAACGGCGCGGCGATGCCGGCGAGTCTGCCGTCGACCTTGATCTGCACCTCGCGGTAGGGGCCGCCGTCGGCCTGGCAGGAGTAGGGCGCCTCCTTGGGCACCGTCAGATACCAGTACTCCTCGCAGCCGCCGCCCGAGCCGGTGGCGTACACCTCGGCGAGGACGCGCTCACTGTTGCGCGGGGTGGTGAGGGTCGAGTCGTCGCCGAGGGTGAGGACCCGGTCGGGGGTCGCGGCGCGTCTCCCCTCGTAGAAGGTGAGCGTGACCTTGACGTCGATGACGCCGGTGTACGTGTCGTCGACGACGTTGCCTATGAGCATCTCCACGTCGTGACTGCCTCGCAAGGTGTCGCTGTAGCGCGTGACGTCCTTCTCGACGGACCACTCGACACCGTCCGGCGAGGGCTCCGGCGTCGAGGTGCGGAAGATCTCCACCCCACCGACGTGCAGATACCCCAGCCGGTCGAACTGCCGTCCCTTGACCTTGCCGTCGAGCCGCAGCACGACCTTGCTCCAGCGGTCGCCGCAGCCCTCGGGCGGTGTGTACGTGCCCTTGTACGGCGTGAAGTCCCGGAACTGGGCCTCCGCGACGGTGACCTCGCAGGTCTTCCCGGCGGGCCTGGCGACGGGCGGGGCAGCGGTGACCGGGTCGTGCCAGTCGGTGCCGAACTCGGCGGGTACGTCGGTGGAGGCGTCGGCGGAGACGGGGATGGCTCGGACCGGGGTGGCCTGTGCGGAGCCCGTTGTGAGGAGGGTGCCCGCCAGGAGGGTCGCTCCCGCGAGCATGGACATGATGATCCGGCTTCTCATGGCCGGTGTTCTACGGCGAGTCGGGCACCCTCCGCAATGAGGCCTCCCCCGTCGGTGCTAGGCCAACAGGTCGGCCCTGTCCCCCATCACCACCACCGGATGCCGGTCTGGATCGAGCGTGCGCAGCAGGTATTCCATCGCGGGCTTGGACAGGCTGACGCAGGCCGACGTACCGCTGCCGTGGTCCATGTGCAGCCAGATGCCGCCCCCCTTCTCCTCTCCGTCGGGGCGTGTCGGGTCGTTCGGCGGGGTGCCCTTGACACGGTTGTAGTCGATGGCGATGACGTAGTCGAAGTCGTGCCAGTGCGACGCGGCCCACCAATGCGGGGCCGCGAACGCGGCCGACCGTGTGTACGGCAGCCTCGCGCCGGGGTTCGGGAGCACACCGCCTGCGTCACTGAGCGTGAACACGCCCACGGGGCTGCGCTTGTCGCCCTCGCGGTGGTCGGTCGTCCACCCCTTCTTGCCGTTGTGCGCCGGCCAACTGCGGGTCCGCTCCCAGGCTGTACCCGACTTCGTGTACAGCACCACGGTGGCGTCCGCGGAGTCCCTGCCGTCTCCGTAGACCGCCACCACCTGACGGGAGTCCGCCGGAATCCGGCGCTGCCACCGGTCCCCGACGTCCGGGACCCGGTTCGGGTCGTCGGCGGCCGTGTGAGCCGGGCGCGCGGCCTCGCCACCGCTGCCCCTCGCCGCCCCGGTTCCGCCGCCGCACGCGGCCAGCGCGGCCGAGAGGGTCCCCACGGCCGTCATCGCGACCAGAGCATGCCGTACACCACGACTCCGCATCACTCCATCGTCGCATTCCCTGACGGACGGTAGCCGGATCCCGGCGGTGAAGCGAAAAACAGGTTGATTTTGACCACCGTGTGACGCGAACCTTTCACGGTTTGTTGCCGCCGACCGCCGTGTGGCCGGCGCCTCCCGCCCTGCCCTCGACATCCCTCCCCCCACCATCCCCTGACACGAGCCACTGGGACGCCATGCAGATCCAAGACCTTCCGTACTCCGACCCAGGTGTGCCGGACGCGCGCTCGGGACCTCGATTCCTCTGGTGGCTCGGCCGGAACCAACTGGGCGGTCAGACGAAGTCACTGGCCTGGGGCCTGCTGCACTTCATGTCCGTCTCCGCACAGCCGTTCTGCGTCGGGTTCGCCGTCCAGGCCGTCGTCGACCGTTCCGGCACCCGGCTCGCCCTCGCGGGCGCGCTGATGGCCCTCCTCGGCGCCGGTATCGCCATCGGTGACACGTTCCTCCACCGTGCCGCCGTCACCAACTGGATCACCGCGGCCGCCCGCGTCCAGCAACTTCTCGCCCGCAAGGCCGCGCAGCTCGGCTCCGCACTGACCCGGCGCGTCGCCGCCGGCGAAGTCGTGGCCGTCTCCACGGGGGAGGATGAGCAACCTGATAAGCCCGCCAAAGGCAAGAGGAAGCGAGCCGACTCCGGGGACACCGCCGAGATGCGCCTGAGTGCCGGGGCTATCACCATGGTGTCCACCGGTGACGTGGAAAAAATCGGCTGGTT
The DNA here is from genome assembly GCF_000720255.1 of Streptomyces griseus subsp. griseus. Taxonomy (GTDB): domain Bacteria; phylum Actinomycetota; class Actinomycetes; order Streptomycetales; family Streptomycetaceae; genus Streptomyces; species Streptomyces griseus_I. Next base: position 38,620 of record NZ_JOJE01000021.1, on the reverse strand, counting down.
CGTGGAGGCCGTCTCACGGTTCACCGCCGCCGCCCTGACCATCGTGCTCGTCTGTGTGGGCCTGGCCGTCTACCAGCCGGCCCTCGGACTCGTCGTCGCCGTCGGCCTGCCCGCGCTGGCCCTCGCGGTGCTGCCACTGCTGCCCCGGGCGACCCGCCGTGCCGACTTCCAGCGCGAGAAGGCGGGCTACGCCACCGAGCTGGCCTCCGACACCGTCGCCGGCCTGCGCGTCCTGCGCGGCATCGGCGGAGAGGAGCTGTTCCTCGACCGCTACCGCCGCGCCTCCCAGGAGGTCCGCCGAGCCGCCGTCCACAGCGCCCGCATGTGGTCGCTGATCTCGGCCATCCAGGTACTGCTGCCCGGACTGCTGTTGGTCGCGGTCGTCTGGTACGGCGTCCACCTCGCCGGCGAAGGCCGCATCACCGTCGGTGAACTGGTCACCGTGTACAGCTCCGTCATGGTCCTGACGTATCCGCTCCGGCACTTCGAGGAGATCGCCATGGCGTACTCCTTCTCCCGCCCCTCGGCCCAGCGGGCCGCACGGGTGCTGTCACTGGAGCGGGCGACGGACGCCGACGGATCACGTCCGGCGGAGACGCCCGCCGGTGATCTGTACGACCCGGCCACCGGACTCCTCGCGCCCGCCGGCCGGCTCACCGCCGTGGTGTGCGGCGACCCGGACGCGGCCGGGCGTCTCGCCGAACGGCTGGGCGGCCACCCCACGGAGGACGGTCCGTCCGTGCTCCTCGGCGGTGTCCCGCTCGACGAACTCCCGCTGGACTCGGCACGGTCCGCCGTCCTCGTCCAGGACAAGGACCCCGTGCTGCTCTCCGGCACCCTGCGCGAACTCCTCGACGTACCCGCCTCGGGCGACGTCGCCGCCCCGGACGCGCTCGGGGCCGCCCAGTGCGGCGACGTCCTGGACGCTCTCGTCCAGGGGTCGGTCGACGCCGAGGACCCGATGGACGCCCGCATCACCGAGCGTGGACGGTCCCTCTCGGGCGGCCAGCGCCAACGGCTCGCCCTGGCCCGCTCACTGATCACCGACCCCCATGTCCTCGTCCTGGACGAGCCGACCTCCGCCGTCGACTCCCACACCGAGGCACGGATCGCGACCGGTGTCCGGGAACTGCGCGCGGGGCGCACCACCGTCGTGTTCACCTCCTCCCCCCTGCTCCTGGACCGCGCGGACCGCGTCGTCCTGGTGCACGAGGGCGAGGTCGCGGCCGTGGGCGTGCACCGCGAACTGCTGCACGAGGACCGCCGGTACCGCGCGGTGGTGACGCGCGAGACCGAGGAGGAGGTCGCGCTGCGGGACGAGGACGTCGCCATCGACGGTGTGCTGAAGGAACTGGAAGAGAAGGAACTCGAAGAGATCGAGGAGACCGCATGATCGGCGTGGCGCCACCTGCGTACGACCCGGCCGCGCCGACGACGGCGAACACGCTGCCCGTCGGCGCCCCCTCGACCGTGCGCGCCTACGTGCGCGAGCTGCTCCAACGGCACCGCCGTGCCTTCGTGCTCCTCGTCGCGGTCAACACGGCCGCCACGGTCGCCTCGATGGTGGGGCCGTGGCTGCTGGGCGACCTCGTCGAGCGCGTGTCGGACGGAGCGCACGAGCTCCATCTGGGGTTCACCGTCACCGTGTTCGTGCTCGCCCTTGTCGTGCAGGCCGCGTTCGTGCGACAGGTGCGGCTGCGCGGCGCGATGCTCGGCGAGCGGATGCTGGCGGACCTGCGCGAGGACTTCCTCGTACGGTCGGTCCGGCTGCCGCCCGGCGTCCTGGAGCGGGCGGGGACGGGTGACCTGCTGTCCCGCATCACCACCGACATCGACCGACTCGCCAACGCGATGCGCGAGGCCGTGCCGCAGCTGACGATCGGGGTGATGTGGGCGGGGCTGCTGCTCGGCGGCCTCGTCGTCATGGCGCCGCCGCTCGCCCCGGCCGTACTGGTCGCCGTGCCGCTGCTGGTGGCCGGCTGCCGCTGGTACTTCAAGCGGGCCGGGGCCGGTTACCGCTCGGAGGCCGCCGGCTACGCCGCCGTGGCCGCCGCCCTCGCGGAGACGGTCGACGCCGGACGCACCGTGGAGGCCCACCGCCTCGGCGACCGTCGCGTCGAGTTGTCGGAGCTGCGGATCCGGCAGTGGACGGCGTGGGAGCGCTACACCCTCTGGCTGCGGTCGGTGCTCTTCCCGGTGATCAACGTCGTCCATGTGACGGTGCTCGGCTCCGTCCTGATGCTCGGCGGCGTCTTCGTACTCCAGGGCTGGATCGGGGTCGGTCAGCTGACGACCGGGGCGTTGCTGGCCCAGATGCTCGTCGACCCGGTGAACCTGATCCTGCGCTGGTACGACGAGCTCCAGGTGGCCCAGGTGTCGCTGGCCCGGCTGGTCGGGGTCCGTGACATCGAGCCCGACGCCGGGGACGCCACGCTGACGCCCGAGGGGCGGGAGGTGCTCGCGGAGCGGGTCCATTTCGGCTACCGCGAGGGGGTGGACGTGCTGCGGAAGGTGTCCCTGGAAGTCGCCCCCGGCACCCGGCTGGCACTGGTGGGCCCCTCGGGCGCCGGCAAATCGACGCTGGGCCGGCTGCTCGCCGGGATCTACGCGCCCCGCGCCGGCCGGGTCGCCCTCGGCGGTGCGGAACTGTCCCGCATGCCGGCGGAGCGGGTGCGCTCGCACGTCGCCCTGGTCAACCAGGAGCACCACGTGTTCGTGGGCTCCCTGCGCGACAACCTGCGGCTGGCCTGCGGAGACGCGGAGGACGCCGAGCTGTGGGCGGCGCTCGGCGCGGTCGACGCGGACGAGTGGGCGCGCGTGCTCGACGACGGCCTCGACACAGACGTCGGCTCGGGCGGACTCGCACTCACCCCGGCCCAGGCTCAGCAGATCGCGCTGGCCCGGTTGGTGCTGGCGGACCCGCACACGCTGGTGCTGGACGAGGCGACCTCGCTGCTCGATCCACGCGCGGCCCGTCACCTGGAGCGGTCCCTGGCCCGCGTCCTGGACGGCCGCACCGTGGTCGCCATCGCCCACCGCCTGCACACCGCTCACGACGCGGACGTCATCGCCGTCGTCGAGAACGGCCGCATCACCGAGCTGGGCAGCCACGACGACCTGGTCGCGGCGGACGGCGCGTACGCGGCGCTGTGGAGGTCGTGGCACGGGTGAGGGGGGCACCGACGGGGCGGTGAGGTCGGCGTCGGCCGATCGGGGGCCCGTCCCCTGCGGGAGGGCCCGCACGCGCTGCCGGAGCCCCTGGCGAACGGATCCGGCCCGCTGCCGACCCGGCGGCGGGCGCCACCCGTGCGCTGCCCCTCCGCGGTGCCCCCGCCGCGAGCCGCAGGTTGCGGCCGCTTCGTCGTCCTTCCTCACCGTCTGCCGTTGCGCGGCCCCGATTCGGAGTGGAACGCTGGTAGCGGCACCCGCTCGAGAAGCGTCCCGGAAGGTCTCGGTTCGCGTCGCGCGCAGCCGGTGTCCCGTGCGGCGGCGGTCCGGCGCCGACCGCGGCCGGCACGGGCCCGTCCCCACTCCCTGGAGGTACCCGTGAACAGCGCCGACGGATGGGGAGACGACGTGTACCAGCCCGACGCGTCCGATATCCAGGACGACGCGGGGCTGCTGGACGCGGAGGACACGCTGGAGAACGACGGTGTCGACGACCCCCTCGACCGGGGCTGGTCCCCTCCGGAGAGGCCCTGGGCCGTGGAGCACACCGGTGTGACGGCGTCGGAGCGCCACCAGGGCGAGACCCTCGACCAGCGGCTCGCCGAGGAGGCGCCGGACCTCGCGGCACCGGACGGTGACGGCATCGGCGACGTCGGCGACACCGACGGCGAAGCCCTGGACAACGAGGTCGGCGCCGCTCGCTCCGGCCGGCTCGTGGCCCCGGACGAGGGAGCGCACGAGGACGAGGAGGCCGCGCTGGTCGCCACCGACGTGGGCATCGACGGCGGCGCCGCCTCCGCCGAGGAGGCCGCGGTGCACATCGTCGACGAGGACACCGTTTCCGGCTGACCGGACCCTTCCGGGCCTCCGCAGCGGCGCGTGGCCCACGTCCCCACCGCACGAGGAGCGCTCATGCAGCAGGACAAGCACCCTGAGTACCACCCCGTCGTCTTCCGCGACCGCGTGGCCGGTTACGCCTTCCTGACCCGGTCCACGGCGAGCAGCGACCAGACCATCGAGTGGGACGACGGCGAGACCTACCCGGTCGTGGACGTGGAGATCTCCTCGGAGAGCCACCCCTTCTACACCGGCAAGGCCCGCACGGTGGACACGGAGGGCCGCGTCGCCCGCTTCGAGCGGCGCTACGGCGCCGGCGGGGCCGGCTGAGCTCGCTGAGCCGGCTGAGCCGAGGAGGGCCGCGCCCCTCAGATGAAGTTGAGCGCGGCCGCGCCGCCCACTCCCCCGAGCAGCATGAACACCGGCATCAGCACCTTCAGCTCGACCCAGCTGCCCGCCCGGAAGCGCATGACCTTGGGCGGGCCGATCGGGTACCAGCGCTTGCGGCCCAAGGGGATCGGCCACAGGATCGGGCAGCCGGACACGGTCAGCGCGTCCCCGATGTCGTGCACCAGGGCGCCCAGCACGATCGGCAGCCCCAGCCACAGGTACTCCTGGCCCGGCGCCGTGAACAGCCAGTCCGCGCCGTTGCCCGGCTTGTCCAACACCCCGGCCAGGATCCAGGCGCTGGTCGCGGCCAGCAGCCAGACCAGGACGTCGCTGCTGGAGCCACGTGCCGCCCGCCACAGCAGCCCTTCGATGGCCAGCACCATGTGCACGAAGAGGATCGCCAGCACGGCCCACCGGCCGCCGGTGATCGCCAGAGCCGAGGCGCCCGCGCCGATCAGGGCGGCCCACAGCCAGGTGTGGGTCAGGGTGCGGTGCCCGCCGGAGCGGCGCGGGTCGCCCTGCTTCCTGGTCGCCTTGTAGACGGCGTACGAGAGCTTGTCGACGATCTCGCACAGCCACCGCGAGACCGGGCCGAAGGAGCGGGAGATGGTGGCGGCCTTGTGGTCGAGGTCCGGGGCGAGTGCGGCACCTGCACAGATCAGCGCACCGCACAGCAGGACCGGCCAGGGCATCGGGTGTCCGGCCGCGGCCGCCGCCGCTCCGACGCCGAGCCAGGCCGCGGCGCCCGACAGTGAGTGTGCTGGTCCCATCATGGCCGTTGCCCGCCTCATTCCTCGTGTGCCGCTGTCCAGTTGACCGGGTGCGATGACATTCCGTCGGCGACACAGCGTAGCGGTCGTGATCTTCGGACCGGCATCCGATTCCCCCATCGAGGGGGCGGGCAGGCAAGATGGGTGCGTGACCCTCATCGATCAGCTGCCGCCGACCGCCGACCCCGACGCCCTCTACGAAGCCTTCGAGTCGTGGGCGCAGGAGCGGGGTCTCACGCTCTACCCCCACCAGGAGGAGGCGCTGATCGAGGTGGTGTCCGGCGCGAACGTGATCGTGTCGACCCCCACCGGCTCCGGCAAGAGCATGATCGCGGCGGGCGCCCACTTCGCCGCGCTCGCCCGCGACGAGGTCACCTTCTACACGGCTCCCATCAAGGCGCTGGTGTCGGAGAAGTTCTTCGAACTGTGCAAGATCTTCGGCACGGAGAACGTCGGCATGCTGACCGGCGACGCGTCCGTCAACGCCGACGCCCCCGTCATCTGCTGCACCGCCGAGGTGCTGGCCTCCATCGCGCTGCGCGACGGCAAGGACGCCGACGTCGGCCAGGTCGTCATGGACGAGTTCCACTTCTACGCGGAACCCGACCGCGGCTGGGCCTGGCAGATTCCGATCCTGGAGCTGCCGCAGGCGCAGTTCATCCTCATGTCGGCCACGCTCGGCGACATGTCGATGTTCGAGAAGGACCTCACCCGGCGCACCGGCCGCCCGACCGCGGTGGTCCGCTCGGCCACCCGCCCCGTCCCGCTGTCGTACGAGTACCAGCGCACCCCGCTCACGGAGACGCTGACGGAGTTGCTGCAGACGAGGCAGGCGCCCGTCTACATCGTGCACTTCACGCAGGCACAGGCCGTGGAGCGGGCGCAGGCGCTGATGAGCATCAACATGTGCTCGAAGGAGGAGAAGGAGCAGATCGCCGAGCTGATCGGCAACTTCCGCTTCACCACCAAGTTCGGCCGCAACCTCTCCCGTTACGTGCGCCACGGCATCGGTGTCCACCACGCCGGCATGCTGCCGAAGTACCGGCGTCTGGTGGAGAAGCTCGCGCAGGCCGGTCTGCTGAAGGTCATCTGCGGCACGGACACCCTGGGTGTCGGTGTCAACGTCCCCATTCGTACGGTGCTGTTCACGGCCCTGACCAAGTACGACGGCAACCGCGTGCGCACGCTGCGGGCCCGTGAGTTCCACCAGATCGCCGGCCGTGCCGGGCGCGCGGGCTTCGACACGGAGGGCTTCGTCGTCGCGCAGGCGCCCGAGCATGTCATCGAGAACGAGAAGGCGCTGGCGAAGGCGGGCGACGACCCGAAGAAGCGTCGCAAGGTCGTCCGCAAGAAGGCGCCGGAGGGCTTCGTCGCCTGGTCGGACTCGACCTTCGAGAAGCTGATCGCCTCCGAGCCGGAACCGCTGACGTCCCGTTTCCGCGTGACGCACACGATGCTGCTGTCGGTGATCGCGCGACCCGGCAACGCCTTCGAGGCGATGCGGCGCCTCCTGGAGGACAACCACGAGCCCCGCAGGCAGCAGCTGCGGCACATCCGTCGCGCGATCGCGATCTACCGCTCGCTGCTGGACGGCGGCATTGTCGAGAAGCTGGACGAGCCGGACGCCACCGGGCGCGTCGTCCGCCTGACGGTGGACCTGCAACAGGACTTCGCGCTGAACCAGCCGCTGTCCACCTTCGCGCTGGCCGCGTTCGAGCTGCTGGACCCGGAGTCGCCGTCGTACGCGCTGGACATGGTGTCGGTCGTGGAGTCCACGCTGGACGACCCGCGGCAGATCCTCGCCGCCCAGCAGAACAAGGCACGCGGCGAGGCCGTGGCCGCGATGAAGGCGGACGGAGTCGAGTACGAGGAGCGCATGGAGCGCCTCCAGGACGTCACCTACCCCAAGCCGCTGGAGGAGTTGCTCTTCCACGCGTACAACACGTACCGCAAGAGCCACCCCTGGGTCGGGGACCACCCGCTGTCGCCGAAGTCCGTCATCCGTGACATGTACGAACGGGCGATGTCCTTCACCGAGTTGGTGTCCCACTACGAGCTGGCGCGCACCGAGGGCATCGTGCTGCGCTACCTCGCGAGCGCCTTCAAGGCCCTCGACCACACCGTCCCGGACGACCTCAAGTCCGAGGATCTCCAGGACCTGATCGAGTGGCTGGGCGAGATGGTGCGCCAGGTCGACTCCAGCCTGCTGGACGAGTGGGAGCAGCTCGCCAACCCGGAGGAGATGACCGCGGAGGAGGCGCAGGAGAAGGCCGACCAGGTCAAGCCGGTCACCAGCAACGCGCGTGCGTTCCGGGTCCTGGTCCGCAACGCCATGTTCCGCCGGGCGGAACTCGCCGCCCTCGACCAGGTCGGGGAACTGGGCGACATGGACGCGGAGTCCGGCTGGGACGCCGACGCCTGGGGCGAGGCGATGGACAAGTACTGGGACGAGTACGACGACCTGGGAACCGGCCCCGACGCGCGCGGCCCCAAGTTGCTGGTGATCGAGGAGGAGCCGCAGAACCGCCTGTGGCGGGTCCGGCAGATCTTCGACGACCCGAACGACGATCATGACTGGGGCATCAGTGCCGAGGTCGATCTCGCCGCCTCCGACGCGGAGGGCCGTGCCGTCATCCGCGTCACCGACGTCGGCCAGCTGTGAGTCAAGGAGAATCCCCGTCATGACGAATCCCGCGGAGCGGCTGGTGGACCTGCTCGACCTGGAGCAGATCGAGGTCAACATCTTCCGTGGCCGCAGCCCGCAGGAGTCCCTGCAGCGGGTCTTCGGCGGCCAGGTCGCCGGCCAGGCGATGGTCGCCGCGGGCCGTACCACGGACGGCGAGCGCCCGGTGCACTCACTGCACGCGTACTTCCTGCGCCCCGGCAGGCCGGGGGTGCCGATCGTGTACCAGGTCGAGCGGGTGCGCGACGGCCGGTCGTTCACGACCCGCCGGGTCACCGCCGTACAGCAGGGCCGCACGATCTTCAATCTGACCGCCTCCTTTCACAAGCCTGAGGAAGGATCCTTCGAGCACCAGCTGCCGCCGGCCCGCAAGGTGCCGGACCCGGAGTCCCTGCCGACGGTCACGGAAGAGGTCCGGCAGCATCTGGGCGCACTGCCCGAGCAGTTGGAGCGGATGGCGCGCCGTCAGCCCTTCGACATCCGGTACGTGGACCGGCTGCGCTGGAGAGCCGAGGACGTCGAGGACGCCGAGCCGCGCAGCGCCGTGTGGATGCGCGCGGTGGGGCCCCTCGGCGACGATCCGCTCGTACACACCTGCGCGTTGACGTACGCCAGCGACATGACGCTCCTGGACGCCGTCCGCCTCCCGGTCGAGCCGCTGTGGGGGCCGCGGAACTTCGACATGGCGTCGCTGGACCACGCGATGTGGTTCCACCGGCCCTTCCGCGCGGACGAGTGGTTCCTGTACGACCAGGAGTCGCCGATCGCCACCGGGGGCCGGGGCCTGGCCCGGGGGCGGATCTACGACCTTCAGGGACGCCTGCTGGTGTCCGTCGTCCAGGAGGGGCTGTTCCGGGCGCTGTAGCGTCCGGACGGTTCAGGAGCTTCTGCGGCGCAGCCAGCCCAGCAGGCCGCGTGTGCGCTCGGGTGCTTCGGACGGTTCGGGCGGCGCGGACGGTTCGGGCGGCGCGGAGACGGTCGCCCTGGGGGCCGGACGCGGGGCGGGCCGATGGGCCCGTGCCTGGTCCAGGGCTTGCTCCAGGTCGGACCTCAGCCAGCTGATCTCGTCGGGGTCGTCCGCCGTCATGATCCTCTCGACGAGGTGCGCGGCGGGCGAACCCGGCGCACCGTGGGCGGGCGGAGAGGGCCGGAACCGGTTGAGACAGGCGCGTTCGTAGGGGTCCTGGACGATCTCCGCGATCTGCAGGGGGTCGAGCAGGGCGGCCACGGCCCCGGCGCTCTGCCAGGGATCGGCGGTCTGACGCCGCAGGAATCCCAGGTACCTTCCCCGCCAGTTCCGGGGCCGCAGGTCCACGCCCGCCGCGAGTTGGTCCCGCATCCTCTCCGGTGTGCGGCCGCTCAGCAGTTGGTCGTTGCCGCCGCCCTTGGCGAACTGCTCGAGTTCGTCGGCGAGATAGAGCCAGACGACGGTGCGGTAGCGATTGAGGTAGAACTTGACCGGAACGACGAGGCCGAGCCGCGCCAGGCGGGTGAACCTGGCGGGCGTCACCTCCAGGATGGCCGCGCCCTCCGTGGTGCCCACGGCCCTGACGCTCTCCCTGAGCGCTTCGGGAAAGCCCTCCGCCGAGCGCAGCCGCTCGATCTCGGTAAGCGTGACACGACGGCGTCCCCCGCCTCCTTCGTCGGGCACGGTCCGAATGCGCCCGAGGTGCACCGCGAGATCGAACTCACTGCGTTTGAGTGCCAGTTCGCGTGCGGCACGGCTGGGCGTGCGAGTCAGGTCGTGCGGTGTGGTGAGCGTGTCGCCGGACATGGTCGGTCTCCCCCGTGGAGTGGGTGGCTCACGCCGAGTGCGTTCGCCGTGAAAAGACGGTAGCCAATCCGGCGCTTTTCGTGGCGGGCCTGTGGATAACTCCACGGGGAACGACAAAACAGCAGGTCACATGTCCGCTGTCGGAGTCCGCTCGGGTTGCCGGGCGTCCACGGCGAGGTGCTCGCCGACCCGGTTGACGAGCAGCGTCATCTCGTAGCCGATCTGGCCGATGTCGGCCTCCGCACCGCTGAGAACGCACAGACAACTGCCTGTGCCCGCAGCGGTGACGAAGAGCACCGCCTCGTCGAACTCGACCATCGTCTGGCGGACTCTGCCGGCCCCGAAGTGCCGTCCGGAGCCCTTGGCGAGGCTGTGCAGTCCGGACGAGACGGCGGCGAGATGTTCGGCGTCCTCGCGCCTCAGTCCCGTGCTCGCCCCTGTCACCAGCCCGTCGTTGGACAGTACTAGTGCGTGCCGTACGTGCTCGACCCGTTCGGTCAGGTCGTCCAGCAACCAGCCGAGTCCCTGGCTCTGCGCCATGATCCGATCTCCCCGTGCGACGTCTCCCCCTGGGCAGGAGGATCTCCTCGCCAGCCTTCCCCACGACTGCCCGCCGGGCAAGGAGGACGGGTACATGGCACACAAGATGACCGATGGAGAGTGGCGGGCGTTCGTGTCGTACGGCACGCGCACCGCGAAGCTGTCCACCGTTCGGGCCGACGGGAGTCCGCATGTGGCCCCGATCTGGTTCCTGCTCGACGGGGACGACGTGGTGTTCAGCACCGGAAAAGAGACGGTGAAGGGGCGCAATCTGGCCCGGGACGGCCGGGTCGCCCTGTGTGGACGACGACCGGCCGCCGTTCGACTTCGTGATCCTGCAGGTACGCACCCGTATCTCGGAGGATCTCGACGAGCTGCGCCCCTGGGCCGGACGCCTCGGTGCGCGCTACATGGGCGAGGAACGCGCCGAGGAGTTCGGCGCGCGCAACGGCGTACCGGGCGAACTGCTGGTCCGCGTCAGGATCGACAAGGTGCTGGCGCAGAAGTCCCTCGCGGACTGAGCGGCCTTCCGTCGTGGAGTGACCGGAATGGAACGGGTGCGCCCGACGGTCAGCCGACCGAGTCGAGCAGCCGGGCGGTGTGCATACGTCCGGCGTACTCCACGAGCCGGATCAACACCTCCTTCCCCGAGTCGCGGTCTCGGGCGTCGCAGAGGACCACGGGTGTTCCCCGGTCCAGGTCGAGGGCTCTGCAGACGTCCTGGGAGCCGTAGGTCCGGGCGCCCGCGAAGCAGTTGACGGCGACCACGAAGGGGATGCGTCGGTGCTCGAAGTAGTCGACGGCCGGGAAACAGTCCTCCAGGCGTCGGGTGTCCGCGAGGACCACGGCTCCGAGGGCTCCCTGTGCCAGTTCGTCCCACAGGAACCAGAAGCGGTCCTGGCCGGGCGTGCCGAACAGGTACAGGGAGAGGCCCGAGCGGATGGTGATGCGCCCGAAGTCCATGGCCACGGTCGTGGTGACCTTCTGGTCCACGCCGTCGGTGTCGTCGACCAACTGACCGGCCTGACTGAGCAGTTCCTCGGTGCGCAGCGGTCTGATCTCGCTGACCGCGCCCACCAGGGTCGTCTTGCCCACGCCGAATCCGCCGGCGACCAGGATCTTCAATGCCAGTGGGGCCGTCTCGTCGGCCGTGGCGTCGGAGTGCTCGGAGATCATCGATCACTTCTCTCGGGAGTGCCGGCATGGCGCGCAGCGTTCATCTAGAGGGCCCGCAGCCCCTCGATGACCTCGCGCAGGATCCGTTCGTCGGGAAGCTGGGCGGGGGGCACCGGACGGCTGACGGTGACGCGGCCGAGTTCCAGGAGGTCGCCGAGGAGCACCCGGACGACGCCCACGGGCAGGTCGGCGCCCGCGGCGAGTTCGGCGACGGACTGTGTCTCGGCACGGCACAGGGCGATCAGCGTCCGGTGTTCCGGCCCGAGAGCCAGGTCGTCGGCGACGTCGGGCGCGGCCGGGTCCAGGGTGACGAGGGCGATCAGGTCGAAGCGCACCCCCGTGGGGCCGGGCTTCGTCCGGCCGCCCGTCATGGCGTACGGGCGGACCAGGGGTCCGGCCTCGTTGTCGTACCACTGGCTGCCCGGCTCGCGCGGGGCTCCCGTCGTGTCCTCGGTCATCGGTGCGGGCCGCCCTCTCATGTCATCCTGCGGCGGGGGGCCGCGCGCCGGCGCGCGGGGGCGTGTAGAGGTGCTCGCCGACGCGTTTGACCAGTCGCGCCATCTCGTACCCCACCAGGCCGATGTCGGCGGTCACCCCGGTGAGGACGGCGAGGCACGAGCCGTCGCCGGCGGCCGCCACGAACAGGAAGCCGTCGTCCATCTCGACCATGGTCTGGCGCACACCGCCGGCGCCGAAGTGCCGTCCCGCGCCCTTGGCGAGGCTGTGGAAGCCGGAGGCGACCGCGGCCAGGTGTTCGGCGTCCTCGCGCCTGAGGCCGCTCGAGGCACCTACTGCCAGGCCGTCGTTGGACAGCACCACCGCGTGCCGCACCTCGCTCACACGCGTCACCAAGTCGTCCAGCAGCCAGTCGAGTTCGCCTGACCTCTGGGCTGCCCTCATGCTCGGGTCCTGGATCATGCGGGGTCTCCTTCGCTGCTGTCGCTGCTCGGTGCGGAGCTCGGGCCGGCACCGCGGCCGGGGTGTCTGCCTCCGCCGCGCGCCCAGCCGTCGCGGTAGGCGGCCATGCGGTCCCGGACCAGTTCGGGGCTGCGCCGGTCGTCGCGCCCCGAGCCGGGGGCGGACGCCGGTTCCGCGGGGCGCGGCTCGCGCAGCTGTGGCGCGAGACTCGCCTGCCGTACTCGGCGCGGGAGGTCGTCGGATTCTTCGGATTCGTCCGGGGGGCGGTGCAGGCGCAAGGTGGTGACTCCCGGTGGTGGGGTGTCGGTCGTGGCCTCCGCGACGGCCCGGACGGGGGCGACCAGCGCGGGCCGGTCGACAGCGGCCGGCATGGACTCCTGTTGCGCGGCGGAGTCGGCCACGCGTGCGTGCTCGGGTCCGGCGTCGGCCACCCGAGGGGCGTGTTCCGGCGCGCCGCTGTGCAGCAGCGCGGTGGGCAGCAGGACGACCGCGGTGGTGCCGCCGTAGGGCGAGGTCCGCAGGTGGACCCTGATGCCGTGGCGTGCCGCCAGCCTGCTGACCACGAAGAGGCCGAGCCGGTCGCTGTCGAACAGGTCCAGGGCCTCGGACTGTTCGATACGGCGGTTGGCATCGGCGAGGGCCTCCTGGCCCATGCCGAGACCGCGGTCCTCCACCTCGACGGCGTAGCCGTTGCCGACGGGCTCGCCGGTGACGCGCACACGCGTGTGCGGGGGCGAGAACTGGGCCGCGTTCTCGACGATCTCGGCCAGGAGGTGGGTGAGGTCGGCGACGGCCGCGCCGATGACAGCGGCCTCCGGAAGTTGTCGTACCTCCACGCGCGCGTAGTCCTCGACCTCGGACACCGCCGCGCGGATCACGTTGGTCAGGGAGACCGGCATGCGCCAGGCCCTGCCGGGGGCCGCTCCGGACAGGATGATCAGGCTCTCGGCGTGGCGCCGCATGCGGGTGGTGAGGTGGTCGAGGCGGAAGAGGTCGCTGAGCTCGCTCGGGTCCTCGGATCGGCGTTCCATGCTGTCGAGGAGGCTCAACTGACGGTGGACGAGGACCTGGCTGCGTCGGGCGAGGTTGACGAAGACGCCGGAGATGCCGCTGGCCAGTTCGGCGCGCTCCACGGCGGCGCGCAACGCGGCGCGGTGCACGGTGCCCAGGGCCTCGGCGACCTGTCCGGTCTCGTCCTCGGCGGGTGGTCCGGGCGGCGCCTCCGTCCGGACGTCGATCTCCTCCCCCGCGCGGAGCCTCCGCATGGCCTCGGGGAGTTTGCGGCGGGCGATCTCCAGGGCGCTGTTGCGCAGGCTGACCAGTTCGACCACGAGGCCGCGTCCGATGCGCACGGAGATGACGAGTGAGGCCGCGACGGCGGCGAGGCCGAGCAGGACCGCGGCGCCGGCCGGGGTGAGCAGGCCGCGGGTGAAGGGGTCGGCCCGGTTCGCCACGCCGTGTCCGGCGTCCTTCTCGATGGTCCGCATGTCGTCCTGCACGCGCGTGCGCGGGTTGTCCCATCCGGCCTTGGGGACCGCGGCGATCGCGTGTGCTCCCGGCTTGCCGGTGAGTACCTTGTCCTCGGCTTCGCCGAGTGCGGTGTAGGCGTCGGAGGCGGCGAGGTTCTGCCAGGCGGCGCGCTCGGGGCCGCGCAGGTCCGCCGCGGCGGACTCCGTGAGGGCGCGGCGTGTGTCGACGGCGCCCGTGAACAGCCGCAGCCGCTCGCCGTCGAGGCGGCCGGCGAGCCGCGCGCCGGCGAACACGACGTCCTCCTGGGCGAGCGCTTCCGCCGCGCGGGAGAACTCGAGCAGCACGCGGGCTTCGGAGCCCAGTTCGGCGTCCTGGATGCCGGAGAGCGCACCACCCACCGCGAAGGCCGCCGAGATGCTCTTCGTGTACCGCCCGTACGCCTCGTCCCAGCCCGCGCGGCCGTCGAGCACCGCGCTCCGCAGGGAGCGCAGTTCCTCCGCGCCGCTGACGAACGTCTCGAGGCGCTGGGCCACCGCACCGGGCAGTTCCTGGCCGTCGGCGACGGTTCGGTCGTCGCCGAGGCGCAGCTTCGCGACGGCCAGATCGGTGCGCTTGGAGAGCTGCTGGTACCTGTCGCCCCGCCCGGCGGTGGGAGCGGTCGCGTGGTCGACGGCGGCGGCCCGCTCGGACTGGAGCGCGGCGACCGCGTCGGCGACGGGCGCCCGGACCTGGGAGTCCACGCGCTGCAACTGGCGCAGGCGGGAGACGTCCTGGGCCGTGGTGACCGTGGCGTACGCCCAGAGGGCGAGGAGGGAGACGACCGGCACCATCAGCAGGCAGACGATCTTGGCCCGGACGGTGCGCGGGCGCAGGTGCAGTCCCCCCGCGCGCGTGGGGGCGTCGTTCGCCGCGGTGTCCGTCTGCTCGTCCGGTCCCTCGTGGGCGGGCGGTCCGGCGTGCGCGCGGCGGCCGCGTACGGGTGGTGGCGTCTCGACGCCGGCTGCAGGGGTCCTACGGGGTGTACGCATGGCCTCCTCGCTCGGATGTGGTTCGCGTGCCGTGTGGCCCGTCGGGGTGCACGCCCGCCCCTAGCCGGCGACGCGCTCGACAGGTCGCTGGGCCGAGGCGGACGCCTCGCGTTCGCCGGAGGTGGGCGACAGCGCGACGAAGGCGGAGGTCAGGAAGAGGTAGGACCCGAGGCCGACGGCGAGGGGGAAGATGAACTGCATCGCCGTGGCCCCGGGCAGCACCTCGCCGGAGGGGGCGACGCGCACGTGCACCGCGAACATCGCGGTGTAGTGCATGCTGCTCACCGCCGCCCCCATGACGAGCGAGGCGAGGGTGACCGCGCGGGGCGACTTGATGTTGAGGGCCGCCCACAGGGCCGCCGTCGCCGCCACGACCGCGATCAGGACGGAGAGCCCGACGAGCACCGGGTCGTAGGTCACGTCCCCGTGCAGGCGCACCGCGGCCATGCCGAGGTAGTGCATGCTCGCGACCCCGAGTCCGGTGGTGAGCCCACCGAGGAGGAGTGCGCGCGTGCGGTCACGGCTGTAGCCGACGGCGAAGACGCCCGCGCAGACGACGGTCATGGCGACGAGGAGGCTGAGGACGGTCAGCGGCACGTCGTAGCGGATGTCCGTGCCGCTGACGCCGAAGCCGAGCATGGCCACGAAGTGCATGGTCCAGATGCCGGTGCCGAGAGCGGAGGCGGCGGTGACGAGCCAGTTGCGGCGCGACCGGCCGGTGGCGCCGAGCGCACGCACGGTGCAGCGCAGGCCGAGCGCGGCGCCCGTGCAGGCCATCGCGTACGACAGCACGGGGGTCAGCCAGCCGAAGGTGGCGTGGTCCAGGTGTCCCATGGCCCAGGGACGCTAGGGGGGACGGAGGCACAAAGGGGGCGCGTTTCGAAAGGTGCTGGAATATGACACAGAAATGCGCCGGAACGATCGCGTCCCGCTCGAACATGTGCGCAGAGTCATCCTCCGTACCGGTGAGGGATCATGCAGAACATGAGCGACGATCACACACACGTGCAGGAGTTCTTCACCGCCCGCGCGGCCGACTGGGACAGCCGCTTCCCCGACGACGGCCCCGCCTACGCGGCCGCGGTCGCCGATCTCGCTCTGCGCGAGGGCGACCGAGTGCTCGACGCGGGCTGCGGGACCGGGCGGGCGCTGCCACCACTGCGGGCGGCCGTGGGGCCCTCGGGAGTGGTCGTCGGAGCCGATCTGACCCCGGCCATGCTGGAGCAGGCCGTACGAGCCGGACGGGATCGGGACGGACGGTTGATGCTCGCCGACGTGACCGCGCTGCCGCTGCGCTCGCAGTCGCTCGACGCCGTGTTCGGGGCCGGCCTCATCTCGCACCTGCCCGATCCGGCAGCGAACCTGCGGGAGTTGGCTCGGGTGGTGCGGCCCGGCGGCACGCTGGCGCTCTTCCATCCGATCGGCAGGGCGGCGCTCGCGGCCCGCCAGGGCCGCCGGATCACCCCGGACGACCTGCGCGCGGAGCCCCGTCTCCGCCCCCTGCTGGCGGCATCCGGGTGGCGGATGACGTCCTACGTCGACGAGGACGTACGGTTCCTGGTCCTGGCCGTACGGGAAGCCTGACCGCTCGTCACACCTCTCCGGCGACCGCTGCCGCGAAGGCGTCGGGGTTGTCGAACATGACGTTGTGCCCCGCACCCGGCACGGTCACCACGCGCACGCCCGCCGCTTCCAGGGCATCCGTGCCGGGGAGCTCCCCGCTCAGCCCGCCCTGGAGATAGACGCGCTCGATGGGCAGCCTTTCGATGATGTCCCGCATGATCGGGTCGGATCCGCGCCTCAGCCCCACGGCACTGCGGTGCAGGGCGCGCGGATCGGCGAGGCGCATGGTGGCGGCCCACAGCGGGCCGACCTTCTCCAGCACGCGTGCGTGCCCACCGTCGACGAACGCGTCCTCCTCGTACGAGGCGATGCCGCTGCTCCCGGCGGTAGGCGGCGGGAAGGCGTCGAGATTGGCCTCGGTGAGGACCAGCCGGGAGACCAGGTCGGGCCGACGGTGGGCGAGCACCAGGGCCACGGAGCCGCCCATGCTGTGCGCGATGAGTTCGGCGCCCTTCACTCCCGCCTGGTCCAGGGCGGCCGCGAGGGCGTCGGCGTGGTCCTCGAGCGTGTACTCGTAGTGAGCCGGCCGGTCACTGATGCCGTGCCCCGGAAGGTCGACGAACAGGCTGCGTCGGCCGGCGAGTTCGGGGCGCGCCGCTATGTGCGCGTGGTACACGCCGGACGCCGCTCCCAGCCCGTGCACATACACACGCGCGGGCTCGGCTCCGGCCACCTCCGTCCAGCGGATGCGGCTTCCCTGGTCGTCGAACTCGGCCTGCTTCATCGTGTCCTCCCCTGTCCGCCCGGTCGGCGTCACGACCACACAATACATCGGTACCGAGGTATTCCCATACAGTAATACTCCGTACTCGATGTACCACGCGTATGGGAGAGAATGCGGGCATGCTGGAACTCGCCATCCTCGGATTCCTGTACGACGCCCCGCTGCACGGCTACGAGTTGCGCAAACGCCTCACAGCCTTGACGGGGCATGTGCGTCCCGTTGCCGAGAGCACGCTGTATCCCGCCATCAAGCGGCTGGAGAAGGCGGGCTTCCTGGCACGTGCCACGGAGCCCGGTGCCGTGGCAGCCCCCCGTCACACACTGACCCTCACCGACGAGGGCAGGCAGGAGCTGCGCCACCGGCTCGCCGACCCCGTCCAGCGCGACATCTCAGACGAGAACCGCTGGTTCACGGTTCTCGCCTTCCTCCGGCACTTGGAAGACCCCGACGCCCAGTCGGCCGTCCTGCGGCGCCGCCTCACCTTCCTGGAGGAACCGGCGAGCTTCTTCTACGAGGGCGACCGGCCGCTGCGCGCCGAGGAGTTGGACGATCCGTTCCGGCGCGGCATCCTCACCATCGCGCGCGCCACGTCCCGGGCCGAACTCACCTGGCTGCGGGACACGCTCGCCTCACTGGGCGGCTGAGTCGCCCACGTGCAGCACGGGGCACCCACGGACACCGGGCACCGGACGGGTGCCGAGTTCCTCCAGCCGGTAGCCGTTCGGGTAGCCCTTGATCTCCCGGTTCTGCCGCGCGTGGTGGGGGGCGCCGCGCGACGGCAGCAGACGGACGGCACGCCCGCGCAGGCGCACCGCGCGACGCACCAGCGCGCGGGTGGCGGCACGGGGCGGCGGGTAACGGAAGGCCCTCAAGAGGGACTCGTCGAGCAGGGCGAGCGTCGAGGAGCGCAGCAGCGGTGCGAGCGGGCGAGGGTACCAGGAGGCCATCAGGTCCAGCGTGGCGTCCGAGACGCGGCGCGCGCCCGGGTCCCAGGCGAAGTGCGCCTCCTCGTAGGTGTCGAGCAGATCCTCGAACTCCTCGTAGGTCTCGGGGATGTCTCCGATGCCCATGTGCCGTCCCAGGGTGCGATAGTGGACGGCGGAGGCGACGACCTCGTGACGCGACATCCTGCGCCACCCGTAGGCGTCGATCCAGCGCTTGGGCATCACGACGAACGTCGACAGGACGTACCGCATGTCGTCGTTGCCGATGTCGTAGCCGCGGTGCATCTGGTTGATGCGGCGAACGGCCGTGCGCCCCTGCGGACTGTCGAAGCCGTGCTCGACCACGGCGTCGAGGAGCAGCGAGGTGTCGTCGTAGCGCTTCTGTGCGCGGTCGGTGAGCTCCCCCGTCTCGGCGAGCAGGCGGCCGATGCTGGGTACGGCGTAGGTGCGGTACAGAGCCAACTCAAGTGCGCGGGTGACGTCCCAGGGGAACTCGTACGCCGAGGTGAGCCGGTAGATGTCGGAAGCGTCCTCGTACGGATCCATCCGCCGGATCTGTGCGAGCCGTTCGAAGCGCTTCATCGCGCTCTCCCCCTTCTGCGGCCGAAGCTCCAACTCTACGTTGTGGGGCAGGAACTGGGAGATCGGTCAGGCAACCCGATGGGGAAGGTGGTCGGCATGTCAGACACGTTTCGCAAGGCGTGTGCCCGTTTTCTGGGCGCCACGCGCGCGAAGGACGCCGCGCGCGTGGGGACGGACACCGATGGTGGGCGGAGCACCCCGGAGAAGCGCACCCACAACCTCTTTGAGGCCGCGGCCGCGTACGTCTCGGCGTGCGCGGACGACGACCAGGAGCGGATCGACGAGGCGGCGGGCTGGGTGTCGCCGGAGGCGCTGTCCTTCGGCGTCAACGAACTGGCGTGCCGCGCGGTGATAGCCCTCGCGCGGGAGCGCGACGAGTCGCCGCGGGCCGTGGCCCGTGCGCTGCTCGGACTGCCCGCTGCTTGATCATCCGGGCGGTGGATGGCCGATTCGCCCCGTCCAGGTGGAAAACTGCAGCTCCGGTGTGGTGGGGAGTCGTGACAAGGGCCTTCCGGTCGCACTAGGGTGCGCGCCGTTGGACAAACCCATGGGGAGGCTGGGATGGCCGGGACGGGCGAGGACGCCGTCGCCGCCGAGGACGATGCGCTCTACGTGCTCACGGCGGTGCTGCTGACGCCGGCGAAGTTCCCGAGTGTGCTGGGCGACGACTACCCGGAGGCCTGCGCGGCGCTCGGGCTCCCACCACTTGCCGACGGGTACGGCCTGGTGTTGGGCCAGGACGGGGAGGGCGCGCGTTGGACCGTCGTCGTGGACGACGTGTCACTGGTGGCCGTCGCCATCGCGTCCTGGGACTGCGGTATGGAGTACGACCTCTCGCCCGACGAGCGGTCGGTCGTGGCCGGGCTGCCGGGTTGGCCGCTGGCGGTCGCCGTGGCGGCCCCCGGCGTGCCCGCGCCGCACGATCCCGGCCCGGAGGCCGGCGAGGGCCCCCCGCTGACCCCGCCCGACACGGCCACCTGGGGTCCGGCACAGCGACGCCTGGGCGCGGACGAGATCGCGCTCCAGTGGGCGATGTGGCGGGAGCAGATAGACGACGCCGACTTCGCACCCTCGGAGGCCTCGCCCGCGCCCTCGGACGGCGCACAGGAGGGCCCGGGGGCCGAGGAGGGCACGCGGGGGGCACAGAGCACGGCAAGCGCGCCCAAGGGCCACAACGGCGTCCGGCGTGTCCTCGCGGAGGCGCGCGCCTACGTGGACACCCCACCGCCCCTGGGGCGCGTCCGGTCGGCCTTCGCGTCGGGCGACGCGCGTACCCTGCGTGCCGACGGCCCGGGCTGGTCGCTCGTGGCCCGCACCGACGACATCGCGTTCGTGCTGCTCGACGAGGAGCCGGGCGAGGTACTGCCAGTGGGCCGGGGACCTGAGCTGCCGGGCCTACTGGAGGCGCTGGACAAGATGGCCGTACGGCCCAGCTGAGCCACCGCTCGGACTCGGCGCGTTCCGATGCGGGGTGTTCTGATGCGGCGCTTTCGGACTCGGTGCTTGAGGACCCGGCGCTCAGGACCCGGTGTGCTGGAGACTCGACGCCGTGGAGCGTGGCACCGCTCCGTCCGCGGGCCGTACGGCCGGACGGCCGTGGACCGCGGACGGGGATGCGATCGCCTCGGGCGCGCCGCACGGCCGTTGCGGCCCGCGGCGGTGGTGCCTCAGCGGCCGAGCTCCTTGCGCGTCGCCCGCCTGAGCCTGCGCCGCTGCGAGGGGTCCAGGGTGAGGTAGGCGACCGCCGGAACTCCCAGAATGATCAGGAGTGAGGCCCACCAGGGCAACCAGATCAACAAGAGGAGCCCGACCGCCACACCCCCTGCGGCGATCTTCGCGTTCTTGGACATGTGCGTCGCCTCCTTCGCGGCCACTGCCGCTCTCTGCTCTGAGAACGGGCCCGTGCATGCCACAGTTCCGTCCGCGACCCTGAGACACCCCTGACACACCCCTTACATACCCCTGAGGTGAGCCCCAGCCAACCGGCGAGGGTGACGCAGATCATAAGACAGTCGATCGAGGCAGAGTATCAACGCGCTGTATAATCAGCGACTCGACCCAGTAGTCAAATTTGAGGAGTGGGCTCATCA
Organism: Streptomyces griseus subsp. griseus; assembly: GCF_000720255.1. GTDB lineage: Bacteria > Actinomycetota > Actinomycetes > Streptomycetales > Streptomycetaceae > Streptomyces > Streptomyces griseus_I. Next base: position 17,903 of record NZ_JOJE01000021.1, on the reverse strand, counting down.
CCGCGGAGTGGGTTCCCGAGGCAACACCGTCCGACATCTCCGAACTGGCCCGCTGCTGCGCCGTATTCGTGCCCGGCGATCCGGCCCGTACCGGCACCGTCGCCTTCTGGCGCCCCGACGGGGACGCTCCCCCCGACGTCGCGTCGGGTTCCGCCGGGGACCTGGTCGTCGCCCTGCCCGGTGACGAGGGCGTCGAGGCGGTGACGGTGCCCGCCCTGCTGTTGCCGGTGCGCGCGGCCCTGCCCGTCCTCGCGCACGCGCGTACCGACGCACACGGGCACCGCGCCACCAGGTTCTGGGGCGCCGCCACCGTGCTCGCGCTCCACTTCACGGCACGCGGACTGCTCCTGCCAGGCCTGTCGGCGAGCGACCACGACGCCTGGCGCGTGGGCCCGCTGGGCACGGAGGACGCCGACCGCGTCCGCGATCTCGCCGCCGCGATGCCGCCCGAGGCACACGCCCTGCCGGTCGCCGGCGCCGTGCCGCTGCGGCTGCCCGACCCGGAGCGCTCGGTGCGGGCCTTTCTCGACGCGGTGGCCGACACGCTGCCCCGCTCCCCCGCCGCGCACCTGGCCACGGGCGGCCCTGCCTACGCCGCACGGGAGCCGCACCACATGCCCGAGCAGCGGGCCTGGGCCGCCGATGTGGCCGCAGGCCACGACGCCGGCGTGCGGATCTCACTCCGGGTCGAGGTCTCGGGTATCGGCGCGCCCGGCAGCGGGGTGAGGGGCATCGGCATCACCGGTGAGGAAGCGGACACGATGGGCATCACCGGTACCGAGGTGACCGGTACCGGCGTGCACGTTCCCCGGGCCACCGGCAAGCACGGCACCGCCGAGCCCGGCGACACCGCTGTCACGTTCCGGGCCGTGCTCCAGGTGCACAGCCTGAGCGACCCAGCTCTCGTCGCGGACGTCTCCGACGTATGGGCCGATTCCGGCGACACCGGCGCGGCCTTCGGCCCACGCGCGCGAATGGACGCGCTGCTCGCCCTGCGCCGCGCGGGCCGGGCCTGGCCCTCGCTCACCCCTCTGCTCGGGACGGCCGTGCCGGACGCCCTCGATCTCGCCGACGAGGAGGTCACCGAGCTGCTCGGAGAAGGCTCACGGGCCCTTGCCGCCGCGGGAGTCGACGTGCACTGGCCCAAGGGCCTCGCGCGTGAACTGACCGCCCGCGTGGTGGTCGGTCCGCCGGACGAAGGCGAGGGGCCCGAGAAGGCCTCGTCGGACGTGCCGTCGTTCCTGTCCGCGGACGCCCTGCTCGCCTTCGACTGGCGGTTCGCCCTCGGCGACCAGCGGCTCACGCACGAGGAGCTGGACCGTCTCGCCGAGGCCAGCCGGCCGGTCGTGCGCCTGCGTGACCAGTGGGTCCTGATCGACCCCCAGGAGGTGCGCCGGGCTCGCGCGCAGCAGGATCGCAAAGTCACGCCCGTCGACGCGCTGAGCGCTGCTCTCACGGGCTCCGCGGAGGTGGACGGCCGCCGCGTGGACGTACAGGCCACGGGATGGCTGGCGGCCCTGCGGGAACGGATCGCCAACCCCGAGGCCCAGGAGCCGGTCGGCCGACCGGCCACGCTCGCGGCCACGCTGCGGGACTACCAGCAGCGGGGTTTGAGCTGGCTGGCCCACATGACGTCCCTGGGGCTCGGCTGCTGCCTGGCCGACGACATGGGGCTCGGGAAGACGATCACGCTGATCTCCCTGCATCTGCACCGGCAGACCGATCCGTCGACGACAGGCCCCACCCTCGTGGTCTGCCCGACGTCGCTGATGGGCAACTGGCAGCGGGAGATCGAGAAGTTCGCCCCCGGGACGCCCGTGCGCCGCTTCCACGGACAGCGGCGGGATCTGGCGGAGGTGTCCGACGGGGAGTTCGTGCTCACCACGTACGGCACGATGCGCCAGGACGCGCGGCGGCTCGCCGAGGTGCCGTGGGGACTGGTCGTGGCGGACGAGGCCCAGCACGTGAAGAACCCGTACTCGGCCACCGCGCGGGAGCTGCGTTCCATCGGCGCACGCGCGCGTGTGGCGCTGACCGGTACACCGGTGGAGAACAACCTCTCCGAGCTGTGGGCGATCCTCGACTGGACCACGCCGGGCCTGCTGGGCCGGCTCGGCGCCTTCCGGACGCGGTACGCGCAGGCGGTCGAGGGTGGCCGCGACCCGGCCGCCGCCGAGCGGCTGGCCCGGCTCGTGGGTCCGTTCCTGCTGCGCCGCCGCAAGTCGGATCCTGGCATCGCGCCGGAACTGCCGCCCAAGACCGAGACCGATCACCCGGTGTCGCTCACCAGGGAACAAGCGGGCCTGTACGAGGCCCTGGTACGCAAGACGCTCGCGGAGATCTCGGCCGCCGACGCCATGGCACGCCGGGGGCTGATCGTGAAGCTGCTGACGGGTCTGAAGCAGATCTGCAACCACCCGGCGCAGTTCCTCAAGGAGGAGCGGCCGAGCATCCCAGGGCGCTCGGGAAAGCTGGAGCTGCTGGACGAGCTGCTCGACACGATCCTCTCGGAGGGGGCGGGTGTCCTGGTCTTCACGCAGTACGTGCGCATGGCCCGCCTCATCGAGCGACATCTCGCGGCCCGGGGAGTGCCCACACAGTTCCTGCACGGCGGGACACCGATCGCCGAGCGAGAGGCGCTGGTGCAGCGCTTCCAGGACGGCGAGGTGCCGGTCTTCCTGCTGTCGTTGAAGGCGGCCGGCACGGGGCTGAACCTCACTCGGGCCGAGCACGTCGTGCACTACGACCGCTGGTGGAACCCGGCCGTCGAGGCGCAGGCCACCGACCGCGCGTACCGCATCGGCCAGACCCGGCCCGTGCAGGTGCACCGGCTGATCGCGGAGGGCACGATCGAGGACCGCATCGCCGACATGCTCAGCCGCAAACAGCGGCTCGCCGACGCCGTACTGGGCTCCGGCGAGGCCGCGCTCACCGAACTGACGGATGCGGAACTCGCCGATCTGGTCGAGCTGCGAGGGGGGAACCGATGAGCCGGAACGACAGGGAGACGGAGCGGACGTTCGCCGCGATGCCGCCCGCGCACGGTCGGGGCTTCGCGGAGACGTGGTGGGGCCGGGCCTGGCTGAAGGCGCTGGAGGAGGGGGCGCTGGACGGACAGCAGGTGAAGACGGGCCGCAGACTCGCGCGCGCGGGCGCCGTGGGAGCGGTGTCGGTGCGACCTGGGCGGATCACGGCCGTCGTACAGGACCCGGACCGCTCCACGCATCGGGCCGATGTCCTGTTGGACGAGCTGTCCGACGCGCAGTGGGAGCGATTCCTGGACATGGCCTCGCAGCGGGCCGGTCATGTGGCGGCGCTGTTGGACCGCGAGATGCCGCCGCACCTGGTCGAGGACGCGGCGGCCGCGGGCATCGACCTGCTGCCCGGCATGGGTGACATGGAGCCGGAGTGCGGCTGCGGGGCCTGGGACCACTGCGGACACACGGCGGCACTCTGCTACCAGGTGGCGCGCCTGCTCGACCAGGACCCGTTCGTCCTGCTGCTGATGCGGGGGCGCGGTGAACGGACGGTCCTGGACGATCTCCAGGCCCTTGGCACCCGCACACCGCCCGAGGCGCCTGTCCCAGCGGACGCCGAGGGCGTGGACGCGGCGGAGGCGTACGCGACCGGTGAGATCCTGCCGCCCCTGCCCGGCTTGCCCGGGCTGCCCGAGGAACCCGGCGTGCCACCGTCGCTCGACACGGAGGCGCAGCCCGCGCCGGGGGTCGATCCGGTCGCGCTGGAGTTCGTGGCGGCCCGCACCGCGGCGGAGGCACACCGCTTGCTCGCCGAGGCGCTCCAGGGGCGGCAGCAGCCGCTCGGGGCTGAGCCGACCGTGTCCCAGGACGCCGTCCGCCTTGCCGCGGGCGGGCCGGAGGAGGTCATCGCGGACCGGCTGGCCGAGGGGTCGGGGCGTGACCGGGAGGAGTTGGCGGCGGCCGTGCGGGCCTGGCACCACGGGGGCGCGGTCGGGCTGTCGGTCCTCGAGGAGGAGTGGCCCGTTCGGGGCGAGGCGCTGGCACGCGCGCGTGCCGCCCTGGAGGCGGCCTGGGAGCAGGACGAACAGCCGCCGCTGGAGACGGGCGGCAACCGGTGGACCGTCGTCGGCACACCCCACCAGCTGCGCCTCGGCCGGGACGGACGCTGGTGGCCGTACCGCGAGGAACGTGGTCGTTGGGTCCCCGCGGGAGGGCCGGCCCGGGACCCGGCGACGGCCCTGGCCTCGCTGGAGCCGGGCCCCGATGAGGACAAGGCCTGAACCTCGGCTACGGCAGGAGCCTGAACCTCGGCTACGGCAGGAGGTCGTCCAAGGACGGCACCAGTGACTCGAGATCGCTCGGCAGACCGCTCGGCAGCTCGGTGGGGAACTGCGACGGCAGAGTGGGAATCCGGCTCGGCAGTCCGCTGGGCAGCTCGCTCGGAATGCCGAACGAGGGGTCGGCCGAGCCGCTGGGACTGGCGCTGCCCCCTCCGGACGGTTTGCCGCCCGGGGAGTCGCCCCTGTTGGACGCCAGCAGCACCACGGCGGAGACGGCTGCGATCGCGACGAGCACGACGAGCAGGATGAAGAGGGGGTTCGGACGCCTTCTCGGACCTCCGGCCGAGACGAGGACCTGAGTGGGCGGTCCGAAGCCGCCCGGAGGCGGCATGTCACCCGGCGGTCCGGGCGGCTGGGGCGGTACGGGCGGCTTGGCCATGGCGCCCAGGGTCGTCTCGGACCGGGCGGTGGGCGACCCCCGCGCGGGAGTTGATACGGACTCATGCCATGGATCGCACGATTCCGGAGCATTCCGCGTGGGGGCCGATCACCGCTCTGCGCGCGTACACGTCGGTACGCGCGCAGTAGGCGCAGGCGCGAGCACGCGCGTGTGCGTTCAGCCGCGGGTCCCCAGGAGGTGGTCCATGGCCAGCTGGTCGAGCTGCTCGAAGGCCATCCCGCGGGCGGCGGCCGCCTCCACGTCGAACTCCTCGAAGGCGGAGCGGTCGGCGAGCAGCGCCTGAAGGCCCTCCGCCGCGGTGGCCTGCGCCAGCTCGTCCAGACGGGACGCACGCAGGGCCTCCTGGACCTCCGGGTCGGCGCGGAAGGCCGCCGCGCGCTCCTTGAGGATGAGGTAGTTGCGCATGCAGCCCGCGGCCGACGCCCACACGCCGTCGAGGTCCTCGGTCCGCGGCGGCTTGAAGTCGAAGTGGCGCGGGCCGTCGTAACCGGCGCTCTCCAGCAGGTCGACCAGCCAGAAGGCCGAGCGCAGGTCGCCGGCGCCGAAGCGCAGGTCCTGGTCGTACTTGATGCCGGACTGGCCGTTGAGGTCGATGTGGAAGAGCTTGCCCGCCCACAGGGCCTGGGCGATGCCGTGCGGGAAGTTGAGCCCGGCCATCTGCTCGTGGCCGACCTCGGGGTTGACGCCGTAGAGCTCGGGGCGCTCCAGGCGCTCGATGAAGGCGAGCGCGTGGCCGACGGTGGGCAGAAGGATGTCGCCGCGCGGCTCGTTCGGCTTGGGCTCGATGGCGAAGCGCAGGTCGTAGCCCTGCGAGGTGACGTACTCGCCGAGGAGGTCGAAGGCCTCCTTCATGCGGTCGAGCGCGACGCGCACGTCCTTGGCGGCGCCGGACTCGGCACCTTCGCGGCCACCCCAGGCGACGTACGTCTTCGCGCCCAGCTCGACGGCGAGGTCGATGTTGCGGATCGTCTTGCGCAGGGCGTAGCGGCGCACATCACGGTCGTTGGCGGTGAACGCGCCGTCCTTGAAGACGGGGTGGGTGAACAGGTTGGTGGTGGCCATCGGAACGGTCATGCCGGTCGTGTCGAGCGCCTGGCGGAAGCGCTTGATGTGCGACTCGCGCTCGGAGTCCGAAGAGCCGAAGGGAATCAGGTCGTCGTCGTGGAAGGTCACACCGTACGCGCCGAGCTCGGCCAGGCGCTGCACCGTCTCGACGGGGTCGAGGGCGCGGCGGGTGGCGTCGCCGAACGGGTCCCTCCCCTGCCAGCCGACGGTCCACAGGCCGAAGGTGAACCTGTGCTCGGGGGTGGGCTGGTAGTTCATGCCGCGGCTCCTTGCTGCTGGCTATTTCGTCATGGCCGTTTACAAATTAGTATGCCGACGCAGCTCTGGGAAGGGACAAGAGGTCCCCGAGGGGTGGGTTCCGGGTCCGGGCGACTCGGAAAAGATGAAGAACATGCAGGTCAGAGCCTGCGGAGCCGCGGAAAAAGGGAGAACCCGATGTCAGCAGCCGAGGGTCCGCTCGTCGTCGGCGTGGACTCGTCCACCCAGTCCACCAAGGTGCTCGTCGTCGACGCGGCCACCGGGCAGGTCGTCGCGAGCGGTCAGGCCCCGCACATCGTGTCCTCAGGGGCCGGCCGGGAGAGCGACCCGCGTCAGTGGTGGGACGCTCTGTGCGAGGCGCTGCGCCAGTGCGGGGACGCGGCGCACGAGGCCGCGGCGGTGTCGATCGGCGGTCAGCAGCACGGTCTCGTCACGCTCGACGAACGGGGTGAGCCCGTGCGCCCGGCGCTGCTGTGGAACGACGTGCGCTCGGCGCCGCAGGCGCGCCGGCTGATCGAGGAGCTGGGCGGCCCGAAGGCCTGGGCCGAGCGCACGGGAAGCGTGCCCGGCGCGTCCTTCACCGTCACGAAGTGGGCCTGGCTGGCCCAGCAGGAGCCGGAGGCGGTCCGCGCGACGAAGGCCGTACGCCTCCCCCACGACTACCTGACCGAGCGCCTCACCGGGCAGGGCACGACCGACCGCGGCGACGCCTCCGGCACGGGCTGGTGGGCGTCCGGGACGGAGTCGTACGACGCGGATACCCTCGCGCACGTGGGGCTCGACCCGGCTCTGCTGCCCCGCGTCGTACGGCCGGGCGAGGTGGCGGGCACCGTCCGCGACAGCCATGACCTGCCGTTCGCCAAGGGCACCCTGGTGGCCCCCGGCACCGGCGACAACGCGGCGGCCGCGCTGGGGCTGGGCCTGCGCCCCGGCACGCCGGTGCTGAGCCTGGGCACCTCGGGCACGGTGTACGCCGTCTCCCGGCAGCGCCCCGCCGACCCGACCGGCACGGTGGCGGGCTTCGCCGACGCCCACGGCGACTGGCTGCCGCTGGCCTGCACGCTGAACTGCACCCTCGCCGTGGACCGCCTCGCGGCCCTGCTGGGCCTGGACCGGGAAGCCGTGGAACCGACGACCGCCATCACGCTGCTGCCGTACCTGGACGGCGAACGCACCCCGAACCTGCCGGGCGCCTCGGGACTCCTGCACGGCCTGCGCCACGACACCACCGCCGGCCAGCTCCTCCAGGCCGCCTACGACGGCGCCGTCCACTCGCTGCTCGGTGCGCTCGACCTGGTCCTCGACGCGGACGCGGACCGCTCCGCGCCGCTGCTGCTGATCGGTGGCGGCGCCCGCGGCAGGGCCTGGCAGCAGACCGTACGACGGCTGTCGGGACGCCCCGTCCAGATTCCGGAGGCCAAGGAACTCGTCGCACTCGGCGCCGCCGCACAGGCCGCCGGCCTCCTGACCGGCGAGGACCCGGCCGCCGTCGCCCGGCGCTGGAACACCGCTCAGGGACCGGTCCTGGACGCCGTGGAGAGGGACGAGGAGACGCTGACCAGGATCGCCGGGGTACTCTCCGACGCGGCCCCGCTGCTGGAGCGGGGCACGGACGCGCACTGAGGGATCGACAGGCATGACCGCACCGCCGCACGAGACCAACTCGGCCGGTCCCGGACGTGCGCTGCCCGACACCCAGCAGGGCATGCGCCGCCGCAACCTGGCCCGGGTGATGCACGCCGTCAGCGCCGAGGGGCCGTTGTCCCGTGCCGCGGTCGCCTCACACATCGGGCTGACACGTGCGGCGGTGTCCACTCTCGTCGACGAGCTCATACGCTCCGGCCTGCTCGAGGAGCTGGGTCCCGAACGGCCCGGCGGGGTGGGCCGCGCGGGAGGGGCGCGGCCCGGACGAGTGGGCCGTCCGGGGTCGGCGCTCACGGTCAGTGGGCACGGTCCGGCGGGGATCGGCGCCGAGGTGGGGGTCGACCACCTCGCGGTCTGCGCGGTCGACCTGCGCGGAAAGGTGCGGGCGCGTGCCGTGCGGCACGGCACGAACCGCGGCCGCGCCCCGGAGCCGGTGATCGGGGAACTCACGGAGCTGGTACGCCGGGTCGTCGCCGAGGCGGAGCAGGAGGGGCTGTGGCCGGCCGGGCTCGCGGTGGCCGTTCCCGGACTGGTGGCACGCGACGCGCGGACCGTCGTACGCGCCCCGAACCTCGACTGGCACGACACCGACCTCGGCGCCCTGCTGCCCGCGGAGTTCCCGCTCACCGTGGACAACGAGGCCAACTTCGGCGGACTCGCCGAACTCTGGCTCGGTGAGGACACCCCGAGGGACTTCCTGCACGTGTCGGCCGAGATCGGCATCGGTGCGGCCGTCGTCGTGGACGGGCACCTGCTGCGGGGAACACGCGGGTTCGCCGGCGAGTTGGGGCATGTGCCGGTACGGCCGGACGGGCCGGAGTGCGCGTGCGGCGGACGCGGCTGCCTGGAGCAGTACGCCGGCGAGGAGGCGGTGCTGCGCGCCGCGGGCCTGGAGCTGGGCGAGGACCGCGTCGGGCTGCTGGCGGGACGCGCCACCGACGGTGACGAGGACGTACGGCGAGCCCTGCGCGAGGCCGGTACGGCGCTCGGCGTCGCCCTGACCGGGGCCGTGAACCTGCTGGACCCCGAGGGCGTCGTCCTCGGCGGTGCGCTGGCCGGACTCGCTCCGTGGCTCGTGCCGGCCCTGCGGAGCGAACTGGCGCGGCGCACGGCGGGGCCCGCTTGCCCCGTATCGGTGTCCCGGCTGGGCTCCGAAGGGCCGCTGCTGGGGGCCGCGCACTCGGTGGTGCGGGCCGTACTGGACGATCCGGCGGCGGTGGCGGCGGACCGGGCCTGACGGCCCGTCACCATACGGCGGGCTACACCGGAATCACCCATTCGAGTGGGCGAGTTGTCCACAAGCCCGTGGCTGTCCACGGAAACGCGCCGCTCCCGTCCGCATGATCGGGGAGCGCCGTACCGTGATGCACACGAGACGCGCCCGCTGTGCGCAGAACGGAGCCCCATGCGATGAGTGACCCCGGCATTTCGACCGTCCGGTCCCGGATATCCCGGTCCCCGTCTCCGTGCGTGACCTCCACCCTCGCCCCACCCCAGCACCGAAGGGACCCTCCATGGAACGAGCCAGGCCGCGTCCCAGCAGACGACGGCTCCTGAAGGGCGCGGCCTTCGCCGCCGTGCCGTACGCATGGCTCAGCGGCACCCGGGCCGGCGCACAGGCGGCGGTCGACTACCCCCTCGCCGAGTGGCAGCCGGCGACCCCCTCGAACTACACCCCCGCGGGACGCCCCGCGGACTACACCGTCGACCGCGTCGTCATCCACGTCACTCAGACCACTTACTCCGAGGCCCTGTCCATCTTCCGGGACCCCGGCAAGGGCGTGTCCGCGCACTATGTGGTGCGGTCCGTCGACGGGTACGTGGCGCAGTGCGTGCGGGAGAGCGACGTCGCCTGGCACGCGGGCGACTGGGACCACAACACGCGCAGCATCGGCATCGAGCACGAGGGATGGGTGGACCGGCCCGCTTACTTCACCGACGCCCTGTACGCGCGGTCGGCGAGACTCACGGCGTGGGTCTGTGACAGATACGGCATCCCCAAGGACCGGGAGCACATCATCGGGCACTACGAGGTACCCGGCAGCGACCACACCGACCCCGGGCCGCTCTGGGACTGGGTGCGCTATCTGAGAATGGTCAACCTCGCCTGACAGTGTCCCGGGGCCGGGACGATGGCCGAAACGGTTGTCGGCGCGGGCACCCGGCGCAACGATGTCCCCAGCCGCATCGCCCTGAGGGAGGCCGCGTTGACCGATCCCTGGGTGGCCCTGGAGTCCGGGGCCGACCCCGCCGAACGTACGCGGGTCCTCCGTCGCGCGCACGAGACGTTCACCGAGGCGGGCACGGTGGCGCGGCCGGTGCGTTCGGTGGTGGCCGCTTCCTGGCGGCGCTCCGCGCGGGCCGGTGTCGGGCCGGACGGCACCGCGAGCGTCGAGATCGCGGACGGCGACCTCGACGCGGTGCGCGCCGAGCATCCGCTGGCGCGGGTCATGCCGCTGTTCCGGGAACTCATGGGCACGTTCGCCGCCGACGGGTCGCATCTGCTCGCGGTGTGCGACGCGCACGGTCGGCTGCTGTGGGTGGAAGGCCACGCGGCGACACGGCGCAGAGCGGGGCGGATGAACTTCGTACCCGGCGCGCGCTGGGCGGAGTCCGCGGTCGGGACGAACGCTCCCGGCACTGCGGTCGCCGTCGACCGCCCGGTGCAGGTGTTCGCCGCCGAGCACTTCATCCGCCGGGTGCAGCCCTGGACGTGTGCGGCGGCACCGGTGCACGATCCGCGGACCGGGCGGGTGCTCGGCGCTGTCGACGTCACCGGCGGCGACGGTCTCGCGCACCCGCACAGCCTGGGCTTCGTCCAGGCCGTGGCCCGAGCCGCGGAGGCCCACCTGGCGCTGCTCGCCCCGGAACCGCCCGCGTTCGACGCGCTCCGACTCACCGTGCTGGGCCGCGACGAGGCACTGCTCGTCGCCGACGGCCGCAGCATCAGGCTCAGCCGCAGGCACAGTGAGCTGCTGGTGTTGTTGTCCCGCCGTCCGGAGGGACTGACCGGTGACGAGCTGCTGTGCGCCCTGTACGAGGACGAGTCGGTGACGCCGGTGACCCTGCGCGCCGAACTGGCCCGGCTGCGCGGGGTCCTCGGGCCGGCGCTGCTGGCCTCGCGACCGTACCGGCTCACCGTGCCGGTCGAATCGGACCTCGCCGTCGTGGAGCGGCGCCTGGCGGCCGGTGCGGTCACGGCGGCCGCGACGGCGTACGCCGGTCCCCTGCTGCCCGTCTCGCGCGCACCGGCCGTGGCTCGGATCCGCGACCGCCTCGCCGACGAGCTGCGGGCCGCGCTGACAGCCCGACGCGACCCCGACCTGCTGGCGGACTGGGCCCACACGCCCTGGGGTGAGGACGACGTCGAGGTGTGGCGTGCGCTGGCAGCGGTACGGCCGACGGCGACGGTACGGTCCCGGCTGGCAGCCCTGGAGTCCGAGCTGGCGGCTCCCTGACCTCCTACCCCCTGACGGCGGCGCAACCTGGTTGCAACGTCCGCTTCCCTAGCCTCGCCGACGAGAGCTGCCCAACGGCGGGCAGCGCTGCTGAAGGAGGCAGACCGGCATGACCCGTTACGCGGCGCCCGGCACGGAAGGCGCGATCGTCTCCTACCAGGCGCGCTACGACCACTTCATCGGCGGTGAGTACGTGCCCCCGGCCCGCGGGCAGTACTTCGAGAACCCCAGCCCGGTGAACGGACAGCCCTTCACCGAGGTGGCACGCGGTACGGCGGAGGACGTGGAGGTGGCGCTCGACGCGGCGCACGCGGCGGCGCCCGGCTGGGGCCGCAAGTCCGCCGCCGAGCGCTCGGACGTCCTGCTCAGGATCGCCGACCGCATGGAGGCGAACCTGGAGGCACTGGCGGTCGCCGAGAGCTGGGAGAACGGCAAGCCGGTCCGGGAGACACTGGCGGCCGACATCCCGCTCGCCATCGACCACTTCCGCTACTTCGCGGGTGCGATCCGCGCTCAGGAGGGCTCGCTGGGCGAGGTCGACGACGACACGGTCGCATACCACTTCCACGAGCCGCTCGGCGTCGTCGCGCAGATCATCCCGTGGAACTTCCCCATCCTGATGGCGGCGTGGAAGCTCGCCCCGGCGATCGCGGCGGGCAACGCGGTCGTCCTCAAGCCGGCCGAGCAGACGCCGGTGTCCATCCACTACTGGATGAGTCTGGTGGCGGACCTGCTCCCGCCGGGCGTGGTGAACATCGTCAACGGCTTCGGCCCGGAGGCCGGAAAGCCACTCGCATCCAGTCCGCGGGTGGCGAAGGTGGCCTTCACCGGGGAGACGTCGACGGGGCGGCTGATCATGCAGTACGCCGCGGAGAACCTCAAGCCGGTGACGCTGGAGCTCGGCGGCAAGTCGCCGAACATCTTCTTCGACGACGTGTGGGACAAGGACGACGACCTGCGCGACAAGGCACTCGAGGGCTTCACCATGTTCGCGCTCAACCAGGGCGAGGTGTGCACCTGTCCGTCGCGCGGGCTGATCCAGAGCGGCAACTACGGCGACTTCCTTCAGGCAGCCGTCGCCCGCACGGAGCTGATCAAGCCCGGCCACCCCCTCGACACCGACACCATGATCGGCGCCCAGGCATCCGGCGATCAGCTGGCGAAGATCCTTTCCTACCTGGACATCGGCCGCAAGGAGGGCGCCAAGGTCCTCACCGGCGGTGAACGCCTCGACCAAGAGGGCGAGTTGAAGGGCGGTTACTACGTCCAGCCGACCATCTTCGAGGGCGACAACCGCATGCGGGTCTTCCAGGAGGAGATCTTCGGTCCGGTGGTCTCCGTGACGTCCTTCGACGACTTCGACGACGCCGTCAAGATCGCCAACGACACGTCGTACGGCCTCGGCGCGGGCGTCTGGACCCGCGACATCAACACCGCGTACCGAGCGGGCCGCTCGATCCAGGCGGGCCGCGTCTGGACCAACTGCTACCACGCCTACCCGGCCCACGCCGCCTTCGGCGGGTACAAGCAGTCGGGGATCGGCCGTGAGACCCACAAGATGATGCTGGAGCACTACCAGCAGACGAAAAACCTTCTTGTTTCATACAGTCCGAAGAAACTTGGGTTCTTCTAAAGCCTCAAGTCGGTTGCCTGAAGGCATCGTTGCGCTCCAGGCAATCCGATACAGGTGTCACGCTCCAACTCCAGGTCACCGCCCCGGGTCGGCCGCGAGCCAATGGCACCCCTCCTGGAACCACTTCCGAGGGGTGCGTCCGGCGCGGTCGAAGGTCGGCCATCCCCCAGTGTCTGGGCCCGCACCCCCACCTCAGTCGCCCTGACCGCAGCCAAGCCCGAACTGCCCGCCCGATACCGGAGGCCAACCCGGCTCCCTCGGCCGATACCTGCGACCGCGACCCCGCTTCGACGTTCACCGCAACTGGGAAAGGTGGCGGACCTGGTCGGATGGCGACTCAGACCATCGGGGGAAATCCCGCCAATCTTGGGTCGAGCCCGATTGCGTGCCTCGCGCAGGCGGAGGGCGACATCTGGGGCCGCCGGGATCGGCGACGCACCAGGAGCTGGGCTGCGGCTCGGCCATGACCTGCTGACCGGGGCTGTGGGAGTGGAACGCCGCCAGCGTCCCGCAGCGCCTCCGCCCGAGACCCCGCACAGCACCTCCCGGTCCGGCAACAGCTTGCGGCCCGCCTACCGAAAGCGACGCTCCCGCTGCGTCAGCAACGAATCCACTCGTTGCAGGGGTGGTCCGGCAAGACGCCCCTGACGCACACCATCCAACTACACTCCGGACAATGCCTCTGACCAGGCCAGACAGTAAAACGTTGCTGGAGTACCGGAACGGGTGGGACAAGCTCAGCACCGGCTTTCCGGTCCCGCGTGGGGCGGATCCTGCGCGGATCAGGGGCTGCTCGAGATGCCTGTGATGGAGGAGATGATCCGGTCCTGAGATGTGGTCGGCACGTGGAAGAAACCGTTGTTGTAGCCGAGCCGCAGCACCGCGGCCCGGTCCGCGACGGCCTTGACGTCTCCCATGTTGTGACTGATGAGGATCACCCCGATCCCCTGTTCGCGGAGCTCGTCGACCAGGTCGAGGACATGGCCCGCCTGCTGTGTGCCGAGTGCCGCGGTGGGCTCGTCGAGCAGGACGGCCTTCGGTTTGCCCAGGAGCGCCCGGGAGATCGCGACCGTCTGCCGCTGGCCCGCCGACAGCGTGGCGACGGGGGTGCGCACGTCGGGGACGCGAATGCCCAGTGCGTCCAGCTGCCGACGTGCCTCCACGCGCATGCTGCTCTTGTCCATGTGCCGGAGGAGGCGGCCCAGGACACCGGGGCGTATCCGCTCCCGGCCGAGAAAAAGGTTTTCGGCCACATCGAGGCCGTCGCACAGCGCCAGGTTCTGGTACACGGTCGCGATACCGAGGTGTTGGGCGGCCTGAGGGGTCCTGATCTGCACCGCCCGACCCTCCCACTCGATGACGCCGTCGTCGGCCGGTGCGACGCCCGCGATGACCCTGACGAGAGTGGACTTGCCGGCGCCGTTGTCCCCCAGAAGGGCGACGACCTCGCCGGGGTGGACTTCCAGCTCGACGTCCTTGAGGGCCTGCACGGCACCGAACCGCTTGGAGATGCCACGCAGTGCGAGCAGCGGCGAACCGGTCACGCGTACCTCGCCTCCTCCGTGCGACGGCGCCGAGAGTACAAGGTCTCGGCGGAAATCCGCCCCGTGGTCAACGGTAGGTCAAAGCTCGCTTACGTGACCTTTCGGAATAATCTCGACACGTGAGGCGGAGGTAGGAATCGTGGGGCGTTGGACCGGCCGAAGGAGGGCGTGACCATGACACACGACCGTTCGAGCCGCGAGCGCGCATGTCAGTGGCGTTGCCGACGGGGAGCGGCGCTCCTCATGGCGGGTGGCCTTCTGCTCGGGGCCGCAGGATGCGGCGGGGGGCAAAGTGACAGCGGTGGCGCGGGGTCGGGGAAGGTCAAGATCGGCCTAGTGACCAAGACCGAGACCAATCCGTACTTCGTGACCCTGCGCGAGGCCGCCTCAGCGGCGGCGAAGGAGAACGGCGCCAAGCTCATCGCCCTGGCCGGCCGGTTCGACGGGGACAACGAGGGCCAGGTCGCCGCGATGGAGAGTCTCATCTCCGCCGGTGTGAAGGGCATCCTCATCACCCCGTCGAACGGCACGGGGCTCCTGAGCACCATCGCGGAGGCCCGCCGACGGGGCATTGTGGTGATCGCGCTGGACTCCACCACCGAGCCGCCGAGCGCGACCGACGCCACCTACGCGACGGACAACGTCAAAGCGGGACGCCTCCAGGGTGCCTACCTCCGGGCTGCTCTCGCCGGCCGGCCGCCCAAGGTGATCATGCTCGACGGCACGGACGACTCCACCGTCAGCGAGCAGCGTCACGAGGGGTTCCTCAAGGGCTTCGGCATCGCGAACGACTCCCCGGCGATTCGCGGACAGGCGAACACCAATGGAGAACGCAATCCGGCACAGGCTGCGACGGAGAACCTTCTGGAGCGCACGAGCGACATCAACACGGTCTACACGATCAACGAGCCGGTGGCCGGCGGCGCCTCCGCGGCCATGGCGGCCCGCGGCCTCACCCAGAAGGTGACCATCGGCTCCATCGACGGTGGGTGCGACGGCGTCCGCGACGTCCGGTCCGGCAAGTACGCCGCCACGGTCATGCAGTTCCCGGTCAGGATGGCCACGCGAGGCGTCGACTCGGTCGTCGAGTACGCCAGGAGCGGGAAGAAGCCGCACCGACTCTCGGACACGGGCACCGTGCTCATCACCGACAAGCCAGTGGACGGACTGGCGTCTCAGAATACGGACTGGGGACTGAAGCATTGCTGGGGATGACCTACCGACGTCGAGCGGTCGAAGGGGATCAGGCTGACCGATGAGAACACCTGCCACCGGACGCGCCGTCGGCAATGAACGGCACGCCCGGCTCCGGGAGAGACTCCGGTACGCCCTGCGCACGCCGGCCGTCGGCCCTCTCGCCGCTCTGTTCATTGCCGTGGTGGTCTTCTCGATCACCACGGATACGTTCCTGACGTCGCAGAACCTCTCGCTGGTGCTCCAGCAGTCCATCGTGATCGGCACTCTGGCACTGGGCCAGTCCCTGATCATCCTCACAGGCGGCATCGACCTCTCGAACGGCGCCATCGCGGTCCTCGGCACGATCGTCATGGCCAAACTTGCCTTCGAGGGCAGCAACCCCGGGGTGGCCCTGCTTCTCGGTCTGGCCGTGGCGACGTTCCTGGGACTGGTGAACGGCCTGCTCGTTGCCCGGCTGGGCTTGCCCCCCTTCATCGTGACCCTGGGTGCCTTGACCGTCATCTTCGCGGTGAGCCGGCTCTACGCCGATTCGCGCAGCTATCAGGTGACCTCCGATCTGCTCCTGTTCTGGGGGTACGGCATCCAGCTCGGAGCGGTGCGCCTCACCTGGGGGACGTTCATGCTCATCGGCCTTTACGCGCTCTTTTGGTACGTACTTGCCAACACCGCCTGGGGCCCGCACGTTTACGCCGTCGGCGACGCACCTGAGTCCGCCCGTCTGACCGGCATCAACGTCGGGAGCACGGTCCTCTCGGTCTACGTCACCGCCGGATTCCTCTACGGCATCGCCGCCTGGCAGGCCCTCGGCCGGATCGCCAACGCCGACCCGAACGCCTACCAGACGGCCAACTTGGAGAGCATCACCGCCGTCGTGCTCGGCGGCACCAGCTTGTTCGGCGGCCGGGGCAGCATCATCGGCACGCTCATCGGGGCCCTCATCGTCAACGTACTCCGCTCCGGTCTCACTCAGGCGGGCATCGACAGTCTCTACCAGGATGTCGCGACCGGGACCCTCGTCGTCGTCGCGGTCGGCGTCGACCAGATCCTGCGGAGAAGCGGCTCACGCTGATGCCAGGGTCCCGGCCGTGCCTGCCGTGGCTCCCACTGGCCTTCTCGGCAGGTTTCGGCCGCGCCCTGACGCCGTCACCCGAGACGGCATCCGCCCTCCGGCGCGTATCGACTCGTGCTCGATACCCCTTTGAGGGCGTCCGGTCGCTGTTGCGGCGTGGCCCACTGGCCGGCACCGCCTTCACCGACGACGAGCACCGGTGAGTAATCCTCGACTCGGCCGGACGCAGTCTCTACACAAGGCAGTCACCACGCGACTGGTGAGGCACCGCCGAGGCGATCCCTGCATCCCCGTCCACTGGTCCGGATCTGCCGGTCGAGTGGGGGCATCCTCCGGAGGGCCGAGCAGCCTTCACCATCCAGCCCACTGGCAAGGTCTGGGCGACGCCGGGGAGCCTGAAGCCCGGCCAATCACACAGCGTTACCGATTCAAGATCCGGACCATTCAGGGACCGAGGCACTGGGCCAGCCTCCGGTTTGCGTCATCTGTGCAGGTCAACGCGTGCGGCACCCGTCTACCACCAGCAGACGAAGAACGTTCTTGTTTCATATGGTCCGAAGAAACTTGGGTTCTTCTAGAGCTGCGGGTGACGTGTTTCTTCTGGGTGATCACGGGCGGGAGCTCCGCGCATCGCTGCGGCTGCGCCGCAGTCCCACGCCACCCGGACGGCGTGCGGGGCTGCTCCTCGCGTTCACGGACGTCACCAGGTTCCGGCATGGCTGGCGGGGGCGGCGAGCGCTTCGGGGACACAGCCAACTGTCACGCCCGGCAAGGGAAGCTGCCTCGGGGCGCTCTCGGCCCACTTGCTCCTGAGCGCCGACGGCACCCGCGTCTCGACCACTTCGAGTGGACCAGTGCCGAGGCCCAACGGGAGGTGGCGCACGCCGGAATACACGACAGGGTGCACGAGATCTTCTCCAGCACCGGGCAAACGGTTCGGCCACGGAAGGTGATAGCGCTTTTCACCCTCGCCTGTTCCGGCCGCCGACCTGATCCGATCGTGCCGAGGCACCCGCTGCGGGTGTCCCGCTCCGTCGGGAAAAGGAGATCGCACAGGCGATGGATCATCCTGTCCCGCTCTCCGGGTACCGTCAGGGTATGAGTCATCCGCACCCCGAGTTGAAAGCCGCCCCGCCTCTTCCCGAAGGGGGGCTGCGGGTCATCGCCCTGGGCGGCCTGGGTGAGATCGGCCGCAACATGACCGTCTTCGAGCACGCGGGCAAGCTGCTCATCGTCGACTGCGGCGTGCTGTTCCCCGAGGAGACCCAGCCCGGCGTGGACGTGATCCTGCCGGACTTCACCTCGATCCGGGACCGG
>NZ_JOJE01000020.1 GCF_000720255.1 Streptomyces griseus subsp. griseus | reverse complement strand
CTCCGAGCGGGGGAAGAACTCGTACCAGGCGCCGTACAGCGCCCGCTCCCGTTCCACCAGCAACGGCAGCGTCTGCGACGCCGTCACCGACTCGGGTCGCTCCAGGCCTCGACGTGGAACGTCCAGCGGCCGACGGCGTCCGGGGTGACGTCGGCGCCCCAGCGGTCGGTGCCGGGGGCGAGTTCGCGCATCGGGGTCCAGGGGCCGGGGCGGCCGTCCGGGTCCGTCAGGACCACGTTGGCGGCGACCGCGTCGTGGCCCTCGCGGAAGACGGTGGCCGAGATCTGGAACGTCTCACCGGTGACCGCCTTGGCGGGCAGGCGTCCGTGCTGGACGACGGGCCGGACGTCGAGGACCGGTATGCGCCCGACGGCGGTGGCGCCGGGCGTGGAGGACCGCTCCGGGACCGGTGGTGGACCGACGTCCGAGGTGCGCACGGGAGGTGCGGCGGTGCTGGGTGTCGGGGGTGCTGACGAATGGTGCGTGGCGGGCATGACCGCTCCTGTCCGCGTCAACGTGGGTGGGCGGATGGCTGTGGGGAGGTGGGTCCTGCGTGGTGTACCTGGGGGATACCGGTGGAGCCTTCCCACCCTATTCGGGTACGCAATCCGGCACTTTGTTAACTACTCGCGCGTATGTCTACGCACAAGACCGGCCCCGTTCGAGCCGAACGGGGCCCGTACCGGCACTCCGCCCTACGCGGACGGCACCCGCAGGAGTTCGTTCGGTGAACCCGGATCCCGGCCGGACACCTTCCCCTTCGAGGCCGAGTCAACCAGCGTCCCGGCGACCTGCGTCGGAGCGGACCTCGGGGGCCGTGCCCGGAGCAGGCCGGTTTGGCGCACGTACGGTCCGTCGCGCCGACCGTGGTCGTCTCCTTCACTCGTGCGAGGGAGTTGTCACCGGCTGGTTGCCCTCGTTGCCCACGGTGGCCGTCTACATGACGCCGGAGAGGCTCCCCCTTTTCTCCGCGTCCGGGGCGCGTAGCCGTTGGGCGCCGCGCCGTGGACATGGCCGATTTCGACCGTTCCTGACGGTCGAGCGGGTACGCCTCCGGGCAGCCTCTCGTGCGGGACCGGGTGACACAAGGAGGCCTATGGGGTGTAATCGGCCATATTGGTCGGGGCGCGGCACTCCCAGCGAACGGGACGCCGACGCCGGTACCGTCGGGGGTGACGCCGAGACGCACACCGCCGTGCGTCCACAACGCAACGCGCCGAGGTGGAATGTGAAGGCGATCCGTCGATTCACCGTCCGTCCCGTTCTTCCCGAACCCCTGCGGCCACTCAGCGACCTCGCGCGCAATCTGCGCTGGTCCTGGCACGCGGAGACCCGCGACCTGTTCCAGTCCGTCGACCCGGAACGCTGGGCCGCCTCAGACTGTGATCCGGTACGCCTGCTGGGCGGAGTCTCGTCCGAACGGCTCGCGGAGCTGACCGAGGACCGCCGTTTCCTGCGCCGCCTCGCCGCGGTCGCCGACGACCTGCACGACTACGTCACCGGGGAGCGCTGGTACCAGACCCAGTCCGACGAACTTCCCGACGCGGTGGCCTACTTCTCACCCGAGTTCGGCATCACGGCCGCGCTGCCGCAGTACTCCGGCGGCCTCGGCATCCTCGCCGGCGACCATCTGAAGGCGGCCAGCGACCTCGGTCTGCCGCTGATCGGCGTGGGGCTCCTCTACCGCCACGGCTACTTCCGCCAGACCCTCTCCCGGGACGGCTGGCAGCAGGAGCACTATCCCGTCCTCGACCCCAACGAACTGCCGGTGGCGCTGGTGCGGGAGGCCGACGGCACCCCCGCCCAGGTCTCCCTCGCGCTGCCCGGCGGAAAGTCGCTGCACGCCCGGATCTGGCTGGCCCAGGTGGGCCGGGTGCCGCTGCTCATGCTCGACTCCGACGTCGAGGAGAACGACCTCGGCGAACGCTCGGTCACCGACCGGCTCTACGGCGGCGGCAGCGAGCACCGGCTGCTCCAGGAGATGCTGCTCGGCATAGGGGGTGTACGGGCGGTGCGGACGTACTGCCGGCTGACCGGTCACCCCGAACCGGAGGTCTTCCACACCAACGAGGGCCACGCGGGCTTCCTGGGCCTCGAACGCATCGCCGAACTCTGCGCGGAGGGTCTGGACTTCGACTCGGCGCTGGAGGCGGTCCGGGCGGGGACGGTCTTCACCACCCACACCCCCGTCCCGGCCGGTATCGACCGCTTCGACCGTGAACTGGTCGCCCGCCACTTCGGACCCGACGCCGAACTCCCGCGCATCGACGTCGAACGCGTCCTGCGGCTCGGCATGGAGACCTATCCGGGCGGCGAACCCAACCTCTTCAACATGGCCGTGATGGGTCTGCGTCTGGCCCAGCGCGCCAATGGTGTCTCGCTGCTGCACGGCAACGTCAGCCGGGGGATGTTCTCGGGCCTGTGGCCGGGGTTCGACCCCGACGAGGTCCCGATCACCTCCGTCACCAACGGCGTGCACGCCCCCACCTGGGTCGCCCCCGAGGTGCTGCGCCTGGGCGCCCGGCAGGTCGGCGCGGAGCGGGCCGAGGACGCGCTGAGCGTGGGCGGCGACGGCCGCTGGGACGCGGTCGCCGACATCGCCGACCAGGACATCTGGGAGCTGCGCCGGACCTTGCGCGAGCAACTGGTGGCGGAGGTGCGGGAGCGGTTGCGCGCGTCCTGGCGGCAACGCGGCGCGGGGACGGCCGAGCTCGGCTGGATCGACGGGGTGCTGGACCCCGACGTGCTCACCATCGGCTTCGCGCGGCGCGTCCCGTCGTACAAGCGGCTGACGCTGATGCTGCGGGACCGCGACCGGCTGATGGACCTGCTGCTGCACCCCGAGCGGCCGGTCCAGATCGTGATCGCGGGCAAGGCGCACCCGGCGGACGACGGCGGCAAGCGGCTCATCCAGGAACTGGTGCGGTTCGCCGACGACCCGCGCGTGCGCCACCGGATCGTGTTCCTGCCCGACTACGGCATGGGGATGGCACAGAAGCTCTACCCCGGCTGTGACATCTGGCTGAACAACCCGCTGCGGCCGCTGGAGGCCTGCGGCACCTCCGGTATGAAGGCCGCCCTCAACGGCTGTCTCAACCTCTCCGTCCTGGACGGCTGGTGGGACGAGTGGTTCCAGCCGGACTTCGGCTGGGCGATCCCCACCGCGGACGGCGTGGGCACCGACCCCGACCGCCGGGACGACATCGAGGCGGCCGCGCTCTACGATCTTCTCGAACAACGGGTGACACCCCGCTTCTACGAGCGCGGCCAGGGCGGGCTGCCCGACCGCTGGATCGAGATGGTCCGCCAGACCCTCACCCTGCTCGGTCCCAAGGTGCTGGCCGGCCGTATGGTGCGCGAGTACGTCGAGCGGCTGTACGCCCCCGCCGGTCTCGCCCACCGTTCGATGGACCCGGACTCCGCCCGCGAACTCGCCGCCTGGAAGTCCCGGGTGCGCGCGGCCTGGCACGGCGTCAGCGTCGACCACGTCGAGACGTCCGCCGGCACCGCCACCGCGGAACTGGGCACCACCCTCACCCTCCGGGTCCGCGTCGGCCTGGGCGACCTCGCCCCCGACGACGTCGAGGTCCAGGTCCTCTCCGGCCGCGTCGACTCCCGGGACCGCATCACCGACGCGACGACCGTCCCGCTGAAGTCGATGGGCGGACCGGACGCGGAGGGCCGCTGGGTCTACGAGGGTCCCCTCTCCCTCGACCGCACCGGCCCCTACGGCTACACGGTCCGCATCCTCCCGGCCCACCGGCTCCTCGCGTCCACCGCGGAGCTGGGACTCGTGACCGTGCCGGGGGAGGAACTCGGGGAAGGAGCAGGGGTGTTGCTGCGGTGAGGTCTCCGCGACACTGACGTGAGGGCCGGCCGGGCGGTCGCCCGCCGGCCTGCACGTCACCCGGGGGAGGGGCCGGTGGCCGCGACGGAGGCCGGGCAGCGGCTCAGGCGTCGTCCTCCGGCGCGCACAGCTTGCGCAGGACCACCCCGCACCTGCGGGCGTAGGCGTGTTGCAGCCCCCGGGTCGCCGGGCCGCCGGCCCGGGAGTACCACTTGGCGGCGCGGCTGAAGGCGGAGATCGTCAGCCAGACCGTGCCGTCGCCGGTACGGTCGACGACGAAGGACTCCTCACCGCACTCGGGGTGTCCGGCGAGGGTGCCGTAGGCCCAGCCCGCCCGGCGGGTTTCCTCCACGGTCCACACCACCCGGCAGGGAGCCTTGATCATCCCGGCGAGGGTGACCGTGACGTCCACGTCGGGGGCCGCGCGGTCGGAGGCCGCGGCTATGCCGACGCCCAGCGCACGGTGCATCTCCCAGGTGAGGACGGCCTCGGCGGCCCGCTGGAAGAGTGCCTGCCCCTCGCCGAGGCGGGCGCGCACATGGAGGGGGTGGAAGCCGGGCGGGCAGAAGCCGCTCTCGCGGGTCGCGCCGACATCCGCGTACGTGAAGGACATGCGCCCAAGAGTAGGGCGGCCCCCGGGGCTGCCTTCGTCCCGGGGGCCACTCATGTCAAGCGGATGTGCGTCAGGCGACGTTGACCGCCGACCAGGCCGCGGCCACGGTCTTGTACTCGGTGCTGGAGGAGCCGTACAGCGCCGACGCCGCGTTCAGGGTCGCCGTGCGGGCGGCCTTGTAGTTCGTCGTCGACGTCATGTACGTCGTCAGCGCCTTGTACCAGATCTTCAGCGCCTTGTCGCGGCCGATGCCGGTGACGGTGGAGCCGTTGGACGTCGGGGAGTTGTAGGTCACCCCGTTGATCGTCTTCGAGCCGCTGCCCTCGCTCAGCAGGTAGAAGAAGTGGTTGGCGACGCCCGAGGAGTAGTGGACGTCCTTGTTGCCGACGCCGGAGGACCAGTAGTCGGCGGAGCCGCCGTCCTTGCTGGGCTTGTCCATGTAGCGCAGCGGTGTGCCGTCGCCGTTGATGTTGATCTTCTCGCCGATGAGGTAGTCGCCCTTGTCGGACGCGTTGTTGGCGAAGAACTCGACGCCGGTGCCGAAGATGTCCGAGGTGGCCTCGTTCAGTCCACCGGACTCACCGCTGTAGTTGAGGCCGGCGGTGGCCGCGGTCAGACCGTGGCTCATCTCGTGGCCGGCCACGTCGAGCGAGGTCAGCGGGTCGGTGTTGCCCTCGCCGTCGCCGTAGGTCATGCAGAAGCAGCTGTCGTCCCAGAAGGCGTTGACGTAGGCGTTGCCGTAGTGGACGCGGGAGTAGGCGGCCTTGCCGTCGTTGGCGATGCCGCTGCGGCCGAAGGCGCTCTTGTAGAAGTCCCAGGTGACCGCGGCGCCGTAGGCGGCGTCGACGGCGGCCGTCTGGTCGCTGCTGGAGCTGGAGGCGGTGCCGGTGCCCCAGACGTCGTCGGCGTCCGTGAACAGGGTGCCCGCGGAGGAGCTGGTGCTGCGGGCCTTGTTGTACGTCTTGTGGCCGCCGCGCCCGGTGTCGTTCAGCTGGTACGTCGAGCCGGACTTCGTGGTGCCGAGGGTGACGGTGCCGGAGTAGAGGCTCTTGCCGCTGCCGGTCTCGATGCCCTGGTACTCGTAGAGCTTCTTGCCGGTGGCCGCGTCGGTGATGACGTGCAGCTCGTTCGGGGTGCCGTCGTCCTGGAGGCCGCCGATCACGGTCTCGTAGGCGAGGGTCGGCGTGCCGTTGCCCGCCCAGATCACCTTGCGCGGGGCCTGGTCGGCGGCGGTCTTCTCGGAACCGGCGGCCTGGGCGGCGGTCAGTGCCTGCTTCTCCGCCTTGGCGGTGGTGATCTGCGGCTTCAGCGAGGCCACCTTGACGGCGGCCTTGAGCGCCTTGGTCACGCCGCTGGTCGCACCGGACTTGGACTGGTGGACGACCAGGTCGCCGCCGAGGACCGGCAGGCCCGCGTAGGTGCGCTCGTAGCGGGTGTGGACCGAGCCGTCGGCGTCCTTGACGACGTCTCTGACGACCAGCTTCTCCTTGGCGCCGAGACCTATCTCCTGCGCGGTCCGGGACGCGTCGGCCTGCTGCTGCTTGATGAGCGTGGTGCGCGCTGCCGACGTGAGCTGGACCGGTGCGGCGGCCAGCGGGGCCTTGGCGGTGGTGTCCGCGGGGACCTGGGCGGCGGCGGAACCGGTGGTCAGACCGGTGGTGAGCAGCGCTCCGGCGGCGACGGTGGTGGCGATGGCCAGAGTGGAGCGCTTGTGACGCGCGTAGAGGGAGGACACACAAGCTCCTTGGTGGGGGAGTCCGGGTCGGCGTGGGGCGGCCGGCCGGAGGTGGTTGTGAAGTTGTGCGGCGGTTGTGAGGAAGACTGCACCAGGGACGCGTACATGTCATGACCCTCCCGTGATGTTGGCTGAAAACCGTCTCCCGGGTGAACATTGCGGGAATGTAAACGGAGTTGACCTGGGTAAAGCGCCAACCCGACGTGTGCATAGGGCGGGCAAAAAACGCGGGCGCCGCCCCGGGGCTCGAAGCCCGGGACGGCGCCTGTGCGGACGGTTGCCCGAAGGGCGGCCGGCCTACGGGAAGGTGAGCTTCCAGCTGTTGATGTAGCCGGTGTCCCGGGCCGCGTTGTCCTGGACCTTCAACTGCCAGGTCCCGTTGGCGACCTCGGAGGAGGCGTTCACCGTGTACGTGGTGTTGAGGTTGTCCGCGCTGCCGCCGGTGCCGTACGCCTTCAGCGTGTACGCCGTGCCGTCGGGGGCGATCAGCTGCACCTGGAGGTCACCGATGTAGGTGTGCACGATGTCGACGCCGACCTGAAGGTTCGAGGGGGCGTTGCCGGTCCGCCCGGAGACGGTGACCGACGAGGTGACCGCCGCGCCGTTGTCCGGAATCGATACGTCGGCGGCGTTCTCGAAGGACGTGCCGCCACCGCCGCCACCGCCGTCGGAGCGCGAGCCGACCGCGATGCCCGCCCACGCGTCCTGTACGGCCTTGTACTCGGCCGAGGTGGTGCCGTACAGCTCACCCGCCGCCGCGAGGGTGCCGGTGCGGGCGCCCGCGTAGTTGGTGTTGGAGGTGAACTTCGTGGTGAGCGCCTTGAACCAGATCTGCTCCGCCTTGGCGCGGCCGATGCCGGTCACCGGCAGGCCGTCCGAGGTGGACGAGTTGTAGGTGACACCGTTGATGGTCTTGGTGCCGCTGCCCTCGCTGAGCAGGTAGAAGAAGTGGTTGGCGGGGCCCGACGAGTAGTGCACGTCGAGGTTGCCCAGGCCGGAGTACCAGCTGTCCTTGGACGAGCCGTCCTTGCTGGGCTTGTCCATGTAGCGCAACGGGGTGCCGTCGCCGTTGATGTTGATCTCCTCGCCGATGAGGTAGTCACCGACGTCGGAGGAGTTGTTGGCGTAGAACTCGACCGCCGTGCCGAGGATGTCGGAGGTGGCCTCGTTCAGACCGCCGGACTCGTTGCTGTAGTTCAGCTTGGCGGTGACCGAGGTCAGGCCGTGGGTCATCTCGTGACCGGCCACGTCGATGGACGTGAGCGGGTTGGCGTTGCCCGAGCCGTCGCCGTACGTCATGCAGAAGCAGGCGTCGGACCAGAACGCGTTGACGTAGTTGCTGCCGTAGTGGACCCGGGAGTAGGCGCCCACCCCGTCGCCCCGGATGCCGCTGCGGCCGTGCACGTTCTTGTAGTAGTCCCACGTCAGCGCGGCACCGTAGTGCGCGTCGGCGCCGGCCGACTCCGCGTTGGACGCCTGGCCGTTGCCCCAGACGTCGTCGGGGCCCGAGAAGAGCGTGCCGGTGCCGGAGCTGCCCCGGTTGAGGTTGTAGGTCTTGTGACCGCCGCGCGCGCCGTCGGTCAGGTTGTACGTCGACCCGGACTGCGTGGTGGTGAGGTCGACCGTGCCGGAGTACACCGTGTTGCCGGTGCCGGTCTCGATCGCCTCCCACTCGAAGAGCTTGCTGCCGGTGGTGGCGTCGGTGATGACGTGCAGTTCCTGCGGGGTGCCGTCGTGCTGGAAGCCGCCGACGACCGTCTCGTACGCCAGGGTCGGCGTGCCGTTCGCGGCCCAGATCACCTTGCGCGGCGCGCTGTTGACGTCGGGGCTCTTGGCCTTCTCCGCCTTCGCGGCGCCCAGCGCCTGCTGCTCGGCCTTCGACGCCGTGACGGCCGGCTTCAGCGAGGCGACCTTGATCTGGGCGCGGGTGGCCTTGATGACGCCCTCGGTCCGTCCGGACGGGGCCGTTTCGACGACCAGGTCGCCGCCGAGCACCGGAAGGCCCTCGTAGGTGCGCTCGTACCGCGTGTGCAGGGTGCCGTCGCGGTCCTTCAGCACGTCACGGACGATCAGCTTCTCCTTGGCGCCGAGGCCCAGTTGCTCGGCGGCCTTCGCCTTGCCGGCGTCCGCCCGGCGGAGCAGCTCGGCGCGCTGGGCCGGGGTGAGCTTCGCGGGCAGCGCGCCCGGGTCGGCCTTGCCCGCGGCCGACGGTGCCTTCACCGGGGCTGCGTTGGCGGCACCGCTCTGGACGGCGGCGGCGAGGAACGCGGCGACGCCGACGAGGGCGACAGCCGTGGCCTTGCGGGTGTGGGAGGTGCGTCTGTGGGAGGAACTGCTTCTCAACACTGACTCCTTCTGCGCGGCCGCGGGTCGCGCGGCCAGGGGAGACCGGGCGGCGGGTGGGCCGTCCGGGCAGAACAGGGCGTTGCGCGGAACCAGGTGCGGGTGGCCGTGTGGCCTCACAGCTCGACGCATGTGGGGTTGCTGTGAAGCGGCCGTGGGAAGCCTGGCACCGGATGGCGCTTGCTGTCAGGAGCGCGTCAAGAAGTTGGCCGGAAAGGCTTCGTTGACCGGATGGTCATGTTCGATATACGGATCATTGGTTGCAAGAGGGGCAGGGGGTGGGGTAGTTGAACCCGGGGCGAGGCTCGGCCGGCCCTGCGGGAGGCTCCGGGGAGTTGGAGTCGAGCCCGGGTGGGCGAACAGTCAAGCCAGACTGTCCCGCCACGCCCGGTGCAGATCGGCGAACCGGCCGGTTCCCGCGATCAGTTCGGCCGGGGCACCGTCCTCGACGATCCGGCCGTGCTCCATGACGAGCACCCGGTCGGCGATCTCCACGGTGGACAGCCGGTGCGCGATCACGACCGCCGTACGGCCGTTCAGCACCGTCGCCATCGCGCGCTGCACCGCCCGCTCCCCGGGGATGTCCAGCGAACTGGTCGCCTCGTCCAGGATCAGCACCGCCGGGTCGGCGAGCAACGCCCGGGCGAACGCCACGAGCTGACGCTGACCGGCGGAGATCCGGCCACCCCGCTTGCGTACGTCCGTGTCGTAGCCGTCGGGCAGCGCGCTGATGAACTCGTGCGCGCCGATGGCCTTCGCCGCCCGCTCGATCTCCTCCCGCGTCGCGTCCGGCCGCCCGATCGCGATGTTCTCGGCGACCGTGCCGGAGAACAGGAACGCCTCCTGCGTCACCATCACCACCCCGCGCCGCAGTTCCGGCACGGCCAGGTCGCGCACGTCGACCCCGTCGAGCAGCACCCGGCCCTCGGTGGGGTCGTAGAAACGGGCCAGCAGCTTGGCCAGCGTGGACTTGCCCGCGCCCGTGGAACCCACGACCGCGACGGTCTGCCCGGCCGGCAGGGTCAGATCGAAGCGGGGAAGCACCTCACCGCCCGTGCGGTAGGCGAACCGGACGCCGTCGAAGACCACCTCACGGCCCGGCTGCTCACCCGGCAGCGGCGGCAGCTCCTTCGGCGCCGACGGCTCCGGCACGGACGGCGTCTGCGCCAGCAGCCCCGCGATCTTCTCCAGCGAGGCCGCCGCCGACTGGTACGAGTTCAGGAACATCCCGAGCCGGTCTATCGGGTCGTACAGACGCCGCAGGTACAGCACCGCCGCCGCCAGCACACCCAGTTCCAGCGAGCCGTCCGCCACCCGGTGGGCGCCCCACAGCACGATCCCCGCGACGGCCGTGTTGGCGACCAGCCGCGAACCGGTCACGTACCGCGCCATCTCCAGCGTGGCGTCGCCGTTGGTCCGCTCGTGCCGCCGGTTCAGCACCGCGAACGCCTCGTCGTTGACGTCCTCGCGGCGGAACGCCCGCACCGGCCGGATGCCGTTCATCGTCTCGACGAACTTCACGATGACCGCGGCCATCGCGGTCGACCGCTTCGTGTAGACCCGCGCGGCCCGCCGCCGGTACGTCCGCACCAGCAGGTAGAGCGGGACGAACGAGGCCACCGCCACCGCGCCCAGGTCCAGATCCAGCCAGAGCAGCATGGCCGAGATGTAGACGAAGGACAGGATGACGGTCACCAGCTCCTGGAGCCCCTCGCTCAGCAGCTCCCGCAGCGACTCCACGTCCGTGGTGGAGCGGGAGATGAGCCGGCCCGAGGTGTAGCGCTCGTGGAAGTCGACGCTCAGCGCCTGGGCGTGCCGGAAGATCCGGCCCCGCAGGTCGAGCAGCACGTCCTGGTTGACGCGGGCGGAGGCGACGATGAACGCGTACTGGAGTCCGCCGGACACCACCGCGCACAGCAGATAGCCCACGGCCACCGCGATCAGCGGACCGCGGTCGTGGTCCCGGAAGGCCGGTACCGCCCGGTCGATGGCGTACGCCACCAGCAGCGGGCCCGCCTGGACGGCCGCCTGCTGGAGCAGCAGCAGGAGCGTGGTGACGGTGACGCGCGCTTTCATCGGGGTGAGCAGCGACCGCAGGAGGGCGGCCGTGGCACCGGGCGGGGTGGGCAGGACGTCCCGGTCGAAGGGGTCGCCGGTCTTCTGGGAGAGGGGGAGCTCCTGGTCGGCGGTGGTGGAGCCCGAGGGGGGAGTCGTGGACGTGGTGGACGTGGTCATCGCTCGTCCTCCTGGTGACCGGCCTGCTCGCCGGATGTGAGACCGGACATGAGGTGGGCGTACTCGGCGTTCGTGCGCAGCAGTTCCTGATGGGTGCCTACCGCGGCGATCCGGCCGCCCGACAGCAGGGCGACGCGGTCGGCGAGCAGCACGGTGGACGGGCGGTGCGCCACGATCAGCGCCGTGGTGTCGGCGAGCACCCGGCGCAGGGCCGCCTCCACGGCGGCCTCCGTGTGGACGTCGAGCGCGGAGAGCGGGTCGTCCAGGACGAGGAACTCCGGCCGGCCGACGACCGCGCGGGCCAGCGCGAGCCGCTGCCGCTGACCGCCCGACAGACTGAGTCCCTGCTCCCCGACCTGCGTTTCGGTCCCCTGCGGCAACGCGTGCGCGAAGTCCGCCTGCGCGACGGCCAGCGCCCGCTCCAGTTCCTCGGTACCGGCGTCGTCCCCGGCTCCCATGAGCACGTTCTCCCCGACGCTCGCCGAGAACAGCGTCGGCTCCTCGAACGC
The DNA here is from genome assembly GCF_000720255.1 of Streptomyces griseus subsp. griseus. Taxonomy (GTDB): domain Bacteria; phylum Actinomycetota; class Actinomycetes; order Streptomycetales; family Streptomycetaceae; genus Streptomyces; species Streptomyces griseus_I. The sequence goes on along the minus strand of NZ_JOJE01000020.1, from coordinate 264,476 downwards.
GACGGCGACACGGGCACGCAGCGCTTCCCTCGGCATCGCGGTGATGTCCTCGCCGTTCAGCGTGATCCGCCCCGAGGTCACCTCGTGCAACCGGGGCACCAGCGCGGTGAGCGTGGTCTTGCCGCTCCCGGTCGCCCCGACCAGCGCCATGGACTCCCCGGGCCGGACGTGGAGAACGACGCGATCGAGCACGGGTGCGGACCCGGAGGGAGCATCGGGATAACGGAAGGAAACGTTGTCGAAGCGCAGCCCCCGTGCCGTCTCCCCGCCCTCCGGCACCGACCTCGGCGCACCGGCGGCCCCCGGCTCCTCCGCCGCCTCGTCCATCACCTCGAAGTACCGTTCCGTGGCCGTCGCCGCCTCCTGGCTCATCGCCAGCAGGAACCCGATCGAGTCCACCGGCCACCGCAGTGCCAGGGCGGTCGACAGGAACGCGACCAACGTGCCCGCCGACAACTCCCCGTCGGCCACCTGCACGGTCCCGAGCACCAGCGCCGCCCCGATGGCGACTTCCGGCAGCGTCACGATGACGCCCCAGATCGCCGCCAGCAGCCGCGCCTTGCGCAGCTCCGTCCCGCGCAACGTCCGCGACAGCTCCCGGAACGCCCGCGCCTGGCTGCGGTGCCGTCCGAACCCCTTGATGATGCGGATGCCGAGCACGCTCTCCTCGACCACCGTCGTCAGATCACCGACCTGGTCCTGCGCGAGCCGCGCCACGTCGGCGTACCGCTTCTCGAACACCACGCAGGTCACCATCACCGGCACGGCGGGCCCCAGGATCACCAGCCCCAGCGTCCAGTCCTGCGCCAGCATGATCAGCACGCCGACCAGGATCGTCACCGAGTTGACCAGCAGGAACGTCAGCGGAAAGGCGAGGAACATGCGCAGCAGCATCAGATCCGTGGTGCCCCGCGACAGCAGCTGCCCCGAGGCCCACCGGTCGTGGAAGGCCACCGGCAGCCGCTGCAGACGCCGGTAGAGATCCGCCCGCATCTCCGCCTCTACGTGCGACAACGGCCGCGCCACCAGCCACCGCCGCGCCCCGAACAGCAGTGCCTCCGCGAGCCCGAGCAGCAGCAGGTACAGCGCTCCGAGCCAGACGCCCGCCGGGTCCCGGTCGGTGACCGGACCGTCGACCATCCACTTCAGGACGAGCGGGATCACCAGCCCCAGACAGGACGCGAGGACCGCCACGAAGGCGGCGGTGAACAGCCGCGCCCGGACGGGCCGCACGTACGGCCAAAGGCGCAGCAACGTCCGGACGGCGGACCGGTCCTTGGTGGGTGCGGGTTGTGTCGGCATCACCGCGAGCCTACGGACCGGCACTGACATCGCCCACCGGGTTTCGGCCCGATCCCCCTCCTTCGCTGGTCCTACGACCTGCGCGTTCGAGGAGCCGAACCCGCGTCGGGTCGTATCCCCGCATCAACCGATCGGCCGATGCCGGAGCGAGCGCGTCGGCCGATGCGCGCCGTGCGCACGCCCCGCGACCCTGGTGCCATGCCCGTCATCGAAGTCAGCGAACTGCGCAAGTCCTACGGCGGCCGTCCGGCCGTCGACGGCGTCTCCTTCACCGTCGAGGAGGGGGAGATCTTCGGCGTCCTCGGCCCGAACGGCGCCGGCAAGACCACCACCGTCGAGTGCGTCGAGGGCCTGCGGGTGCCCGACGCCGGCCGGGTCCGGGTGCTCGGCCTCGACCCCGTCGCCGACCACGAGCGGGTCGCCGGTGTCCTCGGCGCCCAGCTCCAACAGAGCGAGCTGCAACCCAAGCTCACCGTCCGCGAGGCCCTGGAGCTGTACGCCGCCTTCTACCCGCGCCCCCTGGACTGGGCGCCCCTCGCCGAACGACTCGGCCTGACCGCCAAGCTGGACTCCCGGGTCGGCAAGCTCTCCGGCGGCCAGAAGCAGCGCCTGTTCATCGCGCTGGCCCTGATCGGAGACCCCCGGATCGTGGTCCTGGACGAGCTCACCACCGGCCTCGACCCGCGGGCCCGCCGGGACACCTGGGAGCTGATCGAGGACATCCGCGCGAACGGCGTCACCGTCCTGCTCGTCACCCACTTCATGGAGGAGGCGCAGCGGCTCTGCGACCGGATCGCGGTGATCGACAAGGGGCGCGTCGCCGCCCTGGACACCCCGGCCGGCCTGATCCGCCGCTCGGCGGGCGCCACCGTCATCAGCTTCACCCCGTCCGCCCCGCTGGACGAAGGCGATCTGAACGCGCTGCCCGGGCTCGCCTCGATCGCGTACCGGGACGGCCGCGTCACCCTCGCCGGCGGCGACGAGACGGTCAACGCCGTCATCACCCTCCTCGCCCGCCACCGCGTCACCGCCCACCAGCTGCGCGTCACCGACGCCACGCTCGACGACGCGTTCCTCGATCTGACCGGGAACGGCACGAAGGAGGCCGCGGCATGAACACCGCCGTCCTGCGCACCGAGATCCGCCTCTTCCGCCGTGAACCCGGCGCCCTGTTCTGGATCCTGCTGTTCCCGACCCTGCTGCTGGTGATCCTCGGCTCGATCCCGTCCTTCCGGCAGCCCGACGACTCCTTCGGCGGCCTGCGCCCGGTGGACGGCTACGTCCCGGTGGCCGTGCTGCTCGGTCTGATCGTCGGCGGCCTCCAGGCGATGCCGCAGAACCTCACCGGCTACCGGGAGCGCGGCATCCTGCGCCGCATGGCGACCACCCCGGTCCGCCCGTCCGCCCTGCTGTCCGCGCAGATGGTGGTGTTCGGCGGCGCCGCCCTGACATCGTCGCTGCTCGCCCTCGTCGTCGGCCGGCTCGCCTTCGACGTACGACTGCCCGAGCAGCCCTTCGGATACGTCCTCGCGCTCGTCCTGGCCGTGCTGGCCGCCCTCGCGCTCGGCGCGGTGGTCTCGGCGCTGTCCCGGACGACGAAGATCGCCGGCGCGATCGGGTCCGCCGTGTTCTTCCCGGCGATGTTCTGCGCGGGCGTGTGGGCGCCGGTGCAGACCATGCCGGACGTACTGGCGAAGGCCGTCGGCTTCTCACCCTTCGGCGCGGCCGCGCAGGCCCTGAACGAGGCCGCCGCGGGCGACTGGCCCGGCTGGGGCCACCTCGGCGTCGTCGCGGCCTGGACGATCCTGCTCACGGCCGCCGCCGTGCGCTGGTTCCGCTGGGAGTGAGCGGGCCCGTGCCGGACACTGGGGTCGTGACGAACACGGTGCCGGTGGAGGCCCGGACCCCCTTCGACAACCGGGGGCCCTACGCGCTGCTGGCCGTCGGCGTCGTCGCGGCGGCCCTCTCCGCCCGCCCGGTCGGCATGGGGCGGACCGAGATCATCGTCTCGGTGCCCCTCGTGGCCGCGGGTGCCCTTCTGCAGGTGTGGTGGGGGCGGGTGAAGCGGAGGCGGCCGGGCCCGAGCCGGACCGGTGTGTGCCTCTACCTGCTGCGCTGGGCCCTCGGGTTCGTGCTGACCTGGCTCAATCCGTTCTTCGCCTTCTACGCGGTGGCCGGCTACTACACCGCTGCCCGCGAACTGCCCCGCCGACTGGTGATGCCCGGTCTGTTCCTGACCGCGATCACCATGGCCGGCAGCGAGGTGGGCGGCATGCCGCCGCACGGCCTGGTCCTCTGGCTCGGCTTCTTCCTCGTTCTCGGCGTCAACATGGGCCTGGTCGGCGTGTTCACCCGGTTCGCCTATCAGGAGCAGGAACGCGCCTACGTCCAGGCAGAGACCATCGCCGAACTGGGGCGTACCAACGCCGCGCTGCAGCAGGCCCTCGACGAGAACGCCGCCCTGCACGCCCAACTCCTCGTACAGGCACGGGAAGCGGGCGTCGCCGACGAGCGCCGGCGGCTCGCCGCCGAGATCCACGACACCATCGCCCAGGGCCTGACCGGCATCATCGCCCAGCTCCAGGTCGTCACGAACACCCCCGACGAGAAACTGGCGCGCGAGCACGTGAGCCGTGCCGTGAACCTCGCCCGTCACAGCCTCGGCGAGGCCCGCCGCTCCGTGCACAACCTCGCCCCCGTGGCCCTGGAGCACGACGGGCTGCCCGAGGCACTGAAGAAGACGGTCGCCGAGTGGGGCGAACGGACCGGCGTGCGTGCCGGGTTCACGGTCACCGGCACGGTGGAACAGCTCCACGAGGAGGTCTCGGCGACCCTCCTGCGCATCGTCCAGGAGGCACTCTCCAATGCCGCCCGCCACGCGGCCGCCACCCGCCTCGGTGTCACCCTCAGCTTCCTGGGCGACGAGGTGATCCTCGACATCCGCGACGACGGACGGGGCTTCGACCCGCTGACCCTCCCCGAACGCACGAGCAGCGGCGGCTTCGGCCTCGACGGCATGCGCGGCCGCGCCGAACGCATCGCCGGCTCCCTCACCGTGGAGTCCGAGCCGGGACACGGCACGGCGCTGTCGGCTCGCGTACCGTTGGTGCGCCATGACAACTGAAGCGCCGATCTCCCTGCTGATCGTCGACGACCATCCCGTCGTACGCGACGGCCTGCGCGGCATGTTCGCGTCCGCGCCCGGCTTCACCGTGCTGGGCGAGGCCGCGAGCGGTGTCGAGGCCCTCGAACGGGCCGCCGCCCTCGACCCGGACGTGATCCTCATGGACCTGCGCATGCCGGCCGGCGGCGGGGTCGCGGCGATCGCCGAACTGACGCGGCGCCGCGCCCGTGCCAAGGTCCTCGTCCTCACCACGTACGACACCGACTCCGACACGCTGCCCGCGATCGAGGCGGGCGCGACCGGCTACCTGCTGAAGGACGCCCCGCGCGACGAGCTGTTCAGCGCCGTCCGCGCGGCCGCGCAGGGCCGCACGGTGCTCTCGCCGGCGATCGCCTCCCGCCTGGTCTCCGCGGTCCGCGCGCCCAGGGCCCCGGGCAACGAGCCCCTCTCCCCCCGCGAGCGGGAGGTCCTGGGACTCGTCGCCAAGGGCACGTCCAACCGGGAGATTGCCCGGGAGCTGTTCATCAGCGAGGCGACCGTGAAGACCCATCTCACCCACCTGTACGCCAAGCTGGGCGCCAAGGACCGGGCGGCCGCGGTGGCGGTGGCGTACGAGCGGGGGATCCTGGGCTGACCCGGCTCACCTCAGCCGACCACTCTCAGCAGCAGCACCGCCCGCGCCGGTACCGTCACCTCCACCCCAGCCCGGTGGATGACGGCCGGGGCCTCGGCCTGCTCCTCGCGTGAGGTGTCGACGACCACCTCGTAGCGGTCCGCCCACGGCGGGCCCGGCAGCACGAAGCTCACCGGCCGGTCCCCGGCGTGCAGCACCGTCAGGAAGCTGTCGTCCAGGATCGCCTCGCCGCGCTCGTCGCGGCCGGGGATGTCCCGTCCCGACAGGTACATCCCGAGCGTGGCCGCCGGCGCGTACCAGTCCCGTTCCGTCATCTCCGTGCCCCGCGCGGTGAACCACGCCAGGTCCCGCAGCCCGTCCGCCGAGTGCGGCCGCCCGGAGAAGAACGCCCGGCGGCGCAGCACGGGATGGCGGTGGCGCAGCGCGATCAGCCGGGAGGTGAGGTCGAACAGCGCCTTCCAGCCCGGCTCCTCGAGCAGCCCCCAGTCCACCCAGCTGATCTCGTTGTCCTGGCAGTACGCGTTGTTGTTGCCGCCCTGGGTGCGTCCCAGCTCGTCACCCGCGACCAGCATCGGGACACCGGTCGACAACAGCAGCGTGGTCAGGAGGTTCCGCAGCTGCCGTCGTCGCAGCGCCCGTACCCGCTCGTCGTCCGTCTCGCCCTCGGCCCCGCCGTTCCACGACCGGTTGTCGTCCGTGCCGTCCCGGTCGCCCTCGCCGTTGGCCTCGTTGTGCTTGCGCTCGTACGACACCAGGTCGCGCAGGGTGAAACCGTCGTGGGCGGTGACGAAGTTGACCGACGCCTGCGGGCGCCGGCCGCCCCAGGCGTACAGGTCGCTGGAGCCCGACAGCCGGTAGCCCATCTCCCGCACGTCGGGCAGCGCGTGCCGCCAGAAGTCGCGCACGGCGTTGCGGTAGCGGTCGTTCCACTCCGTCCACAGGGGCGGGAAGGCGCCCACCTGGTAGCCACCGGAGCCCACGTCCCACGGCTCGGCTATCAGCTTCACCCGCCGCAGCACCGGATCCTGCGCGATGACCGCGAGGAACGGGGAGAGCATGTCGACGTCGTGCATGGAGCGGGCCAGCGCCGCCGCCAGGTCGAAGCGGAAGCCGTCCACCCCCATTTCCGTCACCCAGTAGCGCAGCGAGTCGGTGATCAGGCGCAGCACGTGCGGCTGGACCACGTGCAGGGTGTTGCCGCAGCCCGTGTAGTCGGCGTAGCGGCGCGCGTCCGACTGGAGGCGGTAGTAGCCGCGGTTGTCGACGCCCTTCAGCGACAACGTGGGACCCAGCTCGCCCGCCTCCGCCGTGTGGTTGTAGACCACGTCGAGGACGACCTCGATGCCGGCCGCGTGCAGCGCCCGTACCATCCGCCGGAACTCGCCCACCTGCTGGCCCGTCGTCCCGGAGGCGGCGTACCCGGCGTGCGGGGCGAAGTAGCCGATCGAGTTGTAGCCCCAGTAGTTGCGCAGACCCCGGCGCAGCAGGTGGTCCTCGTGCGCGAACTGGTGCACCGGCAGCAGCTCGACCGCCGTCACGCCCAGCTTCACCAGGTGCTCGATCGCCGCCGGGTGCGCCAGACCGGCGTACGTGCCGCGCAGCTCCTCGGGTATGCCGGGGTGCCGCTTGGTGAAGCCGCGCACGTGCAGCTCGTAGATGACCGAGTCCGCCCACGGCGTCTTGGGCCGGCGGTCGTCCCTCCACTCGTCGTCGGGGGCGTCGTCGTGGACCACGACCCCCTTCGGGACGTACGGCGCCGAGTCACGGTCGTCGCGGACGGTGTCGGCCACATGCTGCTCGGGCCAGTCCCGGACGTGCCCGTACACCTCCGGCGGCAGCGCGAACTCGCCGTCCACCGCGCGCGCGTACGGGTCGAGGAGCAGTTTCGCCGGGTTCCAGCGGGCGCCGGTCCACGGGTCCCAACGGCCGTGCACCCGGTAGCCGTAGCGCTGGCCCGGCATCACACCCGGCACGAAGCCGTGCCAGATCTCGTGCGTCAGTTCGGTCAGCCGCGCCCGGGTCTCCCGCCCGTTCTCGTCGAACAGGCACAGCTCGACCGCCTCGGCCCCGCCCGCCCACAGCGCGAAGTTGGTGCCCGCGACCCCGTCCGGACCGACCCGGAACCGGGCGCCCAGTGGTGTCGACGCCCCCGGCCACACGGGCACGGCGGGCGGCGGTACGGCGCGGCGCGCGCCGTTCACGGCGAGGGCGGGGTGCCCACCCTCGGCCACCGCCTCCTGTTCGGCTGCGCTCGACACTGGTCAGCCTCCCGCGGCTCGTGGTCACGGGATGGGAAGAGGCGCGCCGCTCTGCCCCTGGTGCCGGCTCCCGAGCACCGGCGCGGCTCCCCATCACGTGGTCTTCCCACTGTTCTGCCCAGCACATGGGTCGCACTCACGTTTCCCTGGGGCGGGCCCGCTCGTTGGGGATCACGTGAGGCGAGTTCAAGGGCGCGCACGGCGCGCGAGGGCCGTGCTGGCCGCCGTAGTGACATGGGCAGGACTGCTGGCCGGGGCCGCCGGCTGCACACCGGAGCCCGCCGGGAGCGACCCGGGCGGGGGCTTCGACAAGGGGCCGGCGGCCGCGGAGGTCATCCAGGTCTCTCCTGGTGACGGCCAGAAGGGGGTACGTCCCGAGCGGGCGCTGCGCGTCCGGGCGCCCGGCGGGAGCCTGGAGTCGGTGAAGGTCGTCGCGTCGCGCGACGCGCAGGACACCCCGGTGCCCGGGCGGATCTCCGCGGACGGCACCAGCTGGGAGCCCAGGGCGAAACGGCTGGCGCTCGCCGCCCGGTACAGCGTCGACGTGGTGGCCCTGGACGACGAGGGCCGCCGCTCCGCCCGGCACACCACGTTCACGACGTATGTGCCCGACGAGCGCTTCATCGGCTACGTCAGCCCCGAGAACCGTTCCACCGTCGGCACCGGGATGATCGTCTCCCTGGAGTTCAACCGGGAGCTCACCGACCGCGCCGCCGTGGAACGCGCCGTGCGGGTCACCTCCCGGCCCGCCGTCGAGATCCGGCCGCACTGGTTCGGCACCTCCCGCCTCGACTTCCGCCCCCAGCGCTACTGGCGGCCCGGCACCAGGGTCACCGTCGCGCTGAACTTCCGGGACGTCGAGGGGGCCGAGGGCGTCTACGGGCTCCAGGAGAAGACGTTCTCCTTCACCGTCGGCCGCCACCAGTCCTCGCTCGTCGACGCGGCCAAGCACACCATGGAGGTGCGGCGGGACGGCGAGGTGCTCGCCACCGTGCCGATCACGGCGGGCGCCCCCAAGACGACCACGTACAACGGCAAGATGGTCGTCACCGAGATGTTCGAGCTGACCCGGATGAACGGTGCCACGGTCGGCTTCAAGAAGAAGGACGGCAAGGGCGAGTACGACATCCCGGACGTCCCGCACGCCATGCGGCTCACCGAATCCGGCACCTTCCTGCACGGCAACTACTGGGCGCCGGACGCCTTCGGCCGGGCCAACGTCAGCCACGGCTGCGTCGGCCTGCGGGACGTCAAGGGCGGCAGCGCGGACACGCCCGCGGGCTGGTTCTTCGACCGCAGTCTCATCGGGGACGTCATCGAGGTCGTCAACAGCAAGGACAAACAGGTCGCTCCCGACAACGGGCTCGGAGGCTGGAATATGGGTTGGAACGAATGGAAAGCGGGCAGTGCGCTGAAGTAACCCGACAGGGGGGTGGGTTGCGCGAAGTGTCTGATCAAGTTGGGACTGAACGGTGACAATCTTCGACCGTCGGGGCTCCTGACCTTGTGGTTAATATGCGGCCAGCGCGCATGGGAGGCGCGGTGTGGGCCCTGACCGGGCCCGGGGGAGGGGAGAGCGGAATTGAACGTGCGACCGATATCGGGGGCGTCGGTTGACGCGCGGGCGGACAGACGAGCGGGGCGTGGCCGCGGCAGGGGGGTGCCGGCGCTGATACTGGGCGCCCTGCTGCTCGCGGTCACCGCGTGCGGTGGGGGCGACTCGGACTCGGGATCCGGGGGGAAGGGCAAGGACAAGGACGCGGCGGCCGCGCAGAGCAAGCAGTCGGAGGCGGTCGTCACCATCGCTCCGAAGAACGGGGCCGCGTCCGTCGACACCAGCGGCGCCCTGAAGGTCAGCGCCGCCAAGGGGAAGCTGACCGAGGTCGAGGTCAAGGACGACAAGGGCGAGAAGGTCGACGGGAAGATATCCGCCGACGGAGCGGGCTGGACGCCGAGCACGCACCTGGCCGCCGCCACCACTTACAAGGTGCACGCGGTCGCGAAGGACTCCGGGGGCCGCACGGCCGCCGAGGACGCCTCCTTCACGACCCTCACGCCGAAGAACACCTTCCTCGGCACCTTCACCCCGGAGGACGGCTCCACGGTCGGGGTCGGCATGCCGTTCTCCCTGCGCTTCACCAGGGGGATCACCCACCCCGAGGACGTCGAGAAGGCCGTGAGGATCAAGACCGAGCCGGCCGTCGACGTCGAGGGCCACTGGTTCGGCAACGACCGCCTCGACTTCCGTCCCGAGAAGTACTGGAAGTCCGGCACCAAGGTCACCGTCGACCTCAACCTCGACGGCGTCGAGGGCCGGGAGGGCGTCTACGGAAAGCAGCACAAGACCGTCTCCTTCACCATCGGCCGTGAGCAGGTCTCCGTCGTCGACGTCGACAAGCTCACGATGAAGGTCCGGCGGGACGGCAAGGACTTCAAGACCATCCCCGTCACCACCGGCAAGCCCGGCATGGAGACCTGGAACGGCCAGATGGTCATCAGCGAGAAGCTCAAGGTGACCCGTATGAACGGCGAGACCGTGGGCTACGGCGGCGAGTACGACATCAAGGACGTCCCGAACGCCATGCGCCTGACCACGTCCGGCACCTTCCTGCACGGCAACTACTGGGGCGGCGACGCCTTCGGCAACTACAACGCCAGCCACGGCTGCATCGGCCTGCGCGACGTGCGCGGCGGCTACGACGGCGGCACTCCGGCGGCCTGGTTCTTCAACCACTCCATGGTCGGAGACGTGGTCGTCGTCAAGAACTCCCACGACCGCACCGTCGACCCGGACAACGGGCTCAACGGCTGGAACATGTCCTGGGAGAAGTGGAAGGCGTGAGCCTGTCCTGACGCGAGTCCGACGTGGGCGGCCCCGGTGTGAGGTAAGGCACCAGGGCCGTTCCCGTTAGCCACGGTTAACCTGCCCTCATGACCGTGAATCTCGAAGTCGCCGAAGGCGTCGGCACGCTCCGTCTCGACCGTCCGCCCATGAACGCGCTGGACATCGCCACCCAGGACCGCCTCAAGGAGCTCGCCGAGGAGGCCACGCGCCGCGACGACGTGCGCGCCGTGGTGGTCTACGGCGGCGAGAAGGTGTTCGCGGCGGGCGCGGACATCAAGGAGATGCAGGCCATGGACCACGCGGCGATGATCGTCCGCGCCCGGGCCCTGCAGGACTCCTTCACGGCCGTGGCCCGCATCCCCAAGCCGGTGGTCGCGGCCGTCACGGGTTACGCGCTGGGCGGCGGCTGCGAACTCGCCCTCTGCGCCGACTTCCGCATCGCCGCCGACAACGCCAAGCTCGGCCAGCCGGAGATCCTGCTCGGACTGATCCCCGGCGCCGGCGGCACCCAGCGCCTGTCCCGCCTGATCGGCCCCTCCAAGGCCAAGGACCTGATCTTCACCGGCCGGATGGTCAAGGCCGACGAGGCGCTGACCCTGGGCCTGGTGGACCGGGTGGTCCCGGCCGCCGAGGTCTACGAACAGGCACACGCGTGGGCGGCGAAGCTGGCGCAGGGCCCGGCCATCGCGCTGCGCGCGGCGAAGGAGGCCATCGACACGGGCCTGGAGACCGACATCGAGACGGGTCTCGCGGTCGAACGGAACTGGTTCGCGGGCCTGTTCGCCACCGAGGACCGCGAGCGCGGAATGCGCAGTTTCGTGGAGGAGGGCCCGGGCAAGGCCAAGTTCCTGTGAGTTTCTGAAAATCCGCCGATCCACTTGCAATTGACGGCGTGTCTGATCCGGGTCCCTCGATGGGGCGGTTTACGGGAACCTCAAGCCGGCCTTGAGTCCGCCTTGTCGAGGGAGTTCGACGATTGCCTCCAGCGGAGTCGTCGTCGCAGGTCGGCGGGGATTTATCCGGTCCCGAAATGCCGTCGGCACATGCCGGGAGCAGCGCGTGGAGCGGTGGCTTCCAGGGGGCGTATTCCGTCGGAACGGCCCCGGAGGGTACGCGCGACGGCCATGATGGTGGCATGGCGGGGCTGGAGGGTGTCGAACAGCCGCGGGGGCACGGGCGTGTGGCCGCGGCGCGCTGGTCGCCGGCGGTGGAGGACGAACGGGCGCTCAAGGCAATCGAGTTGTTCGGCAACCCCGCGGAGACGGAGGTCTCGCTGCCGTCCCGTCCCGAGTCGGCGGCCACGGCCCGCCGGCTCGCCCAGGTGGTCGTCCTGCGCCACTGGGGCCTGACCCCGAAGATGACGGAGGACGCGGTGTTACTCGTCTCCGAGCTCGTCGGCAACGCCGTCCGCCACACCGGCGCCCGTGCCTTCGGTCTCCGGATGCGCCGCCGTCGCGGCTGGATCAGGGTCGAGGTCCGTGACCCCTCGCGGGGGTTACCGTGTCTGATGCCGGTCCAGGAGCTCGACATCAGCGGGCGGGGGCTCTTCCTCGTCGACAAGCTGTCCGACCGGTGGGGCGTCGACCTGCTGCCGCGGGGCAAGACGACGTGGTTCGAGATGCGGGTCGCGGATCGCTGACACCGCCGGCTCCGGCGGTGGGGTGAGCGGTGGCCGGCCGACGGGCCGCCGATCGGATCAATGGCCGCAATCCCGGCGGAGCCCCCCTTAAATGGTGCGGGTGACCACGACCGACCGCCGTACGGCGCTTCGCGCGGGAGCCGGCCTCGCCGCCGCGGGCGCGCTCGCCGCGGGGTGCGCCCCGCACGGCGCCGGCGCCCACCCGCCCCCGGCCGGGACGGCCGCCCCACCTACCGGCGACCGCACCCCAGCCCCCACCCCCCGCCTGTTTCCCCAGGTAGCAGCCCAGATCACACACGGCCCCCGCGACCGCCCCCGGGTCGCCCTCACCTGCCACGGACAGGGCGACCCCGCGCTGGCCGACGCCCTCCTCACCGTCGCCGAGGCGCACGGCGCCCGGCTGACCGTCCTGGCCGTCGGCAGCTGGCTGGACGAACACCCCGGGCTCGCCCGCCGGATCCTCGACGGCGGACACGACCTCGGCAACCACACCCAGCGCCACCTCGACGTCAACGCTATGTCCGAGACGGAGGCCGAGCGGGAGATCACCGAATGCGCCCAGCGGCTGCGGCGGCTCACCGGCTCCATCGGCACCTGGTTCCGTCCCTCCCGCGCCGCCCGCGCCTCCCCGCGGGTGGAGCGGCTGGCCCGCGCCGCGGGCTACCCCCACGTCCTGTCCTACGACGTCGACTCCCTCGACTTCACCGCCCCCGGCGCCCCCGCCGTCGCCCGCAAGGTCCTCGGCGAGATCCGCAACGGGTCCGTGGTGAGCCTGCACCTCGGGTACGCGGACACGGTCGCCGCACTCCCCGCCGTACTGGAAGAACTCCACCGCCGCGGACTGCGCGCGGTGACCACCACGGAGCTGCTGAGCTGATGCACCGCCACCTCGTCAACCGCACCCTCCTCGCCGGTGCCGTCCTCCTCGCCCTCGCCGCCTGCTCCACCGAGTCCAGGGACCGGCCGCAACACGCCCCTTCCACCAAGGCGGCCGTGCCGGCACCGCCCCGGAAGAAGCAGATCGAGGGTCTGCCCGGCATGCCGCCCGTCCTCGACCCCGAGGACGTCTACGCGGCCGACCGCCCGAACCGGCTCTCCCCGGTGGTCAAGGACTTCCCGTCCCGGATCTACGTCCCCAACACCGAGTCCGACACGGTCACCGTCATCGACCCGAAGACGTACGAGATCATCGACACCCTCCACGTCGGCCGTCAGCCCCAGCACGTCGTGCCGTCCTGGGACCTGAAGACCCTGTGGGTCAACAACAACCGCGGCCACACCCTCACCCCCATCGACCCGAAGACGGGGAAGGCGGGCAAGGCGGTCGAGGTGCACGACCCGTACAACCTCTACTTCACGCCCGACGGCAGGTACGCCGTCGTCATGGCCTCCCTCGACCGCGAGCTGGTCTTCCGCGACCCGCACACCATGGAGCGCAAGAAGACCGTCCCGGTCTCCTGCTACGGCGTCAACCACGCCGACTTCTCCCTCGACGGGCGCTACTTCATCGTCTCCTGCGAGTTCAGCGGCGAGCTGCTCAAGGTCGACACCGCGAAAATGAAGGTCGTCGGCCAGCAGAAACTCCCCTTCGACGGCGCCATGCCGCAGGACGTGAAGGTCTCGCCCGACGGCAAGCGGTTCTACGTCGCCGACATGATGGCCCACGGCATGTGGGTGCTCCACGGCGACACCTTCGACAAGCCGACCCTCCTGCCCACCGGCAAGGGCGCCCACGGGCTGTACGTCAGCCGCGACTCCCACGAGATGTTCGTCTCCAACCGCGGCGAGGGCACCGTCTCCGTCTTCGACTTCACCCAGAACAAGCTGACCAAGAAGTGGCACCTGCCCCACGGCGGCAGCCCCGACATGGGCGGCGTCTCGGCCGACGGCAAGGTCCTGTGGCTGTCGGGCCGTTACAACGCCGAGGTGTACGCCATCGACACCCGCACCGGCACCCAGCTCGCCCGCATCCCCGTCGGCAGCGGCCCGCACGGCCTCGCCGTCTACCCGCAGCCGGGCCGCTACTCGCTCGGCCACACCGGCATCTTCCGCTGACCCGCGGTCAGTCGACACGCCGCCGGACGGGTGACGGTGCGCGGCCCGCCGTCACCCGACCGGAATCGTGCCTGGCGCTGAGCAGCGCCTCCGCCCCCACCGGACGGTAACCGGCCGCCAGGAACGCCCGCGTGCTGCGGGCGTTCCCCGGGGCGATCTGCGCCCACAGCGGCTCCGTGACGAGATGCCGGGCCGCCGTCACGAGCAGCCGCCCCAGCCCCCGCTGCCGTACCTCCTCGTCCACCTCCACCGAGACCTCCAGGCGGCCGCCGATCCCGCGGCCCATCACCAGCACACCGCCGTCCGTCGTCCAGGCGCGCACGTCGTCGCGCCGCCGGCGGGCGTAACCGGCACGGGAATGACCGGCGTCCTCGATCTCCTCCAGCGCGAGCGGCGGTCCACCCGGCAGTGGCGAGCCGACGAGCATCGCGTCGACGGTCTCGGACGTACGGTCCGTCCGCTCCAGGAACGCCGCCAGGAACCGCGGGTGCATGGGCGCCGCCAACGCGTCGCAGTCCGTCGCGCGCAGCGTCTCGTACACCCATGCCGGGTCCTCGTCCGTGAACACGACGGAGTGCGCGGTGAAGGCGAGGACCCCCGCGTCCCGGTGACAGGCCTGCGGTACGACGGTGACGGCGCCGTCCGCGGGCGGGAGGGCCCCGCGGGCGGCCGCGTCGAGAATGTCCCGCAAGGTCTCCATCGCAAAGCTCCCCGCGTCTCCGCTTGAGTCTCCACCCACTGGAAGGCCCAGACTCACACACATGATCGACGACGGCACCGGACTTCTCACCATCGGCGAGCTGGCGCGGGCCACCGGACTGACCGTGCGCACCATCCGCTACTGGTCCGACGAGGGCGTCCTGACCCCGGTGGCCCGCTCGGCGGGCGGCTACCGCCTGTACGACGCCGGCTCCGTGGCCCGCCTGGAGCTGATCCGCACCCTGCGGGAGCTGGGCCTCGGCCTGGGCGCCGTGCGCCGGGTGCTGGCGGGCGAGCGCACGGTCGCGGAGGTGGCGGCGGCGCACGTGGCGGCGCTGGACGCGCAGATCAGAGCGCTGAAGGTGACCCGTGCGGTGCTGTCGTCCGTGGCGCGACGCGGTTCGACCGCGGAGGAGACGACGTTGATGAACAAGCTGGCACGACTTTCGGCGGCCGAGCGGAGCCGGATCGTCGAGGACTTCATGGCGGAGGTCTTCGAGGGGCTCGACACGGCCGACCCCGACATCCGCCGCCGTCTGCGGTTCGCCCCGGCCGACCTGCCCGACGACCCCGCACCCGAGCAGGTGGACGCCTGGGTGGAGCTCGCCGAGCTGATCCAGGACCCGCAGTTCCGGGCGACCATGCGCCGGGCGGTCGAGTTCAACGCGGCGGACCGGGGACCGGACGTCCCGCCGGGCACCTCCCTGTGGTTCATGAGCCGCCTGGTCCAGCTGGCCGGCGAGGCGCTGCGCGACGGAGTCGTCCCCGAGGCGCCGGAGGCGGGCGACGTCCTGCGCGGGGTGCTCGGCGACGCGGATCCCGCTGCCGTACTGGAACGGATGGAGGCGGCCACGACCGTACAGCTCGCCCGGTACCGGGAGCTGGCGGCCGTCGTGCGGGGGCTCGAACCCCAGCCCGCCTACGAGCGGGAGTTCTCCTGGGTGGTCGCTGCGCTGCGGGCTCGGGCGGGCGGTTAATCTGGCCTGCGTCAGTACGACAGCAAGTCGCACAAACACGAGCAAAAGGGGCGGATCGGTGGCGGACATCGACGAGGCACGCAAGCAGTTCGAGCGGATCGATACGGACGGTGACGGCTTCATCACCGCGGCCGAGTTCAAGACCGCCCTGGCCCAGGCAGGTGACTGGAACGTCACCGAGACGGTCGCCGAAGCGATCATCAAGACCCGCGACCTGAACGGCGACAAGCTCCTGTCGTTCGACGAGTTCTGGGCCTACCTGAACAAGTGACACGCGACGCGAGGGGGGCGCCCGCCAGGGGCGCCCCCCTTCGTCATGCCCGGACGGTGTCCGCCCGGCGCTCGGTCCGCACGCTCCACCGTCCGCCGTGCCGCTCCAGCGCCAGCGGCAGGCCGAAGCACGCGCCGACCAGGTCACCGGTGAGAACCTCGGCCGCAGGACCCCGGGCGAGAGTGCGGCCCTCGCGCAGCAGCAGGGCGTGACCGGTGTGCGGTGGGAGTTCCTCCAGGTGGTGGGTGACCAGGACGGTCGCCAGCCGCGGATGCGCCTCGCGCAGTGCGCCCAGCGCCTCGATCAGCCGCTCCCGGCCCGGCAGGTCCAGGCCCGTCGCCGGTTCGTCGAGCAGCAGGAGTCGCGGCTGCGGCATCAGGGCGCGGGCGATCAGGGCCCGGCCGCGCTGTCCGTGCGAGAGCGTCGGCCAGCGCGCCTCCCGGTGACCGGCGAGCCCCAGCGTGTCGATCAGGTGGTCGGCCCGGTCCCGCTGCTGCGGTGTCGGCCGCCAACGCGGCAGCATCGCGATGGAGTTGGTCAACCCGGTCAGGACCACGTCACGGACGCGCAGCGGTTCGCCGAGCGGGTGACGCGGATCGACATGACCCACGTACGACCTGAGCTCGCGCACATCGACCCGGCCCAGCCTGCGGCCGAGGACGTCCACGGTGCCGCGCGTCGGGTGGATCAGGGCGCCCAGCAGGCCGAGCAGGCTCGACTTCCCGGCACCGTTGGCCCCGAGGAGCGCCCAGTGCTCGCCGGGCCGGACGGTCAGCGACACCTCCCTCAGGATCGGCCGGCCCTCCCGCACCAGGTGGACGTCCTCGGCGCGCAGGACCTCGGTCATCGCACGGCCCGGTTCACCGCGGACAGGACCGCACGGACGGATGCGGCGAGGGCCGTGGAATCCTCGGCGGCGCCCCAGGCGGTGGTGCCGTTCACCCGGCACTCGGCGTAGGCGACCGAGTCCCCGGCGACCGGGTGCTCGTGCTCGTGGTCGTGCTCGGCGAAGTCCAGGACGTCCACGGTGAAGCCGGCGCCGGCCAGCGCGTCGACGAAGGCGGTGAGGGGGCCGTTGCCGGTGCCCTCGTGGTCGCCGGTGCGGTCGCCGATCTGGAGGGTGCAGACGAAACGGTGGACCCCCGGCGCCTCCCGGTGGGCGGACCAGGCGTGCAGCTGCACCTCGCCCTCCGCCAGGTAGGCGGCCCGGAACAGCTCGTACAGCTCCTTCGGTGTCGCCTCGCGCCCGCTGCCGTCCGTGGCCTCCTGCACGACCCGCGAGAAGTCCGGCCGCATCCGCCCGGGCAGGTCCAGGCCGTGGTGCGTGCGCAGCAGGTACGCCACACCGCCCTTGCCGGACTGCGAGTTGACCCGGATCACCGCTTCGTAGGACCGGCCCACGTCGGCCGGATCGATCGGCAGGTACGGCACCTCCCACGGCGCCTGTCCGGGCGCCAACCCCAACGCGGCGGCCCGCTCGGCGTGATGCGTCAGGCCCTTGCTGATCGCGTCCTGGTGGGTGCCCGAGAAGGCCGTGTGGACCAGCTCGCCGGCGTACGGGTGCCGTGGGTGCACCGGCAGCCGGTTGCAGTGCTCCACCGTCTCCCGCACCGCGTCGATGTCGCCGAAGTCGACCATCGGGTCGACGCCCTGCGCGAAGAGGTTGAGGGCCAGCGTCACCAGGTCGACGTTGCCCGTGCGCTCCCCGTTGCCGAACAGGCAGCCCTCCACACGCTGGGCCCCGGCCAGTACGGCGAGTTCGGCGCAGGCGACTCCGGTGCCGCGGTCGTTGTGCGGGTGGACGGAGAGGATCACCGAGTCGCGGCGGGCCAGGTTGCGGTGCAGGTACTCGATCTGGTCGGCGTAGACGTTCGGCGTCGCGATCTCGACGGTCGCCGGCAGGTTGTGGGTGACCGGACGGTCGGGGCTCGCGTCCCACAGCTCCGTCAAGCCGTCGCACAGTTCGAGGACGAAGTCCGGCTCGGTGAGGTTGAAGGTCTCCGGCGAGAACTGGAAGCGGATGCCCGGCGCGTCGCCCGCGAGGCGCGCCATGTGCGTGGCCGCCTCACGCACCGTCCGCCACACCTCCCCCCGGTCCCGGCCCAGGACGACGTCCCGCCACACCGGCGAGGTCGCGATGTACAGGTGGACCACCGCCCTCGGCAGCCCCTCGACCGCCTCGAAGGTGCGGTCGATCAGCTCCCGCCGGGCCGGGGTGAACACGACCGGCGTGACGTCGTCCGGGACGGCTCCGCCGGTCACCAGGTGCCGTACGAAGTCGAAGTCCGTGCGGCTCGCGGAGGGGTAGCCGACCTCGATCTCCTTGAAGCCCATGCCGGTCAGCAGGTCGAAGAAGCGGCGCTTGCGGGGCGTGTCCATCGGCTCGGCGAGGGCCTGGTTGCCGTCGCGCAGGTCCACGGGGACCCACAGTGGGGCACGCTCGATACGGGCGGTGGGCCAGTCGCGGTCGGCCACGGGCACCTGCACGCGCTCGTGGAAGGGGCGGTAGCGGTGGTGGGGCATGGGGCTGGGGCGCTGCGGATTCCAGAGGGTCTGCGGCGCGGGTCGTGCTGGGGCCTTCATCGGCGGTCGCTGCCTTCGGCTCGGTCGGACGCTTGACCGGCAGCACGGCGACCCGCGGCGGGGTGCCGGTCGCGTCAGGCCCCGCCGCGGCAGCCGAGAAGAAGGAGACCGCAGAGCGTCATGCCGGAACGCTAACCACAGCGCAGGTCGTCGAGCAAGTGAGAATGTCTGTCAAGGTTGTTGGTTCGCGGAGAAGTTGGTGCGCCGATGCCGCTGGGCCCGGGTCGCCCCGGCCCGCTGGTCGAACGCACTGCCGAGCCGGACCAGGACCGTGGGACGAGCGCCCCGCAGAAGATTGCCCCCGATTTGGCATAGCCGGCCCCGGATGACGGTTACTCGGCCCTGGCAGCCGTACTCGGCACCACCGACCCCGGAAAGGCGAGGCAGGACATGAAGATCGGCATCATCGGTGCGGGCAACATCGGAGGGAACCTCACCCGGCGGCTCACCGCCCTCGGGCACGACGTCTCCGTGGCCAATTCCCGCGGCCCGCACACGCTCAAGGAACTGGCCGAGGAGACGGGCGCGACCCCCGTCCGGATCGAGGAGGCGGCGCGCGGTGCGGAGGTCGTCGTGATCGCCGTCCCCGAGAAGGCGCTCGAGAACCTGCCCACCGGCCTGCTGGACGGGGCGGCCGAGGGCGTCGCCGTCATCGACACCGGCAACTACTACCCGAAGCAGCGGGACGGGAAGATCCTCGCGATCGAGGTCGAGGGCCTCACCGAGAGCCGCTGGACGGAACGCGCCGTCGGCCGCCCCGTGATCAAGGCGTTCAACGGCACCTACGCCCAGGACATCCTGGAGCGCCCGCGCCCGGCCGGCGCCCCCGACCGCATCGCGCTGCCGGTGGCCGGCGACGACGAGGCGGCGAAGGCGGTCGTACGGTCCCTGATCGACGAGCTGGGCTTCGACACGGTCGACGCGGGCGGCCTCGACGACTCCTGGCGCCAGCAGCCCGACACCCCGGTCTACGGCCTGCGCGGCAATGTGGCCGAGGTGACGAAGGCCCTGGCGGAGGCGTCCCCGGAGCGCAAGCCGGAGTGGCGCGCGTAGAAACGGCAGCGTGACGGCCTCGGGCCCGGTGGGCTCAGACGATCTCCAGGGGCCGGTGCGGCCCCTCCGGCAGCTCGGCCTTCACCGGGTCCCCGGGCCGCACCACGCCGCCGTGGACGACGACGCTCATGATCCCGGCCTTGAACCGGGCCGTCCCGTCCTCGTCCCGCCCGACGACCTGCTTGAGCAGCCCCTTGCGGAAGTCGTCGATCTGGAGGCACGGGTTCCGCAGCCCGGTCACCTCGACGACCGCCTCGTCCCCGAGGTGCAGCAGGGTCCCCGCGGGCAGCCCCAGCAGGTCGATGCCGCGCGTGGTGACGTTCTCCCCGAGCTGCCCGGCCGTCACCTCGAACCCGGCCGCGCCCACCTCGGCGAACAGCTCCTCGTGGATGAGGTGCACCTGCCGCAGGTTCGGCTGTGAGGGGTCCCGCCGCACCCGGGACCGGTGCTTGACCGTCACCCCCGCGTGCGCGTCCCCCTCCACCCCGAGGCCGGCGAGCAGCGTGATGCTCTCGCGGTTGGGCTTGGTGAACGAGTACGTACCGTTGCTGCTGACCGCGCTGATTATCCCACCCATGCCGCGAGCGTACCCCGGAGATTGTCCTGACAGCCGTACACTCCCGCCACTACCCTGGCCGGAACGACGGGGGTGGCGCGGTGGCGGGGACCTGGCAGAGCGCCGACAGCGCCTTCACCCGGACCACGGACGACGGTGTCAGGTGTGTGTTGTGCCCGTTCCGGTGCCGGCTGCGGGACGGCGAGACCGGGGCCTGCAAGGTACGGCGACGGCGGGGCGGCTCCGTGCAGACCCTCACCCTCGCGACGACGGTGCGGCACCGGGACGCGGTCGAACGCAAGCCCTTCTACCACTTCAGGCCCGGCAGCACGGTGCTGACGCTGGCGCCGCCCGGCTGCTCTTTCCGCTGCGACTACTGCGTCAACCACCGGCTGTCCCAGTACGGCCGCGAGCCCGGCACCGGCCGCGGGCCGGCGTCGGAGGCGGTGGACGTGCCCGCGGTGGTGCGGGAGGCGGCCGGGGCGTCCGCGTCCGTGGGACTGTCGTACTCGGAGCCCTCCCTGGCCCCGGAGCTGACCCTGGCGCTCGCCGCCGAGGCGAGACCGGCGGGAGTGCCTCTGGTGTGGAAGAGCAACGGCTTCCTCACCCCGGAGGCCACCGACCGCCTGGCGCCCGCGCTGTCCGCCGTCAACATCGACATCAAGGCCGCCGAGGAGGAGCCGCACCGCAGACTCACCGGGGCGCCGCTGCGGCCCGTACTGGAGACGCTGCGGCGGATGCACGACCAAGGCGTCTGGGTGGAGGCGACCACACCGCTCATCCCGGGGACCAGTGCCGAGGACGCCCAGCTGGAGGCCATCGCGGGGTTCCTGGCCTCCGTCGACCCGGACATCCCCTGGCACCTGATGCGGTTCACCCCGACGTACCGCATGGACACGTATGCACCGACCGGCCCCGACCGCCTCGACCGGGCCCGGGCCATCGGCAGGGCTGCGGGGCTGCGGTACGTGTACGTGGAGCGGGCCCTGGGGGCCGAGGGGCGTACCACCTACTGCCCGGGCTGCGAGCAGGCCGTGGTCGACCGGGACATCTGGGCCCTGTCCGCCCTGCGGCTGGACGGGACGGGGCGGTGCGAGCAGTGCGGGACACACATCAAGGGGGTCTGGCGATGACGGCTTCGGACGACGTCGACAACGCTGAGCAGGAGACGGGGGAGCAGGCCGTGGGGGCGGCCTATCGGCTGGTGGACTCGTTGCCCGACCTGATCGACGCGGACGAGTACGCCCGGCACCCCGAGGGGCGGCTGGTGCGGCTGCGGCTGACCTGGTCCGCGGAGGGGGTGGAGATCCTCGGCGACGCCTTCCGTCCGGAGCTGCTGGAACGGCTGCTGGAGGGTCTCGGGCCGGACGAGATCGAGCAGATGATGTGTGGCTGAGACCGGCTGCGACCTGCTGACCGGACCGCATGTGGACGGCCGGCCGTCACAACTCCGCGAGCAGTGAGGCCAGTACGGCGGTCAGCCGTTCCGGTTCCGGATCGGGCGCCAGCGTCCAGCAGTCCCGTTCGTCCGTTGTCGTGGGCACGCCCGGGTAGTGGACCCGGACGGTGAGCAGGCCGGGCAGGCCGAGCCGACGCTGGTGCGGGTGGGTGAGCAGCACGGCGCGGGGTGTGCCGAGCGTGCCGCCCTCCAGCCGGCGCAGCGCGGCGGCCGCGCGTTCCGCCGCCCGGACGGGGTCCGGGGGCGCGGGCGGGGAGAGCTGCCACAACGCGCGCAGTTCGGCAGGGCCCGCCAGCGGCAGCGGACCGCTCAGGCCGTTCAGCTGGAGCAGCTCCACCCGGCGCCCCGCCCGCAGCAGCGCCTCGGCCAGGGCGTGGGCGCACACCCGGAGGCACGTACCGACCTGACCGTGGGCCGCCGGTCCCGTGTCCAGGACGAGGACGGCGTTGCGGGTGGCGGGCGGTGCCGCGCCCCGCCGGGTGCGGTAGAGCAGCGCTTCCTGCGTGTAGAGGGGGCCCAGCACATCGTCGGGCAGGGCCAGTTGGCTGGGCACCATGCGGTCCGGCGGACCGTGTCGCACCAGGCCGGCCGGGGCTCCGGCCGCGGTGGGCCCGGTGATCTCGTCGCCCACGGGGGACGCAGGCAGCCGCAGCCCCGGTACCGGATGGCGTCCGTCCGGTCCCGGGCCCTGCCTTCCCAGGCCCTGGGCCACTCGGTGCACCAGCCCCGGGTCCTGGCGTACGGCGTCCGGGCCGAGCAGCCGGAGGGCGGGCAGCAACCGGGTGCGGGTCCGCTCCAGCGCGGCGGCCAGGGCTCCGGCGGCGTGACCGTGCTCCGGTGCGTCCTGGGCCGCGCCGCCGAGACCGCGTTCCAGCGCGGAGCGCAGTTCCGCCGCGGGGACGGCGGAGGGCGCCGCGTACCGGGAGTCGGACGGCAACTGGGTGGCGGTGACGGCGGCCAGCGCGGGGTGCGCGGCCGGTGGCCAGTCCAGCGCGCGCAGCGCCCGCGCCGCCCGGGCGCCGTACAGCAGCTCCGTGAGGCCGGCGGGCGTACCGCCCGCGGCCGGGCCGGAGGGGTCCGCCGGGCCGGGGGCGAGCAGGGTCAGCAGCTCGGTGAGGGTGGACAGGGGGACAGCGGCGTCGGCGGCCACGGCGGCGGTGCCCAGTTCGGCGAGCCGGTGGGCGGGGAGCGGGAGCGGCGCGGACGGCGCTCGGCCTGCGGTGAGCAGCTCCCAGACGAGCGTGGTGCCACCGCCGTACGTCGTGGCGATCCGACGGCCGTCCGGGGACCAGCGCACCGACCACAACTGGCCCCGGACCCGGGGCGGTTCGAGGGTGAGCACCACCGAGGCCTCCGCCACGTCCCAGATCTGCACGGTGGACGTCGACCTGCCCGGCCCGGGCGCCGCCAGCAGGGAACCGTCCGGCGACCAGGCGAGCGCGGGCGCCCAGCCGATGCCGCCCGGCGCCCCCAGCTCGCGCTGGATCTGCCAGTCGGAGGTGTCCCAGACGACGATCGGCCCGCTGCCGGCATCACAGGTGGCGGCGAGTCTGCGGCCGTCGGGGGACCAGGCGACCCTGGTGCCGAAGGCCCTGGGCGGCAGTCTCAGGCGGGGACTGGACAGGGCGAACTCCGGCATCCGCCACAGCAGTACCTCGCCCGACGTGCCCGCCGCCAGCAGCCGACCGTCGGGCGACCAGGCGGGCCGGCCCACCCGGCCGCGCACGAACCGGCTCACCGCGGTGGTCGCGGAGGGCGGTTCCCCCAGCTCGTACAGGTAGAGGTGGGCGGGTTGCCGTCCCGGCTCGGGCACGACGAGCCGGCCACCGCCGGTGGGACACCACACCGGTGCCTGCCCCCCGGGCAACCGCGCCCGTACGGTACCCGTGGCCGCGTCCAGCACGGTGAGCTCCGCCGTCCCACGGTGCGTCGCCACGGCGAGGGCCGCCCCCGGGGAGTCGGCCCGTTCCGGATCCAGGGCCTCGGCCGAAGCCTCGATGTCGACCGCTCCACCCGCACGCGCGATGGGCAACTCGGCGGTCCAGACCGGCTCGTCGGTCCGGGGCGGCCTTGTGGGGGTGCTCCCGTTCGGCTGGGTCGTCCGTGACGGCTCCCCGGGTGCCGGTCGGCGCAGTGCCACCAGGCCAGGTCGCAGCTCGCCGGCCGAGGCACCGTCGGTGACCCAGGCGAACGCCGGCATCGGCAGGTCCCGGCCGGTGCCGAGTGGGCGCGGTGGTCCGGTGCGCAGCGCGGGTGACTCGCCCGGCTCCGGGACCCTTCGCCCCACCGAGCCGCACATGGCGGCCACCCAGCGCTGCAGCGCCGCGTCGGTGCGGCGGCCGGACGCCGGCTCCACGGTGTCGGGCAGCTCCCACAGCGCGTGGCCCGCCGTACCGTCCTGCTCGGTGCGCACCAGCAGCCGCCCCGCGGCGCAGGCGCTGAAGTCGGCCGGGAGGCGCGGGGAGCCCGGGATGTGGGCGACGGGGGAGAGTTCCCGGTCGAGGACCAGCACACCGCCGGAGCCGGCGACCGCCAGGTGGCGGCCGGTGCGGCTGAAGCCGAGGCCGTACACGGACGGGGCGTTGGCGGAGATGGCGGGGGCGGTGCCGTGGGCGTCGACCAGGTGAACGCCCTCGGCGTCCGCGAAGGCCAGGGTCCTGCGGTCCGGGGACCAGGCGACCGCGTGCAGGGCGGTGCGCCCGGAGCACGGGGTGGCGGACGGGTCCCGGCTGGTCGGGTTCCACAGCTGGAGCGCGGTCGGGGTGGCCACGCACAGCAGCCGGCCGCCCGGGTCCCACACCAGGTCGCAGACCTCGTCCCCGACGGGCAGGTGGACGGTGGCCCGCGTCCGGCGGTGATGGACGGTCACGGTGCGGGGGTCGGAGAGCAGGGCCGTGCGCAGGCCGTCCGGCGAGACGGCGGCGGCCTGCCCCGCCGTACCGCGCACCGCCGGGAGCCGGGATCGTTCGGCGCCGGTGTCGGCGTCCAGGAGATGCCCCCACCCGCCGAGGAACACCAGAACCTCACTCGCGTCGGGCGCCCACACGCCGGACGCCGTCCCGGTGTCCTGCCCGCCGCCCTCCCCTGAGGCGTCCAGCGAGGCCGACCACAGTCTGCGGCCGCTGTCGTCGACCGCTTCCACGGTGGTGCCCTCGGTGCGCAGGAAGAGGGTGCCGTCGGGGGAGAGGGAGCCGTAGTGGGCGCTGTCGGCCCGGAACCAGCGGCGTTGCGGCGCCCGGCCGTCGCTGGGCGCGGGCGAGGTCACTCCGCCTCTCCGAGCCGTAGTGCCGCCTGTTCGAAGAGCCGGCCCGCTTGCAGCGGATCCCCGGCCGTCCGGAACGCCTCCGCGGCCTCCGGGAGATGTCCCTCGGCCCGCAACCGGGCGGCCCGGGCGAGCGCGGTCGTAGGGTCCTCCTCCGCCCCTTCGGCTCCCCGCAACGCCTCGGACGCCTCGGGCGCGCCGGGCGGCGCCGTGGCGTCCCCCGGGCCGGTCCGTCCCGCCCGATCTTCCATCAGCGTCTCGAACAGCGTGAGGAGTTCGTGGGCCGTGCGGGACAGCGCGGGCGGTACGGCCGGTGGCTCCTCGGGGGCCCACAGCGTCCACACCGGTACGAGCGGGTCGAGCCGGAACTCGGACCGGCCCGCCTCCCGGCACACCACGGCGACCCCCGCCCGCAGCCCGAGCGACCGGATCCGGGCACCCGGCGGCAGCGGCGGGGTGAGCGCGTGCCCGGACTGGACGAAGCAGGCACCCGGGCCCACCCGGCGCAGCGGCACGCCGAAGGGCACGGACGCCACCCACCCCGACGCGTCGACGAGGAGGTGCGTGCCGTCCCCCAGCGCGAGGAACGCCTGCTCCGCCAACGGACGGCCCATCAGATAGCGGCGCAGCAGGGGAAGTTCGGGATCCGTGAGCAGCACCGCGTCGACCCCCGTGCCGGCCTCCGCGTCCGGCACCACCCGCAACCGTGTCCCGGGCGGCTCGGCCGCGGGGCCGGCCGCCCGCCGTACGGCAGGCGCGGGCGCGTCCAGCGGGGCCTCCACCCGCAGTGGCGCCGGAGCCCCCAGCAGTCGCAGCGCCACCGGCGGCTGCTCACCCGAGTCGCCGAGCAGCCACAACTCCCCGTCGGCGATCGCGGGCCGCAGCAACTCCTCGTCCAGCGGCGGATCGTGCCGTACGTCGAGGAGGAGTCGCGCGCAGTGGGCGGCCGGACGGCACACGGACGTACGGGGCAGCGACACCAGGGAGTGCACGAGACCGCCGGGGACCGCGCGGTCCGGAGCCTCGGGGGCCGAATGGTCGAGGGCCGGGTCCGCCGGGGCGCTCAGCAGCACCAGCAGCCGCTCCTCCTCCGTGCCGGGCCGCACCCGCGGGAACAGCGGACGCGCCGAGGCTCGTACGAGGGAGATGTCGGCCTGAGCGGACCGCGCGTGGCGCACCACGGTCCGCAGCAGGGCGGGCGCCGTCAGCACGTACAGCAGCGGGTGGCCCATGGTCGGCGGGCCGTGGGTGGGGAAGGCGGCCAACAGCTCCACCGCCGTCACCTCCGGCCAGGACCGCACCTCGCCCAGGTCGTGCGTCCGCGGGCTGTCCACCGGCACGGGCTCCCCGCCGTGCAGCGCGATCACATCGGCGGCCACCGGCCCGTGCGCGGTGGTGAGCAGCCAGTACGCCGGCGCCTCGCCCCGCGCCCCACCGGGTCCGCGGTGGCACACCCAGTCCGCCGCGCCCGCCGCGTACAGCGAACCCAGGGCCGCCAGCGTCTGGCGGGCGGAACCGAAGCGGCCGGCGCTGCGCCAGCGGTCCGCACGACTCGCCGCGGCGGTCCGCGCGGGGCGTACGTCGTCACCGGGGCGGCGCCGGGGACGGCCCAGGAAGTCGGACACGGCTCACCCCGCCACGGTGGTGTCGGGGAGGGGCAGCCAGGCCGTACCGCCCAACCGCAGGGCCGCCCACTCCTGCCACTGGGCCAGCACCTCGGCACGGGCGGCCGACTGGTCCTGGCGCGGCCGGTGCGCGGCGCCGAACAGCGCGGCGGACACGTCGAAGCGGCCGATCCGGTCGGCCGTCTCCACCCCCCACTCCAGCAGCCGCAGCCGCTCGATGCGCGAGGACACGGTGAGGATTCCCTGCTCGACCTCCGCCAGCAGCCCCAACAGCATTCCGGTGCCCACGGCCCGACCCCGGCCGCCGCCTTCCACGGTCCAGCGGTACAGCGCTCGCGCGAGGGCCAGCCGCAGCAGCGGAGCGGGTGCGGTGGGCGGGGTGCGGGCGGCGGCGGCCAGCAGCGGGGCGGCCGCCTCGGTCAGGTCGGCGACCAGCAGTTCCCATCCCGCCTCCAGCGGGCTGCCCGTCTCCTGCCAGCACCGGGCGGCCCGGTCGGGGCGGCCGAGCAGCCGGAAGCAGCGGGCGGCACGCTCCGGGTGGCCGGCCCTGCGGTAGGTCTCGGCGGCGTGTTCCAGATCGCCCGCGCGGTGGTAGGCGTCCGCCGCGCTCCAGCGCCAGCCGAGCGTGTCGTAGCAGCGGGCCGCTTCGGCGTGCGCGCCCGCCTCCGCGTAGGCGCGGGCCGCTCGCAGCAGCAGATGGACCCTCTTGCTCACTGCGCGCCCAGCTCTCCCGTCTCGACGTCGGGTTCGGACTCCTCGCTCCTGTTGCTGACCGGACGTATCCGCGACCACCGCGTGGGATCGAACGGGACGCCGGCCACCACCGGCCGTACCTCCTCGACGTCGGGCCGGCGGGCGGTGACCGCGCCGATCTCCGCGCTGATCCGGTCGTGCTCCGCGTCGTGCGCCGCCCCGCGCGAGCGGGCCCCTTCCGTCCCGTCCGCCTCCTCCGCGCCGATGTCGTCGATCTGGAAGAGCTCCACCTCGCCGGAGACCGTGTTGAAGCGGAAGCGCACTCTGACCCGCATGGCTAGCTCCCCATCTCGAACTCGACGGCGATCGAGTCCTCCGACTCGTCGACCTTGACGGCGCGGGCCCCCTGCTCCCGTGCGAAGGCGAGCAGCGCCTCCCGGTACGCCAGCGCCAGTACGGCGTTCACCGCCCGCAACGCCTCCTGCCCCAGCTGCTCCACCCGGACCCGGTTGCGGGCGTCGAGTTCCTCGCGCACCCGGGCCCGCTCGGCCTCCAAGTGCGCGGCGGCGTCCGCGGTGGCCGCCTGCCGTACGCGGTCCTCGGCACCCCGCTCAGCGACCGCGGAGGCCTCCTGGGCGCGGCGGCGCACGCCGGCGAGCAGCGCCCGCGCGTTGCGCTCCGCCGCCGACTCGGCGATCCTGCGGGCCTCCGCGTCGGCGGCCCGCCGGGTCCTGCCGCGGTAGTTGTCGTCGTAGTAGCGGCCCTCGCCCTCGCCGTGCGCCACGTCCGTGACCGTGCCGCGCAGGGTCTCGGCCGCCACCCCCTCGGCGCGCGCGGTGTCCGTCAGCCGGGCCCGCACCACGAGCGTGCCGTCCGCCGACCGGTATGTCACCAGGCCGTCGGCGAGCGGCAGTTCATGGGCGCCGTCGCTCGTCTCCCGCCAGTGCGGATCCCGGGCGAGGGCGGCCTCGAAGACCGCGCGGGTGCGGTCGCCCAGGGTGCCGCCGAAGGGGTAGGAGATCTCCAGTTCGCTGACGACGGTGTCGCTGAGGGCGACCCGGCGCTCCAGCTCGACCTGCCAGGCCTCGGCGACCTCCCGCGTCGCGGTGACTCTGACTCGGCGTGGATTGCACATGTCCTGTCGGCTCCCCCCGTACGGGGCCCGGTCGCTTCCCCGCTCAACGGGGAAGGAACTCAAGCGTGTTGGTGATGATAGTGCCCAGTTCGTCCCGTGCGGCCCCATTGCCCGGATGATGTGCCTCCAGCTCCCGCCGCAGTCTGTTCAGGCCGCGCAGTGTCGCCTCCGTGGCGGCGGGGGAGGGGTCCGATCCCAGTCGGCGGAACAGGATCCGGGCGTCCGCCAGGACGGCCTGCGGGTCGCGCCCCCGTGCCTGCCGCGCGCCGTCGTCACCGCCCAACCGGCTCACCGCCTCCGCCACCACCGGCTCGTGCACCGGATCGGACCAGAAGTGGCGCAGCGGCCACAGGTCGCCGGGCACGGCCCGCACCCGCTCGTCGAGCATCGCGGCGGCCGCCACCAGCCGGGTGCCGCGGATGATCCGCCGGTCCGACAGGGCCACCCCCTGCCCGAGCAGTTCGCGGATCAGCGCCTGGTAGGCGGCGGTCACCCCGCTCAGATCGACGCGGGCCGCCTGGCGGCCGAGCCGGTCCAGGGAGTCCTTGTCGACGTAGGTCTGCCCGTCGGCCCGCTGCGCGGCGTCCGGCGGTGGCGGTGCGAAGTGCGCCGCGAGCAGGTCCTCGAGGCGGCTCTCCGCCACCGGTGTCACGTGCAGCCGCAGCAGGAACCGGTCCGCGAAGGCCAGCAGGGACGGGTCGCGGGGCAGTGTGTTGGCGGCCCCGATCAGGCTGATCAGCGGCACCTTGACGGTTCCCCCGCCGTGCCGGAACAGCCGCTCGTTCATCACCGTCAGCAGCGTGTTGAGGATCGGGCTGCCGCACTGGAACACCTCGTCCAGGAAGACGATCGACGCCTCCGGCAGCATGCCCTCGGTGCGGACCACGTGACGGCCGTCGCGGAAGGCGACCACGTCCATCGGGCCGAACAGCTCGGCGGGCTCGGTGAAACGGGTGAGCAGCCGGATGAAGGGGTGGGTGCCGAGACCGGCCGCGAACCGGGACACCAGATCGGTCTTGCCGGTTCCGGGCGGGCCCAGCAGCAGCACGTGCTCCTGGGCGACGACCGCGATCTTCAGCAGGTCCAACGCCTGCCGACGGCCCGTGAAATGCAGCTCCACGCTGCGGCCGAGGGTGTGCAGCGTGCGGATGGCCCGCAGGTCCTCCGCGTCCCAGCCGAGCTGTGCCGGACCGGCGCCGGCGGCGGGGGGCGACGTCACTGTTCCGCCTTGCGCTGACGGCGCTCGTGCTGGATGCGGCCGACCAGCTTGCCCATCTGGAGCGCGGTGGGCGGCCTGCGGTGCAGGTTCTCCTCGATGGCGGCGTCCCGCATCAGGGAACGCAGTTCGTCTCCGTTCCAGAGGTCGGTCGCGCCGCTGATCAGTTCCAACAGTTCGTCCTCGATCTTCACGTGGTAGCGGCCCGCGTGGTGCCGCAGGATCTGACGCCGGGCGGCCAGGTCGGGCAGTTCGATGTGGATGCTGCGGAACCGGCTGGGCCGCTGGAGGGCCGCGTCGATCATGTCGATGCGGTTCGTGGTGCCGATGACCAGCATCTGCACCTCGGGACGGAAGCCGTCCATCTCGGTGAGGATCTGCGCCACCACGCTGTTGCCGACCCGCGTGCCGCCGTCCTGGCGATTGCTGCGGGCCGAGGCGATCGCGTCGAACTCGTCGAAGACGATCACCGAGGGCGCGCTGCGCCGGCCCGCGGCGAACACCTCGCGCACCATCCGCTCGCTCTCACCGACGTACATGTTCAGTACCTCGGGGCCCGAGACGACCTGGATGGTCGCGTCCATGATGTTGGCGATCGCCTTGGCGAAGAGCGTCTTGCCGGTGCCCGGCTTGCCGTGCAGGATGAAGCCGCGCGGCACCAACTCACCCCGCACCGACTCCAGTTCGGCGGGCAGTTGCCGGGCGCCGGTGACAATGGCCAGGGCCTGCTCGATCTCCCTCTTGACGTCGTCGTAGCCGCCGATGTCGGCGAGCGTGACGTCGGGCACCTCGAACATGGTGGACTGCTTCGCCTTGAAGGAGCGCAGGGTGCCCCGCAGGTCCCGCACCGAGGGGCGGCCGCCCTCGGGACGGGGCTCGCTGTGCACCTGGTGGGCGTAGCGCATCGCCTGACGCATCCGCACCGGGTTGAGACCGGCCACGTGCTTGTGGAAGTCCCGAGGGCTGAAGTTCTCGAAGCAGTTCGCCTCGTCCGCCGTGACCAGCGCGACGCCGAGCGGGACCCTGGGGGCGTCCGGCCGGTGCGGCACCGGGACCGTGGGCGGGACACCGGAGATGGAGACACGGACGCTGAACCGTTCGGCGAGCACGTGCGGCAGCGGCAGCGAGGTGTCGGCGAAGGCGAGCACCAGCCGGTCCGGGTACTCGTACAGCAGCTCCACGAGTTCCCTGGCCTCGGCGTGCCGCCCCAGGTCCTGGCCGCCGCAGAGCAGATCGAGATGCGGCAGGACGATGACGTCCCCGTCCTTGTGGCGCTCCAGCAGGCCGCGCAGCTGGGTCAGCCGGTCGGCGCGGACGCCGGCCTCGGCGCGCAGGGGGTCCACCATCCCTGACAGCACGGCCACCTCCTGACCGGCCGGGGGATCCTCGACGGCCGCGGCGGCCGCGCCCTGCGGGTCCTCCAGCAGCACCGGACGGAGATCCGCGCTCGAGGTCATCTCGGTCCACAAGTGGGTGACGACCAGCTTCTCGGTGACGACGAGGACCGGCAGGCCGTTGCGCAGCAGCGAGGCCACCTGCTCGATGTGCTCCCAGTAGGCGAACCGCACCGCCTGACCGTCCCTCAGCTCGGCCGGATGCTCCGCCTGCCGGTCCGGCACCGCCTCGGACGGTCCCGCCCCGGACTCCGTACGGCCCTCCACCACGCAGTCCGGCGCGAACCGTTCCCACGGCAGGTCGAACAACTCCTCCGGCACGTCCTCCACGAGCCGGTAGCCGCCGGAGGCCAGCACGTCCCGCAGCGACAGCGTCGGGGCCGCCCCCAGCAGCTCGTTCCGTTCGGCCTCGGAACGGGCCACCACCTTCACCTCGTAGGGAATGTCACTCACCGGGCCGCCAATCGGGTCAGTTCGGTACGGGCCAGCACGCCCCGGTGGATCCGGCACAGCTCCAGGGCGTCGTCGTAGCCCTCCAGCAGCGGTCGGGCGCGCAGCTCCGTGCCGTGGCGGTGGGTGAGCACCGCCAGCGGCCGCCACCACTCGGCGAGCGCCTCGGCCTCGTCCACCACCCGGCCCGCCCCGGTGTCCCGCTCGTCGGGGCCGGGCGGCACGGGCCCGACACCCGCCAGTACCACGGTGGCGTGGGCGGTACGACGGCGCAGTTCCGGCCCGTGGTGCAACAGGGCCGTCTCGTACACGTCGAGGACCCACCGCCGTTCCTCGGCGGTGTACCGGCGGCGTTCCAGCAGCCGGGCGCGCCAGCGCGCCGTGCGCGGGCCGGTGGGCGGGGGCGCGAGTGCGGTGGTGACCGTCGTACGGCCCTCGGGGTGACCGAGCAGCCGGTCCAGGACCTGCTCGGCGGCCGCCTCGGCGCCGGGCGTGGTCGCGGGCGCGCTCAGCAGCCCGGTCAGGGGTGAGTGGCGCAGCAGTTCGTCGCCCAGTCTGTCGTCGGGCGCGAGCGCCGGGTCACCGCAGGAGCGGACCCGGCGCACCAGACCGTGCCGGGCCAGCAGATCCGCCGCGGAGTCCGGAGCGGACACGTCCAGGGCCATCCCGGCCACCTCGGGAACGTGCCGCAGGGCCACGGCGGTGGCGAGCAGCAGCGCGCCGAGCCCGGCGGGCCCGCCGTCGCCCAACGGCGGGGCGGACAGCCGCAGCCGGGCCGCCGTCACCGCGGCCAGCCGTTCCACCCCCGCCACCGGGTCGCCGTCGTCCCCGGGCCGCGGTCCGGCGGCGTCGGACACGGACGGTGGGGGGCCGGCGCGGTCAACGGCGGCCCAGCGAAGGACGCGTGAGACGGTAAGGGGCAGTGTCGTCATCCCGGCTCCACAGGGGGCACGCTTCCATGGAGTTCTCGGAGCGGCTGTAGCAGCGCACGACGCGGCGGCCGCCCGAGATGTTGATCAGTGCGGCGACCTGCCAGGGGCGGCGGAAGGTGGCCCGGTGCAACTCGACGTCGGTGCGGGACAGTCCCATCCCGCCGACCGCCGAGAACAGATGCGTGTGGTACCAGCCGAGCAGCTGGTCCTCGGGATGACGCTCCTCCATGACACGGCTCATGGTGCGGAAGGAGTCCCCCGTGAACGTGAAGTGCATGTGCGAGGCCCCGGAGTGCTCGGCCGGCAGCACATGTTCGACGATCACCACATGACCGTCCGCGCTGTCCGGTCTGCGGTACACCTTGCCCAGGAGGAAGCCGCCCTCCTCGACCTCCAGGGACAAGCGCAGGTCGTGCTCCAGCAGCCGCTGGACCCGCGGCGTCAGCAGCACGGTCACCGGCCGCTCCTCCAGGTGCTGTGGCAGCCCCGCACCGTGCCGGTCGGAGGAGCTGATCCGCGGCGCCTCCGGCTCCTCCACCCGGCGCACACCGAACGACAGCCGCGAGGAGCGGGTGACGTCCACATCGGCGGTGCCCGTCACGACCGGCGGCAGCCGGGACGCGTCCCGGCCGTCGAGCGGACCGCCGCGCCGCCGACGGTCGTAGGCGTCGTAGCGGTCGTACGGGTCGTAGAGGTCGTAGCGGTCGAAGTCGCCGTAGTCGCCGTAGTCCGCGCGGTCCTGTTGGCCGCGCCGGGCCGCCGAGTCGCGCTGGGCGACGGAGTCGACGCGGAAGGACCAGCGCGGCGCGGCGGGATCGATGCTGCGGGCCAGCGCCGCGAGCACCGGACCCAGCAGCCCGGTCACCGAGTGCGGCTGCTGGTACAGCACCCGGTCCCCGACGTGCGCCAGCACCGTCAGATGGCCGAAGTCGGGACGCAGGTTGACGATCTCCGGCGGCCCCTCGTAGCGGTCCCGGCCCTCGATGTCGTGGAACAGCAGGACGAAACCGAAGTCCGGATCCCGTGCGTGCTCGCGCAGTTCACCGGCCAGCACCGCCTCCAGCAGGGGCACCATGGGCAGCCGCTCGGCGAGATGCCCTGTGCCCTCGCCCCAGAACAGCTCGACCTGGGGCTCGCGGCCCAGCTCCAGACCCCCGTCCGGCGGCCACCTGCGAGGGCCCTCGTCAGGCGCCATCGCCGACCACGTCCGCTTTCCGCAGCCGCAGGGCCCGTACCCGCAGGCTGCCGGCGTCCCCGTCCGGGTTCTCCCGCGCCGGTGCCGACGGCACGCCACCGATGTCCTTGATCATGCCCTCCCCCTTCTCGGAGGCGGCCCACGCCGCGGCGCGCGCGTTGAACCACCCCTCGCCACCGTCATTGTGGGAGCGGACGTCGTACGTGCGGTAGCCCGCGATGTCGACCAGCATCTGACACAGCCTCCCGAAGTCCATCGTCGGCCGGTACGCCCGGTTCAACGGTCCCAGACACACCAGTCCGTCCGGGGCACCCGGGGGAAATCCGGGTGGCCTCTCGGGACCCAGGATGTTGGGATGGAACACCGGTGTCTGCCACACGGCCACCGGCGCGCCGTACGGGAAGTCCGGGCCGAGCAGGATGGTCACCGTGTGCGAGGGCTGGGGCATCGGGAGCGTTCCGGGGGGCGCGCCCTCGGGCGGGGGGCGGAAACCCAGCGCATCGAAGGAGATGTCGTAGACCGTCGGGAACTCCGAATCGTCCATGTGGTCGATCCGGAAGCTGTCGCCGTGCTGCTGCGCGTACCGCAGGATCTCCCGCTTCACCCGCAGGATCGCCCGGATCCGGCTCTGCGGCGCGCCCGCGCCGGCGGTGCTCTCGGGCGACACGCGCAGTGTGTCGCCGTCCCGCACGCCGGAGTCGTAGAGCGTCTGCGACAGCGGGTCCAGCTCCACCCAGTCCCCACCGGGCACCGACCGGTCGACGACGGTCCGCCGCCGCCGCGCGAGCCGCTCACGCAGGGCGCCCTCGCCGAACCCGAGGACGGCGGCCGCGATGTCGTGCCCCGTCGTGGTGGAGGGGACGTTGTCGAACTCGTACGGCTGCTGGTCGGGCCCCAGGGCGTGCAGCTTGCGGAAGATGTGCGGCCGGTGCCCGTGCACCTGCTGCAGGATCTCCAGGTCCGAGGCTCCGCGGTCGCGCAGCGTGTTCCGCAGGGCCGTGACCCGCTCCGGCGGCAACGGCTCGGACAGCAGCATCGCCACCTGGCCCACCGGGGCGCCGGCGCCGGAGCTGACGAAGAGCACCTGGGCGGACAGGTCCTCCTCCTGCACGGCCATGATGAAATCACCATGGTGGCTCACCGCGATGAACACCAGCGTGTGGAACTCGGTGGGCGCGGCGGGCTCGGGGTCCGGCGGGGTGGTCGGTGTCTGGATGGTCTCCTGAGGGTGCGGCCGTCCCGGGTGGGGCTGTTGGGGCTGCTGGGCGTGGTACGGGCCGGTGAACGGCGGGGTGCCCCGGCCCGGCGGGAAGCCCATGCCAGGCGCGGCGGTCGTCGGGTCCGGCGGCAAAGGTGCAGCGAAGTAGCCCTGGGGCGGCGCCTCCGGTGTCTGTGCCTGGTACTGGGGCGGCATGGGCGGTGCGCCGTACTGCGGGTAGCCCGGGTGTGGCGGCGGGGGCGGGGGCTGCGCAGGCATGTGACCGCCGCCGAAGTGGTTGGCCTGCGGGGCGGACAGCGACCAGTAGGCCTGCTGGAGCACCGGGTTGCCCGGGTAGGCGGGGGCGATCTGACGGATCAGGCTGTCCTCGCCGTCGACCAGCACGCCCCTGTCCAGCAGCTTGCGGAGTTTGGACCAGAACAGCTGTGGGGCGGTTCTGAAATCGAGCCGGTGCATGGGAAAGCGGAGCGAGGCGAGATACATCCCCGCTTCCTCCGGAGTCACCGTCTCCTCCAGCTCCCGGTACAGCGCGTCCCTCAGGTCGTCTCTCATGCGATCCCCCCGTCCCCGGCCAACTCCAGATACCGCAGTCCACTGCCGTCCCGCCGCGTGACGGCCAGCACCTCCGCGGGAGCCACTCCGATCTCGCGCAGAGTGGCCTCCGGCGGCGCCGCTCGCAGCCGGAACGCCGCGGGCAGCGCGTTCGGCGGCTCGTCGGCGGCCCGGAAACCGGCCCAGCCCAGTGGTTCCTCGTCCGGACCGGTGTGGGCGAGCAGCGCGCTCACCGGGGCCTCGTGGCCGAAGGGCAGTCGCCGGACGTCGTCCTCGTCGATGTGCTCGTGCAGTGGGCAGTCCTCCCCGGGTGTGTTCATGGAACCCCTGACGGAGACGGGCAGCGCGGAGCCGTACGCGTCGATCCGCAGCGGCAGCCGCTCCACCGGCAGGCCCAGCAGCAGCCGTACGGCGTGACCGGCGAGCCACGATCCGACGAGGAACGACACCGGGGCACTCGCGCCGACCGGCAGCCCGGCGGCGAGCGGCGCGGTGCACGACCAGGGGCTGTCCACCAGGGCCAGCTCCTCGGGGGGAGTCCCGCACGCCCAGCACCGGCCGCCGGGCGGGAAGTACGTGACCTGTCCGCCCCAGTCGTGGGTGCCGCCGTCGAGCATGGCGGCGCCGACCAGGTTGCAACGGGAGGCGAGTTCGATCCGTGCGGCCCGGCTGTCGAGGCAGCTCACCACCAGTGCGGCGGCGCGCAGTTCGCCCAGGCCGACGCCGGAGACCAGGGGCGCGGTGCGGGCCTCGGCCCGTACCTCCGGGGCCAGGCCGGTGAGCGCGGCGGCGGCGACCCGCGCCTTGGGGCGGCCCACGTCGTCGACGCGGAAGAGCGGACAGCGGCTGAGATTGCTCGGGGCCACCACGTCGGGGTCGCAGAGCAGCAGACGGCCGACACCGGCGAGGGCGAGGGCCTGCGCGACGACGTTGCCGAGCGCGCCCACGCCGATCACGACCACGGTCGCCGAGCCCAGCAGGTCCTGCCGCCAGCCGGTGACCAGGGCGTGGCGGGCGTAGCGCGACTCCTGCGGTGGGCCGTCCGGCCGGGCCGCGGAAGTGGGGGACGTGTCGGTCATCAGCCGCCGCCCCCTCCCGGACACGGGGTGGTGGTGTTGTGGGCCTGCCACTCGTCGTAGCAGAGGTTTCCCCGCTCCGGATCGCGGTGGATCGCGCACTTGCAGTCGGGCCGGCCGGGGGAGCAGGGGCAGTGGATGACGAGGTCTCCGGGCCGGAGCGTCATGGCGCAGACGAAACAGTCGAACCGCCTGGGCGGCCCGCCTCCGAAGCCCGCGTGCACGGCGAGCAGTTCGTGGCCGGGCGCCAGACGCACCGGGTGCATGTCGCGGGAGGGCGGGTTGGTCTCGTCGAGCCCGCGGTGGAAGTCCGCCGCCAGTCGCGTGGTGTGCGTGTCCAGGGTGCCGGCGTTTCCGCAGCCCAGCAGTCTGCCGCGGTGCCGAAGGGCGAACGAGCCGTTCGCGGGGTCGCGGTCGACCACGACCTCCTCGCCGAGCCGGAAGGTGTGGTGGCACTCGGGACAGGCCTGCTCCTCGCCGAGCGCGAACAGCAGACGGTCCGTCACGACCGTCGTGCCGCCCTCCGGCCGGTCGGCTCCGGCGTCGGAGTCCGGGTCGTCCGCGCCCCCGGCGAGCCCGAGCTCGAACTCGGCGGCCAGTCGGCTGCGGCCCTCCGCCCCGTCCTCCCCGCCCTCGGGCCGGGCCCGCTTCCGGTGCGCGGCCCAGTCGACCCCGCCCCACCTGCCGGCCCCCCAGTCCCCGGCGGCCCAGGAGGCGTCGAACCGGTGGGTGTCGGCCCGGTCCGCGTCGGCCGTCCGTGAACCCTCGGGTGGCGACGACGCACGGTCGGGCGGCGGTGATCCGCCGTCCGGCAACGGCAGGGGCGTCGATTCGCTCATTGCTGGGAACCTCCGCCGCGGTGGCCCCGCACGATCCGGAGGCCCTGCGCGTCGCCGGCTGTCATGGTGACCTGGGCGACGCCGAGCGCGAAGGCGTCCGGGACCGGTCTGCCCCGGTGCAGGGCCTCGTAGAAGATCCGGCTGAAGGCCCGACCGTCGCGGTCGCGGAGCGGCACGGTAGCGCCGATCGAGAAGTCGGCGCAGGAGCGGAAGTCCTCCAGGTCACGCCCGAGATGGCAGCTCGTGAGAACGAGGCAGTGCACCCCGCCGACCGCCGAGAGCGCCGTCGCCAGCCACCCCGTCCGCACCGGGGCGGTGCTCCCGCCCGGCCCCTCCATCAGCAGGTGTCCGTCGGGCGAGCCGTGCCCGGCGTAGTGCAGGACGTCCGGGCGCTCGGCGTCCAGGGCCGGCACCACGCCGTCGCCGCGGGCCGCCGGCGACAGCCCGGGTCTCGCCGGTCCCGGTCCCGACAGCCTTCGTGTCGACAGCCCGGGTCTCGCCGGTCCCGGTCCCGACAGCCTTCGTGTCGACAGCCCGGGTCTCGCCGGTCCCGGTCCCGACAGCCCCCGTATCGACAGCCCCGGTCCCGACGGTCCCCGTCGCCGCCCTCCCGGTTCCCTCTTCGCGTCGCTTCGCGAGAAACGTCCGCACCGGGGTGATGCCCGGATACTCCGCCAGCACGGCCTCCAGCAGTTTCTCCAGGTCGAAGGGGAAGGCGCCGTGCTCCGTCAGCCGGCAGACGTGGTACCACCTGACGAGCGGAGCGACCTGGTCGGGGACCCGGGACAGACTGCCGCCGAGGAGCTCCACCACCAGACGTGTCTCGGGGACGCCGGGATACAACTCGGCCAGGACGGCCACGATGCCCTCCCGTTGCATGTCGGCGGCCGAAATCGGCTCCACACGCCCCACCCCCCGTTTTTGCCCGTGTCCCGAACAGCTTGGCACACGACATCACGCCAAGTAACGGTTCCTGCACAAAACGTCTCGCTCGGCGTTCCGTTTGTGGTAGAGCTTTGCCCCTGCACGTATCGCGGGGCGCGTCGACTTGGGGGGAGGTCGTGGCGTTGACTGAGGAGTTTCGCGGTGAACGGCCCGCGGAGCCACGAGGGCGGCGGGTGACGATAGGCATCGTTCCGGAGGCCGGCGAGGGTTCCGACTTCGTCTGTGACGGCTGGCGCATGACTCGTTTCCGCCATCGGGTGACCGGTCATCAGCTCGTGGTCAAGTCGGCCCGCGGCGGTGACACGGCGGCGCTGGACCGGGAGTTCGACAACACCGCCGTGCTGGTCCGGCTCTTCCACCGCGACCGGGTGCCGCGGCAGCTCGCCCACGTCGTCGCCCGGGACGACACCGGCCCGACGGGCACCCGGCTGCTGCTCTCGCTGCGCGGCAGCAGGCTCGCCGACTGGACGTCCCCGGACGCCCTGCACGGCAACCAGCTCGAGAGCGCGGTGCGCGACCTGTTCACCGCCGTCGCCGCGCTGCACCGCTGCGGGCTGGTGCACGGACGCCTGGACC
The DNA here is from genome assembly GCF_000720255.1 of Streptomyces griseus subsp. griseus. GTDB lineage: Bacteria > Actinomycetota > Actinomycetes > Streptomycetales > Streptomycetaceae > Streptomyces > Streptomyces griseus_I. Next base: position 225,912 of record NZ_JOJE01000020.1, on the reverse strand, counting down.
TGGAACACCTGTGGTGGGACGGGAACGGCCTCCAACTGTCCGGCCTGGACACGGCCGTTCGGGCCGGCCGGACGCTGCCGCCGCGGCCCGTCACCGCGTGGGACCCACCGGAGTTCGGGTACGGCCGCACGGCGGAAGAGCAGGACGACGTGCACAGCGCGGCCCTGCTCGCCTTCTGGATGGCGACCGGCCAGACGGTGCCCCCGGGCAGCAGCCGCAGCGCCTTGCGGGACCTCGTGGACCCGCACGAGGAATGGATCCGGGGCCTGATGCTGCGGATCTTCTCCCACACCGGACCGGCACAGCTGCCGCCCCGGCTGCCCCGGGCCCGCGAGGTCCAGGAGTGGCTGGAGCCCCAGCCGCCGCCCGGACAACGGCTGTGGGAGGAGCGCCGGGACCGGAACCTGGAGCAGGCCCAGGAACTGGCCCGCAAGAACTTCGCCCAGCTCCGCACCCACCAGCGGTCGGTGCGCGAGACCAGACGGCAGCGCGAGGAGGAGGCCGCCCGCCGGGAGCGCGAACGCCGGGACCGGGCGGCCGCCGCGGCAACCCGGGCCGCCGCCGACGAGGCCGCGGCCGCCCGCGGCGGCCCGCCGCCCCGGAACACGGGCGGACGCCGGGGGCTGCGCGCCACCGTGCTGTCCTGGTTGGGACTGGACACCCCGCCCGAGCCGGGCCCGCCACCGCCCCCGCGGGCGGCGCCGTTCGTCCCGCCTCCCAGCCGGGAAGCGGAGCAGCTGACGGTGGAGTGCCCCGTCTGCCTCAACGTCCTCGTCTGGGACAGCCTGCGGCGCGGGCAGTACGAGGACGTACGGTCCCCGGCCGTGCGCGGCGAACCTGACGAGCCCGAGCCCAGGCCGGCCCGGGCCGGGGGGCGCGCCGCGCGGGCCGCCCAGGAGGCGCGCTCGTACCGCACCTGCCCGGGCAACCCCACCGTCGGCCCGCACGCCCTCCCCGAGCGCTACCCCTCCTACGGCACCCCGGTCCGCATCGGCCTGGTGGGGGAGTCCGCGACCGGCAAGTCGCACCTGCTCGCCGCGATGATCCACCAGGTGATGGACGCCGGGCTGGCCCAGCAGTACGACATCGAGGTGCAGCCGCTGGACCAGCGGCAGTACAACGAGTACCGGTCCAGAACCATCGATCCGCTGATGCGGGGACGCCTCGAACTGCATCCCACACCGGAATCCGACGTCGTGCACTTCGCCGTCGGGCTGATCGTCACCGACCTGCACTCCGGCCGCCGGCACACCGTCGTCTTCTTCGACATCGCGGGCGAGCGACTCCAGCGGCACGGCCCCGAGGTCGACTTCCTCGGTGGTCTCAACGCCCTGCTGTGCGTGGTCGACCCGACCTCGGTCCCCGGCCTGGGGCGCCTGGGCCGACGCCGGTCCGGGCAGGGCGAGGACCTGGCGGTGGCGGCCGTACGCACCCGGCTGAAGGCGCAGCGCAACGGCGCCGACAGCCCCCTGCTGAGCCTGCCGTGCGCGTTGGTCGTCTCCAAGTCGGACAAGCTGCGGCACCTTCGGCTCGGGGAGGCCGAGCCCTGGCTGCCCGGCGGCGACGAACCCGAGGACGACCTCACCGGCGTCGAACGCGAGAGCGAGGACGTGTACACGCTGCTGGCCGCGCGCGGCGGCCGGCGTGCCCTGGACCTGGTCCACGAGTGCGAGGACGCCACTCTCCACCTCGCCTCCGCCACCGGCACCGGAGCCGTCGAGGTCAGACGCCCCGACGGCAGAACGGAGCGGCGCTTCGGCGACGGCTTCGGCCAGCACCGCGTCCTCGCCCCGCTGCTGTCGCTGCTCGCGATGAAGGGCGTAATGACCGGGCCGCGCGCCTACCTCGGTCTGCACCGGGACGTACCGCCCGGGGGGTCGCGGACATGAGCCTGCCCGCCCTCTCCGGCCCCAGGGCGTTCGCCGAACTCACCGTCTACCGGTGGTCGGAGCTCTCCCTGACCGGCGGGAACGGCGTGGGTCCGGTGGCCACGTCGCTGAGCGACGCGGACCTCGGCCGCTGGGACCGCCGCCTCGCCCCGCTCGTCTGGGCGGTCCAGGGTTCCATCCGGCCCGGCTACATGTACCTGACGTACGACGACGAGGCGGCCGTCCTGCGCAAGGTCTCCGTCCAGGACGCCCACGGCCGCAGCGGGTCGACGCTGACGCACGTCCTGACCGGACCGGCCGCCGACCTCGACCTGGCGCTCGCTCTGACCTTGTGCCGCAGCGGCTGGAACTGGCTGCCACCCGGGGGCCTCGACGGCTCGCAGAGCCATCTGCCGCCGGTGCCGCTGGACCGGTTGCGGCCGCACCTGGAGTCCGACGCGGCCGGGTTGGAGAAGGCCGCCGCCGAGGTGCCGGAGGCGCTGCTCGCCCCGGTGGCGGCCGCCGTGCTGTCCGCTCCCGAGGAGCCGGTGACCGTCGTCGGGTCCCGGGTCCCGGCGGAGGTCGTGATCCAGGCGCTGAGCGCGGTGCTGGGACCGCTGACCGCGGGCGAGTGGACCTTCGCGACCAGCGAGGAGAGCGACTCGGCCCCGGGGCTGCCCCGGTTCGTCTTCCTGGAGCGCGAGCGCGGCCCCCTGCACCAGGGCAACCGGCGGCTGGTGCGCGCCGACGTGGTGGAGGACCTGGGCGCGGCCGACGCCTCCGTCGATCGTGCCGCGCATCTCGTCCGCCTGCACCGCCGGCGCGGCCCCGAGGCCATCGCCCGGCTGCGGCCGCCTCAGCCGCTGCGCACCGGGCGGGAGGCCCGCGCCTGGCAGGACGAGCACCAGACGGCCACCGGCATGGTCGTGGACGTCGCCGGCATGCTGCTCGACGCGGTCGGGGGCCGTCTGGAGTCGGACGAGATCGCCTTCCTGCGCCGGCCGGCGAGCGTCCCCCAGGTGGAGACGCATCTGCGCCGGCTGAAGCCGCAGGAGCTGGAGACGCTGGTTCGGAACTGGTCGCCGCACCGGCAGGACCTCAATGGGCTGGCCCTCGTCCGGGACACCCTGCACACCGAGGTGCTGCGCCGCGTGCTGCGGGCCCGGACCGACCCCGGCTCGCACACGGACGCCGAGACCGGCCCCGGCCTGGTGTCCGCCCTGCGGTCGGCGCTGCCCCGCGGGGACCTGATGCGCGAACGGCTCGACCACGAGCTGGAACTCGCGCGCCGCAAGGGGCTGAACGTCGACGTCCTGGGCGTCCTGCTGGTCGCCCGCAGCGCCGGGCTGCCCGAGGGCGACCTGGTCGAGGAGGTGCGCCGGCTCGCCCTGTCGGAGCTGCCCCTGGAGATCCTGCTGGCGCAGGTCGACCGCATCACCGCCACGGACCCCTCGCTGGGCCGGGAACTCCTCCATGTCTGCTTCCGGCGCCGCTCCCGCCGCGACAACAGGTACCGGATCGCGGCCGTCCTCGGCGACCAGCGCTTCCTGGCGAACGCCGTGCGGGTCATGTCCGACGGGCAGCCGGGCCTGGCCGTCAAGTACTACCAGTGGCTGCTGTACTGCCTCACCGGCAGCCAGACCATCCAGCGCAGGGACGTGCACGAGGTACTCGGCCTCGCCGGCCACCCTCCGCCGGCGGCACTGCTCAGCGCGCTGCGACGGAACGGGGCCAAGAACGCCGTCCAGTCCGTCGACGCGATCGCGGCGAGCGAGTACTTCCGGCAGAACCTGTCCGCGCGACAACGGCCATCCGACCCGATGCACCACTCCTCCACGCCCACCGCCCGGCCGGACCCGTCGCACCCCGACGAACCCGACCACCGCCACGGATAACCGACACCCCACGGATGACCGACACCCCACGGCTGAACGACCCCACGGCTGAACGACACCACGGCTGAACGACACCACGACCGACCGACGCCACCACTGACCCACGGTGTCGCCATGCCGGCCGGCGTCATGAACACGAAAGGCATACGGTGACCACGAACACAGTCCCGCCGCAGCCGCCCGGGGCGGCGGCCCCGCCGACCGCGACGCCGGAACTGCGCGCGGCGGGGTCGCAGTTGGCGAAGCTCGCCCAGCGGTCCCCCAGCGCCACCGGCCGCGTGGTGCTGAACCGGGTGGCCGAGGACGTCGCCACCGGCGGGCGGGCCCTGGTCGGCCTCGACCTCGTCCACGTCTACCCGCCGCACCTGCTGGTGCCCGATGCCCCGAAGTCCAACCAGCAACTCCTGGGCTGGCTGGGCGTGGTCCGGGACGTGTGCGTCTTCGCGCCGATCGTGGTGACCTGGCTGTCGCTCTACTCCGCGATCAACCAGTACAAGGACGGCGCCAACTTCCTCACGTTGTGGGCCCACGACTTCGGTGGGGTCGCCGTGCTGTCGGTGGTGACACTGATATTGGTGGTGGTGACCCTCACCGTCGTCCTGCACTGGCTGCGCCTGCGGACCCAGCAGGCCTGCTCCCGCGCGCAGGTGCGCCGCGCCGTGGGCGAACAGCTGGCGCTGATCACCTTCGAGCTGTCCATGACGTCCGGCGCCCAGGCGGCGGCCGTGCCCACCGGCCGACTGGTCCGCGCCGCCGGAGAGATCAGCGGCGCCACCGACCGGCTCACCCGGATCCTGCACGAGGCCACCGAGCGACTGGGGAAGATCTTCGACCCCGGCCCGGAGTCGGGCTTCACGAAGGCGCTGGAGGGCTGGACGGCGTCGGCCGGCGCCCTGGAACGGATGGGCAAGTCCCTGACCGTGCCGCACCAGCTCATCCAGGAGTTCGCCGCGATGCGCAAGTCCCTCAGCGCGGACGAGGAGGCCACCCGCCGCGCCCTCGCGGAGCTGCTCGCCGAGCTGACCGAGGCGACCGAGACATCGCGCGACTCCGACCAGGCACACGTACGTGTGGCCGAGGTGGTGCTGGAGGGCACCCGGCAGGTGCGCGAGGCCATGGAGCGGTTCGTCGAGCGCACCCAGCTGCTGGACATGTACATGGACGCCATGGTGGACACCCTCAACCGCCTCGACCCCAACTGGGCCGACGCCCCACCGGCGGCCGGGCCCACCTCGCCGCCCCCAGGCTACGACCCGATGGGCGACGACGGCTTCGACCACCTGCACGAACACGACGACGGCAGGACCGCGCCCGCCGCGGGCCGCGACTGGTCCGGTGCCGGCACGGCGACGGAGGAACCCCCGCCCGCCACGGACCCGAGGGCAGAGCCCCGGCCCGAGCCCGAGCCGGACCCGGACGAGCCGCCCGGCTTTGACCCCGACACCTCCGACACCGACCAGTGGTACGGCGACGGGAGCCGGCGGTGACCGCCCCGACCGAGCGCGCCTGGGAGGGATCCGACGACACGTACGAAGGCGGCACGTCCGAGGGCGGGGAGTGGAACGGCGACGGCGGGCCGGGGCACGCGGAAAGCTCCGCCACGGCCCCCCGCCACCTCGCCGGCTGGCTCTTCGCGGACCTCTTCCTCGTCCTGTTCGTGCTGGTCCTGGGCCTGTTGCCACCCGCACCACGGGAGAAGGAGGAACCACCGGTGCGGCCCACCGGCCAGGCATCGACGCCCGCGCCGGGCCGGCCGGCCGGGAAGGTGGTGGCCGGTGGCATCGACCCGAAATACCACACGGTCGGCGTCGCGCTCTCCGCGCGGTCCACCGTCAGCGCCGGACAGCGCAAGGGACTCACCTCCGCCGACGCGGCCAAGGTCACCGCCGCCGTGGCCCGGGAGGTCGCCCGCAGCGGCAAGGGCCGCAAGGTGGGCATGCTGATCACCTTCGGCGGCGCCCCCCACTTCGAGGAGAACGCCCGCACCCTGGCCCGCCACACCAACAAGGCCCTGCTGGCGAAGGCGCCGAAGCTGTTCTGCGGCAGGAACGTCGGTACCCGCCCCTTCTGGGACGGCGACCCCCTCAGCGACGGCAGACGACACTACGACGCGGTCCGGATCGACGTCTACTACACCAACTCCTGCAAAGAGCACTGAACTGCGGCATTGCTCATCGGGTCGGCAGCCACGCGTCGATGACGGCTGCGAGTCCGTCCTGGCCGTCGAAGATGTGCCCGTTCATGCCGACGGCTTGCGCAGCGCGGACGTTCTCCTCGCGGTCGTCGACGAAGAGGAAGTCGGCGGGTGCGGCCCGCAGGGCGACGACGCAGTGCTGGAAGGCGGCGGGGTCGGGCTTGGCCGCACCGATCCTTCCGGAGAAGGCGACGTGGTCGAGATGGTGCAGCCAGGGCTGGGCGGCGAGGAAGGCGTCCGCGTGGTCCGCGGGGATGTTGGACAGCAGGGCGACCCGGGCGCGGTCTCGCAGGCTCCGCACGTAGGTGACCATGCGGTCGTCGACGCGGGACCAGCTGTCGATGTCGATGAGCCGCAGCTCCTCGATCGTGTCGGCGTCGGCGGGGCGGGACAGCGCGTGCAGCACGTCTGTCCAGTACGCGGATGCGGTGTGCCGGCCGGCGTCGTAGGGCGGGCGGTGGGTCCAGTAGGCGGTGGTGAAGGCGTCGAGGGAGGTGTGGCAGCGGGCGGCCATCTTCTCCAGCGCGCCTGGGCGTTGGTGGCGGGCGATGACGCCGAACAGGTCGAAGAGCACGATGCGGCGGTGGTCGGTGGACATGAGGGTCCGCTCCGTTGGGGTCTCGAAGCGATCGGTTCAGTGCCGGTGGGGCAGGGCGCGGGCCAGTGAGTCGAGTGCGGTCAGGGCGTCGGGGCCCGCCGGAGCCAGAACGACGCTGGTCGCGACGGCCGCATGGCGGGCGTCGATCGCCGCGCGGGCCTGGGCGGGTGTGCCGGCGATGCTCAGCTCACGGACCCGGGCGGCGGGCGCCGGTGTCATCGGCCGGGCGAAGTGCCCGGAGTCGGGGCTGGCGGCGCGGTGTGCGCGCAGTTCGCCGGCGAAGGGCAGGGGCGCGATGCGGGGACCGTGCCGCACCAGCGGTCAGCGGCTGCTGCCCGCCATCTCGGGCCGGCGGGTGCGCTCGGATCCGGTGCGCAGGACGCGGGCGCCCACGGCGGTGGTCGCGCACAGCAGGGTCAGCAGGACGAAGGCATGGTTGAGGGCGACGAGGTGGGTCAGCCAGCCGATCACGGCGGGGCCGGCCAGCATGCCGACGTAGCCGAGTCCGGCGACGCGGGAGACGTTGGCACCGGCGGCGGAGGGGGCGTCGTGACCGGCCGCGCTGAACAGTTGCGGGACGCAGCCGGACAGGCCCAGGCCGAACAGTGCCCAGCCGGTGAACGCGGCCCACAGCCACGGGCCGAGCGCCACGAGTGTGATGCCGACGGCGGCCGTGGCCGCGCCGTGGCGCAGGATCGCCATGGAACCGAACCGGGCGGCGAAGCGGTCGGCGAGCAGTCGGCCGATGGTCATGGCCGCGGCGAAGGTGCCGTACGCGAAGGCCGCCGTGCCGGCGGGCGCGCCCAGGACGTCCTTCAGGTGCAGGGCGCTCCAGTCGTTGGCGGCGCCTTCGCACAGCATGACCATCAGCGCCAGGACGGCCAGCAGCCAGACCCGGCCCGTGGTGCCGCAGCGCTCGACGGCCGGTGACGTATCGGTCTCCTGCGCGGATCCGGGGCTCTCGACGTCGGGAGCGGCGGGCAGCAGGGCACGTGCCGAGGCCAGGGCGATCACGATGCCCGCGGCTCCCATGGCGGCCATGGCCGCGGCCGGGTACAGGCCGGCGCTCGCCGCGCCCGCTCCGGCGAGCGCGGCGAGGACACCGCCGACGGAGAACGTGGCGTGGAAGCCGGACATGACGGGCCGGCCGTACGCCTTCTCCACGTGCACGGCGTGGGCGTTCATGCTCACGTCGAGGCAGCCGTTGCAGAACCCGAAGACCAGCAGCGCGCCGGCCAGCGTCCACGGATCCCGGGCGAGACCGGGCAGGACCAGGGTCGCACCGCAGACTACGCCGCTGACGGGTACCACGATCCGGGCGCCGAGGCGGTCGGTCAGGGTACCGGCCACCTGCATTCCGACGAAGGCCCCGAACCCGAGCAGCACCAGCAGGCCGCCGAGCGTGGCGTGACTGATGCCCACGCGTTCCTCGATCGCGGGGATGTGCACCACCCAGGCGCCCATCAAGGTGCCGCACAGGACGAAGTAGACATAGGTCGCCACACGGGCGGCTCGCAGGGAAGGGTCCATGCCGACGAGCGTAACGAACATCGAGAATGTTCGAAAGACGAGGTAATGAACAAGGTTGTTGTTCGTTTACTGGTGGTGTTCAATCTGCGGTATGAGCAGCACAGACCGGCACGGCCTGATCGCGAAGGCCGTCAGGGACTCCGGAGGCGCCACGGTCCAGGAACTGGCGGAGCTGACCGGCGCCTCGGAGATGACCATCCGGCGCGACCTCGACACCCTCGCCGCCCAGGGCGTCCTCGAACGCGTCCGCGGAGGAGCACGCACCCTGTTGCTCCGGGGCGAGGAGCCCCCCTTCGCGTTGCGCGCCCACGAGGCGGTCGACGCCAAACGCCGGATCGCCGCCGAGATCTCCGCACTCGTCGCCGACGGCGAGAGCGTCCTGCTGGACAGCGGCACCACCTGCCTGGAGGTCGCCCGTCTGCTGCGCGAACGGCCCGTCACCGTGATGCCTCTGTCCCTGCAGGCCGTCCACCTGCTGTCCGAGACACCCGGCCCGGCCACCCTGGTCGTGCCCGGCGGACAGCCCCGCGCCGCCGAAGGAGCCCTCACCGGCCCCCTCACCCTCGCCTCCCTGGCCGCCCTGCGCTTCGACACCGCCGTCATCGGCTGCTGCGGGCTGACCGCTGCCGACGGACTGACCGCCTACGACCTCGACGACGCCGCGGTGAAGAAGGCGAGCATCGCCTCCGCCCGCCGCGTCATCGCCGCCGCCGACGGCAGCAAGCTCGGTCACACCGCCTACGCCTACGTCGGCCCCGCCGCCCTCCTGCACACCCTCGTCACCGATGCCACCGCGGCCGCCGACGAGGTCACCGCACTCGAAGGCGGCGGCACCGTCGTCCGGACCGTTTGACAGACCGGCACGGCTCGCCCGGAGAGAGTGGGTTCACGAGGGTCGGCATGATCGACGTGTCCGCCACGCGGACGTTCTCCAGCCCGTGCACACGGAGTTCATGGTCGACGACCTTGCCCATCACGCAGGTGCCCGACGGGTGGTAGAAGGAGAACGACTGCGTACCGATGACGTCGTCGATGTCCTGGTCGCTGTCCGACAGCGGGGCGAGTCCGGCGTCGGCGGCCCCGCGCAGGTCCGATTGCAGCATGGCAGTCAGCCACTGTTCACGGGCGATACGCATGCACAGGCGGACGCCCTCGCGCAGCCGTCGGCGGTTGCACCGCCGGCCCGCCCCGGGCCGTTTCCGCCCTGGCCGTCGATCTCCACGTCGTGCTCCACGTCCACCACGAGGTGGACACGGCAACGAAGCGGCGACGGTTGACGGCACCAACAGGGTCAGCTGTCGACGCCACCGTCGCCGCGCGCGGTCACCTCGATTGCGGTGCCTCGGTGCTCTGCGGTTGGGGTCGGCCGCCCGACTGGCCGGGTGCCTGGGGTGCCTGGGGTGCCACGAAATCCTTGGCGCGGATGAGGAAGAAGGCCAGGACGCCGCCCACCAGCGCCAGGATGCCGCTGGTGACCAGCAAGTCGTTCATGGACGTCGCGAAACTGGCGTGGACCGCATGTTCCACCTGTCCACGGAACTCCGGCGGGGCACTGGCGCTTGCCTTCCCGGGAACACCCATGCGGATGGCGTCCGCGATCTGGTCGGTGCGTCCCTGCATCCCGGGGACGCCCGCGAGCCGCTCTCGCAGTGCGTCGTGCAGTGACGCGGTGAAGATCGAGCCGTACAGGGCGATGCCGACGGCGATGCCGACCTGCCGGAAGGTCTGGTTCACGCCGGAGGCCATTCCGGCGCGGTACACCGGCGCCACACCGATGGCGGTCGAGGCCAGCGGCGGATTGACCATTCCGGCGCCGATGCCCGTGACGATGAGTCCCGGGATGAGATGGGTCCACTCCGACCCGGCGGTCACACCGGTCATGAGCAAGAGGCCGATGCCCACCACGACCAGGCCCGGGCCGATCAGCCATCGGGTCGGGACACGGTTCAGCATCCGGCCTGCCGCCATGGCGGCGACGAGTGTGAAGCCGGAGCTGACCAGAAGCCGGGCGCCGGTGCCCATCGCGCTGAAACCGAGGCCGTTCTGCAGGTACAGCACGAGGTAGATGAACATCGCGAACAGCGAGGCGTTCATCGCGAACGCTGCGATCGAGCCGCCCAGGAAGGTCGGGGTGCGCAACAGGGAAAGGTCGAACATCGGTTCAGAGACGCGCGACTCGATCACCGCGAACGCCGCGAGGAACACCGCCGCCAGGCCGAAGGAGACCAGCACACCCGTCTCGCCCCATTCCGTGTCGCTCGCCCTGATCAAGGCGTACACGAGGCTGAACAATCCGGCGGTGAGCGGCACGATCCCGAGCCAGTCGATCCGGGAGGCACGCGGCGGACGGGACTCGTCCACCATGCGAAGGGTGATGACGAGCGCGGCGATACCGATCGGCAGATTCACCAGGAAGATGCCGCGCCAGCTGATCCCGCTGGTGATCACGCCGCCGAGCACCGGGCCGAGCGCGGTGGCCACACCGGCGACGGACCCCCAGATCCCGAAGGCCACGCCGCGCTGTTTGCCCTGGAACGTGCTGGCGAGCAGCGCCAGGGAGGTGGCGAACAGGATCGCGCCGCCGATCCCCTGCACCGCACGGGACCCCACCAGCATCGTCTGATCCTGCGCGATACCGCAGAGCAGCGATCCCGCGGTGAAGATCGCCAGGCCGATGGCGAACAGGAGTCGCCTGCCGTAGAGGTCGGCCAGGGAGCCCGAGGTGAGCAGGAGCGCCGCAAGACTCAACGCGTAGGCGTCCGTCGTCCATTGCAGGCCGCTGAAGCTCGCGTCCAGCGAGTGTTGGATGTCCGGCAGTGCGACCGCGACGATCGTGACGTCCAACAGCAGCATGAACGTCGCGGCACTGACTACTAACAGCGTCCACCATTGGCGTTTCATTGTTCGGCCTCCTCCTCGGTCGACGGCTCGCAAATCGACGGCTCCTGGGGCTTCATTCTTGGTCGACGCATGCTAGCATGCTAGCATGCCTGCAGAAGTCAAGCAATTCAACGTCTATCTGCCGGTGGATCTCATCCGGCGGATCAAGCACCATGCCATTGAGAACGAGTCCTCGCTCTCGGCCCTGGTCGCCGAGGCAGTGCGCACGTATCTCGATGCTCACGAGCAAGACGCCGTTCAAGAGCACGAACCTTCGAAAGGAAAACTGATATGACCACCGAGGGCATGGAAGGCGTGTACCTCGAGACCCATAACTGGGGAAAGGCCGCCAAGTTCTTGCAGGCCTTGGGCTACAACGTCGAATTCGCGACCGAGGAAGGTTCGGGGATGCTCCGCAACGGTGCGGGTCCCTACGTCCTGCTGGCCGAAATCCCCGAGGACCAGAAGCCTGAGTTCCAGGTCGTGCTGCGGGTGCCGGACGCCGAGGCGTTCAGTGCCGACGGGGCCCTCGACGTGGTCACGCCCTTCGAGGAGACCCACTACGGAACGCAGGAGATGAAGGTGCGCGATCCCGACGGACGCGTCTGGAGCCTGCAGGCTCCGATCAAGAAGTGAGTGCGGGGCAGCTGTCATCGGTGTTCGTCAGACCACTGTGGAGTGAGAATCACTCGCTTGCCGTGCAGCTGCCCCATCTCCATCCGCTGGTGCGCTTCGGCGGCCGCGCTCAAGGGCAGGACCTCGGTCGCCCGGGAACGGAGCCGGCCGGCGGCGAGCAGGCGGTTGATCGTGCCTGCCGCCTCGGCGAGTTCGGCCGTCGTGGCGTGCGAGATGACGAAGCCTCTGACGGAGCAGTCCTTCATGTAGAGCTGTCCGGCCGGCAGGACCGGCTGTGTCTGTGCGCCGGCGAGCAGCACGATCCGGCCGCGATGCGCGAGCACGTCGACCGCGGCGGCCAGATCGTTGTCGCCGGACGTGTCGAGATACACGTCGATTCCCCGGGGGCACAGCGTCTTGACGCGTTCCGGCACACAGGGGTCGGTGTAGTCGATGACCTCGGCCGCGCCGAGGCTCATGCAGTAGTCCGCATCGCGCTTGGCGGCCGTGGCGATGACCCTGGCGCCCGCTTCGACGGCCAGCGTCACCAGTGAGCTCCCGACATTGCCCGCGGCGCCGACCACGACAACGGTTTCCCCGGCTCGAACACCGCCGTGCGTGAAGAGTGCGAGGTACGCGGTGGCTGTCGGATGGACCACGGCGACCGCTTCGATCGGGGGCACCCCGGCGGGCAGGTGGTAGAGCCGGTCGGCAGCCACGACGGCCTGCTCGGCCGCCGCGCCCTGCCTGCCGCCGTGGCCGAGGCTGTTGCTCCACACCAGATCGCCTCGGGCGAAGCCGGGGGCACGGCTCTCGGCCACGACGCCGACCAGATCGCGGCTGATCACGAACGGGAACTCGAGCGGAGTACGGAACATACCCGAACGTACGAAGGTGTCGACGGGATTGACCGTGGTGGCGATCACGTCGACGAGGACGTCGGTCGGTCCCGGCCGCGGCGGTTCCAGTTCGCCGTAACGGACGTTCTCCGATGGTCCGAGTCGTTCGATGAAGGCTGCTCGCACGTCCTCATTGTCGGGCGCTCCGCCGTGGTGGCCGGCGAAGAGCCGGGGCTGTTCGTCAACTCGCGAAGGGCCCGGTTGACCTGACGCACCTGGGTCGCCTTTCTTTGACCGGGTCCGCGACGGCTCCCATGATTCAGCCCATGGGCCAAACGAACACTCAGGAAACTCCTCTGTTCGAAGTACGGGCCGACATCCGTCTTTCGGCCACTCCGCGAGAGGCATACGCGGTGGTCAGCGATATGCCGCGCAGTGCCGAATGGAGTCCGGAATGCACTGGTGGAACGTGGGTGTCGGGTGAGCCTGCCACGGTCGGTGCGGTCTTCCGTGGTGAGAACCTGCGTCCCCGGAATGTCGTCGAGTGGGCGCCGGTCGTTCGCGGCGTCTGGAGCACCGAGTCCGAAGTGATCGCGGCCGAGCCCGGACGCGCCTTTCGCTGGGCCATGCGCGACAGCGCCGGACGTGCCCAACAGAGTGTGTGGTCCTACGAGATCGAGCCGGCCGACGGCGGATGCGTTCTGGTGCACCACTTTCGGATGGACGCCCCCACCGAGGGGATCAAGGGCATCACCGCGGAGATGGACGAGGCCGAAAAGCGCAAGTTCTTCGTCGACTGGAGCGCCAAGCTGGCCAAGGACCTCCAGGTCACGTTGCAGCGCATCAAGGCGGTAATCGAGCAGAAGTGACCGGGGATGGTGGATAGATGCTCCTCCAGCGCATAGGAAACCGTGGAATTCGGCTGGGCACACTCTTCGATCGTGCCGCGTCCCGGCACCCCGCCAACGTCCTGATTCTGGACCATGATCTCGACATGGCGCCGGGGCTGGGACGCCGAATGACCGTGACGGAAGTCGCCGACCTGGTCGACGATTTCGCCTCCCGGCTCTGGGCCGCGGGAGTCAGACCCAGTGAGCGCGTGGTCGTCTACAAGTCCAACAGCTTCGACATCACCTTGCTGGCGTGCGTGATAGCCCGCATCGGCGCCGTGCCGGTGTTGTTGTCACCCAAGCTCGACGGAGCGACCGTCGCCGAGCTGGTCCGTCGCGTCGACAAGCCGCATCTGGTGACCGACCAGGCCAAGCTCGACGACGAACTGCCCGCGTCCGTGTTCGACCACGCCCACCAGATTCTGCTCACCAAGGGAAGCCATCCGGGCGCGACGCAGCTGCAATCGCTCGCCGGGGTGACCCGGGTCGCGCCGGTCACCATGCCGCCGGAGCATCCGACGCTCATCACGCACACCTCAGGAACCACCGGTATCCCCAAACTCGCCGTCCATACGGGACGGACGCTGGAGGCGCGCTACCGGCCGCAGGCATCGGTGACCGCCCTCGTCCGCAAACGGCGCCCGGTGGCGGTCCATGTCTCGTTCGTCCATTCGCGACTCTTCACCGCACTGGCCATCACGATGCTGCGCGGCTTCCCGCTGGTCATGCTCGTCGACGACGACCCCGAACACGTAGCCGACCTCTTCGCCCGGCTGCGCCCCGGCGTGGTCGAAGCGCATCCCAACTCGTTCATGCGGTGGGAGAAGCTCGCCGACGACCCGCGCGGTCCGCTGGCGGACGTGAAGTACTTCAGCAGCACCTTCGACGCCATCCACCCCAGGACCGTTCAGCGCACGCTGCGCGCCTCCCGGCACCGGGTGCCGCTCTTCGGCCAGCTCTACGGTCAGAGCGAGGCGGGTCCCGTCGTCGGGCGGATCTTCACCCCGTGGAGAGGACAGGCCGCGGACGGCCGCTGCGTGGGATTCGCCTTCCCCGGTATGACCGACGTCCGGGTGGTCAGCATGGACGGCAAGCCGGTGTCGAAGTCGTCACCGGGGTACATCGAAGTCCGCACGGACGGCCGGGTGCTGACGTACCTGGGGGAGCAGGAGCGCTACCGCAAGCAGGAGAACGACGGCTGGTGGCGCATGGGCGACGTGGGCTACCGCACCAAGTGGGGATGCCTGCACCTGCTCGACCGTGAGGTCGACGTCATCCCCGGATTCGGCAGCACCCTGGCCGCCGAGGACACCCTCTTCTCCAGACTCGACGAACTCGTCGAGGTCATCATCGTTCCGGGCCAGGGCGGTACGCCTGTTCCCGTGGTGTGCACCAAGGACGACGAGCCGTTGGACATGGTCGCGTGGAAGGCGGCGGCGGCATCGTTGCCCACCATGGCGGATCCCGTGCAGTGGCGGCTCCAGGACCTGCCCCAGACCGCGACCACCAAGATCAAGAGGCTGGAGTTGGCGAAGTTGTTGAGCAACGGAAGTCAGGCCCAGTAGGGATGGCGACGCTACTGATCGTCGGAGGTGGAATCGGCGGACTGGCCACCGCGCTGAGCATCGCCCGTCGAGGCCATGAGGCCGTGGTGCTCGAACGCAACGACCGCTTTGCCGAACTGGGCGCGGGCATTCAGCTGGCGCCGAACGGAATCGAGGCACTGGACAGGCTCGGCCTCGGTGACAAGGTCCGTGAGCGCGCGGTGCACATCGACCACCTGCGGTTCATGGACGGGGTCACCGGGGAGCACGTGGTGAGCATGCCGCTCACTGCGGACTACCGCCGCCGCTTCGGCAACCCCTATGTGGTGGTGCATCGAGGCGAACTCCACGGGATGCTGCTCGACGCCTGCCTCGCCTCACCGAGAATCCAGTTGCGCGCCGGGCATGGCGTCACCGCCTACGACCAGGACGACACCGGTGCGACGGTCATCCTGGCAACGGGCGAACGGATCACCGGCGATGCCGTGATCGGGGCCGACGGCATCCGGTCGGCGATCCGGCGGCAGCTCGTCGGCGACGGTGAACCGCGCATCTCGGGCATCACGGTCTACCGTTCCCTCATTCCCATCGAGCTGGTGCCGGACGAACTGCGGTGGAATGCCGTCACCTGGTGGGCGGGCCCCAAGTGCCACTTCGTGCACTACGCGATCGCGGGCGGCCGGTACCTCAATCTGGCGGCGAGTTTCGACGACGCGGCGACCCGGGCGATCGCCGGGACACCGGTGGAGAAGCAGTTCGTGCAGAGCCGGTTCGGCGCACTCGGTGAGGCTCCGCGGCAGCTCCTCGCGCTGGGGGAGGACTGGAAGGCCTGGGTCCTGGTCGACCGTGACCCGGTGGACAACTGGACCGACGGCCGGGTCACCCTGCTCGGCGACGCGGCCCACCCGATGCTGCACTACGCGGCGCAGGGCGCGTGCCAGGCGCTCGAGGACGCCGTGGTGCTCGGCGATCTGCTCGACTGCTCCGCGGCCGAGTTCGGCCGGCGCTTCGACCAGTACAACCACGAACGGCGCGAGCGCACGGCCCGTATCCAACGTGTCTCTCGCGAGAGCATCAAGCTGTGGCACCCGGCCGGCACCGATGCCAAGGCCCGCAACGAGAAGCTGTCCTCGATGTCGGCTACCCAGTTGCACGATCACGTGGCCTGGATGCACGGCGCACGGAGCTTCGGCGCCGTCCTGACCGGGGGAGCGTCTCGGTGAACGGCCGGCACCTGGAGATCTGTGTGGTCGGCGCAGGCCCCCGCGGGCTTTCGGTGCTGGAGCGCCTGTGTGCCGGCGAACGCCATGCACGGACGCACCAAACGGTGACCGTGCACGTCGTCGACCCGGCTGCCCCCGGCGCGGGCTCGGTGTGGCGGCCCGACCAGTCACGGTTTCTGCTGACCAACACGGTGGCGTCCCAGATCACCGTCTTCACCGACGACAGCGTCCGCATCGAGGGGCCCATCGAGCCGGGGCCCAGCCTGTACGCATGGGCCAAGAGCCTGGCGCAGGCGGACTCCGGCGCCGACTACGACGAGCACACCCTGGCGGAGGCCAGGGCCCTCGGGCCGGACTCGTACCCGACCCGTGCCCTGTACGGCCGTTACCTGCACGACGTTTTTCAACGCATCGTGGAGAACGCGCCCGATCACGTCACCGTGCAGGTACACCGGTCGCGTGCGGTCGCCGTGGCGGACACACACGGTGTTCCCGGCGGCCCCCAGGGCGTTCGCCTGGAGAATCTGACCCGGCTCAACCACCTGGACGCGATCGTGCTGGCCCAGGGACATGTACCGGCTCGCCTGACACCACGACAGGAACGGGCGGCGAGCCTGGCCCGTATCCACTACCTCACCTACATCACCCCGGCCAATCCCGCCGACGTCGACCTGAGCGCGATCGAGCCCGGCCGGCCGGTGCTGCTGCGCGGCCTCGGCCTGAACTTCTTCGACTACATGGCGCTGCTGAGCGTCGGCCGCGGCGGGGCCTTCGTCCGCGACGGTGAGCGTCTCGTGTACCAGCCGTCCGGAAACGAGCCTCGGCTCTACGCCTTCTCTCGTCGCTCCGTGCCCTATCACGCCCGTGGGGAGAACGAGAAGGGAGCCTTCGGCCGGTACTTTCCCAGGCTGCTCACCCCCGAACACATCAACGGACTGCGTCAGCGTGCGCAGGAGGGCGACCGTGTGCATTTCGCCACGGATCTGTGGCCGCTCATCACACGGGAAGTGGAATCGGTCTACTACGGCGCGTTACTGAAATCTCAGGGGCGAGGCGCGGAATCGGATCGCTTCGTCGAGCGGTATCTGGCCACTGCGGACGCCGAGGATGCGGCCCGGCTGCTGGATTCCCACGGCATCGACGCCGCGGTCCGGTGGGACTGGGAAAGCGTCTCCCGGCCTTACGGCAGCCGTGAGTTCGTCGACCGTGCGGATTTCCGGGAATGGTTGCTGGAGTACCTGGCGCGCGATGTCGTGCATGCGAAGGAGGGCAATGTCAGCGGTCCCGTGAAAGCCGCGCTCGACGTACTCAGAGACCTGCGCAACGAGATCCGGCTCGCGGTGGACCACGGTGGTCTGGAAGGCAACTCGCACCGGGACGACCTCGAGGGGTGGTACACCCCGCTGAACGCCTTTCTCTCCATCGGGCCGCCGGTTTCGCGGATCGAGGAGATGATCGCGTTGATCGAGGCGGGCCTCCTGGAGATCACCGGGCCGGCCACCCAGGTCCGCCTGGACACCGCGGCACAGGCCTTCGTCGCCACCTCGACCCGGGTGCCCGGGCCGCCGGTGCGGTCCAGGGCGCTGATCGAGGCACGGCTCCCGGACCCGGACCTGCGGCGCACCGCCGACCCGTTGCTGCTCCACCTCCTCAACACCGAACAGTGCACGACCTATCGCATCGCCGGATCCTGCGGAACCAGCTACGAGACCGGCGGGCTCGCGGTCACCGAACGCCCGTACCGCATCCTGGACGCACGGGGACGCGCTCACCCGCGCCGCTTCGCCTTCGGTGTCCCGACCGAATCCGTGCACTGGGTCACGGCGGCAGGCATCCGGCCCGGGGTCGACTCGGTCACGCTGGGCGACTCGGACGCGATAGCCCGCGCGGCCCTCGCTCTGCCGCCGGTCGCACACGTGCCTGCCGAGGTTCGTCCGACCCCGGACGAGACAGACCTGACGGGAGTGCTCATTTGACCGCGCCGCCGAGAGGCCCCTTCGACCCCTGTCTCGACGTCGGACTGCTGTCGCCGGTACGGGCCGGCACCCCGATCGAAGCCGCCGTCTGCGACCAGGCATGGTTGCAGGCCATGCTCGACGCCGAGGCGGCGCTGGCGCGTGCCCAGGCCCGGCTCGGCACGCTTCCCGGACCGGCGGCCGTCGCCATCACCAAGGCGGCCGAGGCCGACCGCATCGACCCGCGTCGGATCGCGCTGGCCGCCCGCGACACGGCCAATCCCGTGGTGCGGCTGGTGCGAGCGTTCACCGAGGTCGTCGCTTCCGATGCCCCGGACGCCGCCGAGTACGTCCACCGGGGTTCCACCAGCCAGGACATCCTCGACACCGCGGCCATGCTGATCGCCGACCGGGCCGTCCGCCTGATCCGACAGGATCTCGCACGCGCCGCCGAGGCGCTGGCCGACCTGGCCGCCCGCAACCGTGACACCGTCATGGCAGGCAGAACCCTTGCGCTCCAGGCGGTCCCCACCACCTTCGGACTCAAAGCGGCGGGGTGGCGGCAGTTGATCCTGGACGCCGACCTGCGGCTGGGCCGGCTTCTCGACTCCGGCCTGCCGGTCGCCCTGGGCGGCGCCGCGGGCACACTCGCCGGATATCTGGAGTACGCGCAGACAGCCGAGGGCGATCTCGGCGGGTACGTCGACGCTTTCGTCGATGCCTTTGCCGAGGAGACCGGTCTGGCCCGGCCCGTCCTGCCGTGGCACACGCTGCGCACCCCGATGGCGGATCTCGCGGCGGCCCTCGCGTTCACCGCGGGCGCGCTCGGCAAGATGGCGATCGATGTGCAGACACTCGCCCGGACCGAGATCGCGGAAGTGACCGAACCGACGGGGGCCGGACGAGGCCGATCGTCCGCCATGCCGCACAAGCGCAATCCGGTGCTGTCCACGCTCATGCGCAGTGCGGCGATGCAGGTTCCCGCACTGTCGACCGCGCTGACGCAGTGTCTGGCCAGTGAGGACGAACGCTCGGGGGGTGCGTGGCATGCGGAATGGCTGCTGCTGCGGGAATGCCTGCGGCTGACCGGTGGCGCCGCGCACACCGCGGCCGAGCTGGCCGAGGGCCTGCAGGCGCGGGCGCACCGGATGCGGAGCAATCTCGATCTGACCGGTGGCCAGGTCGTTTCGGAGCGGATCGTCGCCGTGCTGGCGCCGGTCATCGGCACGGCCGCCGCGAAGCGACTGCTGGCTCGGGCCACCGAGGCCACCGAGCGGACCGGCCGGCGGCTGTCCGAGGTTCTCGCCGAGTCGGCGGAACTCGACGGCCGCCTCGACGCCGACGAGCTGACCGAGCTGTGTGATCCTGCCAACTACACCGGCGCGGCAGGCAAGTTGGTGGACCGCGCTTTGAAATCATGAGGCCATGAACGCGTTAGTACCAAGCGATATCCAGCACCTCGTCCCGGCGGTGGACGGTGCTGTCCTGCAGCCTGATGACCAGGGCTACGAAGTGGCCAATGATCTCTACAACACCACCTACCGACACCGGCCCGCCGTTGTGGTCGCGGCGACCGGGGTGGCCGACGTACTGGCGGCGGTCCGGTTCGCCGCGGCCCGCTCGCTGCCCGTCGCTGTGCAGGCGACCGGGCACGGCCCGTCGGTGCCCACGGACGATGCGATGGTGGTCGGCACCAGACTGATGACCGGCGTCCGGATCGACCCCGTGGCCCGCACGGCCCGCATCGAGGCCGGGGTGCGGGCAGGCCGGCTCGTGCGGGAGGCGGCCCAGTTCGGCCTCGCTCCGCTCAACGGCGCCTCGCCGTTGGTCGGCACCGTCGGTTACGCGCTGGGCGGGGGAATCGGGCCGTTGGGCAGGGCCTACGGGTACGCCGCCGACCATGTCCGCGAGTTGGACGTGGTGACCGCCGACGGGGAGCTGCGGACCGCGGCGCCGGACCGGAACACCGATCTGTTCTGGGCGATGCGTGGCGGCAAGGGCAACTTCGGCGTGGTCACGTCGATGGAGATCGACTTGTTCCCGGTGTCCCGGCTGTACGGCGGTGGACTGTTCTTTCCCGGTGAAGCCGCCGCGGACGTCCTGCACGCCTACCGGAAGTGGACGACCACCGTTCCGGAAAACATGTCCTCCTCGGTGGCACTGGTGCGGTTCCCGCCCGTCGAGGCGGTGCCGGAGCCGTTGCGCGGCCGGTTCGTGGTTCATGTGCGGATCGCCTGTTCCGGCTCCGCCGCGGACGGCGAGCGTCTGGTCCGTCCCCTTCTGGGCATCGCGCCGGTGCTGGTCGACACCGTGCGCGACATGCCCTACACCGACGTCGGGTCGATCCACCAGGATCCGACCCGGCCGGGCCCGTACCGGGAGCGCTCGACGCTGCTGCGTGAGATGACCGAGGACACGGTCGAGGAGCTGCTCAGGCTGGCCGGCCCGGGCACGGACTGTCCGGTGTCCGTGGTGGAGCTGCGTCACCTGGGCGGCGCCATGAGCCGGTCGCCGCTGCATGCCAACGCGATCGGCTTCCGCGAGGCACAGTTCAGCGTGTTCACCGTGGCCTCCGCCGGACCGGACCGGGCCGCCGTGGTCGACGGCGCCCAGCACAGCCTTGTCGCAGCACTGGCGCCGTGGCGCCTGGGCGGCCCCTCCCCGAGCTTCCTCGGCGCGAGCGAGGCCGATCCGCGGCACGTGGAGGCCGCCTATGAGCCGGCGACTTTCCAGCGGTTGCGCGAGATCAAGGCCGGATATGACCCGGAGAACATCTTCCGCATCAACCACAACATCCCGCCTGCTGTTCATTGAGCGCTTCGGGACAGAAAAGTTCGCTGTTCAAAAATCCATTCCTTTCCCGTTCTGCTTCACGGGGTTCCCGAAAATTTTCTTCTCCGCAGTTCGTCAAGTCAGGGATTTACACCGACGAGTTGTGCGGTAACACTGCTAAGTGTAATTGTCGGTGCCGGTGTTCCCGTTCTTTCGGTACGCCGACTTCATGACGCCGACCTGGGATACCGGCCCTTTTCATGGATCGGCCAGAGTATCGAGCGTCAACACCAGCCGCAGAGAGGAAAAGTACCTGTGTGCGGTATGACTGGATGGATCAGTTATCAGCGGGATCTGACGCGTCATCGCGAAACGGTGACGGCGATGAACGAGACCATGGCGTGTCGTGGTCCGGACGACGAAGGTGTCTGGGCCGCCGAACACGCGCTGCTGGCACATCGTCGGCTCTCGATCATCGACCTCGAGGGCGGGCGTCAGCCGATGGTCGCCGACGGTCAAGCGGAGACCGAGGCCGTCATCGTCTACACCGGTGAGGTCTACAACTTCCGTGAGCTGCGGGCCGAGCTTCGTCGCCGCGGCCACCGGTTCCGCACGGACAGCGACACCGAAGTCGTCCTGCGGTCCTACCTGCAGTGGGGCGAGAGTTTCGCCGAGCACCTCAACGGGATGTACGCCTTCGCGATCTGGGACGCCCGCAGTGAGGAACTCCTGCTGGTCCGCGACCGGATGGGCGTCAAACCGCTGTACTACTACCCGACCGACGACGGCGTGCTGTTCGGCTCCGAGCCCAAGGCGATCCTCGCGCATCCCCGTGTCGAGGCCGTCGTGGACGCCACAGGGCTCCGGGAGATCTTCAGCGTCGTCAAGACGCCCGAACAGGCTGTCTTCAAGGGCATGCACGAAGTCCGTCCCGGAACCATGGTCCGCGTTTCCCGCAAGGGACTGCGCAAGACCGTGTACTGGCAGCTCCAAGCCAAGCGGCACACCGACGATCTCGACACGACGATCCACACCGTGCGCGACCTGCTCGAGGACATCGTCGAACGGCAGCTGTTCGCGGATGTACCGGTGGGCACCCTGCTGTCCGGAGGGCTGGACTCGAGCGCGATCACCGCACTCGCCGCGAGGACACAGGCCCGGCAGGGCGTCGACGAACCCTTGCGGGCGTACTCCATCGATTTCGCCGGTCACGACCAACGGTTCGAAGCGAACATCCAGTGGGCGGATCCGGACACCCCGTTCGCCATCGAGGTGGCGGAGCACGTCGGCGCCGAGCACATCAACGTCGTACTCGACAACCGTGACCTGCTGGACCCCGATGTGCGGTACGCGGCACTGCGAGCCCAGGATCTGCCGGTGTCCACCGGAGACATGGAGTACTCGTTGTACCTGCTGTGCCGGGCGCTGCGGGAACACGTCAAGGTCGCGCTGTCCGGTGAGGCGTCCGACGAACTCTTCGGCGGGTACACCTGGTACCACGACCAGGACGCGATCAACTCCGACACCTTCCCGTGGCACACTCCCTTCCGCAAGGGCGGCGGAATGCAGGCGCTGCGGGACGTCGGCCTGTGGGACAGGCTGCGGCTGACCGAGTACATCGACCAGCGCTACCGCGAGGCGTTGGAGGAGGTCCCGCGGCCGGACGGTGAGACGGGCGTCGAGGCCCGCATGCGCGAGCTCAACTATCTCAACCTCACCCGGTGGGAGAACTTCCTGCTCGACCGCAAGGACCGGATCAGCATGGCCGTCGGCCTCGAGGTCCGGGTGCCCTTCTGCGACCACCGGCTGGTCGAGTACGTGTTCAACACGCCGTGGTCGATGAAGAGCTTCGACGGCAGGGAGAAGAGCCTGCTGCGAGCCGCCATGTCCGGCCTGCTGCCGGAATCGGTGCTGGAACGCAAGAAGAGCCCTTATCCGTCCACGCAGGACGTCAAGTACGAGCTGGCACTGCGGGAGAAGTGCGCGGAGCTGCTCACCGACGACGCGCCCGTCCTGCAGTTGGTCCCCGCGGACGGGATCCGCAAGCTGCTCGAGGCCCCGATCGATGCGTACCGCGTGGGCGGTCTGTGGACCGCCCGCGCGGTGCCCGAGCGACTGATCGAGTTCAACACCTGGGTCACGGAGTACGGCGTACGCGTAGAGCTGTAGGGCCCGAGCCGGTCAGGACGCCGGCTCGGCCGCATCGACGAGCCGGCGTGCCGCGGGGACCACCTCGCGGGCGAAGCGCTGGACCTGCTCGACGCTCTGTGCTTCGGGCCAGAAGATGAAGGCCCTGTACGGCTGCTCGGTGGCGAGTCGGGCGATCAGCTCCGCCCACTGGTCCGGCGTGCCGCGCACCGGGGCGGAGCCGACCCTGGCTTCGGCGTCTCCCCTGCGGTCGGTCACCGTGCCGACCAGCTGGGACATGCGCAGGACGTCTGCCGGATCGCGCCCCGCCGCGCCGGCGGCGGCGTCGATGATGGCGTTGGCCTCGGCCCACTTCTCGTACGGCAGATAGGAGGGGATCGGCGCGGCCCAGCCGTCGCCGATCCTGCCGGTGAGTCGCAACGAGCGTGGTCCCTGCGCGCCGATCCAGATGTTGATCCGGTGCGCGGGCGCAGGTCCGGCCTGCACCCCGTCGACGCTGTGATAGTCGCCCTTCAGGCGAACGATGGTGTCCTGCTGCCACAGGGCGCGCATCACGTTCATGGCTTCTTCCATCGCGTCCAACGCCTGGGCCGTGGTGAGGCGCGGTACGCCGAACCTGCTGATGGCGTCCCAGTAGCCGCCGGCGCCGATGCCGAGTTCGAACCGCCCGCCGGACAACAGATCCAGGCTGGCGGCCATGTTGGCGAGCACGGCGGGTTGTCGCAACGGCAGGTTCGTCACGTCCGGAAAGAAGCGCAACCGATTCGTGGGTACTAACAAGGTGGACATCAGGCTGAAGGTGTCGAGCAGTGTCGACGCGTACGGATGGTCCTGGATGCCGACCAGGTCAAGGCCGTCTTCCTCGGCCGCCGTGACCAGGTCGTGGTGCAGGGAGATGTCGGTGGTCGGCGTGAGTGAGAAGCCGAACTGCAGATCTGTCATGGAAACCTGTCCACCCCTTGATCGCTTCCGGCTTGTGAAACTAACACCGGGACGACGGGGAGACCGCCTGGCGGGGAGCGGGGTTTGTCAGGTGTCGTGTCGATGCCGGTGCGACTTCGGTGTGGCGCGGCTGATCGCGACCAGTTCGTCGAAGTCGACCGCGATGCCTTGCAGCAACACATCGACGACGTGGGCGGCGAGATCGACGGGAAACCGGGACTCGCCGAACATGTTGCCCTGGAACACCACGGACGCCAGCATGTCGACGACGAGGTCGGCATCGAGGCCGGGTCGCAGATGGCCTCGGTCGATCGCACGGGCGACCGTGGCCGCGACCGCGTCGCGAGCCGGCTGGACGAGCGCCGAAGTCAGATGCTGCCGGAGCTCCGGGTCGGCCGAGCAGTCGGCCAGCAGGGGGGCGAGCACGCCCGGCGGCACTCGCCGTAGCAGTGCGTCCGCCAGCAGCTCGAGACTGACGATGAGATCGCACCGGGTGCAGCCGGTGTCGGGCACCGGCGGCGTGACCAGCACGGTCACCAGGGCGGCGATGATCAGATGCTGGCGGTTCGGCCAGCGTCGGAGAATGGACGGTTTGGTCGTGCCTGCCCCGGTGGCGACCGCTTCGAGACTGAAGCCCGAATAACCGTTCTTGCGCAGCACGTCGAGGGTCGCCTCGAGGATGGCCCGGTCGATGGCTGGATCCCGGGGCCGACCGGAAAGACGTTCTGACGAATGTGATGCCACGTCGGACAGCATACGGGCGCGACGTAGGGCTTCTGCCGTATGGTGACCCCGACCTGATTCAGATACGATCCGGATCGTAACGAAACTACGTGGGGATGTGTGAGAGCCTCCGATGACCCAAGCACAAGAGAACGCAGAATCCACCGTTGCCGCTGAGTCCCGCAGCTGGGTGACGCTGCTGCGACCACCCCATCTGGCGGTCACGATCGTGCTCGCGGGCGGCACGGCCCTGCACGCGATCAACATCTACTTAGTCACCGCGATGCTGCCGTCGGTCGTGGCGGACGTCGGCGGTCTTCGCTTCTACGCATGGAGCACGACGCTGTTCATGTTCGCGTCCGTGGTGTCGTCCGCGCTGACGCCGAAGTGTCTCGCCTCGCTCGGCCCACGCAACTCCTACAAGCTCGCGCTGGCTGCCTTCGTCGTCGGCACCCTTGCGTGCGCCGCGGCTCCCAACATGGCCGTGCTGCTCATCGGCCGTACCGTGCAAGGCATCGGCGGCGGGCTGCTCATCGGTCTGTCCTACGCGATGATCAGCTCGACCCTGCCTCCCGCACTGTGGACGCGCGCGGCGGGCATCCTGTCCGCGATGTGGGGCGTCGGCACGCTCGTCGGCCCCGCGCTCGGCGGCGGCGTCGCCCAGTGGGGGCAGTGGCGCATCGCCTTCCTGCTCCTGGTGCCCTTCGCCTTGGGAGTGGCCCTGCTGCTGCGGTCCACGATGCCGGGCGCTCGGACGGCGAGCGAGACCGCGCCGGTGGCGTATCCGAACCTCGCCCTCGTCGCGGCCGCGGTGTTGACGGTGAGCGCGACGAGCCTGTCCCACCAGGCCCTGGTCAACCTCGGTGGACTCGTCGGCGCCGCGCTCCTGCTCGGTCTGCTCATCCACCGCGAGCGGACCCGTGCGCCACGGCTGCTCCCGCCGATGGCCTTCACGCCCCGTTCGCCGCTGCGTCCGCTCTACGCCACGCTCACCGTACTGGTCATCGCCAGCACCACCGAGGTCTTCGTGCCGTTCTACGGCCAGGAGCTGGGCGGTGCCGCCCCGCTGGCGGCCGGCTTCCTCGGGGCCGCGATCGCCGCAGGCTGGACGGTGGGCTCCATGACCAGTGCCGCATGGACGGCCAAGTCGCGGCTGCTGGTCGGGGTCGCGCCCGTCGTCAGCGCCGTCGGACTGACCGGCCTGGCTCTGGTGTCGCGGCCGTCGGCCTCGCTCGCGACGGTCCTCCTCTGGGCAGTGCTGCTGTTCGTCGTGGGCAGCGGGGTCGGTATCGCGTGGCCGCACATGAGCGCGGCCGCCATGACGGTCGGTGACACCCCGCAGGAGAAGGACACCGCTGCGGCGTCCATCACGACCGTCCAACTCGTGGCCACGTCGTTGGGCGCGGCCCTCGCCGGAACGGTCACCAACTTGACCGGCGTCGGCGGAGACACGTCGGAGATCGGTGACTCCTCGCAGTGGCTGTACGGAACGTTCGCCGTGATCGTCCTGTGCGGAGTGCTGTTCGCGTACCGCGTCATCCCGGTGGGGGCAGCTGCCGAGAAGCATGCGAAAGTCCAGTGACGAAGCCTGAGTGACTGGCCGGTGCGGCGCCCGAGTCGATCGGACGCCGCACCGGTCGGCCGTGTTCGCCGAGGCGGCTGTGCGGCCTGCGTACGGAGCATCGGCTTCGTCTGTACGGACGGATGGCGGGGCTGTCCGAGCACGCCTCATGGCCGCATTGCCGGACAATGCGGCCATGGGTGGTTCCTCGGAGGCCGGGCCCGTACCCGGCCGGGAAGATCAGTGATCGAGGATCTCGTTCAGACGGGTGCCGATGATCCGGACTCCGTCCTGAGTGAGCACCGACTCGGCGTGGAATTGCATGGAGGAGAAACCGAGCCCGCGCAGCGCGTGCACCTCGCCCGTCGCCACGTCCCGGCTGATTTCCACCATGCCGACGCCCGCACAGTTGGTCTTGTCCTCGGTACTGCGGGCGCTGAAGGTGTTGTAGAAGCCGACCCGTTCCCGCACCCCGAAGAGGTCGATCTCGCGCTGCAGGCCTTGGTTCGGCACGTCCCGGCGGACCACCTGGAGTCCCAGCTGCGTGCAGAGCACTTGGTGACTGAGGCAGACGGCGAGAAACGGTCGCCGCTCGGCGAGCAGCTGGCCGATCGCCGCGTGAAGATGGGCGACCTTCGGATGATCGGTGTCACGCGGATCCCCGGGGCCCGGGCCCATGACGACCAGATCATGCCCGTCGAAGGCGTACTTCTCATCGAACCGACGCACCGTCACTACCAGTCCCAGAGACCGCAGTTGGTGGTCGAGCATGGAGGTGAAGGTGTCCTCGGCATCGACGACCAGCACGCGGCGGCCGGCGAGCGTCGGCTGGGGACGGGCTCGTTTTCCCGTCGTGTCCAGCCAGAAAGCGGCGATGTCGGTGTTGCGCCGGGCAAGGGCCGTGCGGACCTGTGGATGCTCCGCGAGCCGCGCCGGTTCGTCGGCCTGCAGCGCCGAGAGCAACCCGGCGGCCTTGGCCTTGGTCTCGGCGACCTCGGATGCCGGGTCGGAGTGGCGGACGAGCGTTGCGCCGACCCCGATCCGGATCCGGCCGTCACCGTCGATGTCGGCGGTGCGGATCAGGATGGCGGAGTCCATGGTGCGTCTGCCGCGTTCGTCACGGCCGATGAGCGCGGCGACTCCGCTGTAGTAGCCGCGACCCCGCGGTTCGTACCTGCTGATGGTCCGGCAGGCACTCTCCAGCGGACTTCCGGTCACGGTGGGAGCGAACATCGTCTGACGAAGGATCTCGCGCGGATCCTGGGTGCTGTGCCCCTCGATGAAGTACTCGGTGTGTGCCAGCCGTGCCATTTCCTTCAGATACGGCCCGGTCACGCGACCGCCGGTGTGGCAGATCCGTGCCATCATCTTGAGTTCCTCGTCGAGGACCATGTAGAGCTCGTCGATCTCCTTGCGGTCGTCGAGGAACTCCAGTACGTCCGGCAGTGACGGACCGGACGGTGGATAGCGGTAGGTGCCGCTGATGGGGTTCATCACCGCGGTGCCGTTCGTCAGGCTGATGTGCCGTTCCGGAGTCGCGCCGACGAACGTGCGGCTTCCCGTATGGACGATGAACGTCCAGTAGGCCCCGGCCTCCTGCTGCAGCAGCCGACGGAACAACGACAGTCCGTGGTGGAGTGTGTAATCCGTGATGTCCGCGACGAAGGAACGCTGGATCACGAAGTTCGCGCCCTCGCCCCGGCCGATCTCGTCGGTGATGACCTTGCGGACGAGTTCGGCGTACTCGTCGTCGGAGACGTCGAAGTCGGTGTGGGACAACCGGGTCGGCAGGTCGGGCAGTTTGGCCAGCGCGCGAGGGCACGTCGTGGTGGCCTGGTCGGTGACGGTGATCGCGATCAGGGGCTCGCCGTCGTCGACGCACGCGAAACCACGCTCGGCGATCTGCCGGTAGGGCACGAGCACCAGCACGTCGTGTCCTGGCCGGCGGCCGGAGGCGGGCAACGGAATGTTCTCAACGGTGTCCACCGTGGACGCGTCGCCGACGAGGACGTCCAGCATGCCCGTGCCGGTCTCGGGGCGGTACAGCAGAGCGAAGGCAGGTGGCCGGGGCGCGAGCACCCGGTCGAGTAAGGTGTCCGCTTCCTCGGACGCTGTCACGCCAGTACCTCCTTGACAGTGGTGACCACTGCGCAGCGCTGAGCGGCGTACTCGATCGTCAGCCGGTGGTAGTCGGCGGAGAAGTCCGCGATGGCGTCCGCGACGATGAAGGGCTGGATGTCGTGGGAGAACGCCTCGAGTGCGGTCATCAGCACGCCGACATGCCCGTACACCCCGCAGATGACGAGCTGGTCCCTACCGCACTCGTGCAGGCGCTCCCGCAGGTCGGATCGGAAGAAGGCGCTGTAGCGCCATTTGGTGAACACCCAGTCGTCTTCGGCCGGGGACAACGGCTCGACGATCTCCTGGTCGACGGGATCGGTGTTCATCCCGGGACCCCAGAAGTCCTTCAGCAGACCGCGCTGTTCATCCGTCATGCCGCCGGGCTGCGCGGTGTAGGCGATCGGAGCGCCGACTGCGGCGAAACGCTCCCGCAGCACCGCCGTGTTCCGGACCAGGTCCTGCCGGATGGTGTCGGGCAAAGGGCGCAGGAAATAGCGTTGCATGTCATGGATGAGCAGCACCGCTCGTTTCGGATCGACCACCCACTGCGCGATGTTTCCGGGCAGCTCGCCTGTTGTCGGCACCGGGTAGGGCGCGATGACAGGGATGCCTGCCATGAACTCCTCCTTCACCACCAAGGGTTTCTCAGACACCGAGGGCGGCACCGCCGTCGACGGTCAGGTCGTGCATCGTGATGTGCTCGGCCTGGTCGGACAGGAGGAACAGCACCGCGTTCGCGATGTCCGACGGCTGGGCCAGCTTGCCGAGCGGGATGCCCACCCGGAAGGCTTCGAGCCTGCCCTCGACCGTCGCCTTCGGACCGCTCTCGTCCTGCCACATGGACCTGAGCATGGGAGTGTCGGTCGATCCCGGCGCGACCACATTGCACCGGATCCCGTGTGCGGCGACCTCGAGGCCGAGGCATTTGGTGAACATCGTCGCCGCGGCCTTGGACGCGGAGTACGCCGCCATCTCCATGCGGGCCGTGCCGGCCGCGTTGGACGCCACGGTGACGATCGCGCCGCGCGAGCGGGGCACCATCCGGTTGACCACGGCCCTGGACATCAGGAAGACACCTGTCGCGTTGACCGCGAACGTGGCTGCCCAGTCGTCGTCCGTGAGATGGCGTGCCTGCCCGAGACGCAGCACACCGGCGGCGTTGACCAGGAACTCCACCGGCCCCAACCGCCGTTCGGCCTGCTCCACGACGTTTTCCACGTCCGTGCTTTTGGTGACGTCGGCCGCGAACGCCTCAACGCGCAGGCCGTCCGCGGTCATCTTCTCCACTGCCGCGCTGAGCCGTGTGGCGTTCCGGTCCACCGCGGCGACCCGCGCACCGCGCTCGGCGAGCGCACGGGCGACGGTCGCGCCGATCCCGCTTGCGGCCCCAGTGACGAGGGCAACCTTGTGTTCCATGCTCCGACCTCCTTTGAGGGCCTCAGTCCCGCCATGCCGAGATCACTGAGACGGCCTGGCCCGGATTGAGGCGTGGGTCGCAGAAACTGGTGTACTTGTCCCCGACGTGGCCGATGTCGGACTCGTTCTGCACGCATTCGGTCACGTCGTCAGGCGTGGTTTCCAGATGGAGTCCTCCCGCGACCCCGCCCGAGTCGCGGACCGCGACCTGGAATTGCAGCACCTCCTGCACCATCGTCTGTACGAAACGAGTCTTGAGTCCGTCCGGTGTCCCGACGGTGTTGCCGTGCATCGGATCGCACAACCAGATCACCGGGTGCCCCGCTGCCTGAACGGCGCGGACGAGCGCGGGCAGCCGTTCGGCGACCTTGTCGGCGCCCATCCGGGCGATGAGCGTGAGCCGGCCCGGTTCACGCCCCGGGTCGAGCCGTTCGCACAGAGCCAGCAGTTCGTCGGCCGTCATGCGGGGGCCGACCTTGCAGGCAACCGGATTCACGACCTGCGCGAGCAGGGCGACGTGGGCGCCCTCCACCTGTCGGGTGCGCTCACCCACCCAGGGCCAGTGCGTCGAGGACAGCAGCAGTCGCCCGGAGTCGAGCCTGCGCAGCATCGGCAACTCGTAGTCGAGTAACGATGCCTCGTGACTGGTCCAGATCAATGGGTCCACGTCCGGGACCCGGTGCCGGTCGGGCCAGCCCAGGTGGCTCATGACCGCGCTGGCCGCCCAGTATCCGGTCAGCATGCGTTTCGGATCCGGCCGCCGGCACTCACGATCAGGCTCCGGGCCGTTGACCATGTGGCCGCGATAGACGGGCAGTTCAAGGTCCCCGACCCGCTCGGTGGGCCGGGAGCGAGGCTTGACGAACTGGCCGGCCAGCCGGCCCGCGCGCAGCACGGGCCGGTGGGTGTTCATCTTCATCGTGCCCGCGAGCACGTCCAGGAGTCCTGACTTGCGGGCCACATAGCCCGGCGTGCATTCAGCGGGATCCTCTGAGCAGTCTCCCGCCTGTACCACGTCGGCGCCGCCGGCGGCGACGATGGCCAGCAGGGAACGCAGTGTGTCCACGTCCTCGCCGGTGACCAGTCCGGGGAGGGCGGCCAGTTCCCTGCGCACTCGCTGAACAAGCGACGGGTCGTCCCACTGCGGCTGCTGCAGGGCCGGCCTCAGTTCGCAGTCACGGACAACGTCGTGCACGGAGTGAGCTGATCGGTCCTGGGACGAACGAGTGGTGAGCACAGTGATCCCCCGGAACTTGCTCATGTGTGTCGAGCTGCGGACGGATTTCGATGCCGTGCTGTGGCGTTCCGCACGGTAGGGCGGGCATGCAACTCGACAGGCACGAGACTTCTCGGCCCTCATCGGCAACGCCGTCCACTCCAACCGCGCTGCAAGTCTTCTGCGTGACCCGCAGGCGCCGCAAACTCCCGTCGCCCGACTTCGTCAAGTGGGTCGGCAGTGCATCAGGTCGGCAACCCCTCCGGTGCCCGGTCCCGTCCGCCGACTGCAACGAGCAGTTGCGTCCTTACACTAGCCAGTGTAACGTCCCGACATGCGAGATCGGCGAAGATCTCGGAGTCGAACACGGTGATCACCGCCCCATGATCATGGTGGTGGGTGCCGTACGGTGCCGAGATGCGCCACATGGGGGAAGCGGTATCCGCGCTCGAGAAGTACGACCTGACCGCCCGCCTCCCCAGTGTTCTGACGCACGGCGTGATCTGCCGGGAGGGCAGGATGGCCAGCCAGGATTCAGTACCTCAGCGTGTATACCGTGGTCAGCCGGACAAGCGCCGTGCCATCGCGCGGGCGGCACGGGCGGTGTTCGGACAGCAGGGTTACACGGGCGCCAGCGTCGACATGATCGCGGCGGAAGCCGGTGTCTCCAAGCGCACCATCTACAACCACTACACGGACAAGGAACAGCTGTTCCTTTCGGTCATCCTCGAAGGTTCCGCAGAGGTGGCCGAGACCCACACCCAGATCGCGGACCGGCACCTGCGCAAGATCCTCGACCTCGAGGAGGATCTCGTCGCCTTCGCGCTGGAGTGGGCCAGTTCCCCCGCGGCGTTCGCGGGACACTTCGCATTGGTCCGCATCATCCAGTCGGAGGCCGCGCGTATCCCGCCCGCGGTACTGGAGGCGTGGCAGGACACCGGGCCTCGGGCGTTCCAGCGTGAGCTCGCCAGGTATCTGAGCCAGATGGCCGACCGCGGACTCCTTGTCTTCGAGGACGCCGACACGGCCGCGATGCACTTCAACCTGCTGACATTCGTCAGTGTGGCGCAGCGGTCGTTCTACGGTGCGATCATGCTTCACGAGTCCGACATCACCGAGCTCGTCATTGGCGGGGTCAAGGCATTCCTGTGTCTCTACCGGCCCGAGCCGGGCGCGCGGAGCGCGTCCCCCAGCACGAGCCGCGGGCGTGCCTCGCGGTAGTGCCCGCTGAACACTGTCTTGCCTTTTGGCGGAACGCATGGTTGCAGGCATGCCTCAACTGTCTTCATTCCTTTTGCTCGACGTGGTTGATCCTCGAGTATTAGCCGGTTTGAGCCGGTCCGGAAAGAACCCGTTGCCGACGTCGGAAGGGAGCGGATACTAAGAGCTTGGCAATTCAGATCCCGGGATGCGTACGAGGTACTGGCACCGACAAAAAGGGACAGGGGGTACCGTCGATGGGGTGCAAGCGTTCTCCGGACATTCATGCCAACCGAACCGATGCGACATTTCCTGACGCGGATGCGCAGGAGTCCGGACAGGTGAGAAACGTTCCGATCCGCTGTCTGAGGCTGGAGGAATCCGCCCGTGGCAAGGGTGAGGACGACGAGTATGTGGAGATGCTTGCCCAGCTGTCGGGGAGATTACCGCCCATAATCGTGCATCGTAATACGATGCGAATAATCGAAGGCATGCACCGATTAAGGGCTGCGGAAATCCGTGGGGAGCAATCCATCGACGTCGTCTTCTTCGACGGCGACGAGGAGGACGTGTTCATCACGTCGGACAGGCCGGTCGTCGCGCAGGGTGCGCCATTGCCGCGCGCCGACGGTAATTCGAAAGAGAATCGGTTCGTCATACCGCATCCCCAGCGGTCGGACCGGGCCATTGCGGCAGCGACCCGTCCTGAGCCGGGAACCGTGGGCGCGATGTGTGGATGCTCGGCCGTCCCGGACGTCGCGTCGACCACGCGAGCCGCGTTCGACGGCCGTGTCCTCCCCCTCTGCATGGCCACCGGTCACGGGAACATCTGCGAACCGGTGGGATCCGAGCCGGAAGCGCCGGCTCGACACCTGCCGCCGCGTCAGTCGAACCGCTCGCCCCGGATGCCCGACGGACAGGGCCGTTCGCAGCGGCAGCCGGACGTGCCGAAATCCGACAGCGGGCGCGCCGACCTGCCGGACCTGGTCCGCCAGGGTGCGCCCGAGCTGCTCACTTCTGTCCTCGACGACCTGTGTGACGACTTGTTCGGCAGGCTGGTCCGCCGTGACCAACGGCAGCGGGCGCGGCAGTACCTGCACGGGCTGCTGGAAACACCGGGGCGCAAAACCATCAGGAACATCGCGGCGTTCATCGGCGGACCGGGGATCGATCAGCGCCTGCACCACTTCATCAGCGACTCGACGTGGGACTGGGAGCCGGTCCGAGCGGCACTGACCCAGTACGTGACGCGCGCGGCGGCACCCGAGGTGTGGGTCATCCGTCCGGTCATGATTCCCAAGGCGGGCCTGCACACCGTGGGCGTGAGCAGGCGGTTCTGCCCCGACCGCCGCAAGGCCGTGCACGCCCAGCAGGCAGTCGGCGTTCTGGCCGTGTCCGAGCAGGGGAGCTTCCCCGTGGGCTGGCGGCTCCAGATGCCCAAGGAGTGGCTGGAAGACGATCGCCGGCGGACCCGCGCGGCGCTTCCCGACGACCTGCGCGCCGAGACACTCGGCGAATGCATGGCCCAGGCATTTCTGCACCTTCCCGGGGAGCGCGACGTCACCGACCGTCCGGTGCTGCTCGACGGTCGTGCTTTGGACGCCACCCAGCTTTTCCGGACACTACGCGCGGGCAAGTTTCCCATGCTGGTCCGTATTCCGCACAGTATGCCGCTGGCTATCGATGACGGGGGTTTCGCCGGTTACCGTGGGCACGCCCCGCAGGTCGCCCGCCAGGTCGCGGAGGCGGCCAAATTCCGCCGCCGTCCGATCACCTTTATGGAACCGGGGAGACCGAAGGCGCATATGGTCGCGACCGTTGACGTCCAGGCCCCCGGATCTGATTCCCGGAAAACCCCGCTGCAACTGCTGACGATCAATCCCCTCGGTGAAAGCACGGGCGAGGAACTGTGGCTCACGAATCTGACGACCATGCCGATCGCGTCCCTGGTGAGCCTGACCAGACTTCTGCCGCAGGTCGACCGTGACCTCGAGGTGATTGCCGAGCAGGTGGGCATCTGGGACTTCAGCGGCCGGTCCTACCCCGGCTGGCATCGGCACGTCACCCTTGCCTCTGCGGCACACGCCGCACGCGTGCTGTCCGGCACCGGTCATCAGCCGAGCCTTTCGCGGCACTGGGGTACGGGCACCATGAACCGGCAGAACTGCTCCTAGCCCGCCGCACGTTCGAAGCTGACACATGCTTAATTTTTTCGCGCGGGCGCGAAGGTGACAAAGCCTGTTCTTTTGCAGCCGGGATAAATTATCGCCGCTGATACGTTTCCGGTATCGCTGCGGGTAGACCACGTCACGGGAGATCGTGCATGTCTGAGCAGAACACGGCACAATTACTGATCATCGGTACCGGCGTGATCGCCATGTCCATTGCCTACCACTGTGCGGAGGCGGGCATCGACGTCGTTCTCCTGGAACGGGATGCGATCGAATCCACCGCGACGCAGACCGCGGGCGCGTTCCGCACCTATTTTCCGGGGCGGGTGCACGACTCCGAGCTGGTGGTGCGCAGCCTGGCCGACTTCCGTTCGTTCGGCGCCACCGTGGGGGTGGATCTCGGGCTGACGGAGACGGGAATGCTGGTGGTGGCCTCCACTGCGGATCAGGCGGCCGTGTTGGAAGCGGAGGTGCCCGCACAGCGCGATGTCGGTGTGCAACTGGAGCTGTTGACCGCCGCTCAGGCCATCCGGCGCAACCCCTGGCTGGATCCGGCGGGCGTCGAGGCGGCGGTCTGGTGCCCGCAGATGATCCACCTCAGAGCGGACGAGGTGCTCCGAGGCTACGCGGAAGGCGCACGGAAGCACGGTGCGCGCGTGTGGACCGGCACGACCGCCACCGAGGTGGATGCGCGCACCGGCCGCGTCAGCACCACGGCGGGTGATTTCACCGCGGAGGCGATCGTCATCGCGGCCGGGCAGTGCAGCGGTGACATCGCCGCGATGGCCGACTTGAAGCTGCCGGTGTGGGGCCAGTACGCGGAGCTGTTCCGCACCGACCCGGTCGGTGACGGTGATGTCGAAGCGCCATTCACGTTCCACCCCGAGGCCGGGCTGAAGACGATGGGGATGGGGCCGTCATTCCTGGTGGGACTCGAGCGCTTCTCCAAGAGGGAGGGTATGCGGGACATCTGGCACGAGGCGGCCTGCGACGAGGTGGCGCGCCGATACCCGCGGCTGCGAGACGTCAAGCTGCACAGCGCCTGGACCGGAACCCTCGACGTCACGCCCTCGAGGACAGCACTCATCGGCAAGGCGGGCGGCAAACACGAGCGAATCTTCTTCGCCGCCGGTTTCACCGGCCACGATCTCGGCCAGGCACCCGCCACCGGCAAGATCATCCGAGACCTCTGTCTCGGCCGGCAGCCCGGCGTCGACATCACGCCGTTCTCCTTGGCCCGCAACGGGGCCTGACCATGCGGGGAGCGGGAGCGCGATTCCGCGACAGCCCATGGGGCGTGCTGGGGGTGCTGTGTGCCGGGTTCTTCATGACGTTGCTCGACACCTCGATCGTCAACGTCGCCATACCCGCCATCCAGGCCGATCTGAACGCCGACTTCGACCAGATCCTGTGGGTCGTCAACGGCTACGTCCTCGCCCTGGCCGTGCAGCTGATCGCCGCGGGCCGGCTGGGTGACCGCTTCGGGCCGAAACGGCTCTACGTGGCCGGGCTGATCGTCTTCACGGTGGCCTCCGCGCTCTGCGGCGCCGCGACGAGTGCGAACCAGTTGATCGCGGCCCGTGTCCTCGCCGGCACCGGCGCCGCCCTGCTCGGCCCGCAGACGTTCGCCTTCATCACGATGCTCTTCCCGCCGCACAGGCGGGGTGCCGCCATCGGGCTGTGGGGCATGGTCGCCGCATTCTCCACCGTGAGCGGTCCGGTGCTCGGCGGTGTGCTCGTCGACGCGCTCGGGTGGCAGTGGATCTTCCTGGTGAACGTGCCGATCGGTGTCCTGGGCGTGATCCTCGCGGTGGTGGTCGTTCCCGATCCGCGGCCGGGCGCCCACCACCGGTTCGACGTCCCCGGCATGATCCTGATCTGCTTGGCGCTGCTCGCCATCAGCTTCGGCCTGCTCGAGGGCGAGCGCTACCACTGGGGCACCGTCGCGGGTCCGCTGTCGATCCCCCTGCTGCTCGCCCTCGGTGGGCTCCTCCTCGTCGCGTTCGTGTTCCTGCAACGGGTGGAGAAACGGGAGCCGCTGGTTCCGCTCAGTCTGTTCGCCAACCGGAGCTTCTCCGTGGCCAGCGGCACCATGCTGTGCTTCGGCTTCGCGATGATCGGCCTGGCACTGCCCATGACGATCTATCTGCAGTTCGTGCTGGGCCTGTCGTCGAGCATGGCCGGGATGACGCTGGCCGTGGCCTCGTTCGCATCGGGCCTGGTGGCCCCGATCGGCGGCCGGTTGTCCGACCGGATGGGCCGCAAGCCCATGCTCATGTTCGGTTTGATCGCTTACGCCGTCGGCCTGGCGCTGCTGGCGATCCAGGCCAGGGCAGGCGCGAGTCCGTGGCAGTTCATACCCGCGCTCCTGATCACGGGCGTCGGTATCGGTTGCGTGTTCGTCCTGACGGCCAACCTGGCTGTCGGTGACCTGGACCCGAGACTGGCCGGAGGAGCATCCGGCGTCTTCAACACCACCCGGCAGATCGGCGCGGTGCTCGGCGGATCCGCCATCGGCGCGTTGCTGCAGAACCGGCTCAACGCCTCGCTGCACGAGCATGCCGTCCAGCAGGCGGCCGAGCTTCCGCCGGAGGTCAGAGCCTCGTTCATCGACCACTTCGCCAATGTCAGCACCATCACCCTGCAGGACGGTGACACGTTCGCCGGGACACTGACCGCCGGCCAGTCGCCCGATGTCATCGACACGATCCGAAGCGTCGGCGGCGAAGTGCTCCGGGACGGGTTCGTCGACGCCATGCGGCAGACCACGATGTTGCCCGTCGGGGTCTCCTTGATCGCGCTGCTCTGTGCGTCGAGGTTGCTGCACCGGACACCCCAGGCGCCGATGACGGGCCCGGGGAGCACGAGTCAGGTCCACCTTCCCACGCGACGAGCGGGCTGAGGACCTCAGCACTCAGGAAATCTCCCATATTTCACTGTGCCGAATGCCGGTACCTGCCGTGGCAGGCCCCGGCATTCGGCATGCCTAAATACGGCGCGCAACTCGAAGTGACAAACACTCGGCGTTCTGACAAAGGTGGCGCTCGTGTTGACCGAAAAAAAGCAGTGGCTCCTATAGTCGTTGGAGACGGCATCTTGCCCGTTGCTGGTATCCAAATCCCCTGGAAACTGTCATGCACTCTCGTCAGAAAACAGGGGTCGAGTAGAACGAGGTAGG
Organism: Streptomyces griseus subsp. griseus; assembly: GCF_000720255.1. GTDB lineage: Bacteria > Actinomycetota > Actinomycetes > Streptomycetales > Streptomycetaceae > Streptomyces > Streptomyces griseus_I. Next base: position 188,433 of record NZ_JOJE01000020.1, on the reverse strand, counting down.
GGCATCATGCGCCAAATTGAGATCGCCTGGGAGTCGATCGGCGCCAGGGTTCGGATCACCCTCGACGAGGGGCGTAACGCAGGCCTTGTCGAGCCGCTATGGGCAGCATTGCCGTACCGGACCTTGCAGGGTCACGCGCTCGTGGCCGGCGACTGCATGTACCACGTGCCGCCGGCGCACGATGTGCTGCACGCGGTGCCGGATTACCGGGTGGACCGCAAGATTCAGCCCAACGGCACCGTGTTCCTCTCCCCGGTGCAGCACCTGACCATCAAGTACGGCGAGCTGACCGAGCCGATGCCGACCTCGCCGATCGGCTCCGTCGTGCCGGAGGACGTCGAGTCGCTGCCGAAGATCGGGCAGCTGATCTGGGATTCCGTATACCGCAACGGTGAGCCGGTGATTGCCCAGGTGCGGCGGGTGGACGGGCCGGCCGGCCACGGCGTGCGTCGGCTTCCCGCCGAGTCCGAGCGGGTCCGCGAGCTGATCGAGAGGATCGCCGCGGAAACCGAGCGGGTGCTGGTCGACCCGACGGATGAACTGGTCGACATCCACGAGGGCACGTTTCCGTCCGGAGCTGGGACGAAGAAATCGGTATTGACAACCCTGGTGGCTGTCAATGGTGAGACGCGACCCCTTGGCTACGTGTCCTACACGAGTCTCGTGCGTGCGGCCCGGCAGACTGAAATTGAGCTCTCGGCGTTGCTCGAGATGGCCAAGATCCTGCTGGTCAAGCCGACCGAATTCCTCGGCTACTGCGGATTGAACACGCTGTGGGACATCACCAAAGAAGTCGTTGCCGCGCTCGAAGGAATTACCACGAAGGAAGACTTCGTCGCACTGATGGGGCAGATGGCGACGTACGTCAATGCCATCGGTGCATGGAATCTTCAGCTGTTCCCGTGGGCTCTGGAAGGCGAGAAGTGGACCTACCGTCCGACCGTCATGAGGGGTGCGAATGTCTGAGCAGAAGAACACGGCACAGCTGCTGATCATCGGTGGCGGGGTGATCGGTACGTCCATCGCCTACCACTGCGCCAAGGAGGGCATCGACGTCCTCCTCCTGGAGAAGGGCACGTTCGGGGCCGCGACCACATCCCAGACCGCCCGCGCCTTCCGCACCTACTTCCCGAGGAAGCCGCACGACTCCGAGCTGGCAGCACGCAGCCTGGCCGACTTCAAGTCGTTCGCCACGGCCATGGGTGTCGACCTCGGGCTTGCCAACCTGGGGCTGCTGACAGTGCTGACCAACCCGCAGCAGGCGGCCGAGCTGGAGGCGGAGCTGCCCGACCACCGCGAGGCCGGAGCGGAGCTGGAACTGCTCACCGCCGCGCAGGCCGTCGAGCTCAACCCCTGGCTGGACCCGGACACCATCGAGGCCGCCATCTGGAACCCGCAGACGTACCGCATCAAGCCCGAGGTGATCGTCGAGGGTTACGCCGAGGGCGCGCGGAAGCTCGGCGCACGGCTCCTCAGCGGCATCACCGTGACCGGGCTGGACGCCGGCAGCGGCGTGGTCAGCACGAGCGCCGGCGACTTCACCGCGGACGCGGTCGTCATCGCGGCCGGACCGTGGAGCGGCGACGTCGCCAAGATGGCCGGCCTGGACCTGCCGGTGTGGGGGCAGTTCGCCGAACTCCTGCACACCGACCCGCTCGTCACCGAGGGCGACGTGCACGATTCGCCGTTCACGTTCCACCCCGTGTCCGGGCTGAAGACGATGGGCATGGGCAAGTCCTTCCTCGTCGGCCTCGAGCGCATTTCCAAGCAGGACGGAATGCGGGACATCTGGTTCCAGGCGGCCGTCGACGAGCTGCCGAAGTGGTATCCCCAGCTGAAGGACGTCAAGCTGCACAGCGCGTGGACCGGCAGCCTGGACGTCACGCCGACGAAGTCGGCCCTCATCGGCAAGGCCGGCGGCGAGCACGAGCGGATCTTCTTCGCCGCCGGTTACACCGGCCACGGACTGGCGCAGGCGCCCATCTCCGGCCAGATCATCCGGGACCTCTACCTGGGCCGCCAGCCCAGCGTCGATCTCACGCCGTACTCGCTGGCCACCAACCTGGCCCGGCTTGAGGCCTTCTGACCGGGTCGTTCTCGCGGCGGACGGCGCGCTCCCCGTCCGCCGCTTCTCCTGAGAGGTGTAGACGATTGTCGCCGGTACACACGTTGACCGCACAATGGCACGGCGAGGCTCTGACGCCACTGAACCCTGATACCGCCTTCAACGGCTTCATCGGTGCACACGTGGTGCACGCAATGGAGCGCCTTGGGTTGTTCCACGCACTGCAGGACGACGGTTCCGTCTATGTCTCCTCGTTCTGCCAGGAGAACAAGCTGGACGAGGCGGTCGTCCACGCCCTGGTCCGCGCAGCGGAATCCTTCGGCTTCGTGTCCTCGCACGGTGACCGCGTTCGGATGACCCGGACGGGCGAGGATGTCCGTCGGATGATCGGCTTCTTCACGTGGGGGGTCGGCGGTTACCACGACGTGTTCGCGAACGCCGCTTCCATCGCACGGGGGGAGCGCCGATTCGGCGTCGATCTCCATCGCGACGAGGGGATGGTGGCACTCGGCTCGGCACAGGCGGACACCGCGCTCATGCGGCACATCCTGGACGAGGAGATCTCCCAGCTCGATTTCACCACGCTCGTCGACCTCGGGGCCGGCGTCAGCGAGCGGGTCTCCCGGCTGGTCAAGGCACGCCCCGGAAGCCGCGGAATAGGAATCGACATCAGCAAGTCCGCCACCGAACTCGCGGCCGGCACCGTAGATCGGTACGGTCTCGGCGGCACGGTCCAGCCCGTGTGCGCCGACGTACTCGACATCCTGTTCAACGGGCACCAGGTCCAGGGTGCGGGCGAAGCCGATGTCGTCATGAGCTTCATGTTCCTGCACGACCTGTTGGTCGACCCGGAACGTCGCGACCAAGTGATCCCCCGGCTGCGTGCTGCTTTTCCCGAGGCGAACACGTTCCTGCTCGGTGACACCACAGTGCGGCCGCGAAACGGCGAGAGCAGCCTGCCGATCTTCTCCAGTGGTTTTGAACTGGCGCACGCTCTCATGGGCGTCCCCATCTACACCCGTGAGTCGTACGAAGAGCTCTTCGAAAAGGGCGGCATGCGCCTGCGTCGCGCGGTGCCGTTCGGCGCGCCGCACACCTACCTCTTCGTACTGGAGGCAGCGTGAGCCGCGTCACCAGCGCTGAAATCGAATCCAAGCTTCCCATTCCGCTCGCGGTGGCAGGGCATCACCAGCCCGCGCCCTTCTATCTCACCGCGGACATGTTCGGCGGCATGCCGGTGCAGATCGCGGGTGGTGAGCTCAGCGCCCTCGTGGGCAAGCCGGTCGCCGAGCCGCACACCCACGAAGTCGACGAGATCTACTTCCTCATCTCGCCGGTTCCGGGTCAGGCTCGTATCGAGGTCCATCTCGACGGGGTGCGTCATGAACTGACTTCGCCGGCGGTGATGCGCATTCCGGCGGGCAGCGAGCACTGTTTCGTCACCAAGGAAGCGACGGTGGGGAGTTACTGCTTCGGAATCCTGTTGGGATCTCAGCTGTGAGTGCGCCGACACGGCCGGAGCCGAAGGTCTACAACACCAGTGTGCCGGATGCGGACAGGCTGGTGCGGCTGCACCTGAGCGAGAGTCCCTTCGGCGCGAGCCCGGAGGCCGTCGCCGCGGCGACCGGAGCGTTGGAACGGGTCAACCGTTATCCGGCGCCGCAAAGGGAGACCCTGGTCAAGGCCCTCGCCGAGTACTGGGGCGTTTCCGAGGACCAGGTCGCGGTGGCCAACGGCAGCGACGAGTTGGTGCTGGCCACCGCTCTGACGCTCGGTGAGCTCTCTCGCCCCGGCCTGGTCACCGCCGGCACTTTTCCCGGCTACCGGGAAGTCCTTGAACGTATTGGCCGTGGAGCTGTCGCGCTACCCCTGCGGGATGCCGCCATCGACGTCAAGGACTTCGCGGAAAGACTTCCCGAGTGCGGCATCGGGTACGTGTGCAATCCGCACAATCCCTCGGGAACCGCGCTGTCAAGGGACGCGTTGTTCGCCCTGATCTCAGCGGCGCACGACGGCGACGTTCCGCTGGTTCTGGACGAGGCGTACCAGGAATTCAGTGACCCGGGCCTGCCGCAGACACGGGACTTCCTTGAGCGGGGTGCTCCGGTACTCGCGTTGCGTACCTTCTCCAAGGCATATGGTTTGGCTGCCTTGCGGATCGGATATGCCATTGGTCGAGCCGATCTCATCGCCGAAGTCCGCCGGACCCTGAACGTCCTTCCGTTCAGCGTGAACCGTGTCGCACAGGCCGCTGCATCGGCCGCGCTGGCCGATCAGGGGTTCCTCAACGAGATCCGCGAGGGCACTGCGGAACGGCGTCAGTGGTTCACCGCGGAACTGGAGCGGCGCGGATACCGGTACTTGTCGTCGGTGACGAATTTCGTCGCCGTCCAGGTAGACGCCTCCGCGGAGGCGCAGGACGTACTCGCCAAGGATTACGGCATTCTCGTACGGGATACCAGCATGTTCGGTTTTCCCGGCCATCTTCGCGTCTCGCTCGGCACGGAGGACGAGTTGCGGAAGTTCCTTGACGCACTCGATCAGCTCACCGCCGGCTAGCACTCGAAACATCAGGGAGGTCAAGAATGGTCAAGGCAATTCCGGACGGATACGCTGAGCTGACGGCGTATCTGTCCGTGGACGGGGCGAGCGAGGCGATTGCCTTCTACACCGAGGCCTTCGGGGCGAAGGAAGTGTCCCGTTACGTCGCCCCCGACGGAAAGATCATGCACGCACAGATCCAGATCGGCGGCACGATCGTCATGCTGTCCGACGAGTCGGTGGAGGCCGGCCTGCTCGGCCCCAAGAGCGTCGGCGGTACCCCGGTCACCCTCTACCTGTTCGTCGAGGACGCCGATGCCACCTTCGCCCGTGCCGTGCAGGCCGGAGCGAAGCAGCAGCGAGCAGTCCAGGACCACTTCTTCGGTGACCGTGCAGGGCAGGTCATCGACCCCTTCGGTCACCGGTGGACGCTCGCCACCCACATCGAGGACGTGTCCGCGGAGGAGTTCGAGCGACGCGCCGACGAACACATGCGCACCAGGGGCTGAGGGAAGAGCCGGATGCCTCTCTCTCGCTGGGCCGTTCCGCCCGCCCGGTCTCGCACGGAAGGAAGAGGAAGAGCGTGACGGAGCCCAACATCTGGAGCCTGCTCGAACCGAGTGCGCTGCTCGATCCCCATCCGATCTACCGGCGGTGGCGCGAGCAGTCCACCGTCCTGTGGGACGCCGACATCGAGGCATGGCTCGTGACGGGCTACGAGGAGGCATTCGCGGCACTGCGAGATGCCGACAACTTCTGCCAGGACTGGCGGCGGGTGGGCGTGGACACCCCGCCTTCGTTGCTCAGCCTTCAGACGCTCGATCCGCCGGAGCACACCCAGATCCGGCATCTGATGCTCGAAGGATTCAAGGCGGCGGACACCGAGGTCCTGGAGAAGACCGTCCGAGCCACCCTCGACGAGTTGCTGGCAGCCGTGGAGCAGCACGAGACGTTCGACTTCGTCTCGAGGATTGCCGAGCCCCTGACCCTGCGGGCGGTGACCGAGCTGCTCGGTGTTCCCGAGCCGGACAGGGAATGGTTCGTGCCCTTGTCGAACACCATCGTGGACGGCATGGACTCGAGTCTGCGACCGGAGTGCTATGAGCCTGGAGTCGAGGCTCGCGCGGAACTGTCGGCGCTGGTGAAGACATGGCTCGACTCACCGCTGCCGGACGGTTTCACCGCCCACGTCGTCAGGCGGGCTCCGAGCGTGGGAGTCGATCGAGAAGTGCTGCTCAACTCGCTGCGCGTTGTGCTGCAAGCGGGCTTTCAGACGGCGAGTCGGTTCCTGGTCACCGGTCTGCTCGCCCTGTTGAGGCTCCCGCCCGAGCGTCGTGTTCCGGTCGACACGGACACGGCCGTCCATGAACTCGTCAGGTTTGCCGGTCCTGTGCACGTCGAGAGTCGCGCATGCGTGCGCGACGTGTCTCTCGGCGACAAGAAGATCCGCAAGGGCGAAATCGTCTCGATGTTCCTCGGCGCGGCGAACAGGGATCCCAGGATGTTCGTGGATCCGGACGTCCTGCAGTGGGGGCGCACGCCCAACCGGCATCTCGGGTTCGGCCGAGGACCACATGCCTGCCTGGGGGCCCAGGTCGCCGTCCAGGTGGCCCGCATCGCTTTCGGCACCATCGGCCGTCGCTTCCCGGATGCCCGTCTCGTCGCGGAGCCGGTGCCCCGGCTCAACGTGACCGAGCACGGGATGCACCGCCTTGAGGTTTCGTTCTGAGGGGCTGTCCCGGGTAGCCGGGGCCCCCGCAGAGCGAGTTCGTTACGCCGACCGGTGAAAGGGGGTGAGCTTTCATGCGCCACGCTCACTGATCTCGCAGAACGAATCGTACCGAGCAGGTGGAATTCTCTGAACCATGGATGGGGGTGGACAGTTATGCGTCACGCTCACTGATGCGAAAGTGAGAGAGTTTTAGCCTGTATCCTGCCGAGACCAGAATTCTGGTCTCGGCAGGATACAGGGGCTAGCATGGGGAGAAGCTCATGGGGCAATCGGACATTGACGCAAAACCATCCCCGGGAATTCGGTCGGTCTTAGGTTTTCCCGGGATGAGTGCGGTGTTCGCTGCGCACGCCATCTCGATGGCAGGAACCCTTGTCGCCGAGGTTGCCCTGTCCGTCCTGATTTTCCAGCGCACAGAATCCGCTTTTCTGTCCGCATTGGTCCTGGTCTGTTCATTTCTTCCCTATGCGGTCGGCGGGACGGCCTTGTCGTCCCTCGCGGACCGATTCCCCCCGCGGCGCGTGCTGGTCGTGTGCGATCTGGTCAGCGCGACCTGCATCGCCTGCATGCTGATACCGGGAATGCCGGTTCTCGCTCTGCTGGGACTGCTGCTCATCACCGGATTCATCGCTCCCCTCTTCCAAGGCGCCAGAGCCGCGAGTCTGTCCCATCTGCTGGATGCGGAGACCTTTCCGATAGGGCGTTCGCTGCTGCGTACGATCAGTCAGATCGCGGTGGTGTCCGGATTCGCGGCAGGCGGTGTCATGGCTGCCGCGGTCGGTCCGCTGTGGCTGCTGGCCGCTGACGCGTTCAGTTTCTTGGTGTCGGCTGCCCTCATCGGTTTCGGCACCCCGATGACTCCCGCCGCCGCAGCCGGTGCCGAGCGCTCGCTGCGGTCTGTTCTGAAGGACTCGACGCAGGGGCTGCATTACGTGTGGACCCACCGGCGTCTGCGCCGGCTCATCCTGGTGACCTGGGCCGTCCCCGGTTTCTCGTCCGTGGGTGACGGCCTGGCTGTTGCGTACGTGGCGGAGGCCGGAGCGGCCGCGGCTGCGGCAGGTGCTCTCTTCACGGGCTACGCCGTCGGCACCGTCCTGGGGGAGCTGATCGTCACGCGCTTTTCGCCCAGCAATCGGCGTCGCCTCGTCATCCCCCTCGTGATCTGCTCGCAGATCCCTCTGACGGGTTTTTTCCTGGCTCCGTCAGTTCCCGTCGCGGCGGTGCTGCTTGCGCTGTCCGGAGCGGGATACGCCTGTAACCAGGGGATCGACCCCTTGATCCTCAAGGAGAGCGACCCTTCCTACAGGGGACGCATCTTCACGGTTCAGACCAGCGGCCTGATGACGGCTCAGGGGATCGGCATTGCCGTGTCCGGGGCCGTCGGCGTGTATGCACAGCCGGGCGTCGTCATAGGCGCCACGGGCATTCTGGGCCTTCTTGTGCTTCTCGCCCTCATGCGCCGGGGTCTGGAACCACCCCAGGACGATTGACAGACGGCATGGCTCAGCGCTGAAAGCAACGAACGCGCCGGCACCGTGAAGTACAAGGAGACGGCGAGGGCCGGCTTCCAGGTGCGGTCGTTCCAAGTGCGGGTACGTTGTACCTTCTGGCACATGTTCCTGCCGCACCCAGAACGGTGTTGTCCACCTCGCTGCTGCTGACGTCACCTGACTTTTGCCGGATGCCACGGCGTTCACATCTGGGAGGAATCGCGTCGTCAGCCGAGCTGGGTGAGGGCAGGGCTCCCGCCGATCGCCGTCGCGTCCGCCGGGGGGAGGGCCGTCGCGTACAGGCGGACGTCGCTGAGGCGGCCGTCGGCGTACTCGCCGTACGTGCCCTGGAAGAGGCGGCGGCCGAACTGGACAGGGCCGGCGGCGTTCCAGTCGGTTCTGGGCTGGCCGCACCCCGGCCGCGCAGGTGGACTTCTCCTCAAAGCAGCGCTGCCAGACCACGTCCTCCTTCACCGACTGCTCCGCCGGGAACCTGGACGACAACACGGCCCCGCACTGGCCGGACGTCCCCTGGGAGCTGCACTGTGATTCGACCGACAAGACCAAGCTGCCCGACGACGCCACCAAGGTGCCCACCGACGTGTGCATCGTGTCGTCGCCGACCTTCTGGTCCACCACCCGGCTGGACACCATCACCACCAAGGTGCACGTCAGGGACGGCGACACGGACAAGCTGGTCCCGGTCGACTCCTACGCCCTCGGGCAGGTGTACTCCGACGCGGGCGGCACGGTCGACCCGGTCACCGGCACCACCGTCGACCCGAAGGACGCGAGCTCGCTGCAGGCCGTGATGTGGCTGCAGTCGATCCGTCACACCGGCAAAGGCACCTTCGGCAACGGCAACAGCGACCGGGCCCTCAAATGCTCGAGGGCATGGCTGTGCCGCAGGAAAAGGAGATCCTGAGGCTGCTTCTGGGGTTCGTCTCGGGCGAGGTGGATGGCGACTCGGTCGAGGACAGTCTCCAGGCGCGCTGCGTGGAGACAGTCCGCGACGGGCTCTGGCTTGTCCACCGGGCGTTTCTCGGCGCCCAGACCCCTGAGGCCAAGGGGTATGCCGACGATGTCCTGGACATCGTCGAGTGGGATTCGGCGCGGCTGCGGCACTACCGGGCCCGGTGAGGGCAAAGTGCTCAGCACTCGATGATGTTCACCGCCAGCCCGCCCCGCGCCGTCTCCTTGTACTTGACGCTCATGTCCGCCCCCGTGTCCTTCATGGTCTTGATGACCTTGTCGAGGGACACCTTGTGGGAGCCGTCGCCGCGCATCGCCATGCGGGCGGCGGTGACCGCCTTCACCGCGGCCATGCCGTTGCGTTCGATGCAGGGGATCTGGACGAGGCCGCCCACGGGGTCGCAGGTGAGGCCGAGGTTGTGCTCCATGCCGATCTCGGCCGCGTTCTCCACCTGTTCCGGGGATCCGCCGAGCACCTCCGCCAGCGCGCCCGCCGCCATCGAGCAGGCCGAGCCGACCTCGCCCTGGCAGCCGACCTCGGCGCCGGAGATGGAGGCGTTCTCCTTGAAGAGCATGCCGATCGCGCCGGCGGCGAGCAGGAAGCGGACCACACCCTCCTCGTCGGCGCCCGGCACGAAGTTGACGTAGTAGTGCAGGACCGCCGGGATGATGCCGGCCGCGCCGTTCGTGGGGGCGGTGACGACCCGGCCGCCGGCCGCGTTCTCCTCGTTCACCGCCATCGCGTAGAGCGTGATCCACTCCATGGCCAGGGCCTTCGGGTCACCCTCGGAGCGCAGCTTGCGCGCGGTGTTCGCGGCCCGGCGGCGTACCTTCAGACCGCCCGGCAGGATGCCCTCCCGGGACATGCCGCGCGCCACGCACGCCTCCATGACGTGCCAGATCTCCAGCAGACCCGCGCGGATCTCGTCCTCGGTGCGCCAGGCGCGTTCGTTCTCCAGCATCAGCGCGGAGATCGACAGGCCCGTCTCCTGCGTCAGGCGCAGCAGCTCGTCGCCCGTGCGGAAGGGGTACTTGAGGACGGTGTCGTCGAGCTTGATGCGGTCCGCGCCGACCGCGTCCTCGTCGACGACGAACCCGCCGCCCACCGAGTAGTACGTCTTCGACAGCAGCTCGGCGCCCGACGCGTCGTACGCCCACAGCGTCATGCCGTTGGCGTGGTACGGCAGGGTCTTGCGCCGGTGCAGGACCATGTCGTCGTCGAAGGAGAAGGGGATCTCGTGGTCGCCGAGGAGCCGCAGCCGCCCGGACGCCTTGATCTCCTCCACCCGCTCGTCCGCGCGCTCCACGTCCACCGTGCGCGGCGAGTCGCCCTGCAGACCTAGGAGCACGGCCTTGGGGGTGCCGTGGCCATGACCGGTCGCGCCCAGTGAGCCGTACAGCTCCGCGCGTGCGGAGGCGACGGACTCCAGCAGACCCTCGTTGCGCAGTCGGCGGGCGAACAGTCCCGCCGCGCGCATCGGGCCCACCGTGTGGGAGCTGGACGGGCCGATGCCGATCGAGAACAGGTCGAAGACCGAGATGGCCACGGTGACTCCTCAATACAGGGGTGGTGCAAGGGGGTGGGGCACCCGGCACTCCGGTCGAGTGCCCCACCGGTATTTGATTACTTGCTCAGACCGGGGTACAGCGGGTGCTTGTCGGCAAGCGCCCTGACCCGGGTCTTCAGCGCCTCCGCGTCGAACGACGGCTTCAGCGTCTCGGCGATGACGTCCGCCACCTCGGCGAAGTCCTCGGCCGTGAAGCCGCGGGTCGCGAGGGCCGGCGTACCGATGCGCAGGCCCGAGGTGACCATCGGCGGACGCGGGTCGTTCGGGACGGCGTTGCGGTTGACCGTGATGCCGACCTCGTGGAGACGGTCCTCGGCCTGCCGCCCGTCCAGCTCGGACTCCCGCAGGTCGACCAGGATCAGGTGCACGTCCGTGCCGCCGGACAGCACGTTGACCCCGGCCTCGCGGGCGTCGGCGGCCGTCAGACGCTCGGCGAGGATCCGCGCGCCCTCCACCGTACGCCGCTGGCGCTCCTTGAACTCCTCCGAGGCTGCGACCTTGAAGGAAACCGCCTTCGCCGCGATCACGTGCTCCAGGGGGCCGCCCTGGAAGCCCGGGAAGACGGACGAGTTCAGCTTCTTCGCGAAGGCGGACTTCGCGAGGATGATGCCGCCGCGCGGGCCGCCCAGCGTCTTGTGGGTGGTGGAGGTGACCACGTCCGCGTACTCGACGGGGTTGGGGTGCAGGCCCGCCGCGACCAGACCGGCGAAGTGGGCCATGTCGACCCACAGGTACGCCTCGACCTCGTCGGCGATCCGGCGGAACTCCGCGAAGTCCAGCTGGCGCGGGTAGGCCGACCAGCCCGCGATGATCACCTTCGGGCGGTGCTCCTTGGCGAGCCGCTCCAGCTCGGCCATGTCGACCAGGCCGGTGGCGGTGTCCACGTGGTAGGCGACCACGTCGAACTGCTTGCCGGAGAAGTTCAGCCGCATCCCGTGGGTCAGGTGACCGCCGTGCGCCAGGTCCAGGCCGAGGATCGTGTCGCCCGGCTGGGCGAGCGCGAACAGGGCCGCCTGGTTGGCGGAGGCGCCCGAGTGCGGCTGCACGTTGGCGTATTCGGCGCCGAACAGGTCCTTGACCCGGTCGATGGCGATCTGCTCGGCGACGTCGACGTGCTCACAGCCGCCGTAGTAGCGGCGGCCGGGGTAGCCCTCGGCGTACTTGTTGGTCAGGACCGAGCCCTGCGCCTCCATGACCGCGAGCGGAGCGAAGTTCTCCGAGGCGATCATCTCGAGCGTGGACTGCTGGCGGTTCAGCTCGGCGTCGACCGCGGCGGCCACGTCCGGGTCGAGCTCGTGCAGGGGGGTGTTCAGAACAGACATGGGGCTACGGCTCCTCAGCCGGCGGAGTGGGCGGCGTACTCGTCGGCGGTGAGCAGGTCGGAGGGCTCCTCCGAGACCCGCACCTTGAACAGCCAGCCACCCTCGAAGGGGGCCGAGTTCACCAGCGACGGGTCGTTCACCACGTCCTCGTTGATCTCGGTGACCTCGCCGGAGACGGGGGAGTACAGGTCGCTGACCGACTTGGTGGACTCCAGTTCGCCACAGGTTTCGCCCGCGGCGACCGTGGAGCCGACGTCCGGGAGCTGGGCGTAGACGACGTCACCGAGCGCGTTGGCCGCGAACTCCGTGATGCCGACCGTCGCGACGCCGTCCTCGGCGGCCGACAGCCACTCGTGCTCCTTGCTGTAGCGCAGCTGCTGGGGGTTGCTCATGGCCTGAATTCTCCTGTACGCGGGGGAGTGCTGGTGAATGAGTGACTGCGGAAACCGCTGTGAGCAGCGAAAATGTGCGCGGGGTCACGCACGGGCGGGACACCGCGCCCAGTGTCTACTTCTGCCGCTTGTAGAAGGGCAGCGCCACGACCTCGTACGGCTCGTGAGTGCCCCGGATGTCCACGCCGACGCCCTTGGTGCCCGGCTCCGCGTGCGCGGCGTCGACGTACGCCATGGCGATCGGCCTGCCCAGCGTGGGGGAGGGGGCGCCGGAGGTGACCTCGCCGACCACTTCGCCGCCGGCCACGACGGCGTACCCGGCGCGCGGGACCCGGCGGCCCTCGGCGACCAGGCCGACCAGGACGCGCGGGGGGTTCTCCTGAGCCTTGGAGGCAGCCTCGGCCAGCGCCTGGCGGCCCACGAAGTCGCCCTCCTTCTCGAACTTCACCACCCGGCCGAGCCCGGCGTCGAAGGGCGTGAGGGAGGTGCTCAGCTCGTGCCCGTACAGCGGCATGCCCGCCTCCAGGCGCAGCGTGTCCCGGCAGGACAGACCGCACGGGACCAGCCCCACGCCCTCGCCCGCCTTGGTGAGCGCCTGCCACAGCTCGACGGCGTGCTCCGGCTTCACGAACAGCTCGAAGCCGTCCTCACCGGTGTAGCCGGTGCGCGCGATCAGCGCCGGGACGCCGGCGACGGTGCCGGGCAGGCCCGCGTAGTACTTCAGCCCGTCGAGGTCGGCGTCGGTCAGGGAGGCGAGGATGCCGGGGGACTCCGGCCCCTGCACGGCGATCAGCGCGTACGCGTCCCGGTCGTCGCGCACCTCGGCGTCGAACCCGGCGGACCGCTCGACGAGGGCGTCCAGCACCACCTGGGCGTTGGAGGCGTTGGCGACCACCAGGTATTCAGAAGAAGCGGCCTCGGTCTCGGCGAGCCGGTAGACGATCAGGTCGTCGAGGATGCCGCCGTCGGCCCGGCAGATCATGGTGTAGCGGGCCCGGCCGGCCTTGACGCCCCCGATGTTGCCCACCAGGGCGTGGTCGAGGAGGGCGGCGGCCTGCGGTCCGGTGACCGTGATCTCGCCCATGTGCGAGAGGTCGAAGAGCCCGGCCTTCGTGCGTACGGCGTTGTGCTCGTCCCGCTCGGAGCCGTAGCGCAGGGGCATGTCCCAGCCGGCGAAGTCGGTCATCGTCGCGCCGAGCGAGCGATGCACGGCATCGAGCGCGGTGTGACGGAGTGCGGTACTGCTCATCGGTCGGTCGTCTCCCATGGCATGACAGGACAGGGCGAGGTCGTTCCTCCCCATCTGTCATCGGAACCTGAGAGGTTCGCCATGACCACTGTGGGCATGGCTTGCACCTTGGGTGGGACCACCGCAGACGGCGATCCGCTTTTCAGATGTGCCTCGCCCGCGCGGTAACGGGGCCTGAGAGATTCAAGGGAGGGACTTGCTCCTTCGGCGCCCCAGGGACAGCTGCTGCTGGGGACTCTCCCGCGCGGATTCAAACGGCCGGTATGCAGTTGGCGGCCTCATCATTGCACGCCCGTACCGGCCGGTGGCAGGCCGCATCTGTAACCCGCCTGTGGCAGAAAGCGAACGAAACGGCGAGACACCGCGTATTACCTTCTCTTTACACTCGGCGGGGAGGTTACACCCGAGCCACCCCAGGGGAGGACGATCACGGTGAACAGGACCACCGCGTACGCGACCGGCACGGCCGTCGCGCTGCCCGCACAGCCCGCCGCCCCGGCCCGGGAGGCGTACGGCCCGCAGCCCGTCGTCCGTGACCTGCGCGAGCGCGCGGGTCACAGCCCCCACGCCCTGCTCTTCGGCCCCCACGACCTGGTCGTGGTCACCGGCCTGCCCGGCAGCGGCAAGTCCACCCTGATGCGGCGCACGGTGAAGGACGTCGGCATCGACTCCCAGGACACCCGCGACCGCTGGGACGCCCGCCTGCCCCGCCTCGTGCCCTACGCCCTCTACCGCCCCCTCGTCCGTCTCGCCCACTACGCCGGACTGCACCGCGCGCTGCGCTCCGGCACGGGCGTGGTCGTGCACGACTGCGGTACGCAGACCTGGGTGCGCCGCTGGCTGGCCCGCGAGGCCCGCCGCCGGGGCGGCACCCTGCACCTGCTCCTGCTGGACGTCACCGCGGACACGGCGCTGGCCGGTCAGCGCGAACGCGGCCGGGGCGTCTCCCGGTACGCGTTCCTGCGCCACCGCACGGCCGCCTCCCGCCTGCTGCGTTCCGTGGAACGCGGCGAGCTGCCCCCGGGCTGCGGCTCGGCGGTCCTGGTCGACCGGGACGCCGCGGACACGCTGCGCCGCATCGGCTTCACGGGCTGAGCGGGCCACGGGCCGAGGCGGGCCGGATCGGGCCTGAGCACAGGGCGGGAACGGGCGGGGAACGCGACGGCCGGCACCCGCTAGCCTTTCCGCCACAGCAGTGGTTCCCGGCAGACGGTTGAGAGAGATGGACTTCCCGGCGGATTTTCCCGCGGACTTCCCGGCACAGGCACACCCCCACTCGCACGGCGGCTGGCCCGGCAACGAACTGGAGGAGGTGCTCTCCGCCTCCCTCGGCGTACCCGGATCCGGCGGCCGGATCGTGGAGGTCCTCGGCCGCAGCTTCGTGTGGGTGCCGCTGCCCAACGGCCGCGGCCCGCACAGCGGCCCCCTGGACCTGCCCACCCTGGAGATCGAGGGCCAGGCCTACGTGCCCGTCTTCAGCTCCGAGGAACAGTTCCGCCAGGTCGTCGGCTCCCACATGTCGTACACCATCGCCCCGGCCGTCGAGTTCGCCCGCGGGCTGCCCCCGCAGGTCGGCATCATGGTGAACCCGGACGGCGTGGTCGGCGTCCCACTGCCGCCGCAGGCCGTCGCCGAGCTGTGCCGCTCCGGCCGCACCCCGCTGGACGGTCCCACGAGCGGCGGGCGGGTCCGCCTCTTCGAGCCCGACTGGCAGGACGACCCGGTCGACTTCCTCGCCGCCGCCGCCACCGAGTTCGCCGCCACCGGCGTCGTCCTCACCGCCCGCCGCTGCCTCGCCACCATCGAGACGGCCGACCCGGTCATGTTCGTCGGCGTCGAACTCTCCCATCTGGAGGGCGACCTGCGAGCCCTCCCCCTGGACGCCCTGGGCCGAGCCCTGGGTCAGACCCCCACCCCCTGGCCCGTCAACCTCGTCCTTCTGGACGTGGCCCAGGGCGACCCGGTGGCGGAGTGGATGCGCGAGAGGGTCCGCCCTTTCTACATACGGGATCTGTAGCCGGCCCAGGGGCGCGGGCGGTATCGATGTGCGGCTCCGCCGCGTGGGCGCGAGACCCCCCGCAACCCGCACCCGACCACGGCGAATCAGCCCCCCGCGCCCAAGCGGCTCAACCCAGCACAGCGCCTAAGCTGGTTTCATACACGAGGCCCACTCAACTCACGAAGGGCGGCACAGGTGAGCGCGAGCGGCACCGCCGCGGCCGGACAGGTCGAGCACATGCTGCGCCAGGTCACGCCCGGGCGTTACGACGCCTACGAGGCACTCCTGCGCGCGCTCGCCACCCCCTCCTCCGGCCAGGTCTGGATGCTGCTGTGGCACGGCCAGGCCGGCTCCCCCGACGCCCAGTACGGGAACATGGAGGTCGACGGCCACGGCTACGCCCCCTGCGTCACCTCCGCCCAGGAACTCTCGGCGAGCGGCTGGAACCGCTCGTACGAAGTGGTCGACGGGCTCGACGTGGCCCGCACCCTCTACCCGGACCACTACGGTCTCTGGCTGAACCCGCACGCGCCGGGCGGCGGCGTCGGCATCCCCTGGCTCGACCTGCGGCGGATCGCGACCGGCCTGGACCGACAGCCGGCCGGACCCCTGCGGCTGTCCGAACCCGGCATCGAGATCCCGCAGTTCTACGCCCTTCTCGCACAGAACGCCCACCGCACGCCCGCCGTCCGCTCGTTGCGCCGCGCCTGGGTACAACCGGCGCTCGGAGCGCCGTACCTGGCCATCGGCCTGGACGTGTACGAGACCTCTCCGACCGCCGTCGACTCCGTGCGGGCGATGATGCAGCAGTCGATCGGTGCGGTCCCGGAGGGGCTGCCGGTGTCGACCGTCGCCATGACGGACGAGTACGACCCCGTCGTGATGTGGCTGCGCAACCAGGCGCGCCCGTTCTACGACCGTGAGGCCCACGCGGCGCCCGCCCCGGCTCCGGCGTCCGGGTACGGCTATCCGCCGACCGCCGGAAGATACTGACCGTCGGTGATGTCCGGACATCACCGAAGCAGTAGCGGAGGCTCATCTTCGCGCGTAGATAGCGCAGTTGTGTCACCTTATGTCCAGATCTGTCATGTTTGATCCTCGTCCGGCGGCCGTTACCGGCTGTCCGGATAACGGAACCCCTCAGACAGCATCACGTTTACGCATCCTTTCACCCTTAAGTCTGGCAACAGATCGCCAAAGCGTTGAAGACTCCCGCTCCAGGGGTGGTTCGCCCCTGTGTACGACGGACTGATCAATGCCGCCACAGCGGCAAGTGCGGGCCGGCCAACCGCCGGTTGAGAGGGGTCCCTGCCAGATGACGGCACCATTGCACGAGCCGACCGCGGAAGCGGCCCCGAGTGCGGTCGAGGAAGCGGCGGTTGGCACCGCGGGCGCGAAGGCCGTACAGGGTCGTTCCCTGGGCCGGATCGCCTGGGAGCGCCTGAAGAGGGACAAGCTCGCCCTGACGGGCGGCGTCGTGGTGCTCGTGCTCATCCTGATAGCGCTGCTCGCGCCGGTGATCACCAGCCTGGTCGGGCAGGACCCGAACGAGTATCACGAGAACCTGATCGACCCGCTGTTCGGCACTCCCACCGGGTCGCTCGGCGGCATCAGCGGCGACCACCTGCTGGGCGTCGAGCCGGTCAACGGCCGCGACATCTTCGCCCGTATCCTCTACGGGGCCCGGATCTCACTCCTCGTCGGCTTCCTGTCCGCGGTCGTCGCCGTCATCCTCGGCACCGTCCTCGGCATCCTCGCCGGCTTCTTCGGCGGCTGGGTCGACTCGCTCATCAGCCGGATCATGGACGGCCTGCTGGCCTTCCCGCAGCTGCTGTTCATCATCGCGCTGGTCTCCGTCATGCCGAACCAGATGCTGGGTCTGACCGGTACCGGCGTGCGTGTCTTCGTGATGATCCTGGTCATCGGCTTCTTCGGTTGGCCCTACATCGGACGCGTCGTGCGCGGCCAGACGCTCTCGCTGCGTGAGCGCGAGTACGTCGAGGCCGCCCGATCGCTGGGCGCCGGGCGGCTGTACATCCTGTTCAAGGAACTGCTGCCCAACCTCGTGGCGCCCATCATCGTGTACACGACGATGATGATCCCCACCAACATCCTCACCGAGGCGGCCCTCAGCTTCCTGGGCGTGGGCGTCAAGCCGCCCACGGCCTCCTGGGGACAGATGCTCTCGAGCGCGATCGACTACTACGACTCCGACCCCATGTACATGGTGGTCCCGGGTGTGGCGATCTTCATCACCGTCCTTGCCTTCAACCTCTTCGGCGACGGCGTGCGTGACGCGCTGGACCCGAAGGGCTCCCGCTGAACTGCCGTACCCCAAGCGTCCCGTGGCATCGACTACGGGGTCTCTCATCAAATCCGGAGGATCCGAGATCGTGACTACCCAACGCACCTCAGGGCGGCGCAAGCAGGCCATGGCCGCTGCCGCCGTGGTCGCCGCGCTGCTGACCACGGCGGCGTGCGGCGGCGGAGACAGCGACGGCGACAAGGGCTCGAAGACCGGCGCGGCCGGCTTCGACGCCGCCAACAACAAGGTCGCCCAGGCGTCCGCGGCGAAGAAGGGCGGCGAGCTGAAGTTCGGCGCCGCCCAGGACGCCGACTCGTGGGACACCACGCGTGGTTACTACGGCATGATGTGGAACTTCGCGCGCTACTACAGCCGTCAGCTCGTCACGAACAAGACGGAGCCCGGCAAGGCCGGCGCGGAGCTGACCCCGGACCTCGCCACCGGTCTCGCCAAGATCACCGACGACGGCAAGACCTACACGTACACCCTGCGTGACGGCATCACCTGGGAGGACGGCAAGCCGATCACCTCCAAGGACGTCAAGTACGGCATCGAGCGCATCTGGGCGCAGGACGTGCTGTCCGGCGGTCCGACCTACATCAAGGAAGTCCTCGACCCCAAGGGCGAGTACAAGGGCCCGTACAAGGACACCTCCAAGGACAAGCTGGGCCTGAAGGCCATCGAGACGCCGGACGACAAGACCATCGTCTTCAAGCTGCCGAAGGCCAACTCGGACTTCGAGGAGATGCTGGGCCTGATCTCGGGCTCCCCGGTCCGCCAGGACATGGACACCAAGTCCAAGTACCAGCTGAAGCCGTTCTCCTCGGGCCCCTACAAGTTCCAGTCGTACAACCCGGGCAAGGACCTCACCCTGGTCCGCAACGAGAACTGGAAGCAGGCCTCGGACCCGGTCCGCAAGGCGTACCCGGACAAGATCACGATCAAGTTCTTCTCCAACGCCAACGACCTGGACCAGCGCCTGATCAGCGGTGACCTGGACCTCGACCTCAACCAGACCGGCATGTCGCCGCAGGGCCGCACCATCGCCCTGAAGCAGCACAAGGCCAACCTGGACAACCCGGTCTCCGGCTACATCCGTTACGCGACCTTCCCGCAGAGCGTGAAGCCGTTCGACAACATCCACTGCCGCAACGCCGTCATCTACGGCGCCGACCACGTGTCGCTGCAGACCGCGCGCGGTGGCCCCGTCGCCGGTGGTGACATCGGCACCAACATGCTGCCGCCGTCCGTCCCGGGCTCCGAGGGTCAGAAGTACGACCCGTTCGAGCTCAACGGTGCCAACAAGAGCGGCAACGTCGCCAAGGCCAAGGAAGAGCTGAAGGCCTGCGGCAAGCCGGACGGCTTCAAGACCACCATCGCCGTCCGCAACAACAAGCCGGTCGAGGTGGCCACCGCCCAGTCGCTGCAGGCGTCGCTGAAGAAGATCGGCGTCAACGTCGAGATCGACCAGTACGACGGCTCGCAGAGCTCCAGCGTCATCGGCAGCCCCTCGAACGTGAAGAAGAAGGGCTACGGCATCATCATCATGGGCTGGGGCCCGGACTTCCCGTCCGTCCAGGGCTTCGGTCTGCCGCTGTGGAACAGCAAGTACATCCTTGAGAGCGCCAACAACAACTTCGCGCTCATCAACGACAAGACGATCGACGGCCTCTTCGACCAGTACGTCAACACGCTGGACGACTCCGGCAAGGCCAAGATCGCCACTGAGATCAACCACAAGGTGATGGAGGGCGGTTACTACCTGCCCTTCGTCTTCGAGAAGTTCCTCAACTGGCGCTCCAGCCGCCTGGCGAACGTCTACACCACCGACGGCTACAGCGGTATGTACGACTTCGTCAACCTCGGCCTGAAGTCCGCGAAGTAAAAACCCGGCGCACCCGCCGTACGGCACGAAAGGCAGGTGAAGGCCGGCGACGCGTGACCGCGGGCCACCGGAAGACCTCCGGTGGCCCGCGGTCCGCGGCGGGCCGAGAGCTGTGCTCGCTTACCTCATCAGGCGGCTGTTCGCCGCCGCAGTGATGCTGGTCGTCATCGTCCTGGTGGTCTTCAGCATCTTCTTCCTCTTCCCCAAGTGGGCGGGCGTCGACGTGGCCCTGAGCTTCGTCGGCAAGCAGGCCGACCCGGCCGCCGTCGAGGGAGTCCGCCAGAAGCTGGGACTGGGCGAACCGATCTACACCCAGGCCTGGGAGTTCTTCAAGGGCATCTTCGCGGGCCGCACCTACTCGGGCGGCGGTGACGTGACGAACTGCCCCGCGCCGTGCTTCGGTTACTCCTTCCGCACCGAGCAGTCCGTCTGGCCGGTGCTGACCGACCGTCTCCCGGTGACCCTGGGACTCGCGCTCGGTGCCGCCGTGCTGTGGCTGATCTTCGGTCTCGCGGCGGGTGTGCTCTCCGCGCTCAAGCGCGGCACCCTCTGGGACCGCACCGCGATGGTCGTCGCGCTCGCGGGTGTCTCCCTGCCCATCTACTTCACCGGCATGCTCTCGCTGGCGATCTTCGTCTTCGGGCTGAAATGGTTCAACGGCGACTACGTGCCCCTGGAGGACAGCTTCTCCGGCTGGTTCGGCGGCATGATCCTGCCCTGGATCACCCTGGCGTTCCTCTACGCGGCGATGTACGCCCGCATCACCCGCGCCACCATGCTCGAGGTGCTCGGCGAGGACTACATCCGCACCGCCCGCGCCAAGGGCCTGCGTGAGCAGACCGTCATCGGCAAGCACGCCATGCGTTCCACGATGACGCCCATCCTGACGATGCTCGGCATGGACCTCGGCGCCCTCATCGGCGGCGCGATCCTGACCGAGACCACGTTCAGCCTTCCCGGACTCGGCCAGGCCGTGCTGAACGCCATCAAGACGCAGGACCTGCCCATCATCCTGGGCGTCGTCCTGATCACCTCCCTCGCGGTGCTCATCGCCAACCTCGTGGTGGACGTTATGTACGCCGTGATCGACCCCCGAGTGAGGCTCTCATGACCGAACTGAGCAAGACCGGAGCGGCCGTGGGCGAACCCACGAGCAACTCGTCGGCGCCGAGCTCCTTCCTCGAAGTACGCGACCTGAAGGTGCACTTCCCGACCGACGACGGCCTGGTCAAGTCCGTCGACGGGCTCAGCTTCCAGCTGGAGAAGGGCAAGACCCTCGGCATCGTGGGCGAGTCGGGCTCCGGCAAGTCGGTGACCTCGCTCGGCATCATGGGTCTGCACACCGCCGGCCAGTACGGCAAGCGCAAGGCGCAGCTCTCCGGCGAGATCTGGCTGGACGGCACCGAGCTGCTGTCCGCCGACCCCGACCACGTGCGCAAGCTGCGTGGCCGTCAGATGGCGATGATCTTCCAGGACCCGCTGTCCGCGCTGCACCCGTACTACACGATCGGCCAGCAGATCGTGGAGGCGTACCGCATCCACCACGACGTCGACAAGAAGACCGCCAAGCGCCGCGCGGTCGAGATGCTCGACCGGGTGGGCATCCCGCAGCCGGACAAGCGTGTCGACAGCTACCCGCACGAGTTCTCCGGCGGTATGCGCCAGCGCGCGATGATCGCGATGTCGCTGGTCAACAACCCCGAGCTGCTCATCGCGGACGAGCCGACGACCGCCCTGGACGTGACCGTCCAGGCGCAGATCCTCGACCTGATCCGGGACCTGCAGAAGGAGTTCGGCTCCGCGGTCATCGTCATCACCCACGACCTGGGCGTCGTCGCCGAACTGGCCGACGACATCCTGGTGATGTACGGCGGCCGATGCGTGGAGCGCGGTCCGGCCGAGAAGGTGTTCTACGAGCCCCGCCACCCCTACACCTGGGGTCTGCTCGGCTCGATGCCGCGTCTCGACCGCGAGCAGCAGGAGCGCCTGATCCCGGTCAAGGGCTCCCCGCCCTCGCTGATCAACATCCCGTCCGGCTGCGCCTTCAACCCGCGCTGCCCGTACGCGGACCTCCCGAAGGACAACGTCACCCGCACGGTCCGTCCGGAGCTGGCCGAGGTCGGCAGCCGGCACTGGGCCGCCTGCCACCTGGGCAAGGAGCAGCGGGAGCGTATCTGGACCGAAGAGATTGCGCCGAAGCTGTGAGTGACGAGAAAGCAGTGACCAAGTCCGCGCAGGCCGACGGCGCCACCCTCACCAAGGACGCCGCCCCCGGCGAGACCCTGCTGAAGGTGACCGGGCTGAAGAAGCACTTCCCGATCAAGAAGGGCCTGCTCCAGCGGCAGGTCGGGGCGGTGCACGCGGTCGACGGGATCGACTTCGAGGTCAGGGCCGGGGAGACGCTGGGTGTCGTGGGCGAGTCGGGCTGCGGCAAGTCCACGATGGGCCGGCTGATCACCCGGCTGCTCGAACCGACCGGCGGCAAGGTCGAGTTCGAGGGCAAGGACATCACTCATCTCGGGGTGGCGGGCATGCGTCCGCTGCGCCGTGACGTGCAGATGATCTTCCAGGACCCGTACTCGTCGCTGAACCCGCGCCACACCATCGGCACGATCATCGGCGCCCCCTTCCGGTTGCAGGGCGTCGAGCCCGAGGGCGGCATCAAGACGGAGGTCCAGCGGCTGCTGTCGGTGGTCGGTCTCAACCCCGAGCACTACAACCGCTACCCGCACGAGTTCTCCGGCGGTCAGCGCCAGCGCATCGGCATCGCCCGCGCGCTCGCCCTGAACCCCAAGCTGGTCGTGGCGGACGAGCCCGTCTCCGCACTGGACGTGTCGATCCAGGCGCAGGTCGTGAACCTCCTCGACGACCTCCAGGAGGAGCTCGGCCTGACGTACGTGATCATCGCGCACGACCTCTCGGTCGTCCGGCACGTCTCGGACCGGATCGCGGTGATGTACCTCGGCAAGATCGTGGAGCTGGCCGACCGCGACCTGCTCTACCGGACGCCGATGCACCCGTACACCAAGGCGCTGATGTCGGCGGTGCCGATCCCGGACCCCAGGCGCAAGAACGCCAAGAGCGAGCGGATCCTGCTCAAGGGCGACGTGCCCTCGCCGATCTCGCCGCCGAGCGGCTGCCGGTTCCACACCCGGTGCTGGAAGGCGACGGAGATCTGCAGGACCACCGAGCCGCCGCTGCTCGAGCTGCGTCCCGGCCAGCAGGTCGCCTGCCACCACCCGGAGAACTTCGCGGACCAGGCCCCGCAGGACACCGTCCTGCTGAGCGCCGCGAAGGAGGCCGCTGAGCTGGTGGCCGACGAGGTCCTGGCGGAGTCGGCGGCGACGTCGGCCGCGGTGGCGGCGGAGGTCGCCAAGGAGACCACCGGTACTTCCGAAGCCGCTGAGGCCTCTGACACCACCGAGAAGTAGCCCTACGCGGAGCCCCTGCCTTGCAATGTAAGGCAGGGGTTTTGTGTTGCGTAAGAATGGAAGGGTGCTCCAGCAACTCTTCACCCCGTCCGTCCAGCACACCCTGGACCTGATCGGCATCTTCGTCTTCGCCATCTCCGGCGCGCTGCTGGCCGTCCGCAAGAACTTCGACGTCTTCGGCATCGCCATGCTCGCCGAGGTCACCGCGCTGGGCGGCGGACTGTTCCGGGACGTGGTGATCGGCGCGGTGCCGCCGGCCGCCTTCACCGACCTGGGGTACTTCCTCACGCCGCTGCTCGCCGCCCTGCTGGTCGTCTTCCTCCACCCGCAGGTGGAGCGCATCCAGGCCGGCGTGAACGTCTTCGACGCGGCGGGCCTCGGCCTGTTCTGCGTCACGGGCACGACCAAGGCGTACGAGTACGGCCTCGGCCTGACCTCGTCGGCCGCCCTCGGCCTCGCCACCGCCGTCGGCGGCGGTGTGCTGCGTGACGTCCTGGCCAACGAGGTGCCCTCACTGCTGCGCTGGGACCGCGATCTCTACGCGGTCCCCGCGATGGTCGGCGCCACCCTGGTCGTGCTGTGCATACGGAACGACGCCCTGAACCCGGTGACCAGCGGCCTCGCCGCGATCACGGCCTTCGTACTGCGCCTGCTCGCGATGCGGTACCACTGGCGAGCTCCGCGCGCGTGGAACCGTCGCTCGACGGTGCGGGAGGAGTAGTGCCCCCGCCGTCCCCCACGGCCCCGGTGGCTCCGCGTGTGATGTGCCCCGCGCCCATCTCCTGGGTCAACCACAGGAACGCGGGCACCACCTGTGGCCGCCACAGCGCCATGGTGTGACCGCCCGCGCTCTTCGGGATGTAGACCACGTGCACGGCGGTCGGCGCCTTCGCGATCTGCTCCAGGGCCACGGCGGCCTCGTAGCCGTCGTGCGGCTGACCGGAGAGGTAGAGCGCGATCCGGGGCGGCACGGCCCGCTTGCGCAGCAGCAGGAACGGGTTGTTCTGCGCGCGCAGGGCCGGGGTCTCGGCGGCCAGTGAGTCACGTTCGCCGATCGGGTCGTTGTAGCCGGACATGCTCACCGCCGCCCGGTAGCGGTCGGGGTGTGCCACCGCCAGCTTCACCGCGCAGTGCGCGCCGGCCGAGTACCCGGCGACCGCCCAGCCCCGCGGCGCCGGTTCGGCCCGGAAGTTGTCCATGACCATCTTGGGCACGTCGACGCTCAGCCAGGTGTCCGCGTTGACCGTTCCCGGGAGGTTGGCGCAGCCGGTGTCGACGCCGGGGAGCAGGGAGGTGCGCGGCGCGACCAGGATGAACGGAGCCACGCGCCCGTCGCGCATCAGCGGCAGCAGCTGCTCGTGCGCCTTCAGCGACCCGAACCAGGCCTTCGCCGAGCCGGGATAGCCGGGCAGCAGCTCCACGACGGGGAACTTGTGGTGACGGTAGGCGGGTTCGTCGTACTGCGGTGGCAGCCAGACGTAGACCTCGGCGTTCACCCCGGAGACACGGCCCTTGAGCTGGGTGACGCGCACTCCGCCGGCCTGGTTCATACCCGGTCCGTGCGCGGACTTGAACTTCTGGGCGACCTTGGGCAGCCGCTCCAGGGCGATGCCGCCGGTGCCGTTGACGCCGAGGTCGGCGGCCTGCTGGACGTGGTTGCCGGTGCCGAGGAGGTCGTCCCAGTTGTCGTACAGGTTGTTGCTGTTGTTGACCAGGGTGAAGACCAGGGCCACGGCGGTGCCCTGGGCGAAGAGCAGCATCAGCATCCGTGTCCCGGCCCGCACGACCCTGGGTCCGCGCATTCGTGACCACAGGACGAGTGGCAGCGCGATCGCGACGACGGCCAGTGCGATCAGGGTGTAGAGGAACGCAGTTCCGGTGAGGCTCATGCCTTTGAAGAGGCGAAGCCGGGGCCCAGGGTTGACGGACGAGTGGGGACGCTTACCGAGAAATTGACCACATCTCACCTTGGCGGGGAGAGGGCGCATGCCAAAGCTACCGCTTAGTAATCTCATGTTGTACCGTTCAGCCATGCCAGAAGCAGCTACCGGGACCATGTGCGCCGGCATCGGCGACAGCGAGTTCGACCGTGACACCGCGCTCACCCGGCGCGAACCGGGCGTCTACGACATCGACCTCTCGGCCGGCTGGACGATCATCAACGCCGTCAACGGCGGCTATCTGCTGGCCGTCCTGGGCCGCGCCCTCGCGGACACCCTGCCGCACGGCGACCCGTTCACGATCTCCGCGCACTATCTGACCGCCTCCCAGCCGGGACCGGCGGTCGTCCGCGCGGACGTCGTACGCACCGGCCGCACCCTCTCCACCGGCCAGGCCTCCCTCTTCCAGTACGACGACCAGGGCCGCGAGGTCGAGCGGATCCGCGTCCTGGCCTCCTACGGCGACCTGGACTCCCTCCCGGACGACGTGCGCACCACGGCGAAGCCGCCCGCGATCCCGCCCATGGCGCACTGCTTCGGCCCCGAGGACGGACCGGCCCCCGTGGACGGCAGCTCGGCCATCACCGACCGGCTGATGCTCAAGCTCGACCCCTCCACCCTGGGCTGGGCGCTCGGGCAGCCCTCCGGCAAGGGCGAGATGCGCGCCTGGTTCGGCCTCGCCGACGGCCGCGACCACGACCCGCTCTCGCTGCTCCTCGCGGTGGACGCGCTGCCGCCCACCGCCTTCGAACTCGGCATCAAGGGCTGGGTGCCGACCGTCGAGCTGACCGTCCACGTCCGCTCCCGCCCGGCCCCCGGCCCCCTGCGCGTCTCCATCACCACCCGCAACCTCGCCGGCGGCTTCCTGGAGGAGGACGCGGAGGTCTGGGACAGCGCGGACCGGCTGGTGGCCCAGTCACGGCAGCTGGCGCGGGTCAGGCTCGGCTGAGGGGCCCGCGGCCCAGCCACGCGGCCAATTGTTCGTAGGCGTCGGCCCCTTCGGGGGCCGGCAGTGCGGAGTCGAACGGGGTCTGCTCGTCGCGCTGGGCGTCGGGCAGGGCGCGGTGGGCGGCCGCGAGCGCGAACTCGGCCAGTTCGGGGTCGAGTTCCAGGGGATGTCCCACGGCCTCGGAGAGGTCCCAGGTGTGGGTCACGAGCTCCATCACGTACCCGGAGAGGGCGGCGTGCCCCGGCACCTCGCCCCACGGCACCCGGACCGGCGCCGTCAAGCGCTCGTCGTCCGCCCAGGCGGCGAGCACCCGCTCCCGCACCTCCTCGTACGCCGCCGTCCACCCGTCGTCCGCGACCCCCTCGGCGAACGGCCGCACGGCGAGCCCGTCGCCGCCCTCCCCGACGACCGCGATGCGCAGGGTGCCGCCGACCATGTGGGACAGCAGTGTGCGGACGTCGAAGTCGCCGCAAGGGGTGCGGCCGGTCAACTGCTCCGGCCGTACGGTCTTGATGAGCGAGGCGGCCTGTTCGGTGGCGCGGGCGTAGAAGGGACGGGGGTCGGCGGTGTTCATCATGCTGGGCCTCTCTGCGAGTCGGTGTGCCGAGGTTCCCCGGATAACCTGACAGCTTCCGTCAACATTTGCCTCGACCTCGTGCCGGGGCGATCCTGGGGCCGTGAAGTCCGACCGCCTGCTGTCGATCCTGCTGCTCCTGCAGACCCGCGGCCGCGTCCCGGCCCGCGAACTCGCCGACCGGCTGGAGGTGTCGGTCCGCACCATCTACCGAGACATCGAGGCCCTGTCCGCCTCAGGCGTCCCGGTCTACGCCGAACGCGGGCGGCACGGCGGCATCGAACTGCTCGCCGGCTTCCGTACGGACGTCACCGGCCTGACCGCCGACGAGTCCCGCGCCTTGTTCATCCTGGCCGCGCAGGGCGCGCACGCCGCGCTGGGCCTGGACGCCGCCCTCGGGTCCGCCCTGCGCAAGGTGATGGCCGCGCTGCCGGCCCCGCACCGTCCGGCCGCCGAGGTCACCAGCAGGCGCATCCTCGTCGACGCCACCCGCTGGAAGGGCGGCCCCAGTCCCGCCGTCGACCTCGACACCCTCCAGGACGCGGTCTTCGCCGACCGGCGGCTGCGCCTGCGCTACCGCCACAGCGGCGACCGCGAGCCCCGTACCTACACCGTCGACCCGTACGGCCTCGTCTCCAAGGCGGGCGTCTGGTACCTGGTCGCCGACCGCCGGGCCAGGCCCCAGCTCTTCCGCGCCGACCGGGTGCACTCGGCGAAGGCCCTCGACGACCCCGTCCGACGGCGGCCCGGAGTCGAGCTCAGCGACGCCTGGGAGGTCCTGCGCCGCCAGGTCGAGGAGCGCCCCGGCGGTCTCGACGTCACCGTCCGCGTCCGGCGCGACCGCCTCGACATGTTCCTGCGCCTGAACGCCTCCGCGCTGGCCGAACTCCCCGAGGACGACGGCGAGAGCCCTTGGGTGACCGCCCGGCTGTCGTACGGCTTCGTGAGCGAGGTCCGCCAACTGCTCGCGTTCTCCGACCGCGTGGAGGTCCTCTCCCCGCCGGAGGCGCGCGCGGAACTGCGCGCGGCGGTGGCCTCTGTCACGGACCTGTACCAGCGGGTGAGCGCGCCCTCCGAGTGAAACACCTGGTCAGCGGGGTGGCTTGAGCCTGCCTTTACTCCGCTGACAGGGGGCGTACAGCAGAAGCTCAAGGAGGCCCTAAGGGCCGTTGGTTGAGTGCCCGCCTCAGGACTCCCTCATCTCCCCTGGAGTTGTTTCTCATGATGCGTGCGCGTCTCGTCCCCGCGGTGGCCCTGCTGGCGCTCTCGCCCCTCGCCCTGGTGGCGTGCGGCTCCGGCGACTCCTCTCCCTCCAACAGCGGCAACTCCGGACAGCAGGCCTGCCGGGCGCCGTCCGGCGTGCCGACCGGCAACGCCTCGGGACGGCCCAGCGGTGCCCCGTCCGGCATGCCTGGCGGTGGTCCCGGAGGAGGACAGGGCGGTCAGGGTGGACAGGGCGGCCCCGGGGGCGGGCAGGACGGTGGCTGCGGCGGCCCGGGCGGCGGGGACCGGCAGGGCTGACACGGCGGGCAGGACGGTGGCTGCGGCGGCCCGGGCGGCGGGGACCGGCAGGGCTGACACGGCGGCCGTACGGCGAGGGGCGGCGCGCCCGGCACCGGGTGCGCCGCCCCTCGCGTGTGCTCAGTCCAGCCAGTGGTGCCGCCCGATGGTGATCAGCCGCATCTGGCGTGTGGCGACCTGGGTGGCCCGCTCCCGCTCGTCCTCCGGGGCCTCCAGGGCCTCCAGGAAGAGCGAGGCGGTGATGAGCATCTGGTCGACGTAGAGATGGGCGAGCATCAGCAGGTCGTCGTCGCTCCAGCCCTCGGATTCCGGGTCCTTGGCCAGCTCCGCCTTCACCTCCTCGGCGAACCGGACCAGTTGCGCCCGTATGGCCTCCCGGACCGGCTGGACGCCGCCGTGTCGCTCACGGGCGATAAACCGGACATGTGCGGGGTACGCGTTGACATGACGGGCGATCAATTCGACAGCGCGCGTGATGCGTTCCTCGCTGTTGTCCGAGGCGGTCACCGTGGTGCGGATCATCGGGTGGAGGCTGCCCAGCGCCTCCTCGACGAGGGCCACGCCCAGGTCCGCGGTGGAACGGAAGTGCCGGTAGAAGGCGGTGGGGGCGACGCCCACGGCGCGGGTGACCTCGCGCAGGCCCAGGCTGCTCAGGCTCTGCTCCTCCAGCAGGGCCAGGGCGGCGTCCAGGAGCGCCTGCCTGGTCTTCTGCTTCTGGGCCTGCCGGATGCCGAAGGTGTGACTCATACCATGCAGTTAACAACTGTTCTCTGTAATTGGAAAGCCGTGAAGGGCGCTAGACTCGAAAGTCAGTGAACAACTGTAACTACAACCGTTCACCGAAACGTAAGGGGAATCGTCCCATGCTGTTCCTGGTCGCCGCTCTGCTGCTGTTCGGCGCCGTCCTGGGCACCGTCGCCCACGCGCCGTTCACCTTCACCCTCGTCGCGGCCGTCGTCATCGCCGCGTGGCTCGGCATCTTCGCGCTCCGCGAGCGCCACGGACGCCGGCACACCTCGACCCACTGACCTCCGCCCCGAGATCCACCACTGACCGTCTGGAGCTGCCCACCATGCACCTCACCGCACCGGCCACGCGCCGCACCGGTGTCCGCGACGCCGACGGCATGGCCGTCGCCGCCTTCATCCTCGGCCTCGTCGGCCTCCTCGTCCTCAACGTCTTCCTCGGCCCCGTCGCCATCGCCCTGGCCGCCGCCGCCCTCTGGCGCGGCACAGCCCGCCGCGGCCGCGCCTACCTCGGCCTCGCCCTCGGAGTGGCCGACCTGATCGTCCTGGTCGCCTTCATGCAGGCGGACAGCACGGTCTCGTGGAGCTTCTAGGGGCACCTCGCTCGGTCAGTTGCACCGCAGGCAAGGCGCACCACCCCCCACCCGCTTCGGCCGACCTTGCCCTGAGCCCCGCGAACACGGCGCCGTAGACTCGGCCACACCATGGCATACCTCGACCACGCCGCGACCACCCCGATGCTTCCCGAGGCAGTCGAGGCACTCACCGCGCACCTCAGTGGAACCGGCAACGCCTCCTCCCTCCACGCATCCGGCCGCCGCGCCAGGCGAACCGTCGAGGAGTCCCGCGAAACCCTCGCGGAAGCACTCGGCGCCCGCCCCAGCGAGGTCGTCTTCACCTCCGGCGGCACCGAGGCCGACAACCTCGCGGTCAAGGGCCTGTACTGGTCCCGCCGCGCCGCAGACCCCCGCCGCACCCGCGTCCTCGCCAGCCCCGTCGAACACCACGCGGTCCTCGACGCGGTCCACTGGCTCGGCGAACACGAGGACGCCACGATCGACTACCTCCCGGTCGACCGCTACGGCCGCGTCCACCCCGACGCACTGCGCGAGGCGATCGGCCGCAACCCCGACGACGTGGCCCTCGCCACGGTCATGTGGGCGAACAACGAGATCGGCACCATCACCCCGGTCCGTGAACTCGTCGACGTCGCGAACGAGTTCGGCGTCCCGCTGCACGCCGACGCCGTCCAGGCCTTCGGTCAGATCCCCGTCGACTTCGCCGCCTCCGGCCTCGCCGCGATGACCGTCTCCGGCCACAAGATCGGCGGCCCCTACGGCATCGGCGCCCTGATCCTGGGCCGCGAGCACACCCCCGTACCCGTGCTGCACGGCGGCGGCCAGGAGCGCCACGTCCGCTCCGGCACCCTCGACGTCCCCGCGATCGCCTCCTTCGCGGTCGCCGGCCGGCTCGCGGCCCAGCAGCGCGAGTGGTTCGCCCGTGAGATCGGCGCCCTGCGCGACGCCCTGATCACCGCCGTCCGTACGGCCGTCCCGGACGCGATCCTCGGCGGCGACCCGGTGGACCGCCTCCCCGCCAACGCCCACTTCACCTTCCCGGGCTGCGAGGGCGACTCGCTCCTGCTGCTGCTCGACGCCCAGGGCATCGAGTGCTCCACCGGCTCCGCCTGCACCGCCGGCGTCGCCCAGCCCAGTCACGTCCTCCTCGCCACCGGGACCGATCCCGAACTGGCCCGCGGCACCCTGCGCTTCTCCCTGGGCCACACCTCCACGGAGGATGACGTCGAGGCGGTCGGCAAGGCCATCGGCCCCGCGGTGGAACGCGCCCGGGCCGCGGGACTGACGTAGAGCCTGTCGTCTGGATCACGCCGCAGACGCGGGGCCTGGCCGCGCATCTGCGGCGTTGTCGTCGGTTGCCGATTCCCCCACGCTCGGCTTCGCTCGCGCAGGAGGGGCCCCATCGCATCGACGCCCTCCTCCGCCTTGCAGCTGCACGCCCCAGGCCCCGCTCACCGGCACCGACGAGGCACCGTCGATTCCCTGCGACCTGATCCACACGACAGGCCCTAACCGGCCGTCCGCCTCAGGCGCGTGTGGCGGCGCCGGCCTCCCGCACCAGCCGCATGTACCGGTCCCAGTCCCACAGCTTCCCCGGGTCGGTGTGGTCCGTCCCCGGCACCTCCACGTGCCCGATGATGTGCTCCCGGTCGACGGGTATGCCGTACCGCGCGCATATTCCCGCCGTCAGCCGGGCGGAGGCCGCGTACATCTCGTCCGTGAACGAGGAGGCGCGGTCCACGAACCCCTCGTGCTCGATGCCGATGCTGCGCTCGTTGTACTCCCGGTTGCCCGCGTGGAACGCCACGTCCAGCTCGCGGATCAACTGCGTGACGCGCCCGTCCTTGCGGACGATGTAGTGGGCGGCGGCCTTGTGCTCCGGGTCCTGGAAGGCCTTCACCGCGCTGCCGTAGTCGCCCTGGGTGACATGGATGACCACCATGTCGACGTCGTAGTCGTCCGGCCGGTCCGCGCGCCGCCAGTTCGCCGAGGAGGCCGCCACCCAGCGCGCGCCCCGGTAGTCGACCGCGCCCTCCACCCGGGGCTTCTCCACCCCGGGCAGCCGCCACCACAGGTGCGCCAGCTCGTCACGCGCCAGCACGGCCGAGCCGACGGCCGTTACGGCGCCGCCCACCAGCAGGGCACGCCGCCCGATCCGCCGATCCGAGTCCTTCTGCCTCGCCCCCATGGGATCCTTCCTCGCCCCCTGAGATCGACAACGGATATCCGCGGGCTCCGGTTCCCGCACCCCCGTACTCTTGAAGAGCTATGACTGACACCCCGCAGCGCCCCCGCCCCCTCCGTGTCCTCGCCGCCATGTCCGGCGGGGTCGACTCCGCCGTGGCCGCCGCCCGCGCCGCCGAAGCCGGCCACGACGTGACCGGCGTCCACCTCGCGCTCTCCGCGAACCCACAATCTTTCCGCACGGGCGCCCGGGGCTGTTGCACCATCGAGGACTCGCGCGACGCGCGCCGCGCCGCCGACGTGATCGGCATCCCCTTCTACGTCTGGGACCTCGCCGACCGCTTCCGCGAGGACGTCGTCGAGGACTTCGTCGCCGAGTACGAGGCGGGCCGCACCCCCAACCCGTGCCTGCGCTGCAACGAGAAGATCAAGTTCGCCGCCCTCCTGGACAAGGCGCTCGCGCTGGGCTTCGACGCGGTGTGCACCGGCCACTACGCGAAGGTGATCGTCCACGAGGACGGCAGCCGTGAGCTGCACCGCGCCTCCGACATGGCCAAGGACCAGTCGTACGTCCTCGGCGTCCTGGACGAGAAGCAGCTCGCCCACGCGCTGTTCCCGCTCGGCGACACGGTCACCACGAAGGACGAGATCCGCGCGGAGGCCGAGCGCCGGGGCCTGTCCGTCGCCAAGAAGCCCGACTCGCACGACATCTGCTTCATCGCCGACGGCGACACCCAGGGCTTCCTGGCGAAGCGGCTGGGCAAGGCCGAGGGCGACATCGTCGACGAGTCCGGCGCCAAGCTCGGCACCCATGACGGCGCGTACGGCTTCACCATCGGCCAGCGCAAGGGCCTGCGCATCGGCACCCCGGCCGCCGACGGCAAGCCGCGCTACGTCCTCGACATCTCGCCCGTGAACAACACGGTGACGGTCGGCCCGGCCGACGCGCTCGACGTCACCGGGCTGACGGCCGTCAAGCCCCGCTGGTGCGGCACCGCCCCCACCGGCCCCGGCACCTACACCGCCCAGCTCCGCGCCCACGGTGGCGAGACCGAGGTGACGGCGGAACTGGTCGACGGCGAGCTGCGGGTGCTGTTCGGGGAACCGGTCCGCGGGGTGGCCCCCGGCCAGGCGATCGTGTTGTACGACGGCACACGCGTGGTGGGCTCGGCGACCATCGCGTCGACCACGCGCGCGCGGACGGCGGTCGCCTAACCGCCCTCCCCGCCGAGGCTCGGTCTACGGCGCGAAGAACTCGCTGAGCACCGGCGCCAGCGCGTTCGGGTCCACCATGTGGGTCTGGTCCTCCAGGGTGCGATAGGCGCCCCGGGGGACCGCGTCGGCGACCGCGCGGGTGGCCTGTTTCAGCCAATCGGGGCTCTCCCCGCCCGCGACGGCCAGCACGGGGACGTCGATCGAGGCCAGCCGCTCCTGGGGGACCAGTCCGTCGCCCATCACGGCGTCGTCGTACGCCAGCGTCGGTGCGATCCCCTCCATGGCGGCCCACATCGGCGACTGCCGTGCCCCCTTGATCATCTCCTCGGCCAGACCCGTCAGCCGCAGGAACAGCTCGACCGCGTCCCCGCGCCGGCCTTCCGCGAGCGCCTCGGTCAGTCGGGCGGTGTACTCGGCGCGCCCCCGCGCACCCTCCGCGTCGAGGGCGAACGGCGTCTCGTACACGGCCACCCGGCGCACGGGCAGCCCGTCGGCCGCCGCCCGCAGCGCCAGCGCACCGCCCGACGAGATGCCGTACAGCGCCGCCTCGCCGCCCGCCGCGTCGATGAGCGCGGCAAGGTCCTCGACCTCCCGCTCGACCGCGTAGGGCGCCGTGTCACCGCTCTCGCCACGGCCCCGGCGGTCGTACCACAGGGTGGTGAAGCGGCCCGAGAGAAGCCCGGCCAGGGGCGCCACCGTGCCGCCCGTCGACATCGCCCCGCTCACCAGGATGACGGCGGGGCCCGTCCCGGCGCGCGTATAGGCGAGTTCGGTGCCGTCGCGCGAAAGAATCCTCTTGTCCATGCCTGTGCAGACTGCCACCGGGCAGCGGCCTCATCGGGTCACGACACCTCGACTTCGTAGAAGCACAGGTGGTCCTTGATCCTGGCGACGTCGGGTTTGGGGTCCGGATACGCCCAGACGAGGTCCGCCGCGTCGGGCAGCGACCAGTAGGACGCGGTCCCCTTGAAAGGGCAGTACGTGTGCGTCTCGGAGGGAGTGAGAAGGTCCAGGCGTACGTCCTCGGCGGGGATGTAGTACCGCACGGGACAGCCGGTCTCCCTCAGCAGGAGGGGCCGGTCGGTCTCCGCCAGCACCTGGTCGCCGTGGACGACCCGGATGTGCCGGGCGCCCTGCTCGATTGTGATCGTGTGTCCGTCTGCCATACCGGAGAAGCGCTCGCGGGCCCCGGGTTCTTCCCGCGTACGGTGGCTCCATGCGTATTTGCGTCTTCCTCTCCGCCGCCGACCTCGACGACCGTTACACCCGCCCCGCGCGGGAGTTCGCGGAGCTGCTGGGCAGGGGCGGCCACACGCTCGTATGGGGCGGTTCCGACGTGGGCCTGATGAAGGTGGTCGCGGACGGCGTGGAGCAGGCGGGCGGCCGGCTGTGCGGGGTGTCGGTGGACTTCCTCGCGGCGAAGGCGCGGGTCGGTGTGGACGAGATGGTCGTCGCGCGTGACCTGGCCGAACGCAAGAGGTTGCTGCTGGAGAAGTCCGACGCCGTCGTCATCATGGTCGGCGGGACCGGCACGTTGGACGAGGCCACCGAGATCCTGGAACTGAAGAAGCACGGCCACACCGACAAGCCGGTCGTCCTGCTGAACACCGCGGGCTTCTACGACGGACTCAAGGAGCAGTTCCGGCGCATGGAGGACGAGGGATTCCTGCCCCGCCCCCTCACCGACCTGCTGTTCTTCGCTCAGGAGCCGGTGGGCGCGCTGGCCTACCTGGAAGAGAGCCAGGGCATCGAGTAGGTCCGCGGTGATGCGAGCATGGCCGTCATGGCTACTCATGTGATCACCGGCGCCGGATCCGGCATCGGCGCGGCCGTCGCCCGCCGTCTGCACGCGCGCGGGGACGACCTCGTGCTGCACGCGCGCGACGCCGGCCGGGCGAAGGAGCTGGCGGCGGAGTTCCCCGGCGCGAAGACGCTGGTCGGGGATCTCGCGGACCCGGACAAGCTGTCCTGGGCCTTCTCCCACCAGACGCTCCCGGACCGGGTGGACTCCCTGCTGCACATCGCCGGCGTGGTCGACCTCGGCCCCGTCGGCGACCTGACGCCCAAGTCCTGGCGCCACCAGCTGAACGTCAACCTCATCGCGCCGGCCGAGCTGACCCGCCACTTCCTGCCCCAACTCCGGGCCGCCCGGGGGCACGTGGTCTTCGTCAACTCCGGCGCGGGTCTCAACGCCCACGCCGACTGGTCCGCCTACGCGGCCTCCAAGCACGGCCTCAAGGCCCTCGCCGACTCCCTGCGCCAGGAGGAGCACGCGAACGGCGTCCGCGTCACCTCGGTCTACCCCGGCCGCACCGCGAGCCCCATGCAGGCGAAGGTCCACCAGCAGGAGGGCAAGGAGTACGACCCCGCGCGGTGGATCGACCCCGAGTCCGTCGCCACGGCGATCCTCACGGCGCTGGACCTCCCGAGGGACGCGGAGATCAACGACATGACAGTCCGCCCGGGCCGCTGATCCCACCTGGCGGGCTCCGCCCCCAGGCCCCGGCCTTTGCCCACCCACCATCCGACTCGGTTGGCTGAAAGGGCACTCCTTCAACCTACGTAGGCTGCACCCCGTGAACGACAACTTTCGCTTCGGTCCCGCCACCGGTATCGGCTCACTCCCCGGCGCCGACGCCCGGGAAGCGGCCAAGACGGCCACCGGAAGCTTCGAGGACTTTCCCTTCCTCCCCGAGCTCCCGGCCAGAGGTCCCGGCGCCGACATGATCGGCCGCACCACGGGGATGCTCGTCGAGCTGTACGCGCGCGTGGAGCCCAGCGGATGGCGCCTCGGCGACCGCCCGGGCCGGGACACCAGGCGGGCCCGTTCCTGGCTCGGCGAGGACCTGGACGCGCTGGAGGAGTTCACCCAGGAGTACGCGGGCCCGCTGAAGGTGCAGGCCGTCGGCCCCTGGACCCTCGCCGCGAACCTGGAACTGAGGAACGGCGAGGCCGCCCTCTCCGACCCCGGCGCCTGCCGCGACCTCGCCGCCTCCCTCACCGAGGGCCTGCGCCTGCACCTCGCGGAGCTGCGGCGCCGTATCCCCGGGGCCCAGCTCGTCCTCCAGCTCGACGAGCCCTCCCTCACCGCGGTCCTGCGCGGCCAGGTGAGGAGTGCCAGCGGCTACCGCACCCACCGCGCCGTCGACCGCCAGATCGTCGAGGCCACCCTCCGCGACGTCGTCGGGGTTCACGACAGCGGCCCCGTCGTGGTCCACTCGTGCGCACCGGACGTCCCCTTCGCCCTGCTGCGCCGGGCGGGCATCGCGGCGATCTCCTTCGACTTCTCACTCCTCACCGAACGTGACGACGACGCGATCGGTGAGGCGGTGGAAGCGGGTACCCACCTCTTCACCGGTGTCGTACCCGGCACGGACAGCGCATTGTCGGACCCTGCCGGTAGCGTCATGGGTGTCAGGACGCTGTGGCGCAGGCTGGGGCTGCGGCCGGGGCTGCTCGCGGAGGCGGTCACGGTCACTCCGGCGTGCGGACTCGCGGGCGCCTCCCCGGAGTACGCCCGCCGGGCGCTCGCCCACTGCGCCCGGGCGGCGAGATCCCTCGCTGACAACCCAGAGTAACGGGAGGACAACACGGTGGCCGGCGACAAGCAAGCGGAGACGACGGTGCCCGCCGAGGCACGCGACCAGCACGCGCAGCTCGCTGAGCAGATCGAGGAGCACCGCTTCCGGTACTACGTGAAGGACGCTCCCGTCATCAGCGACGCGGAGTTCGACGAGCTGATGCGCTCGCTGGAGGCCCTGGAGGAGTCGTACCCCGAGCTGCGCACCCCGGATTCGCCGACCCAGAAGGTCGCTGTGGAGTTCGCGACCGATCTCGCCGAGGTCGAGCACCGCGAGCGCATGCTCTCCCTCGACAACGTCTTCGACGACGCGGGGCTCGCCGCCTGGGCCGAGCGAGTGGCCAAGGACGTCGGGGCGTCCGATCACCACTTCCTGTGCGAACTCAAGGTCGACGGCCTGGCGGTGAACCTGACGTACGAGGACGGCCGGCTCACCCGCGCGGCCACTCGGGGCACCGGGCGGATCGGTGAGGACATCACGCCCAACGTCATGACGATCGCGGAGATCCCGCACCGGCTGAACGGCGACCGTGTCCCGCGGCTCGTCGAGATCCGCGGCGAGGTCTACTTCCCGATGGAGGCCTTCCAGGACCTCAACGCGCGCCGCGTGGCCGCCGGTGAGAAGCCGTACGCCAACCCGCGCAACTCCGCCTCGGGTTCACTGCGCCAGAAGGACCCGAAGGTCACGGCGACATTGCCCCTCCACATGGTCGTCCACGGCATCGGCGCCCTGGAGGGCTTCGACGGCATGACCCGCCTCTCCGAGGCCTACGACCTCCTCAAGACCTGGGGCCTGCCCACCTCCCGGCACAACAAAGTGGTCGACGGCCTCGACGGCGTAAGGGAGTTCATCGCGTACTACGGCGAGAACCGTCACTCCGTGGAGCACGAGATCGACGGCGTCGTCGTCAAGCTCGACGAGATCCGCCTCCAGGGCCGCCTGGGCTCCACGGCCCGCGCCCCACGCTGGGCGATCGCGTACAAGTACGCGCCGGAGGAGGTCAACACCAAGCTGGTGAACATCCGCGTGGGTGTCGGCCGCACCGGCAGGGTGACGCCGTACGCGCAAGTCGAGCCGGTCAAGGTCGCAGGTTCCGAGGTCGAGTTCGCCACCCTCCACAACCAGGACGTCGTCAAGGCCAAGGGCGTCCTCATCGGCGACACCGTGGTGTTGCGCAAGGCCGGTGACGTCATCCCGGAGATCCTCGGCCCGGTCGTCGACCTGCGCGACGGCAGCGAGCGCGAGTTCGTGATGCCGGCCGAGTGCCCGGAGTGCGGCACGCCCCTGCGGCCGATGAAGGAGGGCGACATCGACCTGCGTTGCCCCAACGCCCGCACCTGCCCCGCCCAGTTGCGTGAGCGCCTGTTCTACCTCGCCGGTCGCAAGGCGCTGGACATCGAGCACTTCGGCTATGTCGCCGCGGCCGCCCTGACCAAGCCGCTGGAGCCCGAGCAGCCGCCGCTGATCGACGAGGGCGACCTGTTCGACCTCACCGTCGAGCAGTTGCTGCCCATCACGGCGTACGTCCTCGACCAGGACAGCGGCCTGCCCAAGCGCGACCCGAAGACCGGCGAGGAGAAGATCGCCACGGTCTTCGCCAACCAGCAGGGCGAGCCCCGCAAGAACGCGCTCGCCATGCTGGAGAACATCGCCGCCGCCAAGGAACGCCCGCTCGCCCGCGTTCTCACCGGGTTGTCGATCCGTCATGTCGGCCCGGTCGCCGCCGAGGCGCTGGCCCGTGAATTCCGCTCGATCGAGCGGATCGAGCAGGCATCCGAGGAGGAGTTGGCGAGCACCGACGGCGTCGGATCGATCATCGCCGCCTCCCTTAAGGAGTGGTTCGCCGAGGAGTGGCACCGGGAGATCCTCCGCAAGTGGAAGGCGGCCGGCGTCCGCATGGAGGAGAAGGGCTCCGGCGAGGACGACGGTCCCCGCCCCCTGGACGGCCTCACCGTCGTGGTCACCGGCACGCTCGAACGCTTCACCCGCGACGGCGCGAAGGAGGCCTTGCAGAGCCGCGGGGCCAAGGTGACCGGCTCGGTTTCGAAGAAGACGTCTTT
This sequence comes from Streptomyces griseus subsp. griseus, assembly GCF_000720255.1. GTDB lineage: Bacteria > Actinomycetota > Actinomycetes > Streptomycetales > Streptomycetaceae > Streptomyces > Streptomyces griseus_I. Next base: position 150,134 of record NZ_JOJE01000020.1, on the reverse strand, counting down.
CGTCGTCGTGGGGGACAACCCCGGCTCCAAGTACGACAAGGCGATGCAGCTCAAGGTGCCCGTGCTGAACGAGGACGGCTTCGACGTCCTGCTGGAGCGGGGACCGGAGGCGGCGACCGAAGTGGCCCTGCCGGCACAGGAGTAGCTGGGATCGGCGGTTGAAGGCCACCCGATCGGCGCATACCAGATGCATACGGGTGGCCGGGGCGCATTCGGGCAACCGTCGACGACCGCTGCCCGTGGAAGCGTTCCGCGGCCTACTGTTGAGATGTGCGCCTGCCGTGCCCAGCTGCGGCCGGTGCATCCCCGTGTCCGTGACGGGCTCGGGGAAGGGTTTTCCAACGCGGCGCCGTGACGGATGTCGGGCACCGGGCCGCGTGGCGCGGGCACCGCCGGCTGTGAGAGGGACGGGAATGGAACCGACCGAGAGCGCCGCCCCGGGCTCACGGCTGCGCCTGCGCCGGGTCACCGGCGTCTGGCGGGGGAGCCGTTGGGCGACGCGGTCCGCGGAGCGTTCCGGCGCGGCGGGGCGCGCCGCCGGACAGTACACCCCCGCCGACGGCCACGGCCGCGCCGCGCTCACCGCCACTGCTTCCGGACTGCCCGGCGCGGAGCACGAACGGCACCTGTCCTGGCCCACGTTGCCGGCGGCGATCGTCGCGGCGGCCGGCTTCGTGCTCGGCGCCGGCTTCTACCGCGGCTTCACCGGCGGCCACGCCCTCTTCCCGTCCGGCACCGTCGGCTGGTCCCTGGCCGTCCTCACCGGCATCATCGTCGGCCACCTCGTCATGCTGGGCCGCGCCCGCTGGTGGGGCGGCACCGGCTCCGGCGCCGCCCTCACCCTCGCCGTCCTGCTGCTGTACGGCTGGGTGCCCGCCGGCATGGTCAGCCTCACCGTCGTCGTACTGGTCGGCATAGCCCGGCGCCACCGCTGGCGGCAGGGCGTCCTGCACGGCGCGGTGGACATCCTCGGAATCGGCGCCGGCGCCCTCGTCCTCGGCCTCTTCGGCGGCGTGCCGTCCGTCGAGGACCCCTGGAACCCGGACAGCTGGACGCTCTACACCGGCCCCCAGGTGGTCCTGGTCGCGGCCGCCTATCTGGCCATCACCCGCGTCCTGCTCTGGTACCTGCACGCCCCCCGCGCGGGTGTGCCCACCGTCGCCCGTACCGCCCTGGTCAGGCACGGTCTGGTCGCGGTCGCGCTGCTCGGCATCGCACCGCTGCTGTGCGTGGTGGCCGTCGCCAAGCCGATCCTGCTGCCGCTGTTCTCCATTCCGCTCATCGCGCTCGACTCCACCCTGTGGATGGCCCGGGCCCGCGCGGAGGAGCAACTGCGCGACCCGCTCACCGGGCTGCCCAACCGGCAGTGGCTCCTGGAGCGCATCTGGACCGCTCTCGACGACGCCGAGCGCATCGACGCCCGCGCCGCCCTGATGCTGATCGACCTCGACCGCTTCCGCTCGGTCAACGACACCCTCGGTCACCTCGCCGGTGACCGGCTGCTGCTCCAGATAGCCGACCGGCTGCGGCTCGCCCTCCCGCGCGGGGCGGAGGCGGCCCGGCTCGGTGGTGACGAGTTCGCGGTCTTACTGCCCGTCGCGGACTCCACCACCTCCGCGACCCGTATCGCCCGTGGCCTGGTCGCGGCCCTCAGCTCACCGCTGGATCTCGACGGCCTCACGCTCGTGCTGGAGGCCAGCGCGGGCGTCGCAGTCTTTCCCGACCACGCCCTCGACGCCGAGGGCCTGCTGCGCCGCGCGGACGTCGCGATGTACCAGGCGAAACGCGACCGTACGGGCGTGGAGGTCTACGAGTCCAAGCGGGACTCGAACACCCCCGACCGGCTGGGCCTGCTGGGCGATCTGCGCCGTGCCCTCGACGCCCACGAGGTGCAGCTGCACTACCAGCCGAAGGTCCGCTTCGACGGACAGGTGGCCGGTCTGGAGGCCCTGGTCCGCTGGGTGCATCCGGAACGCGGCAAGGTGCCGCCGGACGAGTTCATAGCCATCGCCGAGTCCTCGGGGCTGATGCCCCACCTGACGGAGTACGTGCTGGAGACCGCGCTCGGCCAGGTCGCCGCCTGGCGGGCCCAGGGGCTGTACGTACCGGTCGCCGTCAACGTCTCCCCGCGCGATGTGCACACTCCCGGCTTCGCGGGCTCCGTCGCCGCCCGCCTCGCCCGCCACGGAGTGCCCGCGGGAGCGCTCCAACTCGAGATAACGGAACACGTCCTGCTGGAGGACCCGCAGCGGGCCGCCGACACCCTGCACGGGCTGACCGGGCACGGCGTCAAGATGTCCCTGGACGACTTCGGCACCGGCTACTCCTCGCTGGTGCACCTGAAACGGCTCCCGGTGAGCGAGTTGAAGATCGACCGCTCCTTCGTGGCCCGGCTGGCCGTCGACACCGAGGACGCCGAGATCGTGCGCTGCACGGTCGACCTCGCCCACTCCCTCGGCCTGCTCGTCGTCGCCGAGGGCGTCGAGGACGACGAGACCTGGGAGCGGCTGCGCGACCTCGGCTGCGACGCCGTACAGGGCTGGCTGGTCGCGGCGGCGATGCCGCCCGAAGAGACCACGGCCTGGCTGCGGGCCCGCGGCTCACGCGGCTGGCAGCGCCCCGCCGCCGCCCTCCCGGCGGCGGCCACCGACGAATAGCCCGCGCGCGAATGCGAGGGCAGAGCGGGCGTTCCCTGTGGGGGCCGCCCGCCGTCGCTGCCCGCCGTGCCCCGTCCCGCGCTCTCAGTCGGCCCCCACCGCGAAGTGCCCGATCAGCAGTTCCAGGCGCCGCTCGTGCGCGCCCTCCGGGAGGCGGCCGCTGCGCATCAGGGTGACCAGGCCGTGGAGGCTCGCCCAGTACGTCTCCGTCAGGAGTCCGGGGTCGTCGCCCTCGGCCGCCACCGGTTTCACCGCAGCGGCGAGCTCGTTGAAGGCGTCCCACAGGGCCGCGGGTGCCTCCGGTGTGGCGAACGGCAGGTCCACGGCGTGCGTGAAGATCGCGTCGTAGAGGGCCGGCCGACGCCGCGCGAACGCCGTGTACGCCTTGCCCACCGCCCTGAGCGCGGCCCTGGTGTCCCGGGCCGCCGGCCGCGCGGCCCGCAGCTCCGCCGCCAGCTCGGCGCAGCCCTCCACGGCGACCGCCGCCATGATCGCGCCCTTGCCCTTGAAGTGGCTGTAGAGGACGGGCTGGCTGTACTCGATCTCGGCGGCCAGCCGCCGCGTGGTGACCGCGTCCCAGCCCTCCGCCTCCGCCAGTTCCCGCGCGGCCGTCACGATCAGCCGCTCACGCTCCGCTCGTTCGCGCTCCCGGCGCGTCTGAATAGACATGCTCCGGATTCTAGCACCGCTAGACAATCTAACGACGCTTCTGTTAGCTTCGCTCTTGTCCCTAGCGCTGCTAGCAAGGAGAAACGGCATGACCGTCACCGCGTACACCCTGGCCATCGCCCTCAACCTGTTCTGCCTGTTCCTCGGCTACCGGTTCCTGTTCCAGCCCGGCGCGGCCGCCGCCGGCTACGGCGTGCCCGCCCGTCCGGACGGGGACGCCGGGGCCTACCTCTCGATCAAGGGGCTGCGGGACGGCACCCTCGGTGTGGTCGGCCTCGCCGTACTGGCGGGCGGCGGCGCGTACGCCGAGGCCTGGCTGATGCTGTCCGTGGCGCTGATCCCGTTCGGCGACACCCTGATAGTCCTGCGCAACGGTGGTAAGAAGGCCGTAGCGTTCGGGGTCCACTTCGCCACCGCGATCATCGTCCTGATCAGTGCCGGACTGCTCTTCGCGGTCTGACGACGTCTCACAGGGGGAGCCGAACCATGTCGCTGTTCGTTCCGAAGTTCGACGAGACCGTGATCGTGCGCGAGGCCGAGGCCGAAGTCGTCGGCCGCGCGCCCACCACCATCCGCCTGCTGGCCGACAGCAGCCGGACCGGCGGCGCCCTGTCCACCCAGCGCGTCACCCTCACAGGGGGCGCGGACGGCGCCAAGCCGCACTGGCACGACAACTCCGCCGAGATGTTCTTCCTGCTCGACGGCGCCGCGGAGATCCTCTCCGGCGAGGACGTCGTCACCGCCGGCCCGGGCGACCTCGTCATCGTCCCGCCGGGCAGGCCGCACGCCTTCGCCGCCGTCCCCGGGGCCGACGCCGACCTCCTCATCGTTCTCACGCCCGGCGTCGAACGCTTCGAGTACTTCCGCCACCTCCAGCGCATCGCCCTGGGCGAGGCCACCCCGGAGAGCCTCCTCGAAGTGCAGGAGCTGTACGACAACCACTTCCTGAAGAGCGCGGCGTGGGACGGAAGGCGCTAGCGGCAAACCGTTTCACGGGCAGTGGGCGCCACACCCTAGGATTGGAGCTGGTCGTCCCATTCCCATCTGTCGCGCGACGCCTGGCACGCACGCTCGCCGCGTTGCCGAATCGTCCACGTGGCTCCGCCACGAGGACGCTCCGGCGCCTTGCGATCGCACGCACCAGACGCCGCGCGACCCGCCCTTCGGGCGGGCGACGGGAAGGGGACGACCAGCCCCGGCCCCAAACCACACACACTCACCCCAGAGGATCGCTGCATGCCTGGCATCACGCGCGAGGAGGTCGCCCACCTCGCCCGGCTGGCGCGTCTGGAGCTGAAGCCCGAAGAGCTCGACCACTTCGCGGGACAGCTGGACGACATCATCGGCGCGGTGGCCCGCGTCAGCGAGGTCGCCGACCAAGACGTACCGCCGACCTCGCACCCGCTCCCGCTGACGAACGTCATGCGCGCGGACGAGGTCCGTCCGTCGCTCACCCCCGAGCAGGCGCTCTCCGGCGCCCCGGCCCAGGAGCAGCAGCGTTTCAAGGTGCCGCAGATCCTGGGGGAGGACTAACAGCCATGACGGACATCATCAAGCTCACGGCCGCCGAGACCGCCGCGAAGATCGCCTCCGGTGAGCTCACCGCGGTGCAGGTCACCGAGGCCCACCTCGCCCGGATCGAGGCCGTCGACGAGAAGGTGCACGCCTTCCTGCACGTCGACCGCGAGGGCGCCCTCGCGCAGGCCCGCGCCGTCGACGCCAAGCGCGAGCGCGGCGAGAAGCTCGGCCCGCTGGCCGGCGTCCCCCTCGCGCTCAAGGACATCTTCACCACCGAGGGCGTGCCCACGACCGTCGGCTCGAAGATCCTCGAGGGCTGGATCCCGCCGTACGACGCGACGCTCACCAAGCGGCTGAAGGCCGCCGACGTCGTCATCCTCGGCAAGACCAACATGGACGAGTTCGCCATGGGGTCCTCCACCGAGAACAGCGCCTACGGCCCGACCGGAAACCCCTGGGACCTCACCAAGATCCCCGGCGGCTCCGGCGGCGGCTCCTCCGCCGCGCTCGCCTCCTTCCAGGCCCCGCTCGCCATCGGCACCGACACCGGCGGCTCGATCCGTCAGCCGGCCGCCGTCACCGGCACGGTCGGCGTCAAGCCGACGTACGGAGCCGTCTCCCGCTACGGCATGGTGGCGTTCTCCTCCTCCCTGGACCAGGGCGGCCCCTGCGCCCGTACGGTCCTGGACGCGGCCCTGCTGCACGAGGTGATCGCCGGGCACGACCCGCTCGACTCCACCTCCATCGACGCCCCGGTCCCGCCGGTCGTCGAGGCCGCCCGCAACGGCAGCGTCGAAGGCATGCGCGTCGGCGTGGTCAAGCAGTTCCGCGGCGAGGGCTACCAGGCCGGTGTCATCCAGCGCTTCGACGAGTCCGTCGCCCTCCTGAAGGAGCTCGGCGCCGAGATCGTCGAGCTGGACTGCCCGTCCTTCGACCTGGCCCTCTCGGCGTACTACCTGATCGCCCCCTCCGAGTGCTCGTCCAACCTCGCCCGCTTCGACGGCCTGCGCTACGGCGTGCGGACCGGCGACGACGGCAACCACTCGGCCGAGGAGGTCACCTCCCTCACCCGTGAGGCGGGCTTCGGCCCCGAGGTCAAGCGCCGGATCATGCTGGGCACGTACGCCCTGTCCAGCGGCTACTACGACGCCTACTACGGCAGCGCCCAGAAGGTCCGTACGCTCATCAAGCAGGACTTCGACAAGGCGTTCGAGCAGGTCGACGTGATCGTCTCCCCGACGACCCCGACCACCGCCTTCGCGATCGGCGAGCGCGCCGACGACCCGATGGCGATGTACCTCGCCGACCTGTGCACCATCCCGACCAACCTGGCGGGCAACGCGGCCATGTCCCTGCCCTGCGGCCTCGCCCCGGAGGACAACCTCCCGGTCGGCCTGCAGATCATCGCCCCCGTGATGAAGGACGAGCGCCTCTACAAGGTCGGCGCCGCCGTCGAGGCCGCCTTCGTGGAAAAGTGGGGGCACCCGCTGATCGAGGAGGCTCCGTCGCTGTGAGCGCACTGAACAAGGCCAAGGGCTTCAAGAAGTCCAAGTCCGGTACGTACCTGTCCATGGCCGCCACGGCGTTCGGCGCGATCGGTGTCGCCAAGCGGCTGAAGAAGGCCCGGGCCGAGCAGGACACGCTCGTCCTGATCGACGCCACCGTGTCCGCCGCCGCGATCGTCACCGGCCTCGCCATCCTCTACCGCGAGCTGAAGCGGCTGGGCGACGACGACGTCCTGCTGGGCTGAGAGGGAAGTTACACCGTGACCACCACGACCGACCTGGTGTCGTACGAGGAAGCACTCGCGTCGTACGACCCCGTCATGGGCCTCGAGGTCCATGTCGAACTCGGCACCAAGACCAAGATGTTCTGCGGTTGTTCGACCGCACTCGGTCAGGACGCCAACGCGCAGACCTGCCCCACCTGCCTCGGACTGCCCGGCTCGCTCCCGGTCGTCAACGCGACCGGCGTCGAGTCCGCGATCAAGATCGGTCTCGCGCTGAACTGCGAGATCGCCGAATGGTGCCGCTTCGCCCGGAAGAACTACTTCTATCCGGACATGCCGAAGAACTTCCAGACCTCCCAGTACGACGAGCCGATCGCCTTCAACGGCTACCTCGACGTGCAGCTGGAGGACGGCGAGACCTTCCGCGTGGAGATCGAGCGCGCCCACATGGAGGAGGACACCGGCAAGTCGACCCACGTCGGCGGCGCCACCGGCCGTATCCACGGCGCGTCCCACTCCCTGCTCGACTACAACCGCGCCGGCATCCCGCTCATCGAGATCGTCACCAAGCCGATCGAGGGCGCGGGCGAGCGTGCCCCCGAGGTCGCGCGGGCTTACGTCCGTGAGCTGCGCGAGGTCATCCGGGCGCTCGGCGTCTCCGAGGCCCGTATGGAGATGGGCCAGATGCGCTGCGACGTGAACCTGTCGCTGCGCCCGAACGGCACCGAGAAGTTCGGCACGCGTTCCGAGACGAAGAACGTGAACTCGCTGCGGTCCGTGGAGCGCGCGGCCCGCTTCGAGATCCAGCGGCACGCCGCCGTACTCCAGAGCGGTGGCCTGATCGTCCAGGAGACCCGCCACTTCCACGAGGACACCGGGTCGACGACCTCGGGCCGCGTGAAGGAGGAGGCCGAGGACTACCGGTACTTCCCGGAGCCCGACCTCGTCCCGGTCGCCCCGTCCCGCGAGTGGGTCGAGGAGATCCGCTCCGCGCTGCCGGAGCTGCCGCTGGCCCGCCGCAACCGGCTGCTCGCGGAGTGGGGCATCAGCGCCGTCGACATGCAGTCGATCACCAACGCCGGTGCCCTGGACCTGATCGTGGCCACGATGGACGCCGGCGCCGACGCGGCCTCGGCCCGCAAGTGGTGGATGGGCGAGCTCGCGCGCGCCGCCAACGAGTCGGGCAAGGCGCTGGACGAGCTGGCGATCACCCCGGCGCAGGTCGCCCGGGTCACCGCGCTCGTGTCGAAGGGTGACCTGAACGACAAGCTGGCCCGTCAGGTCATCGAGGGCGTCCTCGCGGGCGAGGGCACTCCGGACGAGGTCGTCGACAAGCGCGGTCTGAAGGTCGTCTCCGACGAGGGCGCGCTGACCGCCGCCGTCGAGGAGGCCATCGCCGGCAACCCGGGCGTCGCGGACAAGATCCGCGGCGGCAAGGTGGCCGCGGCCGGCGCCCTGGTCGGCGCGGTCATGAAGGCCACGCGCGGTCAGGCCGACGCGGCCCGTGTGAAGGAACTGATCCTTCAGAAGCTGGGAGTCAGCGAAGGCTGAGCGTGAACCCCAGGGGGATGCATCGGACTCGATGCATCCCCCTGGGCATTTACACGCAGGGGCTTACAGGCGGCGGCCGACGATCCGGGTGAAGCCCAGGACGTGCTCCACATCGGCGTGCATCAGCTCGACCGACCAGCGGGCCATCTCGGCCATGAACTCGCTCGGGCTCTCCTCGGCGCACACCTCGCTCCACAGCAGCCAGTCGCGCCAGCCGTCGTCGAGCCAGTCGGCCGTCTCGACCTCCACGGCCCCGCTCCGCGTCCACAGCCGCCGCCACCAGGCGGGGGAGTGGAACGCCCAGAAGCCGGGATCCTTCTTCCAGTACTCCTTCAGGTGCGCCGGCGGCTCGTCGCCCTCCGGCTCCTCCCGCAGCGCCGGCATCACGACACCGATCCGCCCGCCGGGCTTCAGCAGCCTGGTCACGGTGGGCAGGTAGAGGTCGTTGGTGCCGAAGTACTGGTACGCGTCGATGCTCACGATCGCGTCGAAGGTGCCCTCGCCGAACGGCAGGTCGTGGGCCTCGGCGAACACGGGCAGGACCCGGTCCGCGACGCCCGCCTCGGCGATGCGCGGGGCGTTCTCGTCGGGCTTCACCCACAGGTCGGCGGCGACGACCTGGACGTCGTACTCCCTGGCGAGGAACACGGACGTCATGGCGCGTCCGCAGCCGAGGTCGAGGACACGGGCGCCGGGGCGCAGTTCCTCCAGGCCGAGGGCGGGGGCCAGCCACTCCAGCAGCCACAGCGCGTTCGGGCCCATCTGGTTCTCGATGGTCCAGCGGGCGTCGTAGCGGTTGCTGCGCGGATGGCCGGGGTGGGTCAGACGCCTGGTGAGGTCGTCATCGTTCGAGGTCGTCGATGTGATGTCGGTCGTGGTGTCGGACATCGGTGAACGGGCTCCTTGAGTCCTTCGTAGGGGAAAGAGATGCGTAGGAGCTCGGTCGGACCTTCAAACAATGCACCTGCTTCGGTCGGCGGCGATCAGCCGGAGACGACGGACGGCGGGACCGTAGCAGTGCGCCGGGACGCCCCGCACCCGGTTTTCCGGCCGGAGGCGCTACGCTCGCCCGCCATGAGTGGAAGCGGTGATTCCGAGACACCCGACGGGGCGGCCGCTGAGGATCCGGACCTCGACGACCGGGCGGAGGACGCGCGGCGTGCCCGCTGGACGGCAGTCGGTACCGGGGTGCTGCTGGCCCTCGCCGGACTGGCGGCGGCGGCCCTGCGCCTGACGGGTTCCGCCCCGACGCTCGTCCCGGTGGCCTACGCCGTCGGCGCCGCCGTGTGCGCGTTCGCGTCCGTCCTCGGGTCCCGGGGCCGCACCCGGCGGGCCCTGTGGCTGCTGATCCTCGGGGTGATGGTGATGGCCCTGGGGGACCAGTTCGACTGAGACGGGCGGTCGACAGGGCCGAGGCGACAGAGTCGACAGAGGGAACGTTACTGTCCTGTGATCTGCCTCCCACTCCTGTGAATAACCCCACGAATGGCGCAAACGATCACTTCTGGCTGCAAGAGTGGCTTCGCATTGCTCATGCGTTCTTTGCGGGCTGTTCAGTTCATGAACGACGGTTCCCGGGCAAAGATGCACAATTTGAACTCCGGGAGCACGATCCGTGGCAGCCCTCGCACGCTGGTGTGTCGAACGACGCCTCGTCGCCGTTCTGCTGTGGCTCCTCGCCTTCGGCGGGGTCGCGGCGGCCGCCACCGTCACGGGCTCCGCGTACTCCAACGACTACGACGTCCCCGGCACCGAGTCGGGCCGTGCCACCCAGCTGCTGCAGGACGGCTTCCCGGGGCTCGGCGGCGACAGCGACACCGTCGTCTGGCACACCACGTCCGGCACCGTCCGCGCCGCCGACGTCGAACAGACGATGACCAAAACCCTCGAGAAGATCGCCGACCTGCCCGGTGTGGCCGCGGTGACCAGCCCGTACGGCGGCCAGGGCACCCGGCAGATCAGCCAGGACGGACACACCGCGTACGCCACGGTGACCTTCGAGGACCCCGCGCAGGACATCGACCGGTCCGAGGCACAGGCCGTGGTCACCACCGCCCGGGCCGCCGGGACGGATGGGCTCCAGGTCGAGCTGGGCGGCACGGCGGTCGGACTCACCGAATCCTCCGGCGGACACCTCGCCGAGGTCGTCGGCGTGATCGTCGCCGCGGCCGTGCTGTTCCTCGCCTTCGGCTCGCTCGCCGCCTCACTGCTGCCCATCGCGACCGCGCTGGTGAGCGTCGGCACCGCGTACGCCGGGATCGTGCTGCTCGGCCACGCCATCACCGTCGCCGACTTCGCCCCCATGCTCGGCATGCTCATCGGGCTCGGCGTGGGCATCGACTACGCCCTGTTCATCGTCACCCGGCACAGACGCGGACTGAAGCGGGGCCTGCCGGTCGCCGAAGCGGTCACCGACGCCGTCGCCACCACCGGGCGGGCGGTCGTCTTCGCGGGTGCGACGGTGTGCATCGCCCTCCTGGGCATGCTGATCCTGCGCCTGAACTTCCTCAACGGCGTCGCGATAGCCGCATCCCTGACCGTCGTCCTGACCGTCGCGGCCTCCGTGACCATGCTGCCCGCCCTGCTGTCCTTCATCGGCATGCGCGCCCTCAGCCGCCGCGAACGGCGCCGGCTGGAGGAGCACGGGCCCGAGCCGGAGCTGCCGACCGGCTTCGCCGCCCGCTGGTCGGCGTTCGTCGAGCGCCACCCCAAGGTGCTCGGAACGGTGGCCGTCGTCGTCATCGCCGTCCTCGCCCTGCCCACGTTCTCCTTGCGCCTGGGCACCTCCGACCAGGGCAACAACCCGCGGTCCTCGACCACGCGCCAGGCCTACGACCTTCTGGGTGACGGCTTCGGCCCCGGAGTCAACGGGCCCCTCACCCTCGTCACCCACGTCGACGGCGCCGAGGACAAGCTCGCCCTCGACAACCTCGACGCCACCATCCGCACCACCGAGGGCGTCGCCTCGGTGACCCCGGTGACGTACGACACCGGCGGCGACACCGCGTTCTTCACGATCGTCCCGGAGTCCGCGCCGCAGTCCCAGAAGACCAGCGACCTCGTGGACCGGCTGCGCACCGAGGTGCTGCCCCGCGCCGAGACGGGCACCTCGCTCGATGTGCACGTCGGCGGGGTGACGGCCTCCTACGACGACTTCGCCGACGTCATCGTCGGCAAGCTGCCGCTGTTCGTCGGGGTCGTCATCGGGCTGGGCTGTCTCCTGCTCCTGCTGGCCTTCCGCTCCCTCGGCATCCCGCTGAAGGCCGGCGTGATGAACATCGCCGCCGTCGCCGCCGCCTTCGGCATCGTGGTCGCCATCTTCCAGTGGGGCTGGGGCAGCGAACTGCTCGGACTCGGCCACGCGGGCCCCATCGAACCCTTCCTCCCCGTGATCATGGTGTCCGTTCTCTTCGGCCTCTCCATGGACTACCAGGTCTTCCTGGTCAGCCGGATGTACGAGGAGTGGCTGGAGACGCGGGACAACCGGCGCGCCGTACGCGTCGGTCTCGCCGAGACCAGTCGCGTGATCAACTCCGCCGCGGTCATCATGATCTCGGTGTTCCTCGCCTTCGTCCTCAGCGGCGACCGCGTGATCGCCATGTTCGGCATCGCGCTCGCCTCCGCCGTCGCCCTGGACGCCTTCGTCCTGCGCACCCTCCTCGTCCCCGCTCTCATGCACATGCTCGGCGGCGCCAACTGGTGGCTGCCCGGCTGGCTAGACCGCCGTATGCCGCGCATCAGCATCGAACCGCCCGAGAGCCGTGCCGCCCATGAGAGGCTCACGGACGTCGTGGAGGTCATGGAGAAGGAGCGGCAACAGGATGTACGCGATATCCCTGGGTGACGGAGCCGAGCTGCGTCCCCTGGAGCCCTGGCACGCCGAGGAGTTCCTCGGCAACCTGGACCGGGGACGCGAGTTCATCACCCGGCACATCCCGTTCGGCGTGAACGCCACCGACGTCGACTCGGCGCGGGCCATCCTGCAGAGCTACGCCGACAAGCGCGCCGCCGACAGCGGCTCCCTGCACGGACTGTGGCTGGAGGGCAAGCTGGTGGGCGGGCTGCTCTTCCGCGTCTTCGACGCGAACACCGGCACCTGCGAGATCGGCTGCTGGCTGGAGCCCGCCGGAACCGGCCGGGGCCTCGTCACCCGCGGCGCGCGCGTGCTCATCGACTGGGCGTTTGACGAACGTGCCATGCACCGTGTGGAGTGGCACGCATCGTCCGCGAACACGGCCAGCATCAGCGTGGCGCGACGGCTCGGCATGAGCCGCGACGGGGTGCTCCGCGAGGACTACCCGTACCGAGGCGTACGGCAGAACACCGAGATCTGGTCGGTGCTCGCCCCCGAGTGGCGCGAGGCACGCGCGCGTGCCGCACACAACGATCATTAAGAGACCTCTCAGAGAGCGTCCGTACGGTGCGAGGCATGGAAACCAAGACTGTTGACGAGGCCGGCGCGGCCCACGTGAAGCACGACGACGAGACGGCGGCCCCCGCCGAGGACGAGGCCACCGAAGCGACTGACACCCCGGACGCGGTGGCACACACCGAGGCGGACGAGATCGAGGCCACGCAGGACGAGGGTCCCTCCGGGGTCGGCCAGGGCGCCGGTGCCGTCGTCTCCGCCGGACTCGGCATCGTGTCCCTGACCGGCAGCTGGGTCGGCACGGTGGCCTCCGCACGGGAGTCCCTCATCGGCCAGCTGCAGAACTCGCAGTCCTCCAGCGTGGCCAAGATGATCAAGGAGGGCTACGGCGACGCCTGGCAGGCCACCGCGCTGTGGGCCGGCGTCTTCGCCCTCATCGCGCTGATCGTCGGCGTCGTCGTGCTCGTCCGGCCCGCGTTCGGCGCCCCGGGCCGGCCGCAGGCCCCGTGGATCAAGTCGGTCGCCTGGGCGGGCGTCTCGCTCGGCGTCCTCGGCCTGTTCCTCGCCGTCCTCAAGTACACCGACATCCTGCTCGGCCTGCCCTCGGCCGGTTGAGCACCGGCCCGCGTCAGCGCAGGCCACGAGGGGTCTTAGGGCCGCCGTAAGTACCTTACGGCAGCCCTAAGACCCCTCACGTGCGTCTAAGGCCCCCGTCCCCGGCCGAAGATGCGGAACTCTCCCGATGTGGCGTACCCCCCTGGCAGACGAAGGTGGACCCATCGCACCGAGCGACGCACCACACCGATCTCCACCGAGGGACACACCATGTACGAGTACGAACTCCAGCAGCTCCGGTCCGCCGAACTCATCCGGCGGGCCGAGCACCAGCGGCGGGTCCGCGAGGCCGTCCGCGTCCGCCGCGCCGCCCGCCGCGAAGCGGCCGCACGCACCGCCGAGCCCGACTCCCATACCGACCGCCCACGGCGGCCCTGGTACGCCCGCGTCGCATGAGACCGGTGACGGCCGGCCCCGGCCGCGCCCCCGCACTGCCGGAAACCGGCCCCAGGGCGTCCCCGCACCATGGGATGCTCGGGGCCGTGGAAACCAGGTGCGTCAGTCCCGTTTTCGTCGGCCGGGCCGACGAGTTGAGCGCGCTGCACGAGGCGCTCGACCGCGCCGCCGGGGGCGAGCCGCAGGCATGGATCATCGGCGGTGAGGCGGGGGTCGGCAAGACCCGGCTCATCGAGGAATTCGCCGCATCAGCCGCCCGCCGCGGCGCCGTCGTCGCGGTCGGCGGATGCGTCGAGATCGGCGCCGACGGACTGCCCTTCGCCCCGTTCTCCACCGCCCTGCGCGCCCTGCGCCGGGAACTGCCGGACGACCTGGCCGCCGCGGCGGCGGGCCAGGAGGAGGAACTCGCCCGGCTGCTGCCCGAACTCGGCGAAGCCTCCCCGGGCCGGCACGACGAGGAGGGCATGGCCCGCCTCTTCGAACTCACCGCCCGCCTCCTCGAACGCGTGGCCTCCGACCGCACGGTCGTCGTCGCCCTGGAGGACCTGCACTGGGCCGACACCTCCACCCGCCACCTCCTCGCCTACCTCCTGCGCACCCTGCGCACCGGCCGCCTCGTCGTCCTCGCCACCTACCGCGCCGACGACATCCACCGCCGCCACCCGCTGCGCCCCCTGCTCGCCGAACTCGACCGGATGCGCACCGTCCAGCGCGTCGAACTCGCCCGCCTCACCCGCCCGGAGGTCGCCCGCCAGATCGCCGGCATCCTCGGCACCGAACCCGAACCCGCCCGCGTCGACGAGATCTTCGCCCGCTCCGACGGCAACGCCTTCTTCGTCGAGGAACTCGCCGCCGCCGGCTGCGACGGCCACCGCACCGGCCTCACCGAATCCCTGCGCGACCTGCTCCTCGTACGCGTCGAGCGCCTGCCAGAGAGCGCCCAGCGGATCGCCCGGATCGTCGCCGAGGGCGGCTCCACCGTGGAGTACCGGCTGCTCGCCGCCGTCGCCCGGCTCGGCGAGGACGACCTCATCGACGCCTTGCGTGCCGCCGTGAACGCCAACCTCCTGCTCGCCTCGCCCGCCGGCGACGGCTACCGCTTCCGCCACTCCCTGGTCCGCGAGGCCGTCAGCGACGACCTGCTGCCCGGCGAACGCACCCGCCTCAACCGCCGCTACGCCGAGGCCCTGGAGGCCGACCCGACGCTCGTCCCCGCCGACGAACGTGTCACCCGCCTGGCCAGCTACTGGTACCACGCCCACGACCCGGCCAAGGCCCTCCCCGCCGTCCTCGACGCCTCCGTCACCGCCCGCCGCCGGCATGCCTACGCCGAACAACTGCGGCTCCTGGAACGCGCGATGGAGCTGTGGGACACCACCCCCGAGGCCGTACGGGCCACCCTGCGCCCCGCCGACCACGCCGAGCTCTACCCTCCGTGCGGCTGCGACCCGGCCACCACCCCGCTGCGGTACCTGGACCTGATGGCCGAGGCCGCCGTGGCGGGACGCCTGTGCGGCGAGCGGGGACGCGCCCTGAAGATCACCAAGCGGGCGCTGCACCTCCTGGAGGACGACCCCGACCCCCTGCGCACCGCCTGGTTCCTGGTGCAGCGCTCGCGGCTGGTACGGGCCCTGTCCTGCGGCGACGGCCGGGAGGAACTGGCCGCCGCGGAGGAACTGGTGCGCGGTCTGCCGCCCAGCGAGGTGCACGCCGAGGTGCTCGTACAGGTCG
The DNA here is from genome assembly GCF_000720255.1 of Streptomyces griseus subsp. griseus. Taxonomy (GTDB): domain Bacteria; phylum Actinomycetota; class Actinomycetes; order Streptomycetales; family Streptomycetaceae; genus Streptomyces; species Streptomyces griseus_I. The sequence goes on along the minus strand of NZ_JOJE01000020.1, from coordinate 134,899 downwards.
CCTGCTGGTCCATGGTCCACGCCCCCGGCCCCGACGCCTACTCGGCCGCCGAGCGGGCGGTCGAGTACGCCCGGATGGTCGGCGCCCGTGAGACCGAGCTCGACGCCCGCCAGGTCCTCGGTGTCCTCATGGTCGACGCCGGCCACATCGAGGACGGCCTCGCGGAGCTGCACGAGATCAAGGAACGGGCGCTCGCCGAGAACATCCCCCATGTCGCGCTGAACGCCTATGTGAACCTGCCGGCCGAGCTGGAAGCGCTCGGCCGCTCCCGGGAGGCCGTACCGATCCTGGAGGAGGGCGTCGCCTTCGCCCAGCGGCACGGACTGCCCGACACCGAGGCCTGGGTATGGGGCAACCTCGCCGAATCCCTTCTCTCCCTGGGCCGCTGGGACGAGGCGGACCGCGCGGGAGCCACCGCCCGGCAGGTCGGCCGGTCCGCCAGGACCCAGGGCTTCCACGCCACCCACCGCGCCGAACTCGCCCTCGCCCACGGTGACCTGGGCGGGACCGCACAGCACCTGGCCGCCGCCCGCGACCACTTCGGCGACCACGAGGACGCGCCCCAGCACCGACTGCCCCTCACCCGCCTCGCCATCGGCCTCGCCGCGCAAGAGGGCCGGCTCCCCGACGCCCGCGCCCACCTCGAACGAGCCCTGCACGCCGGCCTCCCGCCGGGAACCCACCGCTACGGCTGGCCCCTGCTGCTGGCCGCCGCCACCGCCGAGGCCGAGGCCCGCACCCCCGGCGCGCACCAGGGGCGCCCCGAGACCCTGTCGCTCCTCTTCGAGACGGCCAGGAAACTCACCACGCACGCCCCGGTCTGGCTCGCCCACGAGAAGTGGGTCCGTGCCGAACTGCTGCGCGCCGAGGACCGGGACACCGCCGACACCTGGACCGACGTGGTCACCGCCTTCGAGTCGCTGGAACGCCCCTACGACCTCGCCCGCGTCCGGCGCCGGCTGGCCGAGGCCCTCCTGTGCACCGGCGGCGAGGACGAGCGCGCCCGCGCCACGGAACTGCTCCGCCTCGCCCACGCCGTCGCCGACCACCTCCGCGCCCGACCGCTGGCCGACGCGGTCACCGCGCTCGCCCAGCGCGCCCGTCTGTCCCTGACACACGCCGTCGCGCCGTCGGCGGGCCCCGTCCAGGCCCTCGGTCTGACCAGCCGGGAGCGCGACGTCCTGCGCCTGGTCTCCACCGGCCGCACCAACCGCCAGATCGCCGGGGAACTCTTCATCTCCCCCAAGACAGCCAGCGTCCACGTCTCCAACATCCTGGCCAAGCTCGACGTCTCGACCCGAGGAGAGGCGGCGGCGGTGGCACACCGGCTGGGACTGTTCCCGCCCGACGCTCACCCGGCTTCCCTGACGGGGCGAGGCGTACGCTGAGGGAGACCGTCAGGGGAGGCGGACCGTCAGGGGAGCGGACCGCCAGGGGAGGCACCGTGTTCAACATGTTCGAGGAACTGTTCGCACCCGGTCGCAAGCACACCCGCGACGAGCAGAACCGTCTGGAGCTCACCCGGGTGGACGTCGGGGACGCCGATCCGGGGCGCGGGCCGATAGACCTCGCGTCCGGAAAGGTCGTCGTACGCCTCGCTCAGCCCCAGGCCGGGCCGGACCACGGCCCGGGAGAGGACTGAGCAGGCCGCTCAGCTCACCCGCAGCTCCAGGACGCGGTCGTCCCCGCCCTGCGGAGAGCCGCGGCCGTCGGTCTCGCTGGTGACCAGCCAGAGCTTGTCGCCGCCCGCCGACACGACCGTACGCAGACGGCCGTAGTCACCCGCGAGGAACTCCTGCGGGGCCGCCGAGGCCTCGGTGCCCTTCAGGGGGATGCGCCACAGGCGCTGGCCGCGCAGACCGGCCATCCATATGGAGCCCTCCGCGTACGCGATGCCGCTGGGGGAGGCCTCCTCGGTGTGCCACTGGGCGATCGGGTTCACGAACCCGGAGTCGTCGGACCTGCCCTCCGCCCGGGGCCAGCCGTAGTCGCCGCCCGGCTTGATCGCGTTCAGCTCGTCCCAGGTGTTCTGGCCGAATTCCGAGGCGAACAGTCGCTGATGGTCGTCCCAGGCCAGGCCCTGGACATTGCGGTGGCCGTAGGAGAACACCGGGGAGTCCGGGAACGGGTTGCCGGGGGCCGGTTCGCCCTCCGGTGTCAGGCGCAGGATCTTGCCGCCCAGGGAGCCGCGGTCCTGCGACAGACCGCGGTCACCGCTCTCGCCCGTGCCCGCGTACAGCATCCGGTCGGGACCGAAGGCGATCCGGCCGCCGTTGTGGATCATGCCCTTGGGGATGCCCTTGAAGACCGTGTCGGGGGCGCCCAGCTGCTCACCGGCGGGCTTCTTCGCGTCGTACAGCATGCGGACGATGCGGTTGTCCGAGGCCGAGGTGAAGTACGCGTAGACCATGTGGTCCGAGGCGTAGTCGGGGGAGAGCGCGATGCCCAGCAGGCCGCCCTCGCCGGCCGCCGACACCCCGGGTACCTCGCCGAGCTCCGTCTTCTTCCCGGTCCGCTCGTCGACACGGGTGATCGTGCCCTCGTCACGGGAGGAGACGAGCAGGCCGCCCTCGGGGAGCGGGGCGAGGCCCCAGGGCGAGTCCAGGCCCTCGGTGACCGTGCGGACCACCTTCACCGTGCCCTTCGCGGGCGGGGCCTGTTCGGCGGCCTGCGACGGCGACCGTGTGCCCGTACCACCCGGTTTCGTGGTGCCCGCGGTGCCCGGCGGGCCCCCGTCGCCGGAAGAGCAACCGGCCGTCACCAGGAGCGCGGCGGCGGCCAACACCGCCGACACCGCTCGCCGTTGCACCATCATCGTCCCCCTTCGACACGGCCGTTCTTCCTGTCATACGCGCCTCGCGCGTCCCGGGTTCCCGATCACGCCCACCCCAAGCAGAACGGGTGACGCCGGCACCCGTCACCCCCGCTTCCGCAGGGACCTCGCACCCCTCAGTCCCACGACCCCAGCGCCCGGGGCAGCTCCGCCACCTCCGCCAGGTCCCGTTCGGTGAGCCGCAGGGCCGTCGCGGCCGCGTTCTCCGTCACCCAGCGCTCCTGTTTCGTCCCCGGTACCGGCACCACGTCGCGGCCCTGCGCCAGCACCCACGCGAGCGCCACCTGGGCGGGGGTGACGCCCTCCCCGTGGCGCCGGGCGACGCGCCGCAGGCCGACGACGATCGGCTGGTTGGCGGCCATCATCTCGGCGGTGAAGCGGGGGTGGCGGGCACGCATGTCGTCGGGTTCGAAGCCCTCGCCGGGCCTCAGCGTGCCGGTCAGGAAGCCGTTGCCGAGCGGCATAGCCGCCAGGAAGCCGATCCCCCGGGAAGCGCACCACGGCAGCAGCGTGTCCAGCGCCTCCGGCGACCACACCGACAACTCCGCCTCCACCGCGCTCACCGGGAACACCTGCTGCACCCGCTTCAGCTGCCGGATCGTCGCGTCGTGCAGCCCCCCGGACCGCCTCCTACCCCGCGCGCCCACCGCGCACAGCCCCAACGCCCGCACCTTCCCGGCCCGCACCAGGTCCGCCATCGCGCCCCAGGTCTCCTCCACCGGGACCTCGGGATCGGCACGGTGCAGCTGGTAGAGGTCGATCACGTCGGTCTGGAGCCGCCGCAGCGACGCGTCGCAGGCCCGTCGCACATATCCGGGACGGCCATTGGCCACGATGTGCTGCTCACCCACCAGAAGCCCGACCTTCGTCGAAACGAAGGCGTCCTGCCGCCGCTCCTTCAACGCCCGCCCCACCAGCAGCTCGTTGGTGAACGGGCCGTACATGTCGGCCGTGTCGAGCAGCGTCGAGCCCAGATCGAGCGCCCGGTGCACGGCCCGCAGCGATTCCTCCCCCCGCTGCCGCGACCCGCTGTACGCCCAGCTCATCGGCATGCACCCGAGTCCGACGGCCCCCACCGCGAGCGCCGCCGCGCCGATCGTCCTGCGCTCCACCTGGTCGTGACCCTCCCTTTCCTGGCCCCCCAACCTAACCTCTGCGCTCGCGCGTACCTGACATAGCCTCCTGAGCATGACTGCTGACGTGTGGCTGCCCATCCCGCCGGACCAGATCGAGGGACTCCCCGAGGGACCCGCCTACCGCTTCTGGGACGGCGAGCCGGAGTTCCCCGCCGACCCGGCCGACTGCGTCTTCTACGTCGTCCCGTACATGAAGCCGCCCGAGCTCGGACAGCGCCCGCTGGCCGGGATGAGCTCCCTCCAGGTGGTCCAGACGCTCTCCGCCGGCATCGACCACGTCGAGCCCGCCCTGAGGTACCTGTCTCCCGGCGTGCGGCTGTGCAACGCGCGCGGAGTGCACGAGGCGAGCACGGCCGAGCTCACGCTCACCCTCGTCCTGGCTTCGCTGCGCGGTGTCCCCGGCTTCGTGCGCGCGCAGGACAGGGGGGAGTGGCTCGGCGGATTCCGGCCGGCCCTCGCCGACAAGAACGTGCTGATCGTGGGGTACGGATCGATCGGAGCGGCGATCGAGGACCGGCTCGTTCCGTTCGAGGTCGCGCGGGTGGCGCGCGTCGCGCGCTCCGAGCGCACCACGGCGCGCGGTCCGGTGCATCCGCTCACCGACCTGCCCGCCCTGCTCCCCGAGGCGGACGTGGTGATCCTCTCGACGCCCCTGACGGAGAGCACCCGGCACCTGGTCAACGCCGACTTCCTCGGCCGGATGAAGGACGGGGCGCTCCTGGTGAACGTGGCCCGCGGCCCCGTCGTCGACACCAAGGCCCTGCTCGCCGAACTGGACAGCGGCCGCATCACCGCCGCGCTCGACGTCACCGATCCCGAGCCGCTGCCCCGCGAACACCCCCTGTGGCGTGCGCCGGGCGTGCTGATCAGCCCGCACGTGGGCGGCCCCACGTCCGCGTTCCTGCCCCGCGCCAAGCGGCTGCTGGTGGATCAGTTGACCCGTTTCGTGAACCGGGAGCCGCTCGGCAACGTGATCCTCACGACGGGCCCGACCGGCGCCTAGCCCGGTTCGAGTACCCTCCGCAATCCCGCGAAAGCGGTCCGTACTCGCATCGCCGCTGATCGTCACGGAGCGTAGAGGAACTATGTCCCTGAGTGACGATACTGGTGTATCGTCCCGACAGGGGCTGCGCCGCGTACCTTCGGCGCCGGGGACGGACATTTCAGACTTGTGAGGGGGGCGACGGGCGATGCACGGCCCATGGGCGAACGATCCGACGCGGCGGGACCGCCGACGGCGACCCTGCGACCCGACCGCGCGCAGGCGCGGCCGCCAAGGCAGCGACAGCGACAGCGGCCACCACAGTCACTACCACCCCGATCGCACCCATCGCCGCAGGTCCGCCCCGCCGGCGCAACGCGGCACGCCGGGCGCGGGGGCGACACGGACCGGGAGGGACCGGTGAGTTCGCCCCCGTCTCCCACGACCACGCTCGACGGAGCGCCGCGGGCACAGCCGCCGGCGAAGGAGCCGCTCACTCGCCCGTCGACCCCCGGCGGCCGCGCGAGCCTGGTCCGCCAACTCGTGCTGGCCCTGATGTGCGCGGGATACGCCTTCGGTTCCGCCCTCGGCTGGGGCTCCGACGAAGTCGCGCTGATCATGGGCGACTTCGGGCTGAGCGCCGCGGCGGGCACCGCCGCGGTGTCCTGCTTCTTCTACGCGCGCACCCGCCGCGTCCGCTTCCGACCCGCTTGGCTGCTGTTCTCGCTCTCTTCGGCGATGGCCTGCCTGGGCAACCTGGTCTGGGGGTGGTACGAGGTCGTCCTCGGCCGTCCCGTGCCCAGCCCCAGCTACGCCGACGGGTTCTTCCTGTGCTTCGCACCGCCCGCCATCGTGGGCCTGCTCGTGCTCGCCAAGCGGCCCGTGACCAAGGCCGGCTGGGTCTGCCTGAGCCTGGACGCATGGCTGATCGGCGGCTCGCTGCTCACGCTGTCGTGGAGCCTGGCGCTCGCCCAGGCGGCCAAGTCCGAAGGCTCCAGCGTCTCCCACGCCGCGCTGTCACTGGCCTACCCGCTGCTCGACATCGCCCTGGTCAGCATGGTGCTCGCGCTGCACTTCCGGCGCTCGGCGGTCAACCGCTCCGCGGTCAACACCGCGATCGGCGCCCTCGCCCTGACCGTGATGTGCGACGCCCTGTTCACCTCACCGCTGCTGCACCACAGCTACCGCTCGGGCCAGCTGCTCGACGCGGGCTGGTTCGCGGGCTCCCTGCTGCTGGCGTACGCCCCCTGGGTCGTGCCCCGGCACGGTCAGCAGCACACCGTCCGGCACCACCCCGAGCGGCACGTCCCGGACGGGCACACGCGCGTGGTGCACGAGCACCTTCCCGGCCGGCGCACCGGCGGCCACCACCACCACGTACCCGCGCAGGGAGGTGACCACAGCCGGTATCCCGCCACCCGGCCCATCACCGGTTCCCTGGCCGCCCTCACGCCCTACCTCGCCGCCGCGGTCTGCACCCTGGGCATCCTGTACAACGTCCTCAACGGCCGCAGCGTCGACCGCGTGGTCCTGCTCACCGGAGGCACCGTCGTCCTCGCCCTCGTCATGCGCCAGGGCATCATGCTGCTCGACAACATCACCCTCACCCAGGAACTGGCGCAGAAGGAGAACCACTTCCGCTCCCTGGTCCAGGGTTCCAGCGACGTCATCATGATCGCCGCACCCAACGGCATCCTCCGGTACGTCTCCCCGGCCGCCGCCGGGGTCTACGGCCGGCCCGCCGAGGAACTCGTCGGCACCGAACTGGCCAACCTCATCCACCCGGAGGACCTGGGCTGCGTGGTGCACGAGGTGCGCCGCTTCCTCGCCGCCAATCCGCTCGAGGAACCCACCACCCGCATCGAGTGCCGCTTCCGGTCCGGCGGTGGGGGAGGCTGGCTGAACGTCGAGTCCACCGTCAACCGCCACCACGGCGGCCTCATCTTCAACAGCCGGGACGTGACCGAGCGCGTGCGCCTGCAGGCACAGCTGCAGCACAACGCCGAACACGACCCGCTCACCGACCTGCCCAACCGCGCCCTGTTCACCAAGCGCGTCCAGCAGGCCGTCTCGGGCCGCCGCGCCACCGACCGCGGAGCCATCCTGCGCGGCACGGCCGTCCTCTTCATCGACCTCGACGGCTTCAAGGCCGTCAACGACACGATCGGCCACCAGGCCGGCGACGAACTGCTCGTGCACGCCGCCCGCCGGCTCCATGAATCGGTCCGGCACGGCGACACGGCGTCCCGCCTCGGCGGCGACGAGTTCGCGGCACTGATCATCGGCGACGGCACCCGCGACCGCACCGCACGGGAGCGCCACATCCTGGAGCTCGCCGACCGCCTCAGGCTCACGCTCTCCCAGCCCTACCTCATCGACGGCCAGGACGTCCGCGTCGCCGCCTCCATCGGCGTCGCCTTCGCCGAGCCCGGCCTGGGCGCGGGCGAACTGCTGCGCAACGCCGACCTCGCCATGTACCGCGCCAAGGCGGGAGGCAAGGGCCGGGTCGAGCTGTACAAGCCGCAGATGCAGCAGGACGTCGTACGGAAGGCGGAGCTGGCCACGCGGCTGCGGGCCGCACTGCACGACGGCGAGTTCGCGCTGCTGCACCAACCCGTGGTGTGCCTGGAGGACGGCCGGATCACATCGGTCGCCGCCCAGGCCCGCTGGCGCTCCGCACAGGGGGTCCTCTTCACACCCGCCGAGTTCCTGCGGGTGGCGGAGGACAGCGACAAGACCGCCGAGCTCGGCCGCTGGGTGCTCAAGGAGGCCGTCGAACAGGCCGCCGAACGCGCCGCGAACGGCATCGACGTGCCGGTCGCGGTCCGGATGAGCGCCCGGCGCCTGCTCGACCGCTCCATGCCCCTGGGCACCGTGGAGGCGCTGCTGACCCGGCACGGACTGCCGTCCGGGTCGCTGATGATCGAGCTGTCCGACACCGACCCACGGGTCCCGCTGGACGAGCTGGAGCGCAGGCTCAGCGCCCTCGCACGGGTCGGCGTCCGGATCGCGCTCGACGGGTTCGGCAGCGGCCATGGCGCGATCACGGCCCTGAGGCGACTTCCCGTGGACGTGCTGAGGCTCGACCGCAGTCTCGTCGAGGGGGTCGTCGAGTCCGCGCGGTTGCACAAGATCACCAGTGGGCTGCTGCGCATCGCCAACGACCTCGGGCTGCAGTCCGTGGCCGACGGTGTCGATCTGCCCGAACAGGTCGTCGCCCTGCGCGCGATGGGCTGTACCCACGGGCAGGGCATGGCGTTCTCCGGGCCGTTGGACGAGTATCGGCTGCGCCGGGCACTCGGCTCCGGCCACTATCCGATGCCCAACGGACCGGCGGAACCGGTGTTCGCGGGCGGTGTCCCCGCCGTGCTCGGAGGCGGGAGTGGGTTGCGCCCACATAATGAGACTCCCGTCCCACCCACTTGACAGTCGGTGTGCGCCGGGGAGAGGGTCAGATCCATGCGCACCCGAATTCTCGTACTTGGACAGCGCGTCGGCTGACGCTGAGCTTCGACCGCTCAGCGCCCCTTCCCGACGCGCTCCCCTCGCTTGCCTTATGGCACGAGGGGTTTTTTGTTGCACACGCACCAGTCGTACAAGAGTCGTACACCGCACGAACGTCGCAAAAACCTCAGCATCGAGAAGAGAATGACGATGACCGAGCAGGCCACCGGGGCCCATCCGCAGCCGCGGCCCCGATCCGGAGGACAGCACTCCGCTCCCATCGAGCACGTCACGGGTGCGCAGTCCCTCATCCGCTCTCTCGAGGAGGTCGGCGCCGACACGGTATTCGGCATTCCCGGCGGCACGATCCTTCCGGCGTACGACCCGCTGATGGACTCCACCAAGGTGCGCCACATCCTCGTCCGCCACGAGCAGGGCGCCGGCCACGCGGCCACCGGCTACGCGCAGGCCACCGGCAAGGTCGGCGTCTGCATGGCGACCTCGGGACCGGGTGCGACCAACCTGGTCACCCCGATCGCCGACGCGCAGATGGACTCCGTGCCGCTGGTCGCGATCACCGGCCAGGTGGTGTCCTCGTCGATCGGCACGGACGCCTTCCAAGAGGCGGACATCGTCGGCATCACCATGCCGATCACCAAGCACAGCTTCCTGGTCACCAAGGCCGAGGACATCCCCCGAGTGATCGCGCAGGCGTTCCACATCGCCTCCACCGGCCGCCCCGGACCGGTCCTCGTCGACATCCCCAAGGACATCCTCCAGACGAAGACCACCTTCTCCTGGCCGCCGGTCCTGGACCTGCCCGGGTACCGCCCGGTCACCAAGCCGCACGCCAAGCAGATCCGCGAGGCCGCCAAGCTGATCACCGCCGCCAAGCGGCCGATCCTCTACGTCGGCGGCGGCGTCCTGAAGGCCGGCGCCACCGCCGAGCTGAAGGTCCTCGCCGAGCTGACCGGCGCCCCCGTCACCACCACCCTGATGGCGCTGGGAGCGTTCCCCGACAGCCACCCCCAGCACCTCGGCATGCCGGGCATGCACGGATCGGTCGCCGCCGTCACCGGCCTGCAGAAGGCCGACCTGATCGTGGCCCTCGGCGCCCGCTTCGACGACCGCGTCACCGGCAAGCTGGACAGCTTCGCCCCCTTCGCCAAGATCGTCCACGCCGACATCGACCCGGCGGAGATCGGCAAGAACCGCGCCGCGGACGTGCCGATCGTCGGCGACGCCCGCGAGGTCGTCGCCGACCTGATCCAGGCGGTGCAGAAGGAGCACAGCGAGGGCGGCCCCGGCGACTACACCGCCTGGTGGAAGGACCTCAACCGCTGGCGCGAGACCTACCCGCTCGGCTACGACCAGCCCGCCGACGGATCGCTCTCCCCGCAGCAGGTCATCGAGCGCATCGGACAGCTCGCCCCCGAGGGCACGATCTTCGCCGCGGGTGTCGGCCAGCACCAGATGTGGGCCGCCCACTTCATCCAGTACGAGAAGCCCGCCACCTGGCTGAACTCCGGCGGCGCCGGAACCATGGGCTACGCCGTCCCGGCCGCCATGGGCGCCAAGGCCGGCGCGCCCGGCCAGACCGTCTGGGCCGTCGACGGCGACGGCTGCTTCCAGATGACGAATCAGGAGCTCACCACCTGCGCCCTGAACAACATCCCGATCAAGGTCGCCATCATCAACAACGGCGCCCTCGGGATGGTCCGTCAGTGGCAGACCCTGTTCTACAACCAGCGCTACTCCAACACCGTGCTGCACTCCGGCCCGGAGGCGGACGGAAAGCAGCCCAGCGCCGGCACCCGCGTCCCCGACTTCGTGAAGCTGTCGGAGGCCATGGGCTGCTATTCGATCCGCTGCGAGGACCCGGCAGACCTCGACAAGGTCATCGAGGAGGCGAACTCGATCAACGACCGCCCGGTCGTCGTCGACTTCATCGTCCACGAGGACGCGATGGTGTGGCCGATGGTCGCCGCCGGCACCTCCAACGACGAGATCATGGCCGCCCGGGACGTCCGCCCCGACTTCGGCGACAACGAAGACGACTGAGCGAGAGAGACGTAAAAAGACCATGTCCAAGCACACGCTCTCCGTCCTGGTGGAGAACAAGCCGGGCATCCTGGCCCGGATCGCCGCCCTGTTCTCCCGCCGCGGCTTCAACATCGACTCGCTCGCCGTGGGCGTCACCGAGCACCCCGACATCTCCCGCATCACTATCGTGGTGAGCGTCGACGCCCTGCCGCTGGAGCAGGTCACCAAGCAGCTCAACAAGCTCGTCGAAGTGCTGAAGATCGTCGAACTGGAGCCGTCCGCCGCCGTTCACCGTGAACTCGTTCTGGTGAAGGTGCGCGCCGACAACGAGACGCGCTCCCAGATCGTCGAGATCGTCCAGCTGTTCCGCGCCAAGACGGTCGACGTCTCCCCGGAGGCCGTCACCATCGAGGCCACCGGCAGCAGCGACAAGCTGTCGGCCATGCTCAAGATGCTGGAGCCCTTCGGCATCAAGGAGCTCGTCCAGTCCGGCACCATCGCGATCGGACGCGGTGCGCGTTCGATCACGGACCGGTCCCTGCGCGCTCTGGACCGATCGGCGTAAGCCACGGTCACGACCGGAAACGGGCGGCCGTGAACCACAGGCCGCCCGTATACCGAGACCCCGAGACTTCACCACCGCTCCACGTCATACGGTGGACGCACCACCTGCATTCAAGGAGAGAACCCAAAGTGGCCGAGCTGTTCTACGACGCCGACGCCGACCTGTCCATCATCCAGGGCCGCAAGGTCGCGGTCATCGGGTACGGCAGCCAGGGCCACGCCCACGCGCTGTCGCTCCGTGACTCGGGTGTCGACGTCCGCGTCGGTCTGCACGAGGGCTCCAAGTCCAAGGCCAAGGCCGAGGAGCAGGGCCTGCGCGTGGTGACCCCGTCGGAGGCCGCCGCCGAGGCCGACGTCATCATGATCCTCGTCCCGGACCCGATCCAGGCCCAGGTCTACGAGGAGCACATCGCCCCGAACCTGAACGACGGCGACGCGCTGTTCTTCGGCCACGGCCTGAACATCCGCTACGGCTTCATCAAGCCCCCGGCCGGCGTGGACGTCTGCATGGTCGCCCCCAAGGGCCCGGGCCACCTGGTCCGCCGCCAGTACGAGGAGGGCCGCGGCGTTCCCTGCATCGCCGCCGTCGAGCAGGACGCCACGGGCAACGGCTTCGAGCTGGCCCTGTCCTACGCCAAGGGCATCGGCGGCACCCGCGCCGGCGTCATCAAGACGACCTTCACCGAGGAGACCGAGACCGACCTGTTCGGTGAGCAGGCCGTCCTCTGCGGTGGTACGGCCGCCCTGGTGAAGGCCGGTTTCGAGACGCTGACCGAGGCTGGCTACCAGCCGGAGATCGCGTACTTCGAGTGCCTGCACGAGCTGAAGCTGATCGTCGACCTCATGTACGAGGGCGGCCTGGAGAAGATGCGCTGGTCGATCTCCGAGACCGCCGAGTGGGGCGACTACGTCACCGGCCCGCGCATCATCACGGACGCCACCAAGGCCGAGATGAAGCAGATCCTCGCGGAGATCCAGGACGGCACCTTCGCCCAGAACTGGATGGACGAGTACCACGGCGGTCTGAAGAAGTACAACGAGTACAAGAACCAGGACTCCGAGCACCTCCTGGAGACCACCGGCAAGCAGCTGCGCAAGCTGATGAGCTGGGTGGACGAGGAGGCGTAAGCCTCATGTCAGGGGGGCCGGGGCGCTGCTCCGGCCCTCTTGGCCATCCCCGTCCCGCCACGGACGGGTGATCCTTTCGCGGAGGCATGAGGCGACCTCCGTCGCAGCACTACACTGCTGTTTATATACGCGTTCAGGCCCACAGCGTCGTGCGTCTTCCACGCGGCCCAGCGACACCGAGGAATTGCGAGCACGCCCCCACGCCGCCCGGCACGCACTCTCCGGCTGAGACATCAGCCGCTGCCGCGGCGGGCGCGGGAGCGCACCCGAAATTCCCCGGCGTCGCGCCCCCTCCTCCGCCTGCGGCCGTCGGGACGGCCGTCCGCACGCTCTGGACTTGTGAGGACTCACGTGAGCTCGAAACCTGTCGTACTCATCGCTGAAGAGCTGTCGCCCGCGACCGTGGACGCACTTGGCCCGGACTTCGAGATCCGGCACTGCAACGGCGCGGACCGAGCCGAACTGCTCCCCGCCATCGCCGACGTCGACGCGATCCTGATCCGCTCGGCCACGAAGGTCGACGCCGAGGCGGTCGCCGCCGCGAAGAAGCTGAAGGTCGTCGCGCGAGCCGGCGTCGGCCTGGACAACGTGGACGTCTCCGCCGCCACCAAGGCCGGCGTGATGGTCGTCAACGCCCCCACCTCCAACATCGTGACCGCCGCCGAGCTGGCCTGCGGCCTCCTCGTCGCGACCGCCCGCCACATCCCGCAGGCCAACGCCGCGCTGAAGAACGGCGAGTGGAAGCGCAGCAAGTACACGGGTGTGGAGCTCGCCGAGAAGACCCTCGGCGTCGTCGGCCTCGGCCGCATCGGCGCGCTCGTCGCGCAGCGCATGTCCGCCTTCGGCATGAAGGTCGTCGCCTACGACCCCTACATCCAGCCCGCCCGCGCCGCGCAGATGGGCGTCAAGGTGCTGTCGCTGGACGAGCTGCTCGAGGTCTCCGACTTCATCACCGTCCACCTGCCCAAGACCCCCGAGACGGTCGGCCTGATCGGCGACGAGGCGCTGCGCAAGGTCAAGCCGAGCGTGCGCATCGTCAACGCCGCGCGCGGCGGGATCGTCGACGAGGAGGCGCTGTACTCGGCGCTCAAGGAGGGCCGCGTCGCCGGCGCCGGCCTGGACGTGTACGCGAAGGAGCCGTGCACGGACTCCCCGCTGTTCGAGTTCGACCAGGTCGTGGCGACCCCGCACCTCGGCGCGTCCACCGACGAGGCGCAGGAGAAGGCCGGTATCGCCGTCGCCAGGTCCGTCCGCCTCGCGCTCGCGGGTGAGCTCGTGCCCGACGCGGTGAACGTCCAGGGCGGTGTGATCGCCGAGGACGTCAAGCCGGGCCTGCCGCTCGCCGAGCGCCTCGGCCGCATCTTCACCGCCCTCGCGGGCGAGGTCGCGGTCCGCCTCGACGTCGAGGTGTACGGCGAGATCACCCAGCATGACGTGAAGGTGCTGGAGCTGTCCGCCCTCAAGGGTGTCTTCGAGGACGTCGTCGACGAGACCGTGTCGTACGTCAACGCGCCGCTGTTCGCCCAGGAGCGCGGTGTCGAGGTGCGCCTGACCACCAGCTCGGAGTCGTCCGACCACCGCAACGTCGTCACCGTGCGCGGCACGCTGTCGGGCGGCGAGGAGGTCTCGGTCTCCGGCACGCTGGCCGGCCCGAAGCACCTGCAGAAGATCGTCGCGGTCGGCGAGTACGACGTCGACCTCGCGCTCGCCGACCACATGGTCGTCCTGAGCTACGAGGACCGTCCCGGCGTCGTCGGCACGGTCGGCCGTATCTTCGGCGAGGCGGGCATCAACATCGCCGGTATGCAGGTCGCCCGCGCGGCGGTGGGCGGCGAGGCGCTGGCCGTTCTCACCGTGGACGACACGGTGACCGCGGCCGTGCTGGCCGAGGTGGCGGAGGAGATCGGCGCGACGTCCGCGCGTTCCGTGAACCTCGTCTGACACAGCACACACGAACGCCGGGCGGGCTGACCGAGGTCAGCCCGCCCGGCGTTCGCCTGTTCCGTCACTTCACGCGGATCCTCCGCAGCGTCACCGAAGCCGCTACCGCCGACCCCGCCAGCAGCACCGCCCCCGCGACCGCCGCCCCCTGCATCCCGCTGGTGAACGCCTCCCGCGCGGCCGTCGCCAGGGCGTCTCCCGCGCGCCCCGGGAGCTGGTTCGCGACCGAGAGCGCACCGCCCAGGGTCTCCCGGGCCGCAGCCGGAGCCGAGGCGGGGATGTCGTCGCGGTAGACCGCCGTACCGATGGAGCCGAGGACGGCCATACCGAGCGCGCCGCCGAACTCGCCGCCGGTCTCGAGCAGCGAGGAGGCGGAGCCGGCGCGCTCGACCGGGGCCGCGCCCATCGCCAGGTCCGTCATCTGGGAGACGACCATGACCATCCCGGAGGCGAGGACCCCGCAGGCGGCCAGCACGAGCCACATCGAGTCGGCGCCGGCGAAGAGCAGCAGGGCGTAGCCGGCCGCGGCGATCGCGAAGCCCGCCGTCACGACGTAGGCCCGGTTGACACCCTTCTGGACCAGCGAGGTGGCCAGCGGGGCGGTCATACCGATCGGTACCGAGGGCAGCAGCGCCCACAGGGCCGCCTCCAGCGCGCTCTTGTCGAGGACCGACTGCAGGTACTGCATGGTGAAGTACGCCGAACCCATCATCCCGAACGAGGCGACGAGGTTGAGGACGACGGCGGGCGCGAAACCGTGGCCGCGGAACAGTGCCGGGGAGATCATCGGTGAGTCCGCGGTGCGCTGGCGGTGGACGAAGAGGGCCGCGAAGAGCAGGCCGACGGTGATCGAGAGGACGTACTCGGCGTGCCATCCCTCGGCGGCGATCTCCTTCAGGCCGTAGATCACGGGGAGCACGGCGGCCATCGACAGCGGGACGCTCGGCCAGTCGAAGCGGCCGGGAGCGGGGTCACGCGACTCCGGCAGCAGCACCGGGCCGAGGACCAGGAGCAGCGCCATCGCCGGCAGGTTGACCAGGAAGACCGAGCCCCACCAGAAGTACTCGACCAGCACCCCGCTCAGCACCGAGCCGAGCGCGACGCCCGCCGTCATCACTCCGGACCACAGGCCGATCGCCTTCGCGCGCTGGGCGGGGTCGGTGAACATCGTGCGGGTCAGGGCCATCGTCGAGGGCATCAGCGTCGCGCCGCCGATGCCGAGGACCGCGCGGGCCGCGATCAGGGTCTCCGCGCTGTCGGCGTAGGCCGCGATCAGGGAGGCGGTGCCGAAGGCGGCGGCGCCGATCAGCAGGAGGCGGCGGCGGCCGATGCGGTCACCGAGCGATCCCATCGTCATCAGCAGCCCGGCCAGCACGAACGCGTAGATGTCGAAGATCCACAGCTGCTGGGTGCCGCTCGGCTCCAGGTCCGCGCTGATCGCCGGGATCGCGAAGTACAGGACCGAGACGTCCATCGAGACCAGCAGCAGCGGAAGCATCAGGACGCCGAGGGCGGTCCATTCGCGGCGGCCGGCCCGGGCGGGCGGGGGCTGGGTGGCGCTCGTCTCGTGCGTGGTCGAGTTCGTCATGCCGAGAAATGTACGGTCGTCTTAAACGATTGTCTAGAACGAATGTATAGGTCAACCGTGTGAGTCGGTTGTATAGGTCATCCGTATAGGACGGTTGTATAGATCCGTTGTAGGGTGGCCGGCATGGGACATCGTGAGGATCTGCTCGAAGGCGCCAAGCGCTGCCTGCTCGGCCAGGGGTTCGTGCGTACGACGGCGCGGGACATCGTCAAGGAGTCGGGGACCAACCTGGCGTCGATCGGCTACCACTACGGATCGAAGGACGCACTGCTCGTACAGGCGTACGTCTCGTTGATCGAGGGGCTCGGTGACACCTTCGATCCCGGCTGGGGTGGCGACGAGCCCGCGTCGGCCCCCGGCTCGCTGGAGCGCTTCCAGGCCGTGTGGACGACCGTCATCCGCTCACTGCCCGAGGCCCGCGCGATCTGGATGCTGAGCCTGGAGGTCGTCGTCCACGCGGATCGGCTCCAGGAAGTACGCAAACTGCTCGCCGAGGCACAGGAGCAGGGCCGCTCGGGCATCGTGCCCCTGTTCAACGGCGTCCCGGAGGCCGAACTCGACCAGGAGACCGTCGACACGGAGGGCCGCTTCTACCAGACCCTGCTCAACGGGCTCATGGTGCAGTGGCTCTTCGACCCGGACACCGCGACGGACGCCGAGCAGCTCACCGAGGGGCTGCGCCGGGTCGTCAAGGGGGCTACGACGGGCTGATCGACGACGTCTCAACCATGGCTCTCGCGGTTACCGTGACGACGGCGACGGGGCTGCCGGTCGGGGGCAGTGATCAGTACCGACTCGGCGGACGGCAGGAGGCCCGGCAGCACGAGTGCGGCGGCCCCGTACCGGTCGCCGTACCACCCGGCCGCCCAGCCGGCCACGGTCGACGTCGTCGGCTCGAACGGAATCGATCCGGCTCCGCGGACCTACAGTCGCGCCCCCTTCAGCGCCATGTGCAGCAACAGCCGGTCCTCGCCGTCGTCCAGGTCGAGGCCGGTCAGCTGCTCGACGCGGGAGAGGCGGTAGTAGAGGGTCTGGCGGTGGATGCCGAGCTCCGCCGCCGTGCGGCCGGCCTGGCCGCCGCAGTCGAGGTAGATCTCGGCGGTACGGGCGAGTTCGTGGTGGGTGGGGGAGAGGAGGGGGTCGATGGCGGGGTCGTGGGCCGCCTCCGGGGGCAGGGCGGTGAGCAGGCGGTACGGGCCGATCGACGCCCATTCGGCGACCGGGCCGAAGCGGGGCTCCGCCAGCGCCGCCCGGGCCGCACCGGACGCCTCCCGCCACACGGCGCCCAGCTCCCCGAGCCCGGGCCGCGCTCCGGCGACACCGGCGACCGGCCCCTTCGCGGACACCGCACCCCCGGACGAACCGTTCCCGGCCCCCGCGCCGGCCCCCGCGCGCTCCAGCAGTCTCCCCGCCGCCGTCGTCGCCGGAGTCAGCAAGTCCGCCGACCGCAGCCGTACCAGCAGGGCGAGGCAGTGGCCCCGGGTCCCCCACGGGACCGTGCAGAGGGCCGTGGCACCCGGGATCGTACGGACCGAGGGGGCGTCCTCGGGGTCGGCGGACGGCCAAGGGGCCACGCACACCATGGTGTGGGGGGCGTCCGCGCGGGACCCGAGGGCCGTGCGGAGCTCGGCGATCGCGGCGTCGCGCTGCCAGCCGGGCTCGGCGGTGAGGACCGCCCGCAGCTCCCGGGTGAGATCCGCCCCGTGCTGCGCCTCGTCCGCGAGCAGCGCGCCGATGCGGACCGTCACCTCCATCGCCGCCGCCAGCTGCCGCTCGGCGGGCCCCGGATCGTCGGCCAGCAGCCAGACGTAGCCGAGGACGACGCCACGATGGCGTACCGGCAGACAGATGCGACCGCGGTTCACCCCCGCCTCGGGGGTCGGCGGGATGCGGACCGGACCGGTCGCCCGGGTGATGCCGAAGCCCTCGAACCAGGCGCGCACCGCCGCCGTCGAACGCCGGGTCAGGATCGAGCGGGTCCGCACCGGATCCAGCGCGGACGCGTCCAGCTCGCCCTCACTGTCGTACGCCCCGAAGGCGATCAGCTCGAAGTCCCGGTTCTCCAGGGTCGCCGGGGCGCCCAGCAGCTCCGAGATCTCGTCGACCAGATCCTGGTAGTCACCTGCGCGGTTGGAGGATGCGGAATCGGCGGTCACCCGGGCATTCTCCCCCATCCCCGCGGGCCCTTCATACATCTGTCTGAGATCTGGGGCACGGATGCGTGACAGCTGTCGATGGCCCACGATCGGAGGGATCCTTAGGTTTCACGGTGGTTCTCCGTGCCGTTCCCGGATCGTCGGGCATCGGCCTCGTACGCGTAGGTATGGAGGTGCCCCGTGCTGGGTCCCGTGATTCTCGCCGCGTCGCGCAGCGACCGGATGCGACGCCTGATCTCGGCGGCACCGGTGACCAAACAGGTCGTCGACCGCTTCATCCCGGGCGAGACGGTGGACGAGATCGTCCCGATCGTGCGGAACCTCACCGACCGCGGCCTTGAGCTGACGATGGACGTCGTCGGCGAGGACATCACCCGCCCCGAGCAGGCCGAGGCCGCCCGGGACGCCTACCTCCGGCTCGTCGAGCGGCTGGAGGGACTCGACCTCGGCACCCGCGCCGAGATGTCCGTGAAGCTGTCGATGTTCGGCCAGGCGCTGGAGGACGGTCACGAGCTGGCGCTGAAGAACGTCCGCCCGGTCGTCGAGGCCGCGGCCGCCATCGGTACGACGGTCACGCTGGACGCCGAGGATCACACCACCCTCGACTCGATGTTCGCCATCCACGAGGAACTGCGGAAGGACTTCCCGCAGACCGGCTGTGTGATCCAGGCCTACCTCTTCCGCACCGAGGCCGACGCCCGCCGGCTCGCCGCGAACGGCAGCCGCGTACGGCTGGTCAAGGGTGCGTACAAGGAGCCCGCCGAGGTCGCCCACCAGGACAGGCACGAGATCGACAAGGCGTACGTGAGGATCCTGCGGACCCTCATGGACGGTGAGGGCTACCCGATGATCGGCTCCCACGACCCCCGCCTGATCTCCATCGCCCAGGAGCTCGCCCACCGCGCCGGACGCAAACTCGACGAGTACGAGTTCCAGATGCTGTACGGCATCCGCGGCGACGAACACCTCCGCCTCGCCGCCGAGGGCCACCGCATGCGCGTCTACACCGCCTACGGCACCGACTGGTACGGCTACTTCATGCGCCGTCTCGCTGAGAAGCCCGCCAACCTGCGGTTCTTCGCACGAAGCATGATCACCAAGGGCTGAGCCCACCCCGCTCGCAGCAACACCCGCTCAGTAAGGAGTTACGGAACCCATGGACGCTGTGACCCAGGTCCCCACCCCCGTCAACGAGCCGGTGCACGGCTACGCCCCCGGCTCGCCCGAGCGCGCCCGGCTGGAGGCCAAGCTCAAGGAGCTGGCCGAGAACCCGGTCGACCTGCCCTGCACCATCGGCGGCGTGCGGCGGATGGGCGGCGGCGAGCGCTTCGACGTCGTACAGCCGCACAACCACAAGTCCGTCCTCGGCAGCTATGGCAACGCCACCCAGCAGGACGCGCAGGACGCCATCGACGCGGCCCTCGCCGCCGCGCCCGCCTGGCGCGCCATGTCCTTCGACGACCGCGCCGCGATCATTCTGCGCGCCGCCGAGCTGCTGTCCGGCCCCTGGCGCGAGACACTCGCCGCCTCCACCATGCTCGGCCAGTCGAAGACCGCCCAGCAGGCCGAGATCGACACCCCCTGCGAGCTGATCGACTTCTGGCGCTTCAACGTCAAGTACGCCCGTGACCTGCTCGCCGAGCAGCCCCCGGCGAACTCCCCGGGCGTCTGGAACCGCCTCGACCACCGCCCCCTGGAGGGCTTCGTCTACGCGATCACGCCGTTCAACTTCACGGCCATCGCGGGCAACCTGCCCACCGCCCCCGCGCTGATGGGCAACGTCGTGGTCTGGAAGCCGTCCCCGACGCAGACCCACGCCGCCGTGCTGCTCATGCGGCTCCTCGAGGAGGCCGGCCTGCCCAAGGGCGTCATCAACCTCGTCACCGGCGACGGCATCGAGGTCAGCGAGGTCGCCCTGGAGCACCGCGATCTCGCCGGCATTCACTTCACCGGCTCGACCAAGACCTTCCAGTACCTGTGGAAGACGGTCGGCAACAACATCGAGAAGTACCGCTCCTACCCGCGCCTGGTCGGCGAGACCGGCGGCAAGGACTTCGTCGTCGCCCACCCGAGCGCCGACCGGGCGATCCTCAAGACCGCCCTGACCCGCGGCGCCTTCGAGTACCAGGGCCAGAAGTGTTCGGCGACCTCCCGGGCGTACGTCCCGGCCTCCATCTGGAACTCCGGCTTCAGGGAGGAGTTCGCCGCCGAGGTCGACGGCATCACCATGGGTGACGTCACCGACCTGTCCCACTTCATCGGGGCCGTCATCGACGAGCGCGCCTTCGCCAAGAACAAGGCCGCCATCGACCGCGCGAAGGCGGACCCGGCCTGCACGATCGTCGCGGGCGGCAGCTACGACGACTCGGTCGGCTACTTCGTCCGCCCGACCGTCATCGAGTGCGGCGACCCGGAGAACGAGGTCTTCACCACCGAGTACTTCGGCCCGATCCTCGCCGTGCACGTCTACGACGACAGCTCGCCCGAGAAGTACGACGAGATGCTGACCCAGATGGAGTCGGTGTCGGCCTACGCCCTCACCGGCTCGGTCATCTCCGGCGACCGCGCGGCCGCCGCGTACACGATGGAGAAGCTGCGCTACGCGGCGGGCAACTTCTACATCAACGACAAGTCGACCGGCGCCGTCGTCGGCCAGCAGCCCTTCGGCGGCGGCCGCGCCTCCGGCACCAACGACAAGGCCGGCGCCCCGCAGAACCTGATGCGCTGGACGCTGACCCGGGCCATCAAGGAGACGCTGGTCCCGCCGACCGACTACACCTACCCGCACATGGGCTGACGTCCGTGGCGTGACAGGGGCCGGGCACCTGCCCGGCCCCTCGCGCTTTTCCGCACGGGCAGACTTGTCGGCATGACGATGACTGTGACCGCCGACGACGGCGTACGCCTGTGGGCGTCCCGGTCGGGCGAGGGCGTGCCGCTGGTGCTGTGCCACGGCGGCCCCGGACTGTGGGACACGTTCACCGACGTCGCCGCCCTGCTCGCCGACCGGGCCATGACGATCCGCTGGGACCAGCGCGGGTGCGGCCGCTCCGAGCCGTGCGCCGGGCCCTGGACGAGCGAGCGGTTCGTCGCCGATCTCGACGCCGTGCGCCACCACTTCGGCCTGGAGCGCATGGCGCTGTTCGGCCATTCCTGGGGCGCCCAGCTGGCGTTGAGCTACACCCTGGCCCACCCCGAGCGGGTCGGCACGCTGATCTACGCCTCCGGGACCGGCATCGGCCCGGACGCCGACTGGCACGGTGGGTACCACGCGAACCTCCGCGCCCGGCTCGGCGAACACCCCGAACGCCTGTCCCGCTGGCGGGAACTGACCGACCGTCATGGACTCACCGAGGCCGAGGAGCGGGAAAGGGCGGTGCTCCAGTGGTCCGTCGAGTTCGAGGACCGCGAACGGGCCCTGGAGCACGCCGCCCGCCTGGCCGACCCCTGGCTCGGCGTCAACGTCGAGTGCAGCAGAACCCTCAATGACGAGCGGCGACGCGCATGGGGCACCCCCGGGCTGTACGCCGCCTGCCAGGCCCTTGACGTGCCGGTGCTGATCGTCGACGGTGCCCACGACATCCGCCCCCGCCCGGCGGTGGACTCGCTGGAGCGGGCGTTGCCCCGGGTGCGCCGGGTGATCCTGCCGGACGCCGGCCACCTGCCCTGGGTCGAGGACCCGGAGGGCTTCCGCGAGGCGGTGACGGACGCGCTGTGACCGGCGCGCTGTGACCGAATGACGGCCGTGCCGCCGACGGGGCCGGTGATACTCGCCGCATGGCCCTCGACCTGCGCACCGCCCACACCGCCGACCTCACCCCCGCCGAACTCCGGTCCGTCCGTGGCCTGTTGTACGACGCCTTCGACGCGGACTTCAGCGACGACGACTGGGACCACACCCTCGGCGGCATGCACGCCCTCGCCCACGACGAGCGCGGGCTCGCCGGGCACGGCGCCGTCGTCATGCGGCGCGTGCGGTACCGGACGCGCTGGCTGCGTGTCGGCTACGTCGAGGGGGTCGCCGTACGCCGGGACGTGCGGCGCACCGGGGTCGGCACCCAGATCATGGGCGCCCTCGAAGGTGTCATCACCCGCGCCTACGCCCTGGGCGCGCTGTCCGGGAGCGCGGAGGGCGCCCAGCTGTACACGGCCCGTGGCTGGCGGAGCTGGGCCGGGCGGATCTGCGCGCTCGGCCCGGACGGCGTGGTCCGGCTGCCCGAGGAGGAGGGCTCCATTTTCGTATGGCCCGGCCCGGCGGACGTGGACAACCCCGAGGCCGAACTGGTCTTCGACTGGCGGGACGGGGAAGTGCTCTGACGGGCGTGGTCGAGGGGCGGGCCGACCTCGGCATCGCCCCTCCCCGGAACTCGCCGCCACGCGGCCGCGCGGGCGCAGATCGGGGAACTGACGGCAACGGCGAAAGGGCAGGTCAGCGCCGTGTGACTCGTTTCACCGTCTCAGATAGTAGGAAGCCCAAGTAATTGTGGAGACAGGCGCGCTGTCCTCACTTACTTTTGTAGAAGCCGAACGTCTCGCTCGACCAAGCGAATGGCGGTCGTGAGCCGGGCCCCACGCAGGCAATCCCTGCGGCCCACGCTCCCCGCCCCTTCCGGCGTCTCTTGTCCGCCTCCCGGGTTTTCGAAGGAGTCGATCCCCATGGCCGAGACGACCGTCCGCCGCCGAGTCCGTCACGTCTCCCGCACGAGCGAGTCCGACCGCAAGAACGCCGCCGCAGCCCTCCAGCGCGCCCTCGACCGCCGCGACAACGGCGGCGAGACCGGCCACTGAACCTCTCACCGGCCGCGCCGCACCTCGAAGTGGTCGACACGCCGACCGGTGTCGGTGAACGCCGACACCGTCAGGCGCGGGTCGGACCCGGCCCGCGCCTGAACCGACAGCAGGGAGAAGCCCCGGTAGCGCACCCGCGACCACTGAACGGTCTCCGGGCTGTTCTGCCGTGACTTCGTCCAGTGGAAGGTGTCGACGGCCTCACGCTCGCCGACGTGCCCCTCGTAGCTCTCCTTCACGCCCGCCGGGAAGCCGTACAGGTCCTTGCCGCCCCCGCCGGCCGTGACGTACACGATCCCGTCCCGCGTGGGATCCGTGGACCCGCCGATCGGCACCGGCTTGCCCACCTCGCCGTTCTTCACGGCGTCGGTCCGCTCGTAGACGTGGTTGTGCCCGTTGATCACCAGGTCCACCTGGTGCCGGGCGAACAGCGGCAGCCACTCCGCGCGGACACCGCCGTCGGAGGCGTGGGCGGACGTCGAGTAGGCGCAGTGGTGGAAGAAGACCACGACGAAGTCGATCCCCTTGGCCGCCCGCAGCTCACCCAGCTCGGTGTCCAGCCACGCCGTCTGCTTCCCCTCCGAGTAGCCGAAGTTGGCCGGGATCTCGTACGACACGTCGTTGGCGTCCAGCGCCACGATGCCGACGTTGCCGTACCTGAACGCGTAGACGCCCGGCGCGGTGCGCGGGTCGAAGCCGCTGTCCGGGAGGGAGAAGCGGGCCAGTTGGCCGCCGTAGCCGTCGGGGGAGTACCAGGCCTCCATGTCGTGGTTGCCGGTCGTCACCATCCACGGCACCGACCTCGCCACCGGCTCGGTCTGCTTCAGGAACAGGTCCCAGAAGCGGGCGTCGTAGCCGTCCGACTCCTTGCCGCTGCCGCTGGAGTTCGCGTAGCAGATGTCACCCGCGTGCAGATGGAAGGCGGGCTTCTCCCGCAGCAGCACCTGGTCGTTGGCGGCCGCGGCCCGCCCGACGCCCTGGTCGCCGAACGCGGTGAACACGAACGTCTCCGGGTTCGAGGGCGCCGTACGGAACGAGGTGATGGTGGAGCGGTGGTCCGGGGCGGCCGGGTCGAAGCCGTCGTGGCCGACGCCGTAGTAATACGTCGTCCCGGGCAGCAGGTCGTCCAGGGCCGCGTGCAGGTAGTACTGCTCGACGGCGGGCCGCACGCCCTCGACCCCGGGGGTGTGCAGGTCGCGCACCTCCGCCTCGATCCTGCGGCCCAGGTCGTCCGGCCGCGCCCCGACGCGCACGTAGGGCTTCCTGACCGTGGACGGCACCTGCCAGGAGATCCGCATCTGCGTCCTGGGGTCGGCGCCGAAGGCGAGATGGCGGCCGAAGGGGACGACGGCGGAGCCGGGTGCCTTGTCGAGGGACGAGGCGGAGGGGGCGGGAGTCGCCGCGCCGGACGGTTGCGACCCTCCCGAGCAGCCGGTCAGCAGCCCGCCCGCCACCGCGCCCGCGGTCACCAGCGTGCGGCGCCGGGACAGCCTCGTGCGCAGGTACTCGTACTGTTCCGCCATGCTCATCCGGCTCGCGAGCCTGGGCGGGATGCCGAAGTCCGGGGTCTCCATGACGGTGAACTTCCCAGCAAACCCCAACGCCCGTCCAACGTAGGGGTGAACGCAACCCGACAGGATGAAGCCGCCACCCCGGGACGTGTCCGGATGGCGGACAGTCCATGTCATTCCATGGGACGAGGAGTAGGGTGCCCGCATGTCTCGCAGCCTCAATCTCGCAGTGATCCCCGGTGACGGCATCGGCCAGGAGGTCGTGGCCGAAGGCCTGAAGGTCCTCTCCGCCGTCCTTCCGCAGGATGTGAAGCTGGAGACCAAGGAGTACGACTTCGGCGCCCGGCGCTACCACGCCACCGGTGAGACCCTCACCGACGCCGACCTCGACGCCCTCAAGCAGCACGACGCCATCCTGCTCGGCGCCATCGGCGACCCCTCGGTGCCGTCCGGTGTCCTGGAGCGCGGCTTCCTGCTCAAGCTCCGCTTCGCCTTCGACCACCACGTCAACCTGCGTCCGTCGAAGCTCCTGCCCGGTGTCGCCACCCCGCTCGCCGGTGAGCCGCAGATCGACTTCGTCGTGGTCCGTGAGGGCACCGAGGGCCCGTACACCGGCAACGGCGGCACCATCCGCAAGGGCACCGAGCACGAGGTCGCCACTGAGGTCTCCGTCAACACGGCCTTCGGTGTCGAGCGCGTGGTCCGTGACGCCTTCGCCCGCGCTCAGGCCCGCCCGCGCAAGAAGCTCGCACTGATCCACAAGAACAACGTGCTGACCTTCGCCGGTCACCTGTGGACCAACACCTTCAACAAGGTGGCCGCGGAGTTCCCCGAGGTCACCACCGAGTACATGCACGTCGACGCGGCCACCATCTACCTGGTGACCCAGCCCGAGCGCTTCGACGTCATCGTCACCGACAACCTCTTCGGCGACATCATCACCGACCTCGCCGCGGCCGTCTCCGGCGGCATCGGCGTCGCGGCCTCGGGCAACATCAACCCGTCGGGCGAGTTCCCGTCCATGTTCGAGCCCGTCCACGGCTCGGCCCCGGACATCGCCGGCCAGGGCAAGGCCGACCCCACCGCCACGGTTCTGTCCGTCGCCCTCCTGCTGCGCCACCTCGGCTACGACGCCGAGGCCGCCCGCATCGACGAGGCCGTCTCCACCGACCTCGCGGAGCGCACCGGCAAGCCCGCCCGCTCCACGTCGGAGATCGGCGACGCGCTCGCCGTACGAGTAGCCGGCTGACCCGGGCTGCTCCGCTTCCTCGAAGCCGCCGGGTCGCATCCGCACCCGGCGGCTTTTCGTATGCCTCGCCGGGTGCCACCATCGATCCCCTGGGCCGAGTTCACCCCGTTTTCTTCCGCCGCCAGGCTCGCGAGATAATCGAACGCGGAGCCGCGGTGTGAGGGAATGCTCGGACGTCCTAGCACTGACGACTGGCAGTACAGGCGTGAGCGCGGCCCGTCACTACAACCGGTGAAGGACAACCACTCATGACGACGCCCACGATCGAGCTCAAGCCGTCCGCCCACCCGCTCTCCGCCGCGGAGCGCGAGGCGATCCTGGCCAACCCCGGATTCGGCCGCCACTTCACCGACCACATGGTGATGATCAAGTGGACCGAGGGCCGCGGCTGGCACGACGGCCAGCTCGTTCCGTACGCGCCGATTCCGCTCGACCCGGCGACCAACGTCCTGCACTACGCCCAGGAGATCTTCGAGGGCCTCAAGGCCTACCGCCGCCCCGACGGGTCCGTCGCCACCTTCCGCCCGGACAAGAACGCCAAGCGCTTCCAGGCCTCCGCCCGCCGCCTCGCCATGCCCGAGCTGCCCGTCGAGACGTTCATCGAGGCGTGCGACGTCCTGGTGAGCCAGGACAAGGACTGGGTGCCCGCCCACGGCGGCGAGGAGTCCCTCTACCTGCGCCCCTTCATGATCGCCACCGAGGTCGGTCTGGGCGTGAAGCCCGCCAACGAGTACCTCTTCCTCGTGATCGCCTCCCCGGCCGGCGCCTACTTCCCCGGCGGCGTCCAGCCCGTCTCCATCTGGGTCTCCGAGGACCACGTCCGCGCCGTCCCCGGCGGCATGGGCGACGCCAAGACCGGCGGCAACTACGCCGCCTCCCTCCTCGCCCAGGCCGAGGCAGCCGCCCAGGGCTGCGCCCAGGTCTGCTACCTCGACGCGGTCGAGCGCAAGTGGGTCGAGGAGCTCGGCGGCATGAACCTGTACTTCGTGTACGGAAACAAGATCATCACCCCGTCCCTCACCGGCTCCATCCTGGAGGGCGTCACCCGCGACTCCCTCCTCGCCGTCGCCCGCGACCTCGGTTACGAGGCCGAGGAGGGTCGCGTCTCCGTCGACCAGTGGCAGCGGGACTCCGCCGACGGCACCCTGACCGAGGTCTTCGCCTGCGGCACCGCCGCTGTCATCACTCCCGTCGGCACGGTCAAGCGCACCGGCGCCGAGTGGCAGCAGTCCGGCGGCGAGCCCGGCGAGGTCACCCTGAAGCTGCGCCGCGCCCTCCTCGACATCCAGCGCGGAACGGCCGAGGACAAGCACGGCTGGATGCACGAGCTGGGCTGAGCAACGCCACACGGGCCGCTGCTGGTGCGCCACCGCGAAATTCAGCAGCGGCCCGGGCCGACGACCGACTAGAACGTACGAGTGAACGTACTCCTCTGTGTCTCCTGTGGACGCCGGCTGACCGAACCCGTCCGCCGGCTCGACGAGATGCCCCCGTACCCCGGCTGGGACGGCCTCCCCGGCCCGGACGGCCGGCGGCACGGCCCCCCGAGCGTCCCGCGCGGGACGTACGTCGTCGATCCGCTTCCCTTCGGGGCGCCGTTCGAGCCGGTCGGGGCCGACGCGGAGGACGAGTACGACGGAATCGTGCCCGGCGGCAAGTGGATGTCCGACGAACGCGGCCTTCTCGTCTCGGCCGGACCGCGCGGCACGTACGTCCTGCACCCGGACGACGTCGTGGAGCTCGACAACCACCCCGACACCTCCCGCTGGGGCGGCTGCTGCGGATCCGACCCCTACCGCGGCATCAACCGGATCTGCTCCTGCGGCGCGGAGATCGCCGTCGAGGCCAGCGACTGCTGCAGCGGGTACGAGACGCGGCTCGTCCCGGACGCCGTCCGCGTGGCGGCGGCCCCATGACGCTGCTCGCATCCTGAGACGGGCGTGAGACGGGCGCAGCGCTGTGCCAGACTGCCTCCGTGCTCTCGTTCGCCACGATTATTGGCAGCAGGCGCGCCGGTCCGCAGTGACCGCCACGTACGACCAGGTACGGGCGGCCATCGTGTCCTCGACCCGCGCGCAGACCTCTCGCACCCGCGAGAGGTTTTTCGTTTTCCTGGCCCACCTACAGCCGGGAAGGGAGCGCGAGGGACCATGGGGGGACGGTGGAGCCGGTCATTCCGGTAGACCGAGATTTTCAACAGGAGCCTTGACACCATGACGGAAACCAGCGAGCTCGACGACTCGTTCCACGTCTTCGACACCACCCTCCGCGACGGCGCCCAGCGTGAGGGCATCAACCTCACCGTCGCCGACAAGCTGGCCATCGCACGGCACCTGGACGACTTCGGCGTGGGCTTCATCGAGGGCGGCTGGCCCGGCGCCAACCCTCGCGACACCGAGTTCTTCGCCCGCGCCCAGCAGGAGATCGAGTTCCGGCACGCGCAGCTGGTGGCGTTCGGCTCCACCCGCCGCGCCGGTGCCAAGGCATCCGAGGACCCGCAGGTCAAGGCGCTGCTGGACTCCGGCGCCCCGGTGATCACCCTCGTCGCCAAGTCGCACGACCGGCACGTGGAACTGGCCCTGCGCACCACGCTCGACGAGAACCTGGAGATGGTCCGCGACACCGTCTCCCACCTGCGCGCGCAGGGCCGCCGGGTCTTCGTCGACTGCGAGCACTTCTTCGACGGCTACCGCGCCAACCCCGAGTACGCGAAGGCGGTCGTCCGCACCGCCTCCCAGGCCGGCGCGGACGTCGTCATCCTCTGCGACACCAACGGCGGCATGCTCCCCGCCCAGGTCCAGGCCGTCGTCTCCACCGTCCTGGCCGACACCGGCGCCCGCCTCGGCATCCACGCCCAGGACGACACCGGCTGCGCGGTCGCCAACACCCTGGCCGCCGTCGACGCCGGCGCGACCCACGTCCAGTGCACCGCCAACGGCTACGGCGAGCGCGTCGGCAACGCCAACCTCTTCCCGGTCGTCGCCGCCCTGGAACTGAAGTACGGCAAGAAGGTCCTCCCCGACGGCCGCCTGCGTGAGATGACCCGCATCTCGCACGCCATCGCCGAGGTCGTCAACCTCACTCCCTCCACCCACCAGCCCTACGTGGGAGTCTCCGCCTTCGCCCACAAGGCGGGCCTGCACGCCTCCGCCATCAAGGTCGACCCCGACCTGTACCAGCACATCGACCCGGAGCTGGTCGGCAACACCATGCGGATGCTGGTCTCCGACATGGCCGGCCGCGCCTCGATCGAGCTCAAGGGCAAGGAACTCGGCATCGACCTCGGCGGCGACCGCGAACTGGTCGGCCGGGTCGTCGAGCGGGTCAAGGAACGCGAACTCAAGGGCTACACCTACGAGGCCGCGGACGCCTCCTTCGAGCTCCTGCTGCGCGCGGAGGTCGAGGGCAGGCCCCTCACGTACTTCGACGTGGAGTCCTGGCGCGCCATCGTCGAGGACCGCCCCGACGGCACCCACGCCAACGAGGCCACCGTCAAGCTCTGGGCCAAGGGCGAGCGCATCGTCGCCACCGCCGAGGGCAACGGCCCGGTCAACGCCCTCGACCGCGCCCTGCGCGTCGGCCTCGAGAAGATCTACCCCCAGCTCGCCAAGCTCGACCTGGTCGACTACAAGGTCCGCATCCTGGAGGGCGTGCACGGCACCCAGTCCACGACCCGCGTCCTGATCTCCACGACCGACGGCTCCGGCGAGTGGTCCACGGTGGGCGTCGCCGAGAACGTCATCGCCGCGTCCTGGCAGGCGCTGGAGGACGCGTACACCTACGGCCTCCTGCGAGCGGGTGTGGCGCCGGCGAAGTGAGCCGGGGCGGGTGGGCACCGCTGAAGCGGGGCGCCCACCCGCACCGCCTGAGAATTGCTCTTTATGTCTGGCATTGATGCGCTTTGGGTAGCTTCGAAGTATGAAGGTCGTGACACCGACCCGAGGCCTCGCCGGACTGCTGATCGCGCTGGCGCTCGCCGCCCTGACCCTGCTCTCGGCGGGCGCCCCACGAGCGGGTGCTGCCACCAGCGTCTCTACGATCGCCGCCGCCCTCCGCGAGAGCCCGGTCTACGTCGACCCCGCCGCCTCCGGCCAGCTGTCGGAGGCGGACGCCAACGCCCTCGAGAAGCAGATCAAGGACGCGGACAAACCGCTCTTCATCGCGGTGCTGCCGAAGGACTACCCGAAGCAGGACCTCTTCACCGACCTGCGCACGGCCACCGGCGTCACCGGCCTGTACGCCATCCGCCTCGGCGACGAGTTCAGCGCCCGCGCCGACTCCACCGTCCTGTCCAACGCGGCCGTGCGGAACCTCGTCACCAGCGTCAGTGACGAGTCGAACGCCAAGACCCAGCTGGACGACTTCACCGACCGCGCCCTGACCAACATGGGCGGCTCGGCACCGGCGAGCTGGGGCTCCGACGGCAGCCGGGGCGGGGTCTCCGCCACCGGCCTGATCACCGTCGGTGCGATCCTGCTCGCGGGCGGCGCGGGCGCGTACACCCTGGTCCGCCGCAACCGCCGCCGCCACGAGAACGAACAGCGAGCCGCCCTGGAGCGTCTGCGCGTGGTCGTGGACGAGGACATCACGGCCTTCGGCGAGGAACTGGACCGCCTGGACTTCCACCCGGCCGAACGGGGCGCCGACGACGCGATGCGCGCGGACTACGAACGCGCGCTGGACGCCTACGACACGGCGAAGACGTCCATGGCGCAGGCCCGTAGACCGGAGGACGTCCGCCCGGTCACCCAGGCCCTGGACGACGGCCGTTTCTCGCTCGCGCAACTGGCCGCCCGCCGCGAGCGCCGCCCCCTGCCGGAACGCCGCCCACCCTGCTTCTTCGACCCCCGCCACGGCCCGTCGGTGGCCGACGCCGCCTGGTCGCCGCCGTCCGGTGCCGCCCGCGAGGTCCCGGTCTGCGCGGCCGACCGCACCCGTCTCGCCGACGGCCGCGACCCCGTGATCCGCGAGGTGGACAGCGACTACGGCCGCCGCCCCTACTGGGAGGCGGGCCCCGCCTACGGCCCCTGGGCCGGCGGCTACTTCGGCGGCGGCCTCCTGCCCGGCCTGCTCGTCGGCACCCTGCTCGGCAGCATGATGGCCACCCCCGGCTACGCCACCGACTACGGCTCCGGCTACGGCGACTTCGCAGGCGGCGGGTACGAGGGCGGCGACGTCTCCGGCGCCGACTTCGACTCGGGCGACTTCGGCGACTTCGGCGGCGGGTTCGGCGGGGGAGGGGACTTCGGCGGGGGCGGCGGGGACTTCGGGGGAGGGTTCTGAGGGCGGAACGGCGTACGGGCCCGGCGCTTGGTGGCGCCGGGCCCGCGGAAGAGGTGTGCGAGGCCGAGGATCAGAGGGTGGACGCCGCCGAGGCGATGGCAGAGGCGAACGTGGAGACCTCGGTGTAGACGCCGGGGGCGTTGGGCCGGGCGCAGCCGTCGCCCCAGCTGACTATGCCGACCTGGATCCAGGCACCGGCGTTGTCCTTGCGGAACATCGGGCCGCCGGAGTCGCCCTGACAGGTGTCGACACCGCCCGCGGCGAAGCCGGCGCAGATCTCCTCGCTCGCGACCAGACCCCGGTAGAGACCGCCGTACGCCTTGCAGGTGGCGTCGCTGACGAACGGAACCGTGGCCTTGAGCTGGTAGCGCTGCTGCGCGCCACCCTCGCGGGCCGCTCCCCATCCGGCGACCGTGAAGTCACCGGTGTTGTACTGCGCGGTGGTCGCGATCTTCAGGGTCGGCAGGTTGATGGGCTGGGCGAGCTTGATGAGCGCCCAGTCCTTGCCGGTGCCGTTGTAGCCGGGGGCCTGCAGGACCCTGGTGGAGCGGACCTGGACGCGCCCGCTGCTGGACTGGAGGTCCACGACTCCGGCGGTGGCCGTGATGCTGGTGTTGGCTCCGGAGCCGTTCACGCAGTGGGCGGCCGTCAGCACGATCTGCTGGGTGTAGAGCGCGCCGCCGCACCCCATCGAGAGACGGACCATGAACGGGAACTCGCCCTGCGCGGCGCGGGTTCCGCCGACGACGGGAGACGGGGCCGCCTGCGCGGCGGAAACGGGTTGAAGGCTGACGATCGCGAGGGCGGCGGCAGCGGCGGCCGCGCATCTCTTGAGGGCCGTGAGGAGCTTCTTCAAGGTGATGCCTTCCGTGGGGGGTCGACCTTCGGGGATGGCATGCGCATGCCAAGCAGAAAACGGTAAAAAATGGCCGTTCTGCTGGCATGTTCTTGTCAAATCTTGCTGCTGGATTATGTAAACGCCGGAAGCGCCCGCACAAGGGGCGCGTTCCGGCCACACCGGCAGCCCGGAAGGACTGCCCCGCGTCGGCCGGCGAGTCTGTGGTCGATGGTCAACGTGCGGCGGGCGGGGGAGTCGGCCGCCGACGGTCGTATGCGGCCGGATGGGATTGCCGAGGCCGAGGAGGCGAAGGCGGACGGGCGGTGGGCCGGTGCCTACGCGTCGCAGCGGAACGCCACCGTCCCCGAGGATCTTGCCGCCGCGCTCGAGCGTGACCCCGGCGCAAGGAGGTTTTCGAGGCGCTCGGACACACGGATCAGTACCTCCTCATGCTCGGGCTGCTCCGCGCCCGTACCCCGGACACCCGCGCGGCTCAACCGGCAGCCGCCCTCACCGGACTGCGGGCCGTGTGACGAAACGCCGAGCGCCCGCCCTCCCCATGGCGGGGGAGTGGAGGGCGGGCGCGCTCAGGGAGGGGCGATCAGGAGACCACGCAGGAACGGCCTCACACGTTGCGGATCGCCGAGATGTCGAAGTTGAGCTTGATCTTGTCGGAGACCAGGACCCCGCCCGTCTCCAGCGCCGCGTTCCACGTCAGGCCCCACTCGGAGCGCAGGATCTCCGCCTTGCCCTCGAAGCCGACGCGCTCGTTGCCGAAGGGGTCCTTGGCGGAGCCGTTGAACTCGAGATCGATGGTGAGGGGCTTGGTGACGCCGAGGATGGTGAGGTCGCCGGTGATGCGGTAGTCGTCGCCGCCCAGCGCCTCGGCCGAGGTCGAGCGGAAGGTCATCGTCGGGAACTCGTCCGTCTTGAAGAAGTCCGCGCTCTTGAGGTGACCGTCGCGGTCGGCGGAGCCCGTGTCGATGCTGTCCATCTTGACGTCGAGGGACGCGGTGGACGCGGCCGGGTCGCTGCCGTCGAGGTGCAGCGAGCCGGCGAAGTCGGAGAACTTGCCCTTGACGTTGGTGACCATCGCGTGGCGCGCGACGAAGCCCAGGGTGGAGTGAGCGGTGTCGATCGTGTAGTCGCCGGTGAGTGAGGCCAGCTCGGGGTTGACGGCTGCTGCGGCGGCGGTCGCGTCGCTGGTGTCCTTGCGGCCGAAGATGCCCATGGCGTGCTCCTGGGGGGATGAGTTCAGGCGTTCAGGCTGTTGTTGAACCTTCAATCAGATCCAACGGTTACGACCATAGACCCATTCTGTTCAAGATTCAACATCATCGGTCGCCATTCGCAGAGTGTTCACGAAACTACTTTCTGTTCACATTCGTCGCCCCACGTGATAGATGCCGGTGACATGCCCCCACCCGCCGCAGCTTCCTGTTCACCCCCCTCCTCGCCATCACCCCCGGCCTCCCGCCCGACCCCTACGACTCCCTCCGCCACCGCTGGCTCGACATCACCCTCGGCACCCGCTACGACCCCACCGCCGAGCCCTACGCCTCCCGCCTCGCCCAGACCGGCCGGCTCGCCCGCTCCCACCGTGCCGCGATGGTCCCCAGCCTCACCTCCCTCTGGCCGGACCACCCCTACGACCCCCCGTCCGGCATCACCCACAGCTACAGCCGGCTGTGGACCATGGCCCAGGCGTACGTCCAGCGCGGCACCGGATCCACCGGCGACCCCGCCCTCCTCGCCGACGTGCTGCGCGGCCTCGACCACCTCTCCGCCACGGTCTACAACCCCTCCACCACCCGCCACGGCAACTGGTGGGAATGGCAGATCGGCAGCCCCCGGCTGCTGATGGACATCGCGCTCGCCCTCCACGACCACCTCACCGACGGACAGCGAGCCGCCGCCTGCGCCGCCGTCGACCACTTCATTCCGGACGCGATGCTCACCGACTACTCGGGCACGTCCACCGGCGCCAACCGTGTCGACCTGTGCCGCTCCGTCGCCCTGCGCGGCGTCCTCGGCCGGGCCGGAGAGCGCATCGCCCTCGCCCGGGACGCGCTCTCGCCGGTCTTCCCGTACGTCACCCAGGGGGACGGCCTGTATGCCGACGGCTCGTTCGTGCAGCACACCTGGGTCGCCTACTCGGGGACGTACGGACAGGTCATGCTGGACGGGCTCGGCCGGCTTCTCACTCTGCTCGCCGGCTCCGACTGGGAGGTGACCGACCCGAACCGGCGGATCGTCCTCGACAGTGTCGAGCGGGCCTACGCGCCGCTGATCCACGACGGGTTGGTGATGGACTGCGTCAGCGGGCGGGCCATCAGCCGGGGACAGCTGAAGAGCGACGACCGGCAGATTCCGCGCGGTGACCACTTCCACGGACAGGCGCTCATCGCCGCCATCGCCCTGCTCGCGGCCGGCGCCGGCCGGGGTGAGCGCGAGCGCTGGTACGGCCTGATCAAGGGGTGGATCGAACGGGACGACGTCACACCGGTCCTGACGGCGCCCCAGTTCGGCGTCGCCGACCTCGCACGGTTGCACGCCGTCGCCGCGTCCGCCGTGCCGGCAGCCCCGGAACCCGTCGGGCACCACCTGTTCGCGGCGATGGACCGTGCCGTGCACCGGCGCCCGGCCTTCACCGCCGGCATCTCCATGGCCAGCGACCGCATCGCCCACTACGAGTGCGGCAACGGCGAGAACCCGCGCGGCTGGCACACGGGCGCCGGAATGCTCTGCTGGTGGGCCGGGCGCACCGACCAGTACAGCGACTGGTTCTGGCCGACCGTGGACTGGTACCGGCTGCCCGGCACCACGGTCTCCACCCGGCGCCTGCCCGACCGCGCCGGCGGTGAGTGGGGCGAGCCGAAGCCGGACGTGCGGTGGGTCGGGGGCACCACGGACGGGGAGTACGCGGCGATCGGGCAGCACCTCGAAGGGCTCGGCTCGACGCTCGAGGCCCGCAAGGCGTGGTTCTGCGCCGCCGAGGCTGTGATCTGCCTCGGTGCGGACATCAGCTGCGCCGACGGGGTGCCCGTGGAAACGGTCGTGGACAACCGCAACCTCGGCGAGGGCGGCACCCAGGCCTTCGTGCGTGGCCGGAACTGGGCACACCTGGAGGGCCACGGTGGCTGGATCGTGCTCGACGGGGAGCTGCGGGCGCTGCGCGAGGACCGCACCGGGGCCTGGGCCGACATCAACACCGGCGGTACGACCGAGCGGCGCACCCGGCGCTGGCAGACGCTCTGGCTCGACCACGGCACGGACCCGGCCGGCGCCACCTACGCCTACGTCCTGCTCCCCGGTGCCTCCCGCCGTACCGTCGGGACGTGGGCGGCGGCCGGGGGGCGGCTGTCGGTCCTCGCCAACGACGGCGACCGGCAGGCGGTGGCCGTGCCCGCGCTCGGCCTCACGGCGGCCGTCTTCTGGCGGGGCGGCAGCGTGGGCCGGCTGTCCGTGTCGGCGGGTGCGAGCGTGCTGGTCAGGCGGCGGGGCCGGACGGCTACGCTCTGCGTGAGCGAGCCGCCCCGCACGGGCGAGCCGCTGGAGATCGTCTGGGACCGTCCGGTGGCAGGGGTGGTGCGGGCGGACGATACGGTCGACGTACTCGCGACCGGCCGTCGTGCGAGGCTGCTCATCACTCCGGGGGCGGTATGCGCCACACATGTATGTGAGCTGACTCTCAGCCCCTGACTTTGTCCGACACCTACAACGGGCATGCCCCCTGAGCAGTCAGAAGGGCTGCATGGCGGTGCGGTTCTGTTCAGTGGTACCAGGAAAACGCTCCGGAGACTGTGAGGAGTCGACGGCCCGCTTTTCTTGCCCGGCTTCGTATGGTCGCTACATGACCGTTTTGGAAGAGACGACGGGTGAGTCGACCGACGGGCCGACGGACGAGCCGACGGACGCTCGCGGCCGCGTCGCCGAGCTGCACGAGATCCGTGCGCGGGCACTGGCCGGACCGAGCGAGAAGGCGACCCAGGCGCAGCACGCCAAGGGCAAGCTGACCGCCCGGGAGCGGATCGAGCTGCTGCTCGACCCGGGTTCCTTCCAGGAGGTCGAGCAGCTGCGCCGGCACCGGGCGACCGGGTTCGGTCTGGAGGCCAAGAAGCCGCACACCGACGGTGTCATCACCGGCTGGGGCACGGTGGAGGGCCGTACGGTCTTCGTCTACGCCCATGACTTCCGCATCTTCGGCGGCGCGCTGGGCGAGGCCCACGCCACCAAGATCCACAAGATCATGGACATGGCCATCGCGGCCGGTGCGCCGCTGGTCTCCCTGAACGACGGCGCCGGCGCCCGCATCCAGGAGGGCGTCTCCGCCCTCGCCGGGTACGGCGGCATCTTCCAGCGCAACACCAAGGCGTCCGGTGTCATCCCGCAGATCAGCGTGATGCTCGGCCCCTGCGCGGGCGGCGCGGCCTACAGCCCCGCCCTGACGGACTTCGTGTTCATGGTCCGCGAGACCTCGCAGATGTTCATCACCGGCCCGGACGTCGTCAAGGCGGTCACCGGCGAGGAGATCACCCAGAACGGCCTCGGCGGCGCGGACGTGCACGCGGAGACCTCCGGTGTCTGCCACTTCGCCTACGACGACGAGGAGACGTGCATCGCCGAGGTGCGCTACCTCCTCTCGCTCCTGCCGCAGAACAACCGCGAGAACCCGCCGCGCGTGGAGGCCTCCGACCCGGCCGACCGCCGCGGCGACGCCCTGCTCGACCTGGTCCCCGCGGACGGCAACCGGCCGTACGACATGGCCAAGGTGATCGAGGAGATCGTCGACGACGGCGAGTACCTGGAGGTCCACGAGCGCTGGGCGCGCAACATCATCTGCGCCCTGGCCCGCCTCGACGGCCAGGTCGTCGGCATCGTCGCCAACCAGCCGCAGGCGCTGGCCGGCGTCCTGGACATCGAGGCCTCGGAGAAGGCCGCGCGCTTCGTCCAGATGTGCGACGCCTTCAACATCCCGATCGTCACCTTCCTGGACGTCCCCGGGTTCCTCCCCGGTGTCGACCAGGAGCACGGCGGCATCATCCGGCACGGCGCGAAGCTGCTGTACGCCTACTGCAACGCCACCGTGCCGCGCATCTCGCTGATCCTGCGCAAGGCCTACGGCGGTGCCTACATCGTCATGGACAGCCAGTCCATCGGCGCCGACCTCACGTACGCCTGGCCGACCAACGAGATCGCCGTGATGGGCGCGGAGGGCGCGGCCAACGTCATCTTCCGCCGCCAGATCGCCGGCGCCGAGGACCCCGAGGCCATGCGTCAGAAGATGGTCAAGGAGTACAAGGCCGAACTGATGCACCCCTACTACGCGGCCGAGCGCGGCCTGGTCGACGACGTCATCGATCCGGCGGAGACGCGCGAGGTACTGATCAAGTCCCTGGCGATGCTGCACACCAAGCACGCCGACCTGCCCTCCCGCAAGCACGGCAACCCCCCGCAGTAACCCGGCGGATTCCTCGCGGTACCTCCGCGGAAACCTCTCTCCTGGAGACTGACAGCCATGGAAACCCCTGACATCCGCGTCGAGAAGGGCCACGCCGAGCCCGAGGAAGTCGCCGCCATCACGGCGATCCTCCTGGCCCGTGCCGCGGCGCGCACCTCCGAGCCCACCCCGACGCACCGCGGCCGCGCGAAGGCCGGCTGGCGCCGCCTGGAGCGCGAGGGCGGCTTCCGCGCCCCGCACAGCTGGCACTAGGCTGCGCCGCTGAGCCGGTTGTACGTAAGAGAAGGGCCCCTCCGTCGAGGAGGGGCCCTTCTCTGTGTGCGACGGTTCCCGGTCGGTTCGGCACCGCCGGTCCCCGCCGTCGTGGCTGCGCGCCGCGGCGGCGGGGAGGGAGATGTCCTACCGGAGCCGAGCCATCAGCGCATGCTCCACGAGAGTGATCAGCGCACTCTTCGCGTCAGCGCGATGCCGAGCGTCCGTCGTGATGCCCGCGCTGGCGGACGTCATGACGGCCTCGGTGCGCAGCGGGTTGATCTCCGAGACGGCGCCGACGAACGTGGTCTTGCCCACGCCGAAGCCGCCAGCCACCACGATCTTCGCGGACGTGGTGGAGCGGGAAGGCCCTCCGCTAGAGCTTGCGAAGTCCACTGAGCACCCTTTCGAGCAGTGTCACGTCTGGCTGGCCGCCGGCGTTCTCGTCGCCGCCGGGCTGATGGATGGCGACCAGTCCCGCCTCCGCCAAGTCGGCGACGAGGATCCTGGCCACGCCGAGAGGGATCGTGAGGAGCGCCGAGATCTCGGCGACCGACTTGATTTCCCGGCAGAGGTTGCAGATCCGCTGATGCTCGGGCAGCTGGCCCTGCATCTGGTGCGGCTGCGCAGTGGTGTGGACCAGCGCCTCGATGGCGAGCTGGTACCGCGGCCTGGTGCGGCCGCCCGTCATGGCGTACGGGCGCACCAGAGGGTTGTTCGACGCCCCGGCGGGCGCGGGCTCGGGGCCTCGGCGCTGCGGCTGCACGGGCTGGATGCGCGGCGCCGGCGGCTGGTCGTACGGCGACGGCCCGGGCCCCTGGGGGCCCTGGGGTGCGTACGGCTGCCGCCCGTGGCTGGGTGCGGAGGGGAAGTTGTACCGGTTCGCCGAGCCGTCGCCCTGGCCCTGGCCAGGGCCGTACGGCCAATGACCCGAAGACGAACCGCCTGGGGGTGTTGCCACTTTCTCTCCTCCTCCGACTGTGCCGGGCACCCATCGCTGTGGAAGCCGCGTCTCGAAACCTTACGGCCCCGAGACGCCAAAACGCACCGTCCGTCTGTTAGTTGAGCAGGCTTCCCTGGAGTTCCGCACGAAGATCGGGCGTCAGGACCGATCCGGCCCGGTCCACCAGAAGGGCCATCTCGTACCCAATGAGGCCGATGTCCGCCTCGGGGTGCGCGAGGACCGCGAGGGAGGAACCGTCGGAGATGGACATGAGGAACAGGAATCCCCGCTCCATCTCCACAACCGTCTGGTTCACGTGGCCGCCCTCGAAGATTCGGGAGGCGCCCGCCGTCAGTGACGTCAGACCGGATGCGACGGCCGCGAGCTGGTCGGCGCGGTCGCGGGGAAAGCCTTCGGACATCGCCAGAAGGAGTCCATCGGCGGAGACCACCACCGTGTGGGACACCCCCGGGGTGTTGTCCACGAAGTTGGTGATCAACCAGTTCAGGTTCTGTGCCGCCTGGCTCATCGGGCTCACACTAACGCTCCTGGTTGTAGGTGCTGTCAGGACCGAAGCCCTGGCCGTTCGTTTCACTGCCTGCGTTGCGTCCGCGCTGGACGCCTCGACGCAGGTTGCTCAGCCTGCCCCGGACGTCCTCCGGGGCGCGGGAGATCTGTGGACCGCCCTGGGGGGTGGTCTCGGCGGCTCCCTCGACCAGGTTGGCCTTGGGCACCCGCCGCGGCAGACCGGACGAGGTGACCCCGCCTGCCTTGGGCTTCCGGAGCTGCGAGGCCTGCTGCCAGCGCGCGTCGTTCGCCGAACGCCAGTCGCCCTCGCCGTTGCTCTCCGACGTGGGGGCCGGCGCTTCCTGGCGCGCGGGCCGCGCGCCGTTCGAACCACTCGCGAAGGATCCGCGGCGGGGAAGCCCGGCGTCGGTGAGCCCGTGACCGGCGGAAGGGGCCGGTTCCGGACGGTCGAAGCCTACGCGGTCCTGCTCACTCGCGTCAGCGGCCTGCGTGGATTCCGCTTCCGGAGCGTACTGGTCCGGGTAGCCGTTCTGGAAACCGCTCTGCTGTGGCTGCTGCTGCGGCCAGTCGTCCTGGTAGGGCTGCTCGTCGTAGGCCTGGTAGCCCTCCGGAGTGGCGGCGGCGGCCGACGCGGGCTCCTCCTGGGCCGGCTCCGGATAGGAGGGCTCGGGGTAGCCGCCGTTCGACGAGAAGGACTCACCGCCGTTGGGCGTGAACGACTCACCGCCGTTGGGCGTGAAGGAGCCTTGGCCGTTGGGCGTGAAGGAGTCGTTGTGCGGCAGACCGCCGCCAGGCGCGTAGTACTGCTCGTCGTACGAGGGGCGCTGCTGCTCCTCGTACGCCGTCTGCTGCTGATCGTCGTACGCCGTCTGCTGGTCGTACGCCGTCGTCTGCTCGGGGTACGCGCCGTGCCCGTTGGTGTAGCCGGGCTGCTGGGCCTCGAACTCGTCGCCGTATCCGGGCGTCTCGGGGGAGGGCTGGCCCTGCGTCTGGGCCTCCAGGGCCGCACGGCGCTCCTCACGCATCAGGGAGCGGCCCACCGGGTCCAGGTCCCGTATGTCGTCCGGGACCTCGGTGTAGCGGCTGTCGTCGAAGCCGAGCTCGGCGGCGGTGCGCATGGGCGGGAGCTGGTTGAAGCTCTCACCCTGGAACTGCTGCTCCGGGATGATCTGCGAGACGGTGAACTCGTCGGCGCCCAGCGCGGTCTCGCCGCCACCGCCGTGCGTGATCGCGTCCGGCAGCATGACCAGCGAGGTGGTTCCGGCCTGCTCGCCCGAGGGGCGCAGCTGGACGCGGATCCCGTGCCGGTCGGACAGCCGACCGACCACGAAGAGGCCCATGCGCTGGGAGATAGCGGCGTCCACGGTCGGCGGGTTGGCCAGCTTGTGGTTGATGTCCGCGAAGTCCTCGGCCGTGAGGCCGATGCCCTTGTCGTGGATCTCGATCATCACGCGGCCGTCGGGGAGACGGGTCGCGGTGACGCGGACCTTGGTCTGCGGGGAGGAGAACGTGGTGGCGTTCTCCAGGAGCTCGGCGAGCAGGTGCACGAGGTCGGTCACGGCGCGGCCGTGGATCTCGGCCTCCGGGACGCCGGAGAGCTCGATGCGCTCGTACTGCTCCACCTCGGAGGAGGCGGCGCGCAGCACGTCGACCAGGGGGACCGGCTGGTCCCAGCGGCGGCCGGGCTCCTCGCCGGCGAGGACGAGGAGGTTCTCGCCGTTGCGGCGCATACGGGTGGCCAGGTGGTCCAGCTTGAAGAGGTTCTCCAGCTGGTCCGGGTCGGCCTCGTTGTTCTCCAGGTCGGTGATCAGGGTCAGCTGGCCCTCGATCAGGGACTGGTTGCGGCGCGAGAGGTTGGTGAAGATCGCGTTGATGTTGCCCCGCAGCAGGGCCTGCTCGGAGGCGAGCCGGACCGCCTCGCGGTGGACCTGGTCGAAGGCGCGGGCGACCTCGCCGATCTCGTCCGTGGTGGTGATCGGGATCGGCGCGACCCGGGTGTCGACACGGCCGGGGTCGGTGCGGGAGAGCTGGTCGACCAGCATGGGCAGGCGCTGCTCGGCGATACCGAAGGCGGCGTTGCGCAGCTGGCGCATCGAGCGGCTCATCTGGCGAGCCATGAGGCCGGCGATGATGAACGCGGCGAGCAGGGCCACCACGACGATGGCGCCGTTGATGTAGGCGTCGCGCTGGGCGTCGGAGGCGATCTGGCCGGCGTCCTGCACGGCCCGGTTGATGAGCTCGCTCTCGACCTGGCTGTAGCCCTCGAACTTCGCGGTGGCGGCCGTCATCCAGGTGGAGGGGGTGATGCCCGCCTGCTCCAGCTGGTCGGGGGTCCGGCCGCTGCCGATCGCCGTGATCATTTCGCTCATGGAGGGCGGCGTCACGACGTTCTTGCCCGCGGCCTCCTCCTTGGCCTGGGCGGCCGCGAACTGCTTCTTGGCCTCCTCGGTCTTCTGCTGCATGACCTGTTGGAGGCGGGCGGCGTCCTGCGTGGTGCCACCGGACTGGTACTCCTGGACGGCGACGGCCTCCAGGTAGGCGTACGAGGTGAAGGCGGTGACCTGCTGGCGGTAGATCTTCTGGTCGCTGCTGGGCCGCACCAGCAGGTGCATGCCGATGGAGCGCTGCAGCGACTCGGCGCCCTTGGCGAGCGCGACGGCGTACACGGTGCGGCCGTAGGCGGTGATGTTGCCGGTGCCGAGGCCGAGCTCGTTGGAGAACTCCATCAGCAGGTGCTCGACCGCGACGTAGCCCTCTTCGGTCCTCACCGGGTCCATGGACGCGGTGTACGCCGCCTGGCGGATCTGCTCCAGCTTCGGCTCGGCCTGTTCGACCAGGGCCAGTCGGCGTTCCAGGCCCTGCTTGGCCGGCATGCCGATGACTTCCTTGTGGAAGGCGGCGGCCTTCTCGTCCGTGAGGGCGCGGGCGTCCTTCACGATCTGGCTGTTGCGGTCGCCCTTGAGGAGGGGCTGGGCGGAGACGTCCCGCTCGTCGAGGAGGGCCTCGGCGTAGTCGCCGGCGGCGGCCACGATCTTCGCGACCTTCTCGGCGTCGCGGGCCTCCTGCCAGGTGTCGATCGAGCCCTTCACCTGGAAGCCGCCCATGACGAGGCCGACCAGCACAGGTATGAGCAGGATCGCGTTCAGCCGGGTGGGCACGCGCCAGTTGCGCGGCGAGAGACGGCCACCGCTCTTGGCGGGCGCGGCCGTCGGCTCCGAGCCGGGCACAGGGGCGGGCGCCGCTCCGCGCGGCGGCGGGGTGAAGTTGCCCCGCGCCGCCGGCTCGGGACTGTTCTTGCTTCGCCTCACTCGACCAACAACCTCTCGGCGGTCGGCACCTTCGTCGTGCCGCAGTGTCTCAGAGCCCGGTCCGCCATCGACCAACCAGTACCTCGTACAAGTACGTCTTTGACTATTGGGCAGTTCAGGCATTCCAGCACGACGGCCTGCGGTCTTCCAAACATGGGAAAGAGATGGTTCCGAGTGAAGTAAGCCCCACATAAAACGGTCATACAGAGCGAGCCCCGTCAAATGACGGGGCTTATGTGGACGCAGCGAGACCGGTTGACCGCGACGCGTGGCCGTACCACCCGATTCCTCTGCCGAAACGTTATGAACACCGGAGCCGACCGTGTCAAAGGCCACAGCCGACTCCGGAACGCCTACGACAACTGCCGTATTGATCTTCTGACTTGAGGGCTATCTCAGCCGTGCCATCAGGGCGTGTTCCACCAGGGTGATCAGCGCGCTCTTGGCGTCCGAGCGGTGCCGGGCGTCCGTCGTGATGATCGGGGTGTCGGGCCCGATCGATGCCCGCGCTGGCGGACGTCATGACGGCCTCGGTGCGCAGCGGGTTGATCTCCGAGACGGCGCCGACGAACGTGGTCTTGCCCACGCCGAAGCCGCCCGCCACCACGATCTTCGCCGAGGTGGTCGCCCGGCCCGCGTCAGAGCTTGCGAAGTCCACTGAGCACCCTTTCGAGCAGTGTCACGTCCGGTGCACCGCCGTTGTTCTCGTCGCCACCCGGCTGGTGGATGGCGACCAGGCCGGCCTCGGCGAGGTCGGCGACGAGGATCCGCGCCACACCGAGCGGCATGGCGAGCAGCGCCGAGACCTCGGCGACCGACTTCACCTCGCGGCACAGGTGGCAGATCCTCTGGTGCTCGGGAAGCAGCCCCATGAGTGCTGCCGGGTCGGCCGTGGTGCTGATCAGCGCCTCGATGGCGAGCTGATAGCGCGGCCGGGTCCGCCCGCCGGTCATCGCGTAGGGACGTACCAGCGGCTGGTCGCCTTCGTCCCCGTACGGCTCCGCGTACGGATCATGAGAGGCGGTGGGCGGGGTCATGAATCCTCCGGGCGGGACAGCAAGTGGGTCAGTCAAGCCGTCTGACGTGGCCGGTGGGGGGATTGTGGCGGCCGGACGGTGTTTTGGTGAGATGGGTGGTGCCGTAACCGATCAGTGGAGCAGACTGCCCTGGAGCTCGGCGCGCAGGTCGGGCGTGAGCACGGCGCCCGCGCGGTCGACCAGGAGCGCCATCTCGTAGCCGACGAGGCCGATGTCGCACTCGGGGTGGGCGAGTACGGCCAGCGACGAGCCGTCGGAGACGGAC
This sequence comes from Streptomyces griseus subsp. griseus, assembly GCF_000720255.1. Lineage (GTDB taxonomy): Bacteria > Actinomycetota > Actinomycetes > Streptomycetales > Streptomycetaceae > Streptomyces > Streptomyces griseus_I. Next base: position 91,621 of record NZ_JOJE01000020.1, on the reverse strand, counting down.
ATCAGGAAGAGGAACCCGCGTTCCATCTCGACGACCGTCTGCGCCACGCTGCCGCCCTCGAAGATCCGGGAGGCTCCCGCGGTCAGCGAGGTCAGCCCGGACGCCACCGCGGCGAGCTGGTCCGCGCGGTCGCGCGGGAAGCCTTCGGACATCGCCAGAAGGAGACCGTCGGCGGACACGACGACGGTGTGGGACACACCCGGGGTGTTGTCCACGAAGTTGGTGATCAACCAGTTGAGGTTCTGTGCCGCTTGGCTCATCTGGCTCAACTAACGCTCCTGCTGGTGAGTGGGGCTCGGGAAGCTGCCGGTCTGGCCGTTGCCGGCCTGGCGACCCTGCGCGATACCCCGACGGAGATTGGTCAGCCGGCCGCGAACGTCGTCAGGCGCACGCGAGACCTGCGGACCGGTTTGGTGCTGTTGCTGCTGAGCCGTGCCCGGGACCAGGTTCGCCCGGGGCACCCGGCGCGGCAGGCCGGAGGTGGTGATGCCGCCCGCGGCCGGCTGGCGGACGCGTTCGGCCTGCCGGACCAGCTCGTCATTGGGAGACGTCCGCCAGCCCGAGGGCGCGGCGGGACGCTGGGGCGCGGCGGGCGCGGGCGCGGCCGGTGCCGGCTGCTGGGGGGCCTGCGCCGCACCGTTGCTGTTGTTGCCGCCGCTGTTGCCGCCCGACTGCTGACCACCGTGGAACCAGTTGGTCTCCAGCGTGTCGTACAGCGGGGTACGGCCGTCACCCGGACCGGTGGCCGGCGGCAGAGCCTCCGGCTCGGGGCGGGCGGCGGGCCGCTGCGGCGCCGACGGCTGCGGGTAGCCGTAGCCACCGGTGGAACCGTTGACCTGCGGGCGCTCGAACTGCCCGGTGGAGGCGGGGTTCTGCCGTCCGGGCGTGGACGGGCCGTCATAGCCCGGCGCGGGGAACTGGCCGGTGGAGCCGTTGTCGTAGCCCTGCTGAGCGGGGAACTGGCCGGTGGAGCCGTTGTCGTAGCCCTGCTGAGCGGGGGACCGGCCCGTGCCGCCGGTGCCGAAGACGTCGGGGCGGACGAACTGGCCGCTGTCCTGCGAACCGTCCGCGCCGGGGCGCTGGGCATCGGCGTCGGGGCGCGGGAACTGGCCCGTGCCCTGCGGCGCGTTCGCACCCGGGCGGTTGAAGTCCTGGCGGGAGCCGGGGCCCTGGCGGTCGTCGAGCCGGGGGACCGCGGGGAGTTCCGAGGTCGAGCCCGGACCGTACCGGTCGTCGACGCGGGGCATCGGCGCGGTCTGCGAGACGTCCGGCTCCTCGTGGCCGCGCGGGGCGTCCAGCGAGGCACGCGGCACCGGAGGCTGCGCGTTCTCGTCGCCCCAGCTCGGCGTGCGCGGCTGCTGCTGGTCGCCGCCCGGCAGCTCGGCGCGCGGTCCACCGCGGCCGGGGAGCTGCGGCCGACGGCGCGTACGGCCGCCCTGCTGCTCACTGTCGTTGCCGTTGCCGGAGCGCTGCGGGGCGACGGGGTTGCGGGGCGCGAAGGCGTCCTGGCCCGGCGCGCCGGTACCGGCCGCCTGCAGGCCCTGCGGCGCACCCGGCGCCTGGCCGAAGGCGCCCGCACCGGCCGGAGCCGGCCGGCCCTGCTGCGGGGCGGGCGGGTTCTGCGGTCCGCGCGGACCACCCGGAGCACCGGGGTGTCCGCCCTGGCCCGCACCGGGCAGCGCGGCCCGCGGGCCCTGACCGGGGGCGAGACGGCCACCGGGTGCGGGAGCACCACCGAGGGCACCACCCGGCGCGCCTCCGCCGAAGGCGCCACCACCGAGGGCACCACCACCGGCCTGACCGGCCTGGCGACGGGCCGCGGCCGCACCGGCGGCGGCCTGCGCGGCGGCCGGGCCGCCGGAGCCGCCCTGGCCCGGCTTGGGCTGGGGCTTCTTGCCGCCCTGGGCGACGTCGACGGGCAGCATGACCAGCGCGGTCGTACCACCGGAGTCGGACGGGCGCAGCTGGATGCGGATGCCGTGGCGCTGCGACAGACGACCGACCACGAAGAGGCCCATGCGGCGGGAGACGGAGACGTCCACGGTGGGCGGCGAGGCGAGCCGCTCGTTGATCGCCGCGAGGTCCTCGGGGGAGAGGCCGATACCGGTGTCGTGGATCTCGATCAGGACGCGGCCGTCGGGCAGCGCGTGACCGGTGACCTTGACCTTGGTCTGCGGCGAGGAGAAGGAGGTCGCGTTCTCGAGCAGCTCGGCGAGCAGGTGCACGAGGTCGTTGACCACGCGGCCGGCCACTTCGGTGGTCGGCACGGCGGACAGTTCGATGCGCTCGTACTGCTCCACCTCGGACGCGGCGGCGCGGAGCACGTCGACCAGCGGGACCGGGCGGGTCCAGCGACGGCCGGGCTCCTCACCCGCGAGGACGAGGAGGTTCTCACCGTTACGGCGCATACGCGTCGCGAGGTGGTCGAGCTTGAACAGCGAGGACAGCTGGTCCGGGTCGGCCTCGCGGGACTCGAGCTCGGAGATCAGCGACAGCTGGCGCTGGATGAGGCCCTGGGAGCGGCGCGAGAGGTTGGTGAACATCGCGTTGACGTTGCCCCGCAGAAGGGCCTGCTCGGCGGCGAGGCGTACCGCCTCGCGGTGCACGTCGTCGAAGGCCGCGGCCACCTGGCCGATCTCGTCCCGGGAGTGCACACCGACGGACTCGACGGAGGTGTCGACGTCCTGCGGGTCGGACTCGGACAGCTGCTTGACCAGCTCGGGCAGGCGGTCCTGGGCGACCTTGGTGGCGGTCTCCTGGAGGCGGCGCAGCGAGCGGATCATGGAGCGGGCCACGACGAACGCGCCGACCAGCGACACGCCGAGCACGAGCAGGATCAGCGCACCGGAGATGATCGCTTCGCGCTCCGACTCGCTGCGCAGCTCGCGCGCCTTCTGCTCCATGTCGTCGAGCAGCGTGTGCTCGATCTTCCGCATCTCCTCGATCTTGGTCGAGGAGTCGTCCACCCAGTCCTTGTACGACCGCTTGTCCAGCGACTGCAGACCGCCCTGGTTGAAGGCGCGGGTCGCGTAGGTGTCGGCCGCCTCGATGGTCGGGTTGCCCTCTTCGATGGGCTTGAGCAGTTCCTCGGCGCCCTCGTCGCCGTAGATGCTGCGGAAGCTGGAGAGTTCGGACTCCTCGCTCTCCAGGGCCGACTCGGCGTAGAGCCGGTCGTTGTCGGAGAGGTCACCGTAGGTCGTGTTGCTGGCGGGCAGCGCGGCCGCGAGCACCGCGCGCTGGATGGACGCGTACTCCTTGGCGGAGGAGAACGCGGACAGCGCGCGGGTGCGGCTGATCATCTCGGGGTTGCTGGTGGCCTCTGCCATGTCCTGGGAGAGCTCCAGCAGATGGGTGATGAGGCGGTGGTAGGCCTCGACCGTCTGCGTGGAGTTGCCCTTGGACTGGTAGGCGGTGTTGCGGATCTTGGCGATGTTGCCGATCTCGCCGACGAGGCCGACCAGGCTCTCGCGGACGCCCTGGAGGTTGCCGTCCTTGCTGGAGGCGTCGATCTCCTCGGAGGCGTTGATGAAGTTCTCGGAGGCCCGGTCGGTCTTGTCCCGGAAGCCCTTGATCGTGTACTTCGTCGACGTCGAGCCGTGCGCGAGCGGACCGGCGGACTGGTCGCGCTCCTCCTGGAGCGCGGCGGCCAGTTCGGTGGCCTGCTTGGTCATGTCCGTCAGCAGCTTCATGTTGTCGAGCTGCTGGATGTCGTCCATGGACTGGTTGATGCGCAGGGCGCCCATGGTGGTGGCCGCGACCACGGGCAGCGTGAGCAGCGCCACCAGACGCGTGGAGATGCGCCAGTTGCGCAGAGCTATTCGCGAGCCGGGGCCGCTGGGCCCGCTCGGCGGCTTCACCGTCGATGCCGAGGGGTTCGGCGCCGTGGACGCGCCGGGGCGACCAGCACGCTCACCGCCGTCGCCGGACGGGGCCGGGCCTGGGTTCTGGGCGTGCTGGGGCGCGGAGCTGCCATTCATGGGGCCAGTCCCGCCTTGCGGCTCCGGCTCCGCCGAAGCGCTGCCATCCCTCTTGAAACGTCCCTGCACTAGCGTCGCAACCTCTGGACCAGGCGCCCCTCCGGGTGAACGGAAGGACGGGTGTCGGCGTCTTGGGGAACGTCCTGAATACGTTCCCCGGGTGGTCGTGAGTGACCGGCGCTGGTTCCCCCTATCTCGCCGCCACTCGGCGCTGCTGAGCGCCCCCTGCGCGCCGGCTCGATCCTGCGGCGGTCCGTGAGATTCCAGCACAGTGCAGGATCTCCAACAAGGCCAGTTGTCCAGGCTGTGACATCCATGACACCGCGTGAGGGGTCCGTTGCAAGCCGTAGCGGCCGATCTCCTTCATAACGGACTTTCAGCACCTTATCGACTCGACTCGGCTGGTGTCCCAGTCGCCATGATCAGGAGCGGAATGACGGCTTCAGGGTGTCAATGTCCGTTTCGTTGCGGTCGGTTGAGGGCCTGAATTGACCGGTTTGGCCATGGAATCGTGAGGAAACTCACACAGTGATCATGAGCCCTTCGCGTCCTCGCGGGGAATGGCGTGTCTAGCCTGACGCTTTACAGAGATCGCAAATCCGACAACCCGCGCCGAGGCGAAGGTCCTTGGACCTTCCAGGCGCCCGAGCACGACAGGGTCAGTACAACCGTGAAGACGACGACGATGTTCCGCACGATAGCCAACCCGCGACGCACGACGCTGGTGCACCTCGAGGACGCCGACGCACTGCAGACGCCGGAACTGCCGGAGCACTCCGTCGACCTCCCCTCGCAGACCGCCAACCCTCGGCGCACCGTCCTCATGGAGGCCCCGGTCGCCGCCACCGCCGCGGAGTAGTACGCGCACGGGCCGTCTCCTGCTCAAGACGGCCGGACACGAAACCTCAAGGGCGCCCCGATCCCGGGGCGCCCTTGGTCCGTGCCGGGCGGTAATGCGCGCGGCGCGGCGCCCCTGCCGCGTTAGCCTGGAGCGTCAGACTCCAGCCAGCTCAGTCAAGGGGCCAAGCAACCCGTGCGCATCGCCAGGTTCTCCATCGACGGGAACGTCGCCTTCGGCGCGGTCGAGGGCGAAAAGCAGGACGAGCTCGTTCTCGACATCATCAAGGGCATCCCCTTCGCGGACCACGAACTCTCCGGTACGAAGGTCCCGCTGAGCAAGGTCAGGCTCCTGCCGCCGGTGCTCCCCAACAAGGTCGTCGCCTTCGGCCGCAACTACGCCGAGCACGCGCGGGAGCTGGGCAACGAGGTGCCCGACGCCCCGTTCGCCTTCTTCAAGCCCTCGACCTCGGTCATCGGCCCCGGCGACCAGATCCAGTACCCGTCCTTCTCCGAGGAACTCCACCACGAGGCCGAGCTGGCCGTGGTGATCGGCCGCATGTGCCGCGAGGTCCCCCGGGAGCGCGTCAAGGACGTGATCTTCGGCTACACCTGCGCCAACGACGTCACCGCCCGCGACGTCCAGAAGCGCGAGAAGCAGTGGGCCCGGGCCAAGGGCTTCGACACCGCCTGCCCGCTCGGCCCCTGGGTGGAGACAGACCTGGACCCCTCCGACCTGACCATCCAGCTCACGGTCGACGGCCAGCAGCGCCAGCTCGGCCGCACCAGCGAGATGATCCACTCCATCGAGGACCTGATCGTCAACATCACCGAGGCCATGACACTGCTCCCCGGCGACGTGATCCTCACGGGCACCCCGGCAGGGGTCGGCCCCCTCAACGTCGGCGACGAGGTCGCCGTCACCATCGAAGGCATCGGCACTCTCACCAACAAGGTTGTCAAGCGTGGCTAGCGCATCAGGCTCCCCCGTACCCGTCCGCGTCCGTTTCTGTCCGTCGCCCACCGGCAACCCCCACGTGGGCCTGGTCCGCACCGCCCTGTTCAACTGGGCGTTCGCCAAGCACCACCAGGGCACGCTGGTCTTCCGCATCGAGGACACCGACGCGGCCCGCGACTCCGAGGAGTCCTACGGGCAGCTGCTCGACTCGATGCGCTGGCTGGGCTTCGACTGGGACGAGGGCCCCGAGGTCGGCGGCCCCCACGCCCCGTACCGCCAGTCGCAGCGCATGGACCTGTACAAGGACGTCGCGGCCAAACTCCTGGACACCGGCCACGCCTACCACTGCTACTGCTCCCAGGAGGAGCTGGACACCCGCCGTGAGGCCGCCCGCGCCGCCGGCAAGCCGTCCGGCTACGACGGCCACTGCCGCGACCTGACCGGTGCGCAGGTCGAGGAGTACACGGCCCAGGGCCGCGAGCCGATCGTCCGCTTCCGGATGCCCGACGAAACGATCACCTTCACCGACCTGGTCCGCGGCGAGCTGACCTTCACACCGGAGAACGTCCCGGACTACGGGATCGTCCGCGCCAACGGCGCGCCCCTGTACACCCTGGTCAACCCGGTCGACGACGCCCTGATGGAGATCACCCACGTCCTGCGCGGCGAGGACCTGCTCTCCTCCACCCCGCGCCAGATCGCCCTGTACAAGGCGCTGACCGAGCTGGGCATCGCCAAGCGGACCCCGGAGTTCGGACACCTGCCGTACGTGATGGGCGAGGGCAACAAGAAGCTCTCCAAGCGCGACCCGCAGTCGTCCCTCAACCTCTACCGGGAGCGCGGTTTCCTGCCCGAGGGCCTGCTCAACTACCTCTCGCTCCTTGGCTGGTCGCTCTCCGCCGACCAGGACATCTTCACGACGGACGAGATGGTCGCGGCCTTCGACATCAAGGACGTGAACCCCAACCCGGCCCGCTTCGACCTCAAGAAGTGCGAGGCGATCAACGCCGACCACATCCGCCTGCTGGATGTGAAGGACTTCACGGAGCGCTGCGGCCCGTGGCTGAAGGCCCCGTTCGCGCCCTGGGCGCCGGAGGACTTCGACGAGACCAAGTGGCTGGCGATCGCCCCGCACGCCCAGACCCGCCTGAAGGTGCTCTCCGAGATCACGGAGAACGTCGACTTCCTGTTCCTGCCGGAGCCGGTCTTCGACGAGGCGAGCTGGACGAAGGCGATGAAGGAGGGCAGCGACGCCCTGCTGCGCACCGCCCGCGAGAAGCTCGACGCGGCCGACTGGAGCTCCCCGGAGTCTCTCAAGGAGGCCGTCCTGGCCGCCGGTGAGGCCCACGGCCTCAAGCTCGGCAAGGCCCAGGCCCCCGTCCGTGTCGCCGTGACCGGCCGCACGGTCGGGCTGCCCCTGTTCGAGTCCCTCGAGGTCCTCGGCAAGGAGAAGGCGCTGGCCCGTGTCGACGCGGCGCTGGCCAGGCTGACGGCGTAACGCACACGCGCGTGACATGAGGGGCGGCACCCGGGCGACGGGCGCCGCCCCTTCGCCGTTCCCCGGACGTACTCCGGGCCTTCGGGTTACCGTCGACCCATGAGCATCCGTGCCGTGGTCTGGGACGTTGACGACACCCTCTTCGACTACACCACCGCGGACCGTGAGGGCATGCGCGGCCACCTGTCCGCCGAAGGCCTGCTGGAGGGGTACGACACGCCCGAGGCCGCCCTCGTCCGGTGGCGCGAGGTCACCGACCGGCAGTGGGCGCGTTTCTCCGCCGGCGAGCTCACTTGGGAGGAGCAGCGTCGCGACCGCGTACGGGTCTTCCTGGGCCGACGGATGACCGATGCCGAGGCCGACGACTGGTTCCAGCGCTACATCGGCCACTACGAGGCCGCCTGGGCCCTCTTCCCGGACGTCCTGCCCGTGCTGGACGCGCTGGCCGTCAGCCACCGGCACGCGGTGCTCTCCAACTCCAGCATCCACGTCCAGGACCACAAGCTGCGCGTCCTCGGTGTCCACGACCGCTTCGAGGCGATCCTGTGCGCCGCCGAGCTCGGCGTGTCCAAGCCGGAGGCCGCCGCCTTCCTCGCGGCCTGCGAGGCCCTCGGCCTGCCTCCGCACGAGGTGGCGTACGTCGGCGACCACCCGGAGATCGACGGGCAGGGTTCCGCCGACGCCGGTCTGCTCTCCGTGTGGATCGATCGCTACGGCGGCACGGCCACCGTCGAACTGCCCTCCGGACGCCACCGCATCGCCTCCCTCGCCGAACTTCCCGCGATCCTCGGCACGGATAGTCGTTTTGGAGCCCCGTCCACCTTCGGGTAATGTTCTTCCTGCGCCGCCGGGCAGCGAGCCGAAAGGCCGGAGCCGGAGGTGCAAGCTAGAACAAGATCCCCTCAGGGGCTTGCGTTCCAGTGGCCTATGGTGTAATTGGCAGCACGACTGATTCTGGTTCAGTTAGTCTTGGTTCGAGTCCAGGTAGGCCAGCTCGCAGAGCTCATCTGCACCCGCCCCCGTTGTGTAGCGGCCTAGCACGCTGCCCTCTCAAGGCAGTAGCGCCGGTTCGAATCCGGTCGGGGGTACTGATCTCGATCAACTCGGGATCGCTAGGGCCCCCGTTGTGTAGCGGCCTAGCACGCCGCCCTCTCAAGGCGGTAGCGCCGGTTCGAATCCGGTCGGGGGTACGGACTGGTCTAAACCACATTGGTCTATGGTGTAATTGGCAGCACGACTGATTCTGGTTCAGTTAGTCTTGGTTCGAGTCCAGGTAGACCAGCTCGGACCTGCGGAAACGCAGTGTCCACGCCCCCGTTGTGTAGCGGCCTAGCACGCCGCCCTCTCAAGGCGGTAGCGCCGGTTCGAATCCGGTCGGGGGTACACAAAGGGAAGGCCCTCCACTTCGGTGGAGGGCCTTCGCCGTTACTCGAAGCCGTACCGCCGCGCCGACTCCTCCTCCTGCGCCAGCCGGTGCAGGGCCTGCAGCATCGGCTGGACGAGGACCGCTCCCAGGACCGCGACCTCCACCTTCTCGGCCTCCGTCGGGTGGGTCTCCATGAAGTCCAGATCGAGGACGGCTGCCTGGTGCATCAACCGGGCGTAGGACGTGAGGAGTTCGGGGCTCCAGTCGTAGCCGAGCCGGCGCAGTGCCGCCACCGCCACCACCAGTGAGCGATAGGCGGGCGAGATGGTGACCAGCGCCTTGGCGTTCGACCAGCCCAGGGTGTCCAGCAGCTGCTCCGTCTCACCGTGCGCGGCCCGGACGTACTCGTCCTCCGTGTCCGGCTCGGGAATCTGCGGAAGTGCCCACAGCGCGGCGCCGAGACGGATCGTGCGGCCCAGGGAATCGTCGTCGACATGCCGCAGCACCTCACGGACGGTGGCCACCGGCACCCGGCCGACCTGGATCATCGCGCGGACCAGACGCAGCCGGCGCAGATGCTCCTCGTCGTACTCGGCCGTGGTGGTGTTGATCTGGCGGCCGGGCGCCAACAGCCCTTCGCGCAGGTAGTACTTGATCGTCGCCGTGGACACCCCGCTGCGCTCGCTCAGCTCCGCCAGTCGCATCTCTTGCGCCTTCCTTTGGGTAGTGCCACTATCCAAGCATCGCTGCAGACGATAGTGCCGCTATCCGATGAGGACACGGGGGGCCGTCATGTTCGCGAAACCGGTGCGGGGTCGTACGACCGCGGCTGCCGAGGGGGATGTGGTGGTCCTGCTGATCGGCATGCGCGTCAACCACTTCTGGGCGGTGCACCAGTGGGTGCCGGTCATCCTGGCGATGCTGCGCATGCTGGCGGAGCTGACGCGGGACAAGGACCGGGGGCTGCTGGGGCGCGTACTGCTGACGGCCTCGCCGCGGACGTACTACGTCGTCCAGTACTGGGAGTCCAAGGAGAAGCTGTACGCGTACGCGACCTCGCCCGACATGTTCCATCACCGGGCGTGGTCGATCATCAACCGCAAGGAGCGGGCGGGGAAGGTGCGCGGGCACGTGGGGCTGTGGCACGAGACGTACGTCGTGCCCGAGGGGTCCTACGAGGCGATCTACGTCGACATGCCGCCCTTCGGCCTCGCGGCAGCCACGGGGGTGTTGCCGGTCGAGCGCCGGGGGCGGCGGGCGAAGGAGCGGTTCGCGCACCGGCGGGGCGCGTAGGCGCCGGGGGCGTGGTTGTACGGCGGGTGCGGGTGGTGCGTGGCTTGTCGCGCCCGCGCGGCGGAGCCGCATGTCGATACAGCCCCGCGCCCCTGAGTGGGTCGACCTGCCGTCGGGGAAGAGGCTGCCGCGGCGTTGAGGCCGCCTCTTCCTCGATGGTGATCCTCAGCCCGTGCGGCGCAGCGCCTCCGACAGGCGGGCTGCCGCGTCGATGACCGCCTGGGCGTGCATGCGGCCGGGGTGGCGGGTGAGGCGTTCGATGGGGCCGGAGACGGAGACCGCGGCCACGACGCGGTTGGAGGGGCCTCGTACGGGCGCGGAGACGGACGCGACGCCCGGTTCCCGCTCGCCGATGGACTGGGCCCAGCCGCGGCGCCGCACGCCCGACAGGGCCGTCGCCGTGAAGCGGGCGCCCTGGAGGCCCCGGTGCAGGCGCTCGGGCTCCTCCCAGGCCATGAGGATCTGGGCCGAGGAGCCCGCCTTCATCGTGAGCGTCGAGCCGACCGGGACCGTGTCCCGAAGTCCGGACAGGCGCTCCGCCGCGGCGACGCAGATGCGCATGTCGCCCTGGCGGCGGTAGAGCTGCGCGCTCTCGCCGGTGATGTCACGGAGGTGGGTGAGCACCGGGCCCGCGGTCGCGAGGAGGCGGTCCTCGCCGGCGGCCGCGGCCAGCTCGGCCAGACGCGGGCCCAGAATGAAACGGCCCTGCATGTCGCGCGCCACCATACGGTGGTGTTCCAAAGCCACGGCCAGACGGTGGGCCGTGGGTCGTGCCAGTCCGGTGGCCGCGACCAGACCCGCGAGGGTGGCCGGACCGGACTCCAGAGCGCTCAGGACGAGGGCCGCCTTGTCCAGAACGCCGACGCCGCTACTGTTGTCCATGAAACGATACTCGCGTCTCACTCTGTGAAACGCAAGTTCAATTTTCCGTGGAACGCGCCACCCTGGAATACACAGCGGCCCGCAGACCGACGGGCCCGGCGGCGGACGCCCGGAAACACACAGGGGCAGCCGGTGAACCGCAGGGATGCGCTACAGCTGGAGCGCACCGGAGGTGAGCCGCCACAAAGGAGGCGTCGCCGTCTCCTCAAGATCTCTAGTTGGGCCGGTGCACCTTTTTCCGGCCGAAGGGAAAGCGATGGGTAGGACACTCGCGGAGAAGGTCTGGGACGACCACGTCGTCCGGCGCGCCGAGGGCGAGCCCGACCTCCTCTTCATCGATCTGCACCTGCTGCACGAGGTGACCAGCCCGCAGGCCTTCGACGGTCTGCGTCAGAACGGTCGCCGGGTGCGCCGCCTCGACCTCACCATCGCGACCGAGGACCACAACACCCCGACCCTCGACATCGACAAGCCGATCGCCGACCCGGTCTCCCGCGCCCAGCTGGAGACGCTGCGCAAGAACTGCGCCGAGTTCGGCGTCCGCCTGCACCCGCTCGGCGACGTCGAGCAGGGCGTCGTCCACGTCGTGGGACCGCAGCTGGGTCTGACCCAGCCGGGCATGACCGTGGTCTGCGGCGACTCCCACACCTCCACGCACGGCGCCTTCGGCGGTCTGGCCTTCGGTATCGGCACCTCCCAGGTCGAGCATGTGCTGGCCACGCAGACGCTGCCGCTGGTCCGGCCCAAGACCATGGCCATCACCGTCAACGGCGAACTCCCCGACGGCGTCACCGCCAAGGACCTGATCCTGGCGATCATCGCCAAGATCGGCACCGGCGGCGGACAGGGCTACGTCCTGGAATACCGCGGCGAGGCCATCGAGAAGCTCTCGATGGAGGCCCGGATGACCATCTGCAACATGTCGATCGAGGCCGGCGCCCGCGCGGGCATGATCGCTCCCGACGAGACGACGTTCGCCTACCTGGAGGGCCGCCCGCACGCGCCCAAGGGCGAGGACTGGGACGCCGCCGTCGCGTACTGGAAGACGCTGAAGACGGACGAGGACGCCGAGTTCGACGCCGAGGTCGTCATCGAGGCCGCCGAGCTGTCGCCGTTCGTCACCTGGGGTACCAACCCCGGCCAGGGCGCGCCGCTTTCGGCGTCCGTCCCCGACCCGGCTTCGTACGAAGACGCTTCGGAGCGCCTCGCCGCCGAAAAGGCCCTGGAATACATGGGGTTGGAGGCCGGACAGTCGCTGCGCTCCATCAACGTGGACACCGTCTTCGTAGGCTCCTGCACCAACGGCCGCATCGAGGACCTGCGTGCCGCCGCCGAGATCGTCAAGGGCCGCAAAGTCGCCGACGGCGTACGCATGCTGGTCGTCCCGGGCTCCGCGCGGGTCGGTCTGCAGGCTGTCTCCGAGGGTCTGGACGTCGTCTTCAAGGAGGCCGGCGCCGAGTGGCGGCACGCGGGCTGCTCGATGTGTCTCGGCATGAACCCCGACCAGCTGGCCCCCGGTGAGCGCTCCGCGTCCACCTCCAACCGCAACTTCGAGGGCCGACAGGGCAAGGGCGGTCGTACGCACCTGGTGTCGCCGCAGGTCGCCGCCGCGACGGCGGTCCTGGGTCACCTGGCCTCCCCGGCCGACCTGTCCGACGCCGCCACCCGTACGCCCGCTGGAGTCTGATCAGTCATGGAAGCATTCACCAAGCACACCGGCCGGGCCGTCCCGCTGCGCCGCAGCAACGTCGACACCGACCAGATCATCCCTGCTCACTGGCTCAAGAAGGTCACGCGGGACGGGTTCGAGGACGGGCTGTTCGAGGCCTGGCGCAAGGACGAGTCCTTCGTCCTCAACCGGCCCGAGCGGGAGGGCGCGACCGTGCTGGTCGCCGGCCCCGACTTCGGCACCGGCTCCTCCCGTGAGCACGCCGTCTGGGCGCTGCAGAACTACGGCTTCAAGGCGGTCATCTCCTCCCGCTTCGCCGACATCTTCCGTGGCAACTCGCTCAAGAACGGCCTGCTCACGGTGGTTCTCGAGCAGAAGGTCGTGGACGTCCTGTGGGAGCTCGTCGAGCGGGACCCGCAGGCCGAGATCACGGTCGACCTGGAGAACCGCGAGGTGCGCGCCGAGGGCATCAGCGCCCCCTTCGAGCTGGACGAGAACTCCCGCTGGCGGCTGCTGAACGGTCTGGACGACATCTCCATCACGCTCCGCAGCGAGGACGACATCGCCGCCTACGAGGCCAAGCGCCCGTCGTACAAGCCGCGGACGCTCCAGGCGTGACCGGACAGGCTTGATCGCTCGGCGCAAGTCGAGTTTCGGCCACCTCAACACCCCCGCTGTACCCCCGATCAGCCCGATCGGGGGTACAGCTGTTTCTGTACCCGAACGGCCCCGCCCGCCGCCGCACCCCGAGCCAACTTCCCACGTTAGGGGCCTTGTTGCCGGGGTACGCGAGTGTTGAGGACGTGACTTCCGCCAGCGCCGGGAGGGCCGTTCGAGGCAGGAGTTGCCCCCTGAGCGGGCGACAACTCGCCCCAGATGGCACAATCTGTGCATGGAACACGACGGCCAACTCGAGCTCTATGCGGCAGTCGCGATCCAACTCAAGGAAGCGCACGCAAAAGTGCGCGCACTGCAAGTCCCGGAGGGCGTACGGATGGCGCTGACCCGGAAGCTGCTGGTCATTACGGCCGCGGCCAAGCACGATCTCGCCGATGCGACAAGGCGTCTGGAGCGGTTCATGGAGGACCTGGACGAGGGACGAATCCCCGACGAGGAACGCTGAACGGACCGGGACAGTCGAGTTCGCTGCGGCACAACGGGTGATTAGCCCGTTTCGTGTTTGATTTGCGGTATATATCTGCCTAACGTGCGAAAAGCTTGAACACTTTCGTTCGGGCGATGTCTCCGAAGGGGAAGACGTGAACAAGGCGCAGCTCGTAGAAGCGATTGCCGACAAGATGGGTGGCCGCCAGCAGGCCGCCGATGCTGTCGACGCGGTCCTGGACGCCATCGTCCGGGCGACCGTCGCGGGGGAGAGGGTCTCGGTCACCGGCTTCGGTTCGTTCGAGAAGGTCGAGCGTCCGGCCCGCTACGCCCGCAACCCTCAGACGGGCGAGCGGGTTCGGGTCAAGAAGACCTCCGTTCCGCGCTTCCGCGCGGGCCAGGGCTTCAAGGACCTGGTCAGCGGCACGAAGAAGCTCCCGCGCGGCGGCGAGGTCTCCGTGAAGAAGGCGCCGAAGGGCAGCCTGACCGGCGGTGCTTCCGCGACGGTCAAGAAGGCCGCCGCCAGGAAGGCCGCCCCGGCGAGGGGGACGGCGGCCGCGAAGAAGACCACGGCGAAGAAGACCACGGCCAAGAAGACGACCGGGGCCGCCGCCGCGAAGAAGAGCACGGCGAAGAAGACGACCGCGAAGAAGACCACCGGAGCGGCCGCCAAGAAGACCTCCGCGGCGAAGACCACGGCGGCGAAGAAGACCACGGCCAAGAGCGCCCCGGCGAAGAAGACGACGGCCAAGAAGGCCCCGGCCAAGCGGTCGACGGCCCGCAAGACCACCACCGCCAAGAAGGCCACCGCCCGCAAGTCTTGAGGGCGCGGCGGCACAAGGGCACTCACGCGCCGGGCCGGACTCCTTCGGGAGCCCGGCCCGCGGCGTGTTCGGGGTCGGTCACTCAGAGTGTCTGGAGTGTCACGAGGGTGATGCGGAGGTCGCCCTTCGCCCCCTCCACCTCGATCCGCACCCGCTGCCCTGGCCGAAGCAGCCTCAGACCGCCCGCGTCGAACGCCGGCGCGTCGAAGGGCACGGGGGTGCCGTCGTCCAGCAGGACCTGCCCGCTGCGGGTTTCGGGGTCGTACGTGTATGCGGTGGCCTGCATGGCGGCAGCCTACTGCCCGGGGATCAACAGGCGCGCGGCCGCCGCCGCCGTCCTGGGCCCCACGCCCAGCGCCAGCGCCGCGCGCAGATCGTCGCCGGTGTCCACGTCCTGCCGTACCGAATCCACCGCCGTCAGCGGGAGTTCCACGGCGCCCGACGCGCGGTGGCGGGCCCGGGAATCGGTGCCGAACGCCGGAAGCAATTCATGGCCGGGGCCTGCGGCCAGGAGAGTGGTGCCGATTGCGGCCGCATCGGGAAGAAACGCGCGGGGGAATTCCGCGGCCGCGTCCAGGGTCCGGTCCAATTCCAGCGGGCGCAGGGCGGGCAGGTCGGCGTTCAGGGCCGCCACCGGCTTTCCGGGTCGTGATCCCCGTACGGCGGCCGCCGCGTGTGCCAGAGCGGCGTTCAGGCCGTTGCCCGGCTCGTCGGGGACGATGCGGGCGCCCAGCGCGGCCAGCTCGCGACGCGCCAGGGCGTCATTGGTGACGACTGCCACATCCGCCACGGACGGCGCGGCCAACGCGGCCGCCACGGTGTCCTGGGCGAAGGCGAGGGCCAGCCCGGGGCGCAACCCGTCGGCAGCGGTGTCCGACAGCCTGCTCTTCGCCTGCGCCAGAGGCTTCAGGGGTATGACCAAGGTCCACTGCACAGGCGTATCGTCCCTCTCTTCTCGCGGACATTGTCCCCCGGGCCATCGGGTCGTCCTGGGGTCGGGGCGTACGGTGTTCTCGACAGACCGGCGGCCTGGGGTGACACTTGTGCGGCCCCCAGGCCCTAGAGGAAGGTGTTCGCGTGCCCCGCCGCAGAATCGGCTTCTGGTACCGCTTCGCCGCGGTGATCTGCAAACCGCCGCTGGTGGCTCTGATCAAGCGGGACTGGCGCGGAATGGAGCACATTCCGGCCGAGGGCGGATTTATCACCGCGGTGAACCACAATTCGTATGTGGATCCCTTCGCGTACGCGCACTATCAGTACAACACCGGACGGGTTCCGCGATTCCTGGCGAAGAGCGCCCTTTTCCGCAAGGGATTCGTCGGCGCAGCCATGCGTGGCACCGGTCAGATCCCCGTCTACCGGGAGAGCACGGACGCGCTCAGTGCCTTCCGGGCCGCGATCGACGCGGTGGAGCGCGGCGAGTGCGTCGCCTTCTACCCCGAGGGCACCCTCACCCGCGACCCCAACGGCTGGCCCATGACCGCCAAGACGGGTGCCGCGCGTGTGGCCCTGCAGACCAAGTGCCCGGTGATCCCGGTCGCCCAGTGGGGCTGCAACGAACTGCTGCCGCCGTACGCCAAGAAGCCCGAGCTCTTCCCCCGCAAGACCCACCATGTGCTGGCCGGGCCGCCGGTGGACCTCTCGCGCTTCTACGGCCGGGAGATGACCGCGGAGGTCCTCAAGGAGGCGACCGAGGTCATCATGGCCGCGATCACCGCCCAGCTGGAGGAGATCCGCGGCGAGAAGGCCCCCGAGACGCCCTACGACCCGCGCCGGGAGCGGGTCGAGCAGCGGCGCCGGACACAGGCGCAGACACAGACACAGACGCAGGCACCGGCACAGACCCCGGGTACCCAGGTCGAAGGGCAGGGCACGTGAGCAACCCGGTCAAGGCGGCGGTCTTCAGCGCCGGTTCGTGGGGAACCGCGTTCGGCATGGTGCTCGCCGACGCGGGGTGCGAGGTCACCCTGTGGGCGCGCCGCGAGGAGGTCGCCGAAGCGATCAACTCCACGCGGACGAACCCCGACTACTTCCCCGGTGTCGAGCTGCCGAGGAACGTGCGGGCCACCACGGACCCGGCCGAGGCCACCGCGGGCGCCGACTTCACCGTCCTGTCCGTCCCCTCCCAGACCCTGCGCGCCAACCTCGCCGAGTGGGCCCCGCTGCTGGCGCGGAACACCGTGCTGGTGTCGTTGATGAAGGGGGTCGAACTCGGTACGACCATGCGGATGAGCGAGGTCGTCGAGGACGTCGCCAAGGTCCCCTCGGAGCGCGTGGCCGTGGTCACCGGTCCCAACCTGGCCCGTGAGATCGCCGCCCGCATGCCGGCCGCCGCCGTGGTCGCCTGCGTCGACGAGGCCGTCGCCCAGCGACTCCAGACCGCCTGCCACACGCCGTACTTCCGTCCGTACACCAACACCGACGTGGTGGGCTGTGAACTCGGCGGCGCGGTCAAGAACGTCATCGGGCTCGCCGTGGGCATCGCCGACGGCATGGGCCTCGGGGACAACGCCAAGGGCTCGCTCATCACGCGCGGTCTCGCCGAGACGACCCGCCTGGGTCTGGCGATGGGCGCCGACCCGCTGACGTTCTCCGGACTCGCCGGTCTGGGCGACCTGGTGGCGACCTGCTCCTCGCCGCTGTCGCGCAACCACACCTTCGGCACCAACCTCGGCAAGGGCATGACGCTGCAGGAGACGATCGCGGTCACCAAGCAGACCGCCGAGGGCGTCAAGTCCTGCGAGTCCGTTCTGGATCTGGCCCGCCGGCACGGCGTCGACATGCCGATCACGGAGACGGTCGTCGGCATCGTGCACGAGGGCAAGCCCCCGGTGGTGGCGCTGAAGGAGCTCATGTCGCGCAGCGCGAAGTCGGAACGACGCTGAGCGAACCCGGCCGGGGCACGCTGCCTCGGGGCCTTACCACCGGGTACTCTCAACGCGATATGAGCACCGAGAACCAGCCCCAGAGCTTTGAGCAGCCGTCGTCCCGCAAGCCGCGGGTGGCCGTCGTGTTCGGCGGACGCAGCTCCGAACACGGGATCTCCATGGTCACCGCCGGCGCCGTCCTGCGGGCCATCGACCGGACCAAGTACGAGGTCCTGCCGATCGGCATCACGCGCGAGGGGCGTTGGGTGCTCACCGCCGACGCGCCGGAGCGGATGGCGATCACCGAGCGCCGTACGCCCGAGGTCGAGGAACTCGCCGAGTCCGGCGAGGGCGGCGTGGTGCTCCCGGTCGACCCCGCCAACCGCGAGGTCGTCTACACCGAGCCCGGCTCCGTGCCCAAGGCCCTCGGTGAGGTCGACGTCGTCTTCCCGGTGCTGCACGGCCCCTACGGCGAGGACGGCACCCTGCAGGGCATGCTGGAACTCTCCGGTGTCCCGTACGTCGGTTCGGGCGTGCTCGCCTCGGCCGTCGGCCAGGACAAGGAGTACATGAAGCGGGTGTTCACGTCGTTCGGCCTCAAGGTGGGCCCGTACGTGGTGATCCGGCCGCGCGAGTGGGAGCAGGACGAGTCGGCCGCCCGCAAGAAGATCGTCGACCTCGCCGGCGAACACGGCTGGCCCCTGTTCGTGAAGCCCGCGCGCGCGGGTTCGTCGATCGGCATCACCAAGGTCGACGACCTCTCCGGGCTGGACGAGGCGATCGCCGAGGCGCAGCGCCACGACCCCAAGATCCTCGTCGAGGCGGCGCTGCGGGGCCGTGAGATCGAGTGCGGCGTCCTGGAGTTCGAGGACGGCCCCCGGGCTTCCGTCCCGGCCGAGATCCCGCCGCCGGACGCCCACGCGTACTACGACTTCGAGGCCAAGTACATCGACTCGACTCCGGGGATCGTGCCGGCCCCGCTGACGCCGGAGGAGACGGCAGAGGTCCAGCGACTCGCCGTCGACGCCTTCGAGGCGGCCTCCTGCGAGGGCCTGGTCCGCGCGGACTTCTTCCTCACCGAGGACGGCGAGTTCGTGATCAACGAGATCAACACGATGCCCGGCTTCACCCCGATCTCGATGTACCCCCAGATGTGGCAGGCGAGCGGGATCAGCTACCCGGAGCTGGTGGACCGGCTGGTGCAGGCGGCACTGAGGCGCTCCACCGGGCTCAGGTGAGGGCGGGCTCAGGCCTGAGCAGCATCGTTCAGTCGGCGATCCCCTCGGGGATCGCCTTCTTGACGGCCGGCGCCAGGTCGATCAGCGCACCCGAGCTGTCGCGCCCCTTCGGCACGGTGACCTCCACGTACGCCTCACGGCTGGCCGTGGTGTAGCGGTACGCGCCGTCGTCCTGCTTCTCCATCAGCCAGTCGACCCCGTTCACACCGCCCGCGACCGCGTCCGGGTCGTGCCCCTCGGCGATCTTCGGGTCGATCATCTTGGGCGGTCGCGGAACACCGCAGCGCAGTATGATCGGCGGGTTCCCCCAGCCCGCTGTCAGCGCGGACTCGGGCTCGGGGTCCCGGCGATCCTGACCGTCGACCTTCGACGGCAGCGCCTCGTCCAGGTTCCGGCACAGCCTCACCGTCTTCGAGGAGGGGCTGGGAACCGCCGCCGACGCACTGTCGTCTGCTGATGAGCAGCCCGCCGCAGCGATCAACAGAGCGAGCGCGGGCAGTCCGAAAGGCCGGTGACGGAGGAAGGTTCGCACCGGCCAAGGGTAGACGGGGGCTACAGATGCACCACCGGGCAGGTCAGGGTGCGGGTGATGCCGTCCACCTGTTGGACTTTCGCGACCACCATGCGGCCGAGATCGTCCACCGTGTCGGCCTGGGCGCGCACGATGACGTCGTAGGGACCCGTCACGTCCTCGGCCTGGACGACCCCAGGGATCTTGCTGATCGTTTCGGCGACGGTCGACGCTTTGCCGACCTCCGTCTGGATCAGGATGTACGCCTGTACCACGGAACCTCCAGGGCGGCCACGAGGATCATGTGGGGAAAAGGAACGCCACGGTATCGCGTCGCCGCTCGCCGCGGGGAGACCTGTGGGGGCGGGGGCGTGCGCGCCGGGGTGCGGGCACGACAGAAGTTGACGGTCACTTCGACCGTATCGAGGACACTGGTCGCGCGCGACCGGGCACGGACAGGGACAGAAGGGGAGAAAGGGCAATGAAGGGCACTGTTGGTGAGCTCGGGGAGTTCGGGCTCATCAGGGAGCTCACCTCCCGTCTCACCACCACCCCGGCGGTCCGGGTCGGCCCCGGCGACGACGCCGCGGTGGTCGCCGCGCCCGACCGCCGGGTCGTGGCCAGCACGGACATCCTCGTGGAGGGCCGGCACTTCCGCCGCGACTGGTCCACGGCCTACGACGTCGGCCGCAAGGCCGCCGCACAGAATCTCGCCGACATCGCCGCCATGGGCGCCGTGCCGACCGCGCTGCTGCTCGGCCTGGTCGTGCCCGCCGAACTGCCCGTCGCCTGGCCGACCGAGATGATGGACGGCCTGCGCGACGAGTGTCAGGTCGCGGGTGCCTCCGTGGTCGGCGGCGACGTCGTACGCGGCGACACCATCATGGTGTCGATCACCGCGCTCGGCGACCTGCGCAATCAGGAGCCGATCACCCGGGCCGGCGCCCAGCCCGGGGACCTCGTCGCGGTGACCGGCTGGCTGGGCTGGTCCGCCGCCGGGTACGCGGTGCTCTCCCGGGGCTTCCGCTCGCCCCGCGCCTTCGTCGAGGCCCACCGCCGCCCCGAGCCGCCCTACCACGCGGGCCCGGCCGCCGCCGGGCTCGGCGCGACCGCGATGTGCGACGTCAGTGACGGGTTGATCGCCGACCTCGGGCACATCGCGGAGGCCAGCAAGGTCCGGATCGACATCCGCTCCGGAGCGATCGACATCCCCACCCAGATGAACGACATCGGGCAGGCCGTCGGCGTCGACCCGATCCAGTGGGTGCTGACCGGGGGAGAGGACCACGCGATCGTGGCCACCTTCCCGCCGGACGTGAAGCTCCCCGCCCGCTGGAAGGTGATCGGCGAGGTGCTCAACCCCTCCGCGTTGCCCCAGGTCACGGTCGACGGGGCGCCATGGACCAGCAAGGGCGGCTGGGACCACTTCGGGGACATGGAGTCATGAGCGACGCCCCGCCCAGGGTGCTGACCGTGGCCGGCTCCGACTCCGGTGGCGGCGCGGGGATCCAGGCCGATCTGAAGACGATGCTGGCCCTCGGTGTGCACGGCATGAGCGTCGTCACGGCCGTCACCGCGCAGAACTCCCTCGGCGTGCAGGGCGCCTGGGAGCTGCCGGTGGAGGCGGTGCGGGCCCAGTACCGCAGCGTCGTCGACGACATCGGCGTACAGGCCGTGAAGACCGGCATGCTCGCCTCCGCCGAACTCGTTCAGGCGGTGGCCGAGTTGATCGCGGCGACGGACGCGCCGGCCGTGGTCGACCCGGTCGGCGTCTCCAAGCACGGGGACCCGCTGCTGGCGGCCTCCGCCCTCGACTCCGTGCGCAGCGTGCTGCTGCCGGCCGCCACCGTCGCCACCCCGAACCTCGACGAGGTGGCGCAACTGACCGGCGTACACGTCGACTCGGAGGACTCCATGCGGTCCGCCGCCGAGGCCGTGCTGGCGTACGGGCCGCGGTGGGTCGTCATCAAGGGCGGTCATCTCTCCGGCGACGCCGTGGACTTGCTCACCGACGGCTCCGAGGAGCACTGGCTGCGCGCGCCGCGCCACGACAACCGGCACACCCACGGCACCGGTTGCACCCTCGCCTCGGCGATCGCGGCGGAGCTGGCGAAGGGGCGGTCCGTGCCGGAGGCGGTGACGGCGGCGAAGGAGTACGTCACCGGTGCGATCGCGGCCGGGTTCGCGCTGGGCGGCGGCATCGGGCCGGTGGACCACGGGTGGGCGCTCACCCGGGGTACTCCGGCAGCTTGATGCCGGTCGCCGACTTCTCGGTGATCTTCTTGAAGAAGGCCGCCAGCGGGCGGGAGGCGAGCAGCCGGTACATCCGGTCCCGGCTGCGGATCCGCCGCTCCGTGGCCGGCGCGAAGAAGGGGCCCGCGTTGCCGGAGGTCTTCTGGCAACCCTTGGCGAAGCCGGAGATCCGCGCCTCGTACGCGGCGAACGCCGTACGGTGGTCCCCGCCCGCGAGGGCCAGCTCACCGGCGAGGACGTACGCGCCGACGATCGCCACGCCGGTCCCCATGCCGCCCATCGTGGCGCCGTACCCGGCGTCCCCGAGCAGTGCCACCCGGCCCTTGGTCAGCCGGTCGACGTGGATCTGGGCGATCGCGTCGAAGTAGAGGTCGTCGGCCGCTTCCAGGGCCTTCAGGACGTTGGGCCCCTCCCAGCGCATCCCCGCGAACCGCTCGGCGAGGATCCGCTTCTGCGCGGCGAGGTCCCGGCGGTCGTACGACAACCGCTCGGACCGGAAGACCAACAACGCGCCCGCGTGGTCCGGGTCGCCGTCGTAGTTGCCGAGGGCGATCGCGCGGCCGGGCTCGCTGTAGAGGCGGCCGGTGCGGTTCAGGCCCAGGTGGTTGGGGACCTCGAAGCCGGCCACGTAGTGGTCGAGGAAGCGCAGGTAGCGGGACTCGTCGCCGAAGACGAGACGTCGTGTGTTCGAGTGCAGGCCGTCCGCGCCGATCACCAGGTCGAAGCGGCGGGCGGGACTCTGCTCGAACGTGACGTCGACACCGTGGGGCGTGTCGGTGAGCGCGGCGATCGAGTCGCCGAACACGTACTCGACGCGATCCCTGGTGCGCTCGTACATGATCCGCGCGAGCTCGCCGCGGAAGATCTCCACGTCGCCGCTCATCATCTCCGACGGCAGATCGACCTGCGGGGAGCCCTCCGCGTCGACGACCATCTGGCGGCCCATGTGGGTCTGGCGGGCGTGGATCTCGTCCCGGATGCCCATCTCGGTGAGGACCTTGCGATGGATGTGACCGCGGAAGTCGACGGCGAAGCCGCCGCCGCGCAGCTCCGGCGCCTTCTCGACGACGGTGACCCGCGCGCCGTGGCGGAGGAGGTTCAGCGCGAGCGCCGGGCCGGCGACACTGGCACCGGAGATCAGGACGGTGAGGTGGCTGAGGTCGTGCGTCTTGTTCGTCATGCACGGCAGCTTGGGCGGGGGCGCTGACCGTCCTCCTACCGTCCGCTGACCGCCGCTGCCCGCAGACCCCGCCCCCGCTCGAACGCCTCGTCGTACGCCTCCGCGGGCAGCGCCGCCCGTACGTCGTCCCGCGTCCGGACGACATCGGGGTCGGCGTCGAGCGGCTCGCCCCGCAGGCCCACGGCGGCGCCCAGGAGTTCGGCCGCCCGGCCGGCGCTCCGGGCGACCGACGCCAGGGCGTCGGCGATGTCGGCCAGGGCGAGGCAGTCGGGCGACTCGAGGGCGTGCGTGTGGGCCCGGGTGAACCATTCGCGGGCCTTGTCGGGGTCGCCCTCGGCTGCCTCCGTGCGGCCCAGGCCGATGAGGATCCGCGCCGTCTCACCGACGCTGAACCAGTTCGCCGCGCACGCCTCCAGGGCGTTGTCGTAGTGCACGCGCGCGTGGGCCGTGTGCCCGGAGAGCCGGGCGGTGTCACCGAGACCCCGCCACGCGGCCGCCACCTTGTCCGGGGCACCGGCGCCGCGCGCGAGTGCGGCCGACTCCTCGTAGTGGACGACCGCCGCCTCGGCGTCGCCCCGGTGCAGCAGCACGGTCCCGCGCGTGCGCAGCAGGTCCGCCGTCTCCTCGGGGGCCTCCAGCTCCCGTACGTACGGCAGGCCCTCGTCGAGCAGGGCCAGCGCCTCGTCGTACGCGCCGCGCCGGGCCGCGAAACCGGCCAGTGGGTCAAGGCAGTTGGCCATGCCCCAGCGGTCCCCGGTGACGTGGAAGGCGGCCAGGGAGCGGGCGAAGGCGGCCTCCGACTCGGCGGGGCGGCCCCTGAACTGCATCTGGTAGCCGAGCCCCAGGTCGAGCAGCGCCCGTCCCCACGGGTCGTCCCCGACCTGGACGGCCCGCAGCTCCTCGTCCGAGGCGAGCAGCGGGCCGCCGGTGAGTGACCACAGGACCAGGGTGAACGGCAGCCGCAGCGGCTTCTCCAGGCCCCGCAGGACGTCGGCCACGCGCGCCATGCGGTCGGGTTCCGCGGGGTCGTCACCGCGGCCGGAGACCGTGTTCATCGCGCACAGGGCGTACTCCTCCGCCAGCTCCGCCGGTACCAGGTCGCCGACGGCCGCCAGCAGCGTGCGGGCGAGCGAGGCGTGCACGTCGTGCGGGCCGCGCAGCCGCCAGAACCAGGACAGGTGCGCCATGAGCCGCAGGGCGTCCGCGGGGGCCCTGCGGACGAGGTGCCGCAGCGCCGCGTCCAGGTTGCCGTGCTCGGCGGTCAGCCGGGCGAGCCAGGGCAGTTGGCCCCCGCCCCTGAGGTACGGCTCGGCGCGCTCGGCCAGCCGCCTGAAGTACTCCGCGTGGGCGTCCAGGAGGCCGTCCGCGCCGATGAGGTGCCCGGCGGCGAACGCGCGGATCGTCTCCAGCATCCGGTATCGCCCCTCGGACACCTCCAGGAAGGACTTCTCGACCAGGGAGGCCAGCAGGTCCTCCGGGTGGTCCGCGTTGCACACTGCCGTCACGGCGTCGAGGGTCGCCCCGCCCGGGAAGACGGTCAACTCGGCCGCGAGTTCACGCTCCTCGTCGTCCAGCAGGTCCCAGCTCCACTCCACGACCGCGCGCAGGGTGCGGTGCCGGGGCGCCTTGGAGCGGTCGCCGCGGGTCAGCAGCCGGAACCGGTCGTCGAGGCGGTCGGCGAGTTCGTCGGGGGTGAGCGTGCGCAGCCGGGCCGCGGCCAGCTCGATCGCCAGCGGAAGCCCGTCGAGGGCCCGGCAGATGTCGGCCACGCGCGCGTGGTCGTCGAAGTCGGGACGTACGGCCCGCGCGCGGTCGAGGAAGAGCCGGACCGCGGGCTCGGGCGGCAACGGCGGCACGGGGACCAGGACCTCGCCCGTGATGCCGAGGGCCTCCCGGCTGGTGGCCAGGACCCGGACGCCCGGGCAGGCGCCGAGCAGCAGCGCCGACAGCCGCGCCACGTCCTCCACCAGGTGCTCGCAGTTGTCGAGCACCAGCAGCAGCTCACGCTCCTCCAGGGCGGCCAGCAGACGGTCGATGGTGTCTGTGGCGGGAGTGCGGAAGCCGTCCCGCACCCCGAGGGCGGCGAGCACGGCGTACGGGATGCCCGCGCCGTCACTGAGGGGGGCCAGCTCGACGAAGCAGGCGTCGGGTGGGGAGGGGGCCCGGGTGCGGGCCGCCTCGATCGCCAGG
This sequence comes from Streptomyces griseus subsp. griseus, assembly GCF_000720255.1. GTDB lineage: Bacteria > Actinomycetota > Actinomycetes > Streptomycetales > Streptomycetaceae > Streptomyces > Streptomyces griseus_I. The sequence goes on along the minus strand of NZ_JOJE01000020.1, from coordinate 66,974 downwards.
CGGGTCTTGCCGACACCGCCGGGGCCCGTGAGCGTGACCAGACGGGAGCCGGACAGACCGCGCCCGATGCGCGCGAGCTCGCGGTCGCGGCCGACGAAGGGGGTGAGCTGGACCGGGACGCGCGGTCGGGCGGGCCTGCGCACGCCGTTGCCCCGCAGTAACTCCAGGTGGAGGGCGGACAGCTCGGGGGACGGGTCGGCGCCCAGCTCGTCGGCGAGGGTGCGGCGGGCCTCCTCGTACACCGTGAGCGCCTCGGCGGGCCGCCCGGCCGCGTGCAGGGACCGCATCAGCTGCCCGTACAGCCGCTCGTCCAGCGGATGCGCCGACAGCAGCGCCCGCAGCTCGGCGACGAGCTCGGCCCCTGCGCCGAGCAGCAGGTCCGCCTCGATCCGGTCCTGTACGGCGGCCAGCCGCAGCCCCTCCAGGCGTGCCCGCTCGGCGTGCGCCTCCGGCAGGTCGGGCAGCGCGGGCCCGCGCCACAGGGCGAGCGCCTCCCGCAGCCGGGCCGCCGCGCGCGCGGGGTCCCCGGCCGAGAGGGCGGCCCGCCCCTCCCCGGCCGTGTGTTCGAACCGATGGGCGTCGACGGCTTCGGGAAAGGTGGTGAGGCGGTAACCGGCGGAAGAGGCCTCGATGCCCGTGTGCGGCGCGAGACGCCTGCGGAGGCGGGATATCTGCGACTGGAGCGCGTTGGCGGCTCCTGCGGGCGTCCGGGTGCCGTACAGGCCGAGGGTCAGGCGGTCCGTGGAGACCGTGCGGCCGGTGTCGAGGAGCAGGAGCGTGAGGAGGGCGCGGGGGCGGGGACCGCCGGGGTCCACGGGGGCGCCGTCGTCGGTGCGGATGTCCAGCGGGCCGAGGATGCCGAAGCGCATTCGGCAGATTCTGGCAGCTCGGGCGCGTGCGGGTACGGCAAAAAGCCGGCCCACCCTGAGGTGGACCGGCTCAGTGCAGCGAACCGGCTGTGGCCGCGCGCTCAGCTGAGCGTCAGCGCGAGACCTTGCCGGCCTTGATGCACGAGGTGCAAGCGTTCACGCGCTTCGGCGTCCCGCCCACCACGGTACGCACGCGCTGGATGTTCGGGTTCCAGCGGCGAGGCGTACGGCGGTGCGAGTGCGAGATGTTGTTGCCGAAGCCCGGCCCCTTGCCGCAGACGTCGCAGTTGGCAGCCACGGGTCACTCCAAAGACTTCAGATGCACTTACGGTTGATCCCGGCATGCCGGGATCAGGATCGAGGATCTGAGTGGCGCTGCCAGGGGAATGGCCCGATCAGGATCGGGCAACCGGAGCAGCATACAACGACTGCGCCAGTACAACGAAACTACCATGGTCGGCCCGGTTCCCTGCCCCTGCCCTCTTCCGGGGGACACCGGCCCGGGGTCTACGCTGCGTCCAGTCCAGCAGCTCAGGGAGGCGCAGGTGGCGCAGGTGCCGCAGACATTCTTCGATGCTCTCGCGGTGCGTACCTGGTGCGGTCTGACGCTCGGGGCACTGGGGCGGGCGCGTGAGGAGATCGACGCGATCAACGTGTACCCGGTCGCGGACGGGGACACCGGAACGAACATGTACCTGACCGTCGAGTCGGCGGTGACCGCGGTCGAGGCGGTGTTCACGGGGCACGGCTCCGGCTACGGGGGACCCACGCTGGCCGACACCGTGCGGGCGATGGCGCACGGCGCGCTCATAGGCGCGCGCGGCAACTCCGGGACGATCCTCGCGCAGCTGCTGCGCGGCATGGCCCAGGTGCTCGCCGCGGACGACGACGCCCGCCACACCGACGGACAGGGGCTGCGGCTGGCCCTGCGGCAGGCCGCCGACTCCGCCGTCCAGGCCGTGGCCCACCCCGTCGAGGGCACCGTCCTGTCGGTCGCCTCGGCCGCCGCCGACGCGGCGGGCAGGACGGAGGGCGACTGCGGCACGGTCGCCCGGGCCGCCTACGAGGGAGCCCGCGCGGCGCTGGCCGAGACACCCGCCCAGCTGACCGTCCTGGAGCGGGCCGGGGTGGTCGACGCGGGCGGCCGGGGGCTGGTGGCGGTTCTCGGGGCGCTGGTGGAGACGTTCACGGGGGAGGCACCGGGGGTGGTGGCCGCGACGGCCACGGCCGCGGGGGGCTTCGGGGGGCACGCGCGCGGGGAGGCGTCGCAGGCTCCCGCCGTGGCTGGGGAGTCGGGTGGCTTGGCGGGGCTCGACGGCGTCGACGAGTGCGCGGACGGCTCGGCCACCCCGGAGGACGGCGGGCCCGCCTTCGAGGTGATCTACCTCCTGGAGGCCGAGGACGCGGCCGTCGCGCGGCTGCGGCAACGGCTCGACGGCCTCGGGGACTCGCTCGTGGTGGTCGGCGGCGACGGACTGTGGAACGTCCATGTGCACGTCGACGACGCGGGCGCCGCCGTGGAGGCGGGCATCGAGGCCGGGCGGCCGCACCGGATCCGCATCACCCACTTCGGGCTCGGCGACGCGCACACGCGCGGAGGGGGCGAGCGGCCGCTCCGGGAGCGCGCCGAGCGGGCCGTCGTCGCCGTCGTGCCGGGTGAGGGCCTGGCCGGCCTCTACACCGAGGCGGGCGCGACCACCGTGCTCGCGCGCCCCGGGGAGGCGCCCGCGAGCGGAGAGCTCGTCGAGGCCGTACGGCGGGCCCACGCGCGCGAGGTGGTGCTGCTGCCCAACGACGCCGAGCTGCGCCACACCGCGGCCGCCGCGGCCGAACAGGCCCGCGCGGACGGTGTCCGGGTCGCCCTGATCCCCACCCGCTCCGCGGTCCAGGGCATCGCGGCGCTCGCCGTCCACCAGCCCGACCGCCGCTTCGACGAGGACGTCGTCGCGATGACCTCCGCGGCCGGCGCGACCCGCTACGCCGAGGTCACCGTCGCCGAACGCCAGTCCTGGACCATGGCGGGCATCTGCCAGGCCGGTGACGTCCTCGGCCTCGTCGACGGCGACGTGGCCGTGATCGGCTCGGACGTCACCGCCACCGCGGCGGCCGTCCTGGACCGCATGCTCTCGGCGGGCGGGGAGCTCGTCACCCTCGTCCTGGGCGACGAGGCCCCCGACGGCGTCGCCGACCACCTGGAGGCCCGGGTGCGGGAGGCGTACCTGGCCGTCGACACGGTGGTCACCACCGGTCACCGCACCACCGGTCACCGCACCACCGGTCACCGCACCACCGGTCACCGCACCACCGGTCACCGCACCACCGGTCACCGCACCGTCTGTTCCGCCACCACCTGCAGCAGCTGCTCGGCCTCCGCACGCCGTGCCCCCGCCGTCCCGTCCAGGTCGGCGGCACCCTCGGCCCCCTCGTAGGCGGCCAGCACCGCACGCGCGCGTGCCGCAGCCTGTGCGGGGTGGCCCAGGTCGGCCTCCAGCCAGCCCGCGGCGAGTTCCGCGCCGGTGCGGCTGTCCAGGGCGCCGTCCCCGAGGGAGGCGAAGACGTCTATGGCGTCCGCCAGCCGTGCCAGGCCCTCCCGGAACGCGCCGTGGATCGATCCGTCCTCGGCGTCGTCGGCGACGGAACGGGCGAGCAGGTCGCCGAACTGTCGGTGGGTGTGCCCCAGTTCGGCGGTGAGCCGCTGCCGGTCCTCCTCGTCGTCCGCCGCGTCCCGCGCGCTCACGCACGCGTGGACGGCGGCCGCCATCAACTCCCGTGCCCCCTCCGACCCGTCCTCGGTGCGCAGCGCCAGCCACGCGCGGGCCCGCAGGGACCGGACCAGGCCGTGAACGTTGCCCAGCGAGCGCCACAGATCACCCGCGCGGGCGTACGCCCGGTCCGCCTCGGCGTGCAGCCCCGCCTGACCGAGGGACTCGGCGGCCAGGTGCGCGAGCGTCGCGTGGTCGTGCTGCTCGGGCCAGTGCCGGGCGATCTCGGCGGCCTGGAGCCGGCGTTCCGCGGACGCGCGGTGTTCGCCGAGCTCGCTCAGACAGTCGCCGAGCCACCACTGCGTCTGGACGACCGCCCCGTCGCCGTGCGTGTCGGCGGTGAGGTCGGCCAGCGCCGACTCCAGCACCTCCGCGGCCTCGGCGAACCGGCGAAGGCGCAGCAGGAGCCCGCCGAGCTGCTGACGGGCCCACGCCCCGAGCGTCGGGCCCTCACCCGCCTCGTCGGCCCAGTGCGCGGCCTCCAGGGCGTGCTCGGCCGCCTCGTCCGCCCGGCCCAGGCCGCCCACGACCTCGGCGAGCTGGAGGTGCAGCTGCGCCCGCCCGACGGCCTCCAGGTGCGGCCCGCCGTGCTCCAGGGCCGCCCGCAGCGCCCGCTCGGCCTGCACGGTGTCGCCGAGGTGGTGCGCCAGTCCGGCCAGCCGGGCCTCGTACTCCACCGCGAACCACGGCAGCCCCGCCTCGACGAACACCGACGCGGCCCGCGCGAACAGCTCCGCGCCCGTCTGAGCGTCCCCCTCGTGTGCGGCGATCTCCGCCAGCATCGCCTGCGCCTCGGCGACCCGCGACGCGAGCCGTACGTCGTCCCCGGCCCGCCCGTCGACCAGCGCCAGCACCTCACGGGCGGCCGCGCGCGCGTCCGTCAGCACGCTCCGGGCGACCGGGCCCTCGGCCTCGTGCACCCGCCGCATCACGATCCGCGCCCGCGCCATCAGCACCGACGCCGTCTGCCGCACGCCCGTGCCCTCGTCGGCGTAGAGCGCGAGCACCTCGTCGTACGACTCCTCGACGGCCACGAGCGCCCCGTCCACGTCACCGGCCAGAGCACGGACGTAGGCCGCACGCGCGTGTGCCGCCAGCGCCTCGCCCGGGTCACCCGCCTCCGCGTACAGCTCGGCGGCGCGCGCGAACAGCTCGGCGCCCTCGGGGCCGAGGTCCATCGCCCGGTGATCGGCGATCTCGGCACGGTCGCGCGGGTCCAGCTCCACGTCCCGCGCGGCCCGCGCGACGGCCGCCCACGCCTCGACGGCGTTCGGCTGCAGGGTGTCCGACCGGCGCCGTGCCTCGGCGAGCAGGGCGGCCAGGTCCGGTTCGGCGGTTTCCTGCGGCGCCGCGGGAGGCGCCGCCACCACCGCCGGGGCGGCCGGCCGCGCCGCGCGCACGCCCAGCGGCAGCCGCTCCACCAGGGGCTCCTGCGCCATCCGCGCGCGGGCCCGCTCACTGACGTACGACGTGCCGTTGCGCGCGTCGAAGCGCGCGGCGAGCGTAAGGGCCTCCCCGCGCGCGTGGGTGGACAGTTCGTCCGCCGTCCAGGTGCGGCCCGCGGGGCCCGGCACCCGCTGACCGCCCATCCCGAGGGCCGACAGACGGTCCATGAGCAGGACCACCACCGTGAGGAAGTCCATTTTGCTGCGCGGATGCCCGTCATCGGTGAAGTACGCGGGCCGTTCCGCCAGCAGCTCCAGACCGCGGGCCTCGTTGCCGGTCAGCGCGCAGAACTCCACGTGGTCCGCGTAGGCGCCGCGCATGCTCTCCATGGGCCGCACGAGCCGGAAGCCCCGCAGATGGTTGCCGCGCGCCTCATCGAGGCGGCCCAGCCGCAGCAGGGGCACCAGGGAGGACGCCAGGACGGTGTGCGGTTCGTGGGCGCAGCCGAACTCGCCCTCCAGCACCGGCCGCCACAGCTCCAGCGCCTCCGCGGCGCGGCCCCGCTCCGCCTGCCACCAGCCCTGCCCGTGCAGTTCGCACGCGTGACAGTCGGCCATGCTGTCGCGGTCGGCCGCCAGCCAGGCCGCGTACGCCCGCTCGGCCCGCGCCACGTCACCGACGTGCGCTGCCACACTGAACTCGGCGCTGCGCACCGCCCGCTCGGAATGCCCGGCCAGCCGGTAGCGGTGCTCCATCTCGCCGAGCCATTTCTCGATGGACGCGAGCGGCACGTGCGGCTGGTCGAGCATGCCGGACGACATCCACTTGAAGACCCAGTGCAGCGAGTGCGTCTCGTACTCGTCGAAGTCCTCGGGCCGCTCGTCCCACAGGCGCAGCAGACGCGCGAACGGGACGAACATCTTGTCCTTCTCGGAGCTGTAGTTGTAGACCTTCAGCTGGTGCCCGAGCGCCTCGATCACGGCGAGTGGGACGTCCAGCTTCTCGGCCTCGACGAGCAGTTGCTCCGCGCGCGCGTTGCGGGTCGGCCCCTCCGGCTGCTCGGAGTTCTCCGCCATCGCCCGGCGGAGGGAATCGAAGTCGGTGATCTCGCTCATCAGTGGCCGTCCTCGCCGTGCGTGGCCCACTCCAGCAGGCCGATGAACGCCCGGTTCAGCAGCGCCGAGTCGGCGGGCCGCAGCGGGCGCTGCGCCATCAGCAGCGCCTGCCCGTACAGCGACTCGCTCGCGGTGCCGATCAGCTCCGGGTCGTGCAGGGAACTGATCCTGCGGATCAGCGGATTGAGATGGTTGAGCACCAGCCGCGCGCGCGGGGCGCTGCCGCGCAGCGAGCCGAGGATGCCCGCCCACAGGTCGTCGGCCTGCGCCTCCGCCTCCGCGCGGGCCTGCTCGTGCCGGGCCGCCCGGTCGTCCAGGTGCAGCGCGGGCACGGACAGCGGATGGAAGGCCCGCAGGACGACGTCGCAGCCCAGCGGGTCCAGCTTCGCCCGCGCGGCCGCCAGGAAGCCCGACAGCGCCAGCTCCAGGGCGGGGTCCACCGCGTCCAGGTGCGCGGTCACGGTGTCGGCGTCCAGCTCGGCGACGACCGTCCCCGGCCGCACCGACGGCAGCGCCTCGACCAGCTCGCTGTCGTAGGTGTAACCGCCGTTGATCACGCCGACGCCCTGCGCGGACGCGATCGGCGCGACCTGCCGGTACTCCTCGACGGTCCGGGTGAAGTGCACGACCGGGTGCCGCTGTGCGAATTCCTCCAGGGACAGCCGCCCGTCGGACGTCTCGAAGGGCAGCCACGGCAGCATCGTGCGCAGCATCTCCGTGTCGTGCCGTGCCAGGGACTTCACGCCCAGGTGGTGCACGGACAGGAAGGCCGCCAGCCGCTCCGGGTCACCCGCAGCCAGGGCCGTGAGCCAGGACCGGATCCTTTCGCCCAGTGCCTCGCGCACGGCGGCCAGCGTCTCGTCCTCGTACAGCGACTCGCGCGAGGCGGTGGGACGCAGGCTGTCGGTGTCCAGGACGCAGCGCACGAAGAACGCCCAGTCGGGCAGCAGCTGTTCGGCGCGCTCGGTCAGCAGCATGCCTTTGAGGTGCACACGATGACCCGCCCGCTGGGCCGGGCTGACCGCCGACGGCAGCACGTACGCCACCCCGCGGATCCCGGCGAGCGGCACGTCCAGGTCGATCGAGTCCAGCGGGGTGAACCCGAACAGGTCGTGGCAGTGCCGCGCCAGGGCCACCCGCCGGGCAGCCGGGGAGGGGTAGGAACGGTCCCAGGGCGCCGGCAGGTCGCTGACCGCCTCGCCGTTCACCTGGACGTCGTACGGCAGCAGCGACCCGAAGTCCCGCGCCAGCGCCCGCACCCGCTGCGGCGCGAGCCACTCCGCGGCCCCGGCCCGCGCCACCAGATGCACGGTGGTGCCCGGCTCGGGCCGCTCCTCGTCCGGCAGCGTCCGCACGGTGTACGAGCCGTCGTCCCGCGCCGTCCACTCCACCGGAGGCGCGCCCGGAGTGCGGGCGCTGCGACTGACGACCCGGATCCGCTCGGCGACCACGAAACACGCCAGCAGCCCGATGCCGAACTGCCCGAGGAAGTCCGAGCGGACCTCCTGAAGCCCCTCGGCGCGCTTGGAACTGCGCCCGATGGTCGCCAGCAGACTGTGCAGGTCCGACTCGGTGAGCCCGACACCGGAATCCTCCACCCGCAGCGAACCACCGTCCGCGTACAGCCGCACCCGGGCCGGGGCGTCCGGCTCCTCGGCGTGCCGGGCGGTGATGGCGTCGACGGCGTTCTGCAGCAGTTCCCGCAGGTAGACCTTGGGACTGGAGTAGAGGTGATGGGACAGCAGGTCCACCAGACCACGCAGGTCGACCTGGAACGTATGAGGTGACTGTGGTGCCTGGGATGACTGTGAGGTCTGGGAGTCCATCGTCACGGCGCCGGTGGGGGGAACTTCGCAACGGCGCGGGGTCGGGCGGTCCCGGTGAGGCGGTGACCGCGGGGAGGGATGGCCGGAGCGCGTCATCCTAGGCCCCGAACGAGCGGCCTGACCAGGGGTTTCCGGCTATGTTTACGGCAATGTCAGTGGTGTGGTGTGCAATGGATCTCGTGCCCGCACTGGAAGAACCGCTGAAGAAGGTGCTCGGCCCCGCCACCGCGAAGGTGATGGCCGAGCACCTCGGCCTGCACACCGTCGGCGACCTCCTGCACCACTATCCGCGCAGGTACGAGGAGCGCGGCCAGCTCACCCACCTCGCCGACCTCCCCATGGACGAGCACGTCACGGTGGTCGCCCAGGTCGCCGACGCCCGGCTGCACACCTTCGCCTCGGCCAAGGCCCCCCGGGGCAAGGGCCAGCGCCTGGAAGTCACGATCACGGACGGCAGTGGCCGCCTCCAACTCGTCTTCTTCGGCAACGGCGTGCACAAGCCCCACAAGGAACTCCTGCCGGGCACCCGCGCGATGTTCGCCGGCAAGGTCTCCCTCTTCAACCGCCGACTCCAACTCGCTCATCCGGCGTACGAGTTGCTGCGGGGTGATCCCGACGGCGCCGCAGAGTCCGTGGAGACCTGGGCCGGCGCCCTCATCCCGATCTACCCCGCCACCGCCAAGCTGGAGTCCTGGAAGATCGGCAAGGCGGTGCAGACGGTCCTGCCCAGCGCCCAGGAGGCCCTCGACCCCCTCCCGGACTCCCTCCGCGAGGGCCGCGGCCTGGTCCCCCTGCCCGAGGCCCTCCTGAAGATCCACCGCCCGCACACCAAGGCCGACATCGCCGACGCCCACTCCCGCCTCAAGTGGGACGAGGCCTTCATCCTCCAGGTCGCCCTCGCCCGCCGCCGCCACGCCGACGCCCAACTACCGGCGGTCCCCCGGAAGCCGGCCCCCGACGGCCTCCTCACGGCCTTCGACGCCCGCCTGCCCTTCACCCTCACCGACGGGCAGCGGAAGGTCTCCAAGGAGATCTTCGACGACCTGGCGACGGAGCACCCGATGCACCGGCTGCTGCAAGGGGAAGTGGGCTCCGGCAAGACACTGGTCGCCCTGCGCGCCATGCTCGCCGTCGTCGACACCGGGGGGCAGGCCGCCCTGCTCGCGCCCACCGAGGTGCTCGCCCAGCAGCACCACCGGTCGGTCGTGGAGATGATGGGCGAGCTCGCCGAGGGCGGCATGCTCGGCGGGGCCGAGCGGGCCACCAAGGTGGTGCTGCTCACCGGGTCCATGGGAGCGGCCGCACGCCGCCAGGCGCTGCTCGACCTGGTCACCGGCGAGGCCGGCATCGTGATCGGCACGCACGCGCTCATCGAGGACAAGGTGCAGTTCCACGACCTGGGCCTCGTCGTGGTCGACGAACAGCACCGCTTCGGCGTCGAACAGCGTGACGCCCTGCGCGGCAAGGGCAAACAGCCCCCGCACCTGCTCGTCATGACCGCCACGCCCATCCCGCGCACGGTCGCCATGACGGTCTTCGGCGACCTGGAGACCTCCGTCCTCGACCAGCTCCCGGCCGGCCGCTCACCCATCGCCAGCCATGTCGTCCCGGCCGCCGACAAACCCCACTTCCTCACCCGCGCCTGGGAACGGGTGCGCGAGGAGGTGGAGAACGGACACCAGGCGTACGTCGTCTGCCCGCGCATCGGCGACGAGGAGGACGACCCGAAGAAGCGGAAGCAGTCCGCCGAGGACGAGGCGGAGAAACGGCCGCCGCTCGCCGTCCTCGAGGTCGCCGAGCAGCTCACCAAGGGCCCCCTCCAGGGACTCAAGGTCGAGGTCCTGCACGGCCGGATGCACCCCGACGACAAGGACGCGGTCATGCGCCGCTTCGCCGCCGGCGAGACCCATGTCCTGGTCGCCACGACCGTCATCGAGGTCGGCGTCAACGTCCCCAACGCCACGGCGATGGTGATCATGGACGCCGACCGCTTCGGCGTCTCGCAGCTGCACCAGCTCCGCGGCCGCGTGGGCCGTGGCTCGGCCGCCGGACTCTGCCTCCTGGTCACCGAGATGCCCGAGGCGAGCGCCGCCCGACAGCGCCTGAACGCGGTCGCGTCGACGTTGGACGGCTTCGAGCTTTCCCGCATCGACCTGGAGCAGCGCCGCGAGGGCGATGTCCTGGGCCAGGCCCAGTCCGGCGCACGCACCTCGCTCCGCGTGCTGGCGGTGATCGAGGACGAGGAGGTCATCGCGGAAGCGCGGGAGGAGGCGGTGGCGGTGGTGGCGGAAGATCCGGAGCTGACGGGACTTCCCGGCCTGCGGACGGCCCTGGACGCCCTCTTGGACGAGGAGAGGGAGCAGTACTTGGAGAAGGGCTGAGGACAGCGCGCCCTGAAGGGGCGCGGGGCTGCATTGGATATGCGGCTACCGCCGCGTGGGCGCGAGCGACCACGACGAACCTGCTGCCAGACTGAATCCGTAACCACCCTCGACCAAGGACCAAAGATGACCCGCGTGATCGCCGGCGCAGCCGGCGGACGTCGCCTGGCCGTCCCGCCAGGGACCGGCACCCGTCCTACCTCCGACCGCGCACGCGAAGGTCTCTTCTCCACCTGGCAGTCCCTCCTCGGCGGCCCTTTGGACGGCGAACGCGTCCTCGACCTCTACGCCGGCTCCGGCGCCGTCGGCCTCGAGGCCCTCTCCCGCGGCGCGAGCCACACCCTCCTCGTGGAAGCCGACGCGCGAGCGGCCCGCATCATCCGCGAGAACGTGAGAAACCTCGCGCTCCCCGGCGCCGAGGTGAGGGCGGGCAAGGCCCACCAGGTGATCCAGACGGCGCCGGCAGCGCCGTACGACCTCGTCTTCCTCGACCCGCCCTACGCCGTCACGGACGACGATCTTCGCGAGATCCTGCTCACACTCCGCTCGGGGGGCTGGCTCGCGGCCGACGCCCTCGTCACCGTGGAGCGCAGCACCAGAGGCGGCGAATTCCGCTGGCCGGCCGGCTTCGACGCGGTCCGGTCCCGTCGCTACGGCGAGGGAACGTTTTGGTACGGTCGCGCCGCCTCTACGTGCGAAGACGCACGATGACCGGACCGGAGAGCGAGGGATCACAAGTGCGCCGCGCCGTCTGTCCCGGGTCGTTCGACCCGATCACCAACGGACACCTCGACATCATTTCCCGCGCCTCTCGCCTCTACGACGAGGTCTACGTCGCGGTGATGATCAACAAGTCCAAGAAGGGCCTGTTCGAGATCGACGAGCGGATCGACCTGATCCGCCAGGTCACCGCCGAGTACGCCAACGTGCGGGTCGAGGCCTTCCACGGCCTCCTCGTGGACTTCTGCAAGGAGCGCGAGATCCCGGCCATCGTCAAGGGCCTGCGCGCGGTCAGCGACTTCGACTACGAGCTGCAGATGGCCCAGATGAACAACGGCCTCTCGGGCGTGGAGACCCTCTTCGTGCCCACCAACCCCACCTACAGCTTCCTGTCGTCCTCCCTGGTCAAGGAGGTCGCGACCTGGGGCGGCGACGTCTCCCACCTGGTCCCGCCGCTGGTCCTGGAGGCGCTCACCCGGCGCCTGCGCCAGGACTGACGCGCTGACGGCCCGTCACCCGGTGTCCGGCGGCCCGCTCATGGCCGTACAGTCGTCCCGTCCGTCTCCAACGCATCTGTAGAGAGTGGCGAGCACACGGTGGACGTGCAGAAGAAGCTCGACGAGATCGTCACCGCGGTCTCCGGCGCCAGGTCCATGCCCATGTCGGCCTCGTGCGTGGTCAACCGCGCCGAACTGCTCTCGATGCTGGAAGAGGTGCGCGCGGCGCTGCCCGACTCCCTCGCCCAGGCCCAGGAGCTGATCGGGGGCCGTGCGGAGATGGTCGAGCAGGCCCGTCAGGAGGCGGAACGGATCATCGAGACCGCCCACGCCGAGCGCGGCTCCCTGATCTCCGACACCGAGGTCGCCCGCCGCTCCCAGGCCGAGGCCGACCGCATCCTCGCCGAGGCCCGCAAGGAGGCCGAGGAGGTCCGCGCCGAGGCCGACGACTACGTCGACTCCAAGCTCGCCAACTTCGAGGTCGTCCTCACCAAGACCCTCGGTTCCGTCGGTCGCGGCCGCGAGAAGCTCCTCGGCACCGGTCCGGGCGTCGACGAGCAGGGCTACGAGGACGAGGACGCCCCCGAGCGCAGCCACGACCCGGAGACGCTGCGGCGGGACGCCGACGCCTACGTCGACGTCAAACTCGGTGCCTTCGAGGCGGTGCTCGCCAAGACCCTGGAGGCCGTCGGCCGCGGTCGCCAGAAGCTGCACGGCCGTATCGCCACGGACGACCTCGGCGCCCTCGCCGACGACCTCACCACCGTCCAGCACTCCAGTGACGCCGACTACCTGGCCGACCTGGCCGCCCTCGCCGAGGCGGACACCCCGGCCGCCGCGGAGCAGCACGCCCAGCGGCAGTACGACCAGCAGCCTGCCTACGGATACCAACAGCAGGCCGACCCCTACGGCGGCTACCAGCAGCAGGGCTACGGCCAGCAGGCCGACCCGTACGGCTACCAGCAGGCCGATCCGTATTCCCCCGCCTCCGGCTACGCTCCGGCGGGAGGTGCCCCCTTCCAGGGCTACGACCCCCAGCAGGCCGCCTACGACCCGCACCAGGCCGCACAGCAGCCGCAGCAGACCCACCAGGACCACCAGTCGCATCAGGACCACCAGTCGCATCAGGACCATCAGTCTCACCAGGATCAGTCCCAGCAGGGATACGCCCTCGACGAGACCAGCCTCTTCGACACCGGCATGATCAGCGCGGAGCAGTTGCGGGCCTATGAACAGGGCCGCGGCCTGTGACGGAGGGGCTGCCAGGGACCGGATTGGGCTGTCAGGGAAAGGTCCAGTATCCTGGCTCTTCGGTCGCGCGTACATCCGCGATCAACGCTGCCCGGGAAGACCGAGGGTGGCGACCCCGAGCTCGGAAAGACCGAAAGCAGGAATGGCACTGAACGCCCGCCTCGACCACCGCAACCCCCTCGTGTTCGACACGCACGAGCTGGGACGGCGTCCTGGTGCGCTGCAGCGCCTGACTCGCACGGTCGACGCTCCCAAGGACTTCGGTATCCAGGGAGTCATCGGAGTGCCGGAAGGCGCCCCGGTCGAGCTCGAACTCCGGCTCGAGTCGGTCATGGAAGGGGTGCTCGTCACGGGCACCGCCCGTGCACAGGCCGAGGGGGAGTGCGTAAGGTGTCTGGAGCCGCTCGAGCTTGAGCTCGAAGCGGACTTCCAGGAGATGTTCTCGTACCCTGACGCCGACGACCGTGGCCGCGTGAAGGCGGAACCGGCCGACGACGCCGAGGAAGACGAGGACAGGCTCTTCCTCGAGGACGGCTTGTTCGACCTCGAACCCGTGCTGCGCGATGCGGTGGTGCTCGCACTGCCGATGCAGCCGGTGTGCCAGGACGACTGCCTGGGCCTGTGCTCCGAGTGCGGAGCGCGGCTCACGGACGACCCGGACCACCACCATGACGCCGTCGACATCCGTTGGGCGGCACTGCAGGGACTCGCCGAAACCATGACGGACGGCGAGAAGGACGAGATGAGCGGCGCCGAACCGGGCGTCGACGAGAAGCAGGAGAAGTAGCCGTGGCTGTTCCGAAGCGGAAGATGTCGCGCAGCAACACGCGCCACCGCCGGTCGCAGTGGAAGGCTGCGGTCCCCACCCTGGTTGCGTGCGAGCGCTGCCACGAGCCCAAGCTGCAGCACATCGCGTGCCCGTCTTGCGGCACCTACAACAAGCGCCAGGTCCTCGAGGTCTGAGCGGCTGGTGAGAGGCACCGTGTCTAGCCCCAAGCAGGCGGATGACGCCAAGGCGGACTCAACCGCCAAGAAAAAGGCGGACAACACGGCCTCGTCCCACACGCTTCTGGAAGGGCGGCTCGGCTACACGCTCGAGTCCGCCCTTCTGGTGCGTGCGCTGACCCACCGCTCCTACGCGTACGAGAACGGCGGCCTGCCGACGAACGAGCGGCTGGAGTTCCTCGGGGACTCCGTGCTCGGCCTCGTCGTCACGGACACGCTGTACCGCACCCACCCCGACCTGCCCGAAGGCCAGCTGGCCAAGTTGCGGGCCGCGGTGGTCAACTCGCGTGCGCTGGCGGAGGTCGGTCGTGGCCTCGACCTGGGCTCCTTCATCCGGCTCGGCCGCGGTGAAGAGGGCACGGGCGGCCGGGACAAGGCGTCCATCCTCGCCGACACCCTGGAAGCGGTGATCGGTGCGGTCTATCTCGACCAGGGCCTCGAAGCGGCCTCCGAACTGGTGCACCGCCTGTTCGACCCGCTGATCGAGAAGTCCTCGAACCTCGGAGCCGGCCTGGACTGGAAGACCAGTCTCCAGGAGCTCACCGCGACCGAAGGCCTCGGCGTCCCCGAGTACCTGGTCACGGAGACCGGCCCCGACCACGAGAAGACCTTCACTGCTGCTGCCCGCGTCGGAGGCGTCTCGTACGGCACCGGCACCGGCCGCAGCAAGAAGGAGGCGGAGCAGCAGGCCGCCGAGTCCGCGTGGCGCTCCATCCGCGCCGCGGCGGACGAGCGCGCCAAGGCGGCAGCCGAGGCCGCGACCGTGGACGCACGCGCCAGGGCCGCCGCCGCGGATGCCGACGAAGCGTCCGCCTCCGCCTGACGAACAACGACAGCGACCCGAGCGCCCGCCCCGCCCCGGGGCGGGCGCTCGGCTCATCAACCGGTTGTCACGGGGGACGCCATGCCCGAACTGCCCGAGGTCGAGGTCGTACGGCGCGGTCTGGAGCGGTGGGTCGCCCATCGGACCGTCGCCGACGCGGAGGTCCTGCACCCTCGCGCGGTGCGCCGGCACATCGCCGGTGCCGACGACTTCGCGCACCGGCTCAAGGGCCACCGCATCGGCGTCCCCAGCCGTCGCGGCAAGTATCTGTGGCTGCCGTTGGAGGACACCGGCCAGTCGATCCTGGCGCATCTCGGGATGAGCGGTCAGCTGCTGGTGCAGCCGCAGGGGTCGCCCGACGAGAAGCACCTGCGCATCCGGGTCCGCTTCGCCGACGAGTTCGCGACCGAACTCCGCTTCGTCGACCAACGCACCTTCGGCGGCCTGTCGTTGCACGACAGCACGGCAGACGGTCTGCCCGACGTCATCGCGCACATCGCCCGTGACCCCCTCGACCCGCTCTTCGACGACGAGGCGTTCCACCAGGCGCTGCGCCGCAAGCGCAGCACCATCAAACGGGCCCTGCTCGACCAGTCGTTGATCAGCGGCGTCGGCAACATCTACGCGGACGAGGCCCTGTGGCGCGCCCGCGTCCACTACGAACGCCCGACGGCCGGCTTCACCCGCCCCCGCACGGCCGAACTCCTCGGCCACGTACGGGACGTGATGACCGCCGCCCTCGCCGTCGGCGGCACGAGTTTCGACAGCCTGTACGTCAACGTCAACGGCGAGTCGGGGTACTTCGACCGGTCCCTGGACGCGTACGGCCGCGAGGGGCTGCCCTGCAAGAGGTGCGGCACGCCGATGCGCCGGCGCCCGTGGATGAACCGGTCCAGCTACTTCTGCCCGAGGTGTCAGCGGCCGCCGCGCGTGTCGTCGTAGCGCTGCCGTGCCGCCAGCACGTCCTCCATGTTGCCCTCGACGAAGTGGATGAGGGACAGCAGGCGCTCGGCGACCTCGTGGCCGAGCGGGGTGAGTTCGTAGTCCACCCTCGGCGGGTTGGTCGGCTGGGCCTCGCGTAGCACCAGACCGTCGCGCTCCAGCGCGTGCAGGGTCTGGGACAGCATCTTCTCGCTGACACCGTCGACACGGCGGCGCAGCTCGTTGAAGCGCAGGGAGCCCTCGTGCAGCGCGCCGAGGGCGAGCGCGCCCCAGCGTCCCGTGACGTGCTCCAGCGTGCCGCGCGAGGGGCAGGCCTTGGCGAACACGTTGAAGGGGAGGTCCTGCTCCTCCGCGCGCTCCTGAGTGCTGTTCATGTCTGAAGCGTACTCGAACGCAGCGCTAACCGACAGGTTGCACTAACTCATAGTAAGTGCATCAGTGGTCAGTGCACCAGTCGGTGGCGCCGCCCGAGTGGTGAGGCTCAGTAACCGAAGTCCTGGGTCCACCACGGTCCGCCGGAGCCGTAGTGCACGCCGACGCCCAGGGTCTTGAAGTCGCAGTTCAGGATGTTGGCGCGGTGGCCGGGGCTGTTCATCCAGGCCTCCATGACCGCGGCCGCGTCGGCCTGGCCCCGGGCTATGTTCTCGCCGCCGAGGTCGGTTATGCCGGCCTTGGCGGCCCGGTCCCAGGGGGAGGCCCCGTCAGGGTCGGTGTGGTCGAAGAAGCCCCGCGCGGCCATGTCCGCGCTGAAGCTCTCGGCCAGCTCGGTCAGCGAGCTGTTGGCGGCCAGGGCACTGCAGCCTACCTTCGACCGCTCCTCGTTGACCAGCCTGAGGACCTCCGCCTCTACGGCGGCCTCCGGGGAGACCGTCCCCGGGGTGCTGCCGCGCTCCGGTGCCTTCGTCGCCGTGTGCGACGGCGTGGAGCTCGGCTTCTTCGAGGGGGTCGCCGTCGGCTCGTGTGCCGGCTTCTCGGTGGTGGGCTTCTCGGACGGCGTCGCCGACGTCGTCGAGGCCGAGGGGGTGGGCGTGGGGGAGGCGGATCGCTCGGAGCCCCGGCTGGCCGCCGTACCACCGCGGCCGTTCGTGGAGGCGGACGCCGAGGCGGAGCCTGAGGTGCCGCCCTGCTGCGCCTCCGCGTTCGTCGGTGTCTCGGCGGCCTGCGTGGTGTCGCTGCCGCTGCCGCCACCGAGCCTGTAGTTCTCCAGTCCGGGTACCGCGCCCGTGGCGACCGCGACGGTGCCGAGGGCGACCGCGGCGGAGACGCCGAGCAGGCCGGCCCGGACCGGTGTGGCGACCCTCTTCCTGCGGCGGCGGCCTGCGCCGCGCCCGGCGCTCCCGCCGGACGGCGTGTAGCCCTCGGACCCGAAGACCGCGGTGGCGCCCGTGTCGGTGGCGCGGGCGTAGTCGTCGTCCGTCGCGAAGAGGTAGTCGTGGCTCCTGGTGTAGGTGTCGCCGTAGGCCTCGGGCCGCAGATAGGGCGCGATGCCCATCGTGGCGTGCTCGCCCTCGTACGAGTCCTGTGGGTCGCGGCCCCCCGGGAAGGAGCCGTTGGTTTCTGTGCCCCCAGTGGCGCGGCCCGTGGCGGCGCGGCCGGCGGCGTGGCGTCGGTGGCGTCCCATGTCCTGGCCTTCCTCGTCCTAGCGGTCAACCCCACCCATACGATCTTGTGGTCAGTCTGACTCACCTGATCGAGTGAGTTTCATATGAGATTCGTTTGGGTGGGGACGGTACCGCATGGCGCCCGGGGTGGAAGTGTCCCGAGTGACATTGGCCGGTTAGGTTGCACCCATGAGCGAGGATGTACGGCTGGTCGCCTGGGTACGAGGACGCGTCCAAGGCGTGGGTTTCCGCTGGTTCACGCGGGCCAAGGCGCTGGAGATCGGCGGGCTGAGTGGTTTTGCTCTCAATTTGGCCGACGGCCGGGTGCAGGTCGTCGCCGAGGGGGCATCCGAGGGGTGCGAGGGGCTCCTGGAGTGGCTCCAGAGTGACGACACGCCCGGGCGCGTGGACGGAGTCACCGAGATCTGGGACACACCGCGTGGTGGCTACGACGGCTTCGCGATCCGCTGACCCGTACCGGGAACCGAGCCCGCTGGCAGCGGAGGGGCATGCCACGGGCACATGCCCCCAGCAGAAAGGAGCAGGTGGTTGCCAAGAACCGCTTGCGATGGCAGGCTCCGCACGCAAGGATGATCGCCACGCCCCGAGGGGCCCGCAGGAGCCGCCGCGCCGCCTTTTCAGGCCGCGTGCCCCCGGGATGCCCGCCAATACGGGGCGTGATCGTGTTGACCGTCAAACTTTTTGGTGAGACGCTGAAAGCACCCCGCGCACCTTAGCTGTTTGGCATGGATGAACAGCAGCAAGAACTGAAGAGTGTCAAGCACCGCGGGTGCGAATCCCTCACGACCCACACCGCTTCGGTCGGTCACTCATTGTGGAGGACCATCCATCATGGCAAAGGCGCTTCTCGGTTACGTCGGCGGCTCCGACCCTCGACTCCTCGCCGAGATGCGACGGCTCCAGCAGCGCGTACAGGACCTGGAATCCGAGCTCGGACGCATCCAGGCGGAGAACGACGCGCTGACGGCTGCCGCTTCTCACGACAGGATCATGGAGAGCATCGACGCACACCAGGCGGAGCCTGCGCTCACCTGATCGCTGCATCGCTCTACACCACACGCAGCGGTTGGGCTGCCCGTATCAACCGCTAAGTTGTCAGATTTGCAAGGGACGCTTCGGCGTCCCTTCTTTCTTTTCCCCCGCGTTTACCCCCGCACCCCCGCGGCCCCAGGTTCTCCGGGGCCTCCATGTGCTTTCCCCGCGCATCCTTTCACCGTCTTTAACGTTGGGTGTGCCCTGCGCGTTCATGGGCGAAACCGCGGGTTCATGGAGTGAGACAACACCGGGAGGTAGAGTCCGGCGGCGTGCACCTCAAGGCTCTGACCCTCCGCGGCTTCAAGTCGTTCGCCTCCGCGACCACGCTCCGGTTCGAGCCGGGCATCACGTGCGTGGTGGGACCCAACGGCTCGGGCAAGTCCAATGTGGTGGACGCGCTCAGCTGGGTCATGGGGGAGCAGGGCGCCAAGTCGCTGCGCGGCGGCAAGATGGAGGACGTCATCTTCGCCGGCACCACCGGCCGTCCGCCCCTGGGCCGCGCCGAGGTCTCCCTGACCATCGACAACTCCGACGGCGCCCTGCCCATCGAGTACGCCGAGGTCACCATCACGCGGATCATGTTCCGCAACGGCGGCAGCGAGTACCAGATCAACGGCGACACCTGCCGCCTGCTCGACATCCAGGAACTGTTGTCCGACTCCGGCATCGGCCGCGAGATGCACGTCATCGTCGGCCAGGGCCAGCTCGACTCCGTCCTGCACGCCGACCCCATGGGCCGACGCGCCTTCATCGAGGAGGCGGCCGGCGTCCTCAAGCACCGCAAGCGCAAGGAAAAGGCGCTGCGGAAGCTGGACGCGATGAAGGCCAACCTCGCGCGCGTGCAGGACCTCACGGACGAGCTGCGCCGCCAGCTCAAGCCCCTGGGGCGTCAGGCCGCCGTGGCCCGCAGGGCAGCCGTCATCCAGGCCGACCTGCGCGACGCGCGCCTGCGCCTCCTCGCCGACGACCTCGTACGGCTGCGGGAGGCGCTCAAGGCCGAGGTCGCCGACGAGGCCGCGCTGAAGGAACGCAAGGAGACCGCTGAGGAGGAGTTGCGCAAGGCACTCCAGCGCGAGTCACTCCTGGAGGACGAGGTACGGCAGCTCACGCCCCGCCTCCAGCGCGCCCAGCAGACCTGGTACGAGCTGTCCCAGCTCGCCGAGCGGGTACGCGGCACGATCTCGCTGGCCGACGCCCGCGTGAAGAGCGCCACCTCCGTGCCGCCCGAGGAGCGGCGCGGCCGCGACCCCGAGGACATGGAGCGCGAGGCCGCCCGCATCCGTGAGCAGGAGGCCGAACTGGAGGCGGCGCTGGAGGCGGCCGAGCGGGCCCTGGAGGACACGGTCGCCCACCGCGCCGACCTGGAGCGCGAACTGGCCCTGGAGGAACGCCGCCTGAAGGACGTCGCCCGCGCCATCGCCGACCGGCGTGAGGGCCTGGCCCGGCTGGGCGGCCAGGTGAACGCGGCCCGCTCCCGCGCCGCCTCCGCCCAGGCCGAGATCGACCGCCTGGCCGCCGCCCGGGACGAGGCGCAGGAACGCGCCGTCCGGGCCCGGGAGGAGTACGAGGCACTGAAGGCCGAGGTCGACGGACTCGACGCCGGCGACGCGGAACTCGGTGAGCGGCACGAGGCGGCGAAGCTGCAGCTGGCCGAGTCGGAGACCGCCCTGACCGCGGCCCGCGAGGCGGCCACCGCGGCGGAACGCGAACGCGCCGCGACCCAGGCCCGCCACGAGGCCCTGGCGTTGGGCCTGCGGCGCAAGGACGGGACGGGCGCGCTGCTCGATGCGAAGGATCGCCTGAGCGGTCTGCTCGGCCCGGCGGCGGAGTTGCTGACGGTGGCACCCGGGTACGAGATCCCGCTGGCGGCGGCCTTCGGAGCGGCGGCCGACGCGATCGCGGTCACTTCACCGTCGGCCGCGGCCGACGCGATCCGGCTGCTGCGCAAGCAGGACGCGGGGCGCGCGGCGCTGCTGCTGGCGGGAGAGTCGCACGGTACGACAGCGCGCCCAAGGGGCGCGGGGAACAGCGCGACCGACCACGACGAGCCCGCAGACGAACGACGGCCCTTCCCCGCCCCTCCCGCGGAACGCTTCGTACGCGGCCCCGCCGACCTCCTCCCCACCATCCGCCGCCTCCTTCGGGACATCGTCGTAGTGGACACCCTCGAGGACGCCGTGGACCTCGTCCACGCGCACCCCGACCTCACGGCCGTCACCGCCGAAGGCGACCTGCTCGGGGCGCACTTCGCGCACGGCGGATCCGCGGGCGCGCCCAGCCTGCTGGAGGTGCAGGCGTCCGTGGACGAGGCCGCCGCCGAGCTGGAGGAGCTGGCGGTGCGGTGCGAGGAGCTGACGCGGGCGCAGCTCGCGGCCGGGGAGCGGCGCACGGAGTGCGCCACGCTCGTCGAGGAGCTGGGGGAGCGGCGCCGGGCCGCCGACCGGGAGAAGTCGGCCGTGGCCCAGCAGCTCGGGCGGCTGTCCGGGCAGGCACGCGGTGCGGCCGGCGAGGCCGAGCGGTCGGCGGCGGCCGCCGCTCGGGCCCAGGAGGCGCTGGACAAGGCGCTCCAGGACGTCGAGGAACTGGCCGAACGGCTCGCCGTCGCCGAGGAGATGCCGGTCGAGGAGGAGCCCGACACGTCCGTGCGGGACCGGCTCGCCGCCGACGGGGCCAACGCGCGGCAGACCGAGATGGAGGCACGCCTCCAGGTCCGTACGCACGAGGAACGGGTCAAGGGACTCGCCGGGCGGGCCGACGCGCTGGACCGGGGCGCCCGCGCGGAACGCGAGGCACGCGCGCGTGCCGAACAGCGGCGCGCCCGGCTGCGGCACGAGGCGGCCGTCGCGGAGGCCGTCGCCTCCGGTGCCCGGCAACTGCTCGCACACGTCGAGGTGTCCGTGGCCCGCGCCGAGGAGGAGCGCGCCGCGGCCGACGCCGCGAAGGCCCGGCGTGAGCAGGAGCTCACCGCCGCTCGGGGCACGGGACGCGATCTCAAGGCAGAACTCGACAAGTTGACGGATTCAGTCCACCGAGGCGAGGTACTCGGCGCCGAGAAACGGCTGCGGATCGAGCAGCTGGAGACGAAGGCGCTGGAGGAACTCGGTGTGGAACCGGCGGGGCTCGTGGCGGAGTACGGTCCGCACCACCTGGTGCCGCCCTCGCCCCCCGCCGAGGGGGAGCAGCTGCCGGAGGACCCCGAGCACCCGCGCAACCAGCCCGTGCCGTTCGTGCGAGCCGAGCAGGAGAAGCGGCTGAAGGCCGCCGAGCGGGCGTACCAGCAGCTGGGCAAGGTGAACCCGCTGGCCCTGGAGGAGTTCGCGGCGCTGGAGGAGCGCCACCAGTTCCTCAGTGAGCAGCTGGAGGACCTGAAGAAGACGCGTGCCGACCTGCTCCAGGTCGTCAAGGAGGTCGACGAGCGCGTCGAGCAGGTCTTCACCGAGGCCTACCGGGACACCGCCCGGGAGTTCGAGGGTGTGTTCAGCAGGCTGTTCCCCGGTGGTGACGGGCGTCTGATCCTGACCGACCCCGACAACATGCTCACCACCGGTGTGGACGTCGAGGCGCGGCCGCCGGGCAAGAAGGTCAAGCGGCTCAGCCTGCTCTCGGGCGGTGAGCGGTCACTGACCGCCGTCGCCCTGCTGGTGTCGATCTTCAAGGCGCGCCCCAGCCCGTTCTACGTCATGGACGAGGTCGAGGCCGCCCTCGACGACACCAACCTCCAGCGGCTGATCCGCATCATGCAGGAGCTCCAGGAGGCCTCCCAGCTCATCGTCATCACGCACCAGAAGCGGACGATGGAGGTCGCGGACGCCCTCTACGGCGTCTCCATGCAGGGTGACGGCGTGTCCAAGGTCATCAGCCAGCGACTGCGCTGAGAGTTCGCGCTGAGCGATCTTCACTTCTTCAACACTTGAACACATCACCTTCACCCATGGCCCCTTAAATCACATACAGGCTCTATTGACTTCGAAACTTGAAGGAATAGTCTCGGCAACGTTGCTTTTACCTTCAGGTACCACCAACCAGAAGGGTCGCCCCCATCCGGCAGCGTTGCCGGTGGTTCGAGGAGTACACGTGACCAGCACAGCGCAGGCATCACAGTCAGGAGCCAGGACGGCTCACCCCGATCATCTCGGGCACGTCATCTTCATCGCGGCAGCCGCCGCGATGGGCGGCTTCCTCTTCGGCTACGACAGCTCCGTCATCAACGGCGCCGTCGAGGCGATCCGGGACCGGTACGACATCGGATCCGCGGCACTGGCCCAGGTCATCGCGATCGCCCTGATCGGCTGCGCCATCGGCGCCGCGACCGCCGGCCGCATAGCCGACCGCATCGGCCGCATCCGGTGCATGCAGATCGCCGCCGTCCTGTTCACCGTCAGCGCCGTCGGCTCGGCGCTGCCCTTCGCCCTGTGGGACCTCGCCTTCTGGCGCGTCGTCGGCGGCTTCGCCATCGGCATGGCCTCGGTCATCGGCCCGGCCTACATCGCCGAGGTCGCCCCGCCCGCCTACCGCGGCCGCCTCGGCTCCTTCCAGCAGGCCGCGATCGTCGTCGGCATCGCGGTGTCGCAGCTGGTCAACTGGGGTCTGCTGAACGCCTCCGGCGGTGACCAGCGCGGAGAGCTGATGGGCCTGGAGGCCTGGCAGGTCATGCTCGGTGTCATGGTCGTCCCGGCCGTCCTCTACGGCCTGCTCTCCTTCGCCATCCCCGAGTCTCCCCGCTTCCTGATCTCCGTCGGCAAGCGCGAGCGCGCCCGCGAGATCCTCGAAGAGGTCGAGGGCACTCAGGTCGACCTGAACGCGCGGGTCGCCGAGATCGAGCAGGCCATGAAGAGCGAGCACAAGTCCAGCTTCAAGGACCTGCTCGGTGGCGGCTTCTTCTTCAAGCCGATCGTCTGGGTCGGCATCGGCCTGTCGGTCTTCCAGCAGTTCGTCGGCATCAACGTCGCGTTCTACTACTCCTCGACGCTGTGGCAGTCGGTCGGCGTCGACCCGACGGACTCGTTCTTCTACTCCTTCACCACGTCGATCATCAACATCGTCGGCACCGTCGTCGCGATGATCTTCGTCGACCGCATCGGCCGCCGCCCGCTCGCCATCATCGGCTCGGTCGGCATGGTCGTAGGCCTGGCGCTGGAGGCCTGGGCGTTCTCGTTCGACCTGGTCGGCGGGAAGCTGCCCAGCGCGCAGGGCTGGACCGCCCTGATCGCGGCCCACATCTTCGTCCTCTTCTTCGCCCTGTCCTGGGGCGTGGTCGTCTGGGTCATGCTCGGCGAGATGTTCCCGAACCGGCTGCGCGCCGCCGCCCTGGGTGTGGCCGCCGCCGCGCAGTGGCTCGCCAACTGGGCCATCACCGCGAGCTTCCCGTCGCTGGCCGACTGGAACCTCTCCGCGACCTACGTGATCTACACCGTGTTCGCCGCGCTCTCCATCCCGTTCGTCCTGAAGTTCGTCAAGGAGACGAAGGGCAAGGCATTGGAGGAGATGGGCTGAGTCCCAGCCCTCGACGGGCCGGGCTCTCGCCCGGCCCCACGAACTCGGGGAGAAGGGGCCAAGTCCCCGCCGCCCTTCTCCCCGTATCCGTAGGACGTACTGCCCCGGCTCACCCCCCGAGCCGGGGCAGTACGCGTTCGCAGAACAGGCGCAGGCTGCGCCACCCCTCCTCCAGCGGCATCCCGCCGGCCAGCGGATGCAGGACGAGGCTGTCCAGGCCCAGGGCCACACACGCGTCCGGCGTCAGCACCCGGTACACGCCCTCGGCCCGCAGTTCCGCCACACTCGTCGCCCCCGACTTCACCGCCGAGCGGACCGAGCCGGACTGCCAGGAGGCGTAGGTGCGTGCCTCGTGCAGGAAATGCCCGCCGTAGCGGGCCCACGTCCGGTCCGGGTCCTCGGCGAGATGCAACAGCGGGACCTTGGCGCCCGGCATCATCGTCCAGCCCTCGGTGCCGTACTCCGCCAGCCGCTCCTTGTAGTACGCCTCCAGCTCCGGAAGGTGCGCGCTGGGGAAGAAGGGCAGACCCAGCCGGGCGGCCCGGCGGGCGGCGGCTTTGGAGGAGCCGCCCACCAGCAGCAGGGGGTGCGGGTCGGAGTACGGGCGCGGGGTGACCCGTACCGTACGGCCCCGGTAGGTGAACTGCTCGCCGGTCCACGCCTTCAGCACCGTCTCAAGGAGCTCGTCCTGGAGCCGGCCGCGCTGCTTGAAGTCGACGCCGAAGTGGTCGTACTCCTCGGGCCGGTAGCCGATCCCGGCGACGGTGACGAGCCGGCCGCCGCTGAGCAGGTCGAGCACGGCGATGTCCTCCGCCAGCCGCAGCGGGTCGTGCAGCGGGCCGATGACCGCCGAGACGGTGACCGCCAGACGCCGGGTCGCGCCGAGGACCGCGCCCGCGAAGGCGAACGGGGAGGGCAGCCAGTTGTTGTCGGCGCCGTGGTGCTCCTCGGTCTGCACGGCGGTGACCCCGTGCTCGTCGGCGTACGCCGCCATCTCCAGGGCCGCCCGGTAGCGGGCGCTCAGCGAGGCCGGGGTGGCGCCGGGCTCGACGAGGTTGAAACGGACGACCGTGACGGGCATGGCGAGCCCCCTTCGTGTGTGGAGTCGCGTGCGAAGGGGGACCGTAGCTGACGGGGCGTCAGACAGCCAGAGAAGGATCCCGGGTGTTCGGGCCCGGCGACTTTCTCACTCGGAGGAAAGTACAAGCCGGGTCCGTCGCGGACCCATGGCTGATACTGGACGGGTTATGGACATCGTCATCCTTGCTGTAATCATCGCCGTGGTCGTGCTCGGTGCGATCGGCGGGCTCATCGTCGGCAGCCGGCGCAAGAAGCCGCTGCCCCCGCCGCCGCCCGCCGCGCCCGACATCACCGCCCCTCCAGCCGAACCGCACGTCGGCGACGAGGCCGAGACGCCGCGCGACGAACCGCGCCGCACGATAGAGGAGGTGGATCTCCCGGACGGCGGCTCGACCGGCGTCGCAGTCGAGGAGCCGCCCGTCGTCGAGGTTCCCGAGATCGAGATCCCGGAGCCCACCGAGGGACGCCTGGTGCGCCTGCGCGCCCGCCTGTCCCGCTCCCAGAACGCCCTCGGCAAGGGTCTGCTCACGCTGCTCTCGCGCGAGCACCTCGACGAGGACACCTGGGAGGAGATCGAGGACACCCTTCTCACCGCCGACGTCGGCGTGCAGCCCACCCAGGAGCTGGTGGAGCGGCTGCGTGAGCGGGTGAAGGTGCTGGGCACCCGCACTCCCGAGGAACTGCGCGGCCTGCTGCGCGAGGAGCTCGTCAAGCTGGTCGGCACCGACGTCGACCGCACGGTGAAGACCGAGCCCGAGGACCGCAAGCCGGGCATCGTGATGGTCGTCGGCGTCAACGGCACCGGCAAGACCACCACCACCGGCAAGCTCGCGCGCGTGCTCGTGGCCGACGGCCGCAGCGTCGTCCTCGGTGCCGCCGACACCTTCCGGGCCGCCGCCGCCGACCAGCTCCAGACCTGGGGTGAGCGCGTCGGCGCCCACACCGTGCGCGGGCCCGAAGGCGGTGACCCAGCCTCCGTCGCCTTCGACGCGGTCAAGGAGGGCAAGGAGATGGGGCTCGACGTCGTCCTCATCGACACCGCCGGGCGGCTGCACACCAAGACCGGCCTCATGGACGAGCTCGGCAAGGTCAAGCGCGTCGTCGAGAAGCACGCCCCTCTCGACGAGGTGCTGCTGGTCCTCGACGCCACCACCGGACAGAACGGTCTGGTGCAGGCCCGGGTGTTCGCCGAGGTCGTCGACATCACCGGCATCGTGCTGACCAAGCTGGACGGCACGGCCAAGGGCGGCATCGTCATCGCGGTCCAGCGCGAGCTCGGAGTGCCGGTCAAGCTGATCGGACTCGGCGAGGGCGCCGACGACCTGGCGCCCTTCGAGCCGGAGGCGTTCATCGACGCGTTGATCGGTGACTAGACACCCGTCCCGGCGAAGAAGCGCCCGTCCCCGAGACGCATCGGGGGGCGGGCGCTTCGCTGTGTACGGGGTCGGGGTTACGCGCGCGACCGGTGGGCCACGTACGCCAGCGTGCCCAGCAGCAGGCGGGCCGCCGGGAGCTTGGTGGCCGAGTCGAGCGCGGGCGGGCGCAGCCAGCGGACCGGGCCGCGGCCGCCGCGGTCGGAGGGGGGCGCCGTGATGTGCGTACCGGGGCCGAGGCCGCGCAGGTCGAGGGAGGAGGGGTCGTCCCAGCCCATGCGGTAGAGCAGCGCCTTCAGGTCCGCCGCCGCGCCGGGGGCGACGAAGAAGTGGGTGCGGCCCTCAGGGGTCGCGGTCACCGGGCCGAGGGGGAGGCCCATGCGCTCCAGCCGGACCAGCGCCCGGCGGCCGGCGGGCTCGGCCAGCTCGATCACGTCGAACGCGCGCCCGACCGGCAGCATGACCGCGGCCCCGGGGACCTCGCCCCAGGCGTCGGTCACCTCGTCCAGCGTCGCTCCCGCGGGGATCTCCGGCGCGAAGTCCAGTGGATGCGCGCCCGGTGCCCGGCAGCCGGAGCGGCCGCAGGAGCAGGCGTCTGCGGCAGCCCGCGCGCCCGGTACGACGTCCCAGCCCCACAGGCCGGTGAACTCGGCCACGGCCGTGCACTCGGACGAGCGGCCGCGACGGCGTGAGGTGGACCGGAGGTCGCGGATCCCCCGACTGCTGCCGATCGTGAAGCCCATGCCCCCTCCAACGGGTCCGACACACCGATGGTTACGAGAAGCACCCGGAGTGTCACTTTGCGTTATTCACTTCCGTGTTCGGTCACCGCCGAATCGGCGCCGGGAAGCGCGCAGGGTGGCGTGCGCGTCAACACGCGCCCCTGAGTGCATCGTTCCGCTCGCTTTCGGCTGTCCTCTGTCAAGTGAATCGCGCCTGGGTGGCCCTTAGTTCATTCGAAGGGGTGGCGAATGGTGGCGATTCCGTGTTCGCCGTGGCTGGACGCGTGATCGCGGGATTACTTTGAGTGCACGAGGCCCGGGGGCACATGCCTCTATGAGTATGCCGGAGGCAAGTCGGCTTTCCGTTCGAAGGGTGGCAACCGGCGTACGGGAGCGTCGATTGGCGGCATTCTGATAGGGCTTGGCGCACTCGGCGACAAGTGGTCTCAGGGATGGGGGCGTTCCAGTGGGCGGCAACGGCGGAAGCGTCACGAACGCTGACAAGCGCCCCAACGAGCTTCTCGGCTCGTGGTTCGTGCGCAGCGGCTGGTCCAAGGGCGAGCTCGCGCGCCAGGTCAACCGCCGGGCCCGGCAGCTGGGGGCCAACCACATCTCCACGGACACCTCGCGCGTGCGCCGCTGGCTGGACGGCGAGAACCCTCGGGAGCCCATCCCGAAGATCCTGTCCGAGCTGTTCTCCGAGCGGTTCGGCTGTGTCGTATCCGTCGAGGACCTCGGCCTGCGCGCCGCCCGCCAGTCACCGTCCGTGTCCGGTGTGGACCTGCCCTGGACGGGGCCGCAGACAGTGGCCCTGCTCGGCGAGTTCTCGCGCAGCGACCTGATGCTGGCGCGGCGCGGCTTCCTCGGGAGCTCGCTGACCCTGTCCGCGGGCCCGTCCCTCATCGAACCCATGCAGCGCTGGCTCGTGCCCGCCCCGCCCGCCCCGCGCACCGATCCCGAGCCGGTCCCCAGCAGCCGCGCGCGCGGGCGGCTCTCCAAGCCCGAGCTGGAGCTGCTGGAGTCCACCACCGTGATGTTCCGGCAGTGGGACGCCCAGTGCGGCGGCGGCCTGCGCCGCAAGGCGGTGGTCGGCCAGTTGCACGAGGTCACCGACCTCCTCCAGGAACCTCAGCCCGAGGCCACCACGAAGAAGCTGTTCAAGTGCGCCGCCGAGCTCGCCGAACTGGCCGGCTGGATGAGCTACGACGTGGGCCTGCAGCCCACCGCCCAGAAGTACTTCGTCCTCGCCCTGCACGCCGCCAAGGAAGCGGGGGACAAGCCACTCGGTTCCTACGTCCTGTCCAGCATGAGCCGCCAGATGATCCACCTCGGGCGGCCCGAGGACGCCCTGGAACTGATCCACCTCGCGCAGTACGGAAGCCGGGACTGCGCGAGCCCGCGCACCCAGGCCATGCTGTATGCGATGGAGGCCCGCGCGTACGCCAACATGGGACAGCCCGGCCGGTGCAAGCGGGCCGTGCGGATGGCCGAGGACTCCTTCGCCGACGCCGACGACTGGGACGAGCCGGACCCCGACTGGATCCGCTTCTTCTCCGAGGCCGAGCTGCACGGCGAGAACAGCCACTCCTTCCGCGACCTCGCCTATGTCGCGGGCCGCAGCCCCACCTACGCCTCGCTGGCCGAGCCCTTGATGCGGCGGGCCGTCGAGCTGTTCGCCGACGACAAGGAGCACCAGCGGTCGTACGCGCTGAACCTGATCGGTATGGCCACGGTCCACCTGCTCCAGCGCGAGCCCGAGCAGGGCACGGTACCTGCCGTGCAGGCCATGCAGATCGCCAAGAAGGTGCGCTCCGAACGCGTCAACACACGGATCCGGAAGACAGTGGACACGGCTGTACGCGACTTCGGGGACCTCACCGAGATCACGGACCTCACGGAGCGGCTCGCGACCGAGTTGCCCGAGGCGGCCGAAGCCGTCTGAAGCCCGCTGAGCCCCGGCCGTGGCCGGCCTTCCCGAACTGCCCGACTCGGCTCCCCCGTGCCAGGTCATCGGAAGGCCGACCGCGGCCGGTTTTCTTCCTTCGAGTGAAGGTTGCGCCACGATAACGATCCACTCGCCGGACATCCGGCAGTTCATCGACGTGTAACACGCAGGGCGCCTTCGTCACGGCGGCGAAACAACGAGGGGCTTCCACCGAAACCGCGCTGCGCCAATCTCATGGCGCATAACCGGCCCACCCCTCAATCCGCTCAGGCTTCGCCCGCACGGGGCCGTACCAACGACGAGGAGACGCCGATGGCACCAGCCATCACGCTCGCCGCAGACAAGCTGTCGGTGGCCAACACAGGTTTCATGCTCATCTGTTCCGCCCTGGTGCTGATCATGACCCCGGGCCTCGCCTTCTTCTACGGAGGCATGGTCCGGGTCAAGAGCACCCTCAACATGCTGATGATGAGCTTCATCAGCATGGGGATCGTCACCATCCTGTGGGTGCTGTACGGCTTCTCCATGGCGTTCGGTACGGACCACGGCTCGCTCATCGGCTGGGAGTCCGACTTCTTCGGATGGACCGGCATCGACAAGGGCGACATCTGGTCCGGATACACGATCCCGGTCTTCGCCTTCGCCGTCTTCCAGATGATGTTCGCCATCATCACGCCCGCCCTCATAAGCGGCGCGATCGCCGACCGCGTGAAGTTCTCCGCCTGGTCGCTGTTCGTCGTGCTCTGGGCGACGATCGTGTACTTCCCGGTCGCCCACTGGGTCTGGGGCACCGGCGGCTGGGCCTTCGAGCTCGGAGTGATCGACTTCGCCGGTGGTACGGCGGTCCACATCAACGCGGGTGCCGCGGCACTCGGCGTGATCCTGGTCATCGGCAAGCGCGTCGGCTTCAAGCGGGACCCGATGCGCCCGCACAGCCTCCCGCTGGTCATGCTCGGTGCCGGTCTGCTGTGGTTCGGCTGGTTCGGCTTCAACGCCGGCTCGTGGCTCGGCAACGACGACGGCGTCGGCTCGCTGATGTTCGTCAACACCCAGATCGCCACCGCCGCCGCCATGCTGGCCTGGCTCATCTACGAGAAGATCCGCCACGGCGCGTTCACCACGCTCGGTGCCGCCTCCGGCGCGGTCGCCGGTCTGGTCGCCATCACCCCGTCCGGCGGTGCGATCACCCCGATCGGCGCGATCGCGATCGGTGCCATCGCCGGTGTCCTGTGCGCCATGGCCGTCGGCCTGAAGTACAAGTTCGGCTACGACGACTCCCTGGACGTCGTCGGCGTGCACATGGTCGGCGGTGTCGTCGGCTCCCTGCTGATCGGCTTCTTCGCCAGCGGCAAGGGCCAGTCCGACGTCGCGGGCCTCTTCTACGGCGGCGGCATGACCCAGTTCTGGAAGCAGTGCGCCGGTGTCTTCGCGGTCCTCGCCTACTCGCTGGTGGCCTCCGCGATCCTCGCCTTCCTCCTCGACAAGACGATCGGCATGCGCGTCACCGAGGACGAGGAGGTGTCCGGCATCGACCAGGCCGAGCACGCCGAGACCGCATACGACTTCAGTGGCGCCGGCGGCGGCGCCGTCAAGACCGCCGTCGCCCCGGCCGCCCCGGCCGCGAGCAAGAAGGTGGACGCATGAAGCTCATCACCGCCGTCGTGAAGCCCCACCGGCTCGACGAGATCAAGGAGGCCCTCCAGGCCTTCGGCGTCCACGGCCTGACGGTCACCGAGGCGAGCGGCTACGGTCGTCAGAGGGGCCACACCGAGGTCTACCGCGGTGCCGAGTACACCGTCGACCTGGTCCCCAAGATCCGCATCGAGGTCCTGGCCGAGGACGACGACGCCGAGCAGCTGATCGAGGTCATCGTCAAGGCCGCCCGCACCGGCAAGATCGGTGACGGAAAGGTCTGGTCCCTGCCGGTCGAGACGGCCGTCCGGGTCCGCACCGGCGAGCGCGGTCCGGACGCGCTGTAAGAAGAGAACCACCTGAATACAGGCAGGAGTCGCTGGGTGACGAGTACGGAGACGCGCACGGAAGCAGAGGACTCGGGACCCAGCGGCTACGCGGCGGCCCGGCTGCGCCTCCTCCAGGAGGAGGCGCGGTCCGGGCCGCCGCGCCGTGCGGCCCTCGCGGAACTGACCGACGAATGGCTCACCGGCCTCTTCGAGGCGGGCGCCGAGGAACTGAACGGCGCCTCCCTGGTCGCCGTCGGCGGTTACGGCCGGGGCGAGCTGTCCCCGCGCAGCGACCTCGACCTGCTCCTGCTGCACGACGGTCAGGACCCCAAGGCCGTCGCGGCCCTGGCCGACCGCCTCTGGTACCCCGTGTGGGACCTCGGGCTGGCGCTCGACCACTCCGTGCGGACCCCCGCGGAGGCCCGCAAGACCGCCGGCGAGGACCTCAAGGTCCAGCTCGGCCTGCTCGACGCCCGCCATCTCGCGGGCGACCGCGGCCTCACGGCCGGCCTGCGCACCGCGGTCCTCGCCGACTGGCGCAACCAGGCGCCCAAGCGTCTGCCCGAACTCCAGGAGCTGTGCGCCGAGCGTGCCGAACGGCAGGGCGAGCTGCAGTACCTGCTGGAGCCGGACCTCAAGGAGGCCCGGGGCGGACTCCGCGACGCCACCGCGCTGCGTGCCGTCGCCGCCTCCTGGCTGGCCGACGCCCCGCGTGAAGGCCTTGCCGACGCCCGGCGCCGGCTGCTCGACGTACGCGACGCCCTGCACCTGACCACCGGGCGCGCGACCGACCGGCTCGCGCTCCAGGAGCAGGACCAGGTCGCCGCCGAACTCGGACTCCTCGACGCCGACACTCTGCTGCGGCAGGTGTACGAGGCCGCGCGCGTCATCTCGTACGCCAGCGATGTCACCTGGCGTGAAGTGGGGCGCGTGCTGCGCTCACGCGCGGTGCGGCCACGGCTGCGCGCCATGCTGGGCGGCGGCGGGAAGCCGGTAGCCGAGCGGTCCCCGCTGGCGGAGGGCGTCGTCGAGCAGGACGGCGAGGTGGTGCTCGCCCGCGCCGCACGCCCTGAACGCGACCCCGTGCTCCCGCTGCGCGCCGCGGCCGCCGCCGCGCAGGCCGGGCTGCCGCTCTCCCTGCACGCCGTACGGCGCATGGCGGCCGCCACCCGCCCCCTGCCCACACCGTGGCCCGCCGAGGCGCGCGAACAGCTCGTCACCCTGCTCGGCTCCGGGCAGCCCACCATCGACGTCTGGGAGGCGCTGGAGGCCGAGGGCCTGATCACCCGGATGCTGCCGGACTGGGAGCGGGTGCGCTGCCGCCCGCAGCGCAACGCCGTCCACCTCTGGACCGTCGACCGGCACCTGATCGAGACCGCCGTGCGCGCCTCCGAGTTCACCCGCCGCGTCAGCCGCCCCGACCTGCTCCTGGTCGCCGCGCTGCTGCACGACATCGGCAAGGGCTGGCCCGGCGACCACTCCGTCGCGGGCGAGATCATCGCCAAGGACGTGGCCACCCGCATCGGCTTCGACCGCACCGACGTGACGGTTCTCTCCTCCCTCGTACGCCACCACCTGCTGCTCATCGAGACGGCCACCCGGCGCGACCTGGAGGACCCGGCCACCGTCCGCTCCGTGGCCGACGCGGTGGGCTCCCAGGGCACGCTGGAGCTGCTGCACGCGCTGACCGAGGCGGACGCGCTGGCCACCGGCCCGGCCGCCTGGTCGTCCTGGCGGGGCTCGCTCGTCGCCGACCTGGTCAAGCGGGTCTCGGCGGTGCTCGCCGGGGACGACCCCGAGGAGCCCGAGGCCGCCGCGCCCACCGCCGAGCAGGAGCGGCTCGCCGTCGAGGCGCACCGCACGGGCGGGCCGGTGCTGTCCCTGCGCGCGCAGACCGAGCCGCCCGCCGACGTCGAACCGTCCGGCGACCCCGAGCCGCTCGGCGTGGAACTGCTCATCGCCGTACCCGACCAGCCGGGCGTGCTGCCCGCGGTCGCCGGTGTCCTCGCCATGCACCGCCTCACCGTGCGCACCGCGGAACTGCGCACCCTGGGCCTGCCCGACGGCGTCGACGAGGGCTCCGTCCTGCTGCTGAACTGGCGGGTCGCCGCCGAGTACGGCTCCCTGCCCCAGGCCGCCCGGCTGCGCGCCGATCTCGTACGCGCCCTGGACGGCTCCTTGGACATCGCGGGGCGCCTCGCCGAACGCGACGCGGCCTATCCGCGCCGCCGGGGCGTCGTGGCGCCCGCGGCCCGCGTCAAGGTCGCCTCCGCCGCCTCTCGCCTGGCCACGGTCATCGAGGTCCGCGCCCAGGACGCGCCCGGACTGCTCTTCCGCATCGGCCGGGCCCTGGAGGACGCGGCCGTGCACGTCCGCAGCGCCCATGTCAGCACCCTGGGTGCCAACGCGGTCGACGCCTTCTACGTCACCGGCCCGAAGGGCACGCCGCTGCCGGGCGCGGAGGCGGCGGGGCTGGCACGCAAGCTGGAGGAGACGCTTCGCGCGTGACCCCGCGCGCTCGTCCCCGTCCGCCGGATGCGGCAGGCGGGGACGAATGTCTTGCGCGGCCAGATAGTCTGGAAGACGCTCAGACCGCCCCCGACCCCCGAGGACCGACGCCGCCGTGTTCGACACTCTCTCCGATCGCCTCTCAGCGACCTTCAAGAACCTGCGCGGCAAGGGCAGGCTGAGCGAGGCGGACATCGACGCCACGGCGCGTGAGATCCGCATCGCCCTCCTCGAAGCCGACGTCGCCCTGCCCGTCGTGCGCACCTTCATCAAGAACGTCAAGGAACGCGCGCTCGGCGCCGAGGTCTCGCGGGCGCTCAACCCGGCCCAGCAGGTCCTGAAGATCGTCAACGACGAGCTGGTCACGATCCTCGGCGGCGAGACCCGGCGGCTGCGGTTCGCCAAGCAGCCGCCGACCGTGATCATGCTGGCCGGTCTGCAGGGTGCCGGTAAGACCACCCTCGCGGGCAAGCTCGGCCGGTGGCTCAAGGAGCAGGGGCACTCGCCCCTCCTCGTCGCCGCCGACCTCCAGCGCCCGAACGCGGTCAACCAGCTGAGCGTCGTCGCCGAGCGCGCCGGTGTCGCCGTCTTCGCGCCCGAGCCGGGCAACGGCGTGGGCGACCCGGTGAAGGTCGCCAAGGACTCCATCGAGCACGCGAAGAGCAAGGTCCACGACATCGTGATCGTGGACACCGCCGGCCGCCTGGGCATCGACCAGGACATGATGCGGCAGGCTGCGGACATCCGTGACGCGGTCAGCCCCGACGAGATCCTCTTCGTCGTCGACGCGATGATCGGTCAGGACGCCGTCAACACGGCCGAGGCCTTCCGCGACGGCGTCGGCTTCGACGGCGTGGTGCTCTCCAAGCTCGACGGTGACGCCCGCGGTGGTGCGGCCCTGTCGATCCGCCAGATCACCGGCAAGCCGATCATGTTCGCGTCGAACGGCGAGAAGCTCGACGACTTCGACGCCTTCCACCCGGACCGGATGGCCTCCCGCATCCTCGACATGGGTGACCTGCTCACCCTGATCGAGCAGGCGGAGAAGACGTTCAGCCAGGAAGAGGCCGAGAAGATGGCCTCCAAGCTGGCGTCCAAGAAGGGTGAGGACTTCACCCTCGACGACTTCCTGGCGCAGATGGAGCAGGTCAGGAAGATGGGCTCCATCTCCAAGCTGCTCGGCATGCTCCCGGGCATGGGGCAGATCAAGGACCAGATCAACAACCTCGACGAGCGGGACGTCGACCGCACGGCCGCGATCATCAAGTCGATGACCCCGGCCGAGCGCCAGGAGCCGACGATCATCAACGGCTCCCGCCGTGCCCGTATCGCCAAGGGCTCCGGCGTCGAGGTCAGCGCGGTGAAGAACCTCGTCGAGCGGTTCTTCGAGGCCCGCAAGATGATGTCCCGCATGGCCCAGGGCGGCGGCATGCCGGGCATGCCGGGGATGCCGGGCATGGGCGGCGGCCCGGGCCGCACCAAGAAGCAGCCGAAGAAGGCCAAGGGCAAGCAGCGCTCCGGCAACCCGATGAAGCGCAAGCAGCAGGAGCAGGAGGAGGCCGCCCGCCGGGCCGCCGCCGCGCAGGGCGGCAACGCCTTCGGGGTGCCGGGTCAGCAGGCCGGCCAGGACTTCGAACTGCCGGACGAGTTCAAGAAGTTCATGGGCTGACACGGCATACGGGCCGACGCCCACGCCGTCTCGTCACCGCGTACGCCGCTGGGGGCGCTCCTCGCAAGAGGGGCGCCCCCGTGCTTTCCGGTCCGATCGGGATCAGGGTGTCCGGGCCACCAGGTACCGGAAGACGTTCGGCATCCACACCGTTCCGTCCGGCCGCTGATGCGCGTGCAGGGCTTCGACCAGTTCCTTGTCGACCTGTTCCTGGTCCGTCGCGGAGATCGCCGCGTCGAACAGCCCCGTCGACAGCAGCCCGCGCACCGCGCTGTCGAGGTCGGCGTAGCCGAAGGGGCAGGACACCCGTCCGGAGCCGTCCGGCCGCAGACCGGCGCGCTGGGCGACCTCCTCCAGGTCGTCGCGCAGGGCGGGACGCCAGCCGCCGGTGGTGCGCATCGGTTCGGCCGGCCTGGTGGCCACCCGCAGCACGGACGACGTGGCGCACCGCTCCGGCGGGCCCCAGCCGGCCAGTACCACGGGTGCCCCGCGCTCGGTGAGCGGTACCGCCGCCGTGATTAACTCGCTCAGCCCCTCCGAGTCGCCCGCGAGGCACCCGATGGGCTCGAAGGCGGTCACCAGGTTGTACGGGGGTGTCTCCGCGTCGGCCGCGTCCGCGGGCCCGCCGTCGATGAGCCGGGTGGCCGCACGCGCGCGCGTGCCCGACGCCTCCACCAGCAGCCGCTCCCGCGCGAGCGCCAGCCGCTCCGCGCAGCGGGATTCGACACCGGTGACGGCGGCGCCTCTGGACGCCGCCATCAGCAGGGAGAGCCCGGAGCCGCAGCCGAGGCCGAGCAGTCGGGTGGCCGGGCCCACTTGGAGTCGCTCGTAGACGGTCTCGTGGAGCGGGACCAGCATCCGCTCCTGAATCTCGGACCAGTCACGCGCGCGTGCACCGGGGTCCACGCGGGATTCGGCTCCCGCGTGAGGCAGATGCTGCCGCACGAGCGTAGGTGTCATATGAAAGCGCCCCAATCCGCCGAGAGTTGCCGGGTGTGTGCTCGTCGTTTCCGAGGCCCCCGTGGTGCGCGCTGGCACTTCCCCCGTATGCCAGGAAACTCCCGGCTCGCGACGGCGTCCAGGGGTTGTGGAGCGCGGGTTGGGGCTCACTGGTGCGTGTGGCGAGAATTCACATCCCGGCAACGTGGGCCCGTACCATCTCGTCATGGCCAAAGCACCCGTTCTCACACCGCGGGCGGACGATTTCCCGCGCTGGTATCAGGATTTGATCAACAAGGCCGAGCTGGCCGACAACGGGCCGGTGCGCGGCACCATGGTGATCCGACCGTACGGGTACGGGCTGTGGGAGCGCATGCAGGCCGAGATGGACGCCCGGATCAAGGAGACGGGCACCCAGAACGCGTACTTCCCCCTCTTGATCCCGCAGTCGTACCTGACGCGGGAGGCCGACCACGTCGAGGGCTTCGCGCCCGAGCTCGCCGTGGTCACGCACGGCGGCGGCAAGGAGTTGGAGGAGCCGGCGGTCGTCCGCCCCACCTCCGAGATGATCATCAACGACTACTTCTCGAAGTGGGTGCAGAGCTACCGCGATCTGCCCCTGCTGATCAATCAGTGGGCGAACGTGGTCCGCTGGGAGCTGCGGCCCCGGCTCTTCCTGCGCACCACCGAGTTCCTCTGGCAGGAGGGGCACACCGCGCACGCCACCTACGAGGACGCCCGCGACTTCGCCTCGCACATCCACCGCGAGGTCTACGAGGACTTCATGGTGAACGTCCTCGCGATGGACGTCGTGCCCGGCCGCAAGACCGTCAAGGAGAGGTTCGCCGGCGCCATCAACACCCTCACCCTCGAAGGGATGATGGGCGACGGCAAGGCGCTGCAGATGGCCACCAGCCACGAGCTGGGGCAGAACTTCGCCAAGGCGTTCAACACCTCGTACCTGTCGAAGGACGGCGCCCAGGAACTGGTCTGGCAGACCTCCTGGGGCTCCACCACCCGCATGATCGGCGCCCTGGTGATGATGCACGGCGACGACAACGGGCTGCGTGTCCCGCCGCGCCTGGCCCAGATCCAGGCCGTCGTCCTCGCGATCAAGGGCGACGAGGCGGTTCTGGCCAAGGTCCGTGAGATCGGCGACCGGCTCAAGGCGGCCGGCATCCGTGTCCAGGTCGACGACCGCACCGACACCCCCTTCGGCCGCCGCGCTGTCGACTGGGAGCTCAAGGGCGTGCCCGTCCGCATCGAGATCGGCCCACGCGACCTGGAGAACGGCACCGCGATGCTGGCCCGCCGTATCCCCGGCGGCAAGGAGCCGGTCTCCCTGGACGCGCTGGCCGAACTGCTGCCCACGGTCCTCGAGGAGGACCAGGCGCTGCTGCTGAGGCAGGCCCGGGAGCGCCGCGAGTCCCGCACGGTGGAGGTGACCTCGATCGACGAGGCGGTCGAGGCCGCCACGGCCGGCAACTGGGCGCGCATCCCGTGGGCCACCCTCGGCGAGGAGGGCGAGGCCAAGCTGGCCGACCACGCGGTGACCGTACGGTGTCTGGTCGCCGAGGACGGGTCGGTGCCGGAGGACGGTGACGCACCGGGTAACGTCGCGATCGTCGCGCGCGCTTACTGAGGGGAGCCCCGGCGGCGGGAGAGCGGCCGAAACGCTCCTTGTGCGCCCGCGGACCTCACATGCCTAGACGGTGGGCGTAGGGCGAACTACGCACCAGCTTGGTATGAGCTGTGAGGCTTCTCCGCAGATCGGCGCACCCGCCCTCGTCGTGGCGCATCATTCGCAACTGACGGGTACGTGCAAATTATTTGGGATGCCCCGGAATCGGAACACTGGGGCACCCCGGCTCGTTGTCATTACGTGAGCACGACACAGACACCACCTGTTCTCGCCGCAGAACTGGCGCAGGCGTGGGCCGACATTCAGCGGTACCACCCCGAGCTGCCGGATCTCGCCGCGCCAGAGTCCCTGATCGGGGAGTCGTCGTCCGCGTGCGGTCACGAGCTCTCCTTCGAACGACTGCTCCATGAGGCAGTCCATGGCATCGCGGCCGCCCGCGGGGTCCGCGACACGTCCCGGGCCGGCCGCTACCACAACCGCCGGTTCCTCGCGATCGCCGAGGAGCTGGGGCTGGACCATCCCGAGGAGCCGCATCCCAGCAGCGGTTTCTCGCTGGTCACGCTCAACCCCGAGGCGAAGCGCCGGTACCGGCCGACGATCGAGCGCCTGCAGCGTGCCCTGAAGGCCCACACCGCGGCCACCTCCGCCGAGACCACCCGCGCCTTCCGCGGCCCCGCCGCCCGGCACGGCTCCTCCGGCGGGGGCGTCCGCGTCAAGGCGGTCTGCGACTGCGGCCGCAACGTCCGCGTCGTCCCGTCGGTCCTGGCCCAGGCCCCCATCGTCTGCGGCGGTTGCGGCAAGCCGTTCCGCATCCCGGAGGTCATGGGCGCGGCGTAGCCGCGACGCGAGAACCGGCATCTCGTGGCTGTCGGTTCGGTGTGCGGTGTGGGGTGGCGCTGTCCTGTCGAGAGCTTGGGGGAGGGTGGGCGCAGCGGCACCCCGCGGGCGCCGGGTCGGGCATCCGACGTGCGGTCACCGTGACGCCGGGTGCCTCTCAGCCATGCCCGAGCTCAGCTCACCGCACCCTCGGCCAAAGGCGACCCGCGGGGTATGGCACAATGGCTAGCTGTACTCGACAGCCGCACAGGACCCCTCTCTCCTCCGGCTGACGCGTCCATCGGGCATTCGGGTACCGCAACCCCACGCGGCCATCTCGCCGTGCCCAACCACGTCAAATCCAGGAGAACCCACTCCCGTGGCAGTCAAGATCAAGCTGAAGCGTCTGGGCAAGATCCGTTCGCCTCACTACCGCATCGTCGTCGCCGACTCCCGTACCCGTCGTGACGGCCGTGCGATCGAGGAGATCGGCAAGTACCACCCGACGTACCACCCCTCGGTCATCGAGGTGGACGCCGAGCGCGTCGCGTACTGGCTCGGCGTCGGCGCCCAGCCGACCGAGCCCGTGCTCGCCATCCTGAAGAAGACCGGCGACTGGCAGAAGTTCAAGGGCGAGCCCGCCCCGGCCCCGCTGCTCGTCGCCGAGCCGAAGACCTCGCGCGTGTCGTTCGAGTCCCTCGGCGGCGACGACGAGGGCAAGGGTGAGGCGATCACCCAGAAGAAGAAGGCTGAGAAGAAGGACGAGGCTGCGGCTGAGTCCGAGTCGACCGAGGCCTGAGCATGCTCGAGGAGGCTCTCGAGCACCTCGTGAAGGGCATCGTCGACAACCCTGACGATGTGCAGGTCGCCTCGCGCAACCTGCGTCGCGGGCGTGTGCTCGAGGTCCGGGTCCACCCGGACGACCTCGGCAAGGTGATCGGCCGCAACGGCCGCACCGCACGCGCCCTGCGCACCGTCGTGGGCGCCATCGGTGGCCGCGGTGTCCGCGTCGACCTCGTCGATGTGGACCACGTCCGCTGACGCTTATCGCAACCGGCTCGGGCCGGGGAGGGCCTGAGGGCCGTCCCCGGCCCGTAGTCGTACGACAGGAGATCTGAACACGTGCAGCTGGTAGTCGCGCGGATCGGCCGCGCCCACGGCATCAAGGGCGAGGTCACCGTCGAGGTACGTACCGACGAGCCCGAGCTGCGGCTGGCGCCGGGCGCCGTCCTGGCCACCGACCCGGCCTCGGTCGGTCCGCTCACCATCGAGACGGGCCGCGTCCACAGTGGCCGCCTCCTGCTGCGCTTCGAGGGCGTCGGGGACCGCACCGCCGCCGAGGCGCTGCGCAACATCCTCCTGATCGCCGAGGTCGACCCGAACGAGCTGCCCGAGGACGAGGACGAGTTCTACGACCACCAGCTCATGGACCTCGACGTGGTGACCTCGGACGGCGTGGAGGTCGGCCGGATCACCGAGATCTCGCACCTGCCCTCACAGGACCTGTTCATCGTGGAGCGGCCCGACGGCACCGAGGTCATGATCCCGTTCGTCGAGGAGATCGTCACCGAGATCGACCTGGAGGAACAGCGAGCCGTCATCACGCCGCCGCCTGGCCTGATCGACGACCGCGCCGAGATCGCCTCGTCCCGGGAAGAAGAATCCTGATGCGCCTCGACGTCGTCACGATCTTCCCCGAGTACCTGGAACCCCTGAACGTCTCCCTGGTGGGCAAGGCCCGCGCGCGTGGACAGCTGAACGTCCATGTGCACGATCTGCGCTCCTGGACGTACGACCGGCACAACACGGTCGACGACACGCCCTACGGCGGCGGGCCCGGCATGGTCATGAAGCCGGACCCCTGGGGCGACGCCCTGGACTCCGTCCTCGCCGACGGCTACGAGACGGGCTCCCGCGCGCCCGCGCTGATCGTCCCCACCCCCAGTGGCCGGCCCTTCACCCAGGAACTCGCCGTCGAGCTCTCCGAGCGCCCCTGGCTGATCTTCACGCCGGCCCGCTACGAGGGCATCGACCGCCGCGTCGTCGACGAGTACGCGACCCGTGTGCCCGTCTACGAGGTGTCCATCGGCGACTACGTCCTCGCCGGCGGCGAGGCGGCCGTCCTCGTGGTCACCGAGGCGGTGGCGCGCCTCCTGCCCGGCGTCCTCGGCAACGCCGAGTCCCATCGCGACGACTCCTTCGCGCCCGGCGCCATGGCCAACCTCCTGGAGGGGCCCGTCCACACCAAGCCGCCCGAGTGGCGCGGCCGAGAGATCCCGGAAGTGCTGCTCAGTGGCCACCACGGGAAGATCGCGCGCTGGCGCCGCGACGAGGCACTACGGCGTACGACGGCCAACAGGCCCGACCTGATCGAGCGTTGTGACCCCAAGGCCTTCGACAAGAAGGACCGCGAGATGCTCTCCATCCTGGGCTGGGAACCGGACCCGCAGGGCGAGCCCCACGGCCGATTTTGGCGCAGGACACCGGGCGTGGAAGAATAGGCCGCTGTTGTGCGCCGTCCGGCGTGCGCCCCTGCCACAGGGGGACACGACGCCCGCCCCGACGCGTACGACTCTCATCCAAGAACCTCTAGTTCCGTTGATGACCTGTGGCATCAGCGAGGAAAGCAGACGAAATGTCTCACCTGCTCGACACCGTCGACTCCGCGTCGCTGCGCAGCGACATCCCGGCCTTCCGCCCGGGTGACACCGTCAACGTCCACGTCCGCGTCATCGAGGGCAACCGCTCCCGTGTGCAGCAGTTCAAGGGCGTTGTGATCCGCCGCCAGGGCGCCGGTGTCCGCGAGACCTTCACGGTCCGCAAGGTCTCGTTCTCCGTCGGCGTCGAGCGCACGTTCCCGGTGCACACCCCGATCGTCGAGAAGATCGAGCTCGTCACCCGCGGTGACGTGCGTCGCGCCAAGCTGTACTACCTGCGCGAGCTGCGCGGCAAGGCCGCGAAGATCAAGGAGAAGCGCGAGAACTGAGCGCTTCCCGGGGTTCACAGAAGGGCCGGATAACATCTGGCCCCGATGGACACCGAAGCACAGCCGACGGAGCGCGACCGCTCCTCCAGCCCCTCCGATTCCGAGACGATCTCGGACACAGGGGGGCAGGAGGGACGGTCGCGTTTCTCGTTGGTGTCGCGGATCACCGACTGGCTTCCCGGTGGACGGATCACCCTGACCCTGCTCGTCTGCCTGCTGTTTTTGCTCGTCCTCAACAGGTTCGTGGTGCAACCGTTCCAGATTCCGAGCGGATCCATGGAACAGGGATTGAGGATCGGGGACCGCGTTCTCGTAAATAAGTTGGCGTACCGTTTCGGAGCCGAGCCGCTGCGGGGCGACGTGGTTGTGTTCGACGGCACTGGGTATTTCGGGGACGCCGACTACATCAAGCGCGTTGTCGGTGTGGGGGGAGACCATGTGGTCTGCTGTGACAAGGAGGGGAGGATCCAGGTGAACGGCCGGTCGGTCGACGAGTCGGGGTTCCTGTACCCCGGCGACAGCCCGTCCTCGGTGCCCTTCGACGTCGTCGTGCCCGACGGCACCCTGTTCGTCCTCGGCGACCATCGCGGCGACTCCAGCGACTCCCGTGACCACCTGGGGTCACCCGGTGGTGGCATGATCCCCGTCGGCGAGGTCATCGGGCGCGCCGACTGGATCTCCTGGCCCTTCGACCACTTCTCCCGTCTGGAACGGCCCGTCGCCTACGCGCGCGTGCCCGCCGCGGAGGGCGCCCATGGGTAACCGCGGCAAACCACGCGGCGCGAGCATCAGCCCCGCCGACAGTCTTCTGCCCACCGGCTCCCGACGGGCCGGACCCGCTCCGTCGGCCGGTCGCAGCCGCGCCGAGCGGCGCAAGCTCCAGCGCAAGGTCAAGCGGCGCCGCCGGCGCTCGGCGGTCAAGGAGATACCGCTGCTGGTCGGCGTCGCGGTGCTCATAGCGCTGGTGCTGAAGACCTTCCTCGTCCAGGCGTTCGTGATCCCGTCGGGCTCCATGGAGCAGACGATCCAGATCGGCGACCGCGTCCTGGTCGACAAGTTCACCCCGTGGTTCGGCTCCAAGCCGCAGCGCGGGGACGTCGTCGTGTTCAAGGACCCCGGCGGCTGGCTGAAGGACGAGCAGACGACCACGAAGAAGAACGACCCGGTCGTCATCAAGCAGGCCAAGGAGGCGCTGACCTTCATCGGCCTGCTGCCCTCCGACAACGAGAAGGACCTCATCAAGCGGGTCGTCGGGGTCGGCGGGGACCGCGTGCAGTGCTGCGACGCGCAGGGGAGGGTCACCGTCAACGGCATCCCCCTGAGCGAGGACTACCTGTATCCCGGGAACGCTCCGTCCGACACGCCGTTCGACATCACCGTGCCGCCGGGGCGGCTGTGGGTGATGGGTGACCACCGGGCCAACTCCGCGGACTCCCGTTTCCACCAGGACACCGACGGGGGCACGGTCTCCGAGGACGAGGTGGTGGGGCGGGCCATGGTGATCGCCTGGCCCTTCAACCACATGACCAGCCTCGACGAACCGAAGACCTACGCTTCCGTGTCCGACTCGGTGGCGGGGTCGACCGCCGCTGCCCGGCTGTCGCATAGGGTTGTCCCGGACGATTCGAACGGAACGATCCAGCTCCCGAGCCCTGCGGAACTCCCGCTCGTTATGGGAGTGGTGGGCCTGCGCCGTGTATGGGGCAGGCGGCGGCACAGAGTAAGGAGTTGGCGTGGGGGATGTGGCGGTTGGCGCACGGTCCGGACACGATGGCGAGGAGCACCGCGGAAGCCCCGCGGGAGCTGCCGTCCCTGCCGCGGACAGCGCCGTGACCTCCGGGAGTGACTCCGGAGCGACCGAGGACGGCAGGCCGGTGGAGGACTTGACCCAGGGCGGTGGCGAGGGGCCGGGCGACGCCGGGCCCCGGCAGAAGAAGCCACGCTCGTTCTGGAAGGAACTGCCCATCCTGATCGGTATCGCGCTCGTGCTGGCGCTGCTGATCAAGACGTTCCTGGTGCAGGCGTTCTCGATCCCCTCGGACTCGATGCAGAACACCCTCCAGCAGGGCGACCGCGTGCTCGTCGACAAGCTGACCCCGTGGTTCGGCTCCGAGCCGGAGCGCGGCGAGGTCATCGTGTTCCACGACCCCGACCAGTGGCTGGCGGGCGAACCGACCCCCGACCCGAACGCCCTGCAGACGTTCCTCAGCTGGATCGGCCTGATGCCGTCCGCGCAGGAGAAGGACCTCATCAAGCGGGTCATCGGCGTCGGCGGCGACACCGTCGAGTGCAAGGGCACCGGCCCGGTGCGGGTGAACGGCAAGGCCCTGAGCGAGGACTCGTACATCTACCCGGGCAACACCCCGTGCACGGTCGACGACCAGGGCGGCCAGTTCAAGGTGAAGGTGCCCAAGGGCTCCGTCTGGGTCATGGGCGACCACCGCCAGAACTCCCGCGACTCGCGTTACAACCAGTCGGACGAGCACCACGGCATGGTTCCCGTCGGCGACGTCGTCGGACGCGCCATCGTCAAGGCCTGGCCCATCAACCGCTGGGGCACGCTGCCCGTCCCGGACACCTTCGACCAGGACGGCCTGAACGACCAGTCCTCCGCGGCGGCCACCCTCACGGTCGCCCCCGAGGGCCTCGCCCTCGTCGGCGTGGTGCCGGTGGCCCTGTGGCGCCGCAGGCGGCTCCTGACCGAGCCGGCCCAGCGCCACCTGCCCAAGGACCGGTCATGATCTCGAGCACGGGCTGACCCGGGGCCGTACCCCCGGGTAGGGTGCGGGTCCATGAGTGGCGAGAGTGCGACACGTACGGCCCCGCGCAGCACGGGCGCGGTCAAGGGCCCGGTGGGCAGCCGGACCGGACAGAGGCTGTCCGGGCTGGCCGTCGCGCTGGGCCTGGCGCTGTTCCTGGGCGGTTTCGGCTGGGGGGCGCTGATCTACCGGCCGTACACCGTGCCGACCGGCTCCATGACGCCGACGATCGGCGTGGGCGACCGTGTGCTGGCCGAGCGGGTGGACGGCGACGAGGTGCGCCGCGGTGACGTCGTCGTCTTCAAGGACACCACCTGGGCCAACGCTCCCGTGGTCAAGCGTGTGGTCGCCGTCGGCGGGGACACGGTCTCCTGCTGCACCGACGGCAAGCTGACCGTCAACGGCAAGCAGATCGACGAACCGTATCTCGCCCCGGGCGGCCCGGCCGAGGACAAGAAGATCCCGACGGTGGAGGTCCCCAAGGGGCGGCTCTTCCTCCTCGGCGACGAACGCCACAGCTCCCTGGACTCCTCCGCCCACCTCACGGACGCGGCCAGCGGCACGGTGGCCGTGAAGGCCGTACAGGCCCGGGTGGACGCCGTCGTGTGGCCCATGAACGGCATGCTGAAGCGCCCCACGGGCTTCGAGGAGCTCGGCGCCCTCTCCTCGCCCGGCCCGCTCGGCACGATCGGCCTCATGATCGCCGTCGGTGCCGTGCTGGTGCTCGGTGGCGGGGCC
Organism: Streptomyces griseus subsp. griseus; assembly: GCF_000720255.1. Taxonomy (GTDB): domain Bacteria; phylum Actinomycetota; class Actinomycetes; order Streptomycetales; family Streptomycetaceae; genus Streptomyces; species Streptomyces griseus_I. Next base: position 22,109 of record NZ_JOJE01000020.1, on the reverse strand, counting down.
TACGGTCCCGTCGCCAAGCGGCTCGGCGGCCGCGGGCGTGCCCGCACGGAGCCCGCCGGTGTCCGCTGAGACATCGGGCGCGGAGACCGGCGCTCATGCCGGTGGGGATGCCGGCGCCGGTGCGGACTCGTACGAAGGCGGCCTGCGCAAGGTCGCCAGGGTCGTCCTCCTCGATCCCGAGGACCGCATCCTGCTGCTGCACGGCCACGAACCGGACGATCCGGACGACCGCTGGTGGTTCACGCCCGGCGGTGGCCTGGAGGGCGACGAGAGTCGTGAGGAGGCCGCGCTCAGGGAACTCGCGGAGGAGACCGGCATCACCGAGGTCGAGCTCGGTCCGGTGCTGTGGAGACGGATGTGCTCGTTCCCGTTCGCGGGCCGCCGCTGGGACCAGGACGAGTGGTACTACCTGGCCCGTACGACCCAGACGGCCACCCGGGCCACGGCCCTCACCGAGCTGGAACGGCGCAGTGTCGCCGGAGCGCGTTGGTGGACGTGTCGGGAACTGAGCCGGGCACATGAGACGGTGTATCCGACCAGACTCGCCGAGCTGCTGCGCAGGCTGCTCGACGAAGGTCCCCCGGCCAGGCCCGAGATCCTTGACACGGAAATCGTCTAGAGGCTCACGGGACTGGCGCACAATGGTGGGATCGCACGGCTGAAGGGGAACATGCCATGAGCGCCGAGGACCTCGAGAAGTACGAGACCGAGATGGAGCTGAAGCTCTACCGGGAGTACCGCGATGTCGTCGGTCTGTTCAAATACGTGATCGAGACCGAGCGGCGCTTCTACCTGACCAACGACTACGAGATGCAGGTGCACTCGGTCCAGGGCGAGGTGTTCTTCGAGGTGTCCATGGCGGACGCCTGGGTCTGGGACATGTACCGACCGGCCCGGTTCGTGAAGCAGGTGCGCGTCCTCACGTTCAAGGACGTGAACATCGAGGAGCTCAACAAGAGCGATCTGGAGCTCCCGAGTGGGTGACGGAGTTATCCACAACCACTGAGTTCTCCACCAAGATCCACTTCGTGGGAGCGGTTGCGTGACGGTTGGCGCCGGAGGTGGTGCCGACATGAACGCACATCGGGCACGCAGTGCACTCGGCAGGTACGGCGAGACGCTGGCCGCGCGGCGGCTGGCCGAGGCCGGAATGACGGTCCTGGAGCGCAACTGGCGCTGCGGCAGGACCGGAGAGATCGACATCGTGGCGCGGGACGGGGACGTCCTGGTCGTCTGCGAGGTGAAGACCCGCAGGGCGGGTCCCTTCCAGCACCCCATGGCAGCGATCACACCCCTCAAGGCGGACCGCCTGCGGGGCCTCGCGCAACGCTTCATCCAGGAACACGGCGGAGCGCCGCCCGGTGGCGTCCGCATCGACCTCGTCGGCGTCCAGCTGCCCTTGCGCGGCGCACCCGTCGTCGAGCACGTGCGGGGGGTGGCCTGAGATGGGTTTCGCACGTACCTGCTCCGTGGCCCTGGTCGGCGTCGAGGGCGTCGTCGTCGAGGTCCAGGCCGACCTGGAACCCGGCGTGGCGGCGTTCACTCTGGTGGGGCTGCCGGACAAGAGCCTGACGGAGAGCCGGGACCGGGTTCGGGCGGCGGTGGTGAACTCGGGAGGCGAGTGGCCGCAGAAGAAACTCACGGTGGGCCTCAGCCCCGCATCGGTGCCGAAAGCGGGCAGTGGCTTCGATCTGGCGGTCGCCTGCGCCGTCCTCGGTGCCGCCGAGCGGATCGACCCGAGGGTGCTCGCCGACATCGTCATGATCGGAGAGCTGGGCCTGGACGGCCGGGTACGCCCCGTCAGGGGCATCCTCCCGGCGGTGATCGCCGCGGCGGACGCGGGGTACGAGCAGGTGGTCGTACCGGAGTGCGCCGCCGCCGAGGCCTCGCTGGTGCCGGGGATCTCCGTGCTGGGCATCCGCAGCCTGCGCCAGTTGATCGCCGTGCTGACGGACGAGCCCGTCCCCGAGGAGGAACCGGAAGAGCCGGGGCGCCCCGACCCGCTGCTCGCCGGGCTGCGCGTACCCGGCACGGGTGCGGCCACCGGTATGCACAGCTCCGGCGCCGCCCAGCACGACCAGGGGCACGACCTCGCCGACGTCATCGGCCAGGTCTCGGCACGCACCGCGGTCGAGGTGTCGGCCGCCGGCGGACACCACCTGTTCCTCGAGGGGCCGCCGGGGGCGGGCAAGACGATGCTGGCGGAGCGGTTGCCCGCCATCCTGCCCCGCCTCGCCAGGCAGGAGTCACTGGAGGTCACGGCGGTGCACTCGGTGGCCGGACTGCTGCCGCCGGGCAAGCCCATGATCGACGTGGCGCCATACTGCGCCCCGCACCACTCCGCCACGATGCAGGCGCTGGTCGGCGGCGGCCCGGGCGTCGCCCGGCCCGGGGCCGTGTCACTCGCTCACCGCGGGGTGCTCTTCCTCGACGAGACGCCCGAGTTCAGCAGCCACGCGCTCGACGCCCTACGGCAGCCCCTGGAGGCGGGCCATGTGGTGATCGCGCGCAGCGCGGGAGTGGTGCGGTTCCCGGCGAAGTTCCTGATGGTGCTCGCGGCCAATCCGTGCCCCTGCGGTCGGTTCTCCCTCAGGGACAACCTCTGCGAATGCCCGCCCTCGGCGATCCGCCGCTACCAGGCCAGGATCTCCGGACCACTTCTCGACCGGGTGGACCTGCGGGTGGACGTCGAGCCCGTCGGCAGAGCCGAGCTCACGCAGCGCGGCGCCTCGGGCGAATCCACCGCCACGGTCGCCGCTCGGGTGCGGGCTGCCCGGGAAAGGGCGGCCGTGCGGCTGGCGGGCACGCCCTGGCGGACCAACAGCGAGATTCCGGGCCGGGAACTGCGCAACCGCTGGCACGCCGCGCCCGGCGCGATGGACGAGGCCGAGCGGAGCCTGGAACGGGGCGTGCTGACCACCCGCGGTCTCGACCGCGTCCTGCGCGTCGCCTGGACCGTCGCCGACCTCGTCGGTCATGACCGGCCCGACGCCACGGACCTCGCCCTGGCACTGCAACTGCGCACCGGGGTGCCGCGCGGCGTGCCGATGTCCATCGGAGCCCTGACGTGAGCGGCGACGATCCGGACACGGAACTGTTCGCGCGTGTCTTCCTCACCCGGGTCATCGAGCCCGGGGACGAGGTCGCCGGGCGGTGGGTGCGGGAGGTGGGGGCCGTCGGGGTGGCGCGGCGGCTGCGGGATGGTGGAGCCGCGTTTCCCGGGGCGAGTGAGAAGCGGTGGGCGGGGCTGCTCGCGCGGGCCGGGCGGGCGGAGCCGGAGCGGGATCTCGCCCTGGCGCGGGAGGCCGGCGTGCGGTTCGTGTGGCCCGGTGCGGTGGAGTGGCCGGGCGTGCTCGACGACCTGGGGGACGCCCGGCCTCTGGGGCTGTGGGTGCGCGGGCGGCCCAGCCTGCGGATGTGGGTCCTGCGCTCGGTGGCCGTCGTCGGCGCCCGCGCCTGCACCGAGTACGGCGCCCACATGGCCGCCACCCTCGCCGCGGGCCTGGCCGAGCGCGGCTGGGTGGTGGTCTCCGGCGGCGCCTACGGGGTCGACGGCGCCGCCCACCGGGGCGCCCTGGGCGCGGGCGGGGCCACCGTCGCCGTCCTCGCCTGCGGCGTCGACCGGCCCTACCCCCGCGGGCACACCGAGCTGATCGGCAGAATCGCTGAACAGGGACTCGTCGTCGGCGAGCTGGCGCCCGGCGAGCACCCCACGCCCAGCCGGTTCATCCTGCGGAACCGGGTGATCGCCGCACTCACCCGGGGCACGGTCGTCGTCGAGGCGGCGTACCGCAGCGGCTCGCTGGTGACGGCCCGGGCGGCGCAGCGCCTCGGCCGCCACACCATGGGTGTGCCGGGGCCGGCCACCAGCGGCCTCTCCGCGGGCGTGCACGAACTTCTGCGCGGGGAGGCGGTGCTCGTCACCGACGCCGCGGAGGTCGTCGAACAGGTCGGCGACATCGGAGAGCTCGCCCCGGACCGGCGCGGGCCCGTCCTGCCGCGTGACCTGCTGGAACCCGGCGCCCGACGCGTCCTGGCCGCGCTGCCCGCGCGCAGAGCGGCGACGGCCGGTGAGATCGCCCGGGGCGCCCAGACGGCGGAGGACGACGCGATCGCGAGACTGTACGAACTTAGAGCACTTGGTTACGTCGAACGACACGGCGATGGCTGGAAGTTGACACGCCAGGCGATGATCTCCGCCCGCAGTGGTCGCGGTGCGTGTTGACCGAGCGTGTTCGGCCGTCCGGGGGAACCCCGATGTCCTTGGGGTTTCCCGGAGTTGGGATCTCCGGGTCATTACCGAGAGCGATCGCCGCGTCGCCGCAAGTCGTCCGGCGTGAGAATGCCGCTTATGGGTAGCGCCCTCGCCCTTCGCGCACCGCAACCTTCCAGTCACGCTACGCTCACGATGATTCCGGCACAGTCCGGCAACTCGACATCAGACCGACACCTCACGTACTTCACGGCAGAACGGCACAAGGCGACGAATGCCCCAGCACACCTCCGGGTCCGACCGGGCGGCTGTCCCCCCAGCCGCCCGCGACGGTGGCAGCGTGCGGCCGCCCGCTCCCTCGACGCTCGACGAGCTGTGGCGGTCCTACAAGGCGACGGGGGACGACAGGCTGCGGGAGCAGCTGATCCTGCACTACTCACCGCTCGTGAAATACGTCGCGGGACGGGTGAGCGTCGGTCTGCCGCCGAACGTGGAGCAGGCCGACTTCGTGTCCTCGGGGGTCTTCGGTCTGATCGACGCGATCGAGAAGTTCGACATCGACCGGGAGATCAAGTTCGAGACGTACGCGATCACCCGCATCCGGGGCGCGATGATCGACGAGCTCCGCGCGCTGGACTGGATCCCGCGGTCCGTACGGCAGAAGGCGCGGAACGTGGAGCGGGCGTACGCGACGCTGGAGGCGCGACTGAGACGCACGCCCACGGAGAGCGAGGTCGCCACCGAGCTCGGCATCGCGGTGGACGAACTGCACGCCGTGTTCAGTCAGCTGTCGCTGGCGAACGTGGTGGCCCTGGAGGAGCTGCTGCACGTCGGCGGCGAGGGCGGTGACGGCCTCAGCTTCATGGACACGCTGGAGGACACCACCGCCGACAACCCGGTGGAGGTCGCCGAGGACCGGGAACTGCGGCGCTTCCTGGCGCGGGCGATCAACACGCTGCCCGAACGGGAGAAGACGGTGGTCACGCTGTATTACTACGAGGGGCTGACGCTGGCCGAGATCGGCAATGTGCTGGGGGTGACCGAGAGCCGGGTCAGTCAGATCCACACCAAGTCGGTGCTCCAGCTGCGCGCGAAACTGGCGAGCTTCGGTCGCTGAGCAGGCCCGTGCGTCGGGAGCGGCCGGCTGGTGGGAGCGGCCGTCCGGGGGCAGGTGAGCGGGAGTCACTCCCGCCGGGGGCGGCGCGTCCGTAAAGTGGTCGGCGTGCCAAGGATTCGAGCGGCCTCCGTGGCCGAGCACCGGTCGATGCAGCGTGCCGCCCTGCTGGACGCGGCGCGTTCTTTGTTGTCCGAGGGCGGGACGGAGGCGCTGACCTTCCCCGCTCTGGCGGAGCGGACGGGGCTGGCGCGCTCGTCCGTCTACGAGTACTTCCGGTCGCGGGCGGCCGTCGTCGAGGAACTGTGCGCGGTCGACTTTCCGGTCTGGGCGGCGGAGGTCTCGGCGGCGATGGAGCGGGCCGACACGCCTGAGGGCAAGGTCGAGGCCTACGTGCGGCAACAACTGGTGCTGGTGGGGGACCGGCGGCACCGGGCGGTTGTGGCGATCTCGGCGAGTGAGCTGGACGCCGGGGCCCGGGAGAGGATCCGGGCCGCGCACGGCGGGCTCGTGGCGATGATCGTGGAGGCGCTGGGGGAGATGGGGCACGGGGAGCCCCGGCTCGCGGCGATGCTGTTGCAGGGAGTGGTGGACGCGGCCGTGCGGAGGATCGAGCTGGGCGCGGCGGAGGATCCCGCGGCGATCACCGACGCGGCGGTGTCGATGGCGCTGCGGGGGGTCCGGGGCTGAGGTCGGTCGCGCGGCTGCCGCCCTAGGGCCTTTCCGGCGGATCAAGTCGCAGGAAATGGGCGTTGCCCCATTGACGCTGGTGAGCGGGGCTTGGCGCGTCCAGCTGCAAGGCGGAGGAGGGCGCCGACGCGGAGCGTCGGCAACCGACGACAACGCCGCAGATGGGCGTGCCAAGCCCCGCGTCTGCGGCATGATCCGCCGGACAGGCCCTAGGTCGGGAGCGGCACGCCCAGTACCGGCAGCAGGCGTGAGGGGCCCCTGTTGAGCAGCCACCCGGGGAGCAGTGTGAGGGGGTTCAGGTAGGTGTCGGCCCTCAGCAGGCCCCAGTGGACGCAGGGCCCGGTGCAGTGGGAGCCCGTGGGTTCCACCGTGCCGATCACCTCGCCCGCGCTCACCTCGTCGCCTTCGCGCACCGAGGGCCGTACCGGTTCGAAGGTGGTGCGCAGGGGTGGCGTGCCCGTGCCCGGCAGTTCCACCGAGACCACTCCCCTGCCCGCCACCCGGCCGGCGTAGGAGACCCGGCCCGCCGCCACTGCCCGTACCGGCGTGCCGGGAGGCGCCGCCAGGTCCACACCGCGGTGACCGGGGCCGTAGACCGTCGCCGGGGGCTCCCAGCCGCGCAGGATCGGGGGGCGGGTGCCCACCGGCCAGGCGCGGCCGATGGCCGGTACGGGTGGCGGCGGCGCCGGAGCAGAGGGTGGTGTGGGGGCGTCCGCCCAGGCCGGCGGGGTCAGGACGGTGAGGGCGAGGCCCCACAGCAACGCCCGTGTCGCTCGTGCTTGTCGCATGGCAGGAGCCTCGCGCAGGCCGGTCGATCAGGGCCGGGGGCTGTGGACTACCGCCCGGTTGTGGACAGTGGCGTCACCCGGTACCTCCCGGGTCCCGTACACTTCTTCTGGCGATCCGGGTCACCGGGTCGACTTCGCACGCCCCGATATGAGGCGGCCGGAAACGGCCCCCACGTATCAAGCGCCCCTCGGTCCTTCGTGGCACGGCGCGTCGCGGGCGTCAGGCGCGGGAGCCGTCCGGCATCCGCGGCACAACCGAGAAATTCAAGGAGATACGGCCATGGCCGTCGTCACGATGCGGGAGCTGCTGGAGAGCGGCGTCCACTTCGGTCACCAGACCCGTCGTTGGAACCCGAAGATGAAGCGCTTCATCTTCACCGAGCGCAACGGCATCTACATCATCGACCTGCTCCAGTCGCTGTCGTACATCGACCGCGCCTTCGAGTTCGTCAAGGAGACCGTCGCCCACGGCGGCACGGTCATGTTCGTCGGCACGAAGAAGCAGGCGCAGGAGGCCATCGCCGAGCAGGCCACCCGCGTCGGCATGCCCTACGTCAACCAGCGCTGGCTGGGCGGCATGCTCACCAACTTCTCGACCGTCTACAAGCGTCTGCAGCGCCTCAAGGAGCTCGAGCAGATCGACTTCGAGGACGTCGCCGCGTCCGGTCTGACCAAGAAGGAGCTTCTCGTGCTCTCGCGCGAGAAGGCCAAGCTGGAGAAGACCCTCGGCGGTATCCGCGAGATGCAGAAGGTGCCCAGCGCCGTCTGGATCGTGGACACCAAGAAGGAGCACATCGCCGTTGGTGAGGCCCGGAAGCTGAACATCCCGGTCGTCGCGATCCTCGACACCAACTGCGACCCCGACGAGGTCGACTACAAGATCCCGGGCAACGACGACGCGATCCGCTCCGTCACCCTGCTCACCCGTGTGATCGCCGACGCGGTCGCCGAGGGCCTCATCTCCCGCTCTCGTGTCGCCACCGGCGACAAGGGCGAGAAGGCCGCGGGCGAGCCGCTCGCCGAGTGGGAGCGTGACCTGCTCGAAGGTGAGAAGAAGGCGGACGAGGCCGAGGCCCCTGCCGCCGAGGGCGAGAAGCCGGCCGAGGCCGCTGCCGAGGCCCCCGCTGCTGAGGCCCCTGCCGCCGAGGCCCCCGCCGCGGAGGCCCCTGCCGCCGAGGCTGCCGAGGCCCCCGCTGAGGCCCCGGCCGCCGAGGCCGAGCAGGCCTGATCCGTCAGCGTCCGTGGTGACGGCGGGAGCGGTGACATAAAAACCGCTCCCGCCGTTCACCCGTAGGTCGGCGGAGCGTCGACGGCCCCCGCTATGTACTGGGGGCCGTGGACCCCGTAGATCTTCGATCTTCCAGACTTCGAGAAAGATTTTCAGACTCATGGCGAACTACACCGCCGCCGACGTCAAGAAGCTCCGTGAGCTCACGGGCGCCGGCATGATGGACTGCAAGAAGGCGCTGGACGAGGCCGAGGGCAGCGTCGAGAAGGCCGTCGAGGCGCTCCGCATCAAGGGCCAGAAGGGCGTCGCCAAGCGCGAGGGCCGCTCCGCCGAGAACGGCGCCGTGGTCTCGATCATCGCGGACGACAACTCCTCCGGTGTCCTCGTCGAGCTGAAGTGCGAGACGGACTTCGTCGCCAAGGGTGACAAGTTCCAGGCCGCCGCCACCGCGATCGCCGAGCACGTCGCCAAGACCTCCCCGGCCGACCTCGAGGCCCTGCTCGCCTCCGAGATCGAGGCCGGCAAGACCGTCCAGGCGTTCGTGGACGAGGCCAACGCCAACCTCGGCGAGAAGATCGTCCTGGACCGCTTCGCGCAGTTCGCGGACGGCTTCGTGCTCGCGTACATGCACCGCACGATGCCCGACCTGCCCCCGCAGATCGGTGTCCTCGTCGAGCTGGACAAGCCGAACGCCGAGGTCGCCAAGGGCGTCGCCCAGCACATCGCCGCCTTCGCGCCGAAGTACCTCTCCAAGGACGAGGTCCCGGCCGACGTCGTCGAGTCCGAGCGTCGCATCGCCGAGGAGACCACCCGCGCCGAGGGCAAGCCCGAGGCCGCGATCGCCAAGATCGTCGAGGGTCGTCTCAACGGCTTCTTCAAGGACGCCACGCTGCTCGGTCAGCCGTACGCCCTCGACAACAAGAAGTCGGTCCAGAAGATCCTGGACGAGGCCGGTGTCACCCTGAAGCGCTTCTCGCGCATCAAGGTCGGCATCTGAGTCCCTACCGCGATCGACGCGCGACCCCGATAGGGTCGTACGCAGTTGTCAGCGGGTGACGGACGACAGCAGATCTGACGAGGAGGCCATTGCCGAGCACGGGTTGCGGACGACACCCCACCGGCAATGGCCTTCTTCGTATGTGCGACAGGTGAAAGAGGCGGGATCCCCATGACCACCAAGGCCCAGAAGAACGACGACGGCAAAGTACGCGGCCGGTACATGCTGAAGCTGTCCGGAGAGGCCTTCTCCGGTGGTGGGGGCCTGGGTGTGGACCCGGACGTGGTGCACAAGATCGCCCGCGAGATCGCGGCCGTCGTGAGGGACGGCGCGCAGGTCGCCGTCGTCATCGGCGGTGGCAACTTCTTCCGCGGTGCCGAACTCCAGCAGCGCGGCATGGACCGCGCCCGCTCGGACTACATGGGCATGCTCGGCACCGTGATGAACTGCCTGGCCCTCCAGGACTTCCTGGAGAAGGAGGGCATCGACAGCCGGGTCCAGACCGCCATCACCATGGGCCAGGTCGCCGAGCCGTACATCCCGCTGCGCGCCGTGCGCCACCTGGAGAAGGGCCGCGTGGTCATCTTCGGCGCCGGTATGGGCATGCCGTACTTCTCCACCGACACCACCGCCGCGCAGCGCGCCCTGGAGATCGACGCCGAGGCGCTGCTGATGGGCAAGAACGGTGTGGACGGGGTCTACGACTCCGACCCGAAGACCAACCCCGACGCGGTCAAGTTCGACTCCCTCGGCTACGGCGAGGTCATCACGCGCGACCTCAAGGTCGCCGACGCCACGGCCGTCACGCTGTGCCGCGACAACAAGCTCCCGATCCTCGTCTTCGAGCTTCTGGCGGAGGGCAATATCGCCCGCGCGGTCAAGGGTGAGAAGATCGGCACGCTTGTGGGTGAGCAAGGCAGCCGGGACTGACCGCGGAGACCGGCCGGGGGTGGACAATGTCCTGCCGGTCGGGAACCGTTCAAGAAGAAGACGCGACGCAGCCGGCCGCCGCCACCGCCAAGGAACCGCAGCCGGGCCTACTCAAGACACGCAGGAGCAAGTGGTGATCGAAGAGACCCTCCTCGAGGCCGAGGAGAAGATGGAGAAGGCCGTCGTGGTCGCCAAGGAGGACTTCGCCGCGATCCGCACCGGTCGTGCGCACCCGGCGATGTTCAACAAGATCGTTGCCGACTACTACGGCGCGCCGACGCCGATCAACCAGCTGGCTTCGTTCTCCGTGCCGGAGCCGCGCATGGCGGTCGTGACCCCGTTCGACAAGAGCGCGCTGCGCAACATCGAGCAGGCGATCCGCGACTCCGATCTGGGCGTCAACCCGAGCAACGACGGCAACATCATCCGTGTGGTGTTCCCCGAGCTCACCGAGGAGCGCCGCCGCGAGTACATCAAGGTCGCCAAGGGCAAGGGCGAGGACGCCAAGGTGTCCATCCGCTCCGTCCGCCGCAAGGCCAAGGACGCCATCGACAAGCTGATCAAGGACGGCGAGGTCGGCGAGGACGAGGGCCGTCGTGCGGAGAAGGAGCTCGACGACACCACGGCGAAGTACGTCGCCCAGGTGGACGAGCTCCTCAAGCACAAGGAGTCGGAGCTGCTCGAGGTCTGATGAACGACTCTTCCTGGGGCGCTCCGCCACACACCGGGTCACACACCGGGTACTGGGGACCGTCCGACCAGGGGCCTGTCCAGGGGGCTGCCCCGGCGGGTCCCGCGTACGATGCGCCTGAGGCGCAGCACACTCGCCCCATGCCCATCGTGCCCGACGTGCCCGCATACGGCGGAAACCAGGATGACGACCGGGGGGCCGCTCGGCTGAGCGGCCCCTCGTTCCGCAACGAGACGCCGCAGGCCCAGCCCTACGGGTCGTACGACACGCCGCAGGCACAGCCCCATGGGGCTGTGCCGCAGAACCAGAATCCGGAGCCCATGCCCGACGCCCCTCAGCCGGCGCCCGCGCCGCAGAAGAAGAGCGCGGGCCGCGACCTGAGCGCGGCCATAGGGGTCGGCGTCGGGCTCGGCGTGGTGATCGTCGCGTCGCTGTTCATCGTCAAGGCCGTGTTCGTCGGTGTGGTCGCGGTCGCCGTCGTCGTGGGCCTGTGGGAGCTGACGAAGCGGCTCGAGGAGCGCAAGGGCATCAAGGCGCCCGTGGTGCCGCTCGCGATCGGCGGTGCGGCCATGGTCGTCGCCGGGTACGTGAGCGGAGCCGACGGCGCGTGGGTCGCGATGGCGCTCACCTCGTTGGCCGTGCTCGTCTGGCGGATGACCCAGCCGCCCGAGGGCTACCTCAAGGACGTCACCGCCGGCGTCTTCGCGGCGTTCTACGTCCCGTTCCTGGCGACGTTCGTCGCGATGATGCTGCGGGCCGACGACGGCCCCTGGCGGGTGCTGACGTTCCTGCTCCTCACGGTCGTCAGCGACACCGGCGCGTACGCCGTCGGCTGGCGCTTCGGCAAGCACAAGCTCGCGCCGCGCATCAGCCCCGGCAAGACCCGCGAGGGCCTGCTCGGCGCGATCACGTTCGCGATGGTCGCCGGCGCGCTGTGCGCGCAGTTCCTCATCGACGACGGCACCTGGTGGCAGGGCCTGCTCCTGGGCCTGGCCGTCGCGGCCAGTGCCACGCTGGGTGACCTCGGCGAGTCGATGATCAAGCGGGACCTCGGCATCAAGGACATGGGCACCCTGCTGCCGGGCCACGGCGGCATCATGGACCGCCTGGACTCGCTGCTGCCGACGGCTCCCGTGGTGTGGCTGCTGCTGGTGATCTTCGTCGGGGCCGGCTGACCGGCACAACGACCGGAGCGCGCGTACGCGGTTCGACCGAGCTCCCCGTCCCTCGCGGACGGGGAGCTCGGCCCTTTCCGCAGGGATGGAGCCCGACGCGTTGAAGTGGGACGATTCCTGTGGAAGCCCATGGCAGGGAAGGGATCGAAGGGATCTCCCCGAAAGGAGGCGGACACGATGTCCGACTTCCGAGAAGCGGTCGACATCGACCGCACCCCCGAGGACGTGTGGGCCTACATCATGGACCCCGAGCACCTGCCGGAGTGGCAGGAGAGCGCCGTCGCCGTGGAGCAGCTGGACGAGGGACCGGTCCACGTCGGCTCCCGCCTGCGTATCACCCGGCACGTCGGCCGCCGCGACATGCCGTTCCTCATGGAATACACCGAGTGCGACCCGCCCCACGCCTGGGGCCTGCGCGCACTGGAAGGCCCCGTACGGCCGCGCGTCCACGGCGAGATCACGCCGCTCGACGACGGCCGCCGCTCGCGCGTGACGATGGAGATCGAGCTCGAGGGCCACGGCGTCGGCAAGGTCCTCGTCCCGCTCGTGGTCCGCCCGCAGGTCCGCAAGGAGCTGCCGTACGACGAGCAACTCCTCAAGCAGCACCTGGAACGGACCACCGCGTAGAGCCTCAGGAGCGGTCCGCCGGAACCATCACGTTGTAGATCTCGGTCACCTTCGTCTCGAACGGCGGCGCGTCGAACTCCTTGGCGACCGGGAGCACCTTCTCCTGGATGAAACGGTCGTGCTGCTCCCGCGACTCCCAGATGTCGACGACCTGCCAGCCGCCTCCCTCCGCCGGAGCGGCATAGTGGGCGATCAGCCCACTCGGCAGGTCGTCCGGGTCGGGGAAGACCCGCTCCAGGGTCACCTGGTACAGCTCCTCGGTCCAGTCGGGGCCGTAGTGATATCCCAGTACGGGCATGGCGGGGATCTCCGTTCCACGTGATCGTGGGCCTTTCCGGCGACGCTAGGACCACGCCCCGGGGCGGGCGAGCGGTGCTACTCCGTCCGACGCGGGCAGCCCGGCTCCGGCGGCAGCTCAAGGTCACCCGATTGGATCTGCGACACTGGGTGGGTTATGCCGAAGCCCGGAGAACTCACTTTCGTCGCCCCCCGCGGAGCCAAGAAGCCGCCGCGGCATCTTGCCGACCTTTCGCCTGCTGAGCGGAAGGAGGTTGTCGCGGAGATCGGGGAGAAGCCGTTCCGTGCCAAGCAGCTGTCACAGCACTACTTCGCGCGGTACGCGCACGACCCGGCGGAGTGGACCGACATCCCGGCCGCCGCGCGTCCCAGGCTGCAGGAGGCGCTGCTTCCCGAGCTGATGACCGTCGTACGGCATCTGGCGACGGACGAGGGCACCACCCGTAAGACGCTGTGGCGGTTGTTCGACGGGACGCTCGTCGAGTCGGTGCTGATGCGGTACCCGGACCGGGTGACGATGTGCATCAGCTCGCAGGCGGGGTGCGGGATGAACTGCCCGTTCTGCGCGACCGGACAGGCAGGGCTGGACCGGAACCTGTCCACCGCCGAGATCGTGCACCAGATCGTGGACGGGATGCGGGCGCTCAGGGACGGTGACGTCCCGGGTGGCCCGGCTCGGCTGTCCAACATCGTCTTCATGGGCATGGGCGAGCCGCTCGCCAACTACAAGCGGGTCGTGCAGTCCATTCGGGCCCTCACCGACCCCGCCCCGGACGGGCTCGGGCTGTCGCAGCGCGGCATCACCGTGTCGACCGTCGGGCTGGTCCCGGCGATCCACCGGTTCGCCGACGAGGGCTTCAAGTGCCGTCTCGCCATCTCGCTGCACGCCCCCGACGACGAGCTGCGCGACACCCTCGTGCCCGTGAACACGCGGTGGAAGGTGCGCGAGGTCCTCGACGCAGGCTTCGACTACGTCGAGAAGTCGGGGCGCCGGCTGTCCATCGAATACGCGCTGATCCGGGACATCAACGACCAGGCCTGGCGCGGTGACCGGCTCGGACGGCTGCTCAAGGGCAAGCCCGTGCACGTCAACCTCATCCCGCTGAACCCGACCCCGGGCTCGAAGTGGACCGCCTCGCGGCCCGAGGACGAAAAGGCGTTCGTGGAGGCCATCGCCGCCCATGGTGTGCCGGTGACGATCCGGGACACCCGTGGACAGGAGATCGACGGGGCCTGTGGTCAGCTCGCGGCCACCGAGCGGTAACCTGGCTGCGTTCCATTGGTCCCACCACATCTTCATATTCCGACAGGGGAGCGCCACAGCGCTGAGAGTGCGGCGAAGGGGCCGCAGACCCTCTGAACCTTGCCCAGGTCATTCTGGGTAGGAAGTTCGGTCTTCACTCAAGCTGTTGCGCCCTGCCCGGGAGTCGAAAGGCTCCCGGGCAGGGCCGCGTCTCTTCCTGGTCCACCCCAGGAGGAAAACCAGTGCACACCAAGACGTTCACGGCGGCGGCCGTAGGCCTCGGCCTGATCACGTTGTCCGCCTGCGGGTCGTCCGGCAGTGACGGCGGGAGCTCGGCGGACTCCAAAACCGTCACCCTCGTCAGCCACAACTCATGGGCCGTCTCCAAGAGCGTCCTCGCGGACTTCGAGAAGCAGTCCGGCTACAAGGTCAAGGTCCTCGAGGACGGAGACGCCGGCCAGGCCGTCAACAAGGCGATCCTGACCAAGGACAACCCGCAGGGCGACGTCTTCTTCGGCGTCGACAACACCCTGCTGTCCCGGGCGCTCGACAACGGTCTGTTCCAGTCGTACCAGGCCAAGGCGCTCGACCAGGTCGGCGCGCAGTACCAGCTCGACAAGGACGAGCACCGGGTCACGCCCGTCGACTACGGCGACATCTGCGTCAACTACGACAAGAAGTACTTCGCCGACCACAAACTGGCCCCACCCACCTCCCTCGACGACCTGGCCGAGCCCGCGTACAAGAACCTCCTCGTCACGGAGAACGCCTCCACCTCCTCGCCCGGTCTCGGCTTCCTGCTGGCGACCGCCGCGAAGTACGGGGACGAGGGCTGGCAGGACTACTGGAAGAAGCTCAAGGCCAACGGCGTGAAGGTCGTCGACGGCTGGGAGCAGGCCTACAACGAGGAGTTCTCCGGGTCCGCCGGCGGCAAGAAGGCCAAGGCCGACCGGCCGCTCGTCGTCTCCTACGCCTCCTCGCCGCCGGCCGAGGTGATCTACGCCGACCCCAGGCCGACGACCGCGCCCACCGGAGTGGCGACCGGCACCTGCTTCCGGCAGACCGAGTTCGCGGGGCTGCTGAACAACGCGAAGAACACCAAGGGCGGCAAGGCGTTCATCGACTTCCTGCTCTCGAAGGAGTTCCAGGAGGACATGCCGCTGAAGATGTTCGTCTACCCGGTGCTCGCCGGGGCGAAGGTGCCCGCCGAGTTCACCCGGTACGGACCCGCCGCCAAGGATCCCGAGACGATGGACCCGGCGAAGATCGCCGACAACCGTGACCAGTGGGTCAAGTCGTGGACCTCGCTCGTACTGAAGTGAAGCCGGGCGCTCGCGGGAGCGCGGCGCGGCTCGGGCTGATGGCCCTGCCCGTCGCGTTCTTCGGGCTCTTCTTCGCCTACCCCGTCGCCGCGATCGTCGCCCGCGGCCTCGACACCGACAGCGGCTGGCAGTTCGGGCGGCTCGTGGACGTGCTCGCCGAGTCCGACATCCGGCACGTGCTGTGGTTCACCACCTGGCAGGCGCTCGCCTCCACCGCGCTCACCTTGCTGATCGCGCTGCCCGGCGCGTATGTCTTCGCCCGCTTCGACTTCCCCGGTAAACAGGTCCTGAGGGCCGTCGTCACCGTCCCGTTCGCGCTGCCGACGGTCGTCGTCGGTACGGCGTTCCTCGCGCTGGTCGGGCGCGGCGGACTGCTCGACGAGCTGTGGGGCGTACGCCTCGACACCACGGTGTGGGCGATCCTGCTGGCGCACGTCTTCTTCAACTACGCGGTCGTCGTGCGGACCGTCGGCGGGCTCTGGGCGCAGCTCGACCCGCGTCAGGAGGACGCGGCGCGGATGCTGGGGGCGTCGCCCCTGAAGGCCTGGCGCAACGTCACGCTGCCGGCGCTCGCGCCCGCCGTGGCAGCCGCCGCGTTGATGGTCTTCCTGTTCACCTTCACCTCCTTCGGTGTGGTGCAGATCCTCGGCGGGCCCACCTTCTCCACGCTGGAGGTGGAGATCTACCGGCAGACCTCGGAGATCTTCGACCTGTCCACCGCCGCCGTCCTCACGATCGTGCAGTTCCTGGCGGTGGGCGCGATCCTCGCCGTGCACGCGTGGACCGTACGGCGGCGGGAGACCGCGCTGCGGCTGGTCGACGCGTCGGTGACGGCGCGGCGGCCGCGCGGGGCGGGGCAGTGGGCGCTGCTGGCCGGCGTGCTGGCCACGATCGCCGTCCTGTTGGTGCTGCCGCTCGCCGTCCTGGTGCAGCGGTCGCTGGACGCGCCGGACTTCGGCTACTACCGGGCGCTGACGTCGGCGGACGGGGGCGTGTTCCTGGTCCCGCCGATCGACGCGATCGGCAACTCGCTGGAGTACGCCGCCACCGCCACCGCCATCGCCGTGGTGATCGGCGGACTCGCCGCCGCCGCGCTGACCCGGCGGGACGCGGGCCGGTTGGTACGCGGCTTCGACGCGCTGCTGATGCTGCCGCTGGGCGTCTCCGCGGTGACCGTCGGCTTCGGGTTCCTGATCGCCCTCGACGAGCCCCCGCTGAACCTGCGTGCCTCCTGGATCCTCGTGCCGCTCGCGCAGGCGCTGGTGGGCGTGCCGTTCGTCGTACGGACCATGCTGCCGGTGCTGCGGGCGGTGGACGTACGGCTGCGGGAGGCGGCGGCCGTGCTCGGGGCGTCGCCGTGGAAGGTGTGGCGGGAGGTCGACCTGCCGATGGTGCGGCGGGCGCTGCTCGTCGCGGCCGGGTTCGCCTTCGCGGTGTCGCTGGGGGAGTTCGGGGCGACGGTGTTCATCGCCCGGCCCGACAATCCGACCCTGCCGGTCGCCGTGGCGAAGCTGCTCGGGCGGGCCGGTGACCTCAACTACGGGCAGGCGATGGCTCTGTCGACGATTCTGATGCTGGTGTGCGCGGTGGCGCTGCTGGTCCTGGAGCGGCTGCGCACCAACCGGACGGGGGAGTTCTGATGCTGCTGAGCCTCGATGGCGCGACCGTGCGGTTCGGCGGGCGGGCCGTGCTCGACGCCGTAGACCTGGACGTCGCCGAGAACGAGGTCGTGTGTGTGCTCGGGCCCAGCGGCAGCGGCAAGTCGACGCTGCTGCGAGTGGTCGCCGGGCTGCAACCCCTCGACGCGGGGCGGGTGTCGCTCGACGGGCGGGACCAGACGGGGGTGCCCGCGCACCGGCGTGGGGTGGGCCTGATGTTCCAGGACCATCAGCTCTTCCCGCAGCGGGACGTGGGCGGCAACGTGGCGTTCGGGCTGCGGATGCACGGCGCGTCCCGGAGTGAACAGGGGGACCGGGTAAGGGAGTTGCTGGACCTCGTCGGGCTTCCCGGCGCCGCCCGGCGGGCCGTGGGCGCGCTGTCCGGCGGTGAGCAGCAGCGCGTCGCGCTGGCCCGGGCCCTCGCGCCGCGGCCACGGCTGCTGATGCTGGACGAGCCTCTCGGGCAGCTCGACCGCTCACTGCGGGAGCGGCTCGTCGTCGAACTGCGGGAGCTGTTCGGGCGGTTGGGCACCACGGTGCTCGCCGTCACCCACGACCAGGGCGAGGCGTTCGCGCTGGCCGACCGGGTGGTGGTGATGCGGGACGGGCGGATCGCGCAGTCCGGTACGCCCCTCGAGGTGTGGCAGCGCCCGGCCGACGCGTTCGTGGCCCGTTTCCTCGGCTTCGACAACGTGGTCCCGGCGACGGTCGCCGGCGAGGCCGCGGATACGCCGTGGGGCAAGGTGCCGGTACCCGAGGACGCCCCGCAGGGCCCGCGCACGCTGCTCGTACGGCCCGCCGCGGTCCGGCTGGTGCCCGTGGACGAGGGCCTGCCCTGCACGGTGACCGCCCGCACCTTCCGGGGCACCCATGTCGCCGTGCACCTCCAGCCGGAGGAGGCGCCGCGCCTGGAGGCGGCCTGCGCGCTACGGGCGGCGCCGGAGATCGGGGAGGCGGTCGGGGTGGAGTTCGACGCGGCCGAAATCGTCGTGCTCGACTGACCGGGGTCCGCCTAGGGTCTTGCGCATGACCCTACTCACGCATGACCGCTACTGCGACGAGATCGCCCACCAGGTCGGCCGGTTGAGGGCCGTGGTGACGTCCGGCGCCGATCTCTCCGCCACCGTGCCGACCTGCCCCGACTGGTCGCTGGAGCAGTTGGTCCGCCACACGGGCGGCGCCCTGCGCTGGGTGGAGTTCATGGTGCGCACTCGGGCGCAGGAGGAAGTACCCGAGGAGCGGATCCCGCTGGGCCAGGGACCTGACGCCCAGGACGATCCCGCCGCACTCGACGCCTGGCTCGCGGAGACCGGCGAGCTGCTCGTGGCCGCGCTGCGCGAAGCCGGGCCCGACACGCGGGTGTGGGGGTGGGCCGGGATCCTCGACACCGGGTTCTGGGCCCGCCGTATGACCCATGAACTCGTCGTGCACGGCGCGGACGCCGCGCTGGCCGCGAAGCAGCCGTACGACGTCGCGCCGGACGTGGCCGCCGACGCGCTCGACGAGTGGCTGCAACTCGTGGAGTTCGTGCAGCGGAGCGGGGCCCACGAGGCGGGGCGGGACCTGCCGAGGGACGGGCGCAGCATCCACCTCCACTCGACGGACACCCCGCCCGAGCTGAACGCCGAGTGGGTGGTCGAGCTCGGCGAGGACGGTGTCGCCTGGCGGCGCGGGCACGAGAAGGCGACGGTCGCGCTGCGCGGGCCGCTCACGGATGTGCTGCTCGCCTTCTACCGACGGCGGCCGCTCGACACTCCCGGGCTGGAGGTCCTCGGGGAGCGGGAGCTGCTGGAGTTCTGGCTGGAGCGGGTCACCTTCGGCTGAGCGGACATGCCTGTGGCCCGGCCCCTGGTGCGGGGCCGGGCCACGGAGCCGTGCCTGACGGGGGTCAGCGGGTGCTGGCCCCGCGGCGGCGCATGCCGAAGAAGATCGCGCCTCCGCCGATCACGACCAGGGCGGCCGCGATGCCGGCGATGACACCGGTGCGGGAACTGGCGCCGGTCTCGGCGAGGTTCGACTCACCGGCCGCCGGCGACGGGGCGCTGCTCACGCTGCCCGCCGGGGCGGAGGTGTCGCCCTGCGGGGCCGCCGGGGACGGCGGGATCGTTGCCTTGCCCGGCGCCGGGGCGGCGCCCGACGGCGACGGGCGCGCGCCGGCCGACGGCGTCGAGCTCGCCGACGGTGTCGGAGTCGGCGTCGGCGTCGGGCTGTCCTCGGCCTTGCAAGCCGTGGACGGCGTGGTCAGGTTGGGGGCGATGTCCACGTCGAGGTCCTTGCCGATCTTGACGTGGATGCGGTAGACGGCGTTGGGCTCCCAGTCCTCCTCGAAGGAGACGGTGACGCCCTTGCTTGAGCCCTTGACCGGCTGCTGGCCGACCTTCTTCACGTCGGCGCCGTTGTTCTCGAGGAAGACCGACACGATGGCCGGGGTGCCCGTCGGGTCCACGTCGGTGACCGTGATGACGCCCTTCGCGCCGTCGCACTTGGCTTCGGCGGAGAACTCGTCGATGCTGCTCGCGAGCGCGCCGCCGGCGGCGCTGAGCGCGAGCGCGGACGAGGCGGTGGCGACACCGAGGATGCGCACGGAACGTGCGACGGTACGGCGGGATATGGACACGTTTGTCCTTTACAGAATGAGCAACTGCGGGGGGCTGAGGGGGTGATGACGCCCCGACTGATGGAGCAACATCGCCCCCACGAGTCTCCCAGATCTATAAGCGTTCCATAAGAAGTGTCAATCCGTGCGCCCGTTTCAAGCCTCTGGCTTTGCCTGCTTATTAACCACCGAGGCGTTTCAACGCGGCGGGGGCCTCCTCGATCCGGTCGACCAGCGCGATGCGCGTCTCCATCGACCGCTCCCGCGCCAGCGCCCGCAACAACGGCCAGGTGGGCAGCCGTTCGGTCCAGTGCGCCCGGTCCACGAGCACCATGGGCGTGGGTTCGCCCCGCGACTCGTAGTAGTTGGGCGTCGCGTTGTCGAAGATCTCCTGTACGGTCCCGGCGGCGCCCGGCAGGAACACCACGCCGGCGGTGGAGCGGGCCAACAGGCCGTCCTCGCGCGTGGCGTTGGCGAAGTACTTGGCGATGTGCGAGGCGAACGGGTTGGGCGGCTCGTGACCGTAGAACCAGGTGGGGATGCCGACCGAGGTCCCGCCGCCAGGCCAGCGCTCGCGCACCTCGAAGGCGGCACGGGCCCATTCTGTGATCGACGGTGTGAACGACGGTGACTTGGCGAGAAGCCGGAGGGCGTCGTCGAGCATCACGTCGTCGAAGGGGGCAGCGTACGCGCCGAGGTTCGCCGCCTCCATCGCGCCCGGGCCGCCGCCGGTGGCCACCGTGAGGCCGGAGCGGGTGAGTTCGCGGCCGAGGCGGGCGGCACCGGCGTAGGCCTCCGTGCCGCGAGCCATGGCGTGGCCGCCCATGACGCCCACCACGCGCGTACCGGTGAGGAGTTCGTCGAGCGCGTCGGATATCGCGTCGTCGTGGATGGAGCGCAGCATCGACGCGAAGATGTCGCTGTCCGACTTGGTCCGCTGGAACCAGGTGTACGCGAGCGCGTCGGGCGTGGACTCGTAGCCCACTGGCAGGGACGCGAACAACTCGTCGGGGGAGTAGACCCGGCCCCGGTACGGATCGAAGGGGAGGTCCGGGACCGGCGGGAAGACCAGGGCGCCGCCCGCGCGGACCTTCGCGGCCGCGTCCTCGCGCATCGGGCAGCCGAGGAAGACGGCGCCCGCGGTGTCCGTGCTGAGCAGTTCGCGCGTACGGTCCGTCAGGTCCACGGCCTGGACACGGAATCCGGCGAGTGTGCCGCGTGCCGAGACGGTCGCGTCGAACTCCTCCAGCGTCTCGATCTCACGGTCGTCGTGGTGGGCCGCATGGGCGGGCATCGTCTGCACCCGCCCATGCTGGCACAGCGGGGCTCAGCCCTCGATGGCCGCCGGGTCCATCCACACGACCTCCCAGGTGTGGCCGTCGAGGTCGTCGAAGGCGCGGCCGTACATGAAGTCCATTTCCTGGACCTTGTCCGAGGCGGTGCCACCGGCGGCGACCGCCTTCTCGACCAGCTCGTCCACCTTCTCGCGGCTCTCGGCGCTCAGACAGATCAGCACCTCGCTGGTCTTCGTGGCGTCCGCGATCTCCTTGCCGGTGAAGGTCGCGTAGAACGGCTTGGTGAGCAGCATCGCGACGATGGTGTCGCTGATCACGACGGAGGCCGCGTTCTCGTCGCTGAACTGGGGGTTGAGCGCGTAGCCCAGCTCCGTGAAGAACTTCTTCGAGGCGTCGAGGTCGTTCACGGGCAGGTTGACGAAGATCATCTGCTGGTACGTCGTGGTCATCGGAGTCTCTCCCGTCGGGGGCGTGCTGTTCGCTGGGGTAGACCGGGGGGCGGGGCGGAACTCATCGGTGAGCGGGGACGTTTTCCGTGGTGGTTCTCGGGGGGCGCTTTCCGCGGGGCGTCAGCCGGTCAGGGGGAGGACGGACAGCTCGGCGACGAGCAGGGTGAGGGGGGCGAAGAGGGCGAGGAGGGTGCCGGCGCGGAGGGCGGCGGCGCTGCGGAGCATCGTGGCGGGGGCGCCGAGGCGGAGCAGGGCGGCGGTGGTGTCGGCACGGGCCTGACGGGCCTCGACGGCGTAGGTGAGCAGTGTCGCGACCGTGCAGCTCATGACGAGCAGCGTGCCGAGGCCGGTGAGGGGGCCGAAGGCCGGGTCGTCCGGGGCGGAGAGGGCGGCCAGGGTGTAGGCGCCGGACGCGGCCGCGCAGACCACGCCGAGGGGGCGGCCGATGCGGGCGGCTTCCTCCATGAGGACACGGCCGGCGAGGAGGCGGAGGGCACCTGGGCGGGCGGTCTGCAGGAGACGGCCGCACAGGTGGGTGAGGCCGGGGCCGGCGAGGGCCAGGCCGAGGGCGGTCAGGGTCCAGCCGATGAGGATGCTGAGGGGGCCGGGGGGCAGACCGCCGGGGAGAGTCAGGTGCGTGGTGGCGGTGGTGTGGTTGCCGTACGCCTCCACGGCGAGGCCCGCGGCAAGGGTGGCGGTGCCCCAGGGGAGGCCGGTGGGGGCGGGGGACGGGTAGGCGGGGAGGACGCCCTCGAACCCCGAGCGCGCCAGCCACAGGGACTCGTCGAGGGTGAAG
>NZ_JOJE01000019.1 GCF_000720255.1 Streptomyces griseus subsp. griseus | reverse complement strand
TCCTTCCGTCACGGCCGGGCAGCCGACGCCTCGTCAGCTGAACGACCCGGTCTTGACGTGATCCACCGTCAAACAGCCACACCGATCCCACCACTCCAGGCGCTCACTCGGGGGAACCGGCCTGCACCTTCCGGGGCTTGTGTGCCGCGGAGACGCGCGATGTCTTGACGTGCTCTTGGCGAAGTGGCTTTATGGGAGCGCTCCCATCCCTCCCTTTGATGCCCATGTTTCTTGGCGCTCACTTTCTGGAGTCCGCAGTGAGAAGAGCAAGGAGCACAACTCCCCAGAGCCCCCTCACCCGTCTGCTGACCTGTCTGGCCGCCCTCCTCGGGCTCGTCGTCCTCGGCGCCGCCGGCCCGGCCGCCGCACAGGCCGCCCCGTCGTCACCAGGCGTCAAGGCCACCGGTCTGCACATCGGCAACGGCCGCCTGCTCGAGGGCAACGGCAACGACTTCGTCATGCGGGGCGTCAACCACGCCCACACCTGGTACCCGAACCAGCTCCAGTCGCTCGCCGACGTGAAGGCGCTGGGCGCCAACACCGTGCGGGTCGTCCTCGCCGACGGCCACCGCTGGACCAAGAACAGCGCCCAGGACGTTGCCAACGTTGTCAGGCAGTGCAAGGCCAACCGGCTCATCTGCGTGCTGGAGGTGCACGACACCACCGGCTACGGGGAGGAGTCCGCGGCCGGGACCCTCGACCAGGCGGCCGACTACTGGATCGGCCTGAAGAGCGTGCTCGCCGGCGAAGAGAACTACGTCATCATCAACATCGGCAACGAGCCCTGGGGCAACACCAACCCCGACGGCTGGACCGACCCCACCGTCGCCGCGGTCAAGAAGCTCCGCAACGCCGGGTTCGAGCACACGATCATGGTGGACGCGCCCAACTGGGGCCAGGACTGGCAGGGCGTCATGCGCGCCAACGCCAAGACCGTCTACGACGCCGACCCCACCGGCAACCTGATCTTCTCGATCCACATGTACAGCGTCTTCGACACCGCGGCGGAGATCACCGACTACCTCAACGCCTTCGTCAGCGCCAAACTGCCCATCCTCATCGGTGAGTTCGGCGGGCCCGCCGACCAGTGGGGCGACCCGGACGAGGACACCATGATGGCCACCGCCCAGCAACTGAAGCTGGGCTATCTGGCCTGGTCGTGGAGCGGCAACACCGACCCGATCCTGGACCTGTCGATCGGCTTCGACCCCGAGCAGCTCAGCGCGTGGGGCCAGCGCATCTTCAACGGCGTCAACGGCATCGCGCAGACGTCCAAGGAGGCGACGGTCTTCGGCGGCGGCACCCCGGGTGACACCCAGGCCCCGACCGCGCCCGGCACGCCCACCGCCTCCGCCGTGACGGCCACCTCCGCCACGCTCGGCTGGACCGCCGCCACCGACAACGTGGGCGTCACGGGATACGACGTCGTCCGTGTCAGCGGCTCCACGGAGACCAAGGTGGCCGCCTCCACCACCAACGGCGTCACCGTGACCGGACTGACCCCGGCCACCTCGTACACCTTCGCGGTGTACGCCCGGGACGCGGCCGGCAACCGCTCGGCACGCTCGGCCACGGTCAACGTCACCACCACGAGCGCGCCCGCCGGGAACTGCTCCGTCGGCTACCGCGTCGTGGGTGAGTGGCAGGGCGGCTTCCAGGGGGAGATCACCATCCGGAACACGGGAGGCAGCGCCATCAATGGGTGGACCCTGGGCTTCGCTTTCGCAGGCGGCCAGACCATCGGCAACATGTGGGGAGGGACGCCGACCCAGAACGGCGGCACGGTGAGCGTCACGCCCGCCTCCTACACCTCGACCATCTCGGCGGGCGGGTCGGTCACCGTCGGCTTCATCGGGGCCAAGGGCGGTACCAACCCCGCCCCGGCCTCCTTCACCCTGAGCGGCAGCCCCTGCGCGACCGCCTGACGCGGTCCGTCCGGGGCGACCGGCGGGGGGTCACATGCCCCCGCCGGTCGGTGTGCGGCCGGGCTCAGGCCGGCCGCACCAGGCCCGACTCGTAGGCGAAGACCACGGCCTGGACCCGGGCGCGGGCGCCGATCTTGGTGAGGATGTGGCTGACGTGGGACTTGACGGTGGTGGGGGCGATGGACAGCCGGGTGGCGATTTCGGCGTTGGACCAGCCGGACGCGATGGCCGTGAGGACGTCGCGTTCCCGTTCGGTGAGGGCGTCCAGCCGCATCGCGCCGCCGAGGGGGTGGGCGGGGCTCTGCCGGCGGACGGCGTCGATGAGCTTGCGGGTGAGGCTGCGGGTGATCACGGCGTTCCCGGCGGCCACGTTGCGCAGGGCGGAGGTGAGTTCGTCGGGGGTCGCGTCGTGCGGGAGGAAGCCCGCGGCTCCGGCGCGCAGGGCGCTGTAGGCGTACGCGTCGTCGCCGGTGGGGGTCAGGAGGAGGACGCGTGGGGCGCGGTCGCTGGCCTGGGGCGGGGTTTCGGGCCTGATGACGCGCCGGATGGTGTCCATGCCGTCCCGTTGCGGCACGCGGCTGTCCATCAGGACGACGTCGGGACGGAGTTCCGCGCTCAGCCGAACCGCCCCGGGCCCGTCGGCCGCTTCACCGACGGTGGTCAGCCCGGGCTCGGCCGCGAGGAGCATGCGGAGTCCGAGGCGTTGCAGCGACTGGTCGTTGACGATGAGGACGGCAGTCATGATGGTCCCACTCTGAACGAAACCGTTTCGTTCACCTTGGGATCAGGCTAGCCCGGCCCTCATCGAAACGGCACCGTTTCTTTAGTGGTGTGGGTCACACCGTCACGGCAGGCCGTATCGCACGAGCGCTTTTGGGGATGGGCTCGCCGCTGCGCCGGGCGTAGGTCATCCGCTCGCGCACCTCGCGCACCTCGCGCACCTCGCGCACCTCGCGCACCTTGCGCACCTTGCGCACCTTGCGCACCTTGCGCACCTCGCGCAGGGCGCGGGGCCGGTGTCCGGGCCCTCCGCAGCAGGTCCTGTGGAAGCCGACACTCGCGTCGAGCGGCACGCTCAGCGTCCGCCATGCCGCCACGTCACGACGCCTGGGTGCCCCGAACGCCGACCCGGCCTGGATCAGTGGCCGCGCACAGCGCGGGCAGGCCCGCTGCCGCTGCCGGTCGTACGGCTGCTTGAACGACGCCCGGCAGGGCAGGCAGACGTGCGAGGTCTTGGCCGCAGGCATGCCGCTCACCCCAGGCATCCCGCGCCTGCCGGCCAACGGGATTTCCGCGTGTCGCCGTCTTCTGTGGATCAGCCGCTCGGTGTGATCACCCGGGCGAGGGTCTCTCTCGCGTAGTCCTCGTCGTACCGCCCGCCCGTCAGGAGGACCTGGAGGCAGATTCCGTCGAGGAGGGCGACCAGGGCTCGGGCGGTGCGGGGGTCGGTGCGGTGCGTGAGGAGGGCGGCGGTCTCCTCGCACCACTCGGCGGCGACGGTGCGCAGCGCGGGGCGGCGCAGGGCGGCGAGGTAGAGCTCGTACTCCAGCTCCACGCCCGCGCGGTCGCCGTCCAGCCACTGGCCGGTCAGCCGGGCCAGCTCGGCGGCGAGATCGCAGTCGGGGTCGGCCAGGGCGCCGCCGCGTTCGCGTACGACCTTGGCGAAGCCCTCGTTGGTCTGGCGCAGGGCGGCCACGAGCAGGTCGTCGAGGGTCTTGAAGTGGTACGTGGTGGAGCCCAGCGGCACATTCGCCTCGGCGGCGACCGAGCGATGGCTGAGTCCGGCGATGCCGGAGCGGCCCACCACCCGGATCGCGGCGTCGATGATCCGCTGGCGCCGCTCGGGGTCGTACCGCCGGGTCGGCGCCATCAGTGCGCACCGCCGAGATTGAGCAGCACGACACCGAGGATCACGAGGACGATCCCGGCGAGCTTGGCCGGTCCGGCCGACTCGCCGAGGAACACGATGCCGATCGCCGCGACGGCCGCGGTGCCCGCCCCCGCCCAGATCGCGTAGGCGGTGCCGACCTGCATCGACTTCAGGGTCTGGGCGAGCAGCGCGAAGGCCATCAGATAGCCGGCCACCGTGCCGAGCGACGGCCAGAGTTTGCTGAACCCCTCGCTGTACTTCATGGCCGTCGTCCCGGCCACCTCCGCCGCTATGGCAGCGGCCAGCACTCCGTATTGCATGTGTACGAGGGTACACATCGTTGTGTACGGGCGTACACAGTCCGGCGGAGACCAGCTGCGCCGACAGCGGATCTGCGCGATGACGGTCGTCGGGAATAGCCTGGAGAAGAGCGGCACCGGGGCGGAGCGGACCCTCTCGACGCATCCCCTTGACCCGGGGAGCCGCACAACAGGGAGGAAAGTCATGCCCTGGAATCTGACCGGCACGTACCTGGAGAGCTGCAACTGTGACGTGGTGTGCCCCTGCACCACCTCGGGCCTCACCGCACCGGCCGACCACGAGCGCTGCCAGGTGACCTTCGCGTTCCACGTGGACAGCGGGAACGTGGACGACGTCGACGTCTCCGACCGCAGCGTGGCCGTCTTCGTCGACGGGCCGCGGGTGATGGCCGAGGGCGGCTGGCAGGTGGCGCTGTACGTCGACGCCTCAGCCGACGACGGCCAGGCGGAGGCGCTGGGCAAGGTCTTCTCGGGCCAGGCGGGCGGGCCGATGGCGGGGCTCGCTCCACTCATCGGCGAGGTCCTCGGCGTGGAGCGCGTCCCCATCCACTACCGTGACGACGGTCGCCACCACGCCGCGCGGGTGGGCGACGCCATCGACATCGAGATCGAGGACCAGGTCGCCCCGCAGTTCGGCGATGACGGTCCGGTGATGCGCCTGACGGGCATGTTCCACCCGGTGAACAGCACACTGACGATCGCCCGGAACACCCGGGCGACGGGCGACGGTGTGTACGGCCGGTCCTGGGACTTCACGGGCGGCAACGGGCACTACGCGCCCTTCACGTGGTCCGGATGACCGGT
Source organism: Streptomyces griseus subsp. griseus (assembly GCF_000720255.1). Classification (GTDB taxonomy): domain Bacteria; phylum Actinomycetota; class Actinomycetes; order Streptomycetales; family Streptomycetaceae; genus Streptomyces; species Streptomyces griseus_I. The sequence continues at coordinate 134,648 of NZ_JOJE01000019.1, read as the reverse complement.
GGGCCGGCCACCGTCCGCATCCGGGTGGCGCCCACCGGGCTGCTGCTGGTCGTGGCGGCCGCCGCCTGGGTCTGGATGGTGACGCGCTGGGGCGGCATGTCGGCGATGCCCGGCACCATGGGCCTGGGCCTGGCCGCTTTCCTGGCCGTGTGGACTCTGATGATGACCGCGATGATGCTGCCCGCCACGGCACCCGTCGCCGCTTTGTACGCACGCACCATCACCGTGCACAGGGCATCGCGCATGGTCGTTTTCACGGTCGCCTACCTGCTCGTCTGGGCCGCGGCCGGGCTGCCGGCGTATGCGCTGGCTGTCGGCCTCGGCCAGGCGGCGCACCTCCCACCCACGGCGGGGACAGCGGTGGCCGCGGCCGTGTTCGCGGTCAGCGGCGTCTACCAGCTCACGCCCCTCAAGGACCGTTGTCTGGCGAGGTGCCGTTCGCCGATCGGCCTGATGCTGCGCTACGCCTCGTATCCGAGGGCCTCGCGCGATCTGCGTGCCGGAGCCCACCACGGGGCCTTCTGCCTGGGCTGCTGCTGGTCGCTGATGGTGCTGCTGGCGGCGTTCGGTGTGATGAACCTGTGGGCCATGGTGGCCCTGGCCGCCGTGATCACCGCCGAGAAACTCGCTCCGGCCGGCCGCCTGGTGGCCCGTGCCGTGGGGATCGCCTCGATCGTCCTGGCCGTCGTCGTCTTCTGGGTCCCGGCGCTGGCTCCGGGTCTCACCGGCGGTGGCATGGCCGGGATGTGAGCGCGGGCCGCGCCCGACCGAGAAGGCGAGCGGCGGACCGCTGTCTCGATGGTGACCGAACGCCGGTGCGGCATCACCGAGGACCAGGACGAAACCTCGAGCGTCGGCCTACGCGGCAGGCGTGCCGAGACCCGCTGACGGCACCGGCCGACGGGCGCCGCCCTGCGGGCGGATGACCCGACCAACTGCACCACCCGCCGGAACAGTTCCCACAACTCGTCCGACGACGTCTAATTCCGAGTGGAGCGCAGCAGCAGGACGCTGATGTCGTCCGTGCGGTGGCCGGACGGCCAGGCGCAGTCGACGAGACTGCCGATCAGGTCGTCCAGGTCGCGGTCGCCCGTCTCGGCCAGGTGCCGTACGAGGCCGGTGGTGGCCCGGGTGACGTCGGAGTGGGGGAGTTCCACAAGACCGTCGGTGTACAGGGCCAGGGTCGCGCCCGGGGGGAGGGCCGCCGTGGTCGTGGGGTACTGGGCGCCGGTGTCGACCCCCAGCAGCGGCCCTGGTTCGACGTCCAGGACACGCGCGCGCCCGTCGGCCGCGCGCAGCAGCGGGGGGACGTGGCCCGCGCTGACGAGGACCAGTTCGTGGCGGGCCAGGTCGATGTGCGCGTAGAGGCAGGAGACCAGCAGGTCGGAGTCCAGGTCGGCGAGGAGCCGGTTGGTGCGGGCCAGCACCTGGTCGGGAGGCGAGCCCGCCGACGCGAAGGCGTGGATGGCCGTACGGACCTGGCCCATGAGGGCGGCCGCGGCGACGCTGTGCCCCTCGACGTCGCCGATGACCGCGGCGGCGGTGGTGGCGTCGAGGCGGAGCAGGTCGTAGAAGTCGCCGCCCACCTCGACCCCGTGCCCGGCGGGCAGGTACTGCGCGGCGACGTCGAGCCCGGGCAGCACCGGAAGCGTGCGGGGGAGCAGGGTCTGCTGGAGCTCCTCCACCAGGCGGTGCTGGGCGTCGTAGAGCCGGGCGCGGTCCAGGGCCTGGGCGATCAGACCGGCCAGGGAGGTGAGCACGGCGCGCTCGTCGGAGCTGAAGACGTGCGGGTGGTCGTACGACAGGATGCAGCAGCCCACCGGGCGGCCCGACATGGTCAGGGGCAGGAACGCCCAGGCCTGTTTGCCGCTGATCCGGGTCGCGCCGGGGTAGTTGCCGGACATCTCCGCCGGGTCGGCGAAGAACGCGGGGACGCCGCTCTCGAGGACCTGGCCGGCGGGGGTGAGGTCGGTCTCCAGCGGGAGGGCGTCGAGGCGCTCGATGATGTCGTCGGAGTAGCCGTGGTGGCCGATGATCCTGAGGCGGCCGGCGTCGACGGCGGACACCACGAGACCGTCGGCACCGAACGCCGGCAGGACCTGGTCGGCGATGAGACGGACGACGTCGTGCACGCGCACCGTCTCGGTGAGCGCGGCGGCCAGGTGGACCAGCTGGTACAGGCGGCCGGTCGGGGCCGCGGCGGGCCGGGGTGGGGTCGCGGGCGGTGAGCCGTTCGTGGCCGGGTCCCGGGTGGGCGTGATCCTGGCGCTGATGCCGCTGCCGTCCGGATGGAGCTCGAACGTCAGCCAGTGGTCCGGCGGGCAGAGCGTGGTGAAGGAGACCGGGGCCCGGCTCACGACCGCCGTGCGGTAGTGGTCCTCGTAGACGGGGTCGTCCATCCACGGCAGCGACTGCCAGGGGCGCGTGCCCAACAGCCGGTCGGCCTCGCGCCCGAGCAACCGGGCGGCGGTCGAGGTGACGAAGGTGATCCGGCCCTCCAGGTCCAGGCCCAGCGCGCCTTCGGGCAGCCGCTCGGCGTAGTCGGCGGCGGCCAGACCGGTCTGGAGGGGGTGGCGGACCGTGTCGACCGGCACCACACGCGGCCGCATGGGCAGCGTGGGCGGCTGCGGGGAGTCGTCCAGCAGCCGGGCCAGACGGCGGGCGCTGGCGCTGATGTGGGCGCGTTCGCGAGCCGTGGCCTCCCGGGGGTGATCGGCGGACCACATCAGGACGATGCCGCCCCAGCTGCGGCGCGCCCCGGTCAGCGGGGCCGCGGCGAGCGCGAACCGGTAGGGCAGCACGGCGGCGGCCCGCGGGTAGCGGCTGACCATCTCGTCCTGGGAGCCCACCCACACCAGCCCGTCCTCGCGGATCGCGTCCGCGACCGGCACGGGCGCCGTCAGCGGCAGCCGCTGCCAGGGCGCGGTGAACTCCACCGGCAGACCGCACAGCGCCACCAGGCGCAGCGTCGGACCCGCGTCGTCGATCAGGTAGAGACCGCCCACCGAAGCCCCGGTGCGGCGCACCGTTTCGGCCAGGGCCGCCCCCAGGTCGTCGTCCACGGCCCCGACGATCCCCGTCGCCTGCTCGATCCCGGACATCGCGCCCTCCGGTCCGGTGTCCTCGCGCGTCCTACGCCTTGCTCATACCCGGACGTTACGCCCGACAACGGGCGGCTGCGCGAAACGTGCCGCCGCTCCCGTCGCGGGGCTCGCCGAGGGTGGCGCCCGGGACCCGGTCCGTGCCCGGCGACCCTCGATGTGGCCCGATGACAAGGCCTCACCGGGATGCTGCGTTCCTGTGAGTACCGCCTGCTCCGGCGCCCGTCGCGGTCCTACCGTCCCGCCATGGACATGATGAATCGGACCAGAGGAAGAACAGGGCGGGTCATGGGCACCGTACTGGCGGCGCTGCTGACCGCGGGCGCGCTCACCGCCGCGGCGCCCCAGGCCCAAGGGCAGAACGCCCGCACCGAGACACCCGTGGCGTCGACGTCCCCCGTCACCCAGGCGGTCGAGTCGGTGGTGCGGGTGAAGGTGCCGCTGCCGACGTCGTTCGGCGCGCGCCCGGCGGCGTGCGACTGGCTGTCGTACCTGCGCTACCGCTCCGCCGACGGCCCCGCCGCGTCGGCCGACGCCGACCGGATCCTCGTCGCCCAGCCCGGCATCCTGGAGGGGGCCGGGGCCTTCGACAGCGTCGCCCGCAACACCGTGGCACGCGCCGCCGGACAGGGGCGGCACATCGAGTTCTGGGCCCTGGACCGGCGCTCCAACTGCCTGGAGGACCGCACCGGGATCGCCTCCGGCGACCAGCACACCGCCGTCGACTACTACTACCGGGGCAAGAAGGTCGACGGCCGCGCCTTCCCCGGGTACGCCGGCAACGGCGAACTCGGCTGGATGGCGAAACTCGGCATCGAGCAGACCGTCCGCGACCAGTACGACCTGCTCGCCGCCGAACTGCCCGACCAGGGCCTGCGCAAGCGGAAGGTGCTCTGCGGCGGGCACTCCCTCGGCGGCGTGATCACCGGCTACTTCGCGGCCGCCGACTTCGACGGCAACCGCGCCACCACGGCGGACGCCGGGTACCAGCAGTGCGCCGGCTACTTCGCCCTGGACACCACCGTCTCCACCTCACTCGGCGACCTCAGCGGCAGCATCCCCGACGACACCAACCTGCCCGACATCGGCCTCGGGTACGGCGTGGTCCAGGCCGGGCTCGACACCGGAGTACTGTCGCGCACCCTGTCCGCGCCGGTGCTGCTCAACCCCGAGACCATGACCCTGCTCGCCATCGCGGGCCTGGGCGCCGTCAACGATCCGGGCGGTGAGGCCGACCTGCCCCGCTACCTCCCCTCCAATGTCAACATCGAGGCCACCAACCGCTTCCTGTTCTCCAAGGACGCCGCCGCGTTCCTCACCGGCTCGCCCGCGGTGAAGGACTTCCGGCTCACCAACGCCGCGGTGCTCGGGGCGCTGCTGGACGACAACTCCGTACCCCTGGCGTTCCTCCAGAGCAGCGTCGGCTTCTTCGACGGCGGGCAGATCGCCGACAAGAGCTTCCCCGTCGCCAACGGCGGCACCGCCCAGCCGGGCCTGTACGGCACCGCGTACAAGGCCATCCCGGACCAGCCGGGCGGGCCGCTGTACACCTGGCGCAACTACGACCGGGTCGGCGCCCCCGACGACCCCGACTACCGGTCGGCCGACGGCACCCCGTTCACCGGCGCGGGCAAGGAGGTCACCGACGTCCGGGAACTGGCGCGCAGCCTGGCGGAGCAGCCGCTGGACTTCACCGAGCAGTACTTCCCGACCAAGCTGGTCACCGACATCCAGCTGGCCACCTCCCCGCAGGTGAAGCGGCTCGTCGTGCACCCCGACGGGCTCAAGGCCAACCCGACCCTCACCGTGCTCGCCGGTGACGGGCTGCTGGCGGGCCGCGTCCCGGCCGACCTGCACCCCGTGGTCGCCGACGGCTACCAGCACCTCGACGTGCTGACCGCGGCACCGGCGCAGAACAACGGGCGCCCCGAGCCGGTCTCCACCAACCTGGCCGCGTTCGCCCGCTAGCCCGCACGGCCGAGGGGCCCGGGAGGACGATCCTCCCGGGCCCCACCGGTGTGCTCAGATGCGGCGCGCTCAGACCTTCCCGGCGGCGAACGCGGCCGCCGCGTCGGCGTCGTCCCGGTAGCTCAGGTGCGCCCCCACGTCACCCCCGCCGTTCTCGCAGATGGGGTCACCCTTCGCGCAGGTGTCGAAGGTACGGCTCTGGTAGGTGCCGGTGACGCTCTTGCCGAGGGCCCGGATCGGGTTGCCGAACAGCAGCACCGCGGCGACCTTCGGCTCCAGCGCGGCGGGGATGGTGGCCACGATGGGGCTGCCGACCACCGCGCCGGCGCTGCTGATGCCGATCGAGTTGTCGACGACGTTCGCGCCCTGCGAATAGCCGACGAGAAGGAAACGCTGATTGGGGCACGCCGCGGCCTGGCTCTTGACGTGGTTCACAAGGTCCGAATTTCCCTGCGCGGCGGAAGTGAGGGAGAGGTCCGCGGGGTAGTTCACCTTGTAGCTGGACAGGCTCCGGCCCGTCAGTTTCTTCTGCAGCGCGGAGTACACCGGGTCGCCGACGATGAAACCGAGCGTGCCCGGTTCGAATGTGCCACGAGCTGCGACGACGTCGATGTCCGAACAGGCCGCGGCCGACGCGGCGGGCGCCGAGAGCCCGGCAAGACCGGCCCCGCCGACCAGCGAGAGCGCGGCGAGACACAAGCGGATGCGCATGGGGATCCTTTGTGGGGTGGGGCGCGATGCGCCCGGGGGAGAAGGTCGGTCCCGAAGGTATGCGCGTTGTCTGACGGGGTGTTATGAACGGGAATTCAGAATCGCCGCGTCTTTTTGTTCTGCCGTGAGTGGGTGGCCCGGAAAGAATCCCTTACGTGTCCTGTCCCCGCAGCGCCTCCGCGCGCAGCGCGAGGACGAGATCCAGGCGCGCGTCGGGGTCGTGCAGGGCGTCGCCGAAGAGCTTCTCCAGCTGGCGCAGGCGGTAGCGGACGGTCTGCGGATGGATGTGCAGACGGGCCGCCACGTCGGGGACGTTGCTGCCGCTGAGCAGCCAGGCCAGCAATGTCTCGGCGAGCCGGGGCCGCTGCCCCGCCGAGACCGCGTCGAGGGGAGCGAGGGCCCTGGCCTGCAACTGGCGGAGAAGCGGTTCGTCGCCGTGCAGCAGCAGCGTCGACAGATGGTCTGCGCAGCGCACCACACCCTGCCGGGGCAGGATGCCGCGGCCCATCAGCCCCAGGGCCCGGGTGGCCCAGTGCAACGACTGCGAGGCCTGAGTCAGCGGCACCGTCGGCCCGATCGCCGCCGGCCGTCCACGCAGCGCCAGCGCGAACGCCCGGCCGCCGAAGCGGCCGGAACCGTCCGGGTCGGGCACCAGCATGCGCGGCGGCCGCGACTCCATGTCCACCAGCGCGCCCGCGGCGGCCAGCGGCCGGTCCTCCTCGCGCTGGTCCGCGGTGGCCGCCAGCGCGACGACCGCCACATGTCGCGGCACCGACCAGCGCGCGCCGTGCGCCATCCCCTGCACGGCCTCCAGGGACACCGGCCCCTCCTCGAGGAGCAGGTCGAGCAGGCGTCTGCGGCGCCGCTCCAGCTCGTCCGTACTGCGCAGCTGGGCCTCCGCGTACCCGGCCGCGGCCGCCTCCGCGACCTCGTGGACCGTCCGCATGCTCAGTTCGCCCAGCGCGGCCATGACCGTGGAGTCCAGCCCGAGCTGCTCGGCCGTACGTCCCAGCCGCCGCCAGGCATGCAGCCCGCCGACCCGCAGCGCGGACTGCAGCGCGTCCAGGCTGCGACCCTCCAGCGCCTCCAGGCGCCCCAGCTCGTAGTACGTCGCGGCGATCGACTCGCCCTGCCCGCGCGGGTCGGCGATGTGATCGACGAACAGGGTCAGTGCCTGCACCACCCCTGACCTGATGTGCTTGCCGTAGGCGCCGTCGGCCGGCCGGGCGTACTCGGGGACCTGTCTGCGGACCTCCTCCTCCACCTCGTCGGCCACGGCCTCGAGTTCGGCGCGCAGCAGCTCGGCCAGACCCGGTGGCACCGATGCGGCTCCGAGCTCGTCCGGCACTTCGTGCGGGGTGGGGACAGCCACGGCGGACACTCCTTTCACCCGGAAGCGGCTCACCCGCGGGACGTTGCCCCCGGGGCGAGTGGGAAGTCCTGAGTTTGACGGACGTCCCCTGCGCTCCGTTCCGTGCCCCGACGGCACCGACATCACTCCGGCACCCCCAGCGCACGGGCGAGCATCGGCCATGACGCGGTGAACTCCCGTTTCCAGTAGGTCCAGCTGTGTCCTCCTCCCGCGTAGTAGTGGACGGTGGCCGGGATGCGCAGCAGCGCGAGCGCGTCGGTGAAGAAGTGGGCGGAGGGCCACAGGGCGCTCTCCAGCGCCTCGGGGAACCAGTCGCCGCTGCCGCCCGCGACCCCGCTGCCGCTGGAGACGTACAGCGGGGTGCCGCGCAGCCCCTCGGCGCGGTTGCGCGGGTTGAAGTCGCGCCAGGTGAGGAGGTTCAGGACCGGGTTGCCCCACAGGGACAGTGGCGGCAGGTTCTCCCGGGCCACGATGGCGTCCAGGATGCTCGGCACGCCGGGCGCGGTGGTGTCGAGGATGCCGCTGTAGGAGGCCGCCGCGGCGAACATGCCCGGGTGGCGGGCCGCGTGTGCCATCGCCCCGTAGCCGCCGGTGGACACCCCGGCGACCGCCCGCACACCGGACGCCCGGTAGTCGCGCGCCAGCAGCGCCGGGACCTCCTTCAGCTGGAACGTCTCGTAGTCGGGTCCGCCGCGCCACGCGGTGGGAATGCCCGTGGGGCCCGCGTCCGGCATCGCCACGATCAGGTCGCGGCCCGCCGTGAAGGCCTCGATGTCCGTCTCCCGGGTCCAGGACGTGTAGTCGTCGTGGGCCCCGTGCAGCAGGTACAGCACGGGATAGGTGCGCGCGGGCTGAGAGTCGAATCCGGTCGGGAGGACCAGCCGTACCGGCGCGCTGCGGCCCAGCGCGGCGGAGGCGACGGACACGTCCAGGGTGCGCGGTCCGAGGCGGGTGGTGGCGGCCCGGGCGCGGCCGGTGGCGGTCGTGGCGCCGAACAGGACGGCCAGGGCGGCGGCCGTCGCGGCCTGGGTGACGGCGCGTCGGGAGACGCCGGTGGTGCGGTCGGACATGGGGGCTCCTCGGGGTGCGGGGCGGCGAAGTGGGGGTCGGTGGTGTGCGGGTCGGCCGGTGTCATCGGCTCTCGGCGGCCCGGCTCCGCTCCGCGACCGCCCGTCGCAGATGGGCGGCGATCGCGTCGACGTGCGGCGGGTCCAGCAGCGACAGGTGGTGCCCGGCCACCGGTACGACCTCCAGGCGCGGGCAGACCTCGTCCCAGCCGAGCGCCTCGTCGTCCCGCTCGTAGGCGGGGTCGCGCACCGTGTGCGGGGCGGGGTCGGTGGCCCGGTACAGGAGCACCCGGCCTTCGTAGCGGCCCGGGCGGTGGGCCTCCCCGATCCTGAGGTCCAGGTAGGAGGCGCGCTGGTGCGCCAGCGCCGCGGGCGGCAGGTCGGCGGCCTCGCGCAGGGCCCGCAGCACGGTGTCGATGCGCTCACCGTCGTCCGCCGTCGCCACCAGCTCGTCGTACGGCAGCTTCAGGAGCACCCCGTACGTCTCGGCGACATGGCGGGCGAAGCCCGTGAAGTGGTCGCGGATCCGGTCGTCCGGCGTGCGGCCGGGCTGGGGGAGGGGACGTACGGAGTCGATGAGCACCACCGACCGCACGTCCCGCCCGGCGGCGGCGAGCTGTCGGGCCGCCTCCTGGGCGACGAAGCCGCCGAAGGACCAGCCGCCCAGCAGACAGGGCCCGTCGGGATGGGTCGCGGCGATCGCCTCGGCGTAGCGGCGCGCCTTCTCCTGCACGGTGCGGGCGTCCTCGATCCGCTCCAGTCCGTGCACCGGCCGGTCCCCGCCGAGCCGTTCGACGAGGGGCCGGTAGACGTCCGTGGGGCCGCCCGCCGCGTGCACCAGGAAGAGCGGGGCGCCGGAGCCGGTGGCGCACAGGGTGCGCAGCGGGGTCGTCGCGGCGGGGAGCGCCCGCCCGATCCGGGCGGCGGCCTCCGCGACGGTGGTGGCGCCGAGCAGGTCCCGCAGGCGTACCTCGATTCCCCACTCGCGTTCCAGCGCGGTGCGGACACGGACGGCCATGAGCGAGTCCAGGCCGAGGTCGGCGAGAGCGGTGGTGGCGGTGATACGCCCGGGGGAGTGACCGGTGACGGCGGCCATGTGGTGGGTGAGGCGGGCGAGGACGGAGGTGGGATCACCCTCGGCGGTGTCAGTGGGGGATGGGGCCTGCGCGGGTCGGGGCGCAGGTACGGATGTGACTGGCGCCCGTCCGTCCGTCCACCAGTACCGCACATGCCGCCAGCGGGGCACGGGCAGGTCGATCACCTGCCCGGAGGGCCGGGGGAGCCGCTGCCCCGCCGCGTACAACGCGCCCAGCCGACCGGCGAACGCGGCGCTGTCGTCGGCGTCGCGCCGCAGCGTCCCGACGAAGAGCGCGTCGGGCACGGTGTCGCAGACGGCACCCGGCAGCACCGGGTGGGGCGAGACCTCGACGAACGCGGTGTGCCCGTCGGCGGCGGCCGCCGCGAGGGCCCGGTCCAACCGCACCGGCCGCCGCAGGTTGGCAGCCCAGTGGGCGGCGTCGAACACGCACTCCCCGCGCGGGTCGTCGAGGACGGTGGAGTAGACGGGAACGCGCGGCCGCCGCCCCCGGACGTCGGACAACGCCTCGGTCAACTCCGGCAGCAGCGCGTCGACCTGCGGCGAGTGCCCGGCCCCCACGACCCGCATGGCCCGCGCGGCGCGTCCCCTCTCCTCCAGCCTTCTCACGAGCCGGGCCACCGAGTCCTCCTCGCCGGTGACGACCTTCTGCCGGGGCGAGGAGTGCACGGCGACGTGCACCTCGGGGAACTCCCGTCGCAGCGCGTCCAGTTCGGAGTCCGTCACATCGACGACCGCCATCGCCCCGCCCCGCAGCCCGCTCAGCAGCCGGGCCCGTACGGCGATGACGCGCGCCGCCTCCGGCACCTCCAGCGCGCCCGCGCACACGGCCGCGGCCACCTCGCCCATGGAGTGGCCGATCACCGCGACGGGCTCGACACCGTACGAGCGCCACAGCTCGGCCAGCGCCAACTGGAGACCGAACAGCACGGGCTGGGCGACCTCCAGCCGGTCGAGCTCGGCCCCGGTCGCCAGGTGGTCGTGGAGCGACAGCCCCCACTCCGGGGCCAGCTGGGCGTCGAGCTTCTCCACCGCTGCCGCGAACGCGGGTTCCTCCGCCAGCAGTCGTCGTCCCATGCCGGCCCACTGGCTGCCGTACCCGGAGAAGACCCACACCGGGCCGCGTCCGACCCGATCGCGGTCGTCGGTCACCACCCGGGAGTCCGCCCGCCCCGCCGCCAACGCCCCCAGCGCGTCGGCGAGTTCGGCTCCCTGCCGGGCGGCGACGGCGGCCCGCACCGGCCCGCGGCCGGTGCGCCCGGCGAGCGTGCGCGCCACGTCGGCGGGGCGCGCGGCGCTCCCCTCGGGCGTGCGGAGCCAGTCGGAGAGCCGGGAGGCGGTGTCCCGCAGGCGGTCGGCGTCGGTGTCGGAGAGCAGGTGGAGACGGGCCGCGGGCTCGTCGGACGGGGGCGGAGACAGGGTGCCCGGCCGCCACTCCTCCAGGACTGCATGGGCGTTGGTGCCGCCGAAGCCGAAACCGGAGACCCCGGCGGTGGCCGTGCCGCCGTACCGCGGCCACGGCTCGGGCTCGGTCACCACCCGCAGCCTTTCGTCGCCGAGGGAGCTGCCGTCCGCGCAGTGCAGGGACGGTGGGATCAGGTCGTGGTGGAGCGCCAGCACCGTCTTCACCAGGCCCGCGACGCCCGCGGCGGACTCCAGGTGGCCCAGGTTGCCCTTGACCGAGCCGAGCAGCAGCGGCTGGTCGGGGTCACGGTCCCGGCCGAGGACGGCGGCGAGGGCGCCCGCCTCGATCGGGTCGCCGAGCGGGGTACCGGTGCCGTGCGCCTCGACGAGGTCCACGTGCGCCGGGGTGAGGCCGGCGCGCGCGTAGGCGGTCTCCAGCAGGGCCTGTTGGGCGGCCGGGTTGGGGGCCAGCAGGCCGTTGGACCGGCCGTCGGAGTTGACCGCGGAGGCGCGGATCACCGCGAGGACGCGGTCGCCGTCCCGCTCGGCGTCGGACAGCCGCTTCAGCAGCACCGCCGCGCATCCCTCGCCGCGCCCGATCCCGTCCGCCGCCGCCGAGAACGGCTTGCACCGCCCGTCCGGCGCGAGCGCGCCCGCCCGCCGGAAGGCGACGGTGACGGCGGGGGAGAGCAGCACATTGACCCCGGCGGCGATCGCCGTGTCGCTCTCGCCCGCGCGCAGGCTGAGGCAGGCCTGGTGCACGGCCACCAGCGACGAGGAACACGCGGTGTCCACGGCCAGGCTCGGCCCCCGCGCGTCCAGCGTGTACGCCAGCCGTCCCGCGGCGACGCTCAGCGCCCCGCCGGCCGGCGCCCAGGGATCGACGGCGGCCGGGTCGGCACCGGTGAGCTGCCCGTACTCCGGGGCGGAGACGCCCACGAAGACGCCGGTGGCGGTCCCGGCGAGGGACGCGGCGGGCACGGCGGCGTGGTCGAGCGTCTCCCGCACGACCTCCAGAAGCATGCGCTGCTGGGGGTCCATCACGGTGGCCTCGCGCGGACTGACGCGGAAGAAGTCCGCGTCGAACCCGGCGACGTCGTCGAGGTACCCGCCGTGGGGGAGGGCATCGGCGGGCGGGAACGCGGTGAAGTCCCGCCAACGGTCCTCGGGGACCCGCCGGATCGCGTCGACGCCCTCGGTCAGCAGCCGCCAGTAGTCGGCGGGACCATGCACACCGCCGGGCAGCCGGCAGCCGATCCCGATGACGGCGACGGGCTCACCGGAGTACGACGCCGGAGCCGTGCGGCCCGTGGGCCCGGACTCCTGCGCCGACTCGGCCAGCCGCGCCACCAGCGCCTCCACCGTGGGTGCCTCCCACAGCAGCGTCGACGGCAGCTCACGGCCCAGGGCGACGGAGAGCTCCCCGGCCAGCGCGACCGCGTCGCGCGAGGACATGCCGAGATCCGCGAGCGGCCGGTCCGTCGGAAGGTCCCCCGGATCCGTACCGCTCCAGCGGGCCACCCGCTCCATGACCAGGCGCCGCAGGGCGTCCCCGTCGGCGGCCGTCATGCCAGGATCCCCGGGACGCCCGCCCCATGCCGCTCGTACGCGCCCCTCAGGTACCGCTCGCGGGTCAGCGCCCGCGACACCTTGCCGCTGGATGTACGGGGCACCGTGCCCGGCGGTACGAGGACCACGTCGGCGAGCCGCAGCCCGTGCCGGGCGGAGACGGCCGCGCGCACGGCCCGTACCAGCGCGGGTACGTCGATCTCGGCGAGGCTGGTGGTCCGGGCGTGCTCGGCCACCACGACCACGCGCTCGTCCGCCTCGCCCGTCCCGTCGGGCACGGCGAACGCGGCGAGCCGGTCGCGGCGCACGGCCGGGTGCGCCTCCTGGGCCGTGGCCTCCACGTCCTGCGGGTAGTGGTTGCGCCCGTCCACGATGATCAGGTCCTTCAGCCGCCCCGTGACGAGCAGCTGCCCGTCCAGCACCGTCCCCAGGTCCCCGGTCCGCAGCCAACGGCCCTCTCCGGCGATCTCACCGCCGAAGACATGCCGGGTCTGTTCGTTCCGCTGCCAGTAGCCGCGGCCGACGTTCGGGCCCTGCACCCAGATCTCGCCGACCTCGCCCTCCGACAGGACCGCGCAGGTCACAGGGTCGGTGATGCGGACCCGCTGCCCCGCCGGGGTGCCGCAGCCCGCCAGGAGCACGGCCATGGGGTCGTCCGCCCGCGCGGGGAGTGCCTTGCCGGTGGCGAGGGCGTCCCGGTCGACGGCGAAGCGGCGCAACGGCTCCTGCGGCCGGGCGGCGCTGACGAAGACGGTGGCCTCGGCGAGGCCGTAGGAGGGGCAGTGGCTCTGCGCCGGGAGTCCCTGGGCGGCGAACGCCGCGTGGAAGCGGTCGGCCGTGGCGGGGCGGACGGGCTCACTGCCGTTGATCAGCGCGGTGACCCCGCTCAGCCGCAGACCGGCCTTCTGGCCCTCGGCGACGGCCGCCACGCAGTAGTCGTAGGCGAAGTTGGGCGCGGCGCTCACCGCCCGCGGATGCGCCGCCAGCAGCCTGAGCCAGCGCACGGGCTGCCGCAGGAACGCGGCCGGGTCCATGAGCACCGACAGCAGCCCGCGCACGACGGGAGCGGCGACGCTGAGGACGAGCCCCATGTCGTGGTAGAGCGGCAGCCAGCCCACACAGGTCACCGGCTGGTCGTCGGCGGCGTAGGCGGACAGCGCCTGGCCCGCGTTGGCGACGACGTTGGCATGGGTGATCTCCACGCCCGCCGGGGCCCGGGTCGAGCCGGAGGTGTACTGGAGGTAGGCGGTCGCACCGGCGTCGGACTCCACCGGCCGCCAGTCCCCGGCGGCGTCGTCGGGGACCTGGTCCACGGCGACGATCCGCACAGGGCGTCCGGCGCAGAAGCCGCCGACCTCCTCCAGGGCGGCGCTCGTCGTCACGACGACCGAGGGACACGCGTCGTCCAAGACGCCCGCCAGCCGGTCGGCGTGCCCCGGCAGGCCCGGCGGATACAGGGGGACGGCGATCAGGCCGGCGGCGAGCGTGGCCAGGAAGGCGGTGACGTACTCCGTGCCCTGCGGGCACAGCAGCGCCACCCGGTCCCCGGGCTCCGCCGCCACGGCGAGCCGGGCGGCCACCGCCCGCACGCGCGTGTCCAGGCGCCGCCAGGTCAGGGTGCGGTGGACACCGCGCGAATCGGGGTCGGGGTGGTCGACGAAGGTGAAGGCCCGCCGGTCGGGGGTGGTCTCGGCCCAGTGCCGCACGAACTCCGGCAGGGTCCGGCACGGGGGCGCGAGCGGGGGGCGGCGGCTGTCCATGGGGGCGTGGCTCCTCACGGTCGCGGGATGACGAACAAACAGATCGGGGGATGAGGAACAAAGGCAGAACAGGGGATGACGAACAAGGCAGGTCAGGAGATGACGAACAGGGCAGATCAGCGGGGGCAGAGCAGCCAGCGGGGTCAGAGCGGGATGTTGCCGTGCCTCCGCTGCGGCATCGGCGCGCGTTTGCCGCGCAGCGCGCGCAGGGCGCGGCAGACGTGGGCGCGGGTGTCGCGGGGAGCGATGACGTCGTCGACGTACCCGCGTTCGGCGGCGGTGTAGGGGGTGCCGTAGGTGCTCTCGTACGCGGCGACGAGGCGGGCCCGCAGCGCCTCGGGGTCGGCGGCGGCGGCCAGCTCGCGCCGGTGCAGGACCCCCACCGCCCCCTCGGCGCCCATCACGGCGATGCGGGCGGTGGGCCAGGCCAGGTTGATGTCGGCGCCCAGGTGCTTGGAGCCCATCACCGCGTAGCCGCCCCCGTACGCCTTGCGCACCACCACGGTGACCTTGGGGACGGTCGCCTCGGCGTAGGCGTACAGCAGCTTCGCCCCGCGCCGGATGATGCCGGCCTGCTCCTGGCGGACGCCGGAGAGGTAGCCCGGCACGTCGGCGAAGGTCAGCAGGGGGATCCCGAACGCGTCGCAGAACCGTACGAAGCGCGCGGCCTTCTCGGAGGCGTCGATGTCGAGGACGCCGGCGGAGTGCAGCGGCTGGTTGGCGACGACACCGACGGAACGGCCCTCGACGCGGGCCAGGGCGCAGATGATGTTCGGCGCGAACAGTGCCTGCACCTCCAGCAGTTCGCCGTCGTCGACGACCGAGCAGAGGATGTCGCGCATGTCGTAGGCCTGCCCCAGCCGGTCCGGGACGATGTGGTCGAGCCGGTCCCCGGCGGGCGCCGGACCGGGTGCGTACTCCGGAGGCCGTTCGAGGTTGTTGCCCGGCAGGTAGGCGAGCAGGTCGCGCACGGTGTCGAGGGCGTCCTCCTCGTCGGCGGCGAGGAAGTGGGCGTTGCCGTTGACGGCGTTGCTGGCGCGGGCGCCGCCCAGCTCCTCGGCGGTGGTGCGCTCGCCGGTGACGGCCTCGATCACGTCGGGGCCGGTGACGAACATGTGCGAGGCGCCGTCCACCATGACCGTGAAGTCGGTGATGGCGGGCGAGTAGGCGGCCCCGCCGGCGCACGGCCCCAGGACGACGGAGATCTGCGGGACCACTCCGGACGCCTGCACGTTGCGGCGCACCAGCTCCGCGTACAGGGCGAGCGAGGCGACGCCCTCCTGGATACGGGCGCCGCCGCCGTCGTTCAGCCCGATGACCGGGCAGCCCGTCTTGAGGGCGAGGTCCATCAGGGCGATCGTCTTCTCCCCGAAGGCCTCGCCCATGCTGCCGCCGAAGACGGTGGAGTCCTGGGCGAAGACGCACACCGGACGCCCGTCGACCGTGCCGTGCCCGGTGACGACCCCGTCCCCGTACGGCCGACGGGCGCCGTCTCCGAGGGGCCGGGCCCGCACGAACAGTCCGGTCTCGGCGAAGGAGCCCGGGTCCAGCAGCCGCTCGATGCGCTCCCGCGCGCCGAACTCGCCCCGCCTTCTCGTCCCGCCCGGGGTCATCGCCCCTGTCCTGCGGCGTTCCAGGTCGGCGATGCGTTCGGCGGTGCGGTCGGGCTCGCGCGTCGCCGTGTCCCTCGCCTGGGATGTAGTCGCCTCTCGCGTCACAGCCACCTCCGAAGTGGCTTTCGAATATGGCAGCGACCGGGCGGGAAACCTCACGGATCGCGGCTCTGTTTGCGCGAGGTGAGTCCTCCGGGGCGGACCTTCGTGCCCGGGTGACAAGGAACGCCCGCGATCGGGTGAACGCGGAGCGTGACGTCCTTCCTCCACCACAGGAGGAGCCGACTTTATGCGTGGTTTATCCCGGCGTGGGGGGTACTCGTGGCCAGACGCACGAGCAACAGAACTTCCGGAGGTGATGGGAGTGGCAACGTCTCCCAGGCCGGACATGGAGACTCATCCCGACATAGTCGCCATGCGCAACCGCCACGAGATGGCGGAACGAGCCACCACTACCCCGATGGCCCAGGGAGTCGAGACCCTCGCCTTCCTCACGGGCCTGTATCTGGCGGCCTCGCCGTGGATCGCGGGGTTCAACAACCTGTCCACGCTGGCGGTCAACAACCTGATCATCGGCATCGCCTACGCACTGCTGATGAGCGGCGGCTTCGGCCGTGCCTACGAGCGGACCCACAGCATGGCGTGGGCCGCCTGCGCGCTCGGCGTGTGGACCATCATCGCGCCCTGGGTCATCGCGGGCGACGTCAGCACGACCAGGAGCATCGTCAACAACGTCATCGTCGGTGCCGTGGCCCTGCTGCTGGGCATGGCCGCCAGCGCCGGTGCCATGGCGGAGCGGTCCGAGACCGGCTACGACAGGACGGGGCGGTACGGAATGGGCCGGAGGTGAGCCCCCTCAGCTGACATCACACCTCAGGCGGCGCGTCCCCCCGGGCGCGCCGCCTGTCGTGTGACCGCACCGCACGTCCTCCCGGATATCGGGCGTTTCGTCTGATTACCATGCGGGGTCCGCGCCCCGTATGAGAGGACGTCAGATCGTGCGAACGGGCCGTCCCCGCCTGCCGAGTCAGCACCCCTTCTCCCCGCACGACACCGTCCTGCGCGCCGCCGCCCGGCACGTCGACCGCCGCCGCTTCCTCACCGTGGCCGCGGCGGCCGCGGCCCTCGCCTTCACCACCAACCGGCCGGCCCGGGGCGCGTCGGCCGCCCCCGAGATCGACGCGGCCCGCATCCCCGACGACCCCTTCACCCTCGGGATCGCCTCCGGAGACCCCCTCCCGGACTCGGTGGTGCTGTGGACCCGGCTGGCCCCCGCCCCGTTCGAACCGGACGGTGGACTCGGCGATCAGCGGGTGGCCGTGCGGTGGGAGGTGGCCGTCGACGAGTACTTCGCCATCGTCGTCAAGCAGGGCACGGCCCTGGCCCACGCCGAGTACGGCCACAGCGTGCACGTCGACGTCGAGGGCCTGCTCTCCGGCACCGTCTACTACTACCGCTTCCGGGCCGGCACCTGGATCAGCCCGACGGGCCGCACCCGCACCGCACCCGGCCAGGGCCTCGACGCCTCGGCCCTCCGGCTGGCGGCCGTGGCCTGCCAGGCCTACCACGACGGCTACTACACCGCGTACCGCCACCTCGCCGAGGACGACGTGGACCTCGTCCTCCACCTCGGCGACTACCTCTACGAGTACCCCGTGAACGCGGCCGGGGGAGAACGCCGCTACACCGCCGGCGCCCAGCTCCCCGACGTCTTCAACCACGAGACGACGACCCTCGCGGACTACCGGCTGCGCTACTCCCTCTACAAGAGCGATCCCGACCTGCGGGCCGCCCACGCCGCGCACCCCTTCGTCGTCACCTGGGACGACCACGAGACGGAGAACAACTACGCCGGCGGCGTCCCCGAGAGCGACGTCCCGCCCGAGCAGTTCCTGGCGCGGCGCGCGGCCGCCTACCGCGCCTACTGGGAAAACCAGCCGCTGCGCTCCGGACAGCAGCCCCAGGGCCCCGACATGCGCCTGTACCGCCGCCTCCAGTGGGGAACCCTCGCCCAGTTCGACATCCTCGACACCCGTCAGTACCGCTCCGACCAGGCCTACGGCGACAAGCCCCACGCCCCTGGACCCGAGTCCGACGACCCGGCACGCACCCTCACCGGCGCCGAGCAGGAGCGCTGGCTGATCGACGGGTGGCGGGCCTCGACCGCCCTGTGGAACGTGATGCCGCAGCAGGTGTGCTTCTCGCAGCGGAAGTTCGACCTGACGGAGCCGTCCAGGGTCTCCATGGACGCCTGGGACGGCTACCGCGCCTCACGCGACCGCATCGTCACCGGCGCCAGGTCGGCCGGCATCGCCAACTGGCTCGTCCTCACCGGCGACGTCCATGTGGGCTACGCCTTCGACATCAAGGACGACTTCGACGACCCGGCCTCCCGGACCCTCGGCACGGAGTTCACCTGCACCTCGATCGCCAGCGGCAAGGACGGCACGGCGAAGCCCCCGAACTGGAACACGTACATGACGGCCAATCCCCACCTGAAGTTCTACGACGGCCGGCGCGGTTACGTCCGTCTCGAACTGGGACGCCAGGCGGCCCGGGCCGACTTCAAGACCGTCTCCGCAGTGACCACGCCCGGCGCGGCCCTGACAACCGCCGGATCCTTCGTCACCGAAGCGGGCGCGCCCGGCCTGCAACCGGTTTGAGGCCGGCCCGTGGTACGACCGGCGGCCGCGGCGATCCGTCCGTGTACTGCACATGGCACCCCGCGCGTCCTCCAAAGCGCGAAACAGCCGACGCCCTGACATCTCTTCGGGCGGCTCGGGCAAGGCCTCGCCACGTCTCATCCGTACTCGCACTGTCCGCACGAAGGAAGGACACCGTATGGTCGGCAGACATGTCGCCGGCGGGCTCCGCGCCGCCCTGACCGTCCTGAGCGCCCTGGCCCTCACCGCACTCCCCTCCGCCGCCTCGGCCGAGCCGCCGCCCGCCGGCGGCCCCCTGCCCTCCGCCGCGCAGACCCTCGGCGCCGACCGGCCGTCACAGGAGTTGCTGCGCGCCCTGGAGCGCGACCTGCGGCTGACGCCGGAGCAGGCGTCCGCGCGGCTGGTCAACGAGGCGGAGGCCGGCACCCGCGCGGGCCGCCTCCACAACGCGCTGGGCGAACGCTTCGCCGGAGCCTGGGTGAGCGGTGCGACCGCCGCCGACCTCACCGTCGCCACCACCGACGCCGAGGACACAGCCGTCATCCGGGCCCAGGGAGCCAAGGCCAAGGTCGTCAGAACGGCACTGGCCGATCTGCGCACCCTGAAGAAGAAGCTGGACCGGGCCGCACAGCGCGCCCGAACCACCGACACGCCGGTCTGGTACGTCGACGTCCGCGGAAACCGGGTCGTGGTCCAGGCGACGAACCGGTCGGCCGCGAACGCCTTCATCAAGGCGGCCGGCGTCGAGGGCCAGGACGTGACCGTCCGGGTGTCGGCCGACCGGCCGCGCGTCATGACCGACATCGTCGGCGGCGACGCCTACTACATCGACGACACCGCCCGCTGTTCCGTGGGCTTCTCCGTCACCAAGGACCAGCAGCAGGGCTTCGCCAGCGCGGGCCACTGCGGCGAGCCCGGGGCCAGGACCACCGGCGTCAACAGGGCCGACCAGGGAACCTTCCAGGCCTCCATTTTCCCCGGCAAGGACATGTCCTGGGTGGGCGTCAACGGCGACTGGACGGCCACTCCCGACGTCCGGGGCGAGGGCAGCCGGAAGGTACAGGTCGCCGGCTCGGTGCAGGCGCTCGTGGGGGTGTCGGTGTGCCGCTCCGGCTCGACCACCGGATGGCACTGCGGAACGATCCAGCAGCACGACACCAGCGTCAGATACGCCGAGGGCACCGTCAACGGCCTGACCAGGACCACCGTGTGCGCCGAACCCGGCGACTCCGGAGGCCCCTACCTGGCCGGCGCCCAGGGGCAGGGCGTCACCTCCGGTGGCTCGGGCGACTGCACCAGCGGCGGCACCACGTTCTACCAGCCCATCAACCCGCTGCTCAGCGAGTTCGGCCTCACCCTCAAGACGGCCTCCAGTCCGTCCGGCACGCTCCCGCCCGGGCAGGACGGCACGAAGGACTCCTGGGCCCCGGGCCGCGTCTACGGCGTGGGCGACACCGTGACCCGTGCGGGTGTCCGCTACCAGTGCCTGCAGTCCCACCAGGCGCAGGACGTCTGGTCGCCGGAGGGCACCCCGGCACTCTGGCAGCGCGTGTGACGCTCGCGACGGCCTACTCTTCCTCGGCGCCCTCGGCGAGGAGTGAGTAGGCCGTCGCCACGAACGGGTCGGCGGCACGGAAGCGGCGGGTGCACAGCGCCACCACAGCCGTGCCGGTGTCCGGCAGGAAGCCCAGGAACGCCTGCTGACCCAGGGTCGCCCCGCCGTGGAAGTACATGGGGCCACGACCGGTGGGGTGACGGAACCAGGTGACCGTGTGCACATGACGGTGCCCCGGACCCCGCCGCAGAACCGGGGTGCGTACCGACAGCAGCGCGTCGGCGAGCGGACCGCCGGGCGGGTCCAGGTGCGCTTCGAGGAAGGTGAGCGCGTCGTGCGGCGTGGCGCGCACGGCACCCGCCGCCGGGAAGCCACCGGCGTCGAAGGCGGGGACGGGGGCGCGGCCGTCCTTGCTGTGGCCCATGGCGTCCACACCGGGGCCCTGTGCCCGGGTGCCGGTCTCGCTCAGGGCGAGAGGACGCAGGAGATGCGAGGCCAGCAGTTCGTCCCAGCCCGTTCCGGTGGCCGCCGCGATGGCGTGTCCGAGCACCGCGACACCGAAGTTGGAGTAGTGCCAGCGTGTACCGGGCCGGTGCCGTGGCCGGTGGCGCAGGAAGGCGTCGATCACGCAGGGGGCCGGGTAGCGGGCGTAGGGGTTGGTGCGCCGGACGGGAAGGGACCGGACGAAGAAGTCGCGCGGCAGCGAGGGCAGCCCGGAGGTGTGGGTGACGAGATGCGCCAGCGTCACCGGGTCCGGCCCGGTCGCCCGGCCCGGAGCGAGACAGGCGACGGCCGGCTCACCCCCGGACAGCAGACCCCGCTGGATCAGCCGGGCGAGCAGCAGCCCGGTGAACGTCTTGGAGGCGGACCCCAGCTCGTAACGCAGCTCGGGGCGGGGCACCGGGGGCGGGGGCGCGGTGCCGCCGGAGCGGATGGTGCGCCGGCCGCACCGGGAGACGGCGAAGACGACGTCGGGCGCGTCGGCGGCCTCGACGGCCTGCTCCAGTCGCCGTCCCAGGGCCGCGCCGTCCAGGTCCGTGGCCGTCACGGCCGCCGTCGCCCGCCCGCCGGACGCGTGCGGGTCGTCCACGACCGTGCCCGGCCAGGGCGTGAGCCGGCCCGTCATGACGGCGTGGCGTGCGCCAGCTCGGTCAGGGCGCGGGAGGAGGCCAGTACGGAGGCGAACGCGGCGACCAGCGTCGAGTGGTAGACGATGTCGAACACTTCGCCCGGATCGCCCTCGGGCATCGCGTGCACCGCGGGCATCGCGCCGTCGGCCTGTTGCGCGGCCGCGAATGCCGTCCAGGCCCGCTCGTCGAGCGTGGGCCGGGGCAGACAGGCGTCCACGACGAGCAGTTCGCCGAGCAGGTCCCAACGCTGGAGGTCCAGCCAGTCGTCGATCCAGACCGGCAGCCACAGGGCGAGATAGTCGGCGAGGTGGGGCGGCAGGCCGTCCGGGTTCTCCCCCCAGTCGGTGAGGTGGAAGACGGTATGGGTGACGGCGTAGGCGATGTGCCCCTCCACCGTCCAGGGCTCGGGGGTGCGCGCCAGCCAGGTTCGGGCGAGAGCGTCGGCCTCGGGCGGGCGGGGGGTCAGCCCGAAGCGGCGCTGGAACGCGGACAGGCCCAGCCGCCGGGTCGGGGTCCCCTCGAAGGCCGACCAGCTGTCGAGCCGGTGGTTGAGGCGCGCGGCCCGCTCCACCTCCGGCTGGTCGTACCCCAGTTCCCGGAACGGCAGGTACACCTCGAACGGGATGGGGGAGAGCGGCTCGGTGCGCTGTCCGCGCACCAGCATGCGGCCGCCGTCCAGCGTCTCCCGCCACACATGGTCGATCAGTTGCCGCGCCAGCTGGGCCTGCCGGGCCCCCGCCACGCCCTCACGGAACAACACCTCGCAGACCAGGGCCAGTTCACCGACCGGTTTGAAGCGCTCCAGGAGACCCACCTCGGGGTCGGCATCCGGCTCCAGACGGAACCCGTCGCGATGGGACCACAGCCACTCCAGGGCGTGGACACCGACGGTGTGGATGAGTCGGGTGTCGGTCATCCGCGTGCTCCTTGTCCGTCGTACGGCATCCGCAGGTCCGGTGTGCCGTACCGCATCCGGGTGCCCCTGGTGTGCTGCCGTCCCGTGCTCCGCCCGTCTCCCTCACCGTCGCCTGCCCCGTCGAGGCGGCGGAGTGTCAGCGCCGCCGCGAACGCGGCCATCAGCGTGGAGTGGTAGCAGTGGGTGAAGTCACGCCGGACGTCCTGGTCCGCGGCCCCCCGCTCCTCGGGCAGCGCCCCCGTGGCCTGCTGTGCCGCCGAGATCCGTGCCCAGGCCTCCCGCAGCGCGGCGGGTTCGGGCGGGTCGGGCAGACTGGCCGCCACAGCGAGCAGTTCGCAGCTCAGGTCCCACATCCCGGCGTCCAGGCAGGTGTCCAGCCAGGGCGGCAGCCAGTCCGTCAGATAGGCCGCGAGGTCCGTCGGCACACCGTCCGTGTCGCGACCCCAGTCGGTGAGGTGGAACACCACGTGCGTGAGCGCGTAGCCGGAGGGCCGCTCGAAGGTCCACGGCTCCGGCAGCCCGGCCGGCCAGGTGCGTCCCAGCGCGGGCGAGGTCTCGTCCTGCGGGCGGATGCCGGTGCGCCGCTCGGCGTCGAGCACGCCGAGCCGCCGGGTCGGGACCTGTTCGGTGAGCTGCCAGCCGCGGGTACGGGCCACCGTCGCGGCGGCGGCCTCGTAGCCGGCGTGCCGCATGCCAACGGCGGCGAAGGCGGCGTAGACCTCCAGCGGATACGTGGCGAACGGCTCGCACCGCTGCAACCGGACGAACAACTCGCCCTGACGGGTCTGCCGCCAGGCGTAGGCCAGCAGGTCGCACGCGTATCCGTGCAGCGGCTCGGTGGGTGCGGTGCGGCGCGCGACGCTCGCGCACACCCGGACGAGTTCCCCGAGAGGCTTCCAACTGCCGTTCACATGGCCCTCGGCAGCCAGCGCGTCGTCGCCCAGGGCGAAGTCGTCGCGGTGGGCCGCGACCCAGGTGAAGGCCGCTTCCTCCACCTTCCTGAGCTCCTGGACGTACGCCGCCGTCACACGAACGCTCCTGCCCGCATCCG
Organism: Streptomyces griseus subsp. griseus; assembly: GCF_000720255.1. Classification (GTDB taxonomy): domain Bacteria; phylum Actinomycetota; class Actinomycetes; order Streptomycetales; family Streptomycetaceae; genus Streptomyces; species Streptomyces griseus_I. The sequence continues at coordinate 111,672 of NZ_JOJE01000019.1, read as the reverse complement.
GCGTGCCGCCTCCACTTGGAGTGCGACGCGGGGGTCGTCGCCGCCCATCAGCTCCACGAAGTCGAGCCCCGCCTCCAGCCCCAGGGTGTCCGGCACACCGGGCAGCAGGGTCAGCCAGCGTCCGGCTCCGGCCGCCTGCTGCCAGTCCCTGCGGCGTACCGCCCGCACGAAGCCCCGGGCCACGTCGACCGGCCGGCTCCGGGCCACGCGGAAGACGGTGCTGTCCTGCGTGGGCAGGGCGAGTGCGGCCAGCACCGCGAGTTGCTGCGTCAGGAACTGCCAGTCCGCCTCGATCAGCCAGGAGCCGTCCGGCTCCCCGACGGGCCGGCCGGGAGCGGGCGCGTCAAGACGCCGCAGCGTCCGACGCATGGCCCAGTGGCTCCAGGCGACGGTGGGTTTGGTGTCGCGGCGGGGCGGATAGGCCTGCACGGCCTTGGTGAACAGGGCGAGTTCGGCGTCGTCGGGCGGGGTGCCGCGCAGGACGTCCGGCAGCAGCAGGTCGGCTCCCACCACGCGTACGGCCGCGGTGACGAGGCTGTGCGCACCGCCGTCCACGGCCGCCAGGTCCGCCACTCGAGCGTGGTCTCCGCCCCGAAGGGCGGAGACCACGCCGGAAGCGACGTCCTGCACCGTGCCCAGCAAGAGGGGCGAAGTGCCTGACTGCTCCATTCGATGTACCTCAGCCCTTCTTCGGGCGGGGGGTCGGCGGCGCGAGCAGCACAGCCCCACCTCCGGCGATGATCGCCAGGGCGGCGCATTCCCTGCTGTCGCGGTAGACACCGTCGGGCTCGGCGGGGTCGAGTGCCGCCTCGATGTCGAGGTCCGCGAGGGGGGCGAGCTCTTCGACCACATGCTCGGTGGAGGACATACCACCATCTCCTTCACTTCGGGTGTAGCTCGACAACCTCCACAACCGGGTTCACCAGATCGGACAAAAACATGCAAGACTCCTAAAATTACCAGAAGTTATGTTTTCAATAAATCGGACGTTCAACAGATTCGCCGGGATGCGGCACCCGGCCTCCGGACGGACCATGGAAGGGTCGAGATCGGCTCGCACGGCCAGGTGCGGAGGCAGGCAACAGGGCATGCTCGGCAGCACGTTCCGGCGCGGGCGACGTCGACAGCGCGCGGGCGCGGACGGCCCCGTCGTAGGTGCGACCGCCCTGACGCTCGCGGGCCCGCAACCCGAACGACCGCCGACAACGGGCCCGGCCCGCGGCAGGAGCATCCGTCATGACTCACTTGATCGACCAACGCGACCTCGAGTACGACCGGCTGGCCGAGTCCGAGGGCGCCGCCGCGTTCCTCCAGGAGACCGACCGGGTGGCGGAATCGGTGAACCACACCCTCATCGCCGAGAGCAACAAGCTGAACCGCTTCACGGGACATCTCACCGAGCTGCGCGTGGAGGGCGCGCCGGCCGCCCTCGCCGACCGGGTGGGCACGGACGTCACCGACGGCGACTACATCGCCCGGGCCAAGGAGTACCTCTCCTCGGTCGCCGGAGCCATCGGCTTCGCCGCCGGCGAACCCGCCGAGTTCGTCGCCGATCCGAAGGTGACGGTCACCAGCTCGGGGATGCGCGTGGTCAGTCTCCAGCAGACCCTCAACGGCATCGAGGTGTGGGGCATGGCCCCGAAGGTGTGGCTGCGCGAGGACGGCACGGTGGACCGGGTCGTCGGCGACACCGCGAGCGTGTCGGCCGACGTCCCCACACTGCCGCGGGTGCCGGCCGAGACGGCGCTGGCCGTCGCCGCCGCGAAGGCCGCCCGGCCGGCCACGGTCGAGAGCCCGTTCGGCGCCGACGAACTGCCCGCCCTGGACGTCCCCCCAGCCTTCACCCGGCTCACGTACCAGGCGCGCAACGACCAGCCGGTGACGTTCGAGCAGGGTCCCTTCGACGAGGCGATCCCCGGCCGGCTGGTGTACTTCAACCTGGGGCCGGTCGTCCGGCTCGCCTGGGCGTTCAAGTTCTCCCGCGCGCACCTGGCGGTGCAGTACCAGGCGCTCGTCGAGGCCGACGACCGTGCCGAGGGCGCCGCGGCACCCCAGATCCTGTACTTCCAGAACCTGACGGGTCACATCTCGGGACGGGTCTTCCGGCGCAACCCGGCCGAGAGCGGCTTCGACGAGGTCCCCTTCCCGCTGCCGCTGAGCGAGTACCCGACCCTGCCGCCGCCGGATCTGTCGACGGGGTTCCCCAGCGCCTGGGCCAGCCAGGAGAACGGGCACGTGGCGACGGTCGGCAACAACGTGCGCGCCGTCGACGGGAGCACCGAGCAGGTCTTCGAGGTGCGGCCCCCCGCCGGGGGCGACGCGGTGTTCGCCCCGCAGCCCGACACGCCGGAGCAGTTCGTCACGAACATCTTCTTCTTCTGCAACTACATGCACGACTTCTTCGTGACCCTCGGCTTCACCGAGGAACACGGCAACTTCCAGACCGCCAACGTCTCGGGCCTGGGCAGGGGTGCCGACCCGGTCATGGCGTTCGCCCATCCCGGGCCGGTCGAGGGCACCGCCAACATGACCACCCGCGCCGACGGCGTGGCGGCGGTGATGAACATGGGGCTCGTCCCCCGCACCGGACGCCACACGGCCAACGACGCCGACGTCGTCTTCCACGAGTTCACGCACGGTGTGACCAACCGGCTCGTCGGCGGCCTGCACGACGCCAACGGGCTGCGCGAGAACCAGTCCCGCTCGATGGGCGAGGGCTGGTCCGACTTCTTCGCGCTCACCACCCGCAACTGTTCCCAGGACGAGGAACGCACCGTCATCGGCAACTGGGTGGTCGACAACGCGCGCGGCATCCGTCAGCGGCCGTACGACGCGCAGTACCCGGGCGGGTTCGGGGACATCGGCACCGGGCGTGGGCAACGCGCCGACGATCTCGACTACACGGAGATGCACAACGTGGGTGAGATCTGGAGCGCCGCTCTCATCGAGATGACCCGCCGGATGGCCACGGCCCTCGGCAGCAAGGAGGAGGGGTACCGGATCACCTGGCAGGCCGTCGTCGACGGACTGAAGCTCACCCCGAAGAACCCGACCTTCCTCACCGCCCGCGACGCGATCCTGCGCGCCCTGAGGGACTTCGAGGGCAACCGGCTCACCGAGGACGAGTACCGCGCCGCCCGCGCCGCCGCCTGGGGAGCCTTCGCCCGCTTCGGCATGGGCTTCGACGCCTTCTGCCCCAACGCGTCCTTCACCGGCTGCCGGGCCGGTACGCAGCTGCCCCCGGAGGGCCACGAGGACTAGGGGTCCGCCGGGAGCGGGTCTCGGCGTTTTGTTCTGTTCGTCACCGGTCCGCGTCACTCTGGCGAGACGTCCACCACAGTCGATACAGGGTTGCGGCCACTCGGGGTAGTCGGCTTCTGAAACAGTCGCTCACAAGACAGTTGCCGTTTGACAACTATGGTCATGGGGCAACAAAGTAGCCGTGACGGACGTGCACGGGGAAGGAGCAGGTATGTTCCGGTGGACGGACGCCACTCCGTGCTCTGGCCGCCGACACCGACAGGTGCCCGCCGGCCCGGCGCGACGAAGGACCGCTCAGGCCGTTCTGCTGCCCGAGTCCAGGTCGTCGGCGTGTATCTGGGCCGCCGCCGCGTCGCAGAACGCCTCCAGGCCCTGCAACAGCGCGGTCCGCTTGGCTCCCGGCATCCGGTCCAGCACCGCCCGCACCGCCGCCTCCCTGCGCTCGCGCAGGTCGGCGAGGAAGGTGTGGCCCCGGCCGCTCAGGAACAGGCGCACCTCCCGCCTGTCGTTCGGGCTCACCACCCGCTCGACGAACCCCGCCGCTTGCAGCCGGTCGCACAGTCGGCTGGTCGACGGGGGCGTGGAGGCAAGCGACGCGGCGAGGGTGCGCAGGTTGACGCCCTCATGGTGCTCCAGCATCAGCAGGACGCGCAGCTGGGACGCGGACGCGGGCGCGGTCGAGGCCCGGCCCCACAGGACTTCCAGCAGCTCCGCGGCGGTGGAGGTCACACGCGCGACCTCGTCTGGCTCCGGGCGGGGGCGGAAGGTAGTCACTGTCACACTCTCGCAGGCACTGGGACGCTCGCCAGCGTACTAGGCGCGCGAGCCCGACCGAGATGGCCCGAACGGCCGGGAGTCCGGCCGACAGGCTCTGTTTTGTGAGCGAGCCCGTAGGTGTCCGGCGAAGGATTGGTGTTTCTCCCATCGTGAAGAGATTCGTCGCCGCTGAGCGCGCCCTGCGTACAGCGGCCCCCCACGAGTTGCTCGACGCCGTCCGTCGTGTACTGGTCGAGCAGTACACGGCGGACTCCGTCGAGTTGTACATGGCCGACTACGGTCTGACGGTGCTGCAGCCGGTGTCCGTGCTGCCGCACACGCTGGAGCCGGTGTCCGTGCACAACAGCCCGGCCGGCCGGGCCTTCGGCGCGCAGGAGCCGTTCGTGGAGCCCCTCCGGGACGGAAGGGTGCGCGCGCATCTGCCCGTCACCGTGCGGGGCGACCGGCTCGGCGTGCTGTCGGTGACCCTGCCCACCGAGGGTGAACTGCGCGACTGCGTCGGCGAGCTGGCGGAGATCGCGGAGGTCCTCGGCCACGAGGTGCTCGTGGCCGAGCGCGACACCGACGTCTACCTCCAGGCCCGCCGCAAGGACCGGCTCACGCTGGCCGCCGAGATGCAGTGGCAACTCCTGCCCGGCCGCTCCAGCACCCGCCCCGAGTTCGAACTGGGCGCACAGCTGGAGCCGGCGTACGCGATCTTCGGCGACAACTTCGACTGGTCGGCCACGGCCGACCGGCTCACCCTCTATGTGACCAACGGCATGGGGGAGGGCATAGAGGCCTCCCTGCTGACGAACCTCGCCATCAACGCCCTGCGCAACGCCCGCCGGGCGGGCATCCCCCTCGCCGACCAGGCCGCCCTCGCCGACCAGGCGATCTACGCCCACTACCGCGGCCGGTGCTATCTCTCCGTCCTCATGCTCGACTTCGACCTCGCGACGGGCCGGGCCCAGGTGGTGGACGCCGGGTCCCCGCAGCTGTTGAGACTGCGGCACGGCACGGTGGAACACGTCGCATTCGAGGCCCAGCTGCCGTTGGGCATGTTCGAGGAGACCGACTACGCGGTGCAGGAGTTCCAGGCCGAGTCCGGCGACCGGCTCGTCTTCGTCAGCGACGGCGTCTACTCGGTCGCCTCCCCCGGCGGCGAGGCCTACGGCGACGAGGCCCTGGCGCGGGCGATCACATCCACCCGCCTGCTGCCCGCCGCCGAGGTTCCGCGAGCCATCCTGCGGGAACTCGCCGGTCACCGGGGCCGATCCGTCCAGAACGACGACGCCTTGACGCTGTGCCTCGACTGGCACGGGCGTCAACCTTGACGACCATCGCGCGAGCCTGCTCCGGGGCGTTCGCAAAAGTCTCACCAGGGGTGACGATCACGTGTTGTTCGCCCCGGAGCCGGAGCGTTAATGTTTGTCATACGGCAACAATTACCTGAGGTTCCGTCGAACGCTGGGCCTCAGGAACACAGAAGAGCAACACGCAGCAAGTGGCAAGTAGGCAAGTGCGGAGGGAGACGGAACAGGTGCCGGAACAGGACACGGCCCACGAGCCGACGGAACAGCAGGTGGCCGCCTTCCTCGAGCGGCGCCGGGAGCAGATCGCCCAGCGCTGGGCGGACGCGGCGTTGTTCCGCACGGTCTTCACCGTCTCCCGCGACGAAGCGGTGGAGGCCTGCAAGGCCGTGGTGGACGCCCTGATCGACGTGTCCGCCGTCGGACGACCCGAGGACGTCTCCGCGCCCGGATTCGACCTGGTGCGCGAACAGTTGGGAGGGATGGCGGACTCCCGCGCCCGCACCGGCTCCAGCCCCTCCCAGATCTCCGACGAGGTCGCCGGACTGCGCGCGACGGTCACCGAGGTGCTGCGCGCCGAGTACGCCGACCCGTTCGGGGCCGCGGCGCAGGAGGCCGTGCTGGAGCTGACCCTGCTGATGGGCACCCTGCGCCTGGTGGTGATGGAGACGACACTCAGCGCCGGACAGGAGATGATCGAGCGGCAGCAGCAGCAACTCCTCGAAGTGGCCACCCCGGTCATCAAGTTGTGGGAGGGCACCGTCGCGGTACCGCTGATCGGCACCCTCGACAGCGCGCGCAGCCAGGTGGTGATGGAGAGCCTGCTGGACGCGATCGTCGCCGAACGGGCCCGGTACGCCATCCTCGACATCACCGGAGTGCCCACGGTCGACTCGCTCGTCGCCCAGCACCTGATGAAGACGGTGGCCGCGGCCCGGCTCATGGGGGCCGAGTGCATCGTCTCCGGCATCCGTCCCGCCATCGCGCAGACCATCGTCCAGCTCGGCATCGACCTCAGTTCCGTACTGACACGGTCATCGCTGTCCGACGCCCTGGCGTACGCGCTCGGCCAGCAGGGCATCGAGGTGTCGCCCCGCCCGGCGACGGGTGCGGGCCTGCGGTGAGCACTCCCTTCGGTTCAAGCACCCCCGTCCCGGTCCTGACGCTGGGGGACGTCCTGCTGGTCACCCTGCAGGGCGAGTTGCACGACGGGATGGCCGAGCAACTGCAACAGGACATCACCGAGCGCATCGCGCAGAGCGGGGTCACCGGACTGGTGATCGACATCTCCGGCGTGGAGATCGTCGACTCGTTCCTGGGCCGCGTCCTCGCCGAAATCGCCTCCGTCGCCGACCTGCTGGCCGCGCGGACCGTGCTGGCCGGCATGCGGCCCGCCGTGGCGATCACCCTGGTCGAACTGGGTCTCACTCTGCCCGGACTGGTCACCGCCCTGGACGTCGAGCGCGCGCTGGAACTCCTCAAGGACTCCGCCCCGACCACCCCGACCGCCCCAACCGTCACCGAGGGAGGTCTTTGATGACGGCCTCCCGCCCCGCCGCCACGGCCAGCCTTCCGATCGGCAGCGACGCCGATCTGGCGTGGGTCCGGCAGGAGGTGCGACAGGCCGCGGCCGAACTCGGGTTCAGCCTCGTGCAGCAGACCAAACTGGTCACCGCGGCCAGCGAACTGGCCCGCAACACCCTCGTCCACGGAGGCGGTGGACAGGTGGACATCACCCCCCTGCGCCACGGGCCACGGCGCGGGCTGCGGCTGTCCTTCACCGACGACGGCCCCGGCATCCGCGACCTCGACCTGGCGATGACCGACGGCTACACCTCCGGCGGCGGCCTCGGCCTGGGACTGAGCGGCGCCAAGCGGCTCGTCCAGGAGTTCGCCGTCGACACCGAGCCCGGCCGGGGCACCACGGTCACCGTCGTCGCCTGGGCAGGCGTGGTGCCCGCCTCCCGCCAGGAGCCGCGATGAGCCGTGTGTGGGACATCCCGGTGCACGACCCCACGCGGGTCCGCGACGTGCGCGTGGCGGTCGAGGCGGCCTGCGCCCGGGCCCGCCTCGACCCGTCCCGCGCGGACGTCGCCACCCTGGTGGGCACCGAGTTGGCGACCAACCTCGTCAAACACGCCTACGGCGGCCGGGTCGTGATCGACCTCGTCGACGGCCCGGCCTCCGGCACCGGCCCCCGCCGGTCGTCGGTGCAGATCCTCTCCCTCGACCACGGCCCGGGAATCGCCGACGTCGCCGCGGCCCTGAGCGACGGCCACAGCACCGTCGACGGCTCCCTCGGCGCGGGCCTGGGCACCTGCCGGCGCATAGCGAACGACTTCGACCTGCACAGTGTCCGGGGCCGGGGGACCGTCGCGGTGGCCCGCGTCGACCACGAACCACCGGCCCGGTCCCAGGCACGCCACCGCCACCAGGACGGCCCGCGGGCGGGCGGCGCCAACCTCCCCCTCGCCCGGGACGAGTACTCCGGTGACGGCTGGAGCTGGGTGCGCTACGACAGCCTCGTCACCCTCATGCTCGCCGACGGCCTCGGCCACGGCGCCAAGGCCGCCCATGCCTCCGACACCGCCGTGCGGGAGCTGCACCGTGCCGCACACCTGCCGCCCGCCGACATCCTGCGCCGACTGCACACCGCGCTGCGGCCCACCCGGGGCGCGGCCGTCGCCGTGGCCCAGGTCGACATGTCGGCCGAACAGCTCTGTTTCTCCGGGGTCGGCAACATCGGGGCGCGGCTGCACGGCGACGGCGGCTGGCGTTCGCTCGTCTCCCGCCCCGGGATCGTCGGGGCGCACTTCCCGGCCACCGTGCATGTGACGCAGCTGCCGTGGCGAGCGGACACCCTGCTCGTGCTGCACAGCGACGGGCTGCCCAGCCGCTGGACGCCCCCCGACGAACCGGACCTCCTCACCCACGCGCCCGCCGTGGTGGCCGCGGCCGTCCTGCGGGACGCAAGCAGCGCCGCCCGGCCCCTGCGCGACGACACCAGCGTGGCCGTACTCGCCCCCGACCGCCGGACCCGTGCTCATGACCGCCGCACTTGACACCTGGAAGATCAGCTCGGCCGCCGACGCGGCCCTGGCCCGGACGACCGTCGCCCGGCTCACGGCCGACGCCGACGCGCCGGTGCTCGAACGCGCCCGCTTCCTCACCGCCCTCACCGCCGGGCTGCGGCGCTGTCTCGACCACGGCGGCGCCTGGGAACTGACCCTCACCGCCGAAGAGCCCGCCGTGAACACCCACGGGCAGCTGAACGTCACCCTGCGGCCGATCGGCCACCAGCGGCGCACGGCACCCCGGGAGTTCACGCTCGCCTTCCCCCGGCCCCTGACACCGACCACCGCCGGAGGGGACCGCACGGAGCTCGCCGACGGCGTCCTGGCCGCCGACGAGGACACCGCGGCCGTACTGGACAAGCTGGACGAGACGGAGGGACTGCTCCGGCTCCACCGCGACGAACTGCACCAGACCAACCAGGGCGTCCTGGCGCTGCACGCCGAACTCGACGCCGCGGCCCTGGCCCAGCGCGAACTGCTCGACGCCGAACGGGCCGCCCGCGCCCAGGCCGAGAACGCCCGGCGCCTGCTGACCTTCCTCGCCAACGCCAGCGCCGCCGTCACCGCCTCGCTCGACCGCGAGACCATCCTGCGCCGGCTCCCTGAGCTCCTCGTCCCCGAGTACGCCGACCACGTCGACGTCTGGCTCTTCGACGACGAGCCCACCTCGGGAAATGGCGGCCGCCCGGCCGCCACCGTGACCGCCGCCCGCACCGGACGCCCCCAGCACGCCGCCGACCACCCCGGCGACCTGCCAGGCGTCGACGACCTGCCCGCCTCGGTCCTGTCCCCGGCGCGACCGCTGCTGTGCATCCCGCTCACCGCCCACCGGATGATGGGCGTCCTCACCCTGACCGCGCCCGGCCCCCAGTTCGATCCCGACGCCTGCGTCATGCTGATCGAACTCGCCCGCCGCACCGCCATCGCCCTCGACAACGCCCGCCGCTACGAACAGCACCGGGACACCGCCGAAGCCCTCCAGCGCGCCCAGCTCACCGACCTGCCCACCGCGCAGGGCCTGCTCCTGGCCGCCCGCTACCTGCCCGCCACCCGCGGCCTCAACATCGGCGGTGACTGGTACGACGCCTTCGAACAGCCCGACGGAAGCCTGCTCGCCGTCATAGGGGACGTCACGGGGCACGGGCTGCGCGCGGCCGTCATGATGGGCCAACTGCGCACCGCGCTGAGGGCGTACGCCGTCGAAGGGGACAGCCCCGGCCGGATCCTGACCCGGCTGCACCACATGCTCTGCCACCAGCAGCCCGACCTGTACGCGACCGCCGTCATCGTGCGCTTCCGGCCCGGTGACCCCGAGATCGTGTGGGCCGCCGCCGGGCACCCGCCCCTGGTCGTGCGGTCCCCGGACGGCACGGTGCGGGTCCTGGACGCCAAGCCCGGCATCATGCTGGGAGTTCCCGTCCCGTACACCTACGACGACCACGCCCTCCGCCTCCCGGCCGGCTCGACCGTCGCCCTCTACACCGACGGCCTCGTCGAGCGGCGGGCCGAGGGCATCGACCCAGGGATCGACCGACTCGCCCGCACCCTCGCCGGGTTCGGCACGGCGGAGCTGGAGCAGGATCTGGACGCCTCCGCCGAGTCCCTGCTCACGCCCATGCTCCACGGCTCAGAACGGGACGACGACGTCTGCCTGCTGCTGTGCCACACCACCCCCGTGCCCGAACCGGCCGGGGTCGCTCACTCCATGTCACCACCACCCGTGGCGGGCGGTGGCGTGCCGGCGTCCTGAGCCGCGACGAACGCCCGCAGACCGCGCCGCAGCGCCGCCCGTTCGGCGGGCCCCAGCGCCGCCAGCGCCGTCGCCAGCGCCTGCGTGCGCCGCTCGGCGATTTCGCCGAGCACGTTGCGGCCGTGCGGGGTGAGGGCCAGGCGTACCTCGCGACGCCGCTCGGGATGCAGCGTGCGCTCCAGCAGACCCGCCGCCTCCAGCCGGTCGCACAGCCGGCTGGCGGTGGGCAGCCCGGTCTCCAACCGCTCGGCCAGGGCCGTCAGATTCAGGCCCGGCGACGACTCCACCGCGCGCAGCGCCCCCAACTGGTGCAGGGACAACCGCAGGGTCGCCTGCTGGGCGGCCAGCGACCACAGGTTCGTCAGGCTCTCCACGGCATCCGCGATATCCACGGCGACGGCCTCCGGGCCGTCGCCCGAACCCCTCACCCGGTCGTCACCGGGATCACCGAGACGAGTCACGAACACATCACTTTCAGCAAACTCCAGGGGCTGGGAACGTCTCCTTCATTCCATCGCTGTACCCGATGAGCCCACGAGCAAGCGACCCACGGTGTGTACAAAATCGGAAGGTCCCGACCACCCCGGGAGCGGTGACGCCCGGGGGAGGAGCCGCCCGGGCGGGGCAGCCCCTTGCCGAGCGGACCTCAGCGGCGCGCGAGTTGGATCCGGTACTTCCGGGTCTGCGCGCCGTCCTCGCTGGTCACGGACACCACGGCCACGGTTTTGCGCCCCTCCGTCGTCCGGTCGACCGCGACCGTCGCATAGGGGTCGCGCGCCGTAACGGTGACCGTGTCGCGGCGCGGGTCACCGGTGACGACCCGGTAGGCGGTGGTCTCGGGGTCGAAGGACGGGACCGGCACCCCGGCCACCTCGAGTGACGCCGCGGCCGCGTCCGAGGACTCACCGGGGGTCCTGGCGTACACCTCGATCTCACCCATGGTGATGTAGCCGCCCTGACGTGCGGTCATCACGAGCCGGACGCCGTTCGTCGCCCCTCGCGCCGTCAGGGGTACGTCGACGACGGGCGTCCCCTCCGTGCCCACCTCCACGGTGTCGCTCGCGTCGACCCAGCTGCCGTCGGTCGCCCGCACCTGTGCCTTCAGGCTCGCGGGGAAGGAGGCCGGACTCCCGTCGCGGTAGAAGTGCGCCACGATCCGGTCGAGGTCGCGTGACGTCGGCAGGGTGAAGGTGATGGTGTCGGAGGGGTTCTTGGTGTTCCCCGGCTTCCAGTTGGACCAGGCCTTCTCGGACGGGTCGCCGTTGCGCAGGCGCTCCGCCGAATACCCGTTCTCGGTGAACGTGGCGTCGACCGAGACGTCCCGCTCGGGCGCGACGTTGGTCTGCGCCGGCTCGGTCACCTGCACCCGCACTGTCGCGTCGACGGCGGTGCCGTCCACGACGTGCGCCACACCGCGCAACGTCACCACGCCCGTCGTGTCGAACGCCCCGTCAGGAGCCGCCGACCAGGTCACCGGCAGGTCGGCCCTGCCGCCGCGTCGGCCGATCCCGGTGACCGCGGCCGGAAGGTCCGGCGTCCCGCCCACGTACGTCTTGGCCCGCCCCGGCAGTGTCGAGGCGATCGTGTCGACCGTGACGACCGCTTGTGCGGGGATCCGATGCCCCAGGGCGTCCGTCGCCCGGCCCTTCACACGGACCGTCCCGGGATCGCGCCACGCGCGGTCCGGCGGAAGGGTCCAGGTGACGGGGAGCGAGCCGCGGGCGCCGTCCCGGAACACCGGCGTTACCGCCTGTGGCAGCTTCGGCGGCAGACCGGGGACGGTGAACGCCTCGACCGCACCGGTACGCAGGACCGTCTCGTCGGTCACGCTCCAGCGCTGGTTGCCCGCCGAGGTCGGGGTGTACGTCGACACCTTGGCGCCGTCCGCCGAGGACTGGCCGGTGACGTCGATGAGGCGGCCGGTGGCGGCGTTGACGAACGTCCAGGTGCCGTCGCCGGTCGTCGACATGACCCACTGCGCCGCCTCGTCGGGACGGCCGCCGTCCGGATCCTCCAGGACGGCCTGGTCGTCGCGCACCGCGAGCCGCTTGCCGGTGGTGGCGCCGGTGAGGGCGTACCGCTCGCGGTTGTCGTTGCCGCGAGTCAGCTTGCGGACCGACCACAGCTGCCGCGCGCTGCCGGCGTCGGTCGTGCGGATGACGACACCGCTGCCGTCCTCGGAGGGGGCGAGGGACTTCCCGCTCTGCGCGCCCTGGAGCCGGTAGACATGGCCGGGCCGCACCAGGGCCGCGTCCCCGGCGACGCCGCTGACGCCGTCGACCACGAAGGTCGTCACCGACTTCGCGGGCACGGTGAGGGTCGCCGAGCGATCGGTCACGGGGACGGGGGTCCCTCGTACCAGGGCACCGTCGGCGCTCGTCACCACGGGGGTGACCGTGGCACCTCGCGCGACCTTGCCGAAGCGCGACAGATCGAGGGTCACGGAGCGCGCGGAGGTGCCGCTGTTCACGTGTACCACGCTCGCCGCACGGCCGGACTTGCGTACCGCGGCGACGCTGGAGGGGTCGTCGGTCTTGACGAAGTGATCGCCGGGGCGGATGTAGTGGGTGAAGTTCCTGATGGTGTGGAACTTGGAGTTGGCCCGGATCGGGCAGGTCTCCAGGGTGTCCGCGGCGGTGCAGTTGAACGGGACGTGGATGCTGCCCCAGTTCTTGCCGGCCGCCGCCTGCGGAATGGAGTCCTCCACGGGCTGCCAGAACACCCAGGCGGACGGCTCCAGTTCCCGCATGTCGTCGACCATCCGGGTGGCGATCCCCAGACCCGGTTCCATGCTGGTGAAGTCGGTGCCCGTGCCCCAGGTGCCCTCGACCTCGCTCATCCACAGCTTCTTGTCCGCGCCCTTGGCGATGTCACGCGCGCTGGTGCGCATGCTCGTGCCGTAGGTGTGCACGTTGAGCTGCTCGACGGCCGCTCGCGCCGGGGCGCCGTAGGCGTTCCAGTTCTGGGTGAAGGTGCCGGGGTTGGTCTCGTCCATCGCGGAGACCCGGGCGTGGGTCTTCGCGCCGTCGAGCGCCTTGTCGAGGGCGAGCACCACCTTCTGCTGGAGTTCCGGACCGGCGTGCGCGCCTTCCTGACGGCCGCCCGTCGGTCGGCCGTCCGCACCGATCTGCGTACCCCAGTACGGGGTGTTGGGCTCGTTGAGCGGGTCGATGGTGTCGAACTTGATGTTGTGCGCCTTCTCCAGCCGGTCGGTCACGCGCACCAGATACGTGGCGAAGTCGTCGACCCGGTCCGCGCGGATCTGGTCCGTGGAGGCGTCGAACCCGCCCGATACGTAGCCGCTGACCGTCTGGAACCACGGCGGCGAGTTGCTGAACGCCTCCCAGTCCGTGACCTTCTTCTTGATCTGGTCCACCCACCAGCGCTGGCCCGCGTCGGCGTTCCAGTCCCAGTGGTCGGGGTTGTCCGGGTCCCACCAGTCCATGTCCTGCCGGGTCGTTCCGGCGGGGGCCTTCCAGAAGCCGTCCATGGTGGCGCCGGCTTTCATGTAGTCCTTGCGGACGTCCGGCGCGTTGCCGCCGCCGATGTTGTAGCGCGCGATGTTCAGGGCGAGCCCGTCGTCACCGAACAGCATGTCCACGAGCCGTCTTCGGATGGGGTCCGGGTAGCCGCCGGTGGCGTTGGCGAACCAGACGAGGCTCGTGCCCCATCCCTCGAACTGCTGCTGTCGGTACGACGGATCGATCCGTACGGTGACCGCGCTCTGCGGCGGCGGGTCCGCGGCCGTGGCGGCCACGGCGGGGGGAACGATCAGACCCGCGCCCAGCATCAGGGGAACGGTGGGCATCAACGCTCGGACGAAGCGATGTCGGTGGGACAAGGCACTTCCTTCCACGACCCGGAGACGAGAACCGAAGGCGAACAGAATCGACCAGAAGCAATCGAGCTCAAGGCATGCTTGACGACGAAAATGGACACGTCAAGACAGCGCGCAGGGCTGGGCCGATCCCTCGCCCTCCGTCAACCCCTCGCTTGAGCCGCGTAGTTGAAGAAACCCCGACCGGACTTCCGGCCCAGCAGCCCCGACTCGACCATGCGGCGCAGCAGGGGCGGCGGCGCGTACAGCGGCTCCTTGTACTCCTCGTACAAGGCGTCCCCGATCGCCGCCACGGTGTCGAGACCGATGAGGTCGGCGAGGCGCAACGGACCCATGGGGTGGGCGCAGCCGGCCGTCATCCCCTCGTCGACGTCCTCCGCCGTCGCCGTGCCCGAGGCGACCATCCGCACCGCCGCCAGAAGATAGGGCACCAGCAGGGAGTTCACCACGAAACCCGCGCGGTCCTGTGCGACGATCGTCCGCTTGCCCAGGACCTCGCCCGCGAAGGCGCGCACACGCCGCTCCGTTGTCTGCGAGGTGTGCAGGGACGGGACCACCTCGACGAGCGGCATGACCGGTACTGGGTTGAAGAAGTGCAGGCCGAGCACCGCTTCGGGGCGCCGGGTCGCGGCGGCGAGGCGGGCGATGGGGAGCGAGGACGTGTTGCTGGCCACCACGGCGTCCGGGCCGACGACCACCTCGTCAAGCTGCCGGAACAGCGCCGTCTTGGCCCGCTCGTCCTCGACGGCGGCCGCGACGACCAGATCCGCTCGGGCGAGGCGGGACAGATCGGCGCCGACCGTGATGCCCGCCAGGGCGTGCGCGCGCTCCTCGGCGGTGAGCGTGCCCTTCTTCTCCGCCCTCAGCAGCGAGTCCGCCACCCCGATCAGACCGGCCTGCGCCCGGTCCTCGGTCGTGTCGCACAACGTCACCGACAGCCCGGCACGGGCACAGACCTCGGCGATGCCCCGGCCCATCTGCCCGGCGCCGACGTTCCCCACGCGTGTGATGGCACCCATGTGCCCCTCCCTTCGGCGGCGGCCCCCACAGGACCGCCCCAACCGCGAGCGTAGTTCCGACGCACCCGCTCTGACCTGCGGCGAAGGAACGTCGTTCGCGCACAAAGATGCGTCGTCCCGGCATGGACCGCGCCCCTGCCCGACAGGCCCGTGCCATCGACGGCCCTGGCCTGGACGCGGCCGGCCGTCCATGACGAGGGCGGGTCGGCGGAACCCGGTGTCGGCGCGTCCGCCCGGACAGCGCGACATGAGCTGGAGCGAGGCGATGAACGCGACGTCCGAGCAGCCGTCCGGGCCGGCATCGCCGGTCCCCGGCCGCGGATGGGCGACATGATGGCGGACGACGCAGGTCCCACCCCCACCGAAGCGTCCGCGGCAACCCGCATGGCCCTGCTGGAGGCACAGGGCCACGACCTGTCGGCGCAGGAGGCCCTCACCCTCGCCGTCCAGCAGGCGCCGGCGGGCATGGGGGCGCTCGGCGGCCTCGTCCGTCTCCGCGACACCGACGGCGCTTTCCGGCTCGCCGTGGCCGCAGGAACCGACCCCGGAGACCACCGACCAGCCGTGCAGCCCGTTCCCGCCCGTCAGCCCTTCAGCAGGGAGCGGCCCAGCCAGTCGGAGCGGTCGCGGACGCCGGGGAGGGCGAAGAAGTAGCCGCCTCCGGTGGGCGTGATGTAGTCGACCAGCGGCTCGTCGATGAGGCGTTCCTGGGTCGCCTCGAACTGACGGACCACGTCCTGCTGGTAGGAGCAGAACGCCAGCCCCATGTCGAGGTTGCCGGCCTTGTCGACGCCCCGGTCGTAGTTGTAGCCGCGCCGCAGGATGCGTGACGCGTCCGTGCCGGCGGTGCGCGGGTTGGCCAGGCGGATGTGGGCGTCGAGCGGGATCGCGTCGCCGTGCGGGTCCTTCGCGTAGTGGGGCGTGTCGGTCTCCAGGGCGCCGTCGAGCGGGGCGCCGGTGTCGCGGCGCCGGCCGATCATCTTCTCCTGCTCGGTCAGCGACACCCGGTCCCAGAACTCCACCCGCATCCGGATCACGCGAAGCACCTGGTAGCTGCCGCCCGCGGCCCAGGACGGCTCGCCCTCGGCGCCGGTCACCCACACCAGCCGGTCCATCTCGCGGGCCGACGACGTGTCGGGGTTGGCGATGCCGTCCTTGAAACCGAGGAGGTTGCGCTGAGCGCCCGTCGGGCGGGACGGGTTCTGGAAGCCGTCGACGCGCCATCTGATCTGCATGGCACCCCTGGTGTGACGCGCGATGTCACGCAGCGCGTGCAGCACCGTGTCGGAGTGGCCCGCGCAGAGCTGCAGGGAGAGGTCGCCGTGGCACTCGGCCGCGTCCAGGTCGTCGTTGGGGAAGGTGCGCATCGGCTTGAGGTGCCGCGGCTTGGCGGGGGCGAGACCGTAACGGTCGTCGAACACCGAGGCGCCGAGCCCCACGGTGACGGTGAGGCTGTCGGCCGGGACGTCCGGGCCGAGGATGCCGCTGTCCGACGGCGGGGCGCCCACGCCGAGGTCGTTGGGGACGCCGCCGGCGGTCAGGAACCGGGCACGCGCGGTCAGCGTGCGCAGCAGGTCGGCGAGTTCCTCGCGGCCGTCGGCGATCACGTCGAAGGAGACGAAGGCCGCGGCGGGCGGCGCCGGTGTGGTGATCCCGGCCTGGTGGACGCCGTGGAAGGGGACCGCCCGACCGTCCGCCGTGCCGCCGTCCGCCGCCGCGGCCCGTCCGCCGGAGAGCTCCGCCCCCGCGAGCCCGGCTCCGGTGAGCGCCGCCCCGGCCGCCCCGACACCGAGGGCGGCCCTGACGAACGTACGGCGGCCGGCGGGACGGGCGCCCTCCTGACCTGCTGCGGGGCCCGGCTGCTGGGTCGGCATCGGGTGGGTCCTTCCTCATGGGGTGGTAGGAGTCAGCTGGGGCTCGGGGCGCCCTCCGTTCGGCACTCATGCCGCCCGGCGGATCTCCAACAGGTCCGGGATGGGGGCGAGTTCCTCCAACAACTGGCCCATGGCGCCGTCGAGCTGCCGTCGAGTGGTGGCGGGCAGACGGTCGACCGGCGTCCAACTCCCGTCACCGTGGCGGGCGGAGAGCACGAGACGGTCCGTGCGCGCCATCCAGCCGTCCACGTCCGTGAGGAGCCCGGGATCACGCCGGTCGATCAGCGGGCGCAGCAGACCGAGCAGGACCCGGGTGCCCTGGAGGTTGGCCTCCGCGGTCGCCAGGGTGGTGCCGCTGCCGTAGTCGGTGGCACCGGTCAACTCCTGCTGGAGGGTGGCCTCCAGGATCTCGTGGGTGCGCAAGGGCAGGTCGCCCGGGTCGAAGTCCTGGTGGGGGAAGTCCTTGCCCAGGGCGGCGACGTCGGAGGTGAGCCGCCGGGCCGGCCGGGTCAGGGAGGCGGCGGACTCGCCGTGCCACAGCCCGTACTCGACGCGGTGGAAACCGGTGAAACCGGCGTCCTTCACCCCGAGGGGCAGCCCGGCCGTCGTCCCGTTGATCCTCGCGTCGAAGTCCCCGAACGTCCCGTAGGCGGCGCCGAGCGCGGCGTACGCCTCGTGGGCGGGCAGCCAGTCCGCGCGAGCCCGGTCGAGCCGGCCGTCCTCGATGTCGTGCTGGAGGGTCCGGGTCCTGGTCAGCAGGCCCGACAGTCCCTTCTCGACGTAGGCGCGGTAGGAGGCGAGGGGTGCGGCCAGGTCCTTCTGCGCCACCGGCAGTACGGCCCTCTTGGTACCGCCGCCCGAGACGCGGACGGCGGCTGAGGTGACGGCCTTGCCGCTGGTCGGAACGCAGCGCCAGGCGTAACTGCCGCTGCCGATCGTGGCGATCAAGGTGCGGGTGGTGCCGGGCGCGACGCCCTCGACCTCCCCGTAGACCGCCGCGGAGACCGGATCGATCAGATAGGCCTCGACCGTGCCCCGGCCCGTGTTGCGCACCTCGAAGGACCGGCGTCCCGGCCGTGGCGCGCGGAAACCCTCGCCGCAGTCCGCCGTCGACACCGCGATGGTGCCCGCGGGGGCTGGCCTCGCGTCACCGACGGCCACCAGTACCCCCGCGAGCAGCGCGGGAACGGCGAGCGCGGCCACGGGCACCACCCACCGCGGCACGCGCCGCCCGGCGGGCGCGGTGGCGGCCGGAGTCGCCGTCGTCGCGCGGGGCGCGGCACCGGGCGCGTCCACGCCCCGCACCCCCCGGACGAACAGCGCCGTCACGATGGCGAGATAGCCGCCGTGGGCCACCACCTGAAGCCAGGTCATCTGCGGTGTCACGTTCAGCGTGCCGCTGACCAGAGTGGCGTACCAGGAGCCGGGGTCGATCCGGGACGACAGGTCGAAGGCGTACGTCGTGGCGCCCGGCAGTGCGCCGCCCTCCTGGAGGTCGCGCACCCCGTACCCCAGCACCCCGGCCGCGATCACGACGAGGGCGGCGCCGGTGACGGTGAAGAACCGGGTCAGGTTGAGGTGCAGCACCCGCCGGTACAGCCCCCAGCACACGACGGTGGCCAGCAGCAGTCCCGCACCGGCGCCGACGAGCGGACCGGCGGACTCGCCCGCCGCCCGCGCCGTCGTCCAGAGGAACAGCGCGGTCTCCAACCCCTCGCGTCCGACGGCGAGGAACGAGGTCATGATCAGGACGCCCGTCCCCATGCCCAGCGCGGCGGTCACCTTCTCCCTCAGCTCACCGGAGAAACTCCGCGCGGAGCGCCGCATCCAGAACACCATCGCGGTGACGAAGGCGACCGCGACCACGCTGAGCAGCCCGCCGAACGCCTCCTGCGCCTGCCCGGACAGACCGGACGCCGTGAACGTCAGCACCGCTCCGAACCCCATCGAAACGCCCACCGCGGCGAGCACCCCGGTCCACACGTGCGGCAATCGCTCGCGATGGCCGGACCTGACCAGGGTGGCCACCAGGACCGACACGACCAGACCGGCCTCCAGTCCCTCCCGCAGGCCGATCAGGAAGCTCGGGAGCGCGTTGTCCCACACCGGGAACTCCTCTCGGACACACCACCGCACGGCCGAACCCCGGCCAAGGCGGGCTTAGTGTAGGCAAACCTAACCATCCGTGATGAAGGTGCTCCGAGTGGAAAGCGGCGCGGAATACACCTGATGTACGGTCAGATCGCCTGTGGCGCAGCCGAGTTGAGGGCGTGTTAAGAGTCGGGTGAGAACCCGATCGGGCATGCCCGTATCGGGGCATACCGGATTCACGCAAGGGCGAGGCCCGCAGTCGCCCCGCTCAGCCCCTGAGCTCCGTGAGGAAGTCGAGAAGGGCCGCGTTCACCTCGTCGGGGCGCTCCTGCTGCGTCCAGTGCCCGCAGCCCTCCAGCCGGATCGGCTTGCGGCGCAGGTTCGGCATCAGGCCGGGCAGGGCGGCGATGAGTTCGGGTGTGCCGGGGAAGGCCGGGACGAGGTCGAGGTCGCCGTAGACGTACAGGGCGGGCGGGCTGACGACGGCACCGTGCCAGGGGGCCGTGAGTTCCCAGTTGCGATCGATGTTGCGGTACCAGTTGAGCGCCCCGGTGAACCCCTCCGAGAAGCTCTCGGTGAGGGCGTCGAGGTCCTCCTCGGTGAACCACTCCGGCAGCACCTCCGGATCCGGCATGGTCGTGAGCCAGCCCTGGCCCGGCTCGACCAGCGGCTGCTTGCCCTGGCCGGCGTCCGGTGCGTCGCCGGACGCCGAGTGGAAGAACTTCCGCAGGGTGGTACGCGTGTCCTGTGCGAACTCCGCGTCGGCCACGCCCGGCCGGTCGAAGTAGTTCCAGTAGAAACGGCCGCCGAACCTCTCGTCCATGGTCGCCAGCGGAGGTTCCGTCCCCCGGAAGGGCGGCGGCACGCTCAGGCCGGCCACCCCGAGCACCAGGTCCGGCCGCAGCAGTGCGGTGTGCCAGGCGACCGGCGCGCCCCAGTCGTGCCCGACGACGTACGCCTGCTCCTCGCCCAGCGCGTGGATCAGCCCGACGACGTCGCCGACGAGGTGCAGGATGCTGTACGCCGACACGTCCTCGGGGTGATCGCTGCGCCCGTACCCCCGCTGGTCGGGGGCGACGACCCGGAAGCCCGCCTCGGCCAGTGGGCCGAACTGGTGACGCCAGGAGTGCCAGGACTCCGGGAAGCCGTGCAGCAGGACGACCAGGGGTCCTTCGCCCTCCTCCGCGATGTGCAGCCGGATCCCGTTCACATCAATCATTCGGTGTTCAATCATTGCAATAGCGTATACACGTCGTGATCTTCGACCGCGCCCGCATGTTCCCCGCCGGGCACGGGCCTTGCGCACCCGTATGACAAAACGGCACCGAATCAACTGGTCGGCGCAGCGGCAAATCGATTCCCCGGGTGAACGAGGCCGCCGAACGCCCAACTCCCCAGGCCGGACCGGCGATTCTGGGGCAGTACGCCAACCCACCCCTGGTCAAGGAGTCTTCTCTTGCGTGTACGTCGTACGGTGACCAGCGCCCTCGGTTCCGCCGCCCTCGTGCTCGGCTCACTGGTCGCGATGACGGCCGCCGCGAGCCCCGCCGCGGCCGACCCCTGCGGCTTCTACGAAACCAGTTCCGACGCCTACTACAACCACTGCACGTCCGACGGCTCACGGATCGTCATCAAGGTCGAGGTCGCCTGGGGATCCGACTACGAGCGCTGTGTGGGCCCCGGCACCAGCTGGCTGGGCTCGGCCGCCAAGATCCAGGGGGCCCACTACGTCGGCCGTACCTGCTGACCCACCCTCACGACGGCGGGCCCCGGACACCTCATGCCGTCCGGGGCCCGCCGCGTGTCAGGGCGCGGGCGCTGCGGCCGACTCCAGGGCCCGGTCGAGGAAGCGCCTGGCGACCGGCGGCAGACCGCGGGAGCTCAGCCAGGCGATGCCGATGTCCCGGGCGCCGCGCACATCGGTGATCTCCAGGTAGCGGATCGGGAAGTCGGAGGCCGCCGTCGCCGCGGTGTCGGGCGACGACGGGATCAGGGAGACCCCGAGACCGGCGGCGACCAGCCCGCGCAGCGTCTCCACCTCCTCGCCCTCGAAGCCGACGAGCGGTGTGAATCCTGCCTCGTGGCACAGCGCCTCGGTGATACTGCGCAGCCCGTAGCCGGGCTTGAGCAGGATGAACCGCTCCTCGGCCACCTCGGCCAGGCGCACCCGGCGACGCCGGCCCAGCCGGTGCCGGGTCGGGACGGCCAGCCACAGCGGCTCCACCAGCAGCCGCCGCCAGGTGATCAGCGGGTCGTCCGGCTCGCTGCTGGTGATGATCAGGTCGGCGGTGGCGTCGAGGAGATGCCGGGACAACCCGATCTCACCGTCCTGGTGCAACTCGAACCGGGCCTTGGGGTGCTTGCGCCGGAAGTCCGTGACGAGCCTCGGCACCAGCCAGGTGCCCAGGGTGTGCAGAAACGCCAGCGACACCACGCCCGCGTCGGGATCGACCACCTCGGCCACAGCCCGCCGGCCCCGGTCGTAACTGTCGAGCACGGCGTCGACGTGCTCCTTGAAGATTCGTCCGGCCGGGGTGAGCCGCAGCACGCGCCCGACACGCTGGAAGAGCTCCGCGCCGACCTCCTCCTCCAGCCGGTTCAGGGCCCGCGACAGGGCCGGCTGCGTGATGCGGGCGTCCGCCGCGGCGTCGGTCACCGTGGTTCCCTCGGCCACGGCCTGGAAGGAGCGCAGTACCTGGAGATCCATGCGGGCATTCTCCCCCCACGCCCGTCGGACGCCGCGCGACCCCTGCCCCGGACTACGGCCGAGCGGCCACCGCCGTGCCCGCCACCGCCTGGGCCGTCACCAGGTCGCACAGCCGCTCCGCCGCCGTGATCGCGTCCTCCCAGTCGGGCAGCGGCCTGCGGGGGCGGCCCGGTTCGCCCCGGGCGTGGGCGACGGTACGGCGGGCGTCGGCGAGTTGGTGGTACGCGGCACGGCGCAGCGCCTGCCGCCGGATCGGACCGGCCTCCGGTGCGAGGTCGCGGTAGCGGCGGGCGGCGGCCACGGCGGCCTCCGTCTGGGCCTCCGCCCGGCTCGCCGCGGAGTCGGGCCACACCGCGAAGTGCGCGATCAGGACCAGCACCGACGCCAGGGCCGTGTCGAGGATGCGTGTGCCGTGCAGGGGCCGGTCGTCGCCGAGGAGATCGAGCAGGACGAAGACGACCGCGGTCAGGCCCAGCGTGGCGAGCGCGTAGTGGTGGCGCACGCCGACCGCCATCAGGGCGCCGAAGACGGCCACCACGGCGATGACGGTGTACGTGCCGGTGGTCAGCCAGGCCACCGCCCCGATCGCGGCCACCCCGACGACCGTGCCGACGCAGCGGTGCAGGGCCCGTGTGAACACCGGCCCGAAGTCGGGCTTGTAGACGAAGGCGACCGTCATCGGCAGCCAGTAGCCGCGGGGACCGTGCAGCGCCTCGGCGAGCAGGTGGGCGGCGAGCACACAGGCCGTCAGCAGTGTGGTGTAGCGCAGCCGGGCAGCCCGCCCGGGCCACGAGTGCGCGGGCAGCCGCAGGGCCGGCTCGTCGCCGTCGGGCTCCTCGTCGACAGCCGCCCACACCTCGGCCAGCGCCCGCCCGCCCGGCGAGCCGGCCTCCGGGGCGGGCATGGCCGGCAGGGGAGCGGCGGGTGCCGCGCCACGCTCCGGCAGCAGCCGCTCGGCCAGGTGCAGCGGTACGCCGGTCACCTCGGACGGCAGCGGACGGGCCTCCCACACCAGCGCCGTCACCGCCTCGCCCAGCCGCACGGCGACATGGAACGCCCGGGCCAGCTCGCGGACTTCCGGCTGCCGTGGCCGCCGGCCCGGTGCGGTCAGGTGGCCGGCCATCACCTCGTGGGCGTGGTTGAGGGCGAGCGTCATGCGCAGCCGCGCCTCCTCCGCGCCCTCGGACCCGGCCGTGGCCAGCGCGTCGGCGGCGCTCCGGTAGACGGCGAGCACGGCGGCCCGCTCCACGTGGTGCCGGCGCCACAGCCACGGGGCAGCGGACAGCACGAGGACGAGGGCGACGCCGGCGAGCAGTTCGAGTGGCGGCAGCCACCACGGCCCCGGCACCGGGATACCGGTGCCGATCGTGACGCCCAGCAGCAGGTGCATGCCCCCGACGGACGCGATCCGCCCGCGCAGACCGACCGTCCCGGCGACCAGCGCGGCCGCCACCAGGCACCCCGCCACCGCCACCGGCTGCCCGCTGCGCAGGGCGAGTTCACCGGCGAGCAGACCGAGCGCACTGGACACGCCGGTCCAGCCCAGCCGCCGTACCCGCACCCGGTAGGGGTCGGAGCCGTCCTGGCTCACGCCCCACAGGGCACCGATCGCCGCGATCACGGACGGCACCACCCATCCCGTGAGCTGCCCCACGAGCAACGGCAGTGCGAGGGCGACCGCGCCCCGCGCCGCCGCGGCGAGCGGGAGGCGCCGCCAGGGCAGGCGGGGCGTGCGGGAGGGACGGTCCGGTCGCGCGTCTGCTGGTGTCATGCGGCCGCGTCCTTTCTCTTTGAGGGCTCGGTTCGCCTCCGGGGCGCCTGTTGCCGGTGGCGAGGGGAGGGGGATGCCCGTGCGCCCGCTGGGGCGGATCGTCCCAGCAGGCGCACGGGTCTTCCAAGGGGTGGGAGCTTCCTCGCCGGGGGTGCTCAGCCGACCAGGCCGATGAGCAGCGGGAGGGTGACGAAGGAGAGGGCCAGGCTCAGCACGACGGCGGAGCCGATGGTCCCCACGTCGTCCGGGTCGCCGTGGCGGGCGGCGAACATCAGCGGGACGGGGGAGACGGGGAAGGCCACGATCAGCGCCGCCTGGGCGGCGTCCGCCGCGGAGGCCACGGCCAGGCCGGCACCGTAGACGAGCAGGGGCAGGACGACGACGCTGGTGAGGGAGACCGCCCACACCCCCGGGGTCAGCCTCGGGCGGCCGATGCGGGCCACCGAGACGCCGACGTAGAGCAGGGCCGCGGCCGAGGAGGCCCCGGACAGCAGGGACAGCGAGGCGTCGGCGACCTTCGGCAGGCCCACCCCGGCGACGGACAGCACCAGGCCCAGGACGGGACCCCAGCAGAACGGCTCGCGCAGCGCGTGTCCGACGGTGCTCAGCACGGACGGCCGATGCTCCGCGGGCACGTTCGTCGCGGCCGTGACCACGGAGGGCGCCTCCGCGCCACCGCCGACGGTCGCCAGGGCCGGCGCCCGTACCTCGGCGGAGGCCGGGGCGGCCGCACGGCGTTCCGGCAGACCGAGCAGGATCAGCACGACCGGGTCCAGGACCACGTTCACCAGGATGCCCGCGACCGCGATCGGCACGGCCGCCTCCGCGGCGCCGAACAGCCCACCGAGAATCGAGGTGCCCATGAAGGCGTACTGCGGCTGCACACACGCCAGGGCGAACAGGGCCGACCGCCGCAGCGAGCGCCGCGCGGCGAGGCGCAGTACGCCGAACACCACGGCGTACACCCCGAGGAACCCGAACGCCAGCAGGCCCACCAGTGGCAGCTGGTCCACCAGCACGTCCCGAGGGGTCTGCCAGATACTCAGCAAAAGTGCCGCGGGCAGCGCGAGTTGCATGGTCAGCTCGCGCAGGGTGTGCGCTCCGCCGGCGTCGAAGAGCGCACGGCGGCCGGTGCCGTATCCGACCGCGATGATGAGGAAGACCGGCACCACGACGGTGAAGATGTCGGCGAAAGACATGGCTGCGTCAATCCTTCGAAGTGGGGGTGGCTCGACCGACCGTGGGGGCCAGTGGACGGTCCGTCAGAGCGCCGCAGCGCTACGGTCGTTGAGTCGTACGGATCAGATGGCGGGGGAGGAGGACTGCGTTCAGACGGCCTCGATCGGCCGGTACTCCGGCTGCCACATCGCCGCACGCGCGCGATCCTCGACCACGTCGTCGTCGACGGATTCCCGGGCGACGCCGTCCTCGGCGGCCGCACGGGCCACCGCCACCGCGACCGCCGTGGAGGTCTCGCGCAGCCGGTCGATCCGGGGCAGCACCGCGGCGCCCGGCGCGGCGGGGTCGGTCTCCTCGGCGACGGCGCGGGCCGCGGCGACGAGCATGCCGTCGGTGACACGCGTGGCCCGCGCGACGACGGCGCCCAGTCCCAGACCGGGGAAGACCAGAGCGTTGTTGGCCTGCCCGATGTGGTGGGTGACCCCGTCGAACTCGACCGGGGCGAAGGGGCTGCCGGTGGCGATCAGGGCCCGCCCGTCGGTCCAGGCGAGCAGGTCGGCGGGGACGGCCTCGGCCAGCCGGGTGGGGTTGGACAGGGGCAGGACGATCGGGCGGTCGGTGTGCGCGGCCATCGCGCGGACGATGTCCTCGGAGAAGGCGCCGCCCTGTCCCGAGGCGCCGATCAGCACGGTCGGGCGCACCCGATCGACGACCTCCGCCAGCGGGATGCCGCCGAGGGAGTCGTCGCGCCGCCAGTCGGCGACGTCGCCGGCGCGGCGGGCGTAGTGCGTCTGGAAATCGCGCAGTTCCTGCTGGTCGTCGGTGAGCAGACCGTTCCGGTCGACGGCCCAGAACCGCTCGGTGGCCTCCTGCCGGGTCAGCCCGTCGGCGACCATCGCGTCCCGGAGCTGGTCGGCGATCCCGATGCCGGCGGTACCCGCGCCGAAGACGACGACACGGTGCTCGCGCAGCGGGACCCCGCTGGCGCGCACGCCGGAGAGCACGGCGGCCAGGTTGACCGCGCCGGTGCCCTGGATGTCGTCGTTGAAGGTGAAGACCTTGTCGCGGTAACGGTCCAGGATGCGGCGGGCGTTGGCCGGTCCGAAGTCCTCCCAGTGCAGCAGGGCGTCCGGGAACAGCTCGGTGGCGGCGGTGACGTACGCGTCGACGAAGTCGTCGTAGGTCTCCCGGTCCACGCGCGGATGCCGGTTGCCCAGGTAGAGCGGATCGTCCAGCAGTTCCTGCCGGTTGGTGCCGACGTCGAGCATCACCGCGAGGGTGCGGGCCGGGTCGACGCCCGCGGCGGCGGTGTAGACGGCCAGCTTGCCCACCGCGATGTCGATGCCGCCCACGCCCCAGTCGCCGATGCCGAGGATGGCCTCGCCGTCGGTCGCGACGATCAGGTCGACGTCGTCGGCGCCGAGCCCCGACGCGCGCAGGGCGGGTGCGATGTCCTCGGGCGCGTCGACCGAGAGGTACACCCCGCGCGGGCGGCGGTACTCGTAGCTGTAGCGCTCGATGGCGGTACCGACGGTGGGGGTGTAGACGATCGGCAGCATCTCCGCGAGGTGGTCGCCGAGCAGCCGGTA
This sequence comes from Streptomyces griseus subsp. griseus, assembly GCF_000720255.1. Lineage (GTDB taxonomy): Bacteria > Actinomycetota > Actinomycetes > Streptomycetales > Streptomycetaceae > Streptomyces > Streptomyces griseus_I. The sequence continues at coordinate 85,450 of NZ_JOJE01000019.1, read as the reverse complement.
GAAGAGCACCTCGTTGCGGTCGCGCAGAGCCGTCAGATAGACGTTCTTGGCCAGGTCGTTGGGCTGGGAGCAGAACTGCGTGTACGCACGGGCGGCCTGCTGGTCCTGGGTCAGCACCTGCGGCGGCACCAGGCCCACCAGGTCCAGGTCCTGTCGCTCCTGCCGGGTGAAGGCGGTGCCCCGGTTCAGACGCGGGTTGTTCAGCACGGTGTGCCCCCGCGCGGTGGTCCGGATGCGACCGTCGACGGCGTTCCACTCGGTGCCCATGAAACTGCTCCTCCTGAACGTTGGGGGCGGGGGGACGTCAACCAGCCTCCGCGACAGGAACACATGCGTCCAATGCCTGAAACTCACGTCATGCATAATCTCTGGTTATTCGGGCCTCTGACGTGCGCTTACGCCGGTAGGACGACCGCATGCCGATCGGGCCGCTGTGACGAACGCCGCAGGGCCCATCACCACGTTTGACCTGGAGTTGCCTGGTCACGGGAGCGCGAGCAGACTGGAAGTGAAGGGGGTTCGTTCCTCAGGCCGTGGGCTCTGGGACCGTGACATCGCCGGCCGGAGCACCCGCGCGCCATTGAGAAGAGGCGAGTGCGATGGCACGTCAGTACTACCAGCGTGGCAATCTCGTTGAGGCCGAAGAGCTCGACGATGTCGTCGCGGTCAGGATCGACGAGGACGCCGCGGCCGGACTCACCGACACACGGGAGCAGCTCGGCGCGAGCGCCCGCGGCGAGATCCGGGACGCCGGAGTCGACGACGAGACCACCGAGGCCTTCGAACGCGCACGGTGGGTCTTCGTCAAACCGAGCCGGCAGACCCGGGAGGCGTTCGCCGCCGGCGAGGAGGTCTCCGGCGCGCAGGCCAACGGCAAGGTCATCCGACGGCCCAGCGGCCGCATCGGCATCGCGACCGACGTGTTGAGCGTTCAACTGCAACCGACGCTCAGCCAGAAGGAGGCCGAACACGAACTGGAGTCGGCCGGCCTGGAGGTCATCAACAGGCTCACGTTCGCGGACAACCTGTACGAGGTGCGGGCGCGGACCGCTCAGGACGCCCTCGCGGCCTCCGTCGAACTGCACGACAACGACCGCTTCGTCTTCGCCGAACCGTCGTTCGTCGAGCACGTCCCCACCCGGTTCAGCCCCACCGACCCCCGCTTCACCGAGCAGTGGCAGTGGCACAACAGCGGGGGACACGGCGGCACTCCGGGCGCCGACGTCCACGTCGAACCGGCGTGGGACCGCACCTTCGGCGACGGCATGCGGGTCGCCGTCATCGACAACGGCTTCGACACCACGCACGAGGACCTCGCCGACGGAGTGAGCCCGCTGTCCGGCTTCTACAGCGACGGCGTGGTGGGCACCACCTTCACGCAGGAAACCGTCGGGATGCCCGACAGCGACCACGGCACCTTCTGCGCCGGCATGGCCGGGGCCCGGCTCGGCAACGGAAAGGGCGGGGTCGGAGCGGCCCCCGAGAGCGAGCTGATGCTGGTGGCGTGCCTGCCGGACCAGGTCGGCACCCAGGTGACACTGGCCCGCGCCGTGTCGTACACGGCCGACCCGTCGAGGGAGCTGCCCGAGGGCGACCCCGCGAACGGGGCGGACATCCTCGTCAGCAGCCTCGGACCCAACGACGCGGAGTGGGAACTGCAGTCCGTCCTGGAACGCGCGCTCGAGTTCGCCGCGACCAGAGGCCGGGAGGGCAAGGGACTGCCCATCTTCTGGGCGGCGAGCAACGGCCGCAACGTCGACATCCTGAAGGACGAGATCGTCTCCCACCCCGATGTCATCGCCGTGGTGCGGTCGGACAACCGTGACCTGGAGGACAACGCGGCACGCGGCCCCGAGGTCGAGCTCATCGCCCCTGGCGTCGACGTCTTCAGCACCCGTTCCGGCGGCGGCTACGGCACCGCCACCGGCACCAGCTTCGCCGCACCCTGCGCGGCCGGATGCGCCGCCCTGGCGCTGTCGGTGAACCCCGGCCTCACCCGCGACGAACTGCGCGAGATCATGCACCGGACGGCCGACAAGATCGGCGGGCCCGGGGTGGTCTACGACGCCCAGGGCCACAACGACGACTACGGCTTCGGCCGGGTGAACGCCGCCAAGGCCGTGGCACGCGCCGACGGGACGCCGTGATGTCCGAGGAACCGGCCGTGTACCGCTGCCGTGTCGTCGCCGAGGACACCGACGCACTGCGCGAGTTCATCCAAGAGACCGAGCCCGGCCTCGGCTGCCGCGCCGTACCGCGCGGCAGCCGGGACGGTGGGGTCGAGCTGGACCTGTACTTCCCCCAGGACCGGCTCGACCGGGCCCGAGGCACCCGAGCGGCGTCCCGGGTGAACATCACCGACGTCGAGAACATCACGGAGAACTGGCAGGCCCGTACGCAGGAGGTCGGCGGGGGCGACCGGTTCGCCGCCCGGGGCGCCGTCCCGCACGGTCTCGGCCGCAAGGAGTGACCATGTATCTCAACGTGGCCGAAATCGAATCGGCGATTACCAGCCTGCACGGTGCGTATCCCGGGGCGACGGAGCTCCTCACTCCGCCCCACCCCACTCACGAGGGCCGCACCACGAGCCTGCTGCGGGTCGGTACCCGCCCGGCGGACGAGACGGACGGGATCCTGCTGCTGGGCGGCGTGCACGCCCGGGAGTGGGTGCCGCCCGACGCGCTGATCTCGCTGGCGGCGGACCTGCTGGAGGCGCACGACCGGGGCACCGGGCTCGGCTACGGCTCGTCGTCGTTCACGGCGGCCGAGGTCGCCCGGGTCGTGGAGGGCCTCAGTCTGTACGTCTTCCCCTGCGTCAACCCCGACGGCCGGGCGTTCAGCCAGGCCGCCTCCCCCATGTGGCGCAAGAACCGCCGGCCCGCCCCCGCCGGGCACACCGGCCCGACGTGCGCGGGCGTGGACCTGAACCGCAACTTCGACTTCCTCTGGGAGTTCACCAAGAAGTTCGCGCCGGACTCCAAGGTCCGCACGTCGGCCGACCCCTGCGACCCGGAGACCTACCGGGGGCCGGGCGTCGAGTCGGAGCCCGAGACACGGAACGTGGTGTGGGCGCTCAAGCACCCCCCGCGCATCCGGTGGATGGTCGACGTGCACAGCTCGGGCCCGGTGATCCTGCACAGTTGGGGCTCCGACCAGAACCAGACCACCACCCCGGGCGACAACTTCCGCAACCCCGCCCTCGACGGTGTGCGCGGACGCAAGGACGACGGCATCGGCGAGTTCATCCCCGAGCAGGACCTGAAGATCGCCGTCGGCCTGGCCGAGCGGATGAGCGACGCGGTCCGGGCGGTGCGGGGCGTCGAGTACGCGGCTGAGGCGGCGTACGGCCTCTACCCCACGTCGGGAGCGAGCGACGACTACGCCTACAGCCGGCACTTCACCGACCCGGCCGCCACGAAGGTGCTCGGCTTCACGATCGAGTGCGGTACGGCCTTCCAGCCGCCGTTCGGCGAGGCGGAGGAGGTCATCCGGGAGGTCTCGGCGGGTCTGCTGGCCCTCGCGGTCGAGGCCCCGCACACCTGAACGAGCTTCTCATCCGGTGCCCAGGGTCTGGAGCGGCGGCCGGCCGTAAGCGTCCCGGTAGACGGCGGCGAAGCGGCCGGCGTGGAAGAACCCCCAGCGGGCGGCGACGTCGGTGACGGTGGTGGTGAGCGGGTCGGCCGCGAGCAGGTCCTGGTGGGCGTGGGACAACCGCACCCTGCGCAGATGGGCCAGCGGTGTGGTGTCCAGATGGCGCCGGAAGGCGTACTGCAAGGCACGCACGCTCACATGGGCCGCCGCGGCGATGTCGGCGACGGTGATCGGTTCCGCGGCGTGGTCCTCGATGTACGCGAGCGCCAGGCGCAGCGTCGCGGAGTGGGAGTCGTTGCGGTCGGTCGCGGTGGGCTCGTCGAGGGCGGTATTGGGAAAGGCGGCCAGCACACTCGCGACCAGGTGCTGGGCCGCGGTGGAGGCGATCAGGGGCAGCTTCGCGAGCTCGGGGTCCGCCAGGACGTGGTCGCGTACGTAGCCGATGGACTCCCGCAGCCGGCGCGCCGCGGCGGGGGAGTGGGGCCGGTGCCCGGTCAGGCGGACCGGCTCGGGGGAGCGGCCGGGCGCGGTGGAGGCGACCTGGGTGAGCAGGCCGGTGTCCAGCATGGTGATGTTGTACCGTGCGTTGCAGATCCGGCCCGAGTACGGCCGGTCCGGCGGGGCGAAGGACACGACGTCGCCGGGACCGAAGGCGTCCTCGACCCCGCTGTAGGCGTGGTCCCGGATGGTGCCGTCATGGACGAGGCACAGGCAGATCTTTCCCAGGGGAGAGACCGAGTAGCTCATCTCGAAGCCCAGGTCGAGCTCGTCGACGCTGACCGACGGCATCGTGGTTCTGGTGATCGTCACTCTGCCGACGTCCGGGCTGTCGCTGCCGATGCTCATTCTGGCGTAGGCCCGGCTGAGGAACTCCTCGGCCCTTTCCAGGTCGTCGCTCTCGAAGTGAAGCGTGTGCATTGACGGTCCCCGTCCGGTGAGTCACGCGGCGCTACAGGGTGCCCGGCATGGCGTCACGTCTCGCTGCCGCGATACGCGGAGAGGCGACTGCGGAGTGTTCCGCCCGGCTCGCCTACCCGGGACCCGGTCGGACATTCGTTTCGTGGACAGGAGGTGGCCGTCTTGTTCGTTTTCCGTGTAGCGCCGCGGCCTTTCGCCCCGCAGGCTTGGACGAGTCGCCGCCGTGGGGTGTGTCCCGCCGCGGATGTCGGTTCGCGGACGCTGGACAGAGGGGTAGGACGGTTGGCCATGTCCGGGCAGGAGGAGCTGGTCGAGCGAATCAGCGCCCTGCAGGAGGAGGTCGGCCAGCTGCGTCAGGCCCTCGCGTCGCACGCGGTGATCGACCAGGCGATCGGCGTCGTCATCGCCGTGGGGCGGCTGCGGCCGGAGCAGGGCTGGGACGTCCTGCGGGAGATCTCCCAGCACACCAACACCAAGCTGCGTGAAGTCGCGGAATACGTGGTGCAGGGCACCCACTGCGGCTGGCTGCCCGACGAGATCCACCACGCCCTGACCGCCGCCCTGCAGCGCGCGCGGACGCAGTGAGATCCGGACCCCGCCACCGCGCGAGGTGATGCGAGGAACTACCAGCGCACGAAGACGTGCACCGTCTTGCCCTGCTCGCCCGGCTCGGTGATGGTCTGCTCGGCGAGGGCGTTGATCAGGTGCCACCCGATGCCGCCGCGTCCGTCGAGGTCGAACCGGCGTGGTTCGGGCGGCGTCGGGTTGGTGTCCTCGACAGCGATCTGTACCGTGTCGGCCACAGCCCGTAGCCGCAGCGTGAACGGTCCCGGCGCGAAGGTGAACGCGTTGGAGGCCAGCTCGGTGACCACCAGCAGCACGTCGTCGGGCGCGTCCGGCGCGTGCGGTGCCTGCAGGCGTTCCAGGTTCTGGAGGAAGGCGGCCGCGTCGTCCCTGGCCTGTGCCACGTCGCTCAGCTCCCCGCCGAAATGCCAGGTTCGCTCAACGCTCAGGGTGTTCAATAGGCCGGCTTCCCGCTCTGTGGGGTCGCGTTCGGCGGGCATGTGGCTCTTCTTTCCTTCCGATGAACTGGAGGCTTGTACCGGTTTCCCGATCTGCGCGAAGGCATGCCCAATTTCTCCCCATCGACGCGACGAACGGGCGTTCGCGCGCCACCCTCATCCGGTGGCCGATACATTACAGTGCGTGACGAAAGTGTACGCAGTGGAGCGCCTCGGTGTGCGTGGCGAACGGGCCCGAGCGTGAGCGCGCGTGTGCCGGCAGTCCCCGGGTCGCGGAGCGGGGCGTCGAACTCTGAACTCCCCCTGATGTCAGGTGACTTGCGGCTCATGCGGCCCACGCCCCGTTTCAACAAATGCCACCAGGAAGCTACAGAAGCCCACGGGTTTCCCCGGTCAAGGATCAACAAAATCGATCGCGATTATTGACTCCCCCGCAGGGCTGCCCCTCTCATTGACCCTCGAATCGCTCGGAGGAGCTTCAGGAGAGGAAACCCCCATGGGCAAGGACGCCCCACCCAGACCTGCCGACCGGTGGCGCAGAGCCGCCGCCGCACTCCTTACGCTCCTCGGGGGCCTGGCGGCACTCCTGCTGCCGGTGACCGAAGCACACGCGGCCTCGGCCACGTTCACCACCGGCGCCGCACGGACCGACACGAACGGCAACCCCCTCCAGCTGCACGGGCTGGGCATCATCAAGGTGGGCAACACCTGGTACGGCTTCGGCGAGGACAAGACCGGCGAGACGTCGGCGGACACCTCGTTCCAGGACATCCCCTGCTACACCTCGACCGACCTCGCCAACTGGAGCCTCCAGGGCCAGGCCCTGAGCAGGCAGAGCAGTGGCGACCTGGGCCCCAGCCGGGTCGTGGAACGGCCCAAGGTCATCTACAACGCGTCGACCAGCACGTACGTGATGTACATGCACATCGACAGCACCAACTACTCCGACGCCAAGGTCGGTGTGGCGACCAGCAGCACCCCCTGCGGCCCGTACACCTACCGGGGCAGCTTCCGCCCGATGGGCAACCTCAGCCGTGACCTCGGCCTCTTCCAGGACACCGACGGCACCGCCTACCTGATGAGCGAGGACCGCAACAACGGCCTGCGCGTCTACAAGCTGTCCGCCGACTACCTCTCCGTCGACAGCCTGGTGACGACCCTGGGCAGCAGCGGCAGCAACAGCGTCGAGGCACCCGCCATGGTGAAGGTCAACGGCACCTACTACGTCTTCGGCTCCCACCTCACCGGCTGGAGCCTGAACGACAACATCTACGCCACCGCCACCTCACTGAGCGGCCCTTGGTCGGCCTTCCGCAACTTCGCCGCCCCGGGCACCCACACCTACGGCAGCCAGACGGCGAACATCATCACCGTCCAGGGCACCTCCGGCACCACCTACATCTACGCCGGTGACCGCTGGGACACCTCCAACCTGGGCGCCTCGAAGCTGATCTGGCTGCCGCTGACCATCCGTGGCACGACGGTGAACCTCGGCCAGTACCCCACCTGGTCCCTCGACACCGCCGCCGGCACCTGGACGGCCGGCAGTGGTCTCCCGGCGGAAGGCGTCCGCACCCTGAAGAACGGCAACAGTTCGATGCTGATGGACGTGGCGAGCGGTTCCACGTCGACCGGCGCCAAGATCATCCAGTGGCCGTCCAACGGCGGTGCCAACCAGCAGTGGACCCTCACGAAGGTGGCCGACAACGTCTACACGCTGAAGAGCGTGAAGAGCAGCCTGTGCCTGGACGTCCCCGACCAGTCGACCAGCACCGGAGTGCAGCTCCAGCAGTGGACCTGCAACGGCGGCACCAACCAGCAGTGGTTCCTTGACCTGGTCGGCAGCTACACCGGTAGCACCTACCTGCTCACCGGCGTCGGCAGCGGCCTGACCATCGGTGTCACGGGCGCCTCCACCACCCAGGGCGCGGCAGTCGTCCAGGAAACGGGCACCGGAGCGACCAGCCAGCAGTGGAACATCTCCTGACCGACGTCGGTCAAGGGCCCACACAGCCCCGGCCCGCTCGCCTCATCGGCGGGCGGGCCGGGGCGCCGCACCGTCCGCCGCGTCAGCAGACCGGCACGCCCGGCACCTGGTTCTCCGGCACGCTGAGATAGAGGTTGCTCATGTAGCCCCCGTGCTGGGGCAGGTAGGCCCACCAGTCGTTGACGTAGGGCGGCACGCTGACCTGCTGGCCGCGTTTCTGGCAGGCGACCAGGACCTCGACGCCTGCGGGCAGTGCGGTGACCGCGCCGGACGTGGTGGTCGCCTGGGTACGGACCCGGACCCCGCTTCCCCAGGTGCCGATCCAGGTGCCGGCCGGCCGCGAGGCGCCGGGGACGTTCAGCGAACGGGTCAGCCGCCCCAGGTCGGAGTACGCCTTGCCGTAGGACGTGCCGCTCGGGTGCAGGGTCATGACGGCCACGACGGAACGGTCGCCCCCGCCCACCACGCCCGTGGTGTGCAGCGCCGGACGCGACAGGTCCACGGCGTCGACGGCCGCGCCCGTCCGCGTCTCCGCTCCGGTCGCGGCCTCGGCCGCCGTGGCGGTGGCCGCCGTGGCGGTGGCCGCCGTACAACCGCCCGAACTGAAGCCCGACCAGCCCTGCTTGACGGCCCACGGCCGGTCGAAGGAGCCGGCGATGCCGAAGTGCTGGTCGTAGCCGTCGGTGGCGCAGCGGGTGGACCGGCGCAGGTCGCCGAGGACGTAGTCGCGTACGGCCGGGGGAGCGGAGTCCAGCAGATAGCGGTAGATCTTCACCGTGTCGCGGGCCGACATGGCGGTGTAACCCCAATGGCCGGGGTGCGTCGACGGCGGCCGCGCGGTGTCCGTCAGACCGAGCCGCGCGACCATCCGGTCGACGATCGCACCCCCGCCGTTGTTCGCCCAGAACGTGCTCGCGGCCGCGTCGTCGCTGCCGCGCAGCATGCTGTCGATCCGGGACCGGTCCGTCGCCGACAGGGCGTCGGGGCCGCGGCTCCAGAGCACGTCGAGGGCGATCAGCAGCTTGACCACGGAGGCCGACCTGAACTGCCCCGCACTGTTGAGCTGCTCGGTGAACGTGCCGGTCTGCCGGTCGAAGACCGCGATGCCCGCCGTCACCCCGGCCGGCACGTCGGCCCGGGCCGACGCGGGCGGCGACGGCGACGGGGCGGTGCCCGGTGCGGCCGTGGCGGTGGCGGCGGCGCACAGGAGCGTCGCCACGAGGGCGACGGCCGGCAGCCCCGCCCGCGCCACCCGACGACGGGCCGCCCGTACCCGGGCCCATCCTGAATCGCTGCGTGAAGTCGTCATCGTCATCCTCGTGTCCGACTCGGGTGCGTCACTCGCACCACCGCCTGGACGGCGTCACGGCCCACGCCGTATGAGAACGGGGCCGGGAGGCTCCGGGTACCGGGACTCTCATACGACGGACCACTCGCGCCCGTCAGACGGGCGGGGGCCCCGAGCGGCCGGCACGACCGGCCCCGTCCCTGGGCCCGGCCCGACTCCCGACACCCCATGGAGCGCCCATGCACCTCCGCCGCACCCGTCTCGCCGCCGCAGGCCTCGCCGCGGGCGCCGTGCTGTCCCTGTTCGCCTCCACCGGCACCGCCCAGGCCGGCGCCGCTGAGTTCTACGTCTCGCTGCAACCCAACAGCAACGTCCGCTCGACGCCCGACACCCGTAACGCGCCGATCCTCAACACCGGCCCCACCAGAAACCGTTACTACCTGGACGGCGTCTGCTACGTGCACGGCCAGCCGGTCACCGCCGGCGGCTACAGCACGGACGTCTGGTACCAGGGCACCGTCCACGACGGAGAACTCGTCAACGGGCCGTACCGCAACGTCTGGGTCTGGGGCGGCAACGTCAACGTCGGCGTGGATCCCTCCCCTTCGGCGCGGCAGTGCTGAACGAGCACACCGGCGGGGGCCCCTGGAATCCCAGGGGCCCCGCTTCGTTGCGCGGCGCCGCCGTCTCAGCAGGTCGGCAGACCCGAGTCCGGCTCGTCGTCGCCGCCTCCGACGAGGAAGATCTCGCTCATGTACGCGGAAGGGGCCATCCCCGCCGCCGGTGTCTTGACCCACCAGGTGTGCCAGTAGGAGCCGTAGGTCGCACGGCCGCCCTTGACCTGGCACAGCACCCTGAGGAACCCGCTGTCGGGTGAGGTCGCGATGACCGGGGCCTGGGCGTTCGGCGCGGAGCGCAGATTGACGTCCGAGCCCCAGATCGGGCAGCGGAACGTTCCGGGGTAGTCGTGGTCGGGAGTGCAGGGCGCCGAGTCGGCGGCCCGCGCGGACGAGGTGAGGCCGGGGGAGAGGAGCAGCGCGGCGGCCAGAGCGGCCGCCGCGACACCCCTCGTACCGGCGAGGGCGCCGGTCAGCATTCACGCACCCCCGGCAGCCAGGCGGCGGGGTCGTCGATGTAGATGTTGCTGATGTAGCCGCCGAGCGCCGGGATGTATGCCCAGGCGTCGTTGCTGTAGCCCTCGGCGTTGACCAGGTCGCCGTGCTTCTGGCACTCCACGTGGACCGGGGTCGGCCCGGTGAGGGTGCGCACCACCGCCGCGTTCAGCCGCGCGTCGGCCCGCACCCGCACCGACGTGCCCCACGTGCTGAAGTTGGTGCCCGGCGTCCCGCCGCCGCCCGGGGTGCACGGCAGGCTCACACCGCGCGCCGACAGGTAGGGGACGGGGTCCATGCCCCGAGTGCTGGACGTCGAGCTGTGTGCCTCGAAGTGCAGGTGGTTGCCGGAGGAGTCGCCCTCGGAGCCCATGCGCGCGATCAGCTGACCGCTGGTCACCCGCTGGTTCACGGAGACGAGCCGCTCGTACATGTGGCCGTACTCGGTCACCGTGCCGTCGTCGTGCTTGATGCGGATCCACTGGCCGTAGCCGCTGGCGGGACCGGAGGCGATGACGGTGCCCGCCCCCGTGGAGTAGATCGGCGTACCGCGGTTGTTGGCGATGTCGACGCCGTCGTGGCCGGAGTGCCACCACTGGGTCACCGTTCCGGCGGCCGGGCAGGACCCGGCTTCGGCGGGCTTGGCCGGCGGAGCGGCGTCGGCCGCGCCGGCCGTGAGCGGGATCAGCCCCATCGCGGCGACCGTGGCGACGAGCGTTCCGAGGGACTTGGTCCGGTTGAACACGCGCATGGCGAGTTGTCCTCCGTGCAGTGAAGGGTTGGGCGGGGTGGGTGGCGGGGGTGGGCGGCGCCGCGGATCAGCAGGTGGGGACCCCGGGCAGCCAGGCCGCCGGATCGTCGATGTAGATGTTCGAGATCCAGGCCTTGTACTTCGGCAGGTAGGACCAGGCGTCGTTGGTGTAGCCCTCGGCGGTGACGGTCTCCGCGTGCACCTGGCACTGCACGTCCACCGCGGTGGGGCCGGGCAGCCGGGTCACGGGAGGCTTCCCGGTGCCGGGCTCCTGCCGCAGACTCACGTTGGTGCCCCACGTCATGAACCGCTTCGTGCCCGTCGGCGGCTGCTCGGTGCCGGCGATGCGCAGGGCGCCCGCGTACTGGCCGTTCAGACGCACGTCGCTGACCATGACGAGCGTCCCGGACTCCCGGGCCTCGATCATCTTGCCGTCGCCGAGGTAGATGGCGATGTGGTGGACGCTGTTGAGGTTGTTCGGGTTCGACGCCCACAGCAGCAGATCGCCCGGCTGCAGAGGAGCGAGCCCCTGGTCGCGGGAGAAGCGGGCCGTCGCGCCGCTCCACTGGGCCTGGTTCCACGACCCCTCGGGCAGCGCGATCCCCGCTCCCTGCCAGGCCGCGTACTGCACCAGGTGCGAACAGTCGAAGCCCTTCACCTGGCTGTCGTGGGCGCCGGGGCCGCCACCGGGGTAGTCCTGACCGTACGTCGGTCCGTGGATCGAGCCGCCACCCCAGGAGTACGGCACCCCGATCTGCGAACAGGCGGCGTTCACGATCGCCTGCGCCTGAGCGGGAGCGCCCGCCAGGGGCCGGCAGTCGGCGGGGGCCGCGGTCTTCGAGGTGAGCGGCGACGAGGCGGCCATCGCCGTACCGGTGAGGCTCAAGGTGGTGGCGAGCAGCAGTCCTCCTGCCACCGCCAGTGTGCGGTGCGTGCGGCGCATGTGGGGTCCCCCTGGTTCGGTGCGCGCGGTGAGCGGATGTGCGAGTGAGCGGGCCGAGGTGGTCAAGGGCGTTCGGCCTTCACCGTGGAGACGGGGGCGATGGCCGGTTCGTATGCGCCGAGTGCGGCGCGCATCTTGGCGAGGCCGCGCATGCGGTTGCGCTGCACGGTGCCGCGGTGCGCGCCGAGCCGCTCACCCGCCATGTCGTGGGTCAGCCCCTCGAGATCGACCAGGATCACGGCGGCCGCCTCCTTGACGGACAGCCCGCGCAACAGCGCGGTCGCCACCGCCTCCGCCTCCCGGATCGCGAAGCCGCCGTCCCAGCCCTGCTCGGGCAGCCGGTCCGTGCAGCGTTCCTGGCGTGAGGGATGCCGCCACAGGTCGCGCAGCAGGTTCAGCGCCGCCGCGCAGGTGTACGCGTACGGTTGCTGCTGACGCGCCAGGGTGCGGGCCCGGGCCCGGCGGGAGAGTCTCAGGTACGTCTCCTGCACCAGGTCGTCCGCGTCGTGCGGATTGCCGGTCAGGGCCAGCAGCCGGCGCCGCAGCCTCGGCATCACCGCGGTGAACGCCTCGTCGAACTCGGCCGCGGTCATGTGGTCGGCGACGCCCCCGTCGAACCGGGCGGCGAACGGCTCGCCGCGTGGGACGGCAGCGGTCGGGGTGGTCGCGGTGGTAGTGGTCGCGGTGGTCGTGGCGGTGTTAGTGGTCGTGATCGTCGTGGTCGTCGTGGTGACGACCGTGCTGGAGAAGGCGGACGACTTGGTCATCGTCGTCGAGATGCAGGTGTTCTCCACGGTGTTCCCCCGGGGTCTGTCTCGGCGTGCGGTCAGGCATGTGGTCCGGCATGCGGTCAGTCATGCGGCGCGGTGGTCGTGGTCCGCTGCCCCATGGCCCGGCAGTCGGCCGTCGGCGCGCCGTACTACGGGCGCGTGCGGCCGGCGGGCGCGTACAGGGCCGCCGGCGCGTCGGTGAGCAGGGCCCAGTACCGGTCGCCGTACGACCAGTGCCACCACTCGGTCGGGTAGTTGACGAAGCCCGCGGCCGTCATCGCCCGGCCCAGCACCGCCCGGTTGGCGCGCGCCTCGGCGTCGATGTTGATCGCGGCGGTGCGGCAGCCGCCCTCGCTCTCCTCGGGCGTGGCGTTGACCTCGGTGCCGAGGGGGAGTTCCGCCCCGTCCTCGGTGCACAGCGTCAGGTCCACGGCGCCACCGCAGACGTGCGGGGCGACCTCGGGAGGCGAGATGTAGGCGCTGGCCCACTCGCGTATCTGCTCCGGCGAGGCGCCGGGACGGTCCGCGCGCAGGGTGTCCGCGTACGCGTCGAAGTACCGGCGCTGCAGTGCCGGCGGCCGGTACCCCTCCACCATCAGCAGGCGCACCCCTCGGGGCAGCGCGTCCTGGGCCAGCAGAAGGCGGCGCAGAACACCGGCCCGCAGATGGGCGTACGAACCGTCGGCGTCGGCCTTGCGCGCGTCGACCCGCAACGCGGCGGACTCCCTGACGTCGACCAGGGCTTCGCCGATCTCGACGACGCGGGTCGAGGCGACTCGGTGATCCGAAAGCAGAATGATGTCCGTCACGCTCACAGCGTGTCGGTGAGCTCTGCAGGAACGATGCAGATCCTCTGTAGGCGGGGATGCAGCGCCTCTGGAGCACGATGCGGTGCCTATAGGACGAGGCGCAGCGCCCCTGCAGAGCGGGCACACGAATGCCTTGGAGCGGACCGCGTCAGAAGCAGTCCTCGAAGTTCTCGGAAACACCGGGAATGGGACCCCAGTTGACGCCACCGCTGACATATACCGCACTGATCCAGCCGCGCGGCCCACCGGCGTCCACCTGGACCCAGTAGTCGTTGACGTACTGCCCGTCCCTGACGGTGTCGCCCTTGTTCTGGCAGTACGCCTTGACGTTCATCCGGCTGACCTTCACCCCGCTGTACGGCGGGCAGGTGAGTGAGTTGCACGCCCGCATGTTGACGCCGGTGGCCCAGACGTAGACGGTGGTCGTGGCCGCCGCCTGCGGGGCCGGCGCGGCGGCGACCAGGGAGAGGGCGGCGCCGCACGCCGCCGTCGCGGCGACCGCGGTACGGCGCAGCCGGGTGCTTCGCCTGCTGATGGAGCCGATCATGGATTCCTCCGGTTGGGTGTCGTCGATACACCCCGTTGACGGCCCCGCCACGTCGGTCGTATGCGTGCGCCCCACATCTCGTTCCCGGCGGCTCATACGAGGAGCTGACCGTTTCCGTCCCAGGGAGGAACTCGGACAGTGCTTTCGTCGGATTGAGAGGAAACCTCACCGGACACCCATCGAATTCCGGCCACTCGTCGGCCACACCGGTCCCGCCGTGAAAAAGGGCGGACCGGTAAGAGGCATGCCTGTCGGTGGGCGCCGGTATGTTGTCCCTGACTTGCGAGAACGTGAATCGGGGGACACGGTGGACGTTCGCCTTCTGGGGCCGGTCGAAGTGTCGAGCGGCGGACGTCGAATTCCGCTGAACGGGGCCAAACCGACGGCCATACTCGCCGCCCTCGTCGTGCATCTCGGCGAGGTGCTGTCGGCCGAGCGCCTTGTCGATCTGGTCTGGGAGGAAGAACCCCCCGCCACCGCACGGGCCCTCGTCGCCACGCACGTCTCCGGACTGCGCCGCGCGCTCGTCGGCACGGAGGGCGCCGAGGCCATCCGCACCCGCTCCCCGGGCTACCTCGCGGAACTGCCGGCCTCCGCCGTCGACGCCCGCCGCTTCGAGGCCGCCTGCGCGGCCGGCCGCGTCGCGGCACGCGACGGGCGGGCCGAGGAAGCCGTCGAAACCCTCCGGGCGGCCACCCGGCTGTGGCGCGGACAGGACGCCCTCGAAGGCCTCGGCCAGTCCTTCGCCCGCGTCGAGGCCATGCGTCTGGCGGAACTCCGCCTGGAGGCACAGGAGTACCGCTTCGCGGCCGAACTGGCCCTGGACCGACGCGCGGACCTGGTCGCCGAACTCGTCGCCCACGTCGCCGCCCACCCCCTGCGCGAACGCCCGCGCGGTCAGCTGATGACCGCGCTGTTCCGCACCGGCCGCGTGGCCGACGCGCTGCGCTGCTACGAGGAAGGCCGCCGCCTCCTGCGTACCGAGCTCGGCATCGACCCCGGCCAGGAACTGCGCGGCCTGCACCAGGCCCTGCTCCGTGCGGACACCGACGTGCTCGGAGCGCCCCCGGTCCGCCGCGCGCCCACACCCCCGACGGCGACTCCCACCACCGCCGAGCCGCCCGCGCGCGCGGCCGACGAGGACCCCCAACTCCCGCACCAGCGCCTCCCCGGGCCGCCGTACGACGGCCCGGCCCGCCCGGCGCCCACCCAACTCCCGCCCGATGTCGCCGACTTCGTCGGACGTGACGAGCAGATCGCCTGGGCGACCGCTCTTCTCGAACAGGTACGGGACCCGCGGCGCACCGCACCGCCCATCGGCGTGATCTCCGGCCGGTCGGGCACCGGCAAGACCGCCCTGGCCGTGCACGTGGGCCACCGCACCGCCGAGCTCTTCCCCGACGGACAGCTCTTCGTCGACCTGCGGGCCTCGGACACCGAACCCGTGCGCACCGCCGACGCCCTCGCCCGGCTGCTGCGCGCCCTCGGCGTCGACTCCGACACCCCGGCTCGCGATGAGGAGGACCTCCTCGGGCTCTACCGCACCCACATCGCGCGCCGCAGGGTCCTGCTCATCCTCGACAACGCCGTCAGCGAGGCGCTGCTGCGCCCCCTGCTGCCGCCGGGCGGCGGCTCCGCGGTGCTCATCACCGGCCGCCGCCGACTCGTCGCACTGGAAGGCGCCGCCCACCTCGACCTGGGCGTTCCCTCCGAGGCGGAGGCCCTCGACCTGCTGGCCCGGGTGGCGGGCCCGGCCCGGCCCACCACGGAACCCGGCCAGGCCGCCGAGATCGTCGCGCTGTGCGGACGCCTCCCCCTCGCCGTCCGCATCGCCGGCGCCCGCCTCGCGGCCCGCCCCCACTGGACCCCGTCCCGCCTGGCGGCACGGCTCCGCGACGAACGCCGCCGCCTGGACGAACTCCAGGCCGGGGACCTGGAGGTGCGCGCCAGCCTCGGACTCGGCTACGCCGACCTCGACGCCCCGGAGCAGCGCGCCCTGCGGCGCCTGGCGCTGATGGACCTGCCCGACTTCGCCGCGTGGGTCGCCGCGCCCCTCCTCGACGTGACCGTCGACGACGCGGAGGACGCCGTCGAACAGCTCGTCGACTGCCACTTCGTGGAGGTCGTACGCACCGACGAGACGGGCAGAACCCGCTACCGCATCCACGACCTGGCCCGCGAGTACGCCCGCGAACGCTGCCTGGCCGACGAGGACCGCCACGACAGGGAGGCAGCGATACTGCGGCTGATGGACCGCTGGCTGACCATGTCCCGCAGTGCCGCCGCCCGCGGTCCGGGCGGCGCCTCCAGACTCTTCTCACCCACAGCGACGAACGAGCCGAAACAGCCGTCGGACGAACCGGCACGACTGCCGGACGGGCCGAGACCGACAGACGGGCCGAGGCCGACAGACGGGCCGAGGCCGACAGACGGGCCGAGACCGACAACCGGCGCGGGATGCCCCGACGACGAGTCGACCCACCTCATCGACGACCCGACCGCGTGGTTCGCGGCCGAACAGCGGTGCCTGCTCGCCGCGGTCACCCACTGCGCGGAGCACGGGATGCTCGACGCCGCCCGCGAACTGGCCGCCGCCCTCATGGCCGCCTCCGCCGCGCTCTACAACCAGTTCGACGCCTGGTCCCGCTCCCACGACGTGGCCCTGGAGGCCGTACGTCGCGGCGGTGACGTCGAGGGCGAGGCCTGGCTGCTCAACGGGCTCGGCCAACTCCGCCTGGAACAGGACCGTTTCGACGAGGCGCACGCCTTCTTCGCGGCGGCACTCCGCCTCTTCGAGGACAGAGCCGTACGCCGCGGACGCGCGGACGCCCTGGCCGGCATGGGCGCCGTACGCCGCGAACAGGCCCGCTTCAGCGAGGCGTTGACCCTGCTGACCTCGGCGCTCGAGCAGTACCGCGAGCCGGAGGACACCGCCGCCACCGCCCACGTCCTGTACGGCATCGGCTGCGTGTACCGGGACCAGGGCCGCCACGACGAGGCGTGGGACGCCCTGACCCGGTCCCACCGGCTGTACGTGACCGCACGCGACCGGCACGGCGAAGCCCTGGCCCTGCGCTCCCTCGGCCTGTGCCACCGGGCGCGCGGCGACCTGCCGAGCGCGCGGGCCCTGCTGCGTCAGTCCCTCGGCATCTTCGAGGAGACGGGCGACGCCTTCGGCGTCATGTACGCCAACCAGTCCCTCGCCAAGGTCGAGTTCCGCCAGGGCCGCATGACCGAGGCCCGGAGGCGCCTGGACCAGTGCCTGGAGATCACCCGCGAGCGCCAGGACCTGTTCGGGGAGGCCCTCGTCCTGCGGACCCTCGGCGAATGGCATCTCGCCGCGTCCGACTGGCGGTCGGCGACCGACACGCTGCGCCAGGCCCTCGCGCTGTGGGACAAGCTGGACCTGCCCCTGTGGCGGGCCCGCACCCTCAAGGACCTGGGCTCGGCCGAACTGGCCGGCGGCGACACAGCCACGGGACTGGAACTGCGGCAGCAGGCCCAGCACATCTTCCGCGAACTCGGCAGCCGCGAGGCCGTGGAAGCCGCATGAGCCCACCGCCACGGCCGGTCATGTGAAGTCGGAGGTGGCGAGATGCGCCGAGCACACCCGGCAGCGGAAGAGGTAGGCCGTCGGCTGGCCGTCCTTGTCCAGGGAACCGAGGTAGTGCTCGGTCCGCTCCGTCGGCCATCCCCAGCCGGTGATCTCCCGCCGCATCGCCTCCACCGCGTCCGGACGGTCGGCGAGTTCGGCGGCCCCGACGCGGCCCAGGAAGGCGGCGCCGTCGCCACAGTGCAGCAGCCACTGCGGGTCCTGCCACGCGGAGAACCCCGGCGTGCGCTCGGCGATGGCCAGCAGCACCTCCCTGGGCGCGTCGTCGCCCACCGCGCCCGCGCAGAAGTGCGCCCCGTACCGTGCCGCGGCACTCCCGTCGGCGATGCACCACGGGCACAACCGCCCCTCGGGCTCCGCCACGGCGTACACCGGCCCCGCGTACACATATCCGCGCACCGTCCCGCAACACACGCACAGCACCCCGTCGGCAGCCACCACGGAACCGGTCGCCACCGGGTGGGGGTGGTAGGGAAACGCCGGGAGGGACTTCGTCACGAGGGCCTCCGTCGAGCGAGCCTCGGTCACGACGACGGGTCCGCGATCAGAGGCTCATAGGCTGTGTTCTCCGGCGTGAAGACGAGCACGTAGTCCTTGCCGATCCCCTTGGCGACCTCCCGCACCCGCGCCAGCACAGCCGCCTCGTCGCCCAGTTCCAGGCCGAGCGCCGCGGCCGCCCGGTCCCGCCGGTCCGCCAGATCGGGCATGTCCTCGAGGTATTCCGCGGCGAGTTCCCGGCTCTCCGGTACCGTGAAGTCCCGAAGGTCGCGCCACCAGGGCGCCGTCAGCAGCAGCCGCAGGAGTTCGGGCAGTCCGACGGCGACGAGCGCCGCGCCCCCCTCGGAGTCCGCGTACAGGACGGGGCGTTCCTCGCCGCCCTCGCCGCAGAAGAAGAAGGTGCCCCCGGCCCCGTCACCCGCGAACCCTTCCAGCGCGGCTCCCGACGCGAGGTGCACCTCCTCGACGTGATCGCTCCGGTCCAGTTCGAAGTCGCCCGGCCAGGCGAGGAAGGCGGCGGCGTCGGCGTGCCTGCGAATGGAGCTGATCAGCGACATGGTCGGCACTCTAACGGCCGGCACCGACAGCGGCGGCGCCTGGCCGACCACCCGGGTCACCGGCGGCGGGCGTTCGAGAAGCCAAGGCGCGCGGACCGGAATAGCCCGCGCGCCGGGTCCGACGGGACGTCAGTCGACGGAGTGGACGAGCTGACCGGCCAGCTCGTAACGCGCCCCGGCGATGACGAGCTGCCCGCTCTCCACCTTCGCCGCGAGGTCGGGCTCCGCGGCGAGCCGGGAGCGGACGGCCCGTACGTTGGCGTCGATCGTCGCGTCGATACGGGCGTCACCCTCCTTCGTACGGTCGATGGCGGGCCGTATCTGATCGGCCAGGTACTGGATGTGGGCGGGCAGCCGTCCCCCGGACGCGTCCGCCTCGACCGCCGCCCGCACGGCACCGCACGACTGGTGCCCCAGCACCAGGATCAGCGGTATCCCGAGCTCCAGCACCCCGTAGGCGACGCTGCCGATGACGGCCTCGTCCAGGACCTCACCGGCGCTGCGCACGGTGAGAAGATCACCGAGCCCCTGGTCGAAGACGAGCTCCGGCGGAACACGGGAGTCCACGCACCCGAGGATCACGGCGAAGGGATGCTGGCCGGACGTCAGGCTCCGCCGGACGGCGGGCGTCTCGTCCGGATGCCGTTCCCTGAAGGTGCGCCAGCGCCGATTGCCCGCCGCGAGCTCGCGCAGGGCCTCCTGTGGGGTGCCGGGCCGGTGCCGCGGCACGCCGGGGACGGCGGCGGAGGCGGGAGCCGCGCCGAGGGCGACACCGGCACCGAGGGCCGCGCCCCCGGTGAGACCGGCCCGCAGGAGGGCTCGCCGGGGCGTGGCGGTGGATGCGGTCGGCTCGGGGCCGACGGATCTGTGGGGGGCGACGTCGGAATTCACGGAGAGGAACGTATGTCCGAGTCGCGAATCCCTGACGGGCCGTTGGCTCTTTCTTGGCTCGCTCCTGCCTCTTCCTTGACCGTGGTGCCGGACCGCCGCCCGCGGCTGAAACACCCGGCAGCCGCACCTGGCCCGATGGTGTGAATACGTGCCGCCCGATGGCGCCCGACGACTGCACCCGCCTCCCACCGCCGTGCCTATGTTCACCTCGGGCCGCAGCCGAGTGAAAGGCGCCTCATGGACCAGCAGATCGTGCAGGTGAAGATCCATCCGGCGATCGGCGTCGCCCGGGTCGGGAACAGCTCCGCGGCGCCGTTCATCGGCCCCGAATCACCTCACCAGAAACCGCTGCCCCCCGGTTCCTACAAGGACGCGTCCGGGGCGGTCGTCAAGCAGGCGGCCCGCTTCCGGGTCTACGGCTACAACCAGGCGGGCGAGGTGGTCCGGGAGCTGAAGCTCGGCGAGGACGGCGTGAGCGAGATCCGCTGGTCGGTGCACCTGGCCAACAAGAAGGCCGCCTGGTACCGCTTCCACATTGCGCTCGACATCCCCGAGGCGGCTTCCCTCACGCCGCAACAGCGAGGAAGGCGCAACGCCGGCGTCATCGGCGCCGAGCGCCGGAAACTCGTCATCGACCCCGGCATCCGCACCGTCCGCGCCTCCCTGCACGACGTGGGCACCTTCGACACCGGCACGATCATGGGCCGCAAGGTCCCGCTCGGCGGCATCTCCACCGAGCCCACCGGCCGCCTCCTCGTCACCGGCGGCAACGGCAAGTCGGCCTCCTACGCCATCCCCGAGAAACCGATCACCGGCGTCACCAACAACGACACCTGGTACGACGACGTCTCCGACGGCCCCGTCACCGCGGAGGTCACCATCGGCGGACAGACCAGGACGGCGACACCGGCCTGGGTCGTGGTGGGCCCACCGCACTACGCACCCGGGGTGAAGACCGTCCGCACCCTCTACGACGTCCTCCGGGACGTGTTCACCACCGAGGGCACGCTGCCGGGCGAGGACGTCGTCTCCTACGCCGACCACATCGAGCCGATCCTCAGCAGGTTCTGCGGCCTGCAGTGGACCAACCACGGCTTCGCCACCCAGTTCGGCCGGCAGGGCCCGCACGACTTCCTCGACCCCGCGCTGCGCGCCCGCCTCGCCGACCCGGGCGCCGGCAGCCAGGAACTGCGCCGCCAGATCTACGTCCAGATGCGCGACTGGGACCGGGACGGATGCTCACCGCTGCCGTGGCCCTGGCTCTACGGCGACGCGATGGTCGGCGGAAAGGGCACCTCGGTGCGGCAGCAGATCATGCTCTCCCCGACCCAGGACCGACTCCTCGCCCGATGGGCCGAGGGAAGCTTCCAGCCCGGCCCGCTCCACGAACACCACGAGGACGTCGACCAGGCGCCCGTCCACGAGCAACCGGCCCTGCTCGACCGGGCCGCACTGGAGAACTGCGCGGCGGACGCCTTCCACCCCGGCTGCGAGGTCACCTGGCCCGTACGGAACAAGACCATGTACGCCGAGCCCTTCCGCATCCTGCACCGCGCACCGGACAACCCCGAACGAGACTACGGCGACGTCCTCACCGACCAGCAGGTCAAGTCCAAGGACGGCCCGCTGTACGCGCAGGGCCCGGGAGACCTCACCCGCTGGATGGCCGCCCCGTGGCAGTGCGACGCCGCCAGCTGCCGCTCCGGCTACCAGGTGCTCAGCGGTCTGGGCCCGCGCTACAGCCCCTACCTGCCCACCTTCTGGCCGGCCCAGGTCCCCAACCACGTACTGAAGCGCTCCGACTTCGACATCGTCAACGACCCCGCCGCCGGCCCGGAGGACAGAGAGCGCGCCTTCGAGCGACGTGCCGTGTGGCTGCGCGGCCTGACCGGCTCCGACGCCGTCAAGCAGCGCCGTCAGATGATCGACGACTGGCCCGACCTCGGCATCGTGGAGACCCACCAATACACGGTCGGGGACGGCAGGTTCCCGGAGCTCATCCAGGTGGAGTCCGTCCCCGGCGAACGACTGCGCGGGGCGCCCGACCACGCCAACCTCGTCAACGTCCAGGTCCCCCAGGCGGCCAGCCCCCAGCTCGCCGCGGAGGCCGGCACCTGGAGCGGAGACCTGCCGGCCGAACAGGTCGAGGCCGCCCTGGTGACCCAGGCCATCGGCGAGGCTATGCGCGCCACCGGCCACGACGAGGACGCGATCGCCGCCGGCTACCTGGAGAAGCTCGACCCGTTCCGCGAAGCCCCGTGACCCGCGCCGGACCGCCGCGCGACCACTACGACGTCGTGGTCGCCGGCGGCGGCCCCGCCGGCTGCGCCGCCGCCCTCACCCTGATCGCGGCGGGCCGTACGGTCCTCCTCGCCGACTCCGCGACCGGCCCGCCCAAGACCGGCGAGGCCCTCGTACCGGTCGCGCGCCTGCTCCTGAGCGACCTCCACGTCGCCGACACGGCGCTGACCACGGGACACCTGCCGTGCCACGGCACCCACTCCGCCTGGGGCTCCACCGCTCTGCACACCGTCGACTTCATCCGTGACCCCTACGGCCACGGCTGGCACCTGGACCGCCCGCTGTTCGACCGTGCCCTGCGCGCCGCGGCCCGCGCGGCGGGAGCGGACGTGGCCGAACACACCGCCGTACGCCGCCCCGAGCGCCACCACGACGGCACCTGGCGCCTCACCCTACGCACCGCCCGCGCCGCACCGCGCACCGTCACCTGCCACTGGATCGTGGACGCCACCGGCCGACGTGCCGCGATCGCCGTCGCCGCCGGAGCCCGCAGACAGGTCGAGGACCGGCTGACCGCCCATCACCTCACCCTCGACCCGCTTCCCGGCGCCACCGACGGTCACTCCTTGGTCGAATCAGCGCCCGACGGCTGGTGGTACACCACCCTGCTGCCCTCGCGCCGACGCCTCGTCGCCTACTTCACCGACCCCGACCTGTTCACCCCCGCGGACTTCCGCAACCGCCTCCTCGCCACCCGCCATGTGGCGCGAACCGCCCGCCCCCACGGAGTCGGCACCCTGGGGCCGCCCCGCCGCGCGCCCGCGCACAGCGCTCACCTGGACCGCGTCCACGGGGACGGCTGGGTCGCGTCGGGAGACGCCGCCGTCGCCTTCGACCCGCTGTCCTCCCAGGGCATCCTCACCGCCCTCTGCACCGGGCTCGGTGCGGGCCGGGCGGTCCACGCCCACCTGCGCGGCGCCCCGGGCGCTCTCGACGACTACACCGCCGACATCGCCACGGCCCGAGCCGCCTACCAGCACGCCCACCGGACCGCCCACGCCCGGGAAACCCGCTGGCCCGACCGCCCTTTCTGGTGGCGCAGACGAGCGACGGCGGCGCCAGGTACGGGAGACGGTCCCCGCACCCTGCCGCCGCCGTCGGCCGGATCTCAGCAGCGCGTGCTGGAGTAGCCCGCCACCGGTGCGGGGTCACCGGCCTTGCGCACGGAGCCCGTCCCGGCCGTGCACTCCGAGACGGTGTTCGTGCCCGCCGACCAGAACTCCTGGACGGTGGTGTTGGTCCAGGAGCGCTTGCCCAGGACCTCGTCCTGCGAGCCGCTGTAGACGGCGGCCGTCACGTCGTAGTCGCCCGCCGTGGCGCGGAAGCTGTCCCAGACCCAGACGTAGCCGTAGTTCCTGGCGCAGGACGGCGAGTAGAACTGCTTGACGGACGCGATGGTCGCGCCGCCGCGCTTGATGTACCCCGTGGTGCCGATCTGGTACGCGTCCGCGCACACCCCGGCGGCCTGCGCCCGCGCGCTCGCCGGATTCCCCGCCGGGGACGGCGCGGTGGACACGGCCGACGGCGCGGTACGGGCGCCCGGAGCCGGAGCCGGCCCGGTCCCGGCGGACGCGATGCCCGCCGGGGCGAGCGCGAAGGCACAGGTGAGCGTGGCTACGGCGGTCTTCAGGTAACGCATGTGTGTGGTTCCCCCTGCTGGTCGTCGATGGTCGTCGAGACACTTCGCCCGAATCGCTGATTCCGGATCCCCCGGAACCTTTCGGACGCCAGATGAGACACGCGGATCGCTCAAAGGGTTGTACGCGGTGCCCCGGCGGGGCCACGGGCCGCCGAGATCGAGGCGAGGAAGTCGTCGACCATGGAGACCTGTACGTCCTCCGGGAACCGGCCGGGGTCGAAGAGCGCCTGCACGACCAGTCCGTGCACGAACGCCACGGCGCCCGCCGCGAGTCGCTCCGGATCGGCGCCGGCGGGAAGCTCACCCAGACCGCGCGCGGCTTCGAGGTGCGGACGGATCGTCGAGCGCAGCCGGGTGTATCGGCCGGCCTGGTCCGAGGCCAGCCCGTCGTCGGCGAGGGCCAGGTCCCAGGAGCTGACCCAGATCCGGTTGCGGGCGGTGTCGTCCGGGGTCAGCGGCAGGATGTCCAGCAGCATGGCGCGCACGGTGGCGAGGCCTTCGGCAGGACGCTCGCGCCGGGGACGCTCCGCGGTGCGCTTCTCCAGCAGGTCCAAGGCATGGGCGATCAGGGCCCGCTTGGTCGGGAAGTAGTGCATGAGCATCCCGGTCGACACGCCCATCGCGGAGGCGACCGCGCGCAGCGTCAGCCCGCCGAACCCCTTCTCGGCGAGCGCCAGCCACACCGCCTCGGACACGTCCTCGCGGCGGGCGTCACGGTCTCCGGGAGCGGGCGGCATGCTGCTACCTTACATACCGAACGCTTGTTACGTACCGCCCGCCACCCCAGGGATCGAGGTATCCGTGTTCGCACTGCCGCTCGGCGACAACGCCCAACTCCGCCCACTGGAGCCCTGGCACGCCGAGGAGTTCCTCGCCCACATCGACCGCGCCCGCCCCCATGTCGACCCCTGGATACCCTGGGCGAGCCGCAGCACCGACCTCGCCTCCGCCAAGGCCGTCCTCCAGCGCTACGCCGACGACCAGGCCAAGGACTCCGCGCGCGTCTACGGGATCTGGCTGGACGGCACACTGGTCGGCGGCGTCATGTTCACCCGCTTCGACGGAGCCTCCGGCGTGTGCGAGATCGGCTGCTGGCTGGAGGCGGCGGGGGAGGGCCGGGGCCTGGTGACCCGGGCCTGCCGGGCCCTGATCACCTGGGCCTTCGAGGAACGCGGGATGAGCCGCGTCGAGTGGTGGGTCGCCGCGGGCAACATCCGCAGCGCGGAGGTCGCGCGCCGGCTCGGGATGACCCGTGACGGCGTACTGCGCCGCCGCTACCCGTACCGGGGCGTCCGCCACGACAGCGAGGTCTGGTCCGTCCTCGACGACGAGTGGTCACCCGAGCGGGACGCCCCCGAGTGCGAGACCCGGGCCGAACTGGACCGCCTGACAGGGGCCTTCTTCGGCGCGTTCACCAATACGGGAGGCAGCCGGCCGAAGGTGGAGATCATCCGAGAGGTGTTCATCCCACAGGGCATGATCATCAAGAACCTCGGTGCGGACCCCGTGGTCCACGACCTCGACGCGTTCATCGAACCCCGCGAGAAGATCCTCACCGACGGCACGCTCACGGAGTTCTCCGAATGGGAGGTCTCCCACCGCACCGAGGTCTTCGGCTCGATCGCGCACCGGTTCAGCGAGTACCGCAAGTCCGGTTGCCTGGAGGGGGAGTGGTTCGAGGGCTCGGGCCACAAGACGATCCAGTTCGTGCGCACGCCGGCCGGCTGGCGGATGAGTTCGATGGCCTGGGACGACGCGTAGGGCCGACAGGGCTGGGTGGCCCTGCGGGAGGCGTCCCGGCGGCATGGGCGGCGACATCCTCGGGCGCGATGGGCCGGGCGACCTCATGGGAACTCGCATGAGCGCTTCATCAAGCGATTCAGTGAGCGATCGGACGTGCCCCTCGGGATAGGGTGAGGACGGAGGTGAGCCGGGTGCCCACGGAGAACGAGCTGCTCAGCGCGGTCGACGCGCTGTTGGGTCGGGTCGACCAGAACGATTTGCCGCCGCCCGCCGAGCGCAGGCGACTGCGCGAGGCCGCCGATCTGACGCAGACCGACATCGCCGGCGCGCTCGGAACCCGCCGGGAGACGGTGGCGAGTTGGGAGTCCGGCAAGAACGAGCCGCGACCGCCACAGCGCACCGCGTACGCCCGCCTGCTCGAAGGGCTGGCCGCGCGTTTCCCGGCCGCTGAGGAGAAGCCGGCCTCCGAGGACGATCCGGCCTCCGAGGACGAGCCGGTCTCCCAGGGTGAAGCGGCCACCGAGAACGGGGCGACCGCCGAGCCCACCGTGCCGAAGCCGACCACCGCCACGCCCGCCGTGCCGGCCACGCCCGCCGTGCCGGCCACGCCCGCCGTGCCGGCCACGCCCGCCGTGCCGGCCACGCCCGCCGTGCCGGCCACGCCCGCCGTGCGGGCCCCGTCGGCGCCGACCGCTCCCCAGCGGACGGTGAGGCAGGCGGCGAAGAAGGCGGTCGACAAGCCTGCCGCATCGTCGCCCGCCGTCGACCCCCGCTTCGAGAACGGCCCGCTCGCCGTCGTCGACTTCGACGGCGACCACGCGCTGGCGTACTGCGTCGGCGGCCTCGTCCTGGACGTGCCCGCCAAGAGCATCCCCTCCCTGATCGAATGGACGCTGTCCGAGGCGAGGCTCGGGCAGGCCCGGCTGCACCGCAACGGCAACGACGCCGACCCCGTCCTGGTCCTCACCCCCGCCGCGCTGGAGCGCTACGGCCTGCCCACCACCCTGTCGGACGAGGAGCGGCGGGCGGGCCGGCTCAAGGACAGCCACAAGGTGGTCAAGCAGATCAAGAAGGCCGAACTTCAGCTCACCCAGCTCGGGTTCGGGCCGTGGGCGCGTGTCTACCGCGAACCCGAGGGCTCCAGGCGCCGCTGTGTGCAGTTGTGCATGCCGTCGTGGAACGCGCTGGACGCACGGGAGTGGGACGACAAGGACGACCCGAGGATCCCGGCCATGCACCCCGCGGACCTCGCCCGGTACCTGGGCACGTACGCGGAGCGGGTGATCACGCCGCGCGGCACCGCGTCGACCACCGGCCTGGAGCTGATGACCGCGTTGCGGCCGCCCACTCGCGCGGAAAAGGACGAGGCCACCGGTGCGTTCAAGCAGGCGCTCAACGCGGACGCACTGACGCAGGTCTACGACGCGGTGCCGTGCGAGGTCCCGGACGAGCACCCGATCCTCGAGGGCACGTTCGCCCGGCACCACCTGCGCACCCCTGCGGAGATGCTGATGGAGGAGCCGTACGACTGGTGCCGGGAGCTGACCGACGAGGAGTGCATGAAGCCGTACCTGGTCGCCGTCGACGTCAACATGGCGTTCGCGGCGGCCGCCAACGGGCTCACCGTCGGCCTGAACGGTCCCACCCACCTGACGAACAGCCCGGCGTTCGACCCGGCACTGCCGGGATCGTGGCTGGTCGACCTGAGCCATGTGGACCTGTCCCGAGTGGAGATCAACGGGCGAACCGTCGACGCCGACCGGCTGCCGAGCCCGTTCACGCCGGCCGGCGACCGCCCGGCGGGGCCGGCCTGGTACGCGACGCCGACCGTGGCGTACGCGCGGGAGCTGGGCTTCGAGGTCGCGCCGATCGAGGCGTGGGTGCGTACCCGGACCGGCCGCTACCTGGACCCCTGGTACAAGCGGCTGCGCGACGCGTACGTGGCGACGATGGCAGACCTCGGCGTCACCACGTCCATGGGCGGCCGGGAATTCCTGGACGCGATGGCGCGCGCCGACGACACCGACCCGACGATGGCGCTGCTGGTGAAGGCGATCAAGGCCACCGCGAAGGGCGGCATCGGCAAGCTCAGGCAGCGCAACCGAGGCCAGGTCCCGTACTACGAGCCATGGCCGGCGCTCTCCCGGAAGACCTGGCGCCCCGACATCCGGGCCGCCGTCCTGTCGAACGTACGGGTCGGGATCCACCGCAAGCTGATGAAGGCCGCCGCCGCGGCCGACCTCTACCCCGTCGCGATCGGCACCGACGCCATCGTCTACCCCTCCACCGGCCCCTCCCCGCTCGACGTCCTGCCGTACACGGCCGAAGGCAAGCCCGTGCCCGGCACCTTCCGGCTCGGAGTGAGCCCCGGGATGGTCAAGCACCAGGGAACCCGGACCGTACTGTGGGCGGAGGCGCAGTTCGAGGAGCACGGCGGCGTGTTCAACCTCTCCAACCTCATCAAGACCGACCGGAGCGCCGGGGAAGGGGAGTAGCCGACGATGGCGGACACGATCGGGGACGGCCTGGACCGCGCGCTGGAGGGGGCGTTCACCCGCCCCGTCCCCAAGAGCGCCCAGGCGCAGATGAAGTACCTGGTCAAGCAACTCAAGACCACAAGGGCCGTCGCCGAGATCCTCGGTGTGTCCCAGCGCACTGTGGAGCGCTACGTCGTGGGCACGCTCAAGCGGCCCCGGCAGGACCTGCGGGCGCGCATGGAGCGCGAGGTGAAGCGCCGTTGGCAGCCGCAGGTCCGCGCGAAGGCGAAGAAGCAGGCCGTGAGCACCGACGGCCTGGTCGTCTCCACCCGGGCCCGCTTCGGATTCACCGCGGCCCCCGGAACGACCGACGACGCCCGCATCCGCGACATCACCCAGGCCCTGCCGCCGCATTGGGCGGACCGCCTGTTCACCGCCCGCGACGCCGGCGCGACGGAACAGCAACTGCAGGACATCGCGGCCGAGGGCCTGGCCGAGATGTACTTCCGCGCCGACAACACCCGCGCCCACGGCCTGAGCGTGGAGTTCACCGACGTCGACCAGATCGACATCTCCCTGTAGACGAGGCCCGCGAAAGCGGCCGGGAACGAGTCGTACGGGGCCTGGACACCCCGTCACTCGTCGCCCCGGCTGCACTCTTCGCGGCCGGCATGCCCCTCGTCAGGCGCGGGGCTCGGCCGACGCCGTCTCAGGGCCGGTGAAATAGTTCGCGTCCTTGGGGCGTGCGGGGTCCTGGCCGGTGGAGCGGGGGGCCGGCTCCAGGTGGGGTATGTACTTGGAGCAGTGGATGTAGGCCTCCTCGACGCTCACCCGGACCCACATCTCGGGGTCCCGCCCGGGCGCGACATCGGTGGGCAGGCCGGGATGGACGGAGCGCAGTCCCGCGTCGGTGCAGAGCTGGGCCGCGCCGTTGACGTGCAGGCCCACGTGATGGTGCGTGAAATCCACGAAGAGCATGCCGAGATGCGGGTTCTCCGACATGTTCCCGGCACTGGCGAGGACACCGTTCCCGCGGAACTCGGGGTAGGCGAGCGTGTGGTCGTCGATCACGTGGACGAATCCCGGTGGCCCGGCGCGGAAGCTGGCGTCGCATTCGCCGCGTGAGTCGGCGGTGGCCAGGAAGACCATCGTCTGACGGTCGATGAAGTCCCGCATGGCGGGTGTGAGGCAGGGCCGTACCTGTTGGTCGTAGAACCGGCCGGCACGTTCGGCGGTGCCCAGTTGCTGTTGCAGGCGGTGTTCGCCGGCTGATCCGAAGGACGGCGGGGGGAGTGTCACGGGCGTTCTCCTGGCAGGACGGGCAAGCGCTTGGCTCAGGGAAGGGACAGGACAGGCGTCTCGAACGGGTCGTGATGGATGCGGTCGGGCGGGGTGCCGCCCAACGTGAGCGTTTCACTGGCGGCGCGGACCATCGAAGCCGGGCCGCTGAGGTAGGCGTCGTGCTGGAACCACGGCCCGTACTCGGCCAGAACCTCCGGCAGGGATCCGCCGACCCCGGGCGTGCGCTCCTGGGAGATGGCCCCCCTGATGGTCAGCCAGTGGTGCCGCTGGGCCATCCGCAGCATGTCGTCGATGCCGTACAGCTCGGCGCCGGTTCGTGCGCCGAGGAACACATCGACCCGGTAGCGCTCGCCGCGACGGGCCACCTCCTCGACGAGCGCGCGGATCGGCGCGAGACCGGTACCGCCGGCCACGCACAGCAGGTCGCTGTAGTCGGCCGCGTCCAACACCATGTCTCCCAACGGCGGCCCGAGCCGGATCACGTCGCCCACCGCGGCCCGGTGCACCAGCGCGCCGCTGACACGACCGTCGGGCACCGCGCGCACGTGAAAGGTGAGAGTGCCGTCCTCGCGGGGCGCGTTGGCGGGGGAGTAGTAGCGCCACAGCTTCGGCCACCAGGGGGTCTCGACGCTTGCGTACTGTCCGGCGGCGTACTCGTAGGGCATGTGGGGGTGCACGGTGATCTCGGCGATGCCGTGTCCACGCGGGACACGGTGTACGACCGTGGCGGGCCACACGGCGGGCCGGAGCACCTCGTCCTGCTCGGCAGCACTGATCATGACGTCGGCGACCACGCCGTACGCCTTGGCCCAGGCGGCGGCGATGTCCGCGGTCCACGCGGGACCGGCGTAGCGGGCCAGGGAAGCGAGAAGGCACTCGCCCACGGCCGGGAAGTGCGCGCGGAGCGTGCCGAATTTGCGGTGATCGCGCCCGAGATGACCACAGAAGCGCACCAGACCCTCGGGGTCGTCGACCAGGTCCACGATACGCAGCAGCGCGCGCAGCAGACGGCCGCGCTGGGTGTCCATTCCCGGCGGGAACAGATGACGGACCTCGGGGTGGCGGGCGAAGAGAATCGCGTAGAAATAAACCGTCATGTCTGCGGCGAACGGCTCGACCACGGACACGGAGGCGCGTATGAGGTCCTGCTCGTGGACCGACAGGGGCGCCTCGACGATCTTGGGCTCGACGGCGGGCGTCACCGGGGCAGGCACCGAGTCCTCTGTGGACGGCTGGACGACCGGATCGCCCGAGCGGTTGATACGGAATCTCAACGGACTGGCGCTCCCCCGTCCGCTGCCCGGCGGCGTCCCTCGCCGGCGGACCATGGAGCGGCACCGCTGGCGGTGCCACGTCTGCGAACCGTACGACGGGCGCAGGCGTCGGAAAGTCTTCGTCTCAGAACAGCGGCGATCGGGGCATCGACATCGGCGAGCATGAGTCCTCATCGGGGCGGCAGCGTCGAAACAGATCGAACAATTCCGGACGCTACATGACCACATGGGTGACTCAAAAGTAGCTATCCGTCCTGCGATCGCGTCGGCCGCCGGGGTCCTCCGCCGGCCGAGCCCTCGCAGCCCGCACCCCCGGCGAGCTCTGCCGAACAGTACTCCTCCACCAACGCCACGGCGAACGCCGAGCCTCGGAAGCCCGGACCATGGCGCGAAACACCACCGGTCCGACGCCCCGATCTGTTGGCCGAAACAGGTGCGTGCGGTCGGCGACCCTCGACCGACAGTTGTTCTGTTATTCCGGAATAACGTAAGGTCAGGTTCATGGTTGATGACTCCGTCCTGGACCGAGTCGCCGCGCTCGAAGAACGCGTTTCGCGGCTGGAGTCGGGACAGAACCCGGCCCGCGGCGATGTGTTCTGGGCCCTTGAGGGGCTGCGCCGACGGCTCACCGGCGACGGACAGGTCCTCTTCACCGGCGCACTCGACCTGCCCACGGGCGAGCATTACGAGTGGCAGCAGGGCGCGGTGGCGGAGGAACTGCTCGAAGCGGACTGGGCGGACCACGCCGCGGCGTACGCCGCTCTGGGGCACCCGGTGCGGCTCACCCTGCTGCGCGCGGTGCTGCGAGGGTCCCGGTCCGCGACCGAGTTGCAGGAGACAGCCGGACTGAACACCACCGGACAGCTGTACCACCACCTCAAACAGCTCACCGCCGCCGGCTGGCTCCAGGCCGAGGGGCGTGGGCACTACCGGGTGCCCGCGGGACGAGTGGTCCCGCTCCTGGTGCTGTTGTCCGCGGTGGTACCGGCACCGAACCCGACGACAAGGAGCAGTACATGAAGCGACGCAAGTTCCTGAGCGTGGCGGCAGCCGGTGGCGGCGCCTCGCTGTTACCCCGGAACGCCACGGCGGCCGAGAACGACCTGCCCGCGCGGGTACGCGGCCACCTGGACCGTGCGCTGGCCGCCGACAGCCCGAGCGTGGTGTGCGGGGTGATCCACGGCGCACAGCGATACGTCGCAGGCGCGTCCCAGGACGGCCCCGCACCGGGCGGCAGGACGGTGTTCCAACTCGGCTCGATCGGCAAGACCCTCACCGCCACGGCCCTCGCGCGCGCCGTGTGCGCGGGCACGGCCCGCCTCGATTCGCCGCTCGTGCTGCCTCCGGCCTTCCCCATCCCGCGCAAGGGTTCCCGGCAGATCACCCTGGCCGACCTGGCGACCCACACCTCGGGTCTGCCCTCGCTGCCCGCGAACCTCCTGGCGAAAGCCGACCCCTACGACCCGTACGCGCACTACACACTGGACGACCTGGCCGCCGGTCTGGCCGAGACGCCCCTGGAGGCCGAGCCCGGCAGCGCCTACCGCTACTCGAACCTCGGGTTCGGACTCCTCGGCCAGGCACTGGCCTTCGACGACGTGGACGCCATGCTCCGGCGGAGGGTGACGGCACCGCTGCGCCTGCCCGACACGACGACGACCCTGAGACCGGACATGGCCTCCCGCAAGGTCGTCGGACACCTCGAAGGGGAGCCCGTCCCCGACTGGCACGACCATGTCCTCTCCGCCGCGGGCACCTCCGTCTACAGCACCGCCGACGACATGCTCCGCTTTCTCGGCGCACAGCTGCACCCGGAGCGCTCACCGCTGCGGGCTGCGATCGAACTGACCCAGCGCCCTCACTTCACCGCCGACAAGAACCTGCGGCTCGGCCTCGGCTGGCACCTCAGCACGTCGACCGACGGCCGGACCATCACCTGGCACAACGGCGGCACCGGCGGATTCAGCACCTGCGCGGCGTTCAGCAGGCAGAGCATGACGGCGGTGGTCATGATGGTGAACACCTACAGCGAGGAGTCCGCCGACGCCCCCCGCCCGGTCGACGCACTGACCTTCGCCCTCCTCAGGGAACTCACCAAGGCCTGAGATTGTTCTGTTTCATGAAGAACACTGAGTTGAGGGGGAGTTGAATGCCCGCCGTCCGCAGATGTGCCCTGACGGCCGTTCCGTTCGGCATCGCCGTCGTGGTCTACGTCGGTGTCTTTCTGGCGAGCTACGACCGGCTGCCCGGTCGGATGGCCACCCACTTCTCGGAGGAGGGCGGGGCCGACGGCTTCACGGGCCGGACTGCCGCGCTGTGGGTCGGCAGTGGCCTGCTCGTTGGTCTCGGGCTGTTGTTCTCGGTCCTGGCCATGGTCACCAAGGAGAGCTCGGGGTCGAGGCTGACCACCGCGGTCGGCGTCGGCACGGCCGTCACGCTCGGCTGTCCGCTGGTCCTCACCGTCCTGGTCAACAGGGACGTCCAGGACCCGGCGGAGGCGCAACTGCCGGTGTGGCACGTGGCCGTGCTGCTGCTCGCGGGCGTGGCCACCGGAGCGCTGACGTGGTGGCTGACGAGCGCCAGGCCGGGGCCCGGCGCCTCTGCGAGGATGCCTTGACGACCGGTGACAGTGCCTATCACGGTGCGATGGGCAGACGGTGATGTGAGCGGGCTGCGGGTGTTGGATCTGGGGTGCGGGGCGGGTCACTACGCCGACGAGCTGCTGCGGAGAGGGGCGGGGCGGGTGGTCGGCGTAGAGGGGAGCGAGACACTGCGGCGGGCCGCGCGGCCAACTGCTCGCCGAACTACGGCGTGTTCTGCGGCCAGACGGAACTCTCCTGGTCTCCACCCACCCCACCAGTGACTGGACCTACTTCGGTGGCGCCTACTTCGCCCATGAGCGGGTGGAGCTTCCCTTCGACGACGGGTTCGCCCTGCGGTACTGACGAGGCTCTCGGCCGGTGAGGCGGGCGCGGGGTGATGGCGGCGGTGACAGCGGCGGGCGGCCGCCCTGGGTCAGGCGTCGCCCCGCCGTTGCCAGGCGTCTTGTACATGACGGCCAAGGAGTGGCCCGCCGAGGACCACGAATCCCACACCGATGAGCCAGGACTGCACGACGAGCATGGTGCCGACGGTCCCGTACGTGACCGCGTTGGTCACGATCAGTGGTGAGAACACCTGGTCGGAGAACCAGCGCAGCCCGCCGAGGCCCGCCATCGTGGCGACCGCCCCGGGCAGCAGCGCACCCCAGCGCACCCGTTCGCCGAGCAGGAAGTGCTGCCCCCACCAGAAGAACAACACCCCGAACAGCGAGGTGAGGGCGATACGCAGGATGGAGTGCGTCATCCCGCCCCGCAACGCCGCACCGCTCTGCGTCTCGGAGTACAGATAGCCCGTCAGCGCCGCGAGCCACACCACGCGGCGCCATACGTGGTGCCAGGGTCCCGAGGGCACCTCCCAGATCCTCTCGTAGCCGTTCTGCACACTCGCGGCGAAGGTGACGCCGAACAAGGCGACCAGCAGGCCGCTCAGGACGCTGGTCGTGCTCAGCACCTTGCTCGGCGCGGCGAACAGCTCGCGCACCGCCTCGGCTGGGCGCCCCGACAGACTCATCCCGTCGATCACCCACAGGGCGAAGCCCCGCTCCTTGAAAGGGAGCGCCGCTGCCACGACGATCAGTAGCGGAACCAGTGTGACCAGCCCCAGCGCCGAGAAGCCCATGGCTCGGTGCAGCAGTTCCAGCTCGGACCCGTGCCGCCACAGCTGTGCGGCGAGGGAGTCCTGCCATCGGGCACGCAGTCCGTGGCGGGGCGGTCGCGGTTCCGGGGGAACGCCAGAGGCGTCCGTCACGCGTCCCTCGCTTCCCGGCGCGGAGCGCGCCTGCCACTCCCGCGCCGGAGCCACTGCCCGCCCGGCGCTCTTCGACTGGGACGACGTTCAGCGGTTCCCGGGCCGGCCGGGGACGAAACCTCCGTGGAGCCGGCTCACCCCGTGGGTGGCTCAGGGCCGGGCAAGGCAGTCGTCCCAGAGCCCGGCCAGCTGTGCCGGGATCTCGGGGATGGCGGCGCAGCCCCTGGGATCGCGCGGGAAACCGTCACCGGCCACATAGGTCCAGGCGCTGTCCTGGGCCTTGGTGAAGTACTTCTCCGTGGCCCCCTCGTCCTGAAGCTGGACCAACTCGTTCTCGGTGGCGCCCGCGGTGGCTGTGAAGGTGGCTCCCGCGTAGAAGGCGCCGTCGCACTGGCCGTAGTAGAAGGTGCCCTTGACCGGGGCGATGTGCACCAGTGTCGGCTGCGATCGCCGATAGGCCTGGGTCACGGCATCCTTCACCTCCTGTGGGACCACCAGCGAACGGCACGACAGTGAAGGGTTCGACGAGGGCGGCGACGGTGCGTTCGTTGCATACGGTGCGGCGCTGGGAGAGCCGGGAGTCACGGTCGGTGGGGCCGTGGACGTGGGCGGTGTGGCGAGGTCCACGGCCCCCTCGGACGGGGAGCCCTGGCGGGAAGGGCCCGTGATGGCCACGGCACCGCCGCCCACCGCGGCGACCAGGGCGACGGCCAGTGTGGCGGTGGCCATGCGGTGGCGGCGCCGTAGCTTGTCGCCGCGAGCCCGGACGGCCGCGACGGGCCGGGCGGTGGTCCGTGCGGCGAGTTCCTCGGACCCTCCTCTGAGGACGGCCTCGAATTCCTCAGTCATGGTGGTGCACCTCCTGGTCGGTGTGGCCGAGGACGTCGGTGGCGACAGCGGGAGGGATGCCGGGGGCCGTGAGGGACGACCGCATCCCGATGGACGGGGTGGCCTCGGCCGGGCTGTCGCCCGCGCCGTCGGACAGGTACGACGCCATCGCTCGGCGTCCGCGCGACAGCCGGGCCTTGACCGTTCCCGGCGCGGCATCGGTTTCCCGTGCGGTCTCCTCGACGGACAAGCCGACCAGGTGATGCAGCACGATCGCCCGCCGTTGCTCGTAGGGGATGCGCCGCAAGGCCGCGACGACCGCGACATAGTCAGGACTGACACCGGGCGCCTCGTCGGGTATGCCGTGGCGGCGGTGGGCCGTGAGCCGGTTGACCGCCTTGCGCCAGACACTCACCCGGATACGGCAGGCCACCGAACGCACCCAGGCCTCCGGGTCCGCGTAGCCGGATACCTTCTCCCAGTTCTGCCAGGCGCGGGCGAAGGCCTCCTGCACCAGGTCCTCGGCCTCGGCGAGGCTGCCTGTCATCGCGTACATATGGCTGGTCAGCCGGCGCACATGGCCGGCGTAGAAATCGTCGAAGACGCGTGGGTCGCGCATTGCCCCCTCCACATCACTGGGCTGAGGGTCGTGCCCTCACCGCCTTGTCACGCTCGAGAAGGGTGGGAGGTTGCACCACTGCAGCCACGCCAGGGCCTGGACAAGCCTCCGGCAACGCGAGCACCCCATGGCATCGTGCCCCCCTGTCCAATGATCACCTCACTCACAGACGGCCACGCTCGGACTCGGCTACCTCGGCTCCGGTGTCCTG
Source organism: Streptomyces griseus subsp. griseus (assembly GCF_000720255.1). Classification (GTDB taxonomy): domain Bacteria; phylum Actinomycetota; class Actinomycetes; order Streptomycetales; family Streptomycetaceae; genus Streptomyces; species Streptomyces griseus_I. The sequence goes on along the minus strand of NZ_JOJE01000019.1, from coordinate 49,910 downwards.
TGCGCCGCCGCGCTCGCAGCCCCGGCCGTCGCCCACCGCCGCGGCGGCCTTGGCCTGGGCCTCGGACCGGTCACCCTCTCCTGGACGGTGGCCATCCTCGGCTTCGTCGGCTACCTGGCCGCCTCACGTACGGACGTCCAGAGCATTGCCATGCCCTGATGCCGCAGTGATACGGCGGTGTTCACCAGTGCCGACGTGACCGACGAGGAGATGCCCGCCAGGCGCACGATGCCGCCGAGCGTGGGGGTGTGAGGCGTCGGATACACGATGTTTACGGCCGTGACCCAGCGGTGAGACCGGTCCGCCTCACTATCGCAATACCTGTCGATCGACAGGTATACCTCTATGGATTCGGAGGTGCGGTGATGAGAGAGTCCCAGTTCACCGCGTCAAGCCATGCCGATGGCATCGCCATCGATTCGGCTCCTGTCGGCTACCAGCAGGAACTACGCCGCGGCGTGGGGGGTTTCGCCTCATTCGCCGCGGGCTTCTCGTTCGTGTCGATCCTGACCACTGTCTTTCAGTTGTTCGGCCTCGGCTTCGGTCTCGGCGGAGCGGCGTTCTTCTGGACGTGGCCGCTGGTGTTCGCGGGGCAGCTGCTGGTGGCTCTGTGCTTCGCCGAACTCGCCGCGCGCTGGCCCATTTCCGGTGCGATCTACCAGTGGTCGAGCCGGCTGGCCGGAACCACGGTGGGCTGGTTCGTCGGCTGGGTCATGATCATCGGTCAGGTTCTCACCGTGGCGGCGGCCGCCATCGCCGCGCAGGTGGTGCTGCCGGGCATCTGGTCCGGCTTCCAGATGGTCGGAGGACCGGGCGCTGATCCGTCGGTCCTCTCACCGTCCGGTGCGCACAATGCGGTCCTGCTGGGCTGTCTGCTGCTGGTGGTCACCACGGTGGTGAACATCCTCGGCATCCGCCAGATGGCTGCCGCGACCAGTGTCGGCGTCGCGGTGGAGATCGTCGGCGTGATCGCACTGGTGCTGGTGCTGTTCTTCCTGCCCGAGCGAGGCCCGCAGGTGGTGAACCACACCACCGGCTGGGCCGGTGGCGGCGGCTACTTCGGGGCCTTCCTGGCGTCTTCGTTGATGGCGGCATACGTGATGGTCGGCTTCGACTCGGCGGGCGAACTGGCGGAGGAGACCCACAGCCCACGCCGGACCACTCCCCGGACCATTCTCCGTGCGCTGATCACCTCAGGTGTCGGCGGAGCCCTGCTGATCGTGTCAGGGCTGATGGCGGCAAGGAGCCTGACCGACGGGAAGCTGGCGGCCGGCGGTCTTTCCTGGGTCCTCACGGACCGGCTCGGAGGGGTCCTGGGAAGGCTGCTGCTGTGCTGCGTCGCGGTCGCGGTGTTCGCCTGCACGCTCGCGGTCCAGACGTCCGGCGCACGGATGATGTACTCCATGGCACGCGAGGGTGCCCTGCCGTGTCACCGGTACCTCGGCAAGGTCTCGCCCCGCACCGGTACGCCGGTCATCACGTCGATCGTGGTGGGCGTGGGAGCCGCGGTCGCGCTCCTGGTCAATCTCCACCAGGCGGCGATCTTCACCGCCCTCTCCAGCCTGTGCATCGCCATGCTGTACCTGGCCTATCTCGGGGTGACCCTGCCCCTCCTGATCACCCGGATCCGGCACCGGCGCACCGGCCGACTGCCTGCCGGTGTCGACGAGTCGGGCCGGCCGCTGTTCTCACTGGGCCGCTGGGGCACACCGGTCACGGCACTCGCCGTGCTCTACCAGGTCGCCATGACGGTCAACCTGCTGTGGCCCCGTCCGGAGATCTACGACCTCACGGGCGGCACGTGGTGGCTGCGGTGGAGCGCCTTGCTGTTCATCGGGCTCAGCCTCGCCGCCGGTGCCGCCTACTTCCTGGCCCGGGCGCTGCACCGCCGGATCGAGCTGAGGCACGTACCCCACACGCACATCGAGCCGCCCGTCGAAGCCGTCGCCGAGCCCGCGTGACGCACGGCATCAACCGCGCACCCAGCGCAGGAGACGGGACCCGACACCACACCTACGAAGGGGTTACGGGACATCCATGACCAGGGCCGAAGAGTCGACGGCCACCGAGCCGCACGACCAGCACCCCGCCGACCACCACCCGACAGACCACCACCCGACAGACCAGCCCCCCGCCCGCGCCCGTGATCTGCACCTGACCGACAGCGTCCACAGCGCCCGGGACGACGCCCGCGCCCAGCACGGGCAGGTCGGCGAGTGGATGCCGTACCTTCCGGCGTCCACCAGCCCTTACTGTCCGCCGGGGGTGGATCCGGCCGCGCTGGTGTGGGCGGAGACGGTGGCCCCCGGCGGCTACACCCACAAAGTGCTCGCCCGCGGCACCCGGCTGCGCTTCGACGATCCCACGGGTGACGCCTGCGCCCACCTGCTGCTCTTCAACGCCCTGCAACCGGTCGAGCGGCTCAACGTCGCCGACACCCAGAAGATCCCGTGGCGGGCCTATCTGGGCGAGAACCACCCGCTGCTGTCCGGCGACGGCCGGATCCTGGCCGTGGTCACCGGTGACTCCTCGGGCCGGCACGATGCCTTCTGCGGCACCACCACGGACGCCTGGAACGCGCGCAAGTACGGTGACACCCGCCCTCACGGACCGTCCCCCTCCGGCCGCGGACTCTTCCTCAAGGCGGCCGCCAAGCACGGACTGACCCGGCGCGACCTGCCACCGAGTGTCTCCTTCTTCCAGGGCGTGCACGTCGAGGCGGACGGCACCCTGGCCTGGAAGGGCAGCGCGGGAGCGGGCACGTACGTCGAACTGGTCGCGGAGATGCCCCTGCTGGTCCTTCTCGCCAACGTCGCCCACCCGCTGGACCCACGCCCGGACTACGTCGTCGGGCCGCTGCGGGTGCACGCCTGGCGGGGCGACCCGACCGGCCCTGACGAGCCGCGGTTCACCGCCACCCCCGAACTGCACCGGGCGTACCTCAACACCGTCGACCACTGCGAAGCCCGGGGGCTGTGACATGGCGATCACCCAAACCGGCCACACCGTGACCAACCATCCGACCGCCTCGGGCGGCACGGTCGCCTCCACCGTCCCCGTCGGCGCGGTCCACGCGGAAAGTTCCACCCTGGACTGGGGAGCGAGCCTGGCCGAGGGCACCGTGATCCTGGACGAGAAAGTCGCACCCAACGCGCCCTGGTCGGGCGTGGTCAAGAAGGGAAACGTCCTGACCATCGTCGACGTCGGCGGCAACCAGTCCGCCGACTGCCTGCTCTACAACGCCGACGACCCCGAGGAGCGCTACAGCGTCCCCGACACCCTGGCCTGGCAGGGCAACGCCTACGTGCGCACCGGCACCGTGCTGCGCAGCAACGAGGGCCGTCCACTGATGACCGTCGTGGGCAACGAGATCGACCGCCAGGACACCATCGGCGGCGCCTGCGGCAAGGAGTCCAACACCCTGCGCTACGGCCACCATGTGATGTTCCATCACGGCTGCCGGGAGAACTTCCTCGCCGAGGCGTCCCGCCACGGCCTCGGAGCCCGGGACATCGTCTCCAACCTCAACTGGTTCATGAACGTGCCCGTCGAGGCGGACGGGGCGCTGGGCATCGTGGACGGCATGTCGGCGCCCGGTCGTCGGGTCGCGGTGCGTGCCGAGACGGACGTCCTGGTGCTGGTGTCGAACTGCCCGCAGATGAACAACCCGTGCAACGACTTCAACCCGACCCCACTGCGGATGATCGTCGTCAACCCCGACCCCGACCCCGACCACGTCGCCGGCTCGCCAACCCGCGCGGCACAAATCCCGCCGTCCGCCCCCGCCTCGGGAGGCGCCGCGTGACCCGCCCCACCGCTGTCCTCGTCGCCAACCGCGGGGAGATAGCCCGCCGCGTCATCCGCACCGCCCGGAGCATGGGCCTGGAAACCGTCGCCGTCTTCTCCGACGCCGACCGGGCCGCCCCGCACGTCCGCGAGGCCGATCACGCGGTCCGCCTCGGCCCGGCTCCCGCCCGCGATTCGTACCTGCGCGGTGACGCGATCATCGAAGCCGCACTCGCCCATGGCGCCGGTATCGTCCACCCGGGCTACGGCTTCCTCTCCGAGAACACCGCCTTCGCCCGTGCCGTCGAGAAGGCCGGCCTGCGCTTCGCGGGCCCCACCGCCGAACAGATCACCGCCTTCGGTGAGAAGCACACCGCCCGGGCCCTGGCCAAGGCGGCCGGAGTTCCGCTGCTGGCCGGGACGGAGCTGCTCGGATGCGCCGAGGAGGCCGTCACCGCAGCCGAGTCGATCGGCCTTCCCGTGATGGTCAAGGCCACCGGCGGTGGCGGCGGCATCGGCATGCAGGCGTGCGCCACCGCAGACGAAGTCCGCGAGGCCTTCGCCCGGGTCGCGGCGCTCGCCGAGTCCAACTTCGCCTCGGCCGGCGTGTTCCTGGAACGCCTCGTACGCCCGGCCCGCCACGTCGAAGTGCAGGTCTTCGGCGACGGCACCGGCCGGATCGCGGTCATCGGCGACCGTGACTGCTCGCTGCAGCGCCGCAACCAGAAGGTGATCGAGGAGGCCCCCGCCCCGGCCCTGCCCGACCGTGTCCGCACCACCCTGCACGACTCCTCACGCCGGCTGCTCGCCTCGGTCGGCTACCGCGGCGCGGGGACCGTGGAGTTCGTCTACGACCCGGTGCGCGAGGAGGCCGCCTTCCTGGAGGTCAACACCCGCCTGCAGGTCGAGCACCCGGTGACCGAGGAGGCGTACGGCGTCGACCTCGTCGCCCTCATGCTCACCCTGGCCCGCGACGGCCGGGTCGACGACGCGGTGTTCGAGCGCGCGTGGACGCCCACCGGACACGCCGTGGAGGCCCGGGTCTACGCCGAGGACCCCGACAAGAACGCGCAGCCGTCCTCCGGCCTGATCACCAGGGCGGTCTTCCCCGGCCAGGGCAGCGACGAGATGCCCGGCGTCCGCGTCGACGGCTACGTGGAGACCGGCCTGGAGATCTCGCCGTACTACGACCCCCTGCTCGCCAAGGTGATCGCGCGCGGCGCCACCCGCGACACCGCGTTCGACGTGCTCGGCGACGCCCTGGCCGCCAGCCGGATCGACGGCATCGTCACCAACGTGGGCCTGCTGCGCTCGCTGACCACGCGGGACGAGGTGCGCCGGGCCGCACACCACACCAGCACGCTCGCCACCACCGCCGACCCCGAGCCGCGCATGGACGTCCTGGCGCCGGGCGCGATGACCACCGTCCAGGACCTCCCGGGCAGGCTCGGCCACTGGCACGTCGGCGTGCCGCCGAGCGGACCCTTCGACCCGGTCTCCTTCGCCGAGGCCAACCTGGCCGTCGGCAACCCGGCCGAGGCACCCGCACTAGAAGTCACCGCGGGCGGGCTGACCCTGCGCTTCTCGGCCGCCACCGTCGTCGCCGTCACCGGCGCCCCCGTGCCGGTCACCGTCGACGGCGCCGAAGCCGACCTGTGGGAGCCGCTGCCGGTCCCGGCCGGCGCCACCCTGGCCCTGGGCACATCAACAGGCCCCGGCCTGCGCACCTATGTGGCCGTCCGGGGCGGCATCGACGTACCCGCGTACCTGGGCAGCGCCTCGACCTTCACCCTCGGTGGCTTCGGCGGGCACGGCGGCCGGGCACTGCTTGCCGGAGACGTGCTGCGCCCCGGAGCCTGCGTGACCGCCGGCGGCGGACCGACCCCGGTCGAGCGCCGTCCCGCGATCACCTCGCACTGGCGGATCGGTGTCACCGAAGGGCCGCACGCGGCACCGGAGTTCTTCACCCGCGAGGACATCGACACCCTCTACGCCACCGACTACAAGGTGCACCACAACTCCGCCCGCACCGGCATCCGCCTCATGGGACCCAGACCGCAGTGGGCCCGCCAGGACGGCGGCGAGGCCGGCCTGCATCCCTCGAACATCCACGACACGCCCTACGCGGTCGGCGCGCTGGACTTCACCGGCGACACGCCGATCGTCCTGGGACCCGACGGGCCGTCCCTCGGCGGATTCGTCTGCCCCGCGGTGGTGGCCAGCGGCGAGCTGTGGAAGCTCGGCCAGCTCCGCCCCGGCGACACCGTCCGGTTCGTACCCGTCAGGGAGGCCGAGGCGGCCGCCCTCGACGCCCGTCGCGCCTCACCCGCGCTGATCAGCAGCGGCGGAGACGGTGACGACGGCGTACTGGGCCGCCTGGAGGCCACGCGGGAACGGCCCGCTGTCACCTACCGCCGCGACGGCGACGACAACGTCCTCGTCGAGTACGGCCCGATGGTGCTCGACCTCGGCCTGCGGATGCGGGTCCACGCCCTCCAGGAGACCCTCGCCGCACACGCGCCCGACGGGATCATCGACATCACCCCCGGCATCCGCTCGCTGCAAGTCCAGACCGACGCACGTCGGCTGAAGGCCCGTGACGTGACCGCCCTCCTGCGTGAGCTGGAGGAGGAGGTACCGCCGACCAGCGAGCTCGTGGTGCCCTCCCGCAGGGTGCGGTTGCCGCTGAGCTGGGACGACCCGGCGACCCGGCTGGCCATCGAGCGGTACATGGCCGGGGTGCGCGAGGACGCCCCGTGGTGCCCGTGGAACATCGAGTTCATCCGCCGCGTCAACGGTCTCGAGACCGCCGACGACGTCTACCGCACCGTGTTCGACGCCTCCTACCTCGTGCTCGGCCTCGGGGACGTCTATCTGGGCGCCCCCGTCGCCACCCCGCTCGACCCACGGCATCGCCTGGTCACCACCAAGTACAACCCGGCCCGCACCTGGACCGCGGAGAACTCCGTCGGCATCGGCGGCGCCTACCTGTGCGTCTACGGCATGGAGGGCCCCGGCGGCTACCAGTTCGTCGGCCGTACGGTGCAGATCTGGAACCGCTTCCGCAAAGGCGGCCTCTTCCAGGAGTCCCCCTGGGCGCTGCGCTTCTTCGACCGCATCGAGTGGTACCCCGTCACGGCGGAGGAACTGCTCGAACTGCGTGCCGAGACCGACGCGGGGCGCGGCGTCTTCGACACCGAGGAGGGGACCTTCTCGATCGCCGACCACAACGCCTTCCTGACCGCCGAGGCCGACTCGATCGCCGCCTTCCGGCAGCGGCAGAGCACCGCCTTCGAGGCGGAGAAGGAACGCTGGCGGGCGGCCGGCGAGTTCGACCGGCACGACGAACCGCAGCACCCGGCTGCCGACCCCGCCGCCGTCACCGTCCCGGACGGCGCGGTCGCCGTCACCGCGCCGTTCACCGCGACCGTCTGGCAGACCGTCGCCGAGCCGGGCGCCGCTGTCGCCGCGGGCGACCCGATCCTCTGGCTGGAGGCGATGAAGATGGAGTCCAAGGTGAGCGCGCCCGCCGCTGGGACACTGCTGGAGATCTACGTCAAACCCGGTGAACAGGTGGCCCCCGGCCAGATCCTCGCGGCGGTGCGGTCATGAGCGCCATGACACCGGTCGAACGCGTCGAGGCCGCCTACGACCGCATCCGGTCGGCCGACCGGCCGGAGATCTGGATCCACCTGAGGCCCCGCGACGAGGTGCTCGCCGAAGCGGCCGGGATCGACCCGTCGCTGCCGCTCGCCGGCCTGGTGGCAGCCGTCAAGGACAACATCGACGTCGCCGGCCTGCCGACGACCGCGGGTGCGCCGACGTACGGCTACCGACCCGAGGCCGACGCGCCCGCGGTGGCACGGCTGCGTGCGGCCGGCGCCGTGGTGCTCGGCAAGACCAACCTGGACCAGTTCGCCACCGGCCTGGTCGGCACCCGCAGCCCCTACGGCGCGGTCCGCAACGCCTGGGACCCGGCCCGCATCTCCGGCGGCTCCTCCTCCGGCTCCGCCGTCGCGGTGGCCCTGGGCATGGCCGACATCGCACTCGGCACGGACACGGCCGGCTCCGGGCGGGTGCCCGCCGCCCTCAACGGCATCGTCGGGGTCAAGCCCACCAAGGGCCTGGTGCCGGTGACCGGGGTGGTCCCCGCCTGCTACACCCTCGACTGCGTCACCGTCTTCGCCCGCGACCTGCGCCTGGCCCGCGCCGCGGCGGAGATCATCGAGGGCCCCGACCCCGCCGACCCGCTCTCCCGTACCGGCACCCGGCTTCCACCGCCACCCGCACGCCCCAGGGTCGCCGTCCCCGGACCGCAGCACCTGGACGGCATGGCCGACGGCTGGCGCACCGCCTTCGACACGGCGGTCGCCCGCCTGGCGAGCACGGGCGTCGAGATCATCGAAACCGACATCACCCCGCTGCTCCAGGCCGCCGAACTCCTGTACGGCGGCGCGTTCGTCGCCGAGCGGTACGCGGCCGTGGGCGGGCACCTGGAAAAGCACCGTGACCAGATCGGCGCCGACCTCGACCCGACCGTCGCCTCCATCGTGCTGGCGGGCCGGGACAGGACCGCCGCCGACTGGGCCTCCGACACCGCCCGGCTCGCCGCCCTCGGCGCTGCCGGACGCGCGTTGCTCGACGGCTGCGCCGCACTCCTCACGCCGACCACCACCTGGCACCCCACCCTGGAGGAGGTGGCGGCCGACCCGGTCGGCGCCAACGCCCGCATGGGACGCTTCACCAACTTCGCCAACCTCCTGGACTGCGCCTCGCTCGCCGTCCCCGCCGGGTTCGTGGACGGCCTGCCGTTCGGCGTGATGTTCACCGGGCCGGCGTTCTCCGACCGCGCCCTGGCCGTCCTGGCCGAGCGCCTCGCCAACCCCGGTCTCGACCTCTTCGTGGTCGGTGCCCACCTCACCGGCCAACCGCTCAACGCCCAACTGGTGCAGGCGGGCGGCGCTCTGGTGGGCCCGGCACGCACCGCCTGCGGTTACCGGCTGCACGCCCTGGCCACCGAACCACCCAAGCCGGGCCTGGTCAGGACGGCCGCCCAGGCCGGGCCGGGCGGCGGTGAGGAAACCGGCGGCGACGGGGCAACAGGCATCGAAGGCGAAATCTGGCGGCTGCCGGCCGCGGGATTCGCGACCTTCACCGCCGCCGTTCCCGCACCGATGACCATCGGCACCGTGGAACTGGCCGACGGGCGACAGGTCAAAGGCTTCCTGGCGGAGCCGTACGCCATCGAGGGCGCCCCCGACATCACCCGCTTCGGCGGCTGGCGAACCTATCTGGCATCCCGGTGACAGGAGACGGCCGAGCGGACACCCTGGCGCCCGGTGCGGTCGGGTGCCCGCCGCCCGGGTGACAGGATGGGGGGATGACGACGACGCGTCCCCGCCAAGGCAGACCACGGCACACACCGCCGTCCGAGCCCGGCACCTCGGCCCGGGAACAGATCCTCGACGCCGCCGGGGCGCTCTTCGTCGAACGCGGGATCGCCGCCACCAGCACCAGGATGATCGCCGAACGCGTGGGCATCAGACAGGCCTCGCTCTACTACCACTTCGCCACCAAGGACGACATCCTCGCCGAGCTGCTGGCCACGTCGGTACGGCCGAGCCTGGAGATGATGGACCGGATCCAGGCGCTGGCGCCCGAGCAGACGAGCGCGGCCGCCGCTCTCTACGCGATGGCGGCGATGGACGTGAGTACGTTGTCCAGCACTCCGTACAACATCGGCACGCTGTATCTGCTGCCCGAAGTGCAGGCCGAACCGCTCGACACCTTCCGTCAGGAGCGCGGCCGGCTGCTGCACAGTTACGGCACTCTCGGCACCCTGGCAGCGACCGAGGGCGTGGCCCGCGGCCTTCCCGCCGAACGGCTAGGCGAGCTGCTCATCCAGCTGGTCGAGGTCGTCATCCAGATACGGCGTTCCCGTGCACCCGAAGCAGCCGACACCGACACCATCGCGTCCTCGTGCCTGAGACTGTGCGGACTCACCGAACCGGCGGTGACCGCCGCCCGCGAGGAGGCACGCACCCTGCTCAACCGCTTGGCGAGCATCGACCCCAACGATTGACGGGCTGCGCCGGAGCGGTGTGGCCCCTCATTGAGCCACCAGTCGGCTCAAAAAGGGAAGCACGCTTTGCAGATCGTCGTCGTCCACCGCGGCGGTGGCCGCCTCGCGCGCTCCCGCTGAGGCGTTGAACGCCACGCTCAAGCCGACGGATGCGAACAGCGGCAGGTCCGAGCGGCTGTCACCGACGGCCCCGCACGAATGGGGAGCCAGCGCCAGTTCTCGCGCCTGGGCGAGGGCGACATCTCGTTTGTCGTACTCGTCGAAGTGACGGGCGACCCGGCCCGTGAAGTGGCCGTCGGTGGTTTCCAGCCGAGGTCCGCTGAACGTGTGGAAGCCGAAGCGGTCAGTCAGGTAGCTGCCGACCGGCGACCAGGCGAGGGTTGCCAGCACGGGCACCAACCCGTTCTGCCGGCACCAGAGCACGGTCTCTGTGATGCCCGAGACCAAGGGAAGCCCGTCGAGCCAGCCACAGACCTGGTCTTCGGGAACCCCCGCCCAACCCGCGGCATCCAGCTCGGAGACCTGCCGATTGTCCAGGGCACCAGAGGCGTAGGCGTCCTCGGCCTTGGCCAACTCGTCCCGATGGCCAAGGAAGCCCGCCAGAAAGACCGACGAACTCGTACCTGGGACGAGGGTGCCGTCGACATCGAAGAACACGGCGCCCACATGATCGGATGACACCACAGGCCAAGGATGCCACTGCTTGTTCGCGGAATTCCTCCCCGCCTGCACGACGGCTCGTGGGCCTCTGAAGGCCGATGAACCGGTCGAAGCGTCAGCTGCTCGACCACTTCCTGTGTCACGACCCGGCAACGACCCAGTGTTCCCGGCAACCGCAGATTGGCCAGAAATCGTTTGTGCCTGCGACAGTCACCCGCCCTTTCCACTCGCAGACAGGATCACCGTGGCAACCTCCATGAAGTCCGACCGGCACAGACCCGGCACCGTTCTCCGTACGGCTGTGATCAGCGCCTCCGCTGCCGCCCTCGCGGTGGTGCTCACTGCCTGCAACGGAGACGGAACTTCGACGACAGCCCCAGCCGGCGGGAAGACCGCGACGGCAAAGCCGAGTGGCAGCGGCGCTGGGACCGGCTCCCCGACGGCCGATGCCAAGCCCGCGGGCAAGCCCACCACGGACACGGGCGGCGGCGGATCGCCGTATCCCTCAGCCCCGCAGCCGGTCTCGTCGGCACCGGCGCCGGTCCAGCCGACCGCCTCCGGCGGCACGGACGGTGACGACGGCTGCGACCACAAGATGCCCATCTCGCCCGACGAGGTGGCGGTCTACCGCTACACCCCCGAAGGGGGCTCCCTGAGTCTCATCGTCAAACACGGCAACTGGGGCTGCGCCCCCGCGGACTCCGACGGCGCACCCTTCGAGACGGTGGGCAAGGAGACGTACATTCCCATGGACCAGGCGGCCTACGTCACCGTTACCAACCCCATTGTGGAGAGCACCGAGAACCAGCACATCGGTGTCCAGGACTTCCTCGACTGGCTGGAAGCCAATCCGAACAGCGGACTGGTGTTCCAGTACCACTTGGGCGCCGACGGGACGATCGACCGTCTGGACGAGGAGTTCACCCCCTGAGGACCACGGCCGCGATCGGTTCTCCTGCTCGCGGCCGGCTGCCAACACCCGATCGAGACTCCCGTTCGACGCACCTCGGTCGGTGCAGGAGCCGCACCGGACTCCTCAAGACCGGAAGGGCAGCAACTTCTGATCGGTCCTCAAGGATGCGTTACGCGCCGGCACCCGGGTGCCCCCGGGCCCGAACGCCCTGAACGCCGGGGAAGGGGCCGCACGACGAACCGTGTCGAAACCCTTGACGGCCTTCCTCTGACTGCGTAGACATGACTGCGCGGTCATACCCCATCGCAGCGCGATCCGGAACCGCGAGACGCAAAGCCCCGAAAGAACGCGAAGACCGCGAGAACCGCGAGAACCGCACCCGCCACTCCAGTACGAACACCGGACCTCGTGTTCCGACCTCCCCACCCACAGATGAGGTCGAACGACTTCGCCACCGTCTGGTGGCGAAGGGCCGTCCGGACGACGGCGGCCCCACCTCCCGGCCGAACCCGCCCATGCGACGACGCGAGCACCGGTGCCCCCGCAGACCGCGATCGCGCGGTCCGCCAGGCCTCGGCCCAACCGTGAGCAGGACGAGAATGCAAGCAAGAAGCAGACTGAGAAAATTCGGTGCGGCGCTGGCCGGCGTCTGTGCCGTCATCGTGTCGCTCCTGGCGGCGCCGCCGGCCGGCGCGTATTCCCCCACTCCTGGGACCATCTACCAGCTGCCCTCGGGCCAGGCGTGCCTGAAGGGCCGGGGAAACTGCGCCATCTACCCGAAGGCAGCGCAGCTGACGAACGGACAGCTGGTCGCCTCGTTCGAGCAGGCGACGGTCCCTTCGTCCGGGTCGGCGGCCGGTGAAACGCTGCCGGTCTACCGCAGCAGCGACGACGGCACCAGCTGGCAGCTGGTCTCGCAGGTCCAGGCCCCCGCCTACCTTTCGAGCGACCCGCAGTACGCGAAGTACACCAGCGCCTGGACAAACCCCTACCTGTACGTCCTGCCCCAGTCCGTCGGCTCGCTGTCGGCAGGCACGCTGGTCATGGCCGCGGTGGTGTCCGGCGACGACTACTACTACCTCGAGCACAAGGCGGCCGACCCCAACTGGACGCCCACCGGTGACGGCGACCGCAAGGACATGGCGATCGCGCTCTACGCCAGCACCGACCAGGGCACCACGTGGAGCTTCGTCAACATCATCACCGGCGGCGGCTGGCAGGGAGGCAGCGCGGGCAACCTCGGCACCAACATCTCGAACGCCAACACCAACCGCCAGGTCGACCCGGTCTGGGAGCCGTACCTGATGGTCTACAACGGCCAGCTCGTGGCGTACTACTCCGACGAGAACGACTTCACGGCGTACGACAGCGGCACCGGCGCGCTGACCACGGATCCCGCCAACAGCACGGCCACGGACTCGCAAGGGCAGATCCTCGCCCACCGGACCTGGAACGGGTCCAGCTCGGGCTGGAGCAGCCCCGTGGTGGACGTGACGGGGACGACCGTCAACATGGGCGGCACCAAGACGGAGATCGGCGGCGGACGGCCGGGCATGGCCAACGTCGTTCAGACCTCCGACGGCAAATGGATGCTGACCTACGAGTACTGGGGCGGCGGCGACAACGTCCGCTACAAGCTGGCTGCCGACCCGCTGCACTTCTACTCCGTGGGCGGCACCAGCGGGACCGGAGTCTCGACCCTCCCCGTCACCGCCGGCTCCGGCGCCGCGGCGCAGGGCGGCAGCCCCGTCATCATCCGCCTGCCCGACGGCCGCCTGCTCTACAACGCCGCCGGAAGCGGCAGCGTCTGGATGAACTCGACCGGAAAGAGCACCGGAACCTGGACCCAGTACCAGACCACCGTCCCCGGCGCCTACAGCCGCAACCTCACCTACGACTCCACCACCGGCCGCGTCGTGATCCTGGCGAACCAGGGCACCTCGACGATCATCAACGCCGACATCGACTTCGGTCACTCGCAGGGCCCCCTCTACCAGATCGTCAACAAGCTGACCGGCCAGGTCATCGGCACCCACAACAACACCACCGACGCGAACATCGGCAACAGCGACACCCCCGACGTCCGCCTCGAGAACGCCGGTTCGGCGTCCAACGCCGAGACCCAGTACTGGCACATCACCACCAAGTCGAACGGCGTCACCCTGCTCAACGAGTCGGGCGGCCGGGCCGCGGAGATCTGGGGCAACAACCCGGTCGCGGGCGCGCAGATCGGCCAGTGGGTCGACAACACCGGCACAGCCCTGTGGACCATGGTCCAGCTCGCGAACGGCAACGTCCAGTTCCGGTCCACGGGCAACACGAGCCTGTACCTGACCGGCGCCTCGGCCGGCGCGAACCTGACCCTGCAGACCGCCACGACCAACGGCTCCCAGGAATGGCAGCTCGTGGCCGCAGGCGGCGGCGCCATCGCCGGCAACGCGCGCAGCCTGACCAACGTCAACACCGGCACGTGCCTGGACGACTACAACGGCAACAAGGCCAACGGCGCGAGCGTGGACCTGTGGTCGTGCACCGGCAGCACGCTGCAGCAATTCACCGTCACCAGCGTCGGCAACGGCCAGTACACGCTCAAGAACGTCAACTCGGGCACCTGCCTGGACGACTACCAGTCCGGCACCGCCAACGGATCGACGGCCGACCTGTGGGCCTGCAACGGCGTCACGAACCAGAACTGGTCCTTCATCCCGGTCAACGGAGGCAACTACGTGATCGTGAACCAGGCTTCGGGGCTGTGCCTCGACGACCCCGGCTTCAACAAGACCAACGGCGTCCTCGTCGACCTGTGGACCTGCGACGGCGGCCGCAACCAGCAGTGGCACTTCTAGCCTGACCCCGTGACGTGCCGCCCGGCTCGGCAGAGCCGGGCGGCACCGGCGTCCCCACACCATAGGACCAGGTGAGCGGCCAGGACGTATGGCGTTGCTCGTCGGTACCCGGCACAGCCGTCCGCCGGACCGCGTGCAGAGACGGCCGCGTCATGCGTGATGTGGTGAATTGCCTGCGAAATTAGCTAAGTTGCCATCACCTTCGCCCGACATCCGCAAGGGAGCGGCAGCCATGAGCCAACAACAGAAGACCTTCCGCGCCATCGAGGTCGGCGACGGAAGTGACGGGCGATGGGCCACCCATACACAGGCTCTGTGGCCGCTCGCGGAGCGGTGGATGACCGAGGAGAGCCGGACCGTGGAGGGCGCGGACCGCGCTCGGAGGCTGTTCGAGGCGCACATGCCGGAGCTGGTGCCAGTGCTCGACCGCCTCGCCGGTCAGCTCGACCGGCCCGGAGGGAAGACATTCCTCACCCTCGCGACCCTGCGACCGTTCTTCTCGGGCTGCACCCAGATCGGCGGCAGGGGCACCCTGCTGCGCAACTACGACTTCAGCCCCGATGACTGCGAGGGCACCATTGTCTCCTCCCACTTCCTCCGACCGGTGATCGGAATGCAGGATGCCGCGTGGGGCTTGCTGGACGGGATGAACGACGCCGGGCTCGCGGTCTCACTCACCTTCGGTGGGCGATTCGTCCACGGCCCGGGCTTCGCCATCCTCATCGTCCTGCGCTACCTGCTGGAGACGTGCGACACCGTTGACGAGGCAGTCGGCAAGCTGAAGTCCATACCGATCGCGATCCCGCAGAACGTCACCCTCGTCGATCCCGAGCAGGCACTGACCGTGTTCGTGGGGCCGGACATCTCACTGACCGAGGCCCCGGACGCCTGCGCTGCCAACCATCAGCACATGCCGGTGCCTGACGAGCAGGAGCAGTTCTCCCGGACCCAGGAGCGATTGAGCGCCATCCGCGCAGCCGGCACGGACGTGGCGGCGCTGCTGAAGCCGCCGCTGTATCAATCCGCATACGACGAGGGGCTGGGAACCGTGTACACCGCCCATTACCGGCCCGCCGAGGGCCGTGTGACCTACTACTGGCCTTGCGAGTCCTGGGAACAGTCCTTCGACGACTTCGCTCCGGGCTCCCGCACCGTGACCATCGGCCAAGCAACGGAGAACTCCGTCCGGCCTTGAGCCGGCAATGCACTGCTCTACCGCGGGTTCAGCCACCGAACCCGTTCAGTCCTTCGCCCGCAGCCACTGCTCGTAGAGCTGGTCGTAGCGGGTCGCGATCGAGGTCCGGGGAGTGTACACGTGCACCCGGGGTGTCATGTGCGCCTGGGCTGCCGAGAGGCTGCTCTCCAGTCCCTCGGCGACCAGTGCCAGCAGGGCCGCGCCATGCAGGGTGGCGTCCGCTTCGGTGCTGACGTGTATGGGCCGGCCCAGTACGTCGGCGCGCAGTTGGGCCAGTGCCGGTGAGCGTGACGGTCCGCCGGTCAGTACGACGGGGGTGTCGGGGGCGTCGTCGTCGATGAGGGTGTCCACGGCTTGGCGTACCACGTAGGAGGCCGCTTCCTGGACGGCGTGCAGGACATGGACGGGGGAGTGGTGTTCGTCCAGGCCCCAGAGCTTGCCCCGCTCGTCCGGGTTCCAGCCGGGGAAGCGGCTGCCCGTGAGCAGGGGCGACATGGACAGTCCTTCGCTGCCCGGCGGGATGTCGCGGAGCGTCGGCTCCAGCTTTCGCAGAGCGTCGGCGGGATCGCCGAGGCTCAGCAGACGCGTCCAGTGGGCCAGCGCTCCGCCCGTCATCCCGGTCGCACCGCCGCAGGTCCACAGGTCCGGTACGAGGTAGGGGTTGAGCACCGCCGCCGCGGGACGTTCGTCGGGGGAGGTGATCACGCGCGTCAGGACGTCGGTCGTGCCGGCCACGTCCACGACGGTGCCGGCCGCGCAGCCCACCACGGCGGCGGCGCCGACCGTGCCGTCGGGTCCGCCGGCGGCCACCGGCAGGCCGGGAGGGAGGCCGGTCATGCCGGCGGCGGCCGGGGTGACGGCACCGACGACGTCGGTCGCGGCGTGCTGCGGAGGGAAGTGTCGCGGGCCCTTTCCCCCGAGGGCGAGCAGCGCGGGGTCCCAGGCCCGACGGGTGACGTCACTGCCGAGCGTGTACGCCGCACTGGTCACGTCGGTGGCGGCCTCGCCAGTGAGACGCAGCACCAGGAAGTCCTTGGGGGCGAGGACCCACCTGGTCCGCTCGTGCAGGGTGGGCTCCCGCTCCCTCATCCAGTGCAGCAGGGGCACCGCACCGCCCGTCACGGCGGGACGGCCGGCCACGCGAAGGGCGGTGGCCGGGTCGGGCCACTCGTCCGCGACCTCGCGGACACCGCGGGAGTCGGCCCATCCGCCGGCCATGCCGAGTGGGCGGCTCCGCTCGTCGACCAGGACCTGGCCCACATGTCCCGCGATGGCGAGACAGCGCAGGCGTGCGTGCGGTGCGTCGACCGAGAGCCGGCGCAGCACCTGCCGGAGCCCGTCCCACAGGTGCTCGGCGTCGAAGGTCTCGGTGCCTTCGTCAGGACTCCGCTCCCGACGGGCCTCCAGCAGCCGTTGTCCGCCCGCAGTCACCAAGGCGGCTCGGATGGCCGAGGTGCCGACGTCGACGGCACACACGACATCGTCGCCCGCCATCGTGCGTCACCTCTCAAGCCTGATGAACAGGGGGTATTCGGGACGGGTCCAGCTCCGCGCGAACTCCACCGGCCCCGTCCCGTCGCTGTGGGTGAGCCGCGTGATGGTGATCAGCGGGGTCCCCGGCTGCACCTGGAGCAGCGCGGCCTGCTCGGCGCTGGCCGCGGCCGCCGACACCTCCTGCTCGGCCCACGTCAGACTGATGCCGAAGTGATCCACGAGGGTCCGGTACAGGGAACCGCCCAGCAACTCCTCCTGGGCGAGCGCGGGAGCGAGCCCGTAGGGGATCCAGGAATCCTGGATGGCGGCCGGCCGGCCGTCCACGTCGCGCACCCGCAGCAGCCGGATGACCTTCTGCCGGGGTTTGATGCCGAGCCGGTCGCTGACGTGCTCGGGTGGCTCGGCGACCTGCTGGACGTGGACACGGGTGGCGATGGCGGTGTCCCCGCGACCGATGTCCTCATGGAAGGGCCCGAGGGTGTGGACCTTGCGGTAGGTGGCGTGATGGTCGGCCACGAAGGTGCCGGCGCCACGACGGCGGAGCAGTCGCCGTTCGTCGGTGAGCCGGCCCACCGCCTGACGTACCGTCATCCTGCTCACGCCGTAGTGCTCCGCGATCTCTCCCTCGGACGGCAGCCGGTCACCCGGCCTGAGGGTGCCGCGGGAGATCTGCTGGTCGAGATCGCGGTAGATCACCTCGTACATGGGCAGTCGCGCCATACAGTGCCTCCTTCATCGGGTGTGTCAGATATGTCGGATGTATCGGCTATGAGAATCCTTTGGAGGGCAGAATGCCATGCACGGGCCGGTCGGTTGACACCTCGCCATGGGCCCAGCCGACGGCGGCCAGGCTCTCGTCGCCGCGGCGCACCCACACATCCAGACCGACGCCCGTCCGGGAGCCGGCACGCTCCACGTCACGCACCGCGCCGGCGGCTTCGATGCGGTCGAAGGCGCTCACCGGACGCAGGAACTTCACCCGCAGCCATCCAGTGATGAACCACTCGGCTCCGAAGGCGCGGGTGAGCAACTCGGCGAGGTGACAGACGAGTTGCTGCCCCTGGACGATCGGTACCGCAAGGCCTCCGGCGCGCGCGGCGGCGAGGTTGTTGTGGATGTTGGTGACGAACTCGCCGGTCCGGGAGAACACGGCCATCTGCTCGAACGTGATCTCCTTGGACAGCGGCGCAAGGCCCATCCCGGGCACCGCCCCGCCGCCCAGACTCTCCGCGAGCGGCAGGGAGGTGTCGTACGCGTCGCTGACACGGCGGCCGGGAGCACGGCCCGCCGAGCCCCGCCCGGCCACCTCTCCCGGCGTGGTCCGCATGATCTCCACTCCCCGGTGACGGACCAGGGTGCGTCCGTCCTCGTCCCGGGCGTCGGCCTCCATGACGACGTAGCCCTGCCCCCGGCGCTCGTACTTGTCCACGTAGCGGCCGGCCAGCCGTACCCGCTGTCCCACCAGGACGGGCCGGTCGAACCAGAGCTCCTCCTCCGTGTGCAGCCCCACCACCTGACTGGCGGCGAACCTCAGGGTGAACAGTTGCAGCAGATCGTTGGCGAGCAGTCCGGCGTGGCCGATGCGCGGGCCGTCGGGCCCGGCGCGCAGGTACCAGTCGCCGTGGTCGTCCTGGGTGAAGGCGAACCGCTTGACCTTCAGGTCGTCCACCAGCAGATCGACCGGGCCGAACTCCTCGGGAACGACGATGCTGTCGAACACCGGCGGCTTCAGGCCCGCTTCGAGATCCTTCTCGTGGGCGGCGCGGGAGGGGTCGGTGAGGTTGCGGCCGAGGACCGCCGTCCGGTGCACGGTCATCACTGTCCTCCGTCCACGACGGCCACCGCGCGCAGTGGGGAGCCGGTGCCGTGCGCGATGCGCAGCGGGAACGCCAGGAAGAAGCACAACGGTGGCAGCCGGTCGAGGTTGGCCAGGTTTTCGATGATGAGCACGCCCGCGGACAACAGGACGTAGTGCGCCGGCAGTTCGCCACGGCCGCCGTCGCCGCTGTCGAGGCTGACGCAGTCGGTCCCCACCGCCCGCACGGTCCGCTCCCGCAGCAGCTCCGCCGTCTCGCGCGCGATGCCCGGCCAGCCGTCCAGATGGGCGAAGCCCGCCTCGTGCAGGCCCCAACGGGTGTGTGCCCACTGGAAATTCATCAGCACCACGTCCCCGGAGCGCAGCGAGCCGTGGCGTTCCTCCCAGTCGAGCAGGGTCCGGGGTCCGACCATCTCGTCGGGTGCGGGCGGCGGATCCACCGTGACGGTCGCACAGCGGCCGGTGAGCGCGGTGAGCGGGAGCTCGTCGACGCTCATGTCGGCGTGCGGTCCCCGGACGGGGAAGTGGCAGGGGCTGTCGACGTGGGTGCCGGTGTGCTCACCGAGCACGAGTTGGTTCATGCGGGCGACGTCACCCATGGCCAGCCATCGGTTCTGGAAGTACTTGGCGTGCGTGGGGTAGGTGGGCATGCCCTCTTCCAGGGTGCGGCTGAGGTCCACCAGGCGGGCGCCGGCGAGCAGCTCATCCAGTGCCCGGGCGGTCGTCGGGGTCCGCCCCGTCGTCGGTGTCCGCCCCGTCGTCGGTGTCCGCATCCCGTCCTCCTTGTCGAGGTACGTCGTTCGTCGTACGTCGGACGCTGAGTGGGTGGGCCGGTGCCCGGGCGCCCAACGAGGGCGCGGGCACTCGGCCGTGTCATCCGGTCCGCACCTGGCGGGTCTCCTGACGCGCGACCAGGACGGCGATGATCAGCACGCTTCCGTTGAAGATGGGCTGCACCCAGAACGGCACGCCCAGCAGGCTCAGTCCGTTGAATCCGATGGCCAGCAGGATGATCGCGACCAGGGCGCCCAGGACGTTGTAGTAACCGGGCCGGTAGGTGGCCACGCCGAGGAACGCCGCGGCATAGGCGGGCAGCAGCAGTTCGGGACCGTAACCGGGGTTCGCCGATCCCGCTTGAGCGAGGGCGAAGTTGGACGCGATGCCCACGATCAGCCCGGAGGCGGCGAACGCGGTCATCCGCATGCGGTTGGTCCGGACGCCTGCGAGGTAGGCCACGCGCTCGGAGCCGCCGATGGCGTACCAGAAGCGGCCCTGCGGGGTGTGCTCCAGTACGTAGAAGAGGATGACGGCGAGCAGGAGGGTCAGCCACACCGCCAGCGACAGACCCAGGAAGTCGTCGGCCGCCAAGGAGGTCAGCGAGGACGGGATGTTCTCGAAGATGACCTTGCCATTGCTGATTCCCTGCGTGGCGCCGCTGAGCAGGATGCCGACACCGAGAGTGGCGATGAACGAACTGATCTTGAAGTAGACCGTCAGCATCCCGTTGGCCAGGCCGACGAGCAGACCGACGACCGGACCCGCGGCCATGACGAGCACCGGATTACTGGTGTGCTGGGCCACGACGGCTTCGAGCATCACCAGGAAACCGATGAGATATCCGACGGACAGGTCGAACTCACCGATGATCAGGGGCATCAGGACGGCCAGGGTCATGGTCGCCGTGACGGCCTGTACGAGCGCCACGTTCTGAAGGTTGTCGGCTGTCAGGAACCGGTCGGAGGCGAGGGTGAAGGCAACGATGAGCAGGGCGAGGAGCACCAGGGTCTCGTAACCGCTCACCCAGGAGAGCATCCGGCCGGGGGAAAATCGTTCCCGCGCGGAGCGGGCCGACGCCGGTGCGTCGAGGTGGGACACGGTCTTGTCGCTCATCACATCGCCTTCGTCATGAGGTTCTCGGCAGTCATGGCACGAGCGGAGATCTCCTCGGTGACGCGCCCCTGGCGCAGCACCAGGACCCGGTCGCACAGGCCCGCCATCTGCTCGGGTTCGGTGGAGGTCAGCAGGACGGCCACCCCGCTGGCTCCGGCGTCGCGGATGGCGTCGAACATCACCTCGCGAGCGGCCGGGTCGACGCCGTAGGTGGGGTCGGCGAGGACGAGGACGCGTGGACGCATGCGCAGGAGCCGGCCCAGAATGACCTTCTGCTGGTTGCCGCCGGAGAGGCGGCCGAAGACGGTGGCCGGGTCGGTGGGCCGCACGTCGAGGTAGGAGATGACCCGCCGGATCGCCGTGCGCATCTGGGCCCGCCGGTGCCAGAACCTGCGTGCCTCGGGCAGGATCACGTTCTCGGTGACGGGCAGGGTGTGGAAGCCGCCCTCGCGGAGCCTGTCCGCGGGCAGAAGCACCAGTCCGTGGTGGATGGCCACCCGCGGCGGCAGCGCGCCGGGCAGACGCTGTCCGGCGACTTCGATGGCGCCGCCGCGGCGCTGTTCGGCCCCGGTGAGCAGGCGCGGCAACTCCTCGAGGCCGCTGCCGCGCACACCGATGACACCGACGACCTCGCCGGGCGCGACGTCCAGGTCGAGTCCTTCGACGTCGTGCCCGCGCAGGTCCCGCACCCGCAGCACCGGGCCGGCCGCCGACTGCGTCGGCGGAGCGCCGTCGCGGCCGCCGGCCGCGCGCTCCCACAGCGCGGTGATCCCGGTCGCGTGCCGTCCGGATTCCGCCTGTGCCCCGCCGCTCGTCGCCGCAGCCGTACGGGACGCGGGGGCGGTGCCCCGCATGACCCGTACGATCTCGGAGCGCTCCACCTTGCTCACCGGCCCCTCGATCACCAGTTGGCCGGCGTCCAGGACGCTGACCCGGTCGGCGTACGCGAGTTCGGCCAGCCGGTGGGTGACGGCCAGGACCGGCAGGCCGCGGTCGGCGATACCGCGGACGTGCCGGAGGAACGGCGTCGCCTCGGCCTCCGGCAGCGCCGCCGTGGCCTCGTCCAGGACCAGCAGCCGCAGGTTCTCGCCCGCGGTGCGTACGGCGAGTTCGACGGTGAGCATCGCCCGTTCGGCACCGGTGAGGCGCCCGGCCAGCTCTCGGCTGCGCCGTTCGATCGACAGGTCGTCGAGCAGCCGTTGCGTGTCGGTGCGGAGCCTGCGCCAGGCGATCCGCCCGAGCGTCCCGCGCGGATAACCGGCGAACAGCGCCACGTTCTCGGCGATCGACAGCCGGTCCACCAGCGGGGCCTCCTGGTGGACCACCCGCACCCCGGCCGCCGCGGCGGCGGCCGGGCTCCATCCGGCGGTGACGTCCCGTTCGTCGATCAGGATCTGCCCGTCGTCGGGTACGTACACCCCCGTCATGGTGCGCACCAGCGTGGACTTGCCGCTGCCGTTGGCCCCCAGCAGGGCGTGGATCTCGCCGTCCTCGACGGTCAGGGAGACCTCACGCAGTGCCGCGAACGTCCCGAACCGCTTGGTGACGCCGTACAGGGCAGCAGTCATCGGACCTCACTTCCACAGCCCGTCGAACGTGGCGGGGTAGTCGAAGGAGGCGTGCCAGTCGGAGCCGGCCTCGGGCACGTTGGTCTCGTCCAGCACGACGTAGGGCAGGTTCTCGCCGCGCGGGTCGGCCAGCGGCTTCTTGGACAGCAGCCGGGCGGTCTGGTCGAGCATGGCGTAGCCCATGTACAGGTTGTCGTAGGCGGCGTCGGCGACCTGGACCTGCCCCTTGCGCACGAAGTTCAGGTTCTCCTGGCTGCCGAGCACGCTGATCAGGCGGACCTTGTCGCCCAGGCCGGCCTGGGCGATCGCCGGCACGACCGCTGCCGCCGCCGGGTCGTACGGGATGAACACGTAGTCCACGTCAGGGTTCGAACGCAGGTAGCTGACGACCGACTGCGGCAGCACCTGGGCCACCTGGTTGCCGGTGAAGTACCGCAGCGGTTGCACCGTGCAGTCCTTGCACTTGTCCAGCCCGGCCAGCAGGCCCTTCTGCAGGGCCAGCACGGACGGGAACTCCTTGTCGGAGTAGACGACGATGTTGGCCTTGCCCTTGGAGTCGGCCTGCACCCAGTCCGCGGCCTTCTGCCCGAGGGCGGCGTAGTCGGGGGCCACGTCGAAGGCGTAACCGAGGTTGTTGCCGGTCGGCTTGATGGTCGGGTTGGGCGAGTCGAGACCGTTGGATCCGGCACCCACCGGCACGTTCGCCCGCTGTGCCGCCCTCAGTCCGTCCTGCACAGCGTTCGGGTCGATGGCGATGTTGAGGATGATGTCGGCGCCCCAGGAAAGGGCGTTGAGCATCTGGGCGTTCTGCTTGTCCGGCGTACCACCGCCGTCGAAGACCCTGACCTGCCAGCCGAGCGCCTTCGCCGCCTGCTCGGCACCCGTGGCGGGCGATACGCAGCCGCTGAGGATGCTCAGGCAGGTGATGGCGGCGACCTTCACGTTCTCGGGGGCGGTGACCGGTGTGGTCGGGCCCTCGTATTTCTGCGGTGATTCGGTGGTCGCCGAGCGATGCAGGTCGTCCCACTGGTCGTCGGGCAGACCACGGACGGCGGCTGCGTTCTGCGCGTCGGAACCGCCATGGGAGGCGTTGTGGGCGTCGGAACCGGCACCGGCGCAGGCGGTACCCACGGCGAGAACCGCGGCGACGGGAAGAGCGAGGAGGGAGCGGTGGAGGCGGCGTCCGCGTGTTGTGTACATGTTTTCTCCTACGACGGACAGGGCGGATCAGGCGACGGCGACGGGCCGCACGGGCGAGCCGGTCGCCCCGGTGATGGGGAGAGGAAGGCAGATCAGCAGGAACTCGTGGACCGCCGCGGCGGCGAGTTCCTCCAGGTAGACCCACTCCAGTAGCGGGACACCGAGGTCGCGGATCAGCAGGCGGTGCACCGGCTGGGGCTCGCCGTCGACGCCGGAGGGATGGACCTCGACGGCGGCGGTGTCGCTGCCGACGGCGGCCGGCCGGTACTGGGCCAGCAGACGCGCCCCCTCCAGATCGAGCCCGGCTCCCTGGACCGCGCTCATCGCCTCGACGTCCGGCCAGTGCCTCATGGTTCCGGTGCGCAGCAGGACGACGTCGCCCTCACCGAGGTTCACGTCCTGCCGCGCCAGGGCCAGGGAGATCAGATCGGCGCCGACGGGCTGGTGCGGTTTGAGCGTCTCGTGCCCCAGCGCACCGGGCGCGTCCACGAGGACTCCCCTGCGCATCAGGGGCGGCAGTGTCGACGCGTCGTGCGTGAGGGGGCCGTAGTCGCCGAGATGCTCGTGCGCGGAGTAGCCGCCGTACCATTCGTCGTTCTCGCCCGACGTGATGTGCGCCAGGGCGTCGATGTGCGTGCCGGAGTGGGCGCAGAAGGAGAGGATCTCGGAGACGAAGCCGAACCGGGAGGCGTTGTCCCCGAGCCACTCCAGGTCTCCCCGAGATCCCTGGGCGCGTTCGCCCGCCGGCGTCCTGAAGGTCAGGACCTGGAACGGCGGATGACCGGGGGCCAGCGGCATCCCGGGCCACCACCCCGAGGACAGGTCGAACACCCGGCCCGCACCCGCCAGGGCCAGGGCGGAGGGATCCAGACGCAGGTCGGTGGGACGGTGCGCCGGTACGTTCACTCAGATCACCCCCAGCGACTTCAGGCGGGCGATCTCCTCCGGGGAACGGCCCAGCAGCCGCCCGTAGACGTGGTCGTTGTCCTCGCCCACCAGCGGCGGTGCCTTGCGCACCGCACCGGGAGAGGCGTTCATCTTGATGGGGATGCCGGGCAGACGCAGCGCGCCCAGGACGGGATGCTCGACGTCGAGCATCATGTCCCGCGCCTTGATCTGCTCCGATTCGACGACGTCGGGGATCTCGCTGACCTTCCCGAACGGGATTCCGGCCGCCTCCAGGACGTGCGCGATCTCGTCGCAGGGACGGCTCTTGGTCCAGGCGGCGACGGCGTCCTCCAACTCCTCGATGTTCGCCATACGGCCCGGAACCGAGGAGAACCTCTCGTCCTCGGCCAGGTCCTGGCGCCCGATCGCCCGGCACAGCCGAGGGAAGAGCGGATCTGTCCCGGCGTGGATGTAGACGTAGCCGTCGGCGGAGGGGAAGACGTTGGCCGGGCCGGTGAGCAGATCGCGTGAACCGTTGCGCCGCGGATGCTGACCCAGCATGGCGTAGGCGCTGGGCCGGGTGCCCAGGGAGGCGAACAGCGCGTCCAGGGAGGCCACGTCGACGTGCTGGCCCTCTCCCGTGCGCTCCCGGTGGAGCAGGGCGAGCATCGCGCCCATGGCGCCGTGGAATCCGGCGATGTGGTCGGCGATGTACGTGCCCGTCAGGGTGGGCTCGCCGTCCGGCGGACCGGTGAGGCTCATCAGCCCGGACGTCGCCTGGGCGACGGCGTCGAAGAGGGCGCGCCGCGCGAGGGGGCCGGTCTGTCCGAAGCCGGAGATCGAGACCAGGATGATCCCGGGACGGATCTCCGCCAGCCGCTGGTAGGGCAGGCCCATCGCCTCCATCGTCCCGGGGCGGTAGTTCTCGACCACGATGTCGCTGCGTCGTACGAGGTCCTCCAGCAGCGCCCGGGCCTCGGGGCGCCGGGTGTCGAGCGTGGCTCCGTACTTGTTGCGGTTGTAGACCATCGTGTAGACGCTGTGCCGCCGGTGGAACGGCGCGTGCTTGCGGGCGTCCTCGCCGCTGGGCCGCTCCACCTTGATCACCTCGGCGCCCATGTCGCCGAGGATCTGGCAGCACAGCGGGCCGGCGATGAACCGCGACAGGTCCAGTACACGAATGCCGTCCAGCGCTCCGAGGGTGTCGGCGGCGGGTGCGGCGGGTGCGGCGGCATCGGTCATGATCAGCCCTCCTCCGGTTCGTAGGGGCGGAAGGCGGGATAGGTCCAGGCGTTCACGCTCGGGTCGATGGGGACGTCGAAGAGAGCGGGCGAGAACCCTTCGAGGGTTTCCCCGACCCGCTTGGAGAGCTCGTCCAGGCTGGTGGTCCGCTCGGCCGGCAGGCCCATGCCACGGGCGACGCGGGCGTAGTCGGACGGCCCGAAGTCCACGCCGATGGTCCGGCCGTCGTAGTGGACGATCTGTTCCTGGCGGATGTTGCCGTAGCCGGCGTCGTCGAGCACGACGACCGCGACCGGGCCACCGACCCGCGCCAGCGTCTCGAGCTCGGCCAGACTCATGCCGAGTGAACCGTCCCCCACCAGGGCCAGCACGGGGCGCTCGGGGTCGGCCACCGCGGCGGCGACGGCGGCGGGGACGGCGAAGCCCATGTTCCCGAAGCCCACCGGCTTGATGTAGGTGCCCGGCCGCCGGATCTGCCACAAGTACGACCACACCCCCGGGTTCCCCGCGTCCGGGATGAGCAGCGTCTCGTCGGGAGCGGCGGTGCGCAGCCGCCGTACGACCTCGGCGGGTGACGGGCCGTCCGTTCCGACGGCCGCTTCCGTGCCGTCCGGTTCCTGCCACCACAGTTCCTCGGCCCGCTGCAGCTCGGTGATCCAGGAGGAGCGGCGCGCCGAGAGCGCGTCGGCACGCTCGGCCAGCAGACCGCGCAGTTCCTCCAGCGTGGCCCGGGCGTCCGCAACGACCCCGGTCGTCCTACGGCCGTAGTAACGGCCCAGCATGGCCGGATCGACGTCGATCTGGATCACATGCGGCAGATCCATTCGCCACCGGCTGGTCGAGACGGCGTTGAGGCTGTTGCCCACGGCCAGCACCAGGTCCGCGTCCGCCATGACCCGGCTGGAGAGCCGGGTGCCCATCCGGCTCAAGGCTCCGAAGACGAGGGGATGTGTGGTCGGCACGGTGCCGATGCCGTTGAACGTCGTGATCACCGGTATGCGCAGTGACTCGGCCAGCGCCAGAGCGGCCTCGCCCGCGCCGGAACGGTTGCAGCCATTGCCCAGCCACAGCACCGGCCGCTCGGCCTGTTCGAGCCGTGCGGCGACATCGGCCAACGCGCGGACGTCGGCGCGAGGACGCTGGACGACCCACCGGCACATCGGGTGTTCCGCCGCGGGCACGCGGGCGTCCGCGTCGGACACGGACCCCTCGATGGTGTCGCGGGCGAAGTCCAGATGGGCCGGCCCGGGGTTGCCGGACATCGCGTTCAGATACGCCTCTTCCACGGCCTGGCGCAGCGCGCCGGGATGGGCGACCAGGCGGCTGTATTTGGTCAGCGGGCGGAAGAGCTCGACGTGGTCGGCGTTCTGCGCGTCGTCCCGGTGGATGTTCTCACCCGCGTTGTTGCAGGTCAGAACGAGCACCGGGCTGGAGTCCCGGATCGCCCCGCCGATCCCGGTGAGCAGGTTGGTGGCCCCCGGCCCGGTCGTCGCCAGGCAGACGCCCGGAGTCCCGGTCAGCCGGCCGTACGCGTCCGCCATGACGGCTGCGGCGTTCTCATGGCGCGCGGTGATGAACTCGATCACCGGAGAGGCGAGCACCGCGTCCGTGATGGCGAGCGTCTGACCACCGGGCACTCCGAAGATCTTCCGGATGCCCAAGGACTCCAGCATCCGCACGACCAGCTCTCCGCCGGTCACTGACCGAGACATGCCCGCCACCTTCACTTTGTGCCCGTTATGTCCTAAATAATCTAGATGTCTAGATGTTTCCTCTTGTCCTGCTTCAAAACATGGATGTCTGGAAAAATCTTGTTCAGGCGCCCGGTCGAGGATCGGCGGGGGGGCTGACGGTGCCCGCCGCGCTGCCGTGCAAGGAGCCGGTGTGGGGCGACTTGCGCTGGAGTGCGCTCAAGGTCGTAGCGTCGCAGTCAGCGTGGCGTACGAAGCTCGTGTCGCCCGGTGTTCCTCACGGGATGCCGGGCGGTGGAATCCGTCGTCAGGTGGATGAGGGGCTTCGTGCCGTCCGAACGACGAACGAGTTGCAGGGAAAGGCAGGGACTCGGCATGCAGAAGCGCAGTCTGCGGGACCTCCAGGTATCGGCCATCGGCCTGGGGTGCATGGGCATGTCCGCCTTCTACGGATCCGCCGATCAGGAAGAGGGGATCGCGACCATCCAGCGAGCCCTCGACCTGGGAATGAACTTCCTCGACACCGCGCAGATGTACGGGCCGCTCACCAACGAGTCGCTCGTCGGCGAGGCGATCCGGGGGCGTCGCGACGAGTACGTGGTCGCGACGAAGTTCAACTACCGGATGGACCACGCCGTACCCGGTGACATCACGACGGTCGGCCCGCAGGACGGCTCGGCCGAGCACGTGCGCAGTTCGGTCGGCGGCTCCCTGAAGCGTCTGGGGACCGACCACATCGACCTGTACTACCAGCACCGGGTCGACCCGGACGTGCCCATCGAGGAGACGGTTGGCGCGCTGGGCGAGCTGGTCGCCGAGGGCAAGGTGCGGTACATCGGGCTGAGCGAGGCGAGCGCGGAGACGATCCGGCGCGCCCACGCCGTGCACCCGATCACCGCAGTGCAGAGCGAGTACTCGTTGTGGTCACGGGACGTCGAGGCCGAGGTGCTGCCCGCATGCCGGGAGCTGGGCATCGGTTTCGTTCCGTACTCGCCGCTCGGCCGCGGTTTCCTCGCCGGGCGGTTCACCTCGCCGGACGAGCTGGACACGAACGACTGGCGCCGCGAGAACCCGCGCTTCCAGGACGCCAACCTGGAGGCGAACCTGCGCCTGGCGGCGAAGGTGAAGGAGATCGCTGCCGAGAAGGAGGTGACCCCGGCCCAGCTGGCCATCGCCTGGGTGCTGGCCCAGGGCGAGGACCTCGTGCCGATCCCGGGCACCAAGCGCCGCACCTACCTGGAACAGAATGCCGGCGCGGTCGACATCGCGCTGACCGAGGACGACCTGGCCCGCATCGACGCGGAGCTGCCCGAGGCGGCGGGGGAGCGGTATGACGAGGCGGGGATGCGGGCTGTCAATCGCTAGCGCTGTGTGCGCACAGGCGCCGCACGAGGCAAACCCGTACGACCGGGAGTTCGGGGGTATCGGCGTTGAGGAGTGCCTGCCGGCCGTGTTGTGGAACGGCACGGTCGGCCTGGCCCCTTTCGGGCACGGCCTGCCCCTGAGTCGGTCGTGTGGACGGCCTTGAGAACAGACCGCTACCGAACACGCCCGCGGATCGAGAAACCCACCCTCGGCATACTGGCCCCCGGCGTGTTGCACCGGGGGCCAGTATGCCGATGTGGGGGTCAGCGTTCCGTCGTGCCGTCGCTTCCGTAGGAGCGGCGCACGGCGTCGGCGCCCTTGTCGGTCTGGGCGTCGTACCTGTTGCCCGTCCGCTCATCGACCATCCGCTCGGCGGCCGCAACAGCCTTGTCGGCCTGGTCCGGGTGGCCCTTCGCCATCTCCTTTACCTTGTTCGCCATATCTCCGAGCTTGCCCATGGCTACCTCCCGCGATCGCGCGTGCGTCGTACTCAGCCGCAGGTACCCTCCTTGCCCCGCCCCTCACCCCCACGCAGCTCGACGTCTGTCGAATGTGCCCGAATGGGGCTCACCTGGACATGCGATACGTTGTACCGTACGCTGACTCGCATGCCTCGGCACTCTCCTTCACTGGACCGCGCGACCCCGGACCGGATCGCCGACGCCGCCCTGCTCCTGATCGACGAGGGCGGCCCCGAAGCTCTGACGTTCCGGGCGCTGGCGTCGCGACTGGAGATCTCCCTCGCTTCGCTCCAGCGCCGCTGCACGGACCTGGCCGGACTACTGGACCTGTGCGTCGACCACCTGGCCTCCCAACTGCCCGAAACCGAACCGGACGCCGACTGGGCCACGGCCACGGAAACCCGGTTCACCGCGCTCTACCGGCTGCTGGTGGCACATCCGGGACTGCTCGCCCTGCGCGGGACGCGTCCCTGGCTCGGCCCTCACCTGCTGGCCCGCCTGGTCGAGCCGCAGCTCGCCCACAGCCTCACGGCCGGACTGACTCCCGAGGAGGCGATCACCGCGTACCGGCGGATGTACCTGCTCACCCTCGGCAGCGCCGGCTTCGTCGACCACCGCGACGCCAGGGCCGCCCAGGCGGCCACACGGACCGCGCTGGCCGCACTAGACCCGGAGGAGTTCCCGGTGCTGAGCGGCAACCTGGCCGCGATCGTGCCCGCCGTCACCGACCACGAGGTCTACCACGGCGCGCTGCGCCAGCTCATCCACGCGGCGGCGCCGGCAGGGAAGAACGACCGGAACAACCCGTCCAAGACCGACAAGGACCGCCGACCATGAGCACCCCCGCCCCCGCCCCCGCCCCCATCCCCGTCCCCGCATCACGCGTCTTCAGCAGCGACAACACCGCCGGT
Organism: Streptomyces griseus subsp. griseus; assembly: GCF_000720255.1. GTDB lineage: Bacteria > Actinomycetota > Actinomycetes > Streptomycetales > Streptomycetaceae > Streptomyces > Streptomyces griseus_I. Next base: position 19,902 of record NZ_JOJE01000019.1, on the reverse strand, counting down.
ACCTCGCCGGAGATCACCGAAGCGGTGACCCGGGCGGTCTCCGGCCCGGCCCCGCCCTACGGAGCGGACGACGGCACGGCGACGGTCAGGCGCCGACTGAGCGAGATGTTCGAGCGTGACGTCGACGTCCTGCTGGTCTCCACCGGCACCGCCGCGAACGCCCTGAGCCTCGCCGCGCTGACCCCGCCCTGGGGCAGCGTGCTGTGCCACCGCGACAGTCACATCAACAACGACGAGTGCGGCGCCCCCGAGTTCTACACGGCGGGCGCGAAGCTGGTGCCGCTCGGCGGGGACGACGCCAAGATCGACCCGGAGGAGCTGCGGGCCGCCGCACGCCACAAGGCCGGGGACGTGCACAGCGTCGAGCCCTCCGTGGTGAGCTTCACCCAGGCCACCGAGACCGGATCCGTCTACACGCTCGACGAGATCCGCACTCTCGGGTCGATCGCCGCCGAGGCGGGCCTGCGTCTGCACATGGACGGCGCGCGTTTCGCCGGAGCCGTGGCCTCCCTCGGCTGCACTCCCGCCGAGCTGACCTGGCGGGCCAGCGTCGACCTGCTGTCCTTCGGAGCCACCAAGAACGGCACGATGACCGCCGACGCGATCGTCGTCTTCGACCGCTCGCTCACCGCCGAACTCGCCTTCCGCGCCAAGCGCGCCGGCCAGCTCACGTCCAAAATGCGCTTCCAGGCGGCCCAGTTGGACGCCTACCTCAGCGACGGTCTGTGGCTGCGCAACGCGGCCCGCGCCAACGCCATGGCCGCCCGCCTCCAGGAGGGCCTGAAGGCGATACCCGGGGTGGGTCTGCTCGGCGCCGCCGACGCCAACATCCTCTTCTGCCGCCTGCCCCAGGAGATCACCGAAGGCCTGCTGGCCGAGGGCTACGCCTTCTACCACGACCGCTGGGAGCCCGGCGTCGTCCGCTTCGTGACGTCCTTCGCCACCACAGAACAGGACGTGGACGACCTGGTCCAGGCCGCCACCCGCCTGGCCTCCTGACGGACATGGCGATCGCGCGGGCCGTCCGGACACCGGCTCGATCGTCTTCCACCGCCGCCTCGGATTCAGCGCACGCATCGTCGAGGACTACGACGGTCCCGGCAGGTGCTGGGGGCCCCTCAGTCGGCCACCCTCAGCAGCAACTTGCCCGTCGACCTGCGCCCGCCCATCAGCCGGTGGGCCTCGGCCGCCTCCACCAGCGGGAACTCCGCGGTGATCGGGAGGCTGACGGTGCCGTCGGCGACCGTACGGAAGGCTCGCTCGGCGAGTGCCCGCAGCGCCTTGGGGGCCGTCTGTGCGAGGGTCAGGATGGAGAAGCCCCCGACCGAACGGCCCTGCGCGTAGAGCTGGGGCTGCCCGACCTGCCACGGCTCTTCGCCGCTCGCGTTCCCGAAGGAGACCAGGCGTCCGAAGACGGCGAGGGCGTCGAGGCCGCGGCGGAGAGTGTCGCCACCGACCGGGTCGAGGACCAGGTCGACACCACTGCCGTCGGTGGCGCGGCGGACGTCGTCGAGGAAGGTGTCGGTGGTGAACACCTCGTCGTAGCCGTGCTTGAGGGCGTGGTCGGCCTTGGCCGCGGACGAGACCACGCCGTACACCGCGCCGGCGCCCGCCGCCCGGGCCAGCTGCCCGGCGACCGTGCCGATGCCGCCAGCGGCGCCGTGCACCAGAACGCTCTCTCCGGCTCGCAGCCGTCCCACCTCGTGGAGAAGGGCGTGCGCGGTCGGCACCACGGTGGGGAGCGTGGCCGCGGTCCGCAGGTCCAGGCCCTGGGGGAGGGGGAAGACGGTGGCGATGTCGGCGACCACGACCTCCGCGTAGGCGCCACTGTTGACGAGTGCCGCGACCTCCTGCCCCGGATACAGCCCCTCGACGCCGTCGCCGACGGCCCGGACTCGTCCGGAGACCTCCAGGCCCGGGCGGAACGGCAGCGACCCCACGCGGTAGCCGTCGGCGCGGGCCTTGAGGTCGGCGAAGTTCACGCCCACGTAGGCGGCGTCGATGCTCACCTGGCCCGACCCCGGCTCGGGGGTGTCGGCCTGCACGATCTTCAGCACCTCGGGGGCGCCGTACTCCTGGAACTCGATTGCACGCATGGGCGGAACGCACCCTTCGACGGCTGCTCGGACGAGTGTTCAATGAAAAGCGAACACTGGGACTGTAAGATATTCATCGAACACTGTGCAAGCGCCCGCTTTGAATTCGTGGCATCGCGGCAGTGATACGCACGACAAGGGGGAGGACATGTCGAACCAGGTCGAGGGCGGCAGTCATCGGGCGGCGCCGGTCCACACCCATCCCGAGGACGTGTCCGTCCTCACCGCGCTGTCCGCGCTCGCCGACCCCGTCCGCGTCCAGCTCGTCCGCGAGCTCGCGGGCTCTCCTGACTGGACCCGCAGCTGCGGCAGCTTCGACGTGCGCGTCGGGAAAGCCGCCAAGAGTCACCACTTCTCGGTGCTGCGCGGCGCAGGCCTGGTCGAGCAGCGCGACGAGGGACCCAAGCGGGTCAACCGCCTGCGCCGCGAGGAGTTCGACGCGCGCTTCCCGGGTCTGCTCGACCTGGTCCTCCGCGCCGACGGCACTGACTGACGCGCCGGGTGCTCTGATCGCGAGAAGGGGCCGGTCCGGGGTGCGGGCTCCGAACCGGCCGCGGGGTGCGGGCTGGGTCAGCCTGCGGTGGGCACCGGGGCACGGTCCGGTTCGGCCACTGCCTCCACGCCGGGTTCCACGACTCCCTCGGTCTCCACGACTCCCTCGGTCTCCACGACTCCCTTGGTCTCTTCGACTTCCTCGACCTCTTCAACCCCCTCGTGCTTCACGCCGTGCGCGGGACCGGTCCGCGGGCCCGAGGTGCGGTCGGCCGCGAATGCCGAGGTGTACGGGATCTCACCCCGCAGGACGGCCCTGGCACGCTCCTCGTCGAGTTGGCCCTCCCACTTGGCCACCGCCAGCGTGGCGACGCCGTTGCCGACCACGCTGGTCAGGGCGCGGGCCTCGGACATGAAGCGGTCGATGCCGAAGATGAGCGCCAGCGCGGCGACGGGCACGTGTGGAACGGCGCTGAGGGTGGCGGCCAGGGCGATGAAGCCGGAGCCGGTGACCCCGGCGGCGCCCTTGGAGGTGAGCAGCATGACGGCGAGCATCGACAGTTGCTGGGTGAGGCTGAGGTCGATACCGAGGGCCTGGGCGAGGAAGACCGAGCCCATGGTCAGGTAGATCGCGGTGCCGTCGAGGTTGAAGGAGTACCCGGCGGGCAGCGTGATGCCGACAACGGGCTTGGAGGCGCCCGCGTGCTGCAGCTTGGCCATCATGCGTGGCAGCACCGGCTCGCTGGACGAGGTGCCCAGGACGATCAGCAGCTCTTCCTTGATGTAGCGGAGGAAGGGCAGCAGACGCAGGCCGTTGACGCGCATGACTGTACCGAGGACGACCAGGACGAAGAACAGGGCGGTGAGCCAGAAGGAGCCGACCAGCAGGAACAGGTGACGCAGGGTGTCCAGACCGTAGTTGCCGATGGTGAAGGCCATCGAGCCGAAGGCGCCCATGGGGGCCAGTCGCATGATCCAACGGATGAGCGTGAAGAGGACCTTGGACAGCTTCTCGACGCCTTCGGTGATCCCCGCGCCCGCCTCGCCCGCGGCGTTCAGGCCGAAGCCGAACAGAACCGAGATGAGAAGCACCGGCAGGATCTCGTGGCCGGTCAGCGCGCTCGGCAGGGTGTCCGGAATCATGGAGAGGACGAACGCGGTGACGCTCTCGTGGCTCTGGGTCGCCTCCGGCGGCAAGCCCTCGGCGGAAAGGGTGGACGGGTCGACGTGCAGTCCGCTGCCGGGCTTGACGATGTTGACGACGACCAGGCCGATCACCATGGCGACGGTGGTCAGCACCTCGAAGTAGATCAGCGCCTTGAGGCTGACCCGGCCGACGGCGCGCGCGTTGCCCATGGAGGCGATGCCGTGCACGACGGTACAGAAGATGACCGGCGCGATCATCATGCGGACCAGCGCGATGAAGCCGTCGCCCAAGGGCTTCAAGTCGGCTCCGAAGGACGGCCAGAGCCAGCCGACGGCGGCGCCGGCGAGGACGCCGACCAGGCACTGGACGTACAGCAGGGACAGCAGTCGGCGTAGGCGGCCGGGTGGAGCGGTGACGGTACCCGGGGCGGCGACGTTGCGGCTCATGCGGGGCGTCCTTCCAGGACGGGAACGAGGAGTTCGGCTCGGGCGATACGGCGGGCGGCGCGGTGCAGCAGCACCGTGGGGGACGCGTCGTCCGCGGCGGGGACGGCCCGGGCGGTGATGACACCGGCCGGGGTGCCCAGACGGAGCGTGCCGTCGGCGGTCTGCCGGGCGACGCGGTGGGCGAGGGTGCCGGGGATGGCGGCTGCCGTGGCCAGCGCGACGGCGGAGGTGAGACCGATCGCCGGGTGCGGGGCGTGCATCGACACCATGCGGACGGCCAGGTCGTACTCGTCCTGTCCGACCGGGATGTCGTCGGTGGTGCGGTAGGCGGCGGGGCGGGCGACGACGCCGACCTTCGGGACGGCGTGGCCGACCGGATCGCTCTCCTTGGACAGGCCCATGGCCAGGGCGGCCTGACGGCGCAGCACGGTGAGAGCGGGTACGGCCGCGGCGAACTCGGCCAGGGGTTCGGTGCCTTGCAGACCGAAGGCCTTCGCCTCGAACAGCGCGGCAGGGGCACCGGCGTCGACCAGGGACGCCTCGACCTGACCGGCGGGCCCCGTCAGGGTGTCCAGGGCGCGGCCCGTCGGCAGGGCGAGCCCCGTGGTCGAGCCCGCCGGGTCTTCGAAGCCGAGCAGGACCGGCACCCCGAGCGCGGCGGTGCCCGGCACTGCGGCCCTGCCCTCGTCAGGTGCCGTATGCCCCGGGGTCGGGATGGTGCCGGTGAGGCGGGCCCCGGTGTTGACGTTGAGCATCCGCACCGTGGTGGACTCCGACGCGACCGGCACCAGGCCGTGGTGGACGGCGTACAGGGCGACGGCCGTGGCGCAGTTGCCGCAATTGCTGGTCCATTCCACGCGCTCGTCACCGATACCGACCTGTGCGAAGGCGTACTCGACGTCGATGCCGGGCGCGGTGGACGTCCGGACGATCGCGGCCTTCGAGGTGGTGGAGGAGGCGCCGCCGACGCCGTCGATCTGGCGGGGGTCGGCGGCGTTGTAGGCGGCGAGCAGCAGGGTGTCGGGATCCACGCCGGTCGCCACCACGTCGTGGTGGTCGAAGATCCAGCACTTGCTGGTACCCCCGCGGATCATCTCGCCCTGCAGACGCAACACAACAGACTCCTCGTGGAAGCCCCGACGGCACTTCCGTGCGGGGATGCGATCCACAGTGGGCTCGAAGAGCGTGAAGTACAATCTCGGAAATATGCACGGGCCTTAAGCTGAAATTAACGCTGGAACTGACACTGGGATTGACGCTGGAGGTGGCGCGATGCTCGACGTCCGGCGCATTCTGCTCTTCACCGAGGTCGCCCGCCGGAGCTCCGTGACCGCCACCGCACGGGCCCTCAACTACACGCCGTCCGCGGTGTCCCAGCAGGTCAGCCGCTTGGAGGCGGAGGCCGGTCAGCCCCTGTTGGAGCGCCATGCGCGGGGCGTCACACTCACCGACGCGGGGCGCGCGCTGGCCGAGCGCGGAGAGCGGATCGGGCGCGAACTGAAGGCCGCTGAGAACGAGTTGGCCGACTTCGCGGGACTGCGCGCGGGCACCCTGCGGGTCGGCACGTTCCCCACTGTCGGTGCCTCTCTCCTTCCTCGGGCCGTGATCGCCTTCCGGGAGGCGCATTCCGACGTACGGCTGACGGTGCGCAGCGCCCGCATCGCGGGGCTGTGGGCGATGCTGGAGAACCGGGAAATCGAGATGTCCCTGATGTGGGACTACGACTGGAACCGCATCGACCGCGAGGACATCGTCGTCACCGCACTCGCCGACGACCCGCCGGCCCTCCTGGTCGGCGAGGCCCACCCCCTGGCCGGCCGCCGCTCGGCCTCCCTCGCCGACTTCGCGAACGATCCCTGGATCACCCGCGCCGAGAACCACCCGGTGGCCGAAGCCCTCGCCCGCAGCTGCCGCTCGGCCGGCTTCGAGCCGCAGGTCGCCTACGAGGCCCACGACTACCAGGAGGCCCAGGCCATGGTCGCCGCAGGAATCGGTGTCGCCCTCGCACCCACCCTGGCCCTGGAGGGCATCCGAGCCGGCGTCAGCGTCCTGCCGCTGCAACCTCCCGCACCGGTACGCCGCATCCTCCTCGTCCGCATGAGCGACCACGTCCTCACCCCCGCCGCCCATGCGTTCGCGGGCTTCCTGCGTGACAGCGCCGGCGATCACTAGTAGTGCTTCGTGACGGAGGTGGCCAACGACTCGATCGAAGCCCGTACGCTCCCCGCGTCACGGAGATACGGGACGCCGCCGGGACCGTCTTCGCGAGCGACGTCTCCAGGGTGACGGTGCCGCCCGGTGAGCCGGCGACGGTCCGGGCAGCGCCTCTACGTGCCGTCCCCGGGCCCCGTGGAGCCCCGAGGCGCCGACGCTCTACGACTGCCATGTGGGCCTGGGGGACGGGGACGGGGACGGGGATCAGGTCACCTTCGGTATCCGCGCCCTGCAACTCGACCCCCGGCACGGCCTGCGCCTCAACGGCGAGACCGTCATGCTCCGTGGCGCCTGCGTCCACCGCGACAAGGACCACTTCGCCAGGACGCTGCCGGCGGTGCTGGACGGCCTGCAGATCCAGTGGACGCACGATCCCACGGTGAACATCGCGGCGATCGCCGAGACGTTCACCCGGATGCTGACCTCGTCAGGCGGTTCGGACGCGCGGGGAATACTTGTACGTGCTGGATTTTCGTCTACTGACGCCTCTGGGGAGCATCCATGCCACTCGATCCCTTCCTCGCCGAGAAGTTGCACCTTCTCGAAGGCCTGAGCTGGGAGGACGCCCAGAACGACCCGGAGGCCATGGCACGCTTGACCGAGTACTTCCGTGACCCCGGCGAGTGGCGCATGCCGGACGTCTCCATCGAGGACCGCACCGTCCCCGGCCCCCATGGCGCGGTCCCCGTCCGGCTCTACACCCCGCGCGACGAACCCCGCCGCGCACTGCTGTGGCTGCACGGCGGTGGCTTCATGGGCGGCGACACCGACATGCCGGAAGCGCATGTCGTGTCCGCCGAACTCGCCGCCCGAGCACAGGCGTTGGTGGTCTCCGTCGACTACCGCCTGGCCGTGGACGGCGTCCGCCACCCGATACCCGTCGACGACGCGCACGCGGCGTGGCTCTGGTTGGTGAGGGAGGGGCGGCCGGTGTCCGGTCCGATGGCACTCGGGGGCGCCAGCGCGGGCGCCGCCCTCGCCCTCTCCACGGCGATCCGCCTCCGCGACCAGGACGAACCCCGCCCGGACACCCTGCTGCTCGCCTACCCCTTCGTCCACTTCCCGACCCCGGCCCTGGACGACGATACGGCGGCCGGGATGCGGGACCTGCCGGCGCTCCTGCGGTTCACCACGGCGGGCATCGAGCACATGGTCCGCAACTACGTGGGCCGTCTGACCGACCTTCCCCCGGCCGCGATGCCCGGGGCGGCGAAGCTCGAGGGCCTGCCGACGACGGGCATCGTCCTCTCCGAGTACGACGATCTGCGGCCCTCCGGTGATCTGCTTGCCCGGCAGCTGGAGGAGTCCGAGGTGCCGGTCCGGACGTACCTCTCCGCGGGCATGCCCCATGGCCACCTGAACAGGAGCCCGGCCCTGAAGGAGGTCGACCGTTCGCTCGACTTTTTCTCGGCCATGCTTGGCGGATGACCGGCGGATGACCGGCGGATGACCTGCGGGGCCGCGTTGGAGCTGTCGGGTTCGAGAGCCGTGGGGAAGACAGCCGTCAGGCGGCCTCCTTCCGTGAGGCGTCATCGGGCGTCGCCAGCCACGGCATCCGGTGGACCAGGATGTCGTGCAGGCGTGTCAGAGCCGCGATCTTCTCTGCCAGTTCGGCCACCCGTTGCGCGCCGACGAGGTAGCCGTCGGAGCACGCGGGCGAGTACGCGAACACCTCGGGAAGGTCGGTGTCGAGGTAGCGCACGAAGGACTTGACGTTCTCGATGGTGAACCCGGAGGCCAGCAGGTCGCGGACGTTGCGGACCCGCGTCTCCGCGTTCGGACCGTAGACGCGGTAGCCCGAGGCTGTCCGCCCGGACTCCAACAGGCCCTGCTCCTCGTAGTAGCGCAGGGCTCGGGTGGTGGACCCGGTCCGTGCGGCGAGCTCGCCGATCAACACGTGACTGCCTCCTGTTCGATGCTTGGGAGTCAACTCCCGACCCGTACTACGGTCTTCCCGGTGAACCTGCCACGGACGAGATCGAGGAGCGCCCCGGGCGCGCTCCGCAGGCCGTCGATCACCGTTTCGTCGTAGACGAGGGAGCCGTCGCTCAGCCAGTCGCGGAACTGCCCGCCGAATTCCGCAGCGCGGTCCAGGTGGTCCCACAGGGTGAAGCCGCGGATGGTCAGGCGTTTGCCGAGGACGTTCAGGAGGTCCCCCGGGCCCTCGTCCGGACGGCCGGTGCTCTGCCGGCCCAGCGCTCCGCAGACCGCGATACGGCCATGTACGTTCATGACCTCGATGGCGGCGCGCAGTTGTTCGCCTCCCACGTTGTCGAAGTAGATGTCGATGCCGTCCGGTGCCGCTTCGCGCAGCCGGTCGAGCACCGGGCCGTCGTGATGGTCGAAGGCCGCGTCGAACCCGAGTTTCCCGGTGAGGTGGGCGACCTTGTCGGGGGAGCCGGCACTGCCGATCACCCGGCCGGCTCCCTTGAGCCGGGCGATCTGTCCCGCCATGCTCCCCGTGGCCCCGGCCGCGCTCGAGACGAAGACGGTGTCGCCGGGCCGCAGTTCCGCCGCTTCCATGAGTCCGACGTAGGCCACCAGGCCGAAGCCGAGGTGCATGGAGGGGCTCGGGTACGCCGCCTTGTCCACGCGGCGGAACGCACTCGTCTCGGCCACGGCGTACTCCCGCCAGCCGAGCCGATGAACCACCAACTCACCCTCCCTGACCGCCGGGTCCGACGAGGCGACCACCTCGCCGACGGCGTCCCCGTACATCACCTCTCCCACCTCGTAGGGTCTCATGGGCAGTCGCGCGTCGCCCCTGACCAGGGTGAGCATGCCGGGATCGAGCGACATGAACAGGTTCCGGACCACCACCTGGCCCACCGAGGGGCCGGGCACGCCGACCTCGACGACCTCGAAGTCGTCCGGGTGGGGCAGCCCGACGGGACGTGCGGCGAGCCGGACCTCCAGACCCGTGCGAGGCAGACGGGGGAACGCGGGCTGCGTGGTGCTTCTGGCGACTTGAGTCATGCCGCTGACGCTAGACATTGCCCCATACGTGAAGGTCAACTCACCCGGCCGGACGCTCGTGGATGGCCTCGCCCGGGCTGGTTCGCGCGGGGGCGGCGATGGCCAGGTCGAGGTTGATGTGCGCGTTCACGCCGAACAGCAGGCGCTGGACGACGGTGACTGGCCGCGCACCATCAGTCGCCGATCGCGTTAACCGACCGGGCGACGGGGCATTCGCTGTCGTCGAAGCGCGTTTGCCCGCCGAGTGCGGACGGGTCGTCGGTCTGGAGACCGGAACCGAGTCCTACCGCCTGGCCACAGCACACCATCACGGCGCCACGGAGTAACTGAGATCAGTCGCGGTGAGCGAGGCAGGCACCAAACGCAGCCACCTCGTGCCTCGTTCGCCCGGATCATCATGCAGGTAGTGCACGAAACGCTCGTCCCACAAGGCCTCGTCCCCACCCAAATAGCGGGCAAGCTTGCGCCGCCCCCTCGGCACATCAAAGGGTACGAGCTCAGCCTGGCCCCGAGCGATCACCTGCCGGACGCACCCCGTCGTGAGATCGCACTCGTCCACCACGAGGGCGACGTTCGGGTCACCCTTCACACGGTCGAACAACCGGGCCCATGGGCCGGTCAAGGTCCAGAAGGCTCCCTCTTCCCAAAGGAACCAGACAGGACGCACCGTCGGCCCGCTCGTCGCGATACGAGCGGTGAGCGGCTGCCGCAGGAAGCCATCCACATCAAAAGCAGAAGATTTCACATCCCCAATCTTCTGTTGGCCGCCGATCACTTCACCACCGACCTGCGACCTACGACCAAAGCCCCATGCGCCCCGAGCCCCAGACGCCCCGAGCCCCGGAGAAGAGGGCAAGCTTCCTCAAGGGGCCCGGCGCAGACCAACCCCTGGGCCACGTCACAACCACTGGGCTGGACGCCAGAGTCCGGTCCCCCCGTACAACGGTCGTCCGGTGGGGTGTCGGTGAAGGCGGCTGCTGCCTCGATGCGATCGAATGCGTGCCGTGCTGGTCAGATAGAGGTGGCGGGCGTCCGCGTGCCTCGGCTGTCTTGTCAGGTGTCCTGGCGGGGGGTGTAGAGAGCGGCGGTTGCGGCGGCTCTGCGGGCCAGCGCCTGGCGGAGGTCTTGGGGGGTGAGGACTTCGGCGTCGGGGCCGAAGGCGAGGAGTACCTCGGCGGCCACCAGGGAGCGGAAGCGTAGTTCGACCTTCGTCCAGCCCGGCTCGCCTTCGGGTTAGGCGGGCGGCTCGGCCGGGATGGGGGGCGCGAGGTCGGCTTCGTGGATGCGGAGGAACCTGGCCAGGATCTCGTTGCGGACGCGGGCGGTGATGGCGAGGGGGCGGGGATGTCATCGATGCGGCGGCGCAGGGTCTGCCACACGTCGGTCAGTTCCAGTCCGGCGCGGCGCCGGGCGGGCTGGTCGAGGACGGCGACGGACAGGGCGCGGTCGGTGCGGAAGAGGCGGGGGTCGCCGTCGTGGTCGGCTGGGGGGTGTCGTGCGAGCGGGCGCCGGCCACCAAGCCCTGGCCGATGCACGGGTGACGCTGGTGGACGCGGCCGGCAACGTGGTGGGCACCACGACCACCGGGCCGCGACGGTGCCTACGCCTTCACCGATCTGGACGCCGGAAGCTACTCCGTGATCGCCGTCGGGTATCCGCCCGTGGCCACCACGATCACCGTGGACGGCCGGGCTCCGGGCGACGTCCACATGGAGCTGGCTCATCCCGGCAACTGAATCGCGGTCCCGCCGACCGCTCGGACACTTAGCGGGTCCCGGCCCACCGGGCATGGGTGGCCTGATCCGGTACCGGGCGCCATCCGTGGGGACGGGAGCGCGCCCGGTGAGGCCCGGGCCCTTCCGGGTCGGGGCCCACACCGATGGCCGGGACAGCCGACGACGACGGGGGACCGTCCGGCCCCCGTGGTCGGATCATGTCACTGACATCCGCCTCGAACGCAGACACAACCGTGCACTCGCAGGTGCCCGACGCACTCGATCTGAAGCTGCTGCAGGCGTTGCAGCTGGACGGTCGGGCCCCGTTCAACCGGATCGCGGACGTCCTGGGCGTGTCCGACCGCCCGCCGCTTCCGCCGGCTGCGCACGACGGTGCAGTTGCGGGTGCTCGGCATCACCGATGAAAGCCGACTGGGCCGCAGCACCTGGCTCCTGCGCCTGCGCTGCACGCCCGACGCCGCCGAACAGATGGCGGGCGCGCTCGCCCGGCGCCCGGACACCGCCTACGTCAGCGTGATCTCCGGCGGTACCGAAGTGATGTGCGCGATGAAGCCCCGCACCCGGCAGGCCAGGGACGAACTCCTCCTCAACCGCCTCCAGCGCACCCCTCGTGTCACCTCGGTCAGCGCCCACTGCCTCCTGCACCACTTCTACGGGGGACCGCTCGGCTGGCTCAGCAAGATCAACGCCCTCAGCCCCGAGGAGCAGACCACCCTCAGCCCGCCGGCCATTGAACCGGCCACCGCTCCCGTCGTCCTGGACGACGCCGACGAAGCGCTGCTCGCCGTCCTCAGCCGTGACGGACGCGCCCCGCTCACCGAACTGCAGGCGAGCACGAACCTGCCGGAACCGGCGTTCAGACGACGCCTGGACCGCCTGCGTTCCACCGGAGTCCTCTACCTGGACGTGCAGTTCAACCACGAGCGCCTGGGCCACGACGTCGTCGCCATGCTCTGGCTCACCGTCGCCCCGTCTGCCCTCGCCGACGGCGGGCACACCCTCGCCACCCATCCCGAGGTGCGCTTCGCCGCGGCCATCACCGGCCAGGCCAACATCGTCGCCGCCACCCTCCACCCCAGCACCGGCGACCTGTACGCCTACCTCAGCGACAAGATCGGAGCCCTGGACGGAGTCCGCACCATCGAAACCACCCTCACCCTGCGAGAGGTCAAACAACTCACCTACGAACCTGCCCGCTGACTACGACTGACGTGGGATTCGGAGCCGGCGGTTGCCAGTCGAGCTGACCACTTGGGGTACGACGGAGGTATGCGATCTGCGCGCTCCGTCATGGGGAGTTGCGCTGGGCTGGTGACGTGGCGCGGAGGAACGGTCGTGGAGGCCGAGTTCGCCGTGACGGCGGTATCGGTTGACCCACTTCGACCGCAGGCGCGGGAGATGCCCATCTCATCAGATGGTGGCAAGGGTGTTGAGAAGCTGGCCGAGCTCTGCGGGCGCCTGGATGTGGCCCAGGTGGCCTTGGTCGGCGAGTTCATGGACGTCGGCGTGAGCAACGCGCTGCCGGATGTCGTCGAACGACGTTCCGTAGGGGGCCGCTCCGCGATTGCACTGACCGATGATCAGGTCGACTCGACCTGCCCGTCCCGCCATCACATCTGGAGGCACCGCCGCGTTCAGTGCGCCGAGCTCCGCGCGCACCGGTCCGCTCAAGCGGCGCAGGACTGCCCAACCGTGAGGGTCGGCTCGAAGGTCCTCGACATGCGCCGCGGAGAAACCGGAGATCTGCCGATTGACCATCTCGACGCAGCGGTCCCAGTCCGCAGCCTCCTCTGCGACCTTCAGGCCCGGCAGTGCGTGACGGCCGAACGGTCGCATCACCGGCTCATAGGCGATCACCTGCCGTATCGGACGCTTGTTGGCGGACAGCAACGCGATCAAGCCGCCGTAGCTCCAGCCGAAAAGCGCCCTCGTGCCGAACTCGTCAAGGACCGCGCCGAGGTCCTCGACCTCTGTTCGCAGCGAGTACGTGTCAGTCAGCGGCCCCGAGGGAGCGCGGCCTCGGCGGTTCACGACCACCACCGAAGGCCAGGCATCGATGGCGCCCGCGACGTGGCGCCACGTGTGCGCATCGCTCATCACGCCCGGGACGACGACGAGGCCCGGAGCATCCGGCTCCCCGTACACATCGACCGTGATCCAACTACCCCCGCCGACCGACAACCTCTTCTGGATCGTTTGCTCCATAAAGCAATTATGGAGCAAACGCTCTATAATGCAAGCGTGACCGAACGCACCCGGGGACGACCACGAGCCTTCGACCGCGACCGCGCGATCCTTGAAGCCGCCCGCCTCTTCTGGCGACGGGGCTACTCCGGCACCTCGACCCGCGCCCTGACCGCGGCCCTCGGGCTCTCCACCTCCAGCCTCTACGCCGCCTTCGGCAGCAAGGCCGGACTGTTCGAGGAAACGGTGCGGACCTATGCGGAGCGGTACCGCGAGATCTACCGGCAGGCTGTGTCTGAGAAGGACATCCGGACCGTCATCGAACGCATCCTTACCGACTCTGTCCACGAGTTCACCCAGCCCAGTGACGCGCATCCCGGATGCCTCATCAGCAGCGCGGTGATGACCGACAGCACGAGCACGCTCGACACCCATGCCTACTTCGCCGAACTGCACGGCTCGAACGATCAGATCCTCCTCGCACGCATCGAGCGAGCGATCCAGGACGGGCAACTGGCCGCCGGGACCAACGCAGCCGCCTTGACCGGGTTCGTCCAATCGGTCTGGCACGGACTGTCCGCGCGATCCAACCTCGGCGCGGCTCGCGAGGACCTGATCGATGCAGCGCGGCTTGCCCACAAGCTGATCTGCCGACAACTCGCGTCAACAACGTCCTGAACCGCGACAGTTGTTGCGGGACATGACGTTGGTGGCACAGGCCACGCCGGTGAAACCGAGGTGCCTCGATGGGTATTGGTCGGGTAGCGTGCGGGCCATGTCGAGTCCTGAGTCAGACAAGGTGGGGGCTTTTCGGTCACGCCGTCAGCCCCCTGAATCACTGACCTCGTAGCCCTGCCTCGCGCCGCGTTCTGCGGTGCGACGAGTGTGCCATTGGGGCTGGCCGCGGTGACGAGATGACCTTCTCGTGCTTCTCCACACCTCGGAGCCACTCGATGCCTTACCCGCTGTACCTGCTCGCCATGGCGGTCTTCGCCATGGGCACCTCGGAGTTCATGCTCGCCGGCCTCTTGCCGGACATCGCCTCGGATCTCGACCTCACGGTCGGGACAGCAGGCATGCTCACCCCGGCCTTCGCGATCGGCATGATCGTCGGTGCTCCCCTTGTGGCCGCGCTTGCCCGCAACTGGCCCAGGCGCTCCAGCCTTCTCGGGTTCATTCTCGCTTTCGCGGCAGCTCACGCCGTGGGTGCCATCACCACGAGCTTCCCGGTCCTGTTCGCTACCCGGGCCGTCGCCGCACTCGCGAACGCAGGGTTCCTTGCCGTCGCTCTGACGGCTGCCGCCACGCTGGTCTCGCCCGACAAGAAGGGACGTGCGCTGGCCGTGCTGCTGTCAGGCACGACGGTGGCCACGATCGCCGGTGTCCCTTGTGGGTCGGTACTCGGCACGTTGCTCGGCTGGCGGGCCACGTTCTGGGCTGTCGCCGCTCTCTGCCTGCCCGCAGCTCTCGGCATCCTGAAGGGGATCCCAGCGGGACGTGTGAAGGAAGAGGCGACTGGCGGGCCAACCTTGCGAACGGAACTCGCCCAGCTCAAACGTCCCCGGTTGATGCTGGTCATGCTGCTCGGTGCGCTGGTGAACTCGGCAACCTTCGCAAGCTTCACCTTCCTCGCCCCCGTTGTGACCGGCACCGCCGGGCTGACCGAGGTGTGGATCTCTGTCGCTCTGGTGCTCTTCGGTGCCGGTTCCTTCGTCGGCGTCACCGTCGCCGGGCGGCTGTCCGACCAGCGCCCCGCCCTGGTCCTCGCGGTCGGTGGTCCGCTGCTGCTCATCGGATGGCCAGCCCTGGCCATGCTGGCCGACGAGCCGGTCGCGCTGCTTGCCCTTGTGTTCTTTCAAGGCGCGCTGTCGTTCGCGCTGGGCAGTACGCTGATCACGCGGGTTCTCTACGAGGCGGCGCGAGCCCCCACCATGGCCGGCTCGTATGCGACCGCGGCACTCAACGTCGGCGCCACCGTCGGACCCCTCGCCGCCGCGACCACCCTCAGCACCGCAGCCGGGAACCTCGGGCCACTGTGGGCAAGCGGGCTCATGGTCGCTGTCGCGCTGCTCATCGCCTTCCCCCTCCGCACTGTGATCGCGGCTGGCCAAAGCACCGAGGTGCTCCAGTGACGCTTGCGAACGCCCCCTTGAACATCGAGGGACGCCAAAAGCTCGGCGAGCGCTGGCGCAGCCGCCCATCGCGCACGTGGCCGCCGAGGCTGGCGTCTCCCGCGCCTGCCTGTCCAAGTGGAAGAACCCGGTACGACCCCCACGGCGAGGCTGGGCTGCGGGACCGCTCCAGCGTTCCGCACTCCTCACCGACCCGGACGGGCCAGCCCGACCGACGCCTTGCCGCACTTGGGGAACGACACGTCGTCGATCACCCACACCTCAGGGCGGATCGCCTCGCTCAACCGCTCGGCGATCCGCCGCCTGACCGGTAACGGGTCCCACGGCGACTGGTTCACGAACTGCTTCAGGGCCTGCATGTTCCCGTCCGGCAGCCGCTCGGCCATCGGCTGGATCGACTTGCGCCGGCCGTCGAGCATCAGGCCCGCAGATAACACTCGCCCCACCGCCGCTGATCCCGGAGCGGCAACGACCCGAACACATCGGCAACGAACCCCGCCAACTCGCCCCGGAGCCGCTCCACTTCCCCCAACCTCACTCCAGGAAGCTGCCCACGATCAACCGTAATCACCCAACGTAACGAAGCACTATGAGGAATTGTCCGGTCGATCACAGTCTCGACTGCTCCGCGACCTGACGTACCCAGTCAGAAGTTAGCTGCTGACCAGGTGCTGGCAGGTCTTACGATGAGTCCGTGATTGATACTCCGGCGCATTGGACCGTGCGCCATTTCTCGCAGGCCAACCCGGCTGGCCCCGGCTGCGACAGCGTTCCGGCCCTCTTGCGACGGCAGGCAGACGCCATCGAGGCGTTGGGCCCGGCGGAGATCCAGCACGTGGTGATCGAGTCAGAGACGACCGAGCACGGCCCTTGGCGGTCGGGCACCGTCTACTTTCACCTGCCGGAAGACGAATGAGGACTGATCCTGACGCTCACGAGCGGAGCCAGATCACCAGTGCCGCGACGCTGGCGGTGCCGAGGTAGACATTGCGTCGCTTGTCGTAGCGAGTAGCCACGGCCCGGTGCTGCTTCAGCCGATTGATGGCCCGTTCAACGGTGTTGCGCTTCTTGTACCGCTCTTCGTCGAAGCCCGGTGGCTGTCCGCCGCGTGAGCCTTTGCGTAGACGGGCGGCCTGGCTGTCTGTCTTCTCCGGCATGGTGTGCCGATTTCCCCGTTGCCACAGGTACTCACAGCAGGGTCGGCTGCTGTAGGCGTTGTCGGCGGCGACGCTGTTGGGCGTTCTACGGGGCCTGCCCGGCCCGGGTTTCGGGACTCGGATCTTCTCCAGAACCGGTTGGAACTGGGTGCAGTCCCGCCCGCTGACCTGGTGTGACGATCAGAAACAAGGGGCGGCAGTGCCCGTCTGCGCTCAGATGGAGCTAGGTGTGGCGAAACCGCCATGCCGACGACCAGCGCCTACGCGCCGTCGTCGACAGGGTTAACACTGCCTGGGCCGGCGCTACACGCCGGTAGTGCCATCGATGCGTTCCCGGACCAAATCGGCGTGGCCGTTGTGGCGGGCGTACTCCTCGATCATGTGGACGTAGATCCAGCGAAGGCTGACGTCCTGCTCCATGAAGCGACCCGTATCGGTCAGAGCACGCTCGGCGCAGTTCTCACGGGCGCGGGCGATCTCCGTGTGCCAGGTGGCGAGGGCGTCGCTCAGGGTGGCGCCCTCAGCCACATCGAAACCACCGTCGGGGGCATCCGGGTCGGCCTGCGGGTCGTAGATGGGCGGAGCCTGTTCTCCGGCGAACACGCGGCGGAACCAATTCCGCTCCACCTCCGCCATGTGCTGGACCAGGCCGGTCAGTGTGAAGGCGGACGGCGGCACGGACGCCTCGGCGGCCTGCTCATCGTCCAGCCCCTCGCACTTCATGGCCAGTGTGGTGCGGTGAAAGTCGAGCCAGCTTTCCAGCGTCGTGCGCTCGTCGGCGTTCAGGGGCGGCATAGGGCGATCGATGGCACTCATCGGTTGATTATTGCCAGTGTCCGAAGCCGTCGACAGGCGGGCCTCACTACAGGGCGAAGCGACAAGCTGGCGGTCCGCTACGAGGCGACCATGCTTGTCGCTGCCATCAACGAGTCGTTGTGACGGACGCCCATTTCAGTGTTGAACACAGCGTTGCGGCGGAGCTGTTCTGCGCACCACCGGAAGTGCCCGTCGCGGTCGTCCAGGCCGAAGAGGTCGTAGGTGGTAAGGGCGTACGCGGCCTGATAGGCAGTGAGGGCCGCTGGCGCATAGCTGAGCTCGTGGGCGAAGAGCCGGGTGAGTTCCGCGGTGTGCTCCTCGGCGTGCGGCCCGTACATGTCCCAGATGGCAGCGGTGACGGCGGCCTCGAAGGCCGGGTCGCCTGCGGTCGTGTAAAAGCCGAAGTCGAGCACGGCGACGGGCCGGCCGGCCGCGTCGACATGGATGTTGGGCGGGACGAGGTCGCCATGGATCGCTGTCACCGGGGCGTCGGGGAGCGAGCGCAGTGCCTTCTGGGTGCGTGCAACCCCCGCGTCGAAGTCCGACACGTAGGCCGCCAGGGCGGCACCGTGCCGGGCTGCCGCCCGGGCGACCAGGGCCGCGAGTGCGTCGCGGAAGCAGTCGTGATCCCGCCACAGCGGACGGTCGTCACCCTGGACGGTCAACTGACGCATGGCGTCGGTGCCGGGCACGGACGCCAGGCCACGCAGAACGGTAAGGAGCGCGTCGTTGTGCTGGGTGGGCAGTTCGCGCCCATAGTCCGCGCGGGCGGAGCCGACCCGCATCGGGTCTCCGGGCAGCTCACGCTCGTACGTCACCAGGACGCCCTCGTGCTCCTCCACGTCGACGATCTGCGGGGTGGAGAACGGCAGCGGGTGCCGCGCAATGTCCGCGTATACCTGGCGGGTCAGATCGAAATCGGCTGGCGGCCGACCACTCCACACCTTGGCCGCCCGGCCCTGGCCCAGCCCGTAAACGACGCCCTCGACACCGCCACCGATCCGGCGGACACCTGTGTGTCCGCGGTCGGCGAAGTACGCAAGCCATGGGTCGGAGAGTGAGACTTTTGCATCCGGGATGTTCTCCATCCGGGTATTAGACCAGCACCAGCACCTGCACCGACCTGACCGGGCGCCGAGCCACGGCCAACCGTGCACGAGGTCGTTAGGACCGCCCAGCGCGCGAAGACCGCCGGTGCCAAGGACGGATATGTCTACCTGCACTCCGCCATTGACGGGTTCTCTCGTCCGACCCATACCGAGCACCTCCCCGACGAGAAGGCCGCCACCACCGTGGCGTTCTTCAGCCGCACCCGCGCGTTCTTCGCCGCCCATGGCATCGTCGCCACGGCGTGAACATCCAGGTCGTCACCGGTTCCGCCGGTGAAGTGCTGTGGATCTCGCCCGCACTGCCGGGCCGCACCCACGATGCCACCGCAGTCCGCACCCACCGCGTCATCCGGAGCTGCGAACGCCAAGGCGTCCGGATTCTCGCCGACAGCGCCTACCAGGGCGCCGGCCCCTGGGTCACCACCGGACTCAAACGCCCACCGGGCGGTGAACCCACCCTCGCCCAGCGCACCGTCAACCGGGCCCTGGCCGCGCCGAGAGCACCGGTCGGACGTGGCATGGCACGGCTGAAGTCCTGGCAGATCTTCCGCAGAGCCCGCATCAGCCTGGACCGCATGACCGTCATCACCAAAGCCGTCCTCACCCTGGAGAGACAACCCTGAAAACGCTCAGTGAAGGAAATCAGGCCGGCCTCCTGCCTATGGCTTCACGTCGAGACGCACGAGCGCGCCAATCTCCACGAGTTGGTCCGGCAGTGCCAAGTCGGAAATGCCCATGACCGTGCTGGCGGGCCTGTGCTCCCCGAAGTACTCGGCGTGGAGGCGTGCTGTCGTGTCGAAGTTCTCCCGCAGGTTCCTCACCAGCACCGTGGTCTCCACTGTCTGGCTACGCTCGGCCCCGAACTGCCTCAGCACCAGGTCCGGGACTGCTGCAGGGTTGGGTGACAGCGGGGTTTATGCAGCCAGGGCTGCGGCCGGGGTCATGATGGTCTCGTACTCGACGGGGGTCAATCGGGCCAGGCGTCTCTGACGCCGGCGTCGGTGGTAGGTGCGCTCGATCCAGGTGACGATCGCGATCCGCAGTTCCTGGCGGGTGGCCCAGGTACGGCGGTCGAGGACGTTCTTCTGCAGCAGCGCGAAGAAGCTCTCCATGGCCGCGTTGTCGCCGGCCGCACCGACCCGGCCCATGGAGCCGACCAGGTCGTGACGTGCGAGAACGGACACGAACGTCCGTGAGCGGAACTGCGACCCTCGACCGGAATGAACAATGCATTCGGCGACCTGGCCGCGACGGGCCACCGCGGATTCAAGGGCTCTCACCGCGAGGCTGGATTTCACCCGGGCGTCGATGGAATAGCCCACGATGCGGCCCGATTACACGTCCTTGACGGCACACAGGTACAACGTGCCCTCGCCGGTTGCGTGCTCGGTGATGTC
>NZ_JOJE01000018.1 GCF_000720255.1 Streptomyces griseus subsp. griseus | reverse complement strand
TTCCCTTCGGTCTTGCGTTTCCGACTCTATCAGATCTTTTCTCGATCCGATTTCCTCGGTGCTTTCCAGGTTCCCGCTCTCGCGTTTCCCTTTCCGGCGGTTCCGACTTTATCAGAAACTTCGGACCGCTTTGACCGGCCATCTGTTTCCGAAACGTCGGGAGGGGCTTCCTCGAAATCAGCGATCAATGATCGATTTTCGCGAAGCAGATAGGTTACTCACTGCTACCGACCGGTGAACCCAGTTCCAGGCAACTGTTCGAATCTACCTCCCCACCAGCTCCGTGTCAACGGCTCTTGTGGGGCGAAGGAGACAGTAGCAGTTCGATCGCCGTGCTCGCACATCAGGCAGCTGTCGGGACCGTGGCGCTGCGTTCGGCTTCCTCGACGTCGCCGGTGTCGCCTGCTCGGGCCGCACGACCGCCCAGGACGAAGACGTACGCGAGGAAGGCCAGCTCGGCGAGGACGCCGATGGCGAGGCGTGCCCAGGTGGGCAGGCCCGACGGGGTGACGAAACCTTCTATGGCGCCCGAGACGAAGAGGACCAGGGCGAGGCCGATGGCCATGCCCACGGCGGCGCGGCCCTCTTCGGCCAGAGCGGCGCGTCGGGTGCGCGGGCCGGGGTCGATGAGGGTCCAGCCGAGGCGGAGACCGGTGCCCGCGGCGACGAAGACCGCTGTCAGTTCGAGCAGGCCGTGCGGGAGGACCAGGCCGAGGAACGTGTCGAGACGACCGGCGGAGGACATCAGGCCGAAGCCCACGCCCAGGTTGAGCATGTTCTGGAAGAGGACCCAGAGGACGGGAAGGCCCAGGAAGACACCCAGGACCAGGCACATCGCGGCGGCCTGGGCGTTGTTCGTCCAGACCTGGGCGGCGAAGGCAGCCGCGGGGTGGCTGGAGTAGTAGGTCTCGTACTCGCCGCCGGGGCGGGTGAGCTCGCGCAGTTCGCTGGGGGCCGCGATGGTGGACTGGACTTCGGGGTGGGTGCCGATCCACCAGCCCAGGAGGACGGCGACGGCGGTGGAGATCAGCGCGGTGGGTACCCACCATCGGCGCGACCTGTAGACCGCTGCGGGGAAGCTTTGGGTGAGGAAGCGGGTCACGTCGCGCCAGGAGGCACGTCGGTTTCCTGTCACCGCACTACGCGCGCGTGCCACCAGCTGACTGAGCCGGCCGGTGAGCTGGGGGTCGGGTGCGCTGGACTGGATCAGCGACAGGTGAGTCGCGGTGCGCTGATACAGGGTGACGAGTTCGTCGGACTCCGCACCGGTGAGGCGGCGCTGACGGCGGAGGAGGGCCTCGAGGCGGTCCCACTCGGCTCGGTGGGCGGAGACGAAGACGTCGAGGTCCATCGGTTTTCCTGCTCCTCGGCTGTTCGTCGACGACCGGTCTTGAGCGTCAGCTTGTCGTACTGCGGCGCGATGTGCCCTCAGCTTGGCAGACTGGCCGTTCTCGGGGCAGTGCAGGGGAAGGGACGACGGACGTGAGTGAGCTGGTGACCGGCGAGGCGGTGGCGTTGGAGCTGCGCCCCGCGAGGCTGCCCAGCAGGGCGTTGGCCATCGTGCTGGATCTGCTGGTGACCGTGTTCGCCTACATCGTCGTGACGATGGTTCTGGTGGTGTCCGCGGCTTCGTTGGACGAGGCCGCGCAGGTCGCGCTGTCCATCGCCTCGTTCCTGCTCGTGCTGGTGGGTGGTCCGATCGCGGTGGAGACGCTCAGCCATGGGCGTTCGCTCGGGAAACTGGCGTGCGGGTTGCGCGTGGTGCGGGACGACGGCGGGCCCATACGGTTCCGGCACGCGCTGGTGCGGGGAGCGATCGGCGTGGTCGAGATACTGCTGACGTTCGGCGTGGTGGCTTGTATCGCGTCGCTCGTCTCGGCGCGGGGGCGGCGGCTCGGGGACGTGTTCGCGGGGACGCTGGTCGTCCGGGAGCGGGTGCCTGTCGGGCACGCCGGCTTTGTGCCGCCTCCTCCGCCCTGGCTCGCCGGGCGCTTTTCCGGGCTCGACCTGTCGGCGGTTCCCGATGCCCTGTGGCTCGCGATCCGGCAGTACCTGGGCCGAATGCAGCAACTGGATCCGGCGGTCGGCTGGACGATGGCGGAACGCCTCGCCGCCGACCTCGCGACCCGTACGGGCACTCCGGTGCCGCCGGGAGTTCCGCCGACCGCGTATCTGGCGGCCGTGGTGCAGGAGCGGCAGGTGCGGGAGGCGCGTCGGGCCTTCGGGAACGGTCCTGTGGAGGGGCGGCAGACGGTGCCGGGCGCGGAGGGGTCTCCCGCGGGGCAACAACCGGCAGTCGGCGCTCCTCCTCTGACTCTGACGCCCTCCCCTGCGCCCCTTCACGGGCACCATCAAGGGCAGCACCACGGGCAGCACCAGAGGCAGCAGTCTCAGCCGCAGGCGTCCGCGGGCCGCTCCGCGGTCCCGGAGGACGAGCCGCGGGTCGATCTTCCGGCCACCGGGTTCGTGCCGCCTGCGTGACCGGTCGGCCGGCACGTCGGCAGCGCCTCAGCCGAACACCGACGGCGGTGACTCGAGGTCTTCGAGCTCGATGCCGGGGGCCGCGAGGACCACGTCGCCGGCGATGTGCACGGTGTGCTGTTCGCCGGTGTCCAGGGCTGTGACCTGGTATTCGTCCACGCTGAGAGGGCCGTTGTCAGTGGCGTGTGCTTCGCTTTTCACCAGGGCCCAGGACTGGTCGACGGTGCGCGGGGCGAGGACCGGGTCCGTGAAGGCGACGAGGCGTACGCGGGTCGCGGAGGCGGAAGGAGTGAGGCGTAGGAGACGGGTGGTGGCGATGAGAAATGCCGGGGATGTGCCGGTGAAGGCGTGGGCGGGGACGTTGCCTTCCGTGGCCTGAGTGCCGGTGGGGTCGGTGCGGACCCAGGTGACGCCGTCGAGGGCGGCGCCGCGCACCTGCCAGCTCCGGGCGTGGAGTTCGAGGCGGATGGGTCGGCCGAGTTCGTCGAGGACGAGGTCGACGGAGCCGGAGTGGTCGCCCGAGGGGGTGGTCAGCTGGGAGACGTAGCGCCAGCCGGAAGGACCGGGGGCGCAGTGGAAGTGCTCTTCTGCGAGGGGGGTGTGATCGTGCGGATCGTGGAGCGAATAACGGCCGCGGGGCATGGGGGTCCTGGATCTTGACGGGCTGACCGGGGTCGGTGCGGTCGAAGGCCAAAGGGGCAGGCCCCCGGCACGGGGGTGCGGGGGCCTGCCTCGGAGGACCTGCCGCCGCGGGCGCGTCAGTGCACGGGCGCGCTCGCGGCGGGCGGGGCTGCCGACTCGATGGCTGCCATGGCGGCTGCCTCGGCTGCCGCGGTGACTGCCGACCTGCTCAGTAGCGGTAGTGGTCCGACTTGTAGGGGCCCTCGACCTCTACGCCGATGTAGGCGGCCTGCTCCGGGCGCAGCGTGGTGAGCTTCACGCCGAGCGCGTCCAGGTGGAGACGGGCGACCTTCTCGTCGAGGTGCTTGGGGAGCACGTAGACGCCGGTCGGGTACTCGTCGGGCTTTGTGAACAGCTCGATCTGGGCCAGAGTCTGGTCCGCGAAGGAGTTGGACATCACGAACGACGGGTGCCCGGTGGCGTTGCCCAGGTTCAGCAGGCGGCCCTCGGACAGGACGATGATCACCTTGCCGTCGGGGAACTTCCAGGTGTGGACCTGCGGCTTGATCTCGTCCTTGACGATGCCGGGGATCCGGGCGAGGCCGGCCATGTCGATCTCGTTGTCGAAGTGGCCGATGTTCCCGACGATGGCCTGGTGCTTCATCTTGGCCATGTCGGCGGCCATGATGATGTCCTTGTTGCCGGTCGTGGTGATGAAGATGTCGGCCTTGTCGACGACCTCGTCGAGGGTCGTGACCTGGTAGCCGTCCATCGCCGCCTGCAGGGCGCAGATCGGGTCGATCTCGGTGACGATGACACGGGCGCCCTGGCCGCGCAGGGACTCCGCGCAGCCCTTGCCCACGTCGCCGTAGCCGCAGATGACCGCGGTCTTGCCGCCGATCAGGGTGTCGGTGGCGCGGTTGATGCCGTCGACGAGGGAGTGGCGGCAGCCGTACTTGTTGTCGAACTTCGACTTGGTGACCGCGTCGTTCACGTTGATCGCCGGGAACAGCAGGACGCCGTCGCGCTGCATCTCGTACAGGCGGTGGACGCCGGTCGTGGTCTCCTCGGTCACACCGCGGATCTCGGAGGACAGCTGGGTCCACTTCTGCGAACCGTCCGTGATGGTGCGGTGCAGCAGTTCGAGGATGACGCGGTGCTCGTCGGACTCGGCGGTGTCGACGGACGGGACCTTGCCGTCCTTCTCGTACTCGACGCCCTTGTGGACGAGGAGGGTGGCGTCACCGCCGTCGTCGAGGATCATGTTCGGGCCGCCGGTGGGGCTGTCCGGCCAGGTCAGAGCCTGCTCGGTGCACCACCAGTACTCCTCCAGGGTCTCGCCCTTCCAGGCGAAGACCGGGACGCCCTGGGGGTTGTCGGGCGTGCCGTTCGGGCCGACGGCGATGGCGGCGGCCGCGTGGTCCTGGGTGGAGAAGATGTTGCAGGAGGCCCAGCGGACCCGGGCGCCCAGGGCGGTCAGGGTCTCGATGAGGACGGCCGTCTGCACGGTCATGTGGAGGGAGCCGGTGACGCGGGCACCGGCGAGGGGCTGCGCCTCGGCGTATTCCTTGCGGATCGCCATCAGGCCGGGCATCTCGTGCTCGGCGAGGGTGATCTCCTTGCGGCCGAACTCGGCCAGGGAGAGGTCGGCGACCTTGAAGTCCTGTCGGTTCTCGACAGTCGTCATTACGAGCTGCTCCTCGGGATTGGGTCGAGGGTGGGTACGGCTGGTCTGCGCGGCGGCGGACACAGGGGTGCCCGAAGGAGGACACAGGCATGCCCGCGTACGCGCAGCGCAGTCCGTCGGAGGCCCTCTCTCCCTCGGCCGGTCCACGGCGGGACCGCCCGACCGCCATCAGCAGCGACGTCTGGCTCCGTCCCAAGCTACACCGGTCGCCCCGGCCACCCCAGTCCGCCTTCGTGGACATCCTGCCAAGCACCGGCGGTCGTCCGGTGTCCGTGGTCGCGGCTGGGTGCCGTTGACCAGGCGTGCAGCAGGGAATCGGGAGCCGGGAGGGCCAGGGGTCGTCGCGGTTGTGAGTCCCGCAACTGTGGCGCCACGTCTTTGAGGGCGGGCGTGCGGTTGGCAGGATGCGGGGAGATCGGAACGAGTGATCGATCTTGCGGGCCGCCCGGGACGGCGGTCCGTGACAAAGGCGTGAGGAGATCGATGTGACCAGTCCGGCCGGCCCTCCCCCCACGGGCAGCGGCGATGGCGAGCGGAAGCGGCTGAAGCTGCTCGCGGTGACCGCGTGTCCGACCGGCATCGCGCACACGTACATGGCGGCGGAGAAGCTCGCACAGGCCGCCGAGAGCCGCGGTATCGAGATGAAGGTGGAGACCCAGGGATCCATAGGGGTTGAGAATGTCCTCGACGACAACGATGTCAGCACTGCCGACGGCGTCATCGTCGCGGCGGACAAGGACGTGGACCTGAGCCGTTTCGTGGGCAAGCGGGTCCTCACCGTCGGGGTGGCCGAGGGAATCCGGCACCCCGAGCGGCTGATCGAGCGGGTGCGTTCGGCGCCCGTGCACACGGCGGGCGGCACCGCGTCGACCCTGTCGTCGGCCAGTGGCGGTCAGGGCGGTGGCACGGAACGGAGCACGGTGTACAAGGCGCTGATGAACGGCGTCTCCTACATGATCCCGTTCGTGGTCGTGGGCGGTCTGCTGATCGCGGTGTCGCTGGCGCTCGGCGGTGATGCGACGGCCAAGGGCTATGTGATTCCGGAGGGCACGTTCTGGGCCCATGTGAACCAGGTCGGGGTCATCGGGTTCCAGCTGATGATCCCGGTCCTGTCCGGGTACATCGCGTACGCCATCGCCGACCGGCCGGCGCTGGTGCCGGGCATGATCGGCGGGTGGATCGCCAACACCGGTTCGCTGTACGACTCGGAGGCCGGGGCCGGGTTCATCGGGGCGATCGTGACCGGGTTCCTCGCCGGGTACCTGGTGCTGGGGATCAAGCAGGTGCGGGTCCCGAAGTTCGTGCAGCCGATCATGCCGATCATCGTGATCCCGATCGTGGCGACCACGGCGCTGGGGCTGTTCTTCATCTACGTCATCGGCAAGCCGATCTCCTGGGTGTTCGAGCACCTGACCAGCTGGCTCAGTGGGATGACGGGCACGAGCGCGGTGCTGCTGGGCGCGATTCTGGGGCTGATGATCGCGTTCGACATGGGCGGGCCGGTCAACAAGACGGCGTTCCTGTTCGGGGCGGGGCTCATCGCGACCGGCAACCAGACGGTCATGGGCATGTGCGCGGCCGCGATCCCGGTGATGCCGCTGGGTCAGGGGCTCGCAACGCTGGTCCGCAAGCGGCTGTACACCGAGCAGGAGCGGGAGACCGGGCTGGCCGCGCTGTTCATGGGGTGCTTCGGCATCTCCGAGGGCGCGATCCCGTTCGCGGCGGCGCGTCCTGCGCAGGTCATCCCGGCCAACATGCTGGGCGGCGCGGTGGCCGGTGCGGTGGCCGGACTCGCCGGGGTGAAGGACGCGGTGCCGCACGGCGGGCCGATCGTGGCGGTGCTGGGAGCGGTGAGCGGTGTGCCGATGTTCTTCGTGGCGGTGGTGATCGGCACGGTGGTGACCGCGCTGACGACGGTTCTGCTCGTGGGCCTCGGGGAGCGCGGCCGGCCCGGAGCGCCGGGTGTCGGCGCGGGAGTGTCCGGTGCCGAGCCGGTGCTGGTCGGGGCCGGTGTGGGGGCGCCGGGTGCGGGGGGTGCCGTAGCGGCTGAGGGTGCGGGGGTGACCGTACCGGCGCAGGCCCCGGAGTTGGTCGTCGCGCAGAGCGCGGGCGTGGCCGGGCCGGCGGCGGAGGCGGACGCCGAGCCGGAGGTTCTGTCCGGGTATCTCACCGGGCAGACCGTCGACGTGCGGCTCGCGGCCGCCGGGAAGGAGGCGGCGATACGGGAGCTTGCGGGGCTGCTGGTGCGGACCGGGCGGGTCGCGGATCAGGACGAGTTGGTGCGGACGGCGCTGCGGCGTGAGGAGCAGGGCACGACCGGGCTCGGCGAGGGGATCGCGATACCGCACGCCAAGACGGACGCGGTGACCGCGCCGGTCGTCGGGTTCGCGCGGTCCGACGAAGGCGTCGATTGGGGCTCGCTGGACGGTACGAAGGCCCGGCTGGTCTTCATGATCGCCGTACCGGAGGCTGCCGCGGGCGACGAGCATCTGCGGATCCTGGCGTTGCTGTCGCGGAAGCTGATGGACGCCGGGTTCCGGGAGCGGTTGCTGTCGGCGCCGGACGTGCGAGCCGTGCTCGGGGTGCTGGCCGAGATCCGGTAACCGGGGGCTGCCTCGGTCGCACGAGCTGATCGGTCACACGAACTGTTCGGTCGCACAGGCTGTGCGAAGGGGCCCGGCGATGTGGTCACCGGGCCCCTTCGGTGTGTGGCTCAGTGCTCGGCGGGGTGCTGTGCCGGGCCGCCGGGGGTCGCCTCGCGGTCGGGGCCCTTGGCGGCCTCGGCCTCGCTGTAGATGTCGGGTTCGAGGTAGATCACGCGGGCGATCGGCACGGCATCGCGGATACGGCCCTCGGCGGCGTTGATGGCGTTCGCGACCTCGGCGGCCGTGTCGTCGTGCTGGACGGCGATCTTGGCGGCGATGAGCAGCTCCTCGGGGCCGAGGTGCAGGGTGCGCATGTGAATGATGCCGGTGACGGTGTCGCCGTCGACGATCGCGGCCTCGATCTTCTTGACCTCCTCGACGCCCGCCGACTCGCCGAGCAGCAGGGACTTGGTCTCTGCGGCCAGGACGAGGGCGATCAGGATGAGCAGGATGCCGATGCAGAGGGTTCCGATGCCGTCCCAGACGCCGTCGCCGGTGAGGAGCGCCAGGCCGACGCCGCCGAGGGCGAGGATCAGGCCGACGAGCGCGCCGAAGTCCTCCAGGAGGACGACCGGGAGCTCGGGCGCCTTGGCTCGGCGGACGAACTCCTTCCAGGAGAGGTCGCCGCGCAGCGGGTTGGACTCCTTTATGGCGGTCCGGAAGGAGAAGCCCTCGGCGATGATCGCGAAGATCAGGACACCGACCGGCCAGTACCAGTGCTCGATCTCGTGCGGGTGCTTGATCTTCTCGTAGCCCTCGTAGATCGCGAACATGCCGCCGACCGAGAAGAGGACGATCGAGACGAGGAAGGCGTAGATGTAGCGCTCGCGGCCGTAGCCGAAGGGGTGTTGCGGGGTGGCCTCGCGCTGGGCCTTCTTGCCGCCGAGCAGCAGGAGGAACTGGTTGCCGGAGTCGGCGAGCGAGTGCACCCCCTCGGCGAGCATCGACGACGAGCCGCTGAACGCGAACGCCACGAACTTCGATGCCGCGATCGCGAGGTTGGCACCGAGTGCCGCCACGATCGCCTTGGTGCCGCCTGACGCGCTCATGTGTTCGCGTGTTCCCTTCGCCTTCGTGCCTAAGCCGTCCAGGCCTTTGCCCGTGCTTTGCCGGTGGGTCATTGTTGCAGCCCGGTCCGGCAGCGGTGCGGCTGGCCGCCCGCCCGCGGCCCCGGCGGCGGGGTCGTCAGGCGACGACGGTAGCCCGGAAGAGCGTTCCGGTTCCGGACACCTCGGTCTTTTCGCCCGCCGGGACGAAAACCGACTGGCCGGGCGCCAGTTCGTGCTCTCCCGCGCGGACGGTGCCCGACGTGCAGAGCAGGATCTGGGGGGTCGCGCGGGTGAGGTCGTGGGTGCCGCCGCCCTCGGGGAGGACGTAGCGGGAGAGCCGGAACTCGTCGATGGGGGTCTCGTAGACCTCCTCGCCGTCCGGTGCGGCCTCCGGGCGCAGCACGCCCGGGTCGCCGGCCTCGAAGCGGACGACGCGCAGGAGTTCGGGCACGTCGACGTGCTTGGGGGTGAGGCCGCAGCGCAGGACGTTGTCCGAGTTGGCCATGATCTCGACGCCGAGGCCGCTGAGGTAGGCGTGCGGTATGCCGGCGCCGAGGAACAGGGCTTCGCCGGGCTGGAGCCGGACGTGGTTGAGGAGCATCGCGGCGATGACGCCCGGGTCGCCAGGGTAGTGGTGGGCGATGCCGGCGTAGGGGGCGTAGTCGCCGCCGAGGCGGTCGCAGGCGGCCGCGGCCTCGGCGACGGTGTGTGCCATCTCCTCGGGGTCGGCGGTCAGTACGGCGGTGAGGACCTCGCGCAGCGCCGCGTCCTCGGGGTGGGCGCGCAGGACGTCGACGTACGGCTTGAGGGAGTCCACGCCGAGGCCTTCGAGCAGGTCGGCGGCGCGGGCCGGGTCGCGGAAGCCGCACAGGCCGTCGAACTCGGTGAGCGCGCAGATCAGTTCGGGCTTGTGGTTGGCGTCCTTGTAGTTGCGGTACGGGGCGTCGACGGGGATGTCGCGGCGCTCCTCGTCGGCGTAGCCCTCCTTCGCCTGCTCCAGGTCCGGGTGCACCTGGAGGGAGAGCGGGGCACCGGCGGCGAGAAGCTTGAGGAGGAAGGGCAGCCGGGGGCCGAACCGGGCGACGGCTTTGCCCCCCAGTTCCCGCTCGGGGGCGGCGTCGATGACCTCGACGAGCGTGCCGCGCGCGGTGCGCGAGGGGGCGCCCGGGTGCGCTCCCATCCACATCTCCGCCTGCGGTTCACCGGTCGGCTCGACACCGAGCAGCTTCGGGATGGCGGTCGGGGAGCCCCAGGCGTAGGGGCGCACGGTGTTGTCGAGGCGGTCCATGTGCGTCGTGCTTCTCTCTGCCGGTTCTCTCGTACGGCTCTCGGGGCGTCCGTACGGTTCTCAGGGCGTCCGCGCGGTCGCAGGGCGCCGTATGGCTTTCAGCGGCTCTCCGGGCGTCCGTGCGGCTCTCAAGGCGTCGCTGTCATGATCGGGTTTTCGAGGCGAGCGCCAGGTAAACGGCGGCGAAATCCGTGATGGCGATCAGTTCGGCGAGGGTCTCCAGCTCGCCGCCGGGCTCGGGCTCGAGTTCGCTGATGGGTGTGTCGTGGCTGAGGGCCAGGTCGCGGGCGGAGGGGGCGGCCGTGAGTCCCCCGATCGGGCGATCGCGGAGCAGCACCACGCGCGCGTGGAGGGCGGGGGGCTCCTCGACGCGGTCGCGGAAGAAGTCGTCGGGGTCGGCACTGGCGGCCAGCGGGCCGGCGAGCAGGGCGCTGTGGGCGGCGAGTGCCTCGGGCAGTTCGGCGACGACCGCTGGGGTGCCGGAGAGCTCCGCGAGGGCGGCGGCGAAGCGGTGGCCGGCCGGGCCGGCCGAGGTGCCCTCGGTCCAGATCACCGGGAGGGAGTCGGCGAGTTCGGCGGCCAGTTTCTTGGCGGGGTTGCTGTAGGTCGCGATGGCGGGGCCGCAGCGTTCGGCGACCTGGTCGAGGCGGTCGGCGACCTTCTCCAGGGCGTCGGGCTGGGCGGAGATCAGGCCGGCGCGGTCCAGGATCGCGAGGAGCGGGGTGAACAGGGCCCACAGGACGCCGGGCGCCGAGGCGGCGACGGGGGGCTGTTCGTCGAGCTCGTAGGGGGCGGTCGCCATCGGCACGTAGAGGCTGTGCGAGGTGGTCACCGCGTCCGTGAGCGGCGAACCGGTGGGGGCTACGGCGACGACGGTGACGCCGCGTCGGTAGGCCTGCTCGGCGAGCAGGGAGAGGGACGGCTCCGAGCCGTCCGGGGTGGCGATGATGAGCAGGTCCACGGAGCCGGCCCAGCCCGGGAGTTCCCAGCGCAGGGCACCCGCGGCGGGGGCCACGCCGGTGGGAGTGAGCCGGATGACGGGGCAGCCGGTGCCGGCGAGGGAGCCGAGGAGGTCGGCGACGCAGGTGGCGGCGGCGCCGGGGCCCGCGATGAGGATCGCGCGCGGGCGGCCGTCGGGTTTGAGGTCGTTGACCCCCGCCTCGGTGGCGTGCCGGAGGGCTGTGCGGACGCGGGCGCCGGCTTCGGCGGCGCCGCGCAGGAGGGCGCGGCGGTCGGCCTCGGCGAGGGCCTCCGGCGTGTCGAGAAGCGATTCGTCGAGCATGGGCGGGAGTCTCCGATCGCCGGGTCGCGGGTCGTCGGTACGCGTTACGCGGGGCGGCGGGCCTCGTCGACGAGAAGGACGGGGATGCCGTCGCGGACGGGGTACGCCAGGCCGCAGTCCTGTCCGGTGCAGATCAGCTCGGTGTCCTGCTCCTTGAGGGGGGCGTGGCAGGCCGGGCAGGCGAGGATCTCCAGGAGGCCGGCTTCGAGCGGCATGGGGGTTCCCTTCGGGACGGGCTTGTGCGGTTTGAGGTTGTGCGGATGCGCCTGGTCAGGTTACCGCCGGTGGGGTGTGCGGTGGGGGCTGGGCGGAGGGGGGTGGGTTCGGGGGCCCGGCGCTGGGGTTGAGGGCGCCCGGTGCTGGGCTGGGCGGGGGCGGGTCGCGCAGCCCGGTGCCGCGGGTTGCCGCCGCGCCCACCCTCCCGAGCTCTCGGCTTCGCTGGAGCAGGGCCGCCTCGCCCCAGTGGCACGCCTGTCCGCGGGATGGACGGCGTGGCTGGGCATGGCGCCCAAGGGGCGCCGCCCATGTGGCTGGGCGCCGCCCTTGATGCTGGGCGCCGCCCTTGATGCTGGGCGCCGCCCGTAGTGGCTGGACAGCGCCCCTGGTGGCTGGGCGGCGCGGTGGGCCGACGTCCTCCGGTGTTCCGGGGAGCACCCACTGGGCGGGCTCGAAGTCAGCGCCCATCGGTGGCCCCACCGCAGCGGCTCACCGTGGCCCCGCCACTGCGGCGGTGGCCCCGCCACAGCGGCTCACGGAGCCCGGCGGCGCCGTCGTCCGGAGGTGACGTGGCAGCGCCCCTGGCCGGTCGTCAGCCCCTGATGATCGCCAGGACCTCGTCGCGGACCGCGGTGACCGTTTTCTCGTCGCGGGCCTCGGCGTTGAGGCGGAGAAGGGGTTCGGTGTTGGAGGGGCGGACGTTGAACCACCAGTCGAGGGCGGTGACGGTGAGGCCGTCGAGGTCGTCGAGGGTGACGTCGTCGCGGGTCTCGAAGGCGGAGCGGACCGCGGCGAGGCGGCCGGCCTGGTCGTCGACGGTGGAGTTGATCTCACCGGACGCGGCGTAGCGGTCGTACTGGGCGACGAGGGCCGAGAGCGGGCCCTCCTGGCCGCCGAGGGCCGCGAGGACGTGGAGGGCGGCCAGCATGCCCGTGTCGGCGTTCCAGAAGTCCTTGAAGTAGTAGTGGGCGGAGTGCTCGCCGCCGAAGATCGCGCCGGTGCGCGCCATCTCGGCCTTGATGAAGGAGTGGCCCACGCGCGTGCGGACCGGTGTGCCGCCGTTCTCCTTGACGACCTCCGGGACGGACCAGGAGGTGATCAGGTTGTGGATGACCGTGCCCTTGCCGCCGTGCTTGGCCAGCTCGCGCGAGGCGACCAGCGCGGTGATCGCGGACGGCGCGACCGGGTCGCCGTGCTCGTCGACGACGAAACAGCGGTCGGCGTCGCCATCGAAGGCGATGCCCAGGTCGGCGCCCTCCTCACGGACCCGCTTCTGCAGATCCACGATGTTCGCCGGGTCCAGCGGGTTCGCCTCGTGGTTGGGGAACGTGCCGTCGAGCTCGAAATACATCGGGACGAGCTCCAGCGGCAGGCCCGAGAAGACCGTGGGGACCGTGTGGCCGCCCATGCCGTTGCCCGCGTCGACGACGACCTTCAGGGGGCGGATGGAGGTCAGGTCGACCAGGGAGCGCAGGTGGGCCGCGTAGTCCTCCAGCGTGTCGCTCTGGGTGATCGTTCCCGTCGTCGACGTCGGCGCGGGGGCGCCCGCGTCCGTCCACTGCTCCACCAGGGCGCGGATCTCACCCAGGCCGGTGTCCTGGCCGACCGGCGCCGCACCCGCGCGGCACATCTTGATGCCGTTGTACTGCGCCGGGTTGTGCGAGGCCGTGAACATCGCGCCTGGCAGGTTCAGCGCGCCCGACGCGTAGTACAGCTGGTCGGTCGAGCACAGGCCGATCTCGGTTACATCGACACCCTGTGCCGCCGCCCCACGCGCGAACGCCCGTGACAGGCCGGGGGACGACGGCCGCATGTCGTGGCCGGTCACAATCGCCTCCGCGCCGGTCACCCGGGCGAAGGCCGCTCCGAAGAGCTCGGCCAGCGACTCGTCCCACTGGTCGGGGACGACACCGCGTACGTCGTACGCCTTCACGATCTGCGACAGATCAGCAGCCACGGCCAACCCTCCTGAAAGTCCTATCGGTCATCCCAAACTACCCGCCCAGGCCGACAGTCCGCTGTGTGGACCATGAGTGGATTCCAAGCCGTCACCTCAGGTCAGGGCTGAGTTCGCGCACGGCCGAGGAACGGCTCCGGGCAGCCTCCGGTCCAGCAGCGGAGAGTTCTGGCCGGCCACGGCAGGCACATCACCAGCGTCAAGCCCCGTTCCGCGGCAGCGCCTTGCTCAGCAGATCCCCCTCGCGGCCTGTTCGGAGAGGTTCAAGAGGTAGCCGGCGCGGACACGTACGTCACCGTCAGGATCACGAACCGCAGTTCGCGCACGGCCGCGGCCCTCTCCGCGACCGTCACGCGCGCGTGCGCCCAGCAATGGCCGCCGCCCTCTCCGCGACCATCACGCGCGCGTGCGCCCAGGACGACCGCCGTCAGCACCCCTGCGAGCAGCACGAGCGTGCCGCCCGTCGAGACGCCGGGCTCCTCGCTGCGTGCCCGGTCACGACGGACGCGCGGACGGACTCGGCGGCGGGCACACGCGCGTGCGGTACGGCGGCCAGGGCGGCGCCGAGTTGGGCGGAGATGTGCTGGGAGGCGGCGAACTGGGCGACGGCGAAGGGGAGTCCGCGAGGCACACCTGGCGGACCGCACGGGACTCCTGGCGGCCGTCGCGGCCGCCTGGCTCCCGGGTGTGCCATGCCCCGGGCCGGACGCTCTCCAGCGGCGTACAGGGAGCCGTCGTCGGCCTCCCACTGGACTCCGTGCCTCCTTGGGGGTCGTCGGACGCCTGTGCCGGCCCTGGTGGTGCCCGTGATGCCGGTCCGGCCGGTGTCCAACTGGTCGACGGCCGACGCGGGCTGCGCGAGCCCTGGGTGCCCGCCCTGGGAGGCGGACGCCTGCGAGGAGGGCCAGGGCGAAGGACGAAGGGGCAGGGCGCGCCACGAGGGCGGACAGGCCGAGTGAGCGGAGCGGGCTTGTCGCGGACGTGTCGTAGGCCTGTGCGTCCGTTTCAGCCGGAACGAGAAATCGCTTTCCTCATGACGGTGTCGGGGAGGAACCCGAGTGACTCAGTTGTCGGGCGAGCGCAGCACCCGCAGGTGGCCGCGTCGCGCGACCTCCATCGGGTCGGCTCCGCGTCCCCCGCCGCCGCCACCGGCCCCGGCCGCCCGCTCCTGCGGACGGGCCGCCTCGCGCACGGCGTTGGCAAGCGCTTCCAAATCGTCTCCACTGGGCCGCGCGGGAGCCGAGCCGTCGAGGAGACGGACGACCTCCCAGCCGCGCGGGGCGGTGAGGCGCTCGGAGTGCTCGGCGCACAGGTCGTAGCAGTGGGGTTCGGCGTAGGTGGCGAGCGGGCCGAGGACCGCGGTCGAGTCGGCGTAGACGTACGTCAGCGTCGCGACGGCGGGTCGGCCGCAAGCGGTGCGCGAACAGCGACGTACAGGGCTCACGACGTTGGACGGTACCGCACTCTTGAGCGGGCCGCGACGACTCTGCACCAGGTCGCTCCACCGTGTCGCCATGTGAAACGCCCCACACACCCCTCTCGACGCACGTCGCTGACCTGCATCGACCTACTTGTCCGAGGCGTCGGACGACTCCTGATCTGTTCACCAGTCGGTACAAACACTGTCAATTGCCTTGTGTTCGACCGTCTCGGAGGGATACGGAATCGAGCCCAAGCTTGGCTGGAATGGTCATCCCGCGACCTGCCCGTACGCGGCCTCGGGGGGTGTCCTGAAGGGTCCGGCCGAACCGCGTGGGGCCGGGCGCGCGGCCTCGCCTGGGACTACGCTTCACCAGTGATGGACAACCCCGTACCGCCCCGTGCCGCCGGCCCCGGGCCCCGCCGTCGCGACCGACACGGCCGGGGCATGCGCGGCCCGATCGCGCCGCCGCAGGTGCCTCTCGCCGCGAGCCGTGCCGAGGTGTTCGCGGACTTGGTGCAGGACTCCGTGGAACGCCTTGAGCGACGGTGGCCGCAGCTCGCCGACATCGACTTCCTGGTGCTGGAGGTACCGCGCCTCGACGGGCCCGGCGGGCCCTGGAACGACGAGGCCGTGCCACTGGGCGGCACCGTGCCGGCGCGCGACGGACGCCCGGGCCGGGTGGTCGTGTACCGGCGGCCCGTCGAGATCCGCACGAAGGGGCGGGACGAGCGGGCGGCGCTGGTGCACGAAGTGGTCGTCGAGCAGGTCGCCGAGCTGCTGGGGCTGACACCGGAGACGGTGGACCCCCGCTACGGCGAGGACTGACGCCAGAACCGGTGGACCCCGGCCGACTAGGACTGCCGCCGGAACCGGTGGGACCCCGGCCGACGAGGACTGCCGCGGAGAGAGTGGACCCCGGCCCGGTGAGACTGCGCCGGGCCGGTCGGCCGGTCCGGCGGCTACTTGTCCAGCACCGAGAGGTCCTGGTCCGCCTTCGGTACGGCCACCGTGCCCCGGTCGTCCGGCAGGGTCTGGATGGTGAAACCCGGGACGCCCTCCTCGGTGGCCGCCAGGGTGCGTGCGGCATACACCGCGGCGCCGGAGAGCTGCTCCACGGTGAGTGCGTACGTGCCCTTCAGGCCGCTGGGGACGGGCGGCTCGACGTCCTGGGTGGTGCCGGTCTTGATCGTGTACGTCTTCGACACCGCCGTACCGCCCTCGCTGCCCGCGGAGGCAGTGACCTTCACCTTGGCGGTGCCGGTGGGGGACGTCAGGGAGAGCGTGGAGCCCTTGCCGCTGTTGTCGGCGGACGTCGCGCGTGTGCCGACGGGGCGGGTGGCGGGGATGAAGGCCGTCTCCCGCTTGTCGCCCTTGCCGCGGACCACCCGCAGGGCCGCGACGACCGGCACCGACTGGTCCGTCGGGGTCAGCACCAGCGAACCCGCCTCTCCGCGCGTGACGTCGCCCAGGTCGACGGCGGTGGTCATACCGCCCTTGACGTGCACCGTCTCGTTCCCGGCCGGGGTGATCAGGCCGCTGGGTGAGGCGAGGCGCACCTTGAGGTCCGCGTCGGCGTCGCCCGGCGCGAACGCGATCAGACGCACCGACGTGGCGTCCTTCGGGATGCCCGGCATGACCAGGTTCGCCGCCGGGTCGGTGGACGCGGGCAGCCAGTCGCCGCCGAGCTTCTCGTCCAGCGCCTGGACGGCGGCCCCGACGCGGCCGCTGCGGACGTTCACGTGCACGGTGACGTCGTCCTGCTTGGCGTCGGTGAGCGTGGACAGCAGGACCGGCTCACTGGAGTGCGGCTGGACGGTGATGCCCTCCCCCACCGTGGTCTGCAGGGCGCCGTCCTTGCCGTACAGCTCGATGTCGACGACGGCGGCGGAGTCGTCCGGGTTGGTCAGGTGTACGTAGTCGGTGCGGTCGCCGGCCGTGCTGGCACCCGGGAACCAGAACTCCGTGTCCGGAGCGGTGCAGTTGACGCCTTGGAGGCCGCGTCCGGTGCCGGCGGCGACCTCGGTGGTCTCCTGGACGGTCCAGCCGGGGGCGAACTTGCCGTCGGCGGTGCCGACCAGGGCGGGTGAGTCGGCGCCGGAGTCGTCCACGGTGACGGGCGTGCCGGGCTGCTTGGGCGTCAGGACGGACTTCGCGCCCTCGTCACCCCCCTTGCCCTTCTTGTCCCCGTCGCCCTTCTCGCCCTTCTCGCCGTTCTTGTCCTTCTTGCCCTTGGCGTCCTCGTCCCCCGTTCCGTCGTCCGACTGCACGGTGGCGGCCTGGAGTTCGGCCGTGCCGTCGTTCTCCGTGCCGTTGGTGACGGGGGTGAAGGACGTGTAAGACGTCTCGGCGAGGTCGGAGGTGCTGGGCGCCGGGCAGAGCAGGCTGGTTCGCTCCACGGGCAGTTCGGCGGCCGCTTTCGCGGTGTCCGTGGTGCCCGAGGCGTCGGGCGGTGTCAGCGCTGCGAATCCGGTGACGGCGGCGAGCGCGGCCACGCCGGCGAACAGGGAGATGGTCGTGCGGTTCACTGCTGGCTCCCGTCGGGGCGCTCACTGCCGTTGCCGTGCGGTTGCTGCTGCGTCGGGTCGTACGCGGGGCCGTAACCCTGGCCGTACGTGGTGTCGTAGCCCTGGTCGTACGTCGGGTCGTACGCCCCCTGCTGGTTCTGGCCGCCGTAGGCGTACGGGTCGTACTGGCCGCCCTGGTAGGGGTCGTAGGTCTGCGTCTGGTCGTAGCCGCCCGCGGGATAGGGCTGTTGGGCGTCCTGGTACTGGTCGCCGGCGTAGGTGCCGTACTCGGCGCCTCCGTAGGTCGCCGGGTTCCACTCGCCGTAGCCCTGCTGCTGCTGGGGTACGGCCGCGGCGGGCTCCGGCTCCTGCGGAGAGGCAGGGGCTTCCGGGTCCTGGGCGGCTTCCTCGGCCTCCGCCTGGGCGCGCAGCCGGCGGGCGCGACGGCCCTCGCCTTCGACGGCCTGGGCCGGGACGACGGGCTCCTCGGGGAGGTCGTCGTCGACGTCGCGGCGGCGGCCGGGCAGGGCCAGCACGACGAGGACGAGGGCGAGGGCGCCCTGGGCCCACAGCCAGGCGGTGTGGCCGATCGGGTCGTCGTAGGTGACGTCGAGCCTGCCGCCGGAGGAGGGCAGTGTGAAGCCCTGGGCCCAGCCGTCGACGGTGGTGGGGGCGAGCGGCTTGCCGTCCAGGGTGGCGGTCCAGCCCTCGGCGGCGGTGTCGGCCAGGCGCAGGACCCGGCCGTCCGGGCCGCTCGGGATGGTGGTGTGGATGTCGACGGGCCCGGCGGCGACCGACTGCGGGGTGCCGGAGCCGGAGCCGGGGACGATGGCCGCGCGGGAGACCTGCTGGTCGACCCGCCACAGGGCGCTGCCGTGTTGCTCGCTGAGCCGGCGCAGTCCGGGCGTGGCGTCCAGGACGCGGGTGACCTCGCGCGGTGCGCCCTGGTGGACCAGGACGTAGCGCACGGCGAATTTGCCGAGCTGGTCGACCTGGTCGGCGCCGGAGCCCGCGACCAGGTTGGCGACGATCTTGCCGAGCTTGGCGTTCTCCCCGTCGGCGGCGGCGAGTTCGGCGTCGCCGAGGCGGGCGCCGGAGCCGCGGACCAGCACGTAGGCGACGTGCGCGGCGGAGTCGCTGTCGAGGACGAGGGTGCGGGCCTGGTCGCGGTTGTTGCCGTCCTCGGCGACGAACGCGGGTACCTGCACCGGATCGCGGCGCTCCAGGGGGTCGTCCGCGCCGCGGATCATCCAGCCGGCGGCGATGAGCAGCGGGCCCGCGGCGGAGGCGAAGGCGATCAGGGCGGCGACCGGCTGGCGCCAGCCGAAGCTCTGCTCGGCGACGCGGGAGCGGGCCCCGTCGGCGCCGAGCGCGGCGGCGGCCAGCAGGGCGATGCCGTAGACGAGGGTCGCGGGGCCCGCCCAGGTGGAGCCGTTGGACAGGACCGCGAAGAGGAGGCCCACCAGTGCGACGACCCAGGCCGCGAGGATGCCGGCCTGACGCTCGGAGCGCAGCAGTGCGGCGAGCGCGGCGAGGACGATGCCGATGAGCATGAGTCCGCTGACCGTGCCGGGGCCGCCGGGGCTGGCGCCGAGCAGGTCGAGGGCGGATGCGGCCGAGGGGCCGTAGTCCAGGCCGGCCTGCTTGAAGAAGCCGAACGGCAGCAGCGACAGCGACCAGGGCGCGAGGATCAGCAGCGGGGTGCCCAGCTGGGCCAGGAAGCGCAGTCCGTAGGCGGTGATGTCGGAGCGGCGCACGGCCAGCATGCCGATGCCCAGGATCAGCGCGATGGGCCACACGATCGGGGTGAACGCGGTGGTGACGGTCAGCAGCAGCGCGTACGCCCAGGTGGCACGCCAGCTGCCGCGGGTGTCGGCGGCCTTGGTGAGGCCGGCCGCGGCGATGCCGGCGCGCGCGATGAGCGGCAGCAGTACGGCCAGGACGGCGGTGCCGATGCGGCCGCCCGCGAGGGCGCCGGTGGCGGCGGGCAGGAAGGCGTAGACGACGGCGGCCCACGCGCGCAGGAGGCGTGACTCGACGAGGGGGCGGGAGGCGAAGTACGCGCTGACGCCGGCCAGCGGGACGGAGCAGACCAGCAGGATCGTGACCGCCAGGCCGGTCGAGCCGAACAGCAGGGACGCGAGCAGGGCGACGATCGCGAGGTACGGGGGTGCGGACGGAGTGCCGCCGGCGCCGACGGGGTGCCAGGCGTCCAGGTAGCGCGCCCACAGTTCGGAGGCGTCGGCCGGGGCGGGCAGCAGGGCGCCGCCCGCCAGCGCGCCGCCGCCGAGGAGGGCGCGGCAGGCGGCCAGGGAGACGAGCAGCAGCACCAGGAAGAGCACCGGCCCCGGCTTGCGGGCCATGCGCTTGAGGCGGGCGAACTGCTCGATCTCCAGGAAGTCGGCGTCGTCACCGCCGGGTCCGGACTCGACGGCGCCGCCGTGCCGTCCCGCGCCCGCGACGGCCTCGGGGTCGTCGCTGCCGACGAGGTTGCCCGCGACCTGTTCGACGGTGGCCCGCACGGTGGCGCCGGGCGGCGGGAACAACGCCCGCAACTCGCCCTTGTCGATCACCGGGCTGCCGCGCCGGCGCCGCCCGGCGATGATCCGTTCGGGCCGCAGGAGGGTCCCCAGGAGGCCGCGGATCTCGTCGACGGCCTGTCCGGGGACCTTGCCCACGAGGTAGGCGACGGTCCGCAGCAGGGTGCCGAGGACGAGGCGCAGCAGGACCCAGGGCAGGAGGGCGGTACGGGTGTTGACGAGGAGGGTGTAGACGGCACCGGCCTTGTCGACCTTGTGCGGGGAGGCGGTGGTGCGTCCCGCGCAGTCGACGGTCCGGCGCTCGCGGGAGGCTGCCTCGGCGTGCCGTACGACCGCCTCGGGGGCGACGAGCACGCGGTGGCCGGCGGCCTGGGCGCGCCAGCACAGGTCGACGTCGTCGCGCATCAGGGGCAGTCGGCGGTCGAAGCCGCCGAGCTGCTCGAAGACGTCACGGCGGATGAGCATGCCGGCGGTGGACACGGACAGGACGGAGCGGACGTGGTCGTGCTGTCCCTGGTCCTGCTCGCGGCGGTCCAGGCCGGTCCAGCGGCGGCCGGAGTGGGCGATGGTGACGCCGACCTCGAGGAGCTGGCGGCGGTCGTACCAGCCGCGCAGCTTGGGGCCGACGACGGCGACGTCGTCGCGACCGAGTTCGAGTTCGTTCTCCACGACGCGCAGCAGCTCGGCCAGGGCGTCGGGCTCGGGGGCGCAGTCGTCGTGCAGCAGCCACAGCCACTGGACCGGCTCTCCGTGCGGGAGCTCGGGCATGTCGTAGGCGTCGTCGCGCCAGGAGCGGGTGACGGGGTCCCAGCCGCTGGGCCGCTTCAGGTACGGCAGGTCGTCCGGGGTGAGGACGGGGGCGGTGCGGGTGGCCTCCTCGACGGCCTGGCCGAAACCGGTGCGTCGGGCGAGGTGCAGCACCTGGTCGGCGCCGAGGGCGTCGGCGAGCAGCTGGGCGGAGTCGTCCGCGCTGCCGGTGTCGGCGGCCAGGGCGGACTGGACCGGGCGCTCCTGGCCGAGCAGTCCGGCGAGCGCGTCGGGCAGCCAGCGGGCGCCGTCGTGGGAGACGAGGACCGCGGTCACCACATGACGCGGAAACTCGGGTGTGGCAGCGCCGTCTTGGCGGGCTGCCGTGTGGCTGTGCACGGACATCGAGGTACGGGCCCCGGTTCGATGGACTGCGGTGGACGCCTGTGCCACCAGGGGGCGGCGGGGCGTGTCGGACGAGCGACCACACTATCGGCAGAACCAAAAGGGGCGACGCGAAGCGTCTCGATGAGGGGCGGTGGTCGGGCGACGGGCGGGCGGCGAGAGCCCGCCGCCTGTGGACAACCCACCTGCGGCGGGCCGTTCGCCCTGTGGACAACCGGCCGCGCGCGGACGCATGCCCTCCGCTCAGACGGCCGCCTTCTTCAGTCGACGGCGCTCCCGCTCGGACAGACCGCCCCAGATACCGAAGCGCTCGTCGTTGGCGAGGGCGTATTCAAGACATTCGGAGCGGACCTCGCAGGCGAGGCAGACCTTCTTGGCCTCGCGGGTCGAGCCGCCCTTCTCGGGAAAGAAGGACTCGGGGTCGGTCTGGGCGCACAGTGCGCGCTCCTGCCAGCCGAGTTCCTCGTCCGCGTCGTCGACCAGCAGTTGCTGCACCAGCTCGGTCATGTGCGCCCCTCGTCTGCTCTTTCGCGTCCCCGTGACGTTGCCGTTACCGATTCCGGCTGAACGACACGAGTGAAATTACAAGTGTGCGGCTCCGGGCGAGTCAAGCCGAGATCTGCTATTGGGCCCCTTATTCACTCTGCGGAACCAGTCTGGCGCAGAAAGTGTTCAAATCGCCATAAAGATAGACACACAGACGAGCCCCGGAGGGCTTGGGGCTCCGAACAGAACCACGCACAGGAATAGACGCCCGCGAGTTCGATCCCGTTGCGACACGCACGCCGAAGCGAACCGGATCACAGTCGGATCACGGGACCGCAACGACGCTTGCGCGACCGGATGGACGCCATGTGTCCCGAGGACCCCATGCACAAACCTTTCACCTTTGAGGTGAACCGGATGAGGTGAAACACACCCCACCGACCGACTGTCGAGTTGACAGCCGAGGTGTGAACCGATGTCCTTATGGGCATGCTCGCGAACTTGGCACTCACCTCGACCCGCACCGCCGGGTCCCACGGTGCTGCCCGAGCTCGCTGTAGCTGTTGCTGTCCCAGCTGTTGAGCCCAACGCGCTCCGGCTGCCTCTGAGTCCACCGCGACTCGGCTGCTGTTCCCTCGTTGCCCCCATCCGGGCTCCCCTCCCGCTCGCGACCCGGGCGGACGGTACGCGCCATCCAGCCAGCCCCCACTCTTCCGCCGAGGAACAACCGCACCCATGAACAGCGACAGCGACCTCCAGATCGCCGGCGACATCCTCGAAGTCCCGCATCTCCTCCAGACCCCGCGCGAGCACCCGGCCACCGTCGCCGAGTTCGTCGGCCTGGCGCGCTCCATCGCCGCCGACCGCTCCCAGTGGGAGCACCTCGTCCAGTACGACGCGACCACACGCTGGTACCACCGGCTGCGCACCGGCCCGGGCTACGAGGTGTGGCTGCTGTCCTGGGTGCCCGGGCAGGGCAGCGGACCGCACGACCACGGACCCTCCTCCGGGGTGCTGACCGTGCTGGAAGGGACGCTCACCGAGCGCACGGAGCGCGGCACGCGCGTGTTGGCGGCCGGAAACGAGCGGGTGTTCGCCCCGGGATACGTGCACGAGGTCGTCAACGACGCGCTGGAGCCCGCGGTCAGCCTGCACGTCTACTACCCGGCACTGACCGAGATGCCCATGCACGAGCCACGCTGCTCGGTCTCGACGGCGCACGGCCCGGCCCACGCCGTGACAACTGCCTGACGCGTTGTCCTACCCGCCTGCAACACTTCTCCCATGCGCATTGTGGTTCTGGCAGGCGGCATCGGCGGTGCCCGTTTCCTGCGTGGTCTGAAGCAGGCCGCGCCCGACGCGGACATCACGGTCATCGGCAACACCGGGGACGACATCCACCTCTTCGGGCTGAAGGTCTGCCCGGACCTCGACACGGTGATGTACACGCTCGGCGACGGCATCAACGAGGAGCAGGGCTGGGGGCGGGCCGACGAGACCTTCCACCTGAAGGAGGAGCTCGCCGCCTACGGCGTCGGGCCCGAGTGGTTCGGACTCGGCGACCGGGACTTCGCCACGCACATCGTGCGGACGCAGATGATCGGCGCCGGGTTTCCGCTGAGCGCGGTGACCGAGGCGCTGTGCGACCGCTGGAAGCCGGGCGTACGGCTGATCCCGATGACCGACGACCGCGTCGAGACGCACGTCGCCGTCGAGGTGGACGGCGAGCGCAAGGCGATCCACTTCCAGGAGTACTGGGTACGGCTGCGGGCCTCCGTGCCGGCCGAGGCGGTCGTCCCCGTCGGCGCCGAGCAGGCCAAGCCCGCGCCAGGCGTCCTGGAGGCCATCGCCGAGGCGGACGTCGTCCTCTTCCCCCCGTCCAACCCGGTCGTGTCCGTCGGCACGATCCTCGCCGTCCCCGGCATCCGGGAGGCCATCGCCGACGCCGGGGTGCCGGTGGTGGGCCTCTCCCCCATCGTCGGGGACGCGCCCGTGCGGGGCATGGCCGACAAGGTGCTCGCGGCCGTCGGCGTGGAGTCCACGGCCGCCGCGGTCGCCGAGCACTACGGCTCGGGCCTCCTCGACGGCTGGCTCGTCGACACCGTCGACGCGGGCGCGGTCGAGCGGACAGAGGCGGCCGGCATCCGCTGCCGCGCCGTACCGCTGATGATGACCGACCTCGACGCGGCCGCGCAGATGGCCCGGGAGGCGCTGGCGCTCGCCGAGGAGGTACGAACCGCATGAGCGACGCATCCGCCGACGGCTACCGGGTCTGGGCCGTACCCGGCCTGCCGGAGGTCGCCCCCGGTGACGACCTCGCCAAGCTGATAGCCGCCGCCGCGCCCGGACTGGTCGACGGGGACGTGCTCCTCGTCACCTCGAAGATCGTCTCCAAGGCGGAGGGCCGCGTGGTCGAGGCGGCCGACCGGGAGGCCGCGATCGACGCCGAGACCGTCCGGGTCGTGGCGCGGCGCGGCCCGCTGCGGATCGTGGAGAACCGGCAGGGGCTCGTGATGGCCGCGGCCGGCGTGGACGCCTCCAACACCCCTTCCGGGACGGTTCTGTTGCTGCCCGAGGACCCGGACGCGTCCGCGCGGGCGATCCGGGACGGGCTGCGGGACGCCCTCGGCGTCGAGGTCGGGGTCGTCGTCACCGACACCTTCGGGCGGCCCTGGCGCGCGGGACTCACCGACGTCGCGATCGGCGCGGCCGGCGTCAACGTGCTCGACGATCTGCGCGGGGGTGCGGACGCGCACGGCAACCCGCTCAGCGCGACGGTCGTGGCCACGGCGGACGAACTGGCCGCCGCCGGCGACCTGGTGAAGGGAAAGGCCGCCGGGCTGCCCGTCGCCGTCCTGCGCGGGCTGCCGCACGTGCTGGCCGAGGGCGACGGGGAGGGCGCGCGGGCCATGGTGCGCGGCGCGCGCGACGACATGTTCCGGCTCGGGACGTCGGAGGCGGTACGGCTGGCGGTCACCCAGCGCCGCACGATCCGGGCCTTCACCGACGAGCCCGTCGACCCCGGGGCGGTACGGCGGGCGGTCGCCGCGGCCGTGACGGCACCGGCACCGCACCACACGACGCCGTGGCGGTTCGTGCTGCTGGAGTCGGCCGGGGCGCGGAC
The DNA here is from genome assembly GCF_000720255.1 of Streptomyces griseus subsp. griseus. GTDB lineage: Bacteria > Actinomycetota > Actinomycetes > Streptomycetales > Streptomycetaceae > Streptomyces > Streptomyces griseus_I. The sequence continues at coordinate 167,439 of NZ_JOJE01000018.1, read as the reverse complement.
GCGGCTGCTGGATGCCATGCGGGACGCGTGGATCGCGGACCTGCGGCGGGACGGGAAGTCGGAGGAGTCCATCGCCAAGCGGATACGGCGCGGGGACGTGCTGCGCAACGCGCCGTATCTGGTGGTGCCGTGTCTCGTGATGGACGGGTCGCACACGTACGGGGACGCGCGGCGGGACGCGGCCGAGCGGGAGATGTTCGTGGTCGCCACGGGCGCGGGCGTGCAGAACTTCCTGGTGGCGCTGGCCGGGGAGCGGCTGGGGTCGGCGTGGGTGTCGTCGACGATGTTCTGCCGGGACGTCGTGCGGGAGGTGCTGGCGCTGCCGGAGGACTGGGATCCGATGGGTGCGGTGGCGGTCGGGCATCCGGCGGAGGAGCCGAGGGCTCGGGGCGAGCGGGATGCGGGGGTGTTCATCGAGGTGCGGTGAGGGCGCGTCTCGTACGGCTCTTTCCGGCCGCCTAATCTCAGTCTCGTAGGCACCCCCTTCGACTCTCCGGGGACTTTCCCGTGGCAGGACGATTCGCTCCGCGGCCCACGCGTACAACCGTGCGCGGTGGGCATGTCGCCGTGCCCCCGGGTGTGCCCGGGCAGGCCGGGGGGCCGGTGCGCGAGCGCGTGCGGGTGCGGACGTGGGTGCCGGACGGGCCGTTCGATCTGGGGCTCGTGCTCGGGCCGCTGCGGCGGGGGCCCGGGGATCCGACGTTCCGGGCGACGCGGGACGGGGCGGTCTGGCGGACCTGTCTGACCCCCGCGGGGGCGGGGACGCTGCGGGTCGTCGCGGTCGGCGGTGAGGTGCGCGGTCAGGCGTGGGGGCCCGGGGCGGAGTGGCTGCTGGAGCAGTTGCCGGAGTTGCTCGGGGCCGCCGACGACCCGTCCGTCTTCGTGCCCCGGCACCGGGTCGTCGCGCTCGCGCGGCATCGGCGGCCGGGGTTGCGGCTGACGCGGACGGGGCGGGTGCTGGAGTCGTTGATCCCGTCGATCCTGGAGCAGAAGGTCACGACCGACGAGGCGTACCGGGCGTGGCGGTTGCTGGTACGGAAGTTCGGGGAGCCGGCGCCCGGGCCCGCGCCCGAGCGGATGGCCGTGCTGCCCGGGCCTCGGACCTGGGCGCTGATTCCGTCGTGGGAGTGGCACCGGGTCGGGGTCGACAACAAGCGGGCGTCGACGATCCTGCGGGCCGTACGGGTGGCGGAGCGGCTGGAGGAGGCGGTCGGGATGGAGCCGGCGGCGGCTCGGGCGCGGCTGCAGCTGGTGTCGGGGATCGGGCCGTGGACGTCGGCGGAGACGGTGCAGCGCAGTCACGGGGCGCCGGACGAGGTGACCGTGGGGGATCTGCATCTGCCGGGGATCGTGGGATGGGCGTTGGCCGGGGACCGGGACGCGGACGATGAGGTGATGTTGTCGTTGCTGGAGCCGTATGCGGGGCAGCGGCACCGGGCGGCTCGGTTGATCCTGCTGAGCGGGGTTGTGCCGGCCCGGCGGGCACCGAAGATGCCGCGGTTCGACATAGGACGGCTTTGACGTCGGCTCTGCAGTCGGCTTGGTGGGCCGTGCGTCGACGGTGCGCGGTGTGAGGGTCGCCGTCGAGTGGTTCGCCCCCGCCGCCCCTACCCGTCCCGTCCCCTGGGGGCTGCGCCCCCTGACCCCCGCTTCGGCCCTGAACGGGCCTCGTCCTCAAACGCCGGACGGGCTGGAATGCCGACCGGCGTCGGGGAGGACCGTCCGGGTTACTCGTCCGAGGAGAAGCGGACCGCGCCCGCTGGGATCTTGGCGTCGCACCAGACCCGGGCGCCGTCCCGGAGTTCGTTGTCGGGGCCGATGACCGCGCCGTCGCCGATGACCGTGCCGGTGAGGACGGAACGCTCGCCGACGCGGGCCCGGGTGCCGATGAGGGAGTCGGTGATGACGGCGCCGGGTTCGATGACGGCGCCGGGCAGGATCGTCGAGCCGAAGACCCGGGCGCCCTCCGCGACGAACGCGCCCTCGCCGACGACCGTTCCGCCGGTCAGCTTCGCGTCGGGTGCGACGGTCGCCGTCGGCAGGACCAGGCGGTCACCGCAGCGGCCGGGGACCGCGGGGGACGGGGCACGCCCCAGGACGAGGTCGGCGGAGCCGCGGACGAAGGCCGCCGGGGTGCCGAGGTCGAGCCAGTACGTCGAGTCCACCATGCCCTGCAGGTGCGCCCCGGCCGCGAGGAGGTCGGGGAAGGTCTCGCGTTCGACGGAGACCGGGCGGCCGAGCGGGATCGTGTCGATGACCGAGCGGCGGAAGACGTAGGCGCCCGCGTTGATCTGGTCGGTGACGATCTCCTCGGGTGTCTGCGGCTTCTCCAGGAAGGCGAGGACCCGCCCGGTGTCGTCGGTGGGGACGAGGCCGTACGCGCGTGGGTCGGTCACCTTGGTCAGGTGCAGGGAGACGTCCGCGCCCGTCGTCTCGTGGGTGTCGACGAGTCTGCGGATGTCCAGTCCCGTCAGGATGTCGCCATTGAAGATCAGGACCGGGTCGTCGGGGCCCGAGTGCAGACGGGACGCGACATTGCGGATCGCGCCGCCCGTGCCCAGGGGCTCCTCCTCCGTGACGTACTCGATGTGGAGTCCGAGCGACGCACCGTCGCCGAAGTACGGTTCGAAGACCTCCGCCAGATAGCTCGTCGCGAGCACGATGTGTTCCACGCCCGCCGCTCTCGCCCGCGCCAACTGGTGCGTGAGGAACGGCACCCCCGCCGCCCTGACCATGGGCTTGGGCGTGTGCACCGTGAGCGGGCGCAGCCGGGTGCCCTTGCCGCCGACCAGGAGGATCGCTTCTGTCACCTTCGTCTCTGCTTCCTGCCGGGACCGGCCGAACTGTCTTTCGACCGGCCAGTGTATGCAGACCGTTGTGTGGCGCCTTCGATGGCCGTGCGGTTCGGGTGCGTTCCCGTACTCGTCCCGTATCCCCCGGGTCAGCGCCCCTGATAACGCGCCGCCGTCGAGCGGGCCGAGCCGAGCTTGCCGTAGAGCTTCCGCCCTGGGCATTCCGTGGCGAAACCATCCCGGTGTCCGGAGATCACATGCAGTCGCACGTTCCTACCTTTTGCGTAGAGGTTGCCACCGCCGGACTTCAGGTATGTCTTTCCGTTCGGATTCGCCCCGAACAGGCCCAGCTTCCACGCCGTCAGCCGGGCGATGCCCTTGACCGCTGAGGAGGACGGTTTGGACGAGCCGAACGTTCCGAGTACGGCGATCCCCATGCTGTTGGTGTTGAAACCGAGGGTGTGGGCGCCCAGGACGGGCTTCGCCACGCCGCCGGCGCGGCCTTCGTAAATGGTTCCGCACTTGTCGACGACGAAGTTGTAGCCGATGTCCCGCCAGCCCATGCTTCTGACGTGGTAGCGGTAGATACCCCGGATGAGCGAGGGAGACTGCGAACATGTGTACGCGTTGCCGGACGCGGTGTGGTGCACGAAGGCGGCCTTGACCTTCTTCGTGTAGACGAACGTCCTCTCGCGCAGCGACTCGTCGGCCCCCCAGCCGCGCCGGGTGACGATGTGCGGGCGGGGGCCGATGTACGGCTTCGCCCGCTGCTGCTCCGTCAGTTCGCCTTCGCCCAGGCTGGAGAGCTCCTCCTCGGTCTCCTGCGGGCTCAGCGCGGGGATGTCGGTGGCGCCGAGCGGGACGCGCAGGAGGTCGGTGTTGGTGGCTGAGGCCGCGGCGGCCTCCGTGCTCAGGGCGGTCTGGTCGTCGGGGTTGCGCAGGGGGCCGGTGCGCGGGGCGTGCACCGGGACGTGGCGGGGCGGGGCGGCGCCAGCCCGCTCGGCGGGGTCGTCGGCGCCCGGGTCGACGAGTTCGAGGCGCAGACCGGAGGGGAGGGGGGCGGCGGACGTAACCGCGCGGGGGGCGCGGGTGCCGGCGGACCGGTCGGTGTCGTCGTCCGCGTGGACGCGTACCTCGACGCCGTCCGAATCACCCACCCACAGTGGTGTGGTTGCGCCGCGTACCCGGCCCGAGGTGCCTTCCGCGGTGTCGGGGTCGGCGCCGTGGTCGGCGTTGTGCGTCTCCACGTCCTGCCAGCCGGACCAGGTGCCGGTGCCTGCCGCGCGGGTCCGGACCTGGACGCTGCCGTGCAGTTCTGTGGCCGGATCGTCCCAGATGACGCCGACGAGGGAGAAGTGCCGTACGTCGCGGCGGGGCAGGCCCTGGTCGGCGGCGGGGCCACGGGCACGGGAGAGGGGGGCGAGGGGCAGCGACTGGGTGCTGCCGGGGAGGTCGGGAAGGCCAGGGCGGCCGAGGTGGGCCGGGTGTCCGGGGTGCGGGGCCGGCGGGAGGGCGAGGGCGGCCGCACAGGTGACACCGATCGAAGAAGCAAGCAATCCATGCATGCCCCCGATCCTGGACATATCTGATGATTTCTGTCCATCGGGGAACTGACGGACTGTCGGGCGCCGTTCGTCCGATCCGGTGGTGGAGCGGTGGGGTGGCGATGGGTCCGGCGGTGGGTGGGAAGGTGTGTCGGCGCGTACGCTTGCGCGGGTGAACGCCACTGATCGCACCCCTGCCGACCTGCTGCGTTCCGCGCTTGCCGCGGACCCCGCGCGGCCCTTGGTGACCTTCTACGACGATGCCACGGGCGAGCGGGTCGAATTGTCCGTGGCCACCTTCGCCAATTGGGTGGCCAAGACCGCGAACCTCCTTCAGGACGGGCTGTCCGCGGAACCCGGTGACCGGGTCGCGCTGTTGCTGCCCGCGCACTGGCAGACGGCTGTGTGGCTGCTGGCGTGTTCGTCGGTGGGGGTCGTCGCGGACGTGGGCGGTGACGCGGGGCGGGCGGACTTCGTCGTGGCCGGGCCCGGGGAGTTCGAGGCGGGGCTGGCGTGCCGGGGCGAGCGGTACGCGTTGTCGTTGGCCCCGTTGGGGCGGCGGTTCGTGCCGTCCCCTCCGGAGGGGTACGCCGACTACGCGGTGGACGTGCCCAGTCATGGGGACCGGTTCGTGCCGTACGCGCCGGTGGATCCGGACGCGGCGGCGCTGATCGTGGCCGGGCGGGAGTTCAGCGGGGCGGAGATCGTGGAGCGGGCGTCGGCGGAGGCGCCGACGGTGGGGCTCACGGGGCCGGGGGCTCGGGTGCTGTCGGCTCTGCCGTACGACACGTGGGAGGGATTGAGCGCGGGGTTGTACGCGCCGTTGGCGACGGGGGGGTCCGTGGTGTTGTGCCAGCATCTGGAGATGCTGGAGGGGGAAGCGGTGGCCAAGCGGATCGAGAGCGAGCGGGTCACGGCCACGGCGCGGTAGCCCTTCGGGGGGCGGGGGGTGGTCTACCGCCCGCCGGTCTACCGCCCGCCGGGGAGTGTGCCCAAGGCCGCAATTGCTCGATCGTGTGATGGTCGTCTTCCGGTTGCGGTGTCCCGGGCCGTTCGGGGCTTCCCGGGCCGGGCCGGCGGGGCTGCCCGAGGACTGCCGACGGCGGGGCCGCCCCCGGCCCTGAGGGGTTGCCGCCGGGCCCCCTCACCCATTCGGCTCACCCCCACCCCGCACCCCCGCCCGTCCCGCGCCATCGTCGTAGGTGGAGACGCGCGGGTCGGCTGGTTGGGGGGCGGAGGTGGACGTGGGTGGTGATGTGGGGCCAGGGGCCGGGGTTTCCGCTCTGGGGGTGGGGCTGGCGCGGCGGAAGCGGCGGCGGTGGGTGCGGTGGGGGGCGGGCGGGGTCGGTGGGCTGTTGATCCTGGTGGTGGGAGTGGGCTGGGGGGTCTATCTGAAGCTGGACGGCAACATCACCGCCGACGAAGCGGCCGAGGCCGAGCTCAGGCGGTACGAGAAGGACCGGCCGACCTCACTGGTGAGCGGTGCGCAGAACATCCTGTTGATCGGGTCGGACTCGCGTTCGGGGGACGGCAACCGCAAGTACGGGCGGGACAGCGGGACCGAGCGGTCGGACACGACGATCCTGTTGCATCTGGCCGCGAAACGGGACAGCGCCACGGCGATCTCGCTGCCGCGCGACCTCATGGTGGACGTACCCAGCTGCCGGCGGCCCGACGGCACCCGCACCGGCCCCAGGTTCGCGATGTTCAACTCCGCCTTCCAGACGGGCGGGTCGGCCTGCACCATCCGTACCGTCGAGAAGCTGACCGACATCCGCGTCGACCATCACGTCGTCGTCGACTTCCACGGGTTCACGAAGATGGTGGATGCAGTCGACGGGGTCCAGATCTGCCTCAAGGAGCCCGTCAACGACAAGGCCGCCAAGCTGCGCCTGCCCGCGGGGCGGGTGACGCTGAACGGGGAGCAGGCACTCGGGTACGTGCGGGCCCGCAAGTCACTGGGGGACGGCAGCGACACCGAACGCATGGGCCGGCAGCAGCGGTTCCTCGGGGCGCTCGTCAACAAGGTGCAGAGCAATGACGTTCTGCTGAACCCGGTGAAGCTCTACCCACTGCTGGACGCGGCCACGTCCTCCCTCACCACCGACCCCGGTCTGGCCAGTCTGCGTGGTTTGTACCAACTCGTACGCGGGGTGCGGAACATCCCCACCGAACATGTGCGCTTCCTGACCGTTCCGAGGGAGTCGTACCTCTACAACGCCGATCGCGACCAGCTCATGGAGCCGGAGGCCGAGAAACTGTTCGAGCGCTTGCGCCGGGACGAGCCCGTGGAAGTCGCCCAGGGAGGCGGTTCGAGCGCCGAAATCAGGCTCGGGAAGGGCTCCCGGGAACCCGGCGGGGCCGATTCGCCCGCCCCCACGTTCAGCGGCAACACGGCCGCCGAGCACACCTGCGAGTAAAGCGCTTGCCAAGTTGGCGAACCCCAGTTCAAAGAAATGGGCGAATTGCCCAGTTGTAGGGACGTGGAATTTGTCACCGTCGTCGCTTGACGCTGAACTGGGCGGATAGTGTGAGCGATCCGGTGCACCCGGCCCAGTAGGTCCGCCCTGGGGTCGCGCACTTTTGTACGAGACCCGAGCGCCTTGGAGGGGAAAGGCGCCGCGTGGCCCCGACGGAGGATTCAGACAACCGTGGACGCGCAAGGCCGTGGGCGGGCGGACAACATCGACCCCGCAGACCAGTGGGTGCTCAATCCGAACACCGGTGAATACGAACTGCGACTGAGTGCTTCCGCACCGCAGTCGGCGGTTCCCGGGCCCCGTAGACCCGCCTCGCGCGGATCGGGACCCGGCACCGGCGGCGCGGCGCGCGGCGGTACGGCCGCGCCCAGCCGGGATCTGCCGGGCGCGCCCGGCCGTGAGGTCCCGGGGCCGCGCAGGCGGCGGGGTGCGCCCGCACCCGAGGATCCGCTGCCCGGGCGGCGCGGACGCCGGCCGGTGAAGAAGAAGTCGAAGGCGAAGAAGGTCCTGGCGTGGACCGGCGGCACGATGGCGTTCATCGTGCTCGCCGCGGCCGGAGCGGCCTACCTCTACATCGAGCACCTCAACAACAACATCGCGTCCTCGCCGGACGACGGTGCGAGCACCGGTGGCTTCCAGAAGGACAAGGCCATCAACATCCTGTTGATCGGCACCGACAAGCGCACCGGCGCGGGCAACGAGGGCTACGGCGACGCCGGCAGCGTCGGCCACGCCGACACCACGCTGCTGCTGCACGTCTCCAAGGACCGTACGAACGGCACCGTGCTCAGCATCCCGCGCGACCTCATCGTGAACGTGCCGGACTGCCCGACCACGCAGGAGGACGGCTCCACCAAGGTCATCCCGGGCACGCGGAACGTCCGCTTCAACACCAGCCTCGGCCAGTACGAGCGCACGCCCAGCTGCACCATGCGCACGGTCACCGAGCTGACCGGGATCACCCCGGACAACTTCATGGTCGCCGACTTCAACGCGGTCAAGACGCTGACCAGCGCGGTCGGCGGCGTGGATGTGTGCCTCGCCAAGGACATCAAGGACCCGGACTCGCACCTGAACCTGAAGAAGGGCACGCGGCACATCGAGGGCGAGACGGCGCTGGCCTTCGTCCGCACCCGGCACGCCGTCGGCTTGGGCGGCGATCTGAGCCGGATCGCGCTGCAGCAGCAGTTCCTCAGCGCGCTGATGCGCAAGCTGAAGTCCAACGACACCCTCACCAGCCCGACCAAGATGATCAAGCTGGCCGAGGCGGGCACCAAGGCGCTGACCGTCGACTCCAAGCTGGACAGCATCGGCAAGCTCAAGGACCTCGGTCTGGAGCTGGGCAAGCTCGACACCAAGAACCTGACCTTCGTCACCGTGCCGGTGGTCGACAACCCTGCCGAGAAGATTAAGGCGACGGTCATCCCCAACCCGGCGACGGCGCCCCAGGTCTTCCAGGCGATCCAGGACGACGTCTCCTTCACCGCGGTGAAGCAGAAGGAGAAGGAGAAGAAGAGCGCGGCCGCCAAGGCCGAGGCCGCCCGGCTGGAGGGCACCAAGTCCGAGGCCTCCGACGTGCGGGTGCGGGTCCTCAACGGCGGGGCTCCGGCCGGCAGCGCGCAGGAGACGCTCAACTGGCTCCAGAACACCGAGGGCGTGGAGAAGTCCGAGAACGGCGGCAACGCGCCGGCGCAGCTGAGCAGGACCACCCTCGTGTACGGGCCCGACGAGGCCGACCAGGCACGCAAGCTCGCCGAGCTCATGGGGCTCTCCGGGGCCGCGATGAAGCCGGGCAAGAGCGTGACCAACTCGCAGGGACTGCCGGCGATAACACTGACCCTGGGCAAGGACTTCAAGGGCGCGGGCGTCTCGCTCACCGCCCCGACGAAGGCCCCTGACGTCGAGAAGTCCACGGCGGACAAGGTCGAGTGCGCCAAGTGAGCCCACATGTGCGCCGAGTGATCCAAAAAGCGGGTCAAGTCATCTGAACGACACGTCGGATGACCTAACCAAACGGGTCCGTCAAGCGTCTAACGGGGCGCGGGGCGGACCCGTGGCAGGCGCAGGGTGGGGAGGGGCTGGAGTTGGCGGGCAGCAGTGTGCGGGGGGAGGCGCCCGCGGCCGGGGACACGTCGTCCTCCGGATCGCGGGGCGAGGGGACACCGGGCGGGCGTGGCCGGCGCGGCGGCAGTGGGGGCCGGCGCCGTGGCGGCGCGCGCGGCGCCGGACGGGGGCCACGCAGACGGCGCGCGCTGCGCTGGTCGGCGTCGGTGCTGACGATGGTGATACTGGGCACCGCCGGGGCCGGGTACCTCTACTACCGCCATCTGAACAGCAACATCAAGAAGGACGCGCTGAACATCGGCGACGAGAAGGACCGGGCCGCCAAGACGGAGGCCAACGCCGCCGGTCAGACGCCGCTGAACATCCTCCTCATCGGTTCGGACGCGCGGAACACCAAGGAGAACCAGAAGCTCGGCGGTGCCAAGGACACCTTCGACGGTCCGCCGCTCGCGGACGTCCAGATGCTGCTGCACGTGTCGGCGGACCGCTCCAACATGTCGGTCGTCAGCATGCCGCGCGACACGCTGGTGAACATCCCCAGGTGCACCGACCCGAAGACCGGCGAGAAGTTCGAGGCGCTCACCCGGAAGATCACCAACCGCTCGCTGAGCCGGGGTGGTCCGGGCTGCACGGTGGCGACCTGGGAGAAGCTCACCGACATCCACATCGACCACTTCATGATGATCGACTTCTCGGGTGTGGTGTCGATGGCGGACGCGATCGGCGGTGTCCCGGTCTGTGTGCGGGACAACGTGTACTCGCACACCCGCGACGGCAAGGGCTCGGGCCTCAGGCTCAAGGAGGGCACCTGGCCCATCAAGGGCAAGCAGGCCCTGCAGTGGCTGCGCACCCGCTACGGCTTCGAGGACAACACCGACCTCGCGCGCGCCAAGGCCCAGCACCAGTACATGAACTCGATGGTCCGCGAGCTGCGTGAGAACGCCACGCTCAGCAACCCGAACAAGCTGCGCAAGCTCGCCGAGGCCGCCACGAAGGCGATCACGGTGGACCCGGACCTGGGCAGCCTCAAGAAGATGTACGACCTGGCCAACGAGCTGAAGAAGGTGCCGACCGAGCGCATCACCATGACGACGATGCCGAACCAGTACGTCGGCGAGCGGGTGGAGCCCACCGAGGACGCCGACAAGCTGTTCCGGCTGGTGCGTGAGGACATCGCCCTCGACGGCAAGGACAAGGGCAAGGACAAGAAGAAGGCCACCGAGGAGCCGACCGCGACCGATCCGGCCGCCGCGGACGGCGAGATCGCGGTGCAGGTCCGCAACGGCACCGCCGACGCCACGCTGGGCGCCGCCCGCGGGCGCGCGACGGCCGTGAAGGACCTGCTGGTCGGCAAGGGCTTCACGCAGGCCGTGGCGGACCCCTCGACGGCGGCGTCCGAGAAGACCACGGTGATCCGCTACCCGAGCGCCGACCTCCAGGGCGACGCGGAGCGGGTGGCCAAGGTCCTCGGCCTTCCCACCAGCGCGGTGAAGAAGTCCACGGACGTATCCGGCGTCACCCTCGTCGTCGGCGCGGACTGGCGGTCGGGTACGGCCTACGAGGCGCCGAAGGAGGACGACACGACGCCCGACACGGCCAACGCCCTCAACGCCTCCGACAAGTCGGCCTGCATGGACATCGCCCCGGGCTTCACCTGGTAGGGCGGGGGCCCGGGCCCCGTGCGGCGGTGCTCACTGCGAGGTGAGGACCGCCGGGCGGCGGGAGGCGATGACCTTCCTGGCCAGAGCGCGGGGGCTGGTGAGGAAGCCCCAGCCCCACGACATGTGCATGGTGGCGAGAGCCACCGGGATCTGCAGCCGCGCCTTCAGCGGCAGCCCCTTGCCCGCGGGCAGCGACCCGGCGACGATCGCCGCGAGGTAGCCGCCGGGGACGACGAAGCCCCACGGGGTGAGCAGGCCGCCCACCAGGATCCCGGCCGCGATCGCGCACACGGCGGTCGGCGGGGCGAGGTAGCGCAGGTTGATGGAGCCCTCGTGGTAGCGGGCGACGACGTGCCGCCAACGCCCGTAGTCCTTGTACTGCTTGGCGAGCGCCTTCACGCTGGGCCGCGGACGGTAGGACACCCGCAGCTCCGGCGAGAACCAGATCAGCCCGCCCGCCTCCCGTATCCGGAAGTTGAGCTCCCAGTCCTGGGCGCGGATGAACTCCTCGTTGTAGCCGCCCTGTTGCTCCAGCGCCTCGCGCCGGAAGACGCCGAGGTAGACCGTCTCCGCGGGAGCGGCCTGGCCACCGGTGTGGAAGGCCGCGTTCCCGACGCCGATCTTCGAGGTCATCGCGGCCGCGACGGCGTGCTCCCAGTCGTTCTCGCCCTCGGCGTGCATGATGCCGCCGACGTTCTGCGCGCCGGTCTCCTCCAGCAGCCGTACGGCCGTGGCGATGTAGTTCGGCGAGAGCATGCCGTGTCCGTCGACGCGCACGACGATCGGATGGCGGGAGGCCTTGATCGCGGCGTTCAGCGCGGCCGGCGTACGGCCCGTCGGGTTCGGCACGGTGTGCACGCGCGCGTCTTCGGCCACGAGCTGGGCGGCGATCTCGTCCGTGCGGTCCGTGGACGGACCGAGGGCGATGACGACCTCCATCTCGCCGGCGTACTCCTGCGCGAGGATCGCTTGGACGGCTCCGCGCAGATGCCGCTCCTCGTTGAGGACGGGCATGATCACGGACACGGCGGGGAGCTGCACGTCGGAGTTGGCGTTCATAGGGGGCTCACGTTACCGCGAACGGGGGACAGCCCCGCGCCCCGCCGGGTGCGCTGCTCCGGTCGACAGATCGTATGGGCCTACGGTGCTCACGGATCCCCCCACGTCACGGCCGCAGCCCGGAGGTGTCATCTTGCCCACGCCGCCTCGGCCCCCCGCCCGGCCGCAGCGCCCCCCGACCCCGTCCCGCCGCCCGGGCCGGATGCCCGTACGGCGCAAACGGCCGCGTTGGGCCATGCGGGCGGCGACCACGCTGTCGGTGGTGGTGCTGGCCGCCGCCGGGATCGGGCACTCGCTGGTCGCCGGCCTCGACTCGGGCATCGACCGGGTGGACGCCTTCAAGGACATGAAGAACCGGCCCCGGGCGGGCCACGGCATGAACGTGCTGCTGGTGGGGACCGACGGGCGCGAGAAGATCTCACGGGCGGAGCGGCGCAGGTACCGGCTGGGCGGGGAACCCTGCCACTGCACGGACACGATCATGATCGTGCACATCTCGGCGGACCGGGAGCGGGTGAGCGTGGTCAGTCTGCCGCGCGACTCGTTCGTCGAGACGCCCGCGCACATCGACCGGACGACCGGGAAGCGGCACGCGGGACATCCGCTGAAGATCAACGCGGCGTACGCGGAGGGCGGGCCGCAGTTGACCGTGCGGACCGTCGAGCACATGACCCGGGTGAAGATCGACCACTATCTGGAGGTCGACTTCACCAGCTTCATGAAGACGGTGGACGTGCTCGGCGGGGTGCGGATCTGTACCGCCGAGCCGTTGAAGGACACCTACACGGGCCTCGACCTCCCGGCCGGCACGCACACGCTCAACGGCGGGGCAGCGCTGCAGTACGTGCGTTCCCGGCACGTCGACACGGCCTCCGACCTGGGCCGGATGAAGCGCCAGCAGCGTTTCCTGGCGGCCCTGGTGGACCGTGCGAGTTCCTCCGGTGTCCTGCTGAACCCGCTGCGGTTCAGGGACGTGGCACGGGCGGTGCTGGGGTCGGTGCGGGCGGACCGGGGGTTCGGCACGGACGAACTGCTGGACCTGGGGCGGGCGATGCGCAATTTCTCGCCCTCGTCGTCGGAGTTCACGACGGTGCCGATCGGTCAGGTGGGTTACGCGGTGCGGGGCATCGGCTCGACACTGAAGTGGGACCCGGCCCGCTCCGAGCGCGTCTTCCGGGCCCTGCGCGACGACAGGCAGCTGTCCGCCGGGACCCGGCCGCGCAGCCCGTTCACGCGCGTCGAGGTGGCCCCGGAGCAGATCCGCGTCCAGGTGGAGAACGGCACGACGACGTCCGGGCTCGGCCGACGGGTGGACACGGCGCTCGCGGCGACGGGGTTCCGTACGACGGGACGGCCGGTGACGGCGGACCACACCGTCAAGCGCACGGTCGTGGCCCACGATCCCCGTTGGGACCGCTCGGCGGGGTCACTCGCGGCCGCGCTGCCGGGCAGCGAGCTGCGGGCGGTGCCCGGTCTGGGACCGACCCTGAAGGTGATCGCGGGGCCGGACTTCCGCACCGTGCGCAAGGTGCGCGCGGAGGACCCGGACCAGGCGGAGTCGACGGTCGTACGGGGCGACGAGGTGGGATGCCGGTAGCCCATCGTGGGCTTGCCTCGAAGCGCGAGGTCAGTCCTCGTACCCCTCGGCCGCGCGCCGCTCCCGGAGTTCCCTGATGGCGCGGCGGCGGGCCAGGCGGTGGGTGCGGCGGATCTGGGCCTCCTGGTAGCGGCGCTTGTCGCGTTCCGTCTCGGGGACGACCGGCGGCACCGGGCGGGGCTTGCCGTCGGCGTCGACGGCGGCGAAGACCAGGTAGGCCGAGCCGACCTGGGTGGCCGGGGCGGACTCGTTCCAGCGTTCGGCCAGGACGCGCACGCCGACCTCCATGGACGTCCGGCCGGTCCAGTTGACCTGGGCCCTCACATGGACGAGGTCGCCGACGCGGACCGGCTCCAGGAAGACCATCTCGTCCATGGACGCGGTGACGGCGGGCCCGCCGGAGTGGCGCCCGGCCACCGCGCCCGCCGCGTCGTCGACGAGCTTCATGATCACGCCACCGTGCACGGTCCCCAGCAGGTTCGTGTCGTTGTGGGTCATGATGTGGCTGAGAGTCGTCCGGGAGGCCGCGGTCGGCTTGCCCGGGATATCCGGAGTTTCCGATTCCGCTGCCGAGGCCTGTTCTGTCATGGCCTCCACCTTATGTTGAGGTGACATCTGCGGAATTTGTGTCAGCTTCGCAACAGCCGGGCCCTTATTTTCCTACGAACCTTGTAAGCCACATGGCCCTGCCCTGCACACTGGGGCGCATGAACGATTGGCCCGAGGGATGGTCCGACCAGAACCGCGGCTCCCGGTACGGAAGCGGCAGCGGCAGCGCACAGCCCGAGAGCGCGCGCGTCATGCGGCAGGTCCGTCGGCCCGCCCCGGGCGCCTACGGCGGCGGCCCCGACTCCGGCCCGCCCCAGTACGTCGGCGGGATCCCTGAGCAGCCGTCGTACGTCGACGGCGGCGAGGGCTACGACAGCGGCTACAACACCGGGCAGGTGTACGGCGGTGGCGGAGGGGGTGATCTGCCCGGTTCCCGTATGCGGGAGCGCCCCGCGCCGAACTGGCGACGGCGGATCAAGTGGACGACGATCACCGTGGTCACCGTGCTGGTGGTGACCACCGTCGGCACGTACTTCTGGGCCGACTCCAAGCTCAAGCGCGAGGTCGACCTGTCGACGGTCATCGACCGGCCCGAGGCGGGCGACGGCACCAACTACCTGATCGTCGGCTCCGACAGCCGTGAGGGCCTGACCTCCGCGCAGAAGAAGGAGCTGCACACCGGGTCCGCCGACGGCAAGCGGACGGACTCGATGATGATCCTGCACGTCGGCGGCAGCGGCGACACGCTGATCTCGCTCCCGCGTGACTCGGACGTGGAGATCCCGACGTACGTGGGCTCGGAGTCCGGCAAGACCTTCAAGGGCACGGGCCGGCACACCAAGCTGAACGCGGCCTACGCGGAGGACGGCCCGACGCTGCTGGTCCGCGCGGTCGAGTACAACACCGGTCTGCACATCGACCACTACGTGGAGATCGGCTTCAACGGCTTCGCGAACATCGTGGACGCGGTCGGCGGTGTCGAGATCACCATCGACAAGGGCTTCAAGGACAAGTACTCCGGCGCCGACTTCAAGGCGGGCAGGCAGACCCTGAACGGCGAACAGGCGCTCGCCTTCGTCCGCACCCGGCACGCCTTCGCCGCGTCCGACCTGGAGCGCACGAAGAACCAGCAGAAGTTCCTGTCCGCCCTCGCCCACCAGGTGGCGACCCCGTCGACGGTCCTGAACCCCTTCAAGCTCTACCCGACGATGGGCGCGGGCCTGGACTCCCTGATCGTCGACAAGGACATGAGCCTGTGGGACCTGGCGTCGATGTTCTGGGCGATGAAGGGCGTCAGCGGCGGTGACGGAATGTCCCTCAACATGCCCATCTCGGGCAATACACCCAACGGCAACCTTCAGTGGGACAAGACGAAGGTGAAGACCCTGGTGAACGAGCTGAACAACGGCGACAAGGTCACGGTCTCCGGCAACTGAGACCTCGCGCACACACTCAAGGGCACCCTCGGCGGGTGCCCTTGAGCGCGTTCGGGGGACGTCACATCGCGGCGCCCGCCATCGTGCGGCAGCTCTCGGCGCAGCGGCGACACGCCTCGGCGCAGCGCATCATCATGGGGTCGTCCGGCATGGACATACACGCCTCGGCGCACATGTCACAGGCCTTGGCGCACATGGCGCACATCTCGGCCGACATCGGCGAGCGGCGCATCATCATGTCGGCGCACATACGGGTCGTCTCGGAGCAGTCCATCAGGGCGCGCATGATGTGCATGCGGTCCTGGCCGCCGGCCTGCATGCAGGAGCTCATGGTCTCCTCGCAGACGGTGTGGCAGGACATGCACGCCTCGACGCAGGCCTGCATCTCCCTGCTCATGGCGGTCATGCCGGCGGACTGCGTTCCAGGCCGCATTCCGGACTGGGTCATGGCTCCTCCTCGGGTGAGTGTGCCCCGGGCTCTCATGGGTCCGGGTGCCCTTCCGGCATACGCCTCCCCGGGCTCCCTCGCCATTCGGCGGACGTCGGTAATCCGCTTCGTGTCCGAAGGGGCCGGTGGAGTTACGGCTTGCGGCCCACTCCGGCGAAGTGCGTCACGTCGACGATGTCGAACTCGGCCGCGTCGGGGCGCCAGCGCGAGCAGGTGACCACGCCGGGGTCGAGGAGTTCCAGGCCCTCGAAGAAGCGGAGGAGGTCGCCGCGGCCGCGCAGGGTCATCGGGGCCGAACCCTGGCTGTTCCAGTACTCCACCGCGCCCGTCATCGCCTCTCCGTCGACCTCCGTGGTGGGGTGGGAGACGACGAGGTGGCTGCCCGAGGGGACGGCGTCCAGCAGGCGGCGCACGATGGCCACGGCTTCCTCGGTGTCCATCACGAAGTTGAGGACGCCCAGCAGGGTGACGGCCACCGGCCGGTCGAGGTCGAGGGTGCGGGCCGCCTCCCGCAGGATGGACTCCGGGTCGTGCGCGTCGGCCTGTACGTAGTCGGTGGCGCCCTCGGGGGTGCTGGACAGCAGCGCGTGGGCGTGGGTCAGCACGAGGGGGTCGTTGTCGACGTACACGATCCGCGCCTCGGGCGCGACCCGTTGGGCGACCTCGTGGGTGTTGTCCGCGGTCGGCAGACCCGACCCGATGTCCAGGAACTGCCGTATCCCCGCCTCCCCCGCCAGATGGCGCACCGCACGGGCCAGGAAGCGGCGGTCGGCCACGGCCGAGCGGGGCAGCGCCGGGACGAAGGAGAGGATCTGGTCCCCGACCTCCTTGTCGACCGGGAAGTGGTCGGTGCCTCCCAGCCAGTAGTTCCAGATCCGGGCCGAGTGGGACACGTCTGTGCGGAGGTCGGACATGACGGTCGGTCTCCTAGGGGCAGCGGTGATCGGACTGCGCAATAACGTAGTGAGGGAGACGGCGGACCATGACGGCTTTTACCGGGAGCGGAGTCGCGGGCATGTGGCAGGATTCCGCGATGATCCCCAGCACACCCGTCCCTGCCGTCGTCCCCTCCGGCCGGATGGCCGACAACGCCCAGCCGGTGCTGCCGCTGCCTGATTCCGGCCTCGAACTGCGGCCCTGGGAAGCGGCCGACGCCGGCGCCCTGGTGGCCGCCGGTCTGGATCCGGGGATCCGGCAGTGGAACCTCCTGAGCGTGGGGACGGCCGAGGAGGCACGGCTGCGCATCGCGCGCATGCACGAGCGGTGGCGGGCCGAGACCGGTGCCGTCTGGGCCGTGGCGCGGCCGGGCCGTGGTGAGGCCATGGGGCTCGTCGGGCTCAACGACGTCGATCTGGCGGGCGGCAGCGCCGAGGTCGTCTACTGGTTGCTGCCCCCGGCCCGTGGAAACGGGGTCGTGGTCGAGGCGGCCCGTCGAGTCGGCCGGTGGGCTCTGGACGACCTCGGTCTGCACCGGCTGCGGTTGTGCCACGCGGTGGCCAACGAGGCGTCCTGCCGGGTGGCCGCCAAGGCCGGGTACGCCTTCGAGGGCACGATGCGGGGTGCGTTGCTGCACGCGGACGGCTGGCACGACCAGCATCTGCACGCGCTGGTCCAAGGGGACGTGGTTCACAGGGACGTGTGAGAGAAGGGCGCCCGGAGTTCCGGGCGCCCTTCGCAGTCGTCGACCCGCCCGCGGTTACGGCAGGTTGCGGGCCATGACGATCCGCTGGACTTGATTCGTGCCCTCATAAATCTGGGTGATCTTGGCGTCGCGCATCATGCGCTCGACCGGGTAGTCGCGGGTGTAGCCGTAGCCGCCGAGGAGCTGGACGGCGTCGGTGGTGACCTCCATGGCGACGTCCGAGGCGAAGCACTTGGCCGCCGCGCCCTGGAAGGTGAGGTCACTGTCGCCGCGCTCGGACTTCGCCGCCGCCTGATAGGTCAGGGCGCGGGCCGCCTCGATCTTCATGGCCATGTCGGCGAGCATGAACTGGATGCCCTGGAAGTCGGCGATCGGCTTGCCGAACTGCTTGCGCTCCTGGACGTAGCCCTTGGCGTAGTCGAGGGCGCCCTGGGCGACACCGAGGGCCTGGGCCGCGATGGTGATGCGGGTGTGGTCGAGCGTCTTCATCGCCGTGGCGAAGCCGGTGCCCTCCTCGCCGATCATGCGGTCGGCCGGGATGCGCACGTTGTCGAGGTAGACCTCGCGGGTCGGGGAGCCCTTGATGCCGAGCTTCTTCTCCGGAGCGCCGAAGGAGACACCCGGGTCCGACTTCTCGACGACGAAGGCGGATATGCCCTTGGAGCGCTTCTCGGGGTCGGTGACGGCCATCACCGTGTAGTACTCGGAGACGCCCGCGTTGGTGATCCAGCGCTTCACGCCGTTGAGGACGTAGTGGTCGCCGTCGCGGACCGCCTTCGTCTTCATGCCGGCCGCGTCGGAGCCCGCGTCGGGCTCGGAGAGGCAGTACGAGAACATCGCGTCGCCCTTGGCCAGGGGGGACAGGTACCTCTTCTTCAGGTCCTCCGAGCCGGAGAGGATCACCGGGAGCGAGCCCAGCTTGTTCACGGCCGGGATGAGGGAGGAGGACACACAGGCGCGCGCCACCTCCTCGATCACGATCACCGTGGCCAGCGCGTCCGCGCCCGCGCCGCCGTACTCCTCGGGTACGTGCACGGCGTGCAGGTCGTTGGCGACCAGGGCGTCCAGCGCCTCCTGCGGGAAGCGGGCCTCCTCGTCCACCGCTGCGGCGTACGGCGCGATCTTCGCCTCGGCCAGTGAACGGATCGCGTCCCGGAGCATGTCGTGCTCCTCGGACGGGCGGTACAGGTCGAAGTCAGCCGATCCGGCCAAGGTCTCTCACGCTCCAAAAACGCTGGGGTGATGCTGGGTTGATCTCGCTAATTACCGTTAAGTAACTCAAATTTTAGAGCTCCGCCCACGCGACTGATACGTGACCTTGGCGACAGGTGGAAATCTGCCCGGTGAAAGCGCTCGGCACGCCCCGACTATGCTCGCTCCCGCACCGACGACGTCCAGACCAGGAGCACCCATGGCCCTCAAGATCACCGTGATCGGCACCGGTTATCTCGGCGCCACGCACGCCGCGGCCATGGCCGAACTCGGCTTCGAGGTGCTCGCCCTGGACGTCGTCCGGGAGAAGATCGAGAAACTGGAGCGGGGCGAGGCCCCGATGTACGAACCCGGCCTGGAGGAGCTGCTGCGGCGGCATGTCGCCGGGTTCCAGGGTACGACCGGGCGGCTGCGTTTCACCCAGGACTGGGCCGAGGTCGGAGCGTTCGGCGACGTGCACTTCGTCTGCGTGAACACCCCGCAGAAGCACGGCGAGTACGCCTGCGACATGTCCTACGTCGAGTCGGCCATCGCCTCCCTGGCCCCGCACCTGCACGGCCCCGCCCTCGTCGTCGGCAAGTCGACCGTGCCGGTCGGGTCCGCCGACCGGCTGGCCGCCTACCTGGCCGAGAACGCGCCGGCCGGCGCGGACGCCGAGCTGGCCTGGAACCCGGAGTTCCTGCGCGAGGGCTTCGCCGTGGACGACACCCTGCACCCCGACCGGATCGTGGTCGGGGTGCGCAGCGAGCGCGCGGAGAAGTTGCTGCGCGAGGTGTACGCCACGCCGGTCGAGGAGGGATCGCCGTTCGTCGTGACGGACTTCCCGACCGCCGAGCTGGTGAAGACGTCCGCGAACTCCTTCCTCGCCACCAAGATCTCCTTCATCAACGCGATGGCGGAGGTGTGCGAGGCGGCGGGCGGCGATGTCGCCAAGCTCGCCGAGGCGATCGGGTACGACGACCGGATCGGCAAGAAGTTCCTGCGGGCCGGGATCGGCTTCGGCGGCGGCTGCCTGCCCAAGGACATCCGGGCGTTCATGGCGCGCGCCGGTGAGCTCGGCGCCGACCAGGCGCTGACCTTCCTGCGTGAGATCGACTCCATCAACATGCGCCAGCGCGGCCAGATGGTGGAGCTGGCCCGGCAGGTACTGGGCGGCGGCCCGTTCCTGGGGAAACGGGTCGCGGTGCTCGGTGCCACCTTCAAGCCCGACTCCGACGACGTGCGCGACTCCCCCGCGCTGAACGTCGCGGGGCAGATCCACCTCCAGGGCGGTCAGGTGACCGTCTACGACCCCAAGGGCATGGACAACGCCCGCCGGGTCTTTCCCACCCTCGGCTACGCCGACTCGGCGCTGGAGGCGGTCCGGGGCGCCGATGTCGTCCTGCACCTGACGGAATGGCGGGAGTTCCGTGAGCTGGACGCGGCCGCGCTGGGCGAGGTCGCGGCGGCCCGGGTGATCCTCGACGGACGCAACGCCCTCGACCCGGAGCTGTGGCGCAAGGCCGGCTGGACGTACCGGGCGATGGGTCGGCCCACCGCTTAACCGTACGCACGACGCCGGTTCGGCCGAGGCTCAGTCGGCCGAACCGGCGTCTGTGTGCATTCTGCCTCACGGGACGGCCGCGCGGCCGGTGAACTGCCTGTGGATCACGCGTCCTTGGCCCGGTACCTCCGCATCTTCGCGCGGGCCCCGCACACCTGCATCGAGCACCAGCGGCTGCGCCCGGCCGGGCTGCGGTCGTAGTACGCCCAGTGGCAGGTCACGGCCTCGCAGGCCTTCAGTCGGGTCCAGGTGCCCGCGACGAGTGCCTCGGCGACGGCCGCGGCGACCCGGGAGAGCAGCGGGCCCTCGTCGCCGGGCGCGAGCCGGGCGGAGCCGTCCGTTGCGTCGACCGTCACCAGCAGCGGGGCAGCCCGGAGCAGGTCGCCGAGCGGGGTGACCGCGCGGTGCGGGGGGTGGCCGGCGTGGGCGAGCAGGGTCGCGCGCAGGGATTCGCGCAGCTCGCGGGCGTACGGCAGATCGTCCTCGGTGAGCCCGAAGCGCTCACGCACCTCGGCCGCGCCGAGGGCATCGCTGTCTCTCTCGACGTCCAGCGTGTTCACCAGGGACTCGATCAGAGCCAGGCCGCCCGGCGCGAGCGATCTTTCACTCATGGCTGCACGCTACCTCCCGCGATTCCCCTTGCGACGTTACCTCTTATGGGGGAGCATGCGGTAACGGTTACTGGTTAATCGCCTCTATGGGTAACACTCGCTTCGAGGAGGAAGTCATGGCACTCGCCAACCTGGGCGCCGTCGTCCTGGACTGCCCGGACCCGCGTGCGCTGGCCGGTTTCTACGCCGAGGTGCTGGGCGGCACCGTCGAGGGGGAGGGTGACTGGGTCGACCTGAAGGTGCCCGGCGGGCCGTCGCTGTCCTTCCAGGCCGCGCCCGACTTCGTACCGCCGACGTGGCCCGCGGGCGACCGCTCGCAGCAGTTCCACCTGGACCTCACCGTCGACGACCTGGACACGGCCGAGAAGGGCGTGCTGGCGCTGGGCGCGAAGCCGCTGGACGCGGCGGACCGCTCGCGTACGTTCCGTGTGTACGCGGACCCGGCGGGGCACCCGTTCTGCCTCTGCGCCTGCTGAGATCTGGAGGTCCCATGCCGCCCGTGGCACGTATCCGCAACGTCGTGATCGACTGCCCCGACCCGCACGCGCTCGCCGACTTCTACGCCCGGCTCGGCGGCGGGACGCCCCGGGCGGAGGACGACGACTGGGTCGTCCTGCGGATCCCCGCGGGGCCCCGGCTCGCCTTCCAGCGGGCCACGGGCCTCACTCCGCCCGAGTGGCCGCGCGCCGACCGCAACGCCCAGCAGTTCCATCTGGACTTCGATGCCGGAACAACCTGGGAGGAGATGGACGCGGCCCACGAGAAGGTGCTGGCCCTGGGCGCGCGGCCGCTGGACCTGGAGGACCGCGAGAAGAAGGACTTCCAGGTGTACGCCGAGCGAAGCCGAGCGTGGGGGAGTCGGCAACCGACGACAACGCCGCAGGTGGGCGTGCCAGACCCCGCGTCTGCGGCATGATCCGCCGGACAGCCCCTGAGGGCCCGCTCAGCCGTCCAGGTCGGCGATCCTCGCCGTCGACGGTTCCCGGCGCTGCTGGGCCGCCTTGGCGGTGAAGTCCGCCGTGCGCAGGACGCGCTGGACGTTGCCCCAGGCGATGAGGGCCACGTCCGGCTCGGACCAGCCGCGGCGCAGCAGCTCGGCGATAAGACGCGGGTAGCAGGAGGCGTCGGCGAGGTCCTGGGGGTGAGCCGCGCCGGAGTCGTAGGTGCCGGACAGGCCGACGCACTGCGGCCCGGCGACCTCGCGCACGTGGTCGAGGTGGTCGGCGACGTCGCGGACCGTCGGGCCGGTCTGCTCGGCGGTCAGCGGCACCAGGCACAGGCCCTTGGCGGCACCGAGCTCGGCGAGCAGTTCGTCGGGGAGGTTGGCCGGGTGGGGGCGCAGGGCGCGGGCGGCGGAGCGGGTACACATCGCGGGTGCCTTGGACAGGGCGAGGACGCGGCGGATGGTGGCCTCGGAGGCGCCGGAGAGGTCGGCGAGGACCCCGAGGCGGTTCATCTCGCGCACGACCTCCTCACCGAACCGGGTCAGCCCCGCCTCACTCGCCCAGGAGGTGCCCGTAAGAGTGAGCACGCGCAGGCCGAGGGAGTGCAGGACGCGCAGGATGCTCACCGAGTCGTCGACCGCGGCGGCCGCGGCGGGGCCGAGCAGGACGGCGACCCGGCCGCAGTTGCGGGCGTCGATGACCTGCCCGGCGCTGCGGGCCAGGCGCAGCCCGTCGGGATGGGCACCGATCACCGACCGCACCAGGTCCAGCTGCTCCAGGGTCGCCCCGACGGCCCGGTCGGCGGCCAGGCCCTCCGGCAGGTGCAGCGACCACAGCAGCGCGCCGACATGGCCCTCGCGCAGCCGCGGCACATCCGTGTCGACGGCGCTCTCGCCGTCCTCCAGGTCGTACCAGGGCAGATGGCGCAGCGCCCATGGCAGCCCGCTGTAGCCGTCGGCGACGGGGTGCGCGGCGAGGATGGCGTGGGCCCGCTCCAGCGGGGCGGCGTCGGGGTCGGAGACGAGGGTGTACGCGTCGAAGGGATCAGGCAGGTCGTCGAGCTCGCCGACCTCGGGGGTGGTGTGCAGTTCGTCCTGGAGGTCTGCCATGGAGGTCTCCGTACGTCGTGATCGGCGTCCTGATCAGCAGTACGGTTCACCGTCCCACGGAGCCGGGGCGGCTTCCTGGTGGGTGGGGCGTTCGGGGTGCTCCCCCGGTCCCGGCCTCGCCGGTCAGCGGCCCTGGGCCACCTGGATGACCTCGTCCAGGGTGTCCCGGGAGCGGACCAGGTCGCTGATCATCCGGTCGATGCGGTCGCGCTCGGCGGTGAGGTCGGCGACCAGTTTCGGCGTGGCGCGGACGGAGGGCCCGCCGTCGGTGTCCCGCATGCAGGGCAGCAGCTGTGCGATCTTCGAGCTGTGCAGCCCGGACGCGAACAGCTCCTGGATGCGGACGACCCGATCGACGGCCGACTCCGGGTAGTCCCGGTGACCGCCGGGCGTGCGCTCGGGACGCAGCAGCTCCTGCGTCTCGTAGTAGCGCAGGGACCGCTCGCTCACGCCCGTGCGCCGGGCCAGTTCACCGATCCGCATACCCACTCCAGGGCTTGAATCTGACACTGGTGTCAGGTTCTAGCGTACGGGCATGACGCACACGACACAGCTCTTCGAACCGGCCCGGCTGGGGCAGCTCGCACTCCCCCACCGTCTCGTCATGGCGCCGCTCACCCGGAACCGAGCCGCCGCCGACGGCACCCCCACCCCGCTCATGACCACCTACTACGCCCAGCGCGCATCCGCCGGGCTGATCATCGCCGAGGCCTCGACACCGAACCCGGTCGGGCAGACGTACCCGAACATCACCGCCATCCACACCCCGCGGCACGTGGCGGGCTGGCGGCAGGTCACCGACGCGGTGCGGGAGGCCGGCGGGCGAATGTTCCTGCAGCTCCAGCACGGCGGCCGGGTCGGCCATCCCGCGACGAGCGGGCTGACCCCGGTCGCGCCCTCACCGGTCCCGCTGCCCGAGACGATCTTCACGCCGGACGGTCACCAGCCGTCCGTCACCCCCCGCGAGATGACCCCGGACGACATCCGCACCACTGTCGCCGACTTCGCCAGGGCCGCACGAAACGCCCTGGACGCCGGGTTCGAGGGCGTGGAGGTGCACTCCGCCAACGGCCACCTCCTGCACCAGTTCCTGGCTCACAACACCAACCGCCGTACCGACGTCTACGGCGGCCCGGTCGCCGCTCGGATCCGGTTCACCGCCGAGGTGACCGAGGCCGTGGCCGCCGAGATCGGCGCCGAACGGGTGGGGCTGAGGGTCTCCCCCGGGGGCACGGTCAACGGCATCGCCGAGGGCGAGACGGAGGAGCTCTACCCGGCGCTCGTCGAGCGGCTCGGCGGGCTGGGTCTGGCGTATCTGCACCTCGTGCACGCCGACCCGGACTCGCCGGTGTACCGGACGTTGCGGGAGGGATGGCCCGGGACGCTCATCGCCAACCCGGTGCTGCGGGACATGTCCACGGAGGCCGTGCTCAGCGCCTCCGAGCGGCTCCTGGCCGCCGGGGCCGACCTGGTCGCACTCGGCCGGCCCTTCCTGGCCAACCCCGACCTGGTCACCCGGCTGCGGCGGGGCGCACCGCTCAATGCGGTGCGCGACCGGTACCTGATGTACACGGGCGGGGCGACCGGCTACACCGACTACCCCGCCCTGGATCAGCCGTCGAGCGACTCGATCGTGGCGCGGGACGGCGCACGCGTGGCCTGAAGGTCGCGGGCCACGTCCTCCGCCGCGCCCAGCACCCGTACCGCGTTCCGCCAGGTCAGCTTGGCCAGGTCGGACTTCGACCAGCCACGGTCGAGCAGTTCCGCGATCAGGTTCGGGTAGCCGGAGACGTCGTTCAGTCCGTCAGGGGTGAACGCGGTGCCGTCGTAGTCGCCGCCGATGCCGAGGTGGTCGACGCCGGCGACCTCACGCATGTGGTCGAGATGGTCGGCGACCGTGGACACGGTGGCGACCGGACGCGGGTCGCGCTCCTCGAAGGCACGGTGGACCTTCATCGCCTCGGCCGTGGTGTCGAGGTGGTGGAAGCCGTGGGCGCGCATGTTGTCGTCGGCCCTGGCGGTCCAGTCCACGGCCGCCTGGAGCACGAACTTCGGCACGAACGTCACCATCGCCACACCGCCGTTGCCGGGCAGCCGCTCCAGCACGTCGTCCGGGATGTTGCGCGGATGGTCGCAGACGGCCCGTGACGAGGAGTGGGAGAAGATCACCGGGGCGCTCGTCGCGCCCAGCGCGTCCCGCATGGTCGTCGCCGCCACGTGGGAGAGGTCGACGAGCATGCCGAGACGGTTCATCTCCCGGACCACCTCGCGCCCGAACGCCGACAGTCCGCCGACCGCCGGGGTGTCCGTCGCCGAGTCCGCCCACGCCACGTTGTCGTTGTGCGTGAGGGTCATGTAGCGCACGCCGAGTCCGTACAGCCCGCGCAGGGTGCCCAGCGAGTTCGCGATGGAGTGGCCGCCCTCCGCGCCCATCAGCGAGGCGATACGGCCCTCCGCGCGCGCCTCCTCCATGTCGGCCGCGGTCAGGGCGCCCCGCAGGTCCGTCGGATACCGCGCGATCAGCTGCCGTACGCAGTCGATCTGTTCCAGCGTCGCCGGGACGGCGTCCGGCAGGTCCGCGCGGACGTACACCGACCAGTACTGCGCACCGACGCCGCCCTCGCGCAGGCGGGGGAGGTCGGTGTGGAGGTGGGCGCTCTGGGAGGCCGCGATGTCACGGGCGTCGAGGTCGTAGCGCACCTGCTCCCGCAGCGCCCAGGGGAGGTCGTTGTGCCCGTCGACGACGGGGAACTCCCGCAACAGTTCCCGGGCTTCGTCCACCGAGGTCATCGGCGTCACTTCCCGAAGCCGAAGCCGCTGCCCGAGCCCTCGACCTTGGAGCGCAGGCGCTTGCCCTTCTCGGTGGCCTGGTCGTTCAGTTCCTGCTGGAACTCACGCATGCGGCCGAGGAGTTCCTCGTCGTGCGCGGCGAGGATGCGGGCCGCGAGCAGGCCGGCGTTGCGCGCGCCGGCGACCGAGACGGTGGCGACCGGGACACCGGCCGGCATCTGCACGATCGACAGCAGCGAGTCCATGCCGTCCAGGTACTTCAGCGGCACGGGCACGCCGATCACCGGCAGCGGGGTGACGGAGGCGAGCATGCCGGGCAGATGGGCGGCGCCGCCCGCACCCGCGATGATCACCTTGAGACCCCGGTCCGCCGCCTGCTCGCCGTACGCGATCATCTCGCGCGGCATGCGGTGCGCGGAGACGACGTCGACCTCGTACGCGATCTCGAACTCGTCGAGGGCCTGGGCGGCGGCCTCCATGACGGGCCAGTCGGAGTCCGAACCCATGACGATGCCTACAACTGGGCTCATTCGGTGATCGTGCCTCTCAGGTAGCCGGCAGCGTGACGTGCGCGTTCGAGAACGTCGTCCAGGTCGTCGCCGTATGTGTTGACGTGTCCGACCTTGCGGCCGGGCTTCACGTCCTTGCCGTACATGTGGATCTTCAGCTGGGGGTCGCGGGCCATGCAGTGCAGGTACGCCGCGTACATGTCCGGGAAGTCGCCGCCGAGGACGTTGACCATGACCGTCCACGTCGCGCGCGGGCGCGGGTCGCCGAGGGGCAGGTCCAGCACCGCGCGGACGTGGTTGGCGAACTGCGAGGTGACCGCGCCGTCCATCGACCAGTGGCCCGAGTTGTGGGGGCGCATCGCCAGTTCGTTGACGAGGATGCGGCCGTCGCGGGTCTGGAACAGCTCGACGGCGAGGTGGCCGACGACACCGAGTTCCTGGGCGATCCGCAGCGCCATCTCCTCGGCGCGCAGGGCCAGGCCGTGGTCGAGGTCGGGGGCGGGCGCGATCACCGTGTCGCAGACGCCGTCGACCTGCTGCGACTCGACGACCGGGTAGGCCACGGCCTGGCCGTGCGGGGAGCGCACCACGTTGGCGGCGAGCTCGCGGACGAAGTCGACCTTCTCCTCGGCGAGCACGGGGACGCCGGCGCGGAAGGGGTCGGCTGCCTCCTCGACGGAGTCCACCACCCACACGCCCTTGCCGTCGTAGCCGCCGCGGACGGTCTTGAGGACGACCGGGAAGCCGTCGCCCTCGGCGGCGAACGCGGCCACGTCCCGCGGGTCGCTCACGATGCGGTGCCTGGGGCACGGCACACCGATCGCGTCGAGTTTCGCGCGCATCACGCCCTTGTCCTGGGCGTGCACGAGCGCGTCGGGGCCGGGGCGCACGGGAATACCGTCCGCCTCCAGGGCTCTGAGGTGCTCGGTCGGCACGTGTTCGTGATCGAAGGTGATCACGTCACAGCCGCGCGCGAACTCGCGCAGCGTCTCCAGGTCGCGATAGTCGCCGATGACGACATCGTTCACGACCTGCGCCGCGGAGTCCTGAGGGGTGTCACTGAGGAGCTTGAACCTGATGCCCAACGGGATGCCCGCTTCGTGTGTCATACGCGCGAGCTGGCCCCCGCCGACCATGCCGACTACCGGGAACGTCACGCCCCTAGGGTATCGGCCGGGCCGCGCGGCCCTGATTCAGTCCCTCTTACCCATCCCTTTCCGGCCTCATAACGGGTGTTTCACGACCTCTTTCCGTGCTGTGGCCGACCCGTGAGCCGGTCCACAGGCAATCCCCGGAGGGGGTGGTTAGCATGACTGGGTTGACGAATCCGACCGGACGGGGGCCTGTACGACCATGGAACGTGGTTCCTCCGGGCTTCGACGGCTCGTGCACGAAGTGGCCAAGTTCGGTGCCGTGGGTGGTGCCGGAACTCTCGTCAACCTGGGTGTGTTCAACCTGGTACGCCACGTCACCGACCTCCAGGTGGTGCGGGCCAGTGTGATCGCGACCGTCGTGGCGATCATCTTCAACTACTTCGGCTTCCGCTACTTCACCTACCGGGATCGCGACCGGAGCCGCCGAACCAAGGAACTCACGCTGTTCCTGCTGTTCAGCGCGATCGGCCTGGTCATCGAGAACGGCGTTCTGTACGTGGCGACGTACGGATTCGGCTGGGACAGCCCGCTGCAGAGCAACATCTTCAAGTTCCTCGGCATCGGCGTCGCGACGCTCTTCCGGTTCTGGTCCTACCGCAGCTGGGTGTTCCGCACGCTGCCGGCCCGGGAGGCCGTGGCCGACGCGGAGTCGTTCCTGGAGGCGGAGGCACAGGAGAAGCCGAGGTCGCGGGTCAGCTGACGCGCGTCGTGCGAGGGCCGGGGGCGCGTGGCGGGGCTGGAGCGCGCGTCGGCCTCAGCGGACCGTCGGCTCGTCCTCGTCCGGCACCAGGGAGCGCTTGATGGGCTCGCGGGACAGGAACAGGCCGAAGACCGGCGGCTGGGCCTGGAGCATCTCCAGGCGGCCTCCGTCGGCCTCCGCGAGGTCGCGGGCGACGGCCAGGCCGATGCCGGTGGAATTGCGTCCGCTGATCGTCCGCTCGAAGATCCGCGCCCCGAGGTCGGCGGGGACGCCGGGGCCCTCGTCGGTCACCTCGACGACCGCCTGGTTGCCGATGACGCGGGTGCGCAGCGCCACCGTGCCGCCCCCGTGCATCAGCGAGTTCTCGATCAGCGCCGCCAGCACCTGCGCCACCGCGCCGGGTGTCCCGACGGCCTGGAGATGGCGCTTGCCCGAGCTGACGATGGCGCGGCCCGCGCTGCGGTAGGCGGGGCGCCACTCCGCGAGCTGCTGCTGGATGACCTCGTCCAGGTCGAAGGAGACGGCGGAGCCCGTGCGGGGGTCACGGGAGTTGGTCAGGAGGCGCTCGACGACGTCCGTGAGCCGCTCGACCTGCGTGAGCGCGATGGTCGCCTCCTCCTTCACCGTGTCCGGGTCGTCGGTGAGGGTGATCTCCTCCAGGCGCATCGACAGCGCGGTGAGCGGTGTGCGCAGCTGGTGGGAGGCGTCGGCGGCGAGGCGTCGCTCGGCGGTGAGCATGCGGGCGATGCGCTCGGCGGAGGAGTCGAGGACGTCGGCGACCCGGTCCAGCTCATGGACGCCGTACCGCTTGTGGCGGGGGCGCGGATCGCCGGAGCCGAGGCGCTCGGCGGTCTCGGCGAGGTCGGTCAGCGGGGACGTCAGACGGTTGGCCTGGCGGATCGCGAGGAGGACGGCGGCGATCACGGCGAGCAGCGCCACCGCGCCGATGATCAGCAGGGTCCGGCCGACCTCCCGGGTCACGGTGGAGCGCGACTCCTCGACCCGGACGAGCTCGCCCTCCTCGCCCCGCTCCTCGGCGCGGATGACGTCACCGGCCGGTTTGGTGCCGACCTCGATGACCGGGCGTCCGGGGATCGTGATCACGGCGTAGCGGTCCTGGGTGACCTGCTCGTGCAGGATGTCCTCGGTGACGTCCTCCTTGCCGAGCAGCCGGCTGTCGACGATGCCGACCAGCCGGACCGCCTCGGAGTCGACGCGTTCCTGGGCGCTGCTGCTGATCGTGCGGCTCTCTACGATCACCAGGGACACGCCGAAGACCGCGATGACGACGAGAACCACGGCGAGCGTGGACTGGATCAGTCGGCGGCGCATGTCCTCTTATCCCGGAAAGCCCGTTGTCCCGTGGGAGCCCGTGGGCTCAGCTCTTCTCGAAGCGGAAGCCCACGCCGCGCACCGTCGCGATGTAGCGGGGGTTCGCCGCGTCGTCGCCGAGCTTCTTGCGCAGCCACGAGATGTGCATGTCGAGGGTCTTGGTCGACGACCACCAGGTGGTGTCCCAGACCTCGCGCATCAGCTGGTCGCGGGTGACGACCCGGCCCGCGTCCCGCACCAGCACCCGCAGCAGGTCGAACTCCTTGGCGGTGAGCTGGAGCTCCTCGTCACCCATCCACGCGCGGTGCGACTCGACGTCGATGCGCACGCCGTGGGTGGCGGGCGGCTGCTGCGGCTCGGCGGCGCCGCGCCGCAGCAGGGCCCGGACGCGGGCGAGCAGCTCGGCGAGCCGGAAGGGCTTGGTGACGTAGTCGTCGGCGCCCGCGTCGAGGCCGACCACGGTGTCCACCTCGTCGGCGCGCGCGGTCAGGATCAGGATGGGGATGGTGTGCCCTTCGGCACGCAGCCGGCGGGCCACCTCGAGCCCGTCCATGCCGGGCAGGCCGAGGTCCAGCACGACCAGGTCGATGCCGCCCTGGATGCCGGCGTCGAGCGCCGTCGGGCCGTCCTCGCGGACCTCGACCTCGTAACCTTCCCGGCGCAGTGCGCGGGCCAGCGGCTCCGAGATGGACGCATCGTCCTCGGCGAGCAGTACACGGGTCATGAGCTGATGGTAGTCCGCCCGGTGGTCACTCATAGGTGTGATCGACGCCTCTGTTTCTTACCGAGGGACATGCCGGACACAACTGCGCACAGGTTTCTCACCGAGCCCCCGCAACCCCGCCGCGATCTTGGTACGGACCTGCGGTCAGGGGGTGTCATTCTGATGGGGACCTTCGAAACAGCGCCCAGAGTTCCGTGATCCCCTGTGATCCCTGTCTCAAGTCCTTCCATATCCGGCACTGTCCTGCCGTATGGTGAATCTACGCCTGTAGCACCGTGGGGACCTTTGGCGCTCATCTGCCGCTGAAGGTCTCTTTTGTGTGCGGGCCGGCAACCGCCGGCCTCGAAAGGAAAGCCCCTCAGCAAGGAACGACCATGGCGTCCAGCCTGACGACGGACTCGGTCCGACCGGGCACCCCCGGCACCGGGAAGACCTTCTTCGGCCACCCACGAGGACTGGCCACTCTCTTCATGACCGAGATGTGGGAGCGCTTCTCCTACTACGGCATGAGGGCCCTGCTCCCGCTGTACCTGGTGGCACCGGGCGGGCTGCACCTGAGCGCGGCGACCGCGACCGCGATCTACTCGGTGTACGTGTCGCTGGTGTACCTGCTCACCCTCCCCGGTGGCTGGTTCGCGGACCGTGTCCTCGGTCCCCGCAAGACGGTCGCCGTCGCGGGCGCGGTCATCATGGTGGGCCACCTGACCCTGGCCCTGCCGAGCGCCAGCACCTTCTACGCGGGCCTCGGCCTGGTCGCGATCGGGTCCGGCCTGCTGAAGGCCAACATCTCCACGATGGTCGGCCACCTCTACGACGGCCCGCAGGATCCGCGCCGCGACGGCGGCTTCACGATCTTCTACATCGGCATCAACCTCGGTGCCTTCGCGGCCCCGCTGGTCATCGGCACCATCGGTGAGAACGTCGGCTGGCACCTGGGCTTCGCGCTCGCCGCGCTCGGCATGGCGCTGGGTCTCGCCCAGTTCCTGCTGGGCAGCCGTCACTTGAGCGCGCGCTCCAGCGTCGTCCCGACGCCGCTCTCGGCCGAGGAGAAGGCGGCCACGCTGCGCAAGTCTGCGCTGTGGGCGGGCGTCGCGGCGGTCTTCTACGCGATCGTCGGCTTCTCCGGCCACTACACGCTGAACTGGCTGCTGGTCCCGCTCACCCTCGCCGGTGTGATCATCCCGATCCTGGTCATCGCCCGGATCAAGCGGGACAAGGAGCTGACCCGCGCCGAGCAGTCGAAGATGTCCGCGTACATCTGGTTCTTCGTGGCCGCGGCCGTGTTCTGGATGATCTACGACCAGGGCGGCTCGACGGTGTCGCTGTTCGCCGAGTCGTCGGCGAAGAACACCGTCTTCGGCTGGGAGTTCCCGGTCTCCTGGTACCAGTCCGTCAATCCGGTCATGATCATGGCGCTGGCCCCGGTCTTCGCCTGGGCGTGGCTGGCGCTGGCGCGGCGCGGCAAGGAGCCGAGCACGGCCGTGAAGTTCACGATGGGCCTGGTCCTGGTCGGCGCGTCGTTCTTCCTGTTCCTCGCGCCGCTGTCGATCGCCGAGGGCGGTCACAAGGCGGCCGCGCTGTGGCTGGCGGCGATCTACTTCGTGCAGACCGTCGGCGAGCTGACCATCTCCCCGGTCGGCCTGTCCGTCACCACGAAGATGGCTCCCGCGAAGTACGCCTCCCAGATGATGGGCGTCTGGTTCCTGGCCGTCACCGCCGGTGACGCCACGACCGGCCTGCTCTCCATCGCGGGCGTCGACCTCAACAAGACGGGCGTGGTGGCCCTGGAGGCGACCCTCGCCGTCGTCGCCGGCGCGGCGGTCTGGATGTACCGCAAGCGCGTCAAGGAACTCATGGGCGACGTCAACTGACGTCACGTCCGGCTGTCCTGCGGGGGGCCACCGCATCCTCGGATGCGGTGGCCCCCTGGTTTTGTGCGGGGTGCGGGTCAGCGCGTTCGCCTGCCCGGCAGGAGGGTGAAGACCGCACCGCCCAGGAGGACCGCTGTACCGGCGACCAGGGCGAGGGCCTTGAGGCTGCCGTGGTCGGCGGCGCCGGTCTCGGCGAGGCCGCCGGAGGACGACGTACCGCCCGAACCGCCGGAGGTGCCGCCGGAGGAGGATCCGCCCGAGGCGCCGCCCTCCTGCTTGGAGGTGTCCAGGGTGAGGGAGACCAGCGACTGCTTCGGGGTGCAGGTCGTGGTCGTACCGAGGGCCTTGATCGTCAGGGTGCCGGGCGACAGCGTCGACTTGCCGGACGCGCCCGGCTTGTAGGTGCCGGTCAGGTCGGGGATCTCGATGGGGTCGCCCGCCTTGATGTCCGCCGCGTTGGCCGGGCCCGCCACCTGCACGGAGCCGGTGTCCGCGCCGCCCAGGACGATCTGCATCGACGGCTCGACCGAGCCCTTGGGAATGTTCGCCGGGCTGTCCATCACCGACTTCCCGAACTTCACGGTGAGGTCGTAACTCCCCCCGTTCTTCTTGGCGTTGATCTGTACCGGCGAGGTCGCCTCCTTGTCGCCGATGGGCGTCCTGCAGGCGTAGGGGACCTGGACCTGCTTGCCGGTGAAGTCGGTCTGCCCGCCGTCGCCGGTCGGGGTCAGGCTCGGTGACACGCTGGGCCTGCCGGACGGCGTCGGTGAGGTCGACCCGGAGCCCGTCGGATCCGGCGTGGTGCTCGGCGTACCGCCGCTTCCCGCCGTCACCGTGATGGTCGCCGCCGAGGCGACCGCCTGCGTCGGCGCGCACTTGGTGTCGGTCCCCATGGCGTTGACCGTGTACGCGTCCGGCGTCAGCGTCACCTGCCCCGCCGCCGTCAGCTTCAGGGTGCCCTTCATGTCGGACAGCACCATGGCGCCGCCCTTGGGGATGGCAGGGTTCTCCCGCGGCCCCTGCAGCGCGATGTCGGCTGTCTGCGCGCCGGCCGCCTTCAGGGTGCCGGACGGCTGGACCGAGTTCGCGGGCAGGTCGATGATGTCGGGGTTCTTCGATGCGGCCTGTGTGAACTTCCAGACGACGTCGACGGTGTCGCCGACCTTCGCCGTCGCCGGTGCGGTGATCTCGACCTTGGTGGTGCCCTCGACGTCGGGCAGGCCGACGCCCGCCGGCGGTATGCACTTGGTCGCGTACGACACCTCGGCGGCCTGCGCCGGGGTGGCCACCGCCACGCCCAGCAGGGCGGCCGCCCCGCCGCACAGCAGCGCGACGCCCGCCGCGCCCGCTCTCCTTCGCGTTCTCACATGGGTCCCTTCCTGGTGGGAGTCGTAGGACTCGTCGGGCTGTCGTCGTGCGGTGCGGAGAGCCGGCCGGGCGTGCCCGGGTCGGAGTCCGGGGTGAACCACGGCAGGGTCGGGGACGTCGGGGACGCGCTGTCGGCGGCGCCGAACCCCGGCAGGCGCGCGGTGCGTTCGGGCGGGCGCCGGCCACGGAACCGGGCACCGCCGGGGAGCCCGAGTCCGGGCCACGTCCGGCGCGCGCCGCCGGGCCGGGTGCGGCTCGCCGCGCCGGGCTGTGTCCCGCCCCCGCCGCCGTGTCCCGGCCTCCGGGGCCGGACCCGGTCCACCACGGCCATGCCGATGCGGAACAGGGCCGTCGGCACGACCAGGCAGAGCAGGAGCCAGAACAGGGTCACGCCCCAGGGACGGCCCACGGCCCACGGCTGCTCGGCGAGGACCTTCCCGCCGTACTTCAGCGAGACCGTGTAGTCGCCGTGCGCCCCGGCCGCGAGCTCGACCGGCAGTCTGATCCGTGCCTTGCCACCGGGTGCGAGGGTGCCGCGCCACTGCTGTTCCTGCCACTGCGGGGCGAACACGCCGTGCGCGGTGCCGACCTGGAAGACGGGGTTCTTCACGGGGCCGGGGCCGACGTTGCCGACGGTGAGGACGAGCGTGCGGGCCGGTGGCGCCCCGAACCAGGTCAGCAGGCCGCTGGAGCCCTCCAGCCGGGTGTCGGTGAGCACCGAGAGACGTCCGCCGGCCGTCTGCTCGGGCAGCGGCCGGACGGGGTGCCCGGCGACCTGGAAGACGGCGTCAGCCTCCGCCTTCGCGCCCGTCACGGTGGCCACGTGCACCACGCACGGGCACGGCACCGGCGGTTCGGTCACCGGCAGCCTCCTGCTGAAGTGCCCGCCGGCGTCGGTGGTGACGGCCCGGCCGTCCGCGTTGGCGCAGGAGTTGGTACCGCCGAGCACCCCCCGCGAGGGCACCGACTGCCCGCAGACCAGCAGCATCAGCAGCGTCCGGGGACGCCAGCCGCTCCCGCTCGCGGTGATCGAACCCCCTGTCCCCGCCTGGGACTTGTCCAGCCTGACGGTCGGCCCGTCCGCAACGGCCGTGCCCGCCAGGGGCAGCAGGAGCAGCGCGAGCACCGCCACCAGCGCGGTCACGATCCGCCGCCCGCCGCTCATCCCACCGCTCCCGTAAACCCGGCCTCCGGGCTGGGGGATTCGGGGACCGCTCGCTCGTCCTTACGACGCCCTCGCCGCCGTACGGCCACGGCGGTCCCGGCGAGCAGCGCGGCGGCCGCGGTGCCCGCCACCGCGTCCCACGGCACGAACCGTGCGGAGGCCTGCGCGGTTTCGCGCGCGCCGCCCGCAGCGGTCGCCGTCAGCCGGACGTCCACCGCGTCCAGGGCGGGCGGGTCGGGCCACGGTTCGGTGAGCCTCAGGCGGCTGCCCGGGGCGAGTTCGACGGGCAGGGTGCGCGGGGCGCGGTCCAGAACCCGGCCGAGGACCCCGTCCGCCCGCACCTCCAGGCGCGGCGTGAGGGCCGTCGTGCCCCGGTCGACCAGCTCGTACGTGATGCGGTCGCCGCGTACTGCCACGTGCTCCACGGTCAGCGCGGCGAGCTTCGGGCCGCCGGTGCGCAGCAGCAGCCGTACGGTGGTGTGCCGGCCGTCGGCGTCCCGCGCGACGATGGCGCCGGTACGGTCGCCGGTCGCCCTGTCCGCCGGGAGGCGCACGGTGAACGGGATGTCGGCGCGGGTGCGGGCGGGGATCCGGACGGCGGCCTCGGCGAAGGTCACCGGCGCGCCGGTGGCGGTCAGCCGTACGGTGACCGGTCGCGTGTTCCGGTTGGTCACGGACACCGTGTCCCGCAGGTCCGCCCCGGGGACGCCCTCGGCGTAGAAGGACGGCCGCCCGCCGCCGGAGGGCGCGAGGGACCAGCCGTCGGCGGCGCCGGCCGCGGGGATCGGGCCCAGGGCACACAGCGCGGCCAGGAACAGGACACGGGCGGCGAACGACATCGGCGGCTCCAGCGGTGGTATCGACTCCGGGTCGGTCGACTCCAGCGGGTCGGCGGAGGTCAGCGGCGGGTGCGTACCGGCTGGTTGCGCCGGGTCAGCCACAGGGCGCCCGCGGCGCCGGCGAGCAGCACGGTGCCGCCGAGTGTGCCGAGGGCGATGGCGGAGTCCTCGGGGCCGGTCTGCGGGAGCCGGGCGCCGGAGTCGCCGCCGGTCTGCGCGCCACCGGTCCCGGACGTGCCGCCGGAGCCGCCCGACCCGCCACCGGACGCCGCCGTCACGTCGAGGGTGAGGGACGCGCCGGGGTTGGTGGTGGGGGTGCACGTGGTGGTCGTACCGAGGGCCTTGATGGTGAGCGCGCCGGCCGTGAAGGTGACCTTGCCGGTCTTCTTCGGGATGTACGTGCCGGACAGGTCGTTGATCTTGATGGGGGTGTCGGCCGGGATCGCGGTCTGGTTGGCGGGGCCGGTGACGGTGACGGTGCCGCTGTCCGCGCCGCCCAGCTTGACGGTGGCGCTCGGGTTCATCGCGCCCTTGCCCAGCTCTATGGGGCTGGAGGAGACGCCTTTCTGCCAGGACATGGTGATCTTGTAGCCGGAGCCGCTTCTGACGCCCCTGATGTCGATCGGCGAGACGGCACTCTTGTCGCCGATGGGCGTCTCGCAGGCGTAGTTGACGTCGACGACCGCGGCCCGGGCCACCGGTGCGGCCCCCCACACCGCCGACCCCGCCAGGGCCGCGACAGTCGCGAGCGCGGCGGTTCGCTTCTGATTCGACACGGTCCCCTCATTTCTGACGGCACATCAGATCGGTCCGTCAAGGTACGCCCGGGTACGTGAGGAAGGAAGACACGGGCGGACCGGAGTTGTGGGGATCGGGAGCCGGGCGCGGGAGGGGCCGGCGCGGTGCGGGGCACAGCAGGGACAGGTGGGCCGACGCCGCGCGGGCGGCCCGGGTGACGCGGCGAGCCCGGACGGGAAGCGCGGCGCGGGCGCAGGCCCGCCGGAGGAAGCGCGGCGCGAGCACGCCGGACGGGAAGGACCGCGCGAGCACGCCGGACGGGAAGGACGGACGTGGCGTACGTGCGGCAGTGCGGCTGGGCGGGCACGTCGGGCGTAGGCGAGGCGCGGGGCGGGACGGCGCCGTGAGCGCACGGCGGCGGGGGTCGCCGTCGAGCGCCGCAGGTGTGGCGTTGGTTACGCCGGGGCGCCCAGTTCTGCCCAGACCTTCTTTCCGGCCACGCCGGGGATGCGGACGACGCCCCAGTCCAGGCAGAGTCGCTGCACGATGAACATGCCATGACCGCCGGGGCGACCGGCGCGGTGCGGGGTGCGGGGGGCCGGCTGGCCGGTGCCGCGGTCGGAGACCTCGACGCGGATCACCTTGTTGTCGCAGCCGATCTGGAGTTCGTCCGGCCCCTCGGCATGCAGGCAGGCGTTGGTGACCAGCTCGGACACGACGAGCAGCACGTCCTCGGCGGCGGCCCGCTGGTCGGCCGTCGCGGCGGGCAGCCAGCCCCACGCGTACAGTGCCTGACGTGCGAAGTCACGGGCGAGAGGTACGACCCCGCTCACGTCGTCGAAGCTCAGCCGGCGGACCTGGCGGCCCGTCGACGCCGCTCCGGCCGGGCTCGGCGTCGCGGACGCCCCCGGTGCCCCCGTCGTGGCCGACGGCACGGCCGTGCCGTCGCCGGACGCACTGCCCCCCGGCACGCCCCCCGGGGTCGCCCCGGACCCCGGCGCGTCGCCTCCATGGAACGCCCCGGAAGCGCCGCTGGGCTCAGGGGAGCCCGGCGAATAAGGCCGGGTGGTGCTCATCAGCGCTTCACCTCACCGATTCACCAGTTCACGATTCAAAAGTCATTCTGTCCGGTCAGTCAGTACACACGGCTCTTGCAGTACACACGGTTCCGGCTCGGTCCACCGGCGATCCTTCCGGATTCACGGCCGGTCGTCCTCGATTCTGGCTCCGGAACGCCGGTTCCGCGTCCTCCCGCCACCATTTGCCACCGACATGTTCAGGTTGTCTCCTGCCCGGGCGAACCGGCAGAACACCCCTCTGTTCGGCTTGGAAGATGTGACGTGCGGGACGTGCCGACGCAAGAGCGTCGGGGAGGCTGCGGTGAACAGGCACGAAGGGCGGGCCGCGAAGGGCGGTCGTCTCACCGGTCCCGTCCGCCGGGTCAGCCGGCGTCGCCGGCCAGGGCCGCCTCGACCGTCTCGTGCACGGTGAAGACCGCGTCCGCGCCCGTGATCTCGAAGACCCGTGCGACTACGGGCAGCATCCCCGCCAGATGCACCCCGCCTCCGGCGGACTCCGCCTTGAGCCGGGCCCCGAGCAGAACGTTCAACCCGGTGGAGTCGCAGAACTCCAGGCGCGAGCAGTCGACGACCAGCCGACTGAGGCCCTTGTCGAGGCAATCCTCGAGTGGCTCACGCAACAAATCGGCCGTGTGGTGATCCAACTCACCTGCCGGAGTCACGACGGCACTGGAGCCTTCTTGCCGCACCTCCACCAGAAGCCGGCCCGACTGCGCGCTGCCGACCGTCCCGTGGTCCATGCCGTCTCTCTCCCGAGGTCGTGGCTGCTGACTGACGCCCTCGAACACTACGCCTTCCTCACACACTCCGACACCCGAACAACCACCCACAAACGGACATTTGCGAACCAAACGCACTTGCGGGCGGCTCGGGAAAGCGGGTAGGGCTAGTAAGGACACGTACCCGACACGGCCGGCTTTGGAGGCGCCGCACACCGCAGTGCACGAACTGGCTCCGGCAGCCTTATGCCGAGAACGATGGAGGACATCATGTCACCCCGGCTCGACGCCTCGCATACCCGGACGACGACGTCGACACCCCCTCCGGAACATCTGGATCCCATCGAACAGGACCACGGCGTACTCGCCGACCAGGACGACGTCCTGTCCGGACTTCCGGAGATACCCCCGTACGACGAGGTCGGACCCGTCGACGCGCGGGCCCTGTCGAAAACCCTCTTCGAGCGTCTGGAGTCGCTCGAGGAAGGCACCCACGAATACTCGTACGTCCGCAACACCCTCGTCGAACTCAACCTCGCCCTGGTCAAGTTCGCCGCCTCCCGCTTCCGCTCCCGCAGTGAGCCCCTCGAGGACATCATCCAGGTCGGCACCATCGGCCTGATCAAGGCGATCGACCGCTTCGAGCTCTCCCGGGGAGTCGAGTTCCCCACGTTCGCGATGCCAACCATCGTCGGCGAGATCAAGCGTTTCTTCCGTGACACCTCATGGTCCGTACGCGTCCCGCGGCGGCTCCAGGAGCTCCGGCTCGACCTGGCCAAGGCCGGCGACGAGCTCGCCCAGAAGCTGGACCGGGCCCCCACCGTCCAGGAGTTGGCGGAACGCCTCGGCCTCACCAAGGACGAGGTCGTCGAGGGCATGGCGGCGTCCAACGCGTACACCGCCTCCTCCCTGGACGCCCAGCCCGAGGAGGACGACTCCGAGGGCGCGCTCGCCGACCGGATCGGCTACGAGGACCACGGCCTCGAGGGCATCGAGTACGTCGAGTCCCTGAAGCCGCTCATCGCCGAGCTCCCGCAGCGGGACAGAAGGATCCTCTCCCTCCGCTTCGTCGCCAACATGACCCAGTCGGAGATCGGCGACGAGCTGGGCATCTCCCAGATGCACGTCTCGCGACTGCTGTCGCGGACGCTCGTACGCCTCCGCAAGGGACTCACCGTGGAGGAGTAAATCCGACACGGGACAACAAAACCCCACACAGCGGACTGCCTCGCGGCTCTTCTGCGCCGGCCCCAGCCTCCGATCATGAGGCTGAGACTGGTACAGAGGAGCCGCGGCGCTGTCCGGGTGCCCGGTGGGCGGCTCAGGCCACCCGTACGCCCCTGCGCCAGACCTCGGACACCAGCGGAACACCGGGCCGGTAGGCCAGATGAACGTGGCTCGGGGCGTCCAGGAGGATCAGGTCGGCGTAGGCGCCGGGGCCGAGGCGGCCGATGTCGTCGCGGCGCAGGGCCGCCGCGCCGCCCGCCGTGGCCGACCAGACCGCCTCGTCCGGGGTCATGCGCATGTCCCGTACCGCGAGCGCGACGCAGAACGGCACGGACGAGGTGAACGACGAGCCCGGGTTGCAGTCCGTGGACAGGGCGACGGTGACGCCGGCGTCGAGGAGGCGGCGGGCGTCGGGCCACTCGGCGCGGGTGGAGAACTCGGCGCCGGGCAGCAGCGTGGCGACCGTGCGGCTGTGGGCCAGGGCGTCCACGTCGGCGTCGGTCAGATGGGTGCAGTGGTCGGCGCTGGCCGCGTCGAGTTCGACGGCGAGCTGGACGCCGGGGCCGTAGGACAGCTGGTTGGCGTGGATGCGCGGGTGCAGGCCCTTCGCCTTGCCCGCGGTGAGGATCGCGCGGGCCTGGTCGCCGTCGAAGGCGCCCTTCTCGCAGAACACGTCGATCCACCGGGCGTGCGGCGCGCAGGCGTCCAGCATCTCGCCGGTGACCAGGGCGACGTACGCGGCCGGATCGCCGGCGTGCTCCGGGGAGACGATGTGGGCGCCGAGGTAGGTGACCTCCTCGGTGTGGGCGGCGGCGATGCGCAGGGCGCGGGCCTCGTCCTCGACGGTCAGGCCGTAGCCGGACTTGGTCTCGAAGGTGGTCGTGCCCTGGCGGAGGGCCTCGGCGAGGTAGCGGGTGAGGTTGGCCTCCAGCTCGGCGTCGCTCGCGGCCCGGGTGGCGGCGACGGTCGTCCGGATGCCGCCCGCGCTGTAGGGCCGGCCGGACATGCGGGCGTTGAACTCCTGTGTGCGGTCGCCCGCGAAGACCAGGTGGGAGTGGGAGTCCACGAAGCCCGGCAGGACGGCCCGGCCGCCCGCGTCGACCCGGTTGTCAGTGGCGGGTGCTTTGCTTTGATCACCGGTCCACGCGATGCGGTCGCCCTCGATGACGACGGCCGCGTCCTGGACCAGTCCGAGGGGAGAGTTGTCACCGAGGGAGGGGTCGTTGGTGACCAGGGCGGCGATGTTGGTGATGAGCGTGCTCGCGGTGCTCGCGGAGTGGGCGGGGCTGTCGGTCGTCGCGTTGCTCATGGCGTCCTTGCTGGCCTGGTCGGCGGTGGGGTGGGGCTCGGAGGCGGAGGCGGGCCGCGCCGGCGGGCGGCCCGGGGTCATCCGCGCAGGGCTGCGACGGCGTCCGCGAGGGCCTTCGGCACATCCGGTACGAGGCGGTGCACCCCGTCCCGTACGACGTGCCGTCCCCCCACGACCGTATGCGACACGTCTGCTGCCGACGCAGCGAATACGGCCGTCTCGGCCGCGAGCCGCGGAAGCGGTCCCGCTGTCCTGACCGAGTCGAGCGCGATCGTCGTGAGGTCGGCGAGCGCGCCGGCCTCGATGGTGCCGGCGTCCTCCCAGCCGAGGGCGGCGTGGCCGTCGGCGGAGGCGGCCCGCAGCAGGGCGGCGGCCGTCCAGTGGCCCCGGGTGCGGGTGCGCAGGCGCTCGTTCAGCTCCATCGCGCGTGCCTCTTCGAGCAGGTCGATCACGGCGTGGCTGTCGGAGCCGAGCGAGAGCGGGGAGCCGGCCAGCTGAAGGGCGGCGGCCGGGCCGATGCCGTCCGCGAGGTCCCGCTCCGTGGTGGGGCACATGCAGGTGCCGGTCCCGCTGCCGCCGATCAGCGCGATGTCCGCGTCCGTGAGGTGGGTGTTGTGGACGCCAGTGGTGCGGGGTCCGAGGACACCGTGTTCGGAGAGGAGCTGCGTGGGCGTGCAGCCGTGGGCCTGCTCGCAGGCGTCGTTCTCGGCGGTCTGTTCGGAGAGGTGGACGTGCAGCGGGGCCCGCCGTTCCTCGGCCCAGCGCACCACGGTCGCCAGCTCCTTGGCCGGCACGGCCCGCACGGAGTGGATGGCCGCCCCGATCCGCGCGTGATCCCGTTCCTTGAGAACTGAACAGCGTTCGGCCCAGGCCTCCGCGCTGCCGTCGGAGAAGCGGAGCTGGTGGGTGTCGGGCGGCTGTCCGAAGCCGGAGGAGAGGTACGCGGTGTCGAGGAGGGTGATGCGGATCCCGGCGTCGGCGGCGGCCGCGACGAGGGCCTCGCCCATCGCGTTGGGGTCGGCGTAGGGGGTGCCGCCGGGGGCGTGGTGCACGTAGTGGAACTCGCCGACGGCCGTGATCCCGGCCAGCGCCATCTCTGCGTACACGGCGCGGGCGAGCGCGTGGTAGGTCTCCGGGGTGAGCCGGTCGGCCGTGGTGTACATGACCTCGCGCCAGGTCCAGAAGGTGCCGGAGCCGACCTGGACGGTGCCGCGCAGGGCCCGGTGGAAGGCGTGCGAGTGGGCGTTGGCCAGCCCTGGGAGGGTCAGTCCGCGCAGGATCTCGGCGCCGGGTGGCGGGGTTGAGGTGCCGGTGCGGACGTGGGTGATGCGGCCGTCGCCGGTCTCCACGGTCACGCCCGGTTCGACGTGGGTGTCGAGCCAGGCGTGCTCCAGCCAGTACGTCTGCGTCACGAGCAGGCCAGTCCTTCCAGTACGTCGGCGAGTGCGAGCACCCCGGCCACGCAGTCGTCCTCGGCGGCGAACTCGGCCGGGGAGTGCGAGACGCCTGTGGGGTTGCGCACGAACAGCATGGCGGTCGGGACGGTCCCGGAGAGGATGCCGGCGTCGTGCCCGG
This sequence comes from Streptomyces griseus subsp. griseus, assembly GCF_000720255.1. Lineage (GTDB taxonomy): Bacteria > Actinomycetota > Actinomycetes > Streptomycetales > Streptomycetaceae > Streptomyces > Streptomyces griseus_I. The sequence continues at coordinate 125,649 of NZ_JOJE01000018.1, read as the reverse complement.
CCCCGGTGCCGAGCACCGGCACCTTGAGGTCCGTGTCCGTGCCGAGGACGCGGGCGAGTTCGTCGCGCAGGGCGTGGTCGAACTCGACGACGGGTGTGAAGGACTCACGGACCACGTCGAGGTCGACGCCGTGGCTCGCGGCGTACTCGCGGGCCGCCTTCTCGATGCCGGAGACCACCTGGTCGAGGCCGTGCTGGTCGGCGGCGCGGGAGTCGAGCCAGCCACGCACCAGAGAGGGGATGGCGTTGACACCGTTGGGCTCGACGGCGATCTTGCCGAAGGTGGCGACGGCACCGGCGAGCCGTGCCTCGCGGCGGGCGGCGAGGACGGTCTCGGCGTACGGCAGCATGGGGTCGCGCCGGTCGACGAGCCGGGTCGTACCGGCGTGGTTGGCCTCCCCGTGGAAGTCGAACCGCCAGCGCCCGTGCGGCCAGATGGAACTCGCGATGCCGACGCGGTCGCCGGACAGGTCGAGGGCCCGCCCCTGCTCGACGTGCAGTTCCACGAACGCGCCAACGCGGGCGAGGCGTTCGGGGTCCGCCCCGATGGCCTCGGGGTCGTGTCCGGCGGCCTCCATGGCCTGCGGGAGCGTGATCCCGTCCCCGTCGGTGAGCCGGTGCGCCTGCTCGACGGTGAGCCGGCCGGCGCTCAGCCGCGACCCGACACAGGCGAGCCCGAACCGGGCGCCCTCCTCGTCACCGAAGTTGACGACGGCGAGGGGCTTGGCGAACGTCACGTTTCGCGTGCGGAGTTCATCCAGGGCGGCGAAGGACGACACAACCCCGAGGGGCCCGTCGAAGGCCCCGCCGTCGGGCACGGAGTCGAGATGCGACCCGGTGACGACGGCGTCCCCGGCGCCCGGATCCCCCAGCCAGGCCCACTGGTTGCCGTTCCGGTCGACCTCGTAGGCCAGCCCGCGGGCCTCGGCCTGCCCCTGGAACCAGGCCCGGCACTCGGCGTCGGCGGGGGTCCAGGCGAAACGCCGGTAGCCCTGGGTGTCGGGATGGCGACCAAGGGGGTGCAGCTCGCGCCACATCTGGTGAAAGGAGGACCCGGCCGCAGCTCGACCCGCGCCCGGCGACGAGGCATCAGTCCCCGCCGGACGGTCCCCGCCGAGCTCGCTCACGTCGCCTCACCCTCACGCATCGGCACCCGGACATCTCGCTCGTCCGCCACCGACTCCGCGATCTCGTACCCCGCGTCCACGTGCCGAATCACACCCATTCCGGGATCGTTCGTCAGCACCCGCCGGATCTTCTCCCCGCCCAGCTTCGTACCGTCGGCGACCGTCACCTGTCCGGCGTGGATGGACCGCCCCATCCCGACGCCGCCCCCGTGGTGGAGGGAGACCCAGGACGCGCCCGAGGCCACGTTCACCATCGCGTTCAGCAGCGGCCAGTCGGCGATCGCGTCGGACCCGTCGAGCATCGCCTCGGTCTCACGGTAGGGCGAGGCGACGGAACCGCAGTCCAGGTGGTCCCGGCCGATCGCCAGCGGAGCGGCCAGCTCACCGCTCGCGACCATGTCGTTGAACCGTTCACCGGCCTTGTCCCGCTCGCCGTACCCGAGCCAGCAGATGCGCGCGGGCAGGCCCTGGAAGTGGACCCGCTCCCCCGCCATCCTGATCCACCGTGCCAGGGACTCGTTCTCGGGGAAGAGGTCGAGGATCGCCTTGTCGGTCTTGGCGATGTCGGCGGGGTCGCCGGACAGCGCCGCCCACCGGAAGGGACCCTTGCCCTCGCAGAACAGCGGCCGGATGTAGGCAGGCACGAAGCCGGGGAAGGCGAACGCCCGGTCGTACCCGGCGAGCCGCGCCTCGCCCCGGATGGAGTTGCCGTAGTCGAAGACCTCCGCGCCGGCGTCCAGGAAGCCGACCATCGCCTCGACGTGCCGGGCCATGGACTCGCGGGCGCGGGTGGTGAAGCCGGCCGGGTCCTTCGCGGCGTAGGAGGCCATGTCCTCGAAGGCAACGCCGGTCGGCAGGTAGGCCAGCGGGTCGTGGGCGGAGGTCTGGTCGGTGACGATGTCGATGGGGGCGCCCATGGCCAGGAGCTGCGGGAGCAGGTCGGCGGCGTTGCCGAGGACGCCGATGGACAGCGGGCGCCGGGCGTCGCGGGCCTCGACGGCCAGTTGGAGGGCGTGGTCGAGGGAGTCGGCCTTCACGTCGAGGTAGCGGTGCTCGATGCGCCGCTCGATGGCCCGGGGGTCGCAGTCGATACAGATGGCCACGCCGTCGTTCATGGTGACGGCGAGCGGCTGGGCGCCGCCCATGCCGCCGAGGCCGGCGGTGAGGGTGATCGTCCCGGCGAGGGTGCCGCCCCCCTTGCCCAGTGAATGCAGCTCGGCGGCGACGGCGGCGAAGGTCTCGTAGGTGCCCTGGAGGATGCCCTGGGTGCCGATGTAGATCCAGGAGCCGGCGGTCATCTGGCCGTACATGGTCAGTCCGGCCTGTTCCAGGCGGCGGAACTCCTCCCAGTTGGCCCAGTCGCCGACGAGGTTGGAGTTGGCGATGAGGACGCGCGGGGCCCACTCGTGGGTCTGCATGACGCCGACGGGGCGGCCCGACTGGACGAGCATCGTCTCGTCCTGCTTCAGGGTGCGCAGCGTGCGGACCATGGCGTCGAAGGAGCGCCAGTCGCGGGCGGCCTTGCCGGTGCCGCCGTAGACGACGAGCTTGTCGGGATGTTCGGCGACCTCGGGGTCGAGGTTGTTCTGCAGCATCCGCAGGGCGGCTTCCTGCTGCCATCCCAGGGCGCTCAGTTCCGTACCGCGCGGCGCTCGTACGGGGCGGGGTCCCGACATGGTCTGCCTCCTAGAAGCGTGCATGAGTTATTCACATCCTGAACCTCTGAATAGAACTAGTCAATACATCGGGATGTCCCGCACGCCCGCGTCGTGGGTGTTTGGCTGGATGTGTGAACACCGGAGGCACCGGAGACACCGGAGACGGACGGACGGGGGTCGCTGTGGGCGACGGGATCGACGAGGCGCGGGCGGGGCGGCGGGACGAGGCGGTGCGGGCCGCCGTGGAGCAGGGGCTGCTCGGGCCGGGCGTGCCGCTGGTGGGTCTGCTCGACGTCGCCGGTATCCGGGAGTCGGCGGCGGAGCTGCGGGCGGCGTTCGACGCGGTCGTGGCGCCCGGGACACCCGTGCTGCACGCCTTCGCGGTGAAGGCGACCCCGCTGGTGCCGGTGCTGCGGCTGCTGCGGGAGGCGGGGATCGGAGCGGAGGTGGCGAGTGCGGGCGAGCTGGCGCTGGCGCGGGCGGCGGGGCTGCCGCCGGCCCTGACCGTCCTGGACTCCCCCGCCAAGACGCCGGCCGAGCTGCGCGAGGCGCTGGCCCTGGGGATCGCCGTGAACGTGGACAATCCGCAGGAGCTGGACCGGGTGGACGGGCTGATGAGGTCGGCCACCAGCCGCTCTCCTCTCGGCATCCGGGTGAATCCCCAGGTCGGGGCGGGCTCCATCGAGGCGTTGTCGACGGCCACGGCGACCTCGAAGTTCGGGGTGGCGCTGCGCGACGAGGGGGCGCGGGAGTGGGTCGTACGGGCGTATGCGGAGCGGCCGTGGCTGTCGCGGCTGCACGCGCACACCGGGTCGCAGGGTGTTCCGCTGTCGCTGATGGCGCAGGGCATCGCGGAGACCTACGCGCTCGCCGAGGAGATCAACCGCCGGATCGGGCGGCAGCAGATCGACACCATCGACATCGGCGGCGGGCTGCCGGTGAACTTCTCCTCGGACGTGACGACGCCGACGTACGCGCAGTACGCGCGACTGCTGAGCGAGGCGGTGCCGGGACTGTTCGCCGGACGGTACGGGCTGGTCACCGAGTTCGGGCGGTCGCTGCTGGCCAAGCACGGGACGGTGGTGGCCCGGGTGGAGTACGCCAAGAGCGCGGGCGGGCGGCCGGTCGCGGTCACGCACGCGGGCGTGCAGGTCGCGACGCGGACGGTGTACGCGCCGGGGGCCTGGCCGCTGCGGATCGCCGGGTACGACGACAAGGGGCGGCCCAAGGAGGGGCCGGCGGTCGTGCAGGACGTGGCGGGCCCCGCCTGCTTCGCGGGCGACCTGCTGGCCCGGGGATGCAGACTGCCGCTCCTCGGGCAGGGCGACTACGCGGCGGCGCTGGACACGGGCGCGTACTACTTCGCGCACCACTACGGCTACAACTCCCTGGCCCGGCCCGGGATCTACGGCTTCGCGCCGGACGGCGCCGGGGGTGTCGCCTTCGCGACGGTGCGCGAGCCGCAGACGGCGGAGGAGATCGTGGCCGAGTCGGGTGGGGCGCACGCCGCCGCGCTCACCACCTTGCCGACGTCCGGGCGCCGTTGACGCAAGCCGGTGACCTGCGCACTTGATGGGTGATCAACTGCGCTGAAAACAAGGTCAGTTGACCCATGCTAGCCACCGCGCGCATGTTCCACCGGAAAATGCCAGAAGACTCACCCGGCGCACACACGTTGCGTAGTTTCACTGTCACTCAGCCGAACCCCAGGCGGGAGGGGAGCGACGGTGCCCGGAATCGACGAGTGCCTACTGGAGGCCATGCGGCTGCCCGGTGCGTTGGGCGCATCGCTGGTCGACTGGACGAGCGGGCTGGCCCTGGGCACGGTCGGGGACGCCCCGGGCGGCGACCACGAGGCGTCGGCCGCCGAGGCCGCGGAGCTGGCGCGGCTGGCCGCCGAGCAGCGGGCGTTCGCGCCCGGTGCCGCGGCCGCGGCGGAGGCCGGCGACGCGGCCGGGGAGGCGGCCCGCCCGGACCCCCCGGTCGAAGATCTGATCATCAGCAACCACGACAGCTACCACCTGCTGCGGTTCGTGCCGACGTCGTTCGACAGCAGTGTGTTCCTGCACCTGTGGCTGGCCCGCGCGGACGGGAACCTCGCGCTGGCCCGCATCCGGCTGGGCGAGATGGCCGGACGGCTGGTGCTGGGATGACCGTGGTCAGGACGACTCCGCCGCCCCGGCTGCCGGTGCGGAACAAGACGACGGCCGACGAGCCCGCGGCGACGGGCCTCTCGCCCATGCTGAACCGGCTCGCGGCCGAGCGGGCCACGGGTGTCCTGGTGCGCGAGTGCGGCACGCTCTACCTCGCCGACGGCCATGTGGTGCACGCCGAGAGCCCGCTCGCCCCAGGCCTCGATGTCCTGCTCACCACGCACGGCACCCTCGACGCCGAGAGCTGGCGACAGGCGGCCGACCGGGCCGACGAGCGGCACGGCGCCGGCCGTCTCCTGCTCGACGCCCGGCGCGTCACCCAGGGGACGCTGGAGCTGTGCCACCTGGGGGCGCTGTACGACGCCGCGTACTTCGCGCTGGCCCCCAGCAGCGCCCCGGGCCGCTTCCGCTACGGCACCGGGCACTGGCTCGGACCGGTGCGGCCGGTCCCGGTCGCCGCCGTGGAGCGCGAGACCCTGCGCCGCCGCGAACTGCTGCACCGCATCTGGCCGGACCCGTGGGCGGACGGCGCGCCGCTGCTCCGCACCGCCCTCGGGGCCGCCCCCGCCGTGCCGCCACGGCAGGCGGCGGTGCTGACCCTGGTGGACGGCGCGCGCTCGGCGCCGGACATCGCGCGGGAGCTCGGCCGGCCCACGTTCCACACGCTGGTGGACGTACGGCGCCTGACCGCGGCGGGGCTGGTGGCTCCGCACGCCCCGCATGCCCCGCACGCCCCGCCGTCCACCCCCGACCCGTTGCCCGTCGTCACCGACCCCGACATCACCTTGCTGAAGAGGCTCAGGGATGCGCTGGAGGCCCTTTGAACGGCAAAGCCCGCGTGCCGAGAGGAGTAACCCCATGGCGGCCGAGCCCCAGATACTCGACGAACTGCGCCGGCTGAGATCCCGCATGCCCCAGCTGGGCGGCGCCCTGGCGGCCAGCGTGGACGGGCTCGTCCTGGCCCACGACGCACCCGGCATCGAACCGGAGGGGGTGGCCGCGCTCACCGCGGCCGCGCTCGGCGTGGCGGTGCGGATGGCGGACGCCACCGGCCGGGGCGACCTGCGCGAACTGCTAGTACGCGGCGTGCACGGCTATGTCGCGACCTATGCGGCGGGCCGCAGCGCCGTGCTGACGCTGCTCGCCGAGGACCGCGTCAACGTGGGCCGCCTGCACCTGGAGGGCCGCCGCGCCGGCGCCCGCATCGGGGAGCTGGTGGACGCCGAGATCGCCGCCCGGGCGGCGGCCGCCGAGAGCGTGGCCGTCAAGCCCGCTCCCCTCCGGACCAGAACCCCGCGCGCGCCGCGCACCGCTGCTACCAACGCGCGCACGACAACCGAGAGTTGAAAGGAAACGAGGTAACCACCATGGCCAACACCGAGACCGCACTGAAGGAAGCGCTCGCCGCCATCGAGGGCGCCACCGGCGCCGCGCTCGTCGACTACACCAGCGGGATGGCGCTGGGCACGATCGGCGGCAGCAAGAGTTTCGACCTCAATGTCGCCGCCGCCGGCAACACCGACGTCGTACGCGCCAAGATGCGCACGATGGAGCACCTCGGTCTGAAGGCCGAGATCGAGGACATCCTGATCACCCTGTCCGGCCAGTACCACCTGATCCGGCTCCTCAAGGGCCGCGGCGGCAACGGCCTCTTCCTCTATCTGGTGCTCGACGCGAGCAGGGCGAACCTGGCGATGGCCCGGCACCAGTTGCGCAGGATCGAGGAGGACCTGGAGGTCTGATCCCGGCTCAGACCAGCGCGGCGGTGCGGCGCCGGGCCCCTCCCGGGGCCGCGTCGCCCGCCGCGATGCCGGTGCCCCGGTACGCCTTGACGGCCTTGCCGGCCGGGCGACCGCCGCGCCCGTCGAGCCAGTCGACGCGCACCCACAGCAGGATGTCCTCGGCGCGCTCGCGCCGCCCCAGCCAGGCGGCCTTCAGCCGCAGTCCGGCCCCGCAGCCGGCCAGCAGCATCCCGCCGGCCGCCGGCACGGCGAACGCGCTGCCCAGCGCGGCCGCGAAGGCCGGCAGCAGCCACCAGCGGTGCCCCCGGCGCCAGTTGCGCACGGTCACGGCACGGTCCTGGAGCACGTCGTGCTTGCTCGCGCGGGCCGCCGAGCGGGCGAGGTCCATGTACCGCCGACGGCGGCCGGCGGCCACGACGGCGAGGGCCAGCAGGAACGACGCGGCCCCCGCCATGACCCCGATCCGCCGGCCGGTGACGCCGGGTACCAGCACCCCGATGCCCGCCGCGAGCACCCCGAGCCACCACAGGGGCGCCGCCCCGGCCCGTACGACCACCGCCACCCGGGCAAGCCCCTGACCTCCGCGTGCCACGATCCGCCTCCTCGTCGCCTCGGCACAGCTCTCCGGCCGCGCAGATTAGCGAGCGAACGTGAGACGAACCTGAGAGGGAACGCACGCGCCGGGGGCGGCCCTGAGAGGCCGCACCCCCGGGCGAGCTGCCTCACTCCACGAACAGCCCCCGCGCCGCCGCCCTCGCGTCGAACTCCTCCAGCCGCGCCTGCGCGTCCGGCAGGTCGTCGCACATCGCCTCCAGCAGGACGCGGCCGAGCAGCATCGGCGCACAGGCCGTGTCGAAGGCGAGGCCGGTGCCGACGGCGGCGGGAAGCAGCAGGTCGGAGGCCCTGGCGACCGGCGCGAAGGCGGAGTCGGCGACGGTGACCACGGTCAGCCCCGCCTCCCGCGCGTAGTCGAGGGTGTCCACGACCTCGCGCGGGTGGCGCGGCAGTGCGAAGCACAGCAGTGCCGACGCACCCGCCCGCACGGCCGCGTCGATGCGGTCGTGGATCATCGTGCCGCCCTCGTTGAGCAGCCGTACGTCCGGATGGACCTTGGCGGCGAAGTACGCGAAACCGTACGCCTGGGAGGCGGCGGCGCGCAGCCCCAGGACGGGCAGCGGGCGGCTGGCGGCGAGGACCCGCCCGGCCTCGTGCACCGGACGCGGGTCGGCCAGCAGCTCCGCCAGGTGCCGGAGGTTCTCGATCTCGGCTTCGACGGCCTGCTGGTACTCGTTGTACGCGGCCGGTTCCGCCGTCGGTTCCGCGGGCGTGACCTCGCGCAGATGCCGGCGCAGCGCCGGGTAGCCGTCGAAGCCGAGGGCGACCGCGAACCGGGTCACCGACGGCTGGCTGACCCCGGCCAGCTCGGCCAGCTCCACGCTGGACAGGAACGGCACGTCGGCCGCGCGGCGCACCATGCTGTGGGCGATGCGCCGCTGGGTCGGCGTGAGCCGGCGCCCCTCGAAGAGCGCCTGCAGCCGTGCGGCAGGGCTGTCGGTCACGCCCATCGCGTGCTCCCCCTCGACCTATTCAGGCACCATCAACTCTGCATGCCGTTATACAGGCGATCGGGCGGCGGCGCACGACCGGCGGACCGGAGAGGGAACCCGGGGGATATCCCCAGTGCGGCCGCCGCCCCCGCTCCCTACCGTGAGACGCATGACGGGAATGGAGACCGGTATGGACGCGCGGGACACCGAGCTGAAGAAGGAGCTCAACGCCTCCCTGCAGGCCCGCAGGGAACTGGGCGAAGAATACGAGTCCGCGCTGGTCGACTCGTTCCTGGAGAAGGTCGACGAGCGCATCGACGGCGCGGTCGACCGCCGGGTGCGCCGCCGGCTCGCCGAGCAGCAGATGACGACGGCCCGCGACTCCCGGTCGCCGCGCCCCACGGACTCCTGGGGCGAGCGCTTCGGCTTCGGCATCGTCTCGCTGGTCCTGGCCATTCCGCTGTCCGCGATCAGCGCCTCCCTCGCGAACCTGCCCGGCCTGCTGACCACCTGGCTGGGCATCGTCGGGGTCAACGTGGTGCAGGCCGCCCGCGCCAACCCCGGCCTCTTCGGCACCCGGCGCGGCAAGGGCGACCGGGACGGCGACTGGGAGAACTGATCCCTCACGCCTGCCGGGTCGGCAGCACCATGATCTGCCGCAGGTTGACGTGCCGGGGACGGCTCGCGACGTAGGCCACGACGTCCGCGACCTCCTCGGCGGCCAGTCCGCCGATCGCGTCGAACATGCCCTCGACCATCCCACGCAGGTCGGCACTGCCGATGTGCGACGCCAACTCGCTCTCCGTGAGCCCCGGTTCGATGTTGGTGACCCGTACGTCACGCGGCCCGAACTCGGCGCGCAGGCACTGCGAGAGGTGGGTGAGCGCGGCCTTGGTCGCCCCGTACACCGCGAAGTTGGGGAAGGTGAGGTGGGCGCCGATGGACGAGATGTTCACGAGGTCCGCCGTACGGCCGTCCGCGGCCGCGCCCACCAGGTCGCCGGTGAAGGCGCGGATCACCCGCAGGACACCGGTGACGTTGGTGTCGATCATCCGCTGCCACTCGTCGATCCGCCCGTCGTCGACGGGGTTCGCCAGCATCACGCCGGCCGCGTTCACGACCAGGTCGACGGCCCCGTAGGCGGCGTGGACACGCTCCACGGCGGCGTCCACCGAGTCCGCGTCGGTCACGTCGGTGACCACGGCGAGGGCCTGCCCGCCGTTCGCGCGGATCTTCTCGGCGAGGGCGTCCAGCCGTTCCCCGCGCCGGGCCAGCAGCGCCACCCGGGCGCCCTGCGCGGCCAGCAGCACGGCGGCGGCCTCACCGATCCCGCTGGCGGCCCCGGTGACGACGGCGGTACGGCCGGTCAGGTTCTCGTACGACATGAAGTGCTCCCTGGGTGAGGCGAGTCGGTGCGTCGTCGGTCCGTCCGGCGACGACAACCACTCTCGGTCCGACCGTCCGCGCCACCCAGGGCTGCGCTCTTCCTGGGTCTGCCAGTACCAGGTTGGGCGCGCGCCCCTCCCCTACGATCGAACCCATGGACGGGGAACTCGGAAACTTTCTGCGCTCGCGCCGCGCCCGCATCCAGCCCGAGGAGGTGGGGCTGCCGTCGTACGGGCGGCGCCGCGTCCCGGGGCTGCGCCGTGAGGAGGTGGCGCAGCTGGCCGGAGTGAGCGTCGACTACTACATCCGCCTGGAACAGGGCCGGGGGACGAGCGTGTCCGACGCGGTGCTGGACGCGGTGGCGCGGGTGCTGCGGCTGGACGAGACGGAGCACGACTACCTGCGCACGGTGGCCCGCCCCGGCCGCCGGACCGATCCCCGGCCACCGGCGGGCCGTGTCCGCCCGGGGGTCCAGCTGCTGCTGGACAGCATGGACCGCACTCCGGCGTTCGTGCTGGGGCGCCGTATGGACGTCCTCGCCTGGAACGCCCTCGCCGACGCGGTGGGCGGCTTCAGCCGGCTGGCGCCGGGCGAGTGCAACGTCGCCCGCCAGGTCTTCCTCGATCCCGCCGCGCGTGAGCTGTACCCCGACTGGGCCGCGATCGCCGCCCAGACCGTCGCCCATCTGCGCCTGAGCAGCGGTCCCCACCCGGACGACCGCGAGTTGTGCGCCCTCGTCGGCGAACTCTCCGTCAAGAACGAGGACTTCCGCCGCCTGTGGGCCGACCACGAGGTCAAGGCGTGCATGTACGGCGTCAAGCGCGTCCAGCACCCGGTGGCGGGCCTGCTCACCCTCCCCTACGAGACGCTGTCGGTCCCGACGGACCCGGAACAGACGATCGTGGTCTACACACCGGAGCCGGGTTCGGAGACGGCGGAGCGCCTCGCGCTCCTGGGCAGTTGGGCAAGCACACGCGCGTAGAAGATATATGGCGGGGACCGCCGCACCCCCGTGAACGGGGGGCGGGACGACGGCGGTCCCCGCCAGGGACGTCGACCGGGTCAGGCCGGGTCTCACGTCCGGCGTCCTTGGAGGTCCGGGAGCCGCTCCGGAGGTCCTTGGACGTTCGGTGCCGGCCGGGGCGGGGAGCCGCTCCCGCCCTGCCGACACCCACTACTGTGCCGGTCCCGTGTTAAGCGGGTGCTGCGTGGACGTGACACGCTCGTACCACTTCCGCGAAGTCCACCACTCCGGTAGGTAAACGGAAGTTTCGCTTCGGCACCGCCCGTTCACCGGACGTTCCCCGTTACTTTCCGCCCTTGGCGAGGAAGGCCAGCAGGTCCTGCCGGCTGACCACTCCGGTCGGCTTGCCCTCGACGAGGACGATCGCCGCGTCCGCCGCGCCGAGCACGGACATCAGGTCGGCGACCGGCTCGCCGGAGCCGACCTGGGGCAGCGGCGCCGACATGTGCTTCTCCAGCGGGTCCTCCAGCGAGGCCCGCTTGGCGAACAGGGCGTCGAGCAGTTCGCGTTCGACCACGGAGCCGACCACCTCGGCGGCCATGACGTCCGGGTGACCGGCGCCCGGCTTGACGATCGGCATCTGCGAGACGCCGTACTCGCGCAGCACCTCGATGGCCTCGCCGACGGTCTCGTCCGGGTGCATGTGGACGAGGGACGGGATGGCGCCGTGCTCCTTGTCGTTGAGGACGTCACCGACACGGGCGCTGGGGCCCTCGTCCTCCAGGAAGCCGTAGTCGGCCATCCACTCGTCGTTGAAGATCTTGCTGAGGTAGCCGCGGCCGCTGTCGGGCAGCAGGACGACCACCACGTCGTCCGGGCCGAGCCGCTCGGCGACCCGCAGCGCCGCCACGACGGCCATGCCGCAGGAGCCGCCGACGAGCAGGCCCTCCTCCTTGGCGAGCCGGCGGGTCATCTGGAAGGAGTCCTTGTCGGACACCGCGACGATCTCGTCGGCGACGGACCGGTCGTAGGCGCTCGGCCAGAAGTCCTCACCGACGCCCTCCACGAGGTACGGCCGCCCGGACCCGCCGGAGTACACGGAGCCCTCGGGGTCGGCGCCGACGACCTTCACCTTGCCGTCGCTGACGTCCTTCAGGTACCGGCCCGTGCCGGAAATGGTCCCGCCCGTGCCCACGCCCGCCACGAAGTGGGTGATCCGGCCCTCCGTCTGCTCCCACAGCTCGGGGCCGGTGGAGTGATAGTGCGAGAGCGGGTTGTTGGGGTTGGAGTACTGGTCGGGCTTCCACGCGCCGGGCGTCTCACGCACCAGCCGGTCGGACACGTTGTAGTAGGAGTCCGGGTGCTCGGGGTCCACGGCGGTCGGGCAGACGACGACCTCGGCGCCGTACGCGCGCAGCACGTTGATCTTGTCCGTGGACACCTTGTCGGGGCACACGAAGATGCACTTGTACCCCTTCTGCTGCGCCACGATGGCCAGGCCCACACCGGTGTTCCCGCTGGTGGGCTCGACGATGGTGCCGCCCGGCTTCAGTTCGCCGCTCTGTTCGGCCGCCTCGATCATGCGCAGGGCGATGCGGTCCTTCACGGATCCGCCCGGGTTGAAGTACTCCACCTTGGCCAGGACGGTCGCCCGAATGCCCTTGGTCACGCTGTTGAGCCTCAGCAGCGGGGTGTTGCCGACGAGGCTGATCATCGAGTCGTGGAATTGCACCGTTGTCTCCGGATGCTTGCAAAAAAGTGGTCGTAGTTGGTGCCGCCAGCCTACGGCCCGCCGGTGTCCTTCACTCCCCGTTGAGATTGACCCACGGTCGGTACGGGGCAAGGAGTGGTTGTACGGCTACGAGGAGGTGGCGGCGACGTATGAGCAGCATGTCGAGGGCGCGGGTGGCCCGGCGCATCGCGGCCGGCGCGGCGTACGGCGGTGGCGGCATCGGTCTGGCCGGGGCGGCGGTGGTCGGCCTGGTGCTGGCCGAGGTGCAGCTGGCCCGCCGCCAGGTGGGCAACGGCACGCTTCCGCACGTACCCAACGCGCAGGGGCTGTACGGCCCCGGGTACGCGACGCCCACGGAGCCCCCGCTGCGGCTGACGATGCTGGGTGACTCCACGGCCGCCGGCCAGGGCGTCCACCGGGCCGGTCAGACGCCGGGGGCGCTGCTGGCGTCGGGGCTCGCGGCGGTGGCGGAACGTCCGGTGGAGCTGAGCAACGTCGCCCTGCCCGGGGCGCAGTCCGACGACCTGGAGCGCCAGGTGGCCGAGGTGCTGACGGGGCCGGGCCCGGTGCCCGACGTCTGCGTGATCATGGTCGGCGCGAACGACGTCACGCACCGCATCCCCCCGACCCGCTCCGTGCGCTATCTGGCGACGGCGGTACGGCGGCTGCGGACGGCCGGCGCGGAGGTGGTGGTCGGCACCTGTCCCGACCTCGGCACGATCGAGCTGGTCCAGCAGCCCCTGCGCTGGCTGGCCCGCAGAGCCTCCCGCCAGCTGGCGGCCGCCCAGACGATCGGAGTGGTCGAGCAGGGCGGCCGCACCGTGTCCCTGGGCGACCTGCTGGGCCCGGAGTTCGCGGCGAACCCGCGCGAGCTGTTCGGGCCGGACAACTACCACCCCTCGGCGGAGGGGTACGCGACGGCGGCGATGGCGGTCCTGCCGACGGTGTGCGCGGCGCTCGGCCTGTGGCCGGCGGAGGAGGAGCGGCCGGACGTCTTCCGCCGCGAGGGATTCCTGCCGGTGGCCCGAGCGGCGGCGGAGGCGGCGTCGGAGGCGGGCACGGAGGTGGCGGCGGCGATGCCGAGCGGTCCCCGGGGGCCTTGGGCACTGCTCAAGAGGCGGCGGCGTCGGCGGGTGCCGGAGGTGGAGCCGGCGCCTGCGACTCAGTCTCCCTGAGCATCAGCAGCCCGTCCGGCGTTTGAGGACGAGGCCGTTCAGGCCGACGGGGGTCTGGGGGCGCAGCCCCCAGGGACCGGCAGCCCCACCGACCGCGCCCTTCGGCTCAACCGCCGGAGGCAAAAAGCAAGCGCTTAGTAAACTGCGGTCTGAGTCACACCCTCTGGCTCGTGACCCGGGCCATACGTACGGGTAACTTGCCAAGCACAGCCCTGCCCGAACCCCCCGTACGTCAATGGAGCCGTGATGCCCGAAGCCGTGATCGTCTCGACCGCCCGCTCCCCCATCGGGCGCGCTTTCAAGGGCTCCCTGAAGGACCTGCGCCCGGACGACCTCACCGCCACGATCATCCAGGCGGCCCTCGCGAAAGTCCCCGAGCTGGACCCGAGGGACATCGAGGACCTGATGCTCGGCTGCGGTCTGCCCGGCGGCGAGCAGGGCAACAACCTCGGCCGTATCGTCGCCGTGCAGATGGGCATGGACCACCTGCCGGGCTGCACGATCACCCGTTACTGTTCCTCGTCCCTGCAGACCAGCCGCATGGCCCTGCACGCCATCAAGGCCGGCGAGGGCGACGTGTTCATCTCGGCCGGTGTCGAGATGGTCTCCCGCTACACCAAGGGCAACTCCGACAGCCTGCCCGACACGCGCAACCCGCTGTTCGCCGAGGCCGAGGCCCGTACCGCGGCCGTCGCGGAGCAGGAGGGCACCACCTGGCACGACCCGCGTGAGGACGGCCTCCTCCCCGACCCGTACATCGCGATGGGCCAGACCGCCGAAAACCTCGCTCGCACCAAGGGCGTCACCCGGCAGGACATGGACGAGTTCGGCGTCCGCTCCCAGAACCTCGCCGAGGAAGCCATCAAGAACGGCTTCTGGGAGCGCGAGATCACCCCGGTGACCCTCCCCGACGGCACCGTCGTCAGCAAGGACGACGGCCCGCGCGCCGGCGTGACCATGGAGGGCGTGGCGGGCCTCAAGCCGGTCTTCCGCCCCGACGGCCTGGTCACCGCCGGCAACTGCTGCCCGCTGAACGACGGCGCCGCCGCGGTCGTCATCATGAGCGACACCAAGGCCCGCGAGCTGGGTCTCACACCGCTCGCCCGCATCGTGTCGACCGGCGTCTCCGGCCTCTCCCCCGAGATCATGGGTCTCGGCCCGGTCGAGGCGTCCCAGCAGGCCCTGCGCCGGGCCGGCCTCACCATCGACGACATCGACCTGGTCGAGATCAACGAGGCGTTCGCCGCCCAGGTGATCCCGTCCTACCGCGACCTCGGCATCGACCTCGACAAGCTGAACGTCAACGGCGGCGCCATCGCCGTCGGCCACCCCTTCGGCATGACGGGTGCCCGCATCACCGGCACGCTCATCAACTCCCTCCAGTTCCACGACAAGCAGTTCGGCCTGGAGACGATGTGCGTGGGCGGCGGCCAGGGCATGGCGATGGTCATCGAGCGCCTGAGCTGACCCCCCTGGGTAGCCGTCGCGGCACCCATCGTGATCCCACGGCCCAGAGTCCGGGAAGCACCCGGATTCTGGGCCGTTTTGTGATCCAATCTCCCCCAGGATGTGACCTATCTCCCTAACGGAAGGGATCCACGCAGGTCAACGGTGCTTCGCACGGGACGCAACCCCCAAGGGCCTGTCCGTTTCGTGACGTTACGCACTGACAGCTTGATAGTCCACCCTTCAAGCTGATGTAGGAAGTCGGGGGTCGACTTTGAACCGGGAGTACGTCAGTGAGCGCCATGCCGATCGCCTTGCTGGTCACCACGGCCGCCACCGGCGCCGTGGGCGTCGCCGTCCTGCGCACCCTCATGCTGTTGCGCCGACAGGTGGCGGCCCTGCACACGCAGCTCGCCGCGGACGCCGCGCATCACGCCGCCGCGACCCGCGGACTCGTACCGGCCGCTCGCCGCACCGCTGACACCGAGGAGATACGCGCCGCCGTGGCCGAGGCCCTCGCCGAGGAGCGTGAGCGCGAGCTGGCGGAAGCGCGGGCGTTCTGGGCGGCCCAGGAGGCCCGTGACGCCTCGGACGCGCCGTCCCTGCTGGGCCTGCCGGACAGCGAGCTGTTCCTGCCCCGTCAGGCCGATTTCGTGGGCCTGGAGCCGGTGGCCGAGCCGACCGCGGACACCGACGAGTCCCCGGAGCTGGCCGCGGCCCGCCGCCGCCACCCCTCCCACCCGGACTTCGTGCCGGTCCAGTCACCGGCCGCGAACGACCACGAGCGCACCGTCGCGACCCTCGAGGAGCTGGCCGCGTCCCGTGTCGAACTGACCGACGTCCGCCCCGGCCCCCTCGGCACCCTCGACGTCTACGTCTTCGCCGACGGCACCACGCTCTGCATGACCCCGGGCCACCGCGAAACGGCGGACCGCCTCGCCGCCGCTCTCACCGCCGGCGAAACCCCGGTCCTCCTCGGCGGCTCCGGCATCTCGGGCGCGTACACCCTCACCTTCGAGTGCGGCGAGGAGAACGTCTACATCCTGGCGGACAGGGTCATAGCGTCGCTGTAGTCACTGAAGGCGCCGGGTAAGGGTGCGCCCCTTCAGGGGCGCGGGGCTGTTCCGACATGCGGCTCCGCCGCGTGGGCGCGACACGCCACACACAACGCGCGGCCGCCGCACCCTCAAACCCCCGCCCTCCGCTGCGCCTCCTCCACGATCCGCACCGCCTCGGACACCTCACCCTCGTCCCGCAGCACAACCGCCAGATCATGCCCCGCCACAGTGATCTGATCCGCAGCCGCAAACATTCCCGCATCCGGCATCTCCCGAGGCTCCACCTCCGGCGACTCCACCTTCTGCGCCCACCGGGCCAACTCCCTCGCCAGCCCCAGCGCCTCCGCCGCGGCCCCTCTCTGCAACCGGCTCTGCGGCGCCGCCCGCAACCGGTCGGCGAAGTGATCCACTGCTCGGCTCAGACGCGTCGTATCCACCACGCGGTGAGCGTACTCGTCCCCGGACTGTTGCCAATACGCGAACGCTCAGGCACCGTGACCTGAAGGACCGGCTTACATCCCATTGCGTCCGGAGGCGCCGATGTCCCAAGTCTTCTCCGAGGAGACCCACCGCAACATGCTCGCCCGCATCCCCCACTGCACCGGTCGTGAAGTCGCCGACTGGCTGCGCACCGTCGAAGACGGCCCGGCTCTCTTCCGCTTCGAGGAGAAGGTCAGCTGGCTCCGCCACGAACACAACCTCGCGTACGGCCACGCGAAGGCGATCGTCCACGAGTACGACTTGAGGAGGGCCGCGCGCAAACTGCTCTAGGCGCGCACCTGGAGACGGACACAGAACGGCGGCAACAACGCGAAGGGCCCCGGGAGAAGCTCCCGGGGCCCTTCGGTGCTCCACGTCCGGCGGATTACCGCCGACGTGGATCAGTCGCTGTTGAGGATCGAGAGGAGCCTCAGGAACTCCATGTAGATCCACACGAGCGTGAGCGTCAGGCCGAAGGCCGCCAGCCACGCCTCCTCGCGCGGGGCACCGTAGGCGACGCCGTCCTCGACCTGCTTGAAGTCCAGGGCGAGGAAGCAGGCACCGAGCAGGATGCCGATGACGCCGAAGAAGACACCCATCGCACCGCTGCGGAAGCCGAGGCCGTCACCGCCGCCGAACACGGCGAACAGCAGGTTCACCGCCATCAGCAGCACGAAGCCGAGCGCGGCCGCCATCACGAAGCCGTAGAAGCGGCGGTTGACGCGGATCCATCCCGCCTTGTACGCCACCAGCACACCGGCGAACACCGCCATCGTGCCGATCACGGCCTGCATGGCCGCACCGTCGGCGATGCGGTTGTCGACGATGTTGGAGATGACGCCGAGGAACACGCCCTCGAACGCCGCGTAGGTCAGGATCAGCGCCGGCGAGGCCTTGCGCTTGAAGGACTGCACCAGCGCCAGGACCATGCCGATCAGCGCGGCGCCGATACCGATGCCGTAGGACCGGTTGATGTTGGCCTCGTCCACCGGCAGCAGCGCCCAGGCGAGCGCGGCGGTGACGATGAGCACACCGAGCGTGGTGCCGGTGCGCAGGACGACGTCGTCGATCGTCATGCGGCCGGTGGTGGCCGGGGCCTGCGGTGGCGCGCCGTACTGCTGGGCGTACGGGTTCTGCGCGTACGGGTTGCCGGTCGGCTGGGCGTACGGGTTGCCCTGCGTTCCGACGGCGGCGCCCCCGGCCTGCGGCGCGGTGTTGAAGCCCGCGTAGCCGTTGTCGCGGCTGAACCCCCGTCGCGAGAAGACCGGGTTGCTGCTCCTCATTTCACTCCTCCATGGCCACGCTGCGTAGCCTTGGCCTCAAGAGTAATGGAAGGGCAAAGAAAGGCCCTAGTGCTTGAGTAGGATCTTTCCCTGCCATGTGCGCAACACGCTACGCGGAAGCGTGATTCCCGGCACCGTACGGGCTCATTCATGACCAAGCCGCGACACGTCCGGAACCGGCCGGTGATCAGGTCACTCGAACGGGAAGCCGGTGTACCCCTCCGCCAGGTCCGTCTCGGCGGCGCGCGAGGAGGCGATCCGCTCCAGGCGGGCCAGCTGG
Source organism: Streptomyces griseus subsp. griseus (assembly GCF_000720255.1). Classification (GTDB taxonomy): domain Bacteria; phylum Actinomycetota; class Actinomycetes; order Streptomycetales; family Streptomycetaceae; genus Streptomyces; species Streptomyces griseus_I. The sequence goes on along the minus strand of NZ_JOJE01000018.1, from coordinate 107,619 downwards.
AGGCGGTCCTCGAAGGGGGTGGCGCCGGGGCTCCGGTGCAGGAGCGTGGTCATGTCGTACGAGAAACGCTCGGCCTGCCAGACGCGGCGCAGGCAGGTCCGCGAGTAGGCGTCGAGGAGGTCGGACGACCCCGTCTCCTGCTGGTGGGTGAGTGCCCTGGCGAAGGTGACGACGTCCCCGACGGCGAGGTTCAGCCCCTTCGCCCCGGTCGGCGGCACGATGTGGGCCGCGTCCCCGGCGAGGAAGAGCCGACCGTGCCGCATGGGCTCGTGGACGTAGGAGCGCATGGGGGTGACCGACTTCTGGGTAATGGGGCCGCGGTCGAGGCGCCAGTCGTCGGCGGTCTCGAAACGGCGCTCCAGCTCGTCCCAGATCGCGTCGTCGCTCCACGCCTCCGCGTCCGTGTCCTCGGGGACCTGGAGGTAGAGGCGGGAGACGGACGGGGAGCGCATGGACAGCAGGGCGAAGCCGCGGTCGTGGCGGGCGTAGACGAGCTCGTCGTGCGAGGGTGCGACGTCGGCGAGGATGCCGAGCCAGCCGAAGGGGTAGGTCCGCTCGAAGACCCGGGTGAGCTCGGCGGGGATCGCCTTCCGGGCGATGCCCCAGAAGCCGTCGCAGCCCACGACGTAGTCACAGTCGAGGACGTCCTCGACCCCCTCGTGCCGGAACCGGACGCGCGGGCTGTCGGTGCCGGCGCCCTCCACCGCCAGCGCCTCGGCCTCGAAGAGCAGCGGGCCGCCGTCCTTGAGCTGGAGGGCGATGAGGTCCTTGCAGACCTCGGTCTGGGCGTAGACCATCACGGACCGGCCGCCGGTGAGGGCGGGGAAGTCGACGCGGTGACGCCTCTTGTCGAAGCGGAGCTCGATGCCGTCGTGGCGCAGCCCCTCGCGGTCCATGCGGTCCCCGGCCCCGGCGGCGCGCAGCACGTCCACCGTGCCCTGCTCCAGGATCCCGGCCCGCTGCCGGTGCTCGACGTAGGCGCGGTCGCGGCTCTCCAGGACGACCGAGTCGATGCCGGCGTTGTGGAGCAGCCGGGCGAGGAGGAGGCCGGCCGGGCCGGCGCCGATGATGCCGACGGTGGTGCGCATCGGTCGTTCCCTTCGAGGACGGAGTTCGCCTGAGAATCGTTCGCCTGGTGAAATTATCTTCATTTTACTGCCGTGAGTCTGCGCTCACGCCCCTCAGGTGTCAACGGCCGTACGGCGAAATCGCGACACTCGCGGTGGGCCGCGGTGAAGCCTCATGAAGAGTGCGGGGAGTCCGCTCAGGGCGTTTTTCGGCCAGGAAGGCGAGCGTGGGCGCCGGGTCCCGTGCGCCCCTGCGGCCCGTGCTCCGGCGACCGGCCTCAGGTGATCGCCTCCATCCGCGGTCGACCGGAGGAAGCCGCGCCGCCGAGGGCGGGCGTATTCGAGCCACGACGGCGCGGCAAGCCCCAACTACCGCAGGGCGAGAAGTCCTTGACGCAACGTAAGAGGAGGGTTTGAATCTCGCTAACTTTTGAAGATCTTGTGACTCTGGGGGGTCTGTGCGGCGCGCACGGGGAGATTCAGGTAAAGTCGGGCGGCTCAGACGCGGCCGGGGCAGGGGGGCGGGAGCCACCACCACCGCCGTGGCCGTGCTGCTGGGGACGCTCGTCCTGCCGGCGCAGCAGGTGGCCGCCGCGCCGGCGGATGCTCAGAGGGAGGAGTCCGCGCCTCCGACGGAGGGGCAGCGGGCGCTGACCGAGGCCAAGGAGTCCGGCCGGCGTGTGGAGGTGACCGGGGAGCGTACGGATCGCACCACGACCTACGCCAACCCCGACGGGTTCACCTTCACGCTGGAGCAGTCGGCCGTTCCCGTACGCGTGGCCAAGCCGGACGGCGGGTGGCAGGCGCCGGACGCGACTCTGGAGAAACGCTCCGATGGTTCCGTCGGGCCCAGGGCGTCCGCCGTGGCGATCGCCTTCTCGGCGGGAGGCGACAAGGCGCCCCTGGCCCGGATCGATGACCGGGGAAACTCGCTGGAACTCCAGTGGCCGGGCAGGCTTCCGGCACCGCGGTTGGACGGCCCCAGGGCGGTGTACGCCGACGTACTGCCGGACGTCGACCTGCAGGTGACCGCGACCCCGGAGAGTTTTCAGCCGGTGTTCGTCGTCAAGACGCCACAGGCCGCGGCGAACGGGGAGCTGAAGAAGCTCACCTTCGGGCTCAAGGCCCGAGGACTGGACGTTCACGAGGGCGCCGCCGGAAACCTCACTGCCATCGACGGCAGTGGCCGTACGGTGTTCAAGGCGCCGCCGGCGCGGATGTGGGACTCGGCGGGCGAGGCGACCGGGACATCCGAGGCGTCCGGGACGCGGACGCAGTCGGTGCGGGCGCGGGCACTCGCCGAGGAGACGGTGAAGCCCTCCTCCGACCCCGCCGAGACGGCGCCGTCCGGTTCGGGTCTGGAGCCCGGCCAGGGCGACAAGGTCGCCAGGATGGACGTCGCCGTCACCAAGAACTCGCTGTCCGTCGTCCCCGACGCGGCGATGCTCGCCAGGACCGACGCCGCCGCCTTCCCGCTCTTCATCGACCCGACCGTGACCTGGGGCGAGTCGGAGCGCACGCTGCTGCGCAGTGACGGCTACGAGTCGTACGGCTGGGGCAACGGCGACGACGACCTCGGCAAGGGCGTCGGCAAGTGCGGTACCTGGAACAACTACTACTGCGGTCCGGGGTACGTGCAGAAGCTGTACTTCGAGTTCTCTCCCGAGAGCCTGAAGGGCAAGAAGGTCCTGGACGCCACGTTCCGGGTGACCGAGCCGTGGGCGTTCCAGTGCGACCCGCGCTGGGTGGACCTGGTCCGCACGAACAACATCTCCTCCGCCACCACCTGGTCCTCGCGCCCGTCGGAACTGGACCTGATGGTCGACCGGAACGTCTCCGCCGGCCGCGGCTCCCTGTGCGACCCGGACTCCCCGGACGCGCCGATCGAGTTCAACGACAACCCGGACGAGACGAACGAGAACCTGACGTCGACGGTGTCGAACTTCGCGGCGGGGAAGTTCTCCCGGCTCACGCTGGAGATCAAGGCACACGACGAGTCCGACACGGGTGCGTGGAAGCGGTTCAAGAACGACGCCGTGCTCGCGGTGAAGTTCGTGGCGGTGCCCGCCCTTCCGACCGAGGTCGGTCTGGTCACCGGCAACGGCTACGTCTGTTCCACCAACTCGGCCGATCCGGATGTCGTGTCCGACCCGACGCCGCTGGTGCAGGGCAAGCCCCGCACCGCGTCCGGGGGTTCGGCGGGTGCCAGCCTGCGCATTCGGTGGCGGGTGGACAAGTACGACGGCAAGTCCTGGGTGACCGCGGCGACCGATCTCGATGGTCCGTCGTCCGGTTACGTCGGGAACCTGGTCAAGCAGTCCCGCAGCCTGGCCACCCTTCAGGAGGGTGTGGCGTACAGGCTGAAGGCGCTGACGCTGTCCTACTACGAGGACGGCAGCAACCGGCAGAACACCGGTTACACCACGCCGTGCTACTTCAAGGTCGACCCGACGGCACCGAAGGCACCCCAGATCACGGTCGGCTCCCCGTACACGGCGTGCACGACCGCCGATTGCACGGCCCACGGCGGGCCGACGGTGAAGGGCACGTTCGCCTTCAAGCCCGCCACGGGAGACGCGAACAACGTCGCCTACCAGTACCGGCTCTCCTCGACGGCCGCGTGGTCGGCCGACCAGAAGGGCTCCTCGGTGTCGGTCGGCATCACGCCCCCGACGGAGGGCACCTACCGCCTGTACGTACGAGCCAAGGACAACGTCGGCCGCTACGGCGCGCAGTCGGTCGTCGACTTCCTGGTCGCCGACGGGGAGAAGCCGGTAGGACGGTGGAACTTCACCGAGGCCGATGGCGTGGCGGTGGACGCCGCGACGTGGGACGGCGCGGACAACGCGACCCTGACCGGTGGCGCGGTGCGCGACGACCGCGGCCGTCGCGGGCTGATCACGCATGACGCCTCCGGGGCGGCCTTGGAGACGCCGGTGACCGACAAGGGCCTGGCTCTGGACGGCAGCACGGGTTACGCGGCCACGTCCAGCGCGGTGCTGGACACCTCCGCCTCGTACACGGTCTCGATCTGGGCCCGCGTGGACGCGGGCGTGTCGCACACCTTGACGGCGCTCAGCCAAGCACCCGACAGCCCGAGCCCCTTCACGAAGAAGTACATCCCCTTCGGGCTGTCGTACGCCGCCGGCGGCGCCGACACCTGGAGCATGAGCGTCATGGCCACGGACGGCACCCTGCACAAGGCCAGTGCTGCGCAGGCGACGCCGCGCGGTGTGTGGACCCATGTCGTCGGTGTCCACGACGCCGAGGCGAAGAAGGTCAGTCTCTACATCAACGGGAAACTGCAGAGCACCGTCGATGCCGGGACGGCGTACAAGGGGTCGGGTCCGCTGCAGATCGGCCGTGGCATCTGGGCCGACGCCTACACCGACTACTTCGGCGGCAGCCTCGACGAGGCCACGACGTGGCAGCGGGCCCTGTCCGCGGAAGCGATCGCCGACGAGGCGAAGCTGCTCACCTCGCAGAGCCACGCCGGCGCCGAGCTGGTAGCCGACTGGAACCCGGAGCGTGGGAGCGGCACGGCCCTCGCCGACACGACCTCCGGCTACGGCAGGAGCCTGATGCTGACCGGCGGTGCCGCGCTGGACGGCGAGGCCGTCGTCCTGGACGGCAGCGACGGCGCGGCCACAGCGGCCGGGCCGCTCGTGGACGACACCGGCTCGTTCACGGTGACGACGGCGGTCGAGCTGGACGGCAAGAAGCTGGCGGCCAAGGACATCGGCTACACCGGTCAGGTGCTGGGACAGCGGACGGCGGACGGCTCCGCCTGGGGGCTCTGGTACCAGCTGACCGGCAAGGAAACCGTGCTGGACGAGGAGACGGCCGAGGAACGCACCGTTCCGGTCGGCAAGTGGCACTTCGGCCGGCTGAACGCGGACGGCAAGTTCAGCTCGGTCGTCTCCGACGAGTCCGCCGAAGCCGACAGCGTCGTACGGCTCACGGGTCTCTTCGACGCCCAGGCCGGCACGATCCGCCTCTACCTGGGCCACAACCAGAACGGCGACGAGCTGATGTTCACCGCCAAGGCGGGCACCGGTGACTTCGCCGTGGGCAGGGGCTTCACGAGCGGTGCCTGGAAGCACTACCTGCCCGAACGGATCACTGACGTCCGAGTGTGGGCCGGTGCCATGGCGAGTCCGGACCAGATCGACGCGCTGGTCGGGGACTGACGACGTGTGAGGTACGGGCGGCGGCCATGACCGCTGCCGCCCGTGCCTCCGTCGGTGTGCCGTGCCGTGCCGCGACCCGGCCGGCAGCACGCGCCACGACCCGACTCGGTGAATTCACATCCCGGTCGGTGGGCCGGAACAGACGGTGGGGCGGAAACTCATGAAGTTGGGCAGGAACGCGTCACGCGTACGCCGTGATGCGCGGATCGTGACTCTCGCGGTGTCACTCACGTTACTCGCGCCCCTGGGACTCGCGCCGATGGCGCAGGCGGCGACCGGCTCGGTGAGCCGGCCGGACGTGCCCGACCAGCGCGTGAGCGAAGTCGAGGAGGTGAACACCCTAGGTGCGAAGAAGGCCCGGGAGAAGGCCGCCGAGTACCGGAAGCTGAACACCGGGCAGGCCCGGCGCGCGGCCGAGGACCGCAAGGCCGCCTGGCCCAAGGCCGGCGCGGCCGTCGTCGAACTCGGCGGCGGGAAACGGGCGGCGGTCTCGACGTCCGGCGTCCCGGTGCGGGTGCAGCCGGCCACGAAGGCATTGACCGGGGCGGGCACCGAGGCCCGCGTCACGGTCCTCGACCAGAAGGCCGCCCTGCGGGCAGGTGTCACCGGTGTGCTGCTCACCGCCGAGGCCGACAGCTCCGGACGGGCACGGGTCGGGGTGGGCTACGACTCCTTCGCCAGCGTGATCGGCGGCGGCTGGGCCGGGCGGCTGCGCCTCGTCCAGCTCCCGGCGTGCGCGCTGACGACACCCGAGAAGGACGAGTGCCGTCGGCAGACCCCGCTGAAGTCCGACAACGACCAGACGTCCCGGACCGTCTCTGCCGTGGCGCCGCTCGCCGCGACCGGCAACGGTGCCTCCGCCCGGCTGGGTGCCGCGGCGGCCCCGACCGTGCTCGCCGTGACCGCTCTCGCCGCGGGATCCGGCGAGTCGCCCTCCGGCACCGGCGACTACTCGGCGACCGAGCTGTCGGCGGCCTCGTCCTGGGAGGCGGGCGGCAGCTCCGGCGCCTTCACCTGGACCCACAAGTTCCCGCTGCCGCCCGCAGCGGCCGACCCGACGCCGACGCTGACACTGTCGTACGACTCCGGGAGCGTGGACGGCCGTACCGCAACCACCAACAACCAGGGCACCGCGGTCGGTGAGGGCTTCAGCCTCACCGACTCCTACGTCGAGCGGTCCTACGGCAGCTGCGACGACGACGGCCACACGGACGTGTTCGACCGCTGCTGGAAGTACGACAACGCGCGCCTGGTGCTGAACGGCAAGTCCAGCCGGCTGGTCAAGGACGACGACACCGGGCGCTGGCGTCTGGAGGACGACGACGCCTCGCAGGTCACCCGGACCACGGGCGCCGACAACGGCGACGACGACGGCGAGTACTGGACGGTCGTCACGGGCGACGGGACGAAGTACGTCTTCGGCCTGGACAAGCTCGACGGCGCCGGGGACCAGCGCACGAACTCCGTGTGGACCGTGCCGGTCTTCGGCGACGACGCGGGCGAGCCCGGCTACAGCAAGGGCGACTCCTTCGGCGGCCGCGCGCTGACCCAGGCCTGGCGGTGGAACCTCGACTACGTCGAGACCACGCGTGGCAACGCGGCCACCTACTGGTACGCGAAGGAGACGAACTTCTACAAGAAGAACAAGTCCGAGACCGCCAACGCCTCCTACACGCGCGGCGGCTACCTCAAGGAGATCAAGTACGGGCTGCGCAAGGGCGCGCTGTTCACCGACGACGCCGACGCGAAGGTCACCTTCGCGCAGGCCGAGCGCTGCACCGCCGACGACTGCTCCTCGCTGACCAAGGACACGGCGAAGAACTGGCCGGACGTCCCCTTCGACGCGATCTGCTCCGACGGCGACAAGGAGTGCGACTCCGCCGGGCCCGCCTTCTTCACCCGCAAGCGACTGACCCAGGTCAACACGTTCTCGTGGTCGGCCGCCGAGAGCGCCTACCAGGCCGTCGACACCTGGGACCTCACCCAGAAGTACCTGGACGGTGGCGACATCGGCGACAGCAGCGACCAGACCCTGACGCTGACGTCGATCCGCCGTACGGCCAAGGCGGGCACTCCGATCGTCAACGAGCCGATCGGCTTCACGTACCAGATGCGGCCCAACCGGGTCGACGGGACCGACGACATCCTGCCCCTGCGCCGGCCGCGCATCTCGACCGTCACCTCCGAGACGGGCGCGCTGACGACGGTGACGCTGTCCGGGGAGGAGTGCGTGCGGGCCGGCGTCATCGATGCCCCGCAGGACACCAACACCCGCTCCTGCTACCCGCAGTACTGGAACATCAACGGCGCCGAGAACGCGTCCGTCGACTGGTTCCACAAGTACCGCGTCCTCGCCGTCGTGACCTCCGACCCGGCCGGCAACAACGACGCCGTGGAGAACTCCTACGCCTACGCGGGAGCGGCCTGGCACTACAACGACGAGCCGTTCACGCCGTCGGACGAGCGGACCTGGTCCGACTGGCGCGGCTACCGCGAGGTGACCGTCACCAAGGGCGCGGTCGGCACGACCCGCTCCAAGACCGTCTCGCTGTACATGCAGGGCATGGACGGCGACCGGAAGGCGGACGGCACGAGCCGTTCGGTCTCCCTCGCCCCGCTGTCCGCCCCCGCCCTGGGTCTCGCCTCGCTGACGGACAGCTCCCAGTACGCGGGGCAGTTGCGCGAACAGGTCGTCTACTCCGGCTCGACGCCCATCACGGCGACGGTGAACAAGCCGTGGTCCAAGGAGACCGCCCACCAGACGGTGCCCGGTGCGACGGACCACCGCGCCCGCTATGTGCGCGGCGCGGAGGCCACCACCTACACGTATCTGACCGGTCCGAAGACGTGGCGCGCCCGCACGGTCGCCAAGACCTACGACGACTACGGCATGGTTTCCTCCTCCGAGGACACCGGTGACACCGCCAAGAGCGGCGACGAGACCTGCACACGCACCTGGTACGCGCGCAACGACACCGCCGGCCTCACCAGCCTGACGGCCCGGGTCCGCGCCGTCGGCAGACCGTGCTCGGTCACCGACGCCCTCCTGGCGCTGCCCGCCGGCACGGACAAGCGCGGCGACGTCCTTTCCGACACCGCCACCGTGTACGACACCGCCGGCGCCACCACCTGGAAGGCGGCGCAGGAGCCGACCAGGGGCGAGGTCACCTGGACGGGCCGAGCCACCGGCTACGCGGCCACGGCCGACGCGGCGGGCCTGCGCCTGCCGTCCGGCTGGCAGACCGTCAGCACCACGACGTACGACACGCTCGGCCGGGTCGTCGGGGTCACCGACGCGAACCGGAAGCCCACGACCACCGACTACACCCCTCCCGCGGCGGGCCCGCTGACCAAGACGGTGGTCACCAACGCCATGGGCCACAGAACGACCTCGTTCCTGGATCCGCGCCGCGGCCTGGCGGAGCGCACCTATGACGCCAACCTGAAGAAGACGGAACTCACCTACGACGCGATGGGCCGGCTGACCGAGGTCTGGCTGCCCAACCGCAACAAGGGCGGCGGCGACGCCCCCAACAGCAAGTTCGCCTACAAGCTCAGTGCCACCAAGCCCTCCTGGGTGTCCACGTCCACACTGAAGGCGGACGGCAAGACCTACAACACGACGTACGACCTGTACGACGCGCTGCTGCGCAAGCTGCAGACCCAGTCGCCCACCCCTCGGGGCACGGGGCGCATCCTGACCGACACCCGGTACGACTCGCGCAGCCTGCCGTACGAGACGTACGCCGACATCTTCGACGACACCAGCACCCCCACCGACACCTACACCCGCGCCGAGTACGGGGAGTCCCCGACACAGACCGCCACGACGTACGACGGCGCCGAGCGGGAGATCGGTCGCACGGTCTCCTTCTACGGGGTGAAGAGGTGGACCAGCACCACGTCGTACACCGGTGACTCGACGGCGACCTCGGCCCTCAAGGGCGGCGTGGCCAAGCGCACCATCGTCGACGCGCGGGGCCGGACCGTCGAGACCCGCGAATACGCCGGACAGAGCCCGGCGGATCCGGAGTTCGGCGACAGCGTGAGCGCCGCCCACACCTCCGTGCGCACCGGTTTCACGCTGGACGACAAGGAACTCGTCGTCACCGGCCCGGACCAGACGAAGTGGAGCTACGTCTACGACCTGTTCGGCCGGCGCACCGACGTCACCGACCCCGACAAGGGCGCGGCGCACACCGATTATAACGCCCTCGACCAGTCCGTCAAGGTCACCGGCGCGAACAAGCAGTCCGTCCTGACCGAGTACGACGACATCGGCCGCATCACCGGCACCTGGGCCAACTCCAGGACGGAGGCCAACCAGCTCACCAAGCAGACCTACGACGCCTCCGCCAAGGGCAAGCCCTCGGAGTCGATCCGCTACGTCGGTGGCAGCGGCGCGAGCGGCAAGGCCTACAGCCGCAAGGTCACCGAGTACGACAGCCTGGACCGCGCGGTCGCCACGCAGCTCACCCTGCCCGCCGACGACCCCCTGGTGAAGGCCGGAGTGCCGCAGACCGTCCTGTTCAGCAGCTACTACAACCTCGACGGGACGCTACAGAACAAGAAGGAGCCGGCGCTCGGCGGACTGCCCTCGGAGACCGTCGACTACGGCTACACCGGACTGTCCCAGGTGAAGTCCATCAACGGCTCCACCGGCTACCTCCTGGACACCGACTACTCCGAGCTCGGCCAGCCGCAGCAGCTCGTCCTCGGCCAGGCCGACACGGAGGAGCAGAAGAAGACCTATGTCACCAACACCTACGACGAGGGCACCGGGCGCCTGCTGCGCACCCATGTCACGGACCTGACCCGCGGTCTGGTCCAGGACCTCAACTACACCTTCGACGACGCCGGCAACATCACCGCCATCAGCGACCCGAGCACGGCGGCCGGTGCGAAGCCCGAGACGCAGTGCTTCGCCTACGACGGCTTCCGGCGGATGACGGACGCGTGGACCCCGTCCTCCCGGAAGTGCTCCGACACGCCCAGCGCAGGCAGCCTGGGCGGGGCCGCTCCGTACTGGACCACGTACACCTACAACGAGGCCGGCCAGCGCAAGACCGAGGTCGACCACAGCAGCGGCGGCGACACCACGACCACCTACTGCTTCGCGGGGACCGCCAAGCACGCGGTGACCGGCACCACCACCAAGGGCGACTGCGCCAAGCCCGAGCGGAGCTACGACTACGACGCGGAGGGCAACACCCGTCACCGCCCCGGCGCCACGGCCCAGCAGGAACTCATCTGGTCCGCGGAGGGCAGGCTCACCAAGCTCACCGAGGGCACGGGCGCGACCGACTACACCTACGACGCCGACGGCAACCTGCTGATCCGCTCCGCCGCGGGCGGTGAGCGAGTGCTGTACGCCGGAGCCACCGAGGTCCATCTCCGCAAGGACGGCACCACCTGGGCCCAGCGGTATTACGGCACGGAGGAGCGCAACGTCGCGGTCCGCACGAACCAGAGCGGCACCAACAAGCTCTACTACCTCGCCGGTGATCACCACGGCACCCAGAGCCTGGCTGTCGAGGCGGGCACGCAGGCCATCACCCGGCGCTACCTGAACCCCTTCGGCGAGGAGCGGGCGCAGGCGTCGGTCGGTACGTGGGTCGACGACCGCGGGTTCCTGGGCAAGACCACCGACAGGAGCACCGGCCTCACCCATGTCGGGGCACGGGAGTACGACCCGGTCCTCGGCGTGTTCATCAGCGTCGACCCGCTGCTGGAGATGGAGAAGCACCAGTCCCTCAACGGTTACGGGTACTCCGAGAACAACCCGGTGACCTTCACCGACCCCACCGGCCAGGGCTCGATCAGCTGCACCATGGGCGTGGACTGCCCCAAGGGGTGGGAGGAAGCCGAGGAGAACGTGGCTCCGCCCTTCGACGGGGGCGGCAGCTCCGGCACCGCCGGGACCTCGTCGGTGCTGCCCAGCGGAGGACTGCCGCCGGCCCTGCTCCAGCAGTTCCAGGCTCCGGTGCTGCTCATGGGCCCGGACCCGCTGCCGCTCACTTTCAGCCAGAGCCCGGAGACGCGCAGGCTCCAGAAGATGATCATGGAGAGGGTGCTGTCCAACCGTCCGCCGGCCGGCCAGTTGGCGAACAAGGACTTCGGCGGCGACGGCAAGGTCCGCAGCGGCGGTCCGTGGAGCCTGGTCTGGCGCTGGATCATCGGCAGCAACCAGTTGGAGAACACCACGGCCACCCAGTACTACGACGGCGACGACGACCTGACGCACGACCTGATCAAGAGCACCAGCATGCAGGACGCGCGCGAGAACATCGCCGCGAACTTCGCGGTGAACGGGAAGAAGAGCGGACGTGAGGACTACAGCGTGACGAAGAACCGGGACAAGGAGGACCTCAACTACCTCCAGATGGCCGGTACTTACATCTCCGACTTCGGCGGCCTCGTCGTCGGCAAGGACGACCGCAAGGCCCAGGGCATCCTCGGGTCCTACGCGCTCCAGTACAACGTCGTCAAAAGCAAGGGCAACACGCTCACGGTCAAGTACCACGCCTGGACCGACATCGACAACGAGTCGCTCATCCCGGGACACTCGGGCTGGCAGAAGACGTTCAACGGCACTCCGCAGTACACCGGCGGCTTCTTCGCGGGCTACCGCGTCGAGGTCGACTGGCAGGAAACCATCTACAAGTAGGCAGGCGTGAAGGTAATTCGTGGGTGCGCGATGGCCGCGGCCGTCCCCGTGCTGCTCCTCGGCGGCCTGTTCGCTCTGAACGGCTGCGGAGGGGACACCGCGGACGAGCTGGGTTCGACGGAGGTCTCCGGGGTCTGGAAGGGCTCCGGAGGCGGCCGCGTCGAGTTCGGCGACGACGGCAGGTTCGAGATGTCGGGCATTCCCCGCGGTGCCATCGAGTTCGGCTTCAGCGATCCCCCGCCCGGAAACGGAAGACTCTCCGGGCGGGGCGAGTGGAGCCTCGTCGGCGACGACGACCGCAGCGACGGCATCGAGCTGCGCTTCGACGCCGCGGGCTCTTTCTCGGACGACTCCGAGTCCACGCTTCTCCGGGTCGAGGAGGCGGGCGACCACCCGACGCTCTACTTCGACACGGACGCGGACAAGGCGTACGGATATGAGGTGCGCCGGGAGGCGGCGCCCTGAGGAACTCCTGAGATCTCGGGTGGGGCTGTCCGGCCGAGGGCCGGGCAGCCCTTCACTGTGAGTGACCGCGGCGACTGGCCGTCTCCGTAGTCACGTGCTGTGACAGCAGCGGTAGTGCCCGGAACCGGACTTGAACCGGTACGCCCGCGAGGGGCAGCGAGGTTTAAGCTCGCCGTGTCTGCATTCCACCATCCGGGCAGGCCATGGGCTCCGCTTCGAGGTTCCGAGCCTATCGGGATACATCCCCCGAACAGCGGACGGGCGGACCGATGTTGTCTTATTTTATTGGCGCCTGAGGGTGCATCAGCCCACGGTACGGGCCATCCGCACTTGCCAATAGCCTGTCGGGTGACGGTCGGTCGTGCATGCGGAATGACGGAATTTCACCGTCCGAACGAGGGGGCTCCACCTGTTCTTGACGTCCCCGCCCCCAGGGGCCGCCGTCATCCCCAGGTATGACACGGCCGCCCTCGGTCAGACTCGAGGCTGTCTTCGGAACCAGAACAACGGGTGACTACAGGGCGCCGTACGGCCGCGACGATGGTTCACGTTCCCGAGGAAACCTTCCCGAGGAAACCTTCCCGGGGAACCACCGTCGTCCACCGTCGTCCCTTCAGGAGCGTCCACCCGTGACCACCACTCCCATCGCCGACCGGACCACCGCCGTGGCCGCGCGTGCCACGGATCTGTCGAAGATCTACGGACAGGGCGAGACCCAGGTGGTCGCCCTCGACCGGGTCTCCGTCGCCTTCCGCCAGGCCGAGTTCACCGCGATCATGGGCCCCTCGGGCTCCGGCAAGTCCACGCTGATGCACTGCGTGGCGGGGCTCGACACGTTCTCCTCAGGGTCCGTGCGCATCGGCGACACCGAGCTGGGCTCCCTGAAGGACAAGCAGCTCACCAAGTTGCGGCGGGACAAGATCGGCTTCATCTTCCAGGCGTTCAACCTGCTGCCCACGCTGACCGCCCTGGAGAACATCACCCTCCCGATGGACATCGCGGGCCGTAAGCCGGACCAGCAGTGGCTGGACACGGTCATCCGGATGGTCGGGCTCGCCGACCGGCTGAGCCACCGTCCCTCCCAGCTCTCCGGCGGGCAGCAGCAGCGCGTCGCCGTCGCCCGCGCCCTGGCGGCCAAGCCGGACATCATCTTCGGCGACGAGCCGACCGGAAACCTCGACTCCCGCTCCGGCGCCGAGGTGCTCGGCTTCCTGCGCAACTCCGTGCGCGAGCTGCAGCAGACGGTGGTGATGGTGACCCACGACCCGGTGGCCGCGGCGTACGCGGACCGGGTGGTGTTCCTGGCGGACGGACGGATCGTCGACGAGGTGTACGGGCCGACCGCGGACTCCGTTCTCGACCGCATGAAGCAATTCGACGCCAAGGGCCGCACCAGCTGACCTCCGGCTGACCCCCGGTCAAGAACCTTCGGAGTAGACACCCTCATGTTCCGTACCGCCCTGCGCAACGTGCTCGCGCACAAGGCCCGGCTCCTGATGACCGTGCTCGCCGTGATGCTCGGCGTGGCCTTCGTGTCGGGGACCCTGGTCTTCACCAACACCATCTCCGACGCCTACCAGAACAGCTCGGCCAAGGGCTTCGACCAGGTCGACGTGGCCGTCGGGGCCAAGTACCAGGAGGACAAGGGCGACACCCTCGGCAAGACCCCCGACCTGACGCGGGCGCTGCTCGACCAGAGCGCAGCGGTGCCGGGGGCCGCCTCCGCCATCGGTGTCGTCAACGGCTTCACTGCGATCGCCGACAAGGACGACAAGCTGATAGGCGGCGGCTTCCAGTCGCAGGGCGGTAACTACTGGGGCGACAAGGACCCCCGCTACCCGCTGAAGTCCGGCTCCGCGCCGCACGGCAAGGGCGAGGTCGCCATCGACTCGGAGACCGCGCGGCGCGCCGGCTACAAGGTCGGTGACACCGTCCGTCTCTCTGTCGACGGCCCCGTCCTGAACCCGAAGATCTCCGGCATCTTCACCACGGACGACGGCAACGTCGCCGCCGGCGGCAGCCTCGCCCTGTTCGACACGGCGACGGCGCAGAAGCTGTTCGGCAAGCCGGGCACGTACGACGAGATCGACGTGAAGGCGAAGGCCGGCACCAGCCAGTCGGAGCTGAAGGCCGCGCTGGACGAGGCGCTGCCGAAGGGCCTCACCGTGGCCACCACCGGCAAGGAGCTCGCCGACGACCAGGCGAGGGCGATCGCCTCGTCGATGAGCGGACTGCGGCAGGGCCTGCTGGTCTTCGCCGGCATCGCCCTGTTCGTCGGAACGTTCATCATCGCCAACACCTTCACCATGCTGGTCGCCCAGCGCACCAAGGAGCTGGCGCTGCTGCGGGCCGTCGGTGCCTCCCGCCGTCAGGTCACCCGGTCGGTGCTGATCGAGGCGTTCGTGGTGGGCACGGCCGCCGGCGTGACCGGTCTGGTCGCCGGTGTCGGCATCGGGGCCGGGCTGCGCTCCCTGATGGGCACGCTCGGCGCGACCGTCCCGGACGGGCCCCTGGTCATCACCCCGAGCACGGTCGCGGCCGCCCTCGCGGTCGGCATCGTCATCACCATGCTCGCCGCCTGGCTGCCCGGCCGCCGGGCCGCGAAGATCCCGCCGGTCGCCGCGATGAGCAGCGTGCACGCCCAGGCGACGACCCGGTCGCTGGTGCTGCGCAACACCATCGGCGCCCTGTTCTCGGCGGCGGGCGTCGCGGTCGTCCTGGCCGCCACGACGATGAGCGGCTCGGACGGGCAGGCGCCCATGGGCCTGGGCGCGGTGCTGCTCATCATCGGCGTGTTCATCCTGACCCCGCTGCTGTCGCGTCCGCTGATCGCGGCGACGGCTCCGGCCCTGCGTGCGTTCGGCGTCTCGGGCAAGCTGGCCCGGCAGAACTCGGTACGCAATCCGCGCCGTACGGCCGCCACGGCCTCAGCGCTGATGATCGGTCTGACCCTCATCACCGGCATGACGGTGATGGCGGGCAGCCTGCAGAAGTCGATCGACAAGATGGCGTCGGCCGCGGTCCGCGCCGACTACGTGGTGTCGATGGCGAACGGCAACGAGCTCTCCGCCGATGTCGGCGAGAAGCTGGCGGCCACGAAGGGCGTCACCGCCACCAGCCCGCTGCGCAACGCCCCCTCCCGCATCGATGGGGAGACCGAGTACCTGACCGGCGTCAACGGCGCCGCGATCGGCAGGCTGACCGACCTCAAGGTCGACAACGGCACGTTCGAGGTCGGCGGAGACAAGGTCGTCGTCGACGCGAACACCGCCAAGACGCACGGCTGGAAGGCCGGTTCCGCCTTCACCGTCGGCTTCGAGGACGGGAAGAAGCAGCGGCTGACCGTGGCCGGGGTCTACGAGGGCAACGAACTGATCCGCGGCATCATGCTCGACCTGACCACCCTGGCCCCGCACCAGAAGGCCGCGGACGCGGCGGACATGCAGGTCATGGTCAAGACGTCGGACGGTGCGTCCGGAGCGGCCAAGGACCGGCTGGAGAAGGCCCTCGGCGACAACCCGGCCATCAAGGTGCAGAGCAAGCAGGACCTCTCCGACGACATCGCGAAGATGTTCACGCTGATGCTGAACATGCTCTACGGTCTGCTCGCGATGGCGGTGATCGTCGCGGTGCTCGGGGTCATCAACACCCTGGCGATGTCGGTGTTCGAACGCTCCCAGGAGATCGGCATGCTCCGCGCGATCGGCCTGGACCGCACGGGCATCAAGCGGATGGTGCGCCTGGAGTCCCTGGTCATCTCCCTCTTCGGCGGCGTGCTCGGCATCGGCCTCGGCGTCTTCTTCGGCTGGGCGGCCGGTGAGCTGATCGGCACGAAGATGCCGACGTACGAGCTGGTCCTGCCGTGGGCCCGGATGACCGTGTTCCTCCTGCTCGCGGCGACGGTCGGCATCCTTGCGGCGCTGTGGCCGGCCCGGCGGGCGGCCCGGCTGAACATGCTGACCGCGATCAAGTCCGAGTAGCGGCGGTCCTACGGCCGTGAGGGCCCCGTTCCCGAGACCGGGAACGGGGCCCTTCCCGGTCAGTTCCAGGTGCGTGCCCGCAGCGGCATCCCGGAGGATCCGGACTCCGGGCTGCGTACCGCGAGGACCTGGTTGACGCCGATGCGGTTGCGTTCGAAGGCCAGCGCGGAGGCCGCCATGTACAGCCGCCAGACGCGGGCCCGGCCGGGGCTCGTCAGCGCCACCGCGCGCGACCACTCGGCCTCCAGGTTGGCGACCCAGCGGCGCAGGGTGAGCGCGTAGTGCTCGCGGATCGCCTCCACGTCCCGCACCTCGAACCCGGCGCGTTCCAGCTGGGTGACGGTGGTGCCGACCGGGGCGAGTTCGCCGTCGGGGAAGACGTAGGCGTCGATGAACTCGTCCACGTCGTACGACGACTCGTCGCGCTGGGGGCGGCGGGCGATCTGGTGGTTGAGGAGCCG
This sequence comes from Streptomyces griseus subsp. griseus, assembly GCF_000720255.1. Lineage (GTDB taxonomy): Bacteria > Actinomycetota > Actinomycetes > Streptomycetales > Streptomycetaceae > Streptomyces > Streptomyces griseus_I. Next base: position 90,789 of record NZ_JOJE01000018.1, on the reverse strand, counting down.
GCCGCCGGGCCGCAGCAGGGCGTACAGATCCCGGGCGTACTCCAGATAGCGGTCGCCACCCACGTGTTCGGCCATGCCGACGGAGGAGATCGCGTCGTAGGGCCCGTCCACGACGTCCCGGTAGTCCTGCACCCTGATCTCGACCCGGTCCGTGAGCCCCTCGTCGGCGACGCGTTTGCGGGCGTACACCGCCTGCTCCTGGGAGAGCGTGACGCCGACGACGCTGACGCCGTGTTCACGGGCGGCGTGCACGGCCAGGGAGCCCCAGCCGCAGCCGACGTCGAGCAGCCGCCGACCGGGGCTCAGGCCGAGCTTGCGGCAGATGAGTTCGAGCTTGTCGCGCTGGGCGTCCTCGAGATTCCCACCGTCCTGCCAGTAGGCGCACGAGTAGACCATCGACGGGCCGAGGACGATCTCGTAGAAGTCGTTGCCGACGTCGTAGTGGTGGCTGATGGCGCGTCTGTCGGTGCGCCGGGTGTGGAGGTGGCGGCGGCGCCGGACCTCCTCGGGGGGCGGGGCGGGCGGCAGCGGGAGACCGGCGAGTCTCACCAGGCCGCGGGCACCGGCCCGCACCTGGGGGTCGCGCAGCGCCTGGGCGAGGGTCCTGGCGTCCTCGCCGCGCTCCCAGATCAGGCCGGCGAGCAGGTCGAGGGCCCCGTACAGGTCGCCTTCGATGTCGAGGTCCCCGGCGACCCAGGCGCGGGCCAGACCCAACTCGCCGGGTTTCCACAGCAGTCGGCGCAGGGCGCGGCGGTTGCGTACGACCAGTGTCGGGGCGTCCGGTGGCCCCGACTGCGAACCGTCCCAGGCGCGGATCCTGATCGGGAGCGGGGCTCCCGATACCTGTTCGAGCAGGCTCTTCAGCCGCAGTGCGGCGTCGGCCATGGTGCACACCTCCGTGACGAACGATCCCGGAATGTCCAGCACCACGTAAACATCTGCGGGGCCCGGCCACACTCCCCCACGCGCGTCACAGATCAGGAAAGAAACAGTCAGACGAACGCGGAGGGACCTCCCGCACCACGGATGGCGGGAGGTCCCTCGGGTTGTTCAGGTGACCGGGAGGGTCAGGAGGCCTTGGCCTTCTCCTCGGCCTTCTCGGTCTTCTCGGACTTGCTCGCGGCGGCGACCGGCGCCGGCTTGGCTGCCTCGTAGAACTCCTCACGCGGAGTCTCCAGGGCGCCCAGGGCGACGACCTCACGCTTGAGGAACATGCCGAGGGTCCAGTCGGCGAAGACGCGGATCTTGCGGTTCCAGGTCGGCATGGCCAGACCGTGGTAGCCGCGGTGCATGTACCAGGCGAGACGGCCCTTGAGCTTGATCTTCATCTTGCCCATGACGATCATCGCGACGCCCTTGTGGAGGCCGAGGCCGGCCACCGCGCCCTTGTTGGAGTGCGCGTACTCCTTCTGCGGGAAGCCCCGCATGCCGGAGACCACGTTGTCGCCGAGGACCCTCGCCTGACGCAGCGCGTGCTGGGCGTTGGGCGGGCACCAGGCGTTCTCGACACCGGCCTTGCGGGCGGCGACGTCCGGGACCTGGGCGTTGTCGCCGGCGGCCCAGATGTAGTCCGTGCCCTTGACCTGCAGCGAGGGCTCGCAGTCGATGTGACCGCGGGGGCCGAGCGGCAGACCGTAGCGGGACAGGGCCGGGTTCGGCTTGACGCCGGCCGTCCAGACGATCGTGTTGGAGTCGACCTCGAGGCCGTTCTTCAGCACGACGTGACCGTCGACGCAGGAGTCCATCGAGGTGGAGAGGTAGACCTCGACCCCGCGGGCCTCCAGGTGCTCCTTGCCGTACTGGCCGAGCTTGGGGCCGACCTCGGGGAGGATCTTGTCGGCGGCGTCGACGAGGACGAAGCGCATGTCCTCGCGGGACACGTTCTTGTAGTACTTGGCCGCGTCGCGGGCCATGTCCTCGACCTCACCGATGGTCTCCGCACCGGCGAAGCCGCCGCCGATGAAGACGAAGGTGAGCGCCTTGCGGCGGATCTCCTCGTCGGTGGTGGAGTCGGCCTTGTCGAGCTGCTCGAGGACGTGGTTGCGCAGGCCGATGGCCTCCTCGATGCCCTTCATGCCGATGCCCTGCTCGGCGAGGCCGGGGATCGGGAAGGTGCGGGAGACCGCGCCGAGCGCGACGACCAGGTAGTCGAAGGGCAGCTCGTACGCCTCGCCGACCAGCGGGGCGACCGTGGCGACCTTGCGGTCCTGGTCGATGGTGGTGACCCGGCCGGTGAGGACCTCCGCCTTGGGAAGCACGCGTCGCAGCGGGACGACGACGTGACGCGGGGAGATGCTGCCGGCGGCGGTTTCGGGGAGGAAGGGCTGGTAGGTCATGTACGACCGGGGGTCGACGACCGTGACGGTCGCCTCGCCGTAGCGCATCTTCTTGAGGATGCGCCGAGCTGCGTACAGGCCTACGTACCCACCGCCTACTACGAGGATCCTGGGACGCTCCGTGGTGCTCATGCCATCGAGTATCCACCCGCTCCAGGGGGGTCGCTCGTGCGCCCCTTCACAAGCTCTGACGGGGTGTGTGCTATCCTCCGCGGCCCGCGTGATCCACATCATGATGACAACCGGGAACCCGTGTGCACTACAGCCCGTTGTCAATGCCGCGTGAGCTGCCTCTCTGGCCCGCGAGCACCCCTGTGAGCCACCGCTCGACCCGCCCTCCGGGCCCCCTCTCACGCACCCTCATATCACGCTTCTGAACACGTTCAAAGCCCCATCGGCCCCCCGGAAGGGTCAACGCACCCCTTCTCGTCGCTCAGGAGTGCCGATTTCCTTGTGAAGAACTTCACGAACTTTTCCGCCAAGGCCCGTCCGAAGGGTTCCTCCGAGCCCTTCGGACGCGCTCATACGTGATCCACGCCTGCTCAGAAGGGGCCTACGCCACCGAGAAGGCGATGCCGTCGAGGATGTCGTGCTCGCTCACCACGACCTCCTCGGCGCCGACGCGTTCCATGATCGACAGGAGGACGAGGGCGCCCGCCGCGATCACGTCGACACGGCCGGGGTGCATGGAGGGGATGGCCGCGCGGTCGGCGTGGGTGGAGCGCAGGAGGCGGTCGGTGATCTCGCGGACGGTGTCGCGGGAGACGCGGGAGTGGTGGATGGCGGTCGAGTCGTACTCGGGGAGGTTCTGGGCGATCGCCGACACCGTCGTCACGGAACCGGCGAGGCCGACCAGGGTGCGTGCCTCGCGCAGGGGCACGGTCTCCCCGGCCAGGTCGAGGGCCGCCTCGATGTCGGCCCGCATCGCCGCGATCTGCTCCTCGGTGGGCGGGTCGGTGACCGCGCCGTCGCGCACGAGGTGCCGCTCGGTCATCCGGACGCAGCCGACGTCGACGGAGCGCGCCGCGCGGACGTGGCCGTCGCCGACGACGAACTCGGTCGAGCCGCCGCCGATGTCCACGACGAGGTAGGGCCGCGCGAGGTCGTCGCGCCCCTTGAGTTCCTTCGTCGCCCCGGTGAAGGAGAACTCCGCCTCCTGCTCGCCAGAGATGACCTCGGGCTCGACGCCGAGGATGTCCACCACGCCGCGCACGAAGTCGTCGCGGTTGGAGGCGTCCCGGGAGGCCGACGTGGCCACGAACCGCACCTTGCCCGCGCCCAGTTCGCGGATCACGTCCGCGTACTCGCGGCACGCCGCGAACGTGCGCTCCAGCGCCTCGGGCGCCAGCCGGCCCGTACGGTCCACGTCCTGGCCGAGCCGCACGATCGTCATGCGCCGGTCCAGCTCCAGCAGTTCACCCGTCTCGGCGTTCACGTCCGCGACGAGAAGGCGGATGGAGTTCGTACCGCAGTCGACCGCCGCGACGCGGCTGAAACCGGCGGGCACCGCGGGCGCCTCCGCGAGGGAACCGCTGCGGGCCTCGGCGGGATCGGAGACCGTCCCCTCCTCGCCGGGGTGCTCGTCCGCCGGGTCCGGCGCCACGAGCGGCTGCACGCACGGGCCCTTGCGCCACCACTCCGGCAGCATCGCGAGCGCCTCGTCGCCCAGCGGGTTCACACCGGGCCCCGCGGCCAGCGAGTGGCCCACCAGTACGTGCAGGCACTTCACCCGGTCCGGCATCCCGCCCGCGCTGGGGAAGCCCTTCAGGACCTCGATGGCGTCACGGCGCGCGATGTAGTCCTCGTGCGCGGCACGGTACGCGGCGGCGAGTTCCGGATCGGTCTGCAGCCGCTCCGTCATCTCCTTCATGACGCCGTTCGCCTCCAGCGTGCCGATCGCCGAGGCGGCGCGCGGGCACGTCAGGTAGTACAGCGTCGGGAAGGGCGTGCCGTCGGGCAGGCGGGGGGCGGTCTCGACGACGTCCGGCTGGCCGCACGGGCACCGGTGCGCGATCGCGCGCAGCCCGCGCGGCGGGCGTCCGAGCTGCTGCTTGAAGGCCTCGACGTCGGCGTCGGTGGGCTCGGTGCGCGGGGTGGTCGGCGGGGGCGTTTCCATGCCTGTCTTTCTATCGGTCTCGCTGGTCGGGTCTCACTGGTCCGACGCGTCGGACATGTCGATCCCGTCCCAGACGTTCACGTACCAGGGGCGGTCGGCCGCCACCAGGTCGGCGCGTGCCTGCCTGGCCGCGGCCGGGTCGATCACGATGTAACCGGTCTCGCCGGGCATCACATAGTGCAGCCGCTGCCGGATCTGCTGCTCCGCGTACGCGTCGTCCTGCCAGCGCGCCTTGAGGTCGCGCAGCTGTTCGACCCGCTGTCTGGCCTGTGCCTTCTCCCGCTCCAGATCGGCGATCTCGGCGCGCTGGGAGACGTACGCCCTTATCGGGTAGGCGACGGCCACGATCAGCGTGCACAGCACCAGGGCGAGCAGCGCCGCCCGGCTGGTCAGGCGGGAGCGGCGGGCCTGCCGCTTCGTCTGGGAGCGGTAGACACGGGCCGCCGTCTGCTCGCCGAGCAACCGGATCCTGGTCGCGGTGGAGAAACGGTCCCGGTCCTTCACGGCCATGTCCGCGTCTCCCCTTTCACACGTGCGTACGTCCCCGCACACGGTACGGGACCGAGTACGGGGACGTACGTACGACTGGCTAAGGGTTGACCCTGACGGTCAGTCCGTCAGCCCTTGAAGCGGGGGAACGCGCTGCGGCCCGCGTACACCGCCGCGTCGTCGAGGATCTCCTCGATGCGCAGCAGCTGGTTGTACTTGGCGACGCGCTCGGAGCGGGCCGGGGCGCCGGTCTTGATCTGGCCGCAGTTGGTGGCGACGGCGAGGTCGGCGATGGTGACGTCCTCGGTCTCACCGGAGCGGTGGGACATCATGCACTTGAAGCCGTTGCGCTGGGCCAGCTCGACGGCGTCCAGGGTCTCGGTCAGCGAACCGATCTGGTTGACCTTGACCAGCAGGGCGTTGGCGGCGCCCTCCTCGATACCGCGGGCGAGGCGCTCGGGGTTGGTGACGAACAGGTCGTCACCGACGAGCTGGACCTTGTCGCCGAGCTTGTCGGTGATGGTCTTCCAGCCGGCCCAGTCGTCCTCGAACAGCGGGTCCTCGATGGAGACCAGCGGGTACGCCTCGACGAGCTCGGCGTAGTAGTCGGTCATCTCGGCGGCGGAGCGCGTCTTGCCCTCGAAGACGTAGGAGCCGTCCTTGTAGAACTCGGACGCGGCGACGTCGAGCGCGAGGGCGATCTGCTCGCCGGGGGTGTAGCCGGCTTCCTTGACGGCCTCGAGGATGAGGTCGAGGGCCTCACGGTTGGAGCCGAGGTTCGGGGCGAAGCCGCCCTCGTCGCCGAGGCCGGTGGCCAGGCCCTTGCTCTTCAGGACCTTCTTGAGGGTGTGGTAGACCTCGGTGCCCCAGCGCAGCGCCTCGGAGAAGGACTCCGCGCCGATCGGGGCGATCATGAACTCCTGGATGTCCACGTTGGAGTCGGCGTGCGAGCCGCCGTTCAGGATGTTCATCATCGGCACCGGCAGCAGGTGCGCGTTCGGGCCGCCCAGGTAGCGGAAGAGGGGGAGGTCGCTGGCCTCGGAGGCGGCGTGGGCGACGGCGAGCGAGACGCCGAGGATGGCGTTGGCGCCGAGCGAGCCCTTGTTGTCGGTGGCGTCCAGGTCGAACATGGCCTGGTCGATCAGGCGCTGCTCGGTGGCGTCGTAGCCGACCAGCTCCGGGCCGATCTGCTCGATGACGGCCAGGACGGCCTTCTCGACACCCTTGCCCTGGTAGCGGCTCGGGTCACCGTCGCGGAGCTCGATGGCCTCGAAGGCGCCCGTGGAGGCGCCGGACGGGACGGCGGCACGACCCGTGCTGCCGTCGTCGAGGCCGACCTCGACCTCGACCGTGGGGTTGCCTCGGGAGTCCAGGATTTCCCGGGCTACGACGACGTCGATGGACGGCACGAGCATCTCCTTCATGGGATGTGACGCTGGAAGTGCGGGGCCCGTGGGCCTTGCGACTAGAGCCTAACCGCCCCCGGGGCATCGGCAGCCGACCGACCGCCTCGTGGACAGGCTGACGGTACACATTGTTCCCGGCCGGAACAATCGATGGCGGGTAACGAGCGGCAGACGGGCAGAGAAAACCCCGCCCCGGTGCGTACGGGGGACGACGCACCGGGGCGGGGAGCCCGTGGGGGCCGGGGGCCCTCATCCGTCCCCCCACTGTGGAGGAGACGGCCATCAGGGCGCTATGGACCGGCTGAAGCCCTCGTGTCACTTGAGGTGCAGCTGCTGGCCCGGGTAGATGAGGTTGGCGTCCTCGACGATGTCCTTGTTCAGCTCGAACAGCTTCTCCCAGCCGCCCGCGACCTTCTGCTTCGTGGCGATCGAGCTGAGGGTGTCACCCGCGACGACCTTGTACTCGCCGTCGCCCTTCTTGACCTTCTTGCCGGTCGGGGTGGTGACGGTCTTCTTGGCGGCCGGACGCTCGGTGGAGCGGGAGGCCTGCTGCTCGCTGGAGCGGTCGGCGGTGCTGTTGGAGGAGGAGCCGCTGGAGGAGCTGCTGGAGCTGCCGCTGGAGCTGCTCGACGAGGAGGTGTCGGCGCTGCCGCCGGTGGAGGCGCCCGAGAGGCCCTTGCCGCAGACCGGCCAGGCGCCCTTGCCCTGGGAGGCGAGGACCTTCTCGGCGACCGCGATCTGCTGCGCCTTGCTGGCCTGGTTGGCCTGCGCGGCGTACTGCGTGCCGCCGTACGCGGCCCAGGTGGAGGCGGAGAACTGCAGACCGCCGTAGTAGCCGTTGCCGGTGTTGATGGACCAGTTTCCGCCCGACTCGCACTGGGCGACCGCGTCCCATTCGGAGGTGGTGGCGGCGGAGGCGTTGCCGGCCGCCATCAGCGGGGCGGCGACGGCGGCGCCGGTCACACCGGCGATGGCGATGGCACGGGTGGCCTTGGACGGACGACGGTGCTTGCCCTTGCCGGAAAACAGCATGGTTGGATCCCCTCACCGACGCCTACGAGGTGAGCTGTCGGGTTCGGGCCGGTTGAGTTGCCCGGCCGCACCTCTCACGAGGCGCGGCTTCACCCCAAGCCGGATCCGGTCTCAACGACCGGGCCCAGCACTAACCTTGGGTCCCCCGCTCCTGCCTACGGCGCTTTACGCGACGACTGTTCCCTGGCGGCCGCTGGCAGGATTCGGCGTAGCGGCAACCGGTGCTCGCGGTGGCGAGCGGTCATGACCGTAGACACGCGAACCGCGGAATTTCAAAGACGATCAGGGCTTCTGAGACTCATCCCACACTTTCGCCAAATTGGACATTCAGCGCTAAATGTGGCGTGAACTCCCGCTCTTTTTCGCCCTATTAGGCCCCGACTCGAAGGGTCTGACCGGCGGAGATGTTGTTCGGGTCGGCACCGATCGCCTGCCGGTTCTCGGCGTAGAGCTCGGACCATCCGCCGTCGAGGCCAAGGGAGTCGGCGATGGACGCCAGAGTGTCACCGGGGCGGACGGTGTAGGCGTGACGGCCGGTGGAGGCCGCCTTCGCTCCGGCGTCCACGCTCTCGCCGGCGCCCTCGTCGGCGCTGCCGCCGCGGTGCCGACCGGTGCCGCCACCGATGGAGCCGGTGTCGACGAGACTCCAGGAACCGGCACTTTGCTGCGCCTTGTCCGATTCGTCGGCCTTGCCGACCGTGCGGTCCTCCGCGGGGGAACTCTCGGGACTCTGCGAAGCCTCCCCGCCGGAGTCGGCGGAGGAATCAGACTTCGCGGACTTGTCCGACTCGGCGGAAGAAGAGGGCGAAGAGGATGAAGGGGACGGCTTCTCGGTGGATCCGGTAGCGGAGTCGTCCTGAGCGCTGGCGGGATCCGAGGGCCGATCGGACGCCCCGGAGGAACCGGAGGAGGACTCGGAGGACGATTCGGAAGAACCTGAGGAGTTGGACGATCCGGGCGAACCGGATGAATTGTCCAGACCCCGCGAGGGGACCTCGTCGGCCGCGCCCGTGTCGACGCCGGACGAACCCGAGTCCGAACCGAGCCCGGAGAGCAGTCCGCAGGTGGGCCAGGCGCCGGGGCCGATGTCGGCGAGGACCTTCTCGGCGACGGCTATCTGCTGGGAACGGCTGGCCTTGTCGGCACTGGAGGCGTACTCCAGGCCGCCGTACTTCTCCCAGCGCTCCTGGTTCAGGTGCAGGCCGCCGTAGAACCCGTTGCCCGTGTCGGCGCTCCACGCGCCGCCGGTCTCGCAGTCGGCCACCTTGTCCCACGTGGTGCCGTCGGCCGCGCTCGCGCCCGTTGCGCCGAGCAGCGGGATGGCGATGGCGGAGCCGGTCACTCCGGCGGCGACGAGGAGAGCCGGAGCCTGACGAGGGCGACGGTGGCGACCGTTCCCGGAGAGCATGCGGTGACCTTTCGCGAGACAGCACGTACCCACGCGGCGAGTGAAGCCGAGACGCCGCGTTGACGAGTGAACGTATCGACAGCCGATCACTTGTCACAAGTTAATGCCGCGTAGATCACGTGAAGATCACAGAGTTGCATGCATGCCATCTGGCTGGATCGGGTACACAGCGCACTCGCTCCGTCACCGTGGCGGCGTGAACTCCACGGGCAGTGTGCGCAGTCCCCGCATGATGAGACCGCCCCGCCACCTCAAGTCCGCCGGGTCCGCCGCGAGTCGCAGGTCGGGAAGGCGGGTGAGGAGCGTGGCGAGCGCGGTCTGCCCCTCCAGCCGGGCCAGCGGCGCGCCGAGGCAGTAGTGGATGCCGTGCCCGTACCCCAGGTGCTGGTTGTCACGCCGCCCGAGGTCGAGGACGTCGGGCTCAGCGAACCGCTCCGGGTCCCGGTCCGCGGCCGCGAGTACGACGAGGACGGGGTCTCCGGCCGCGATGTCCTGCCCGCCGATGCTGAGCGGTTCGGTGGCGAAGCGCCAGGTGGCGAGCTCGACGGGGCCGTCGTAGCGCAGGAGTTCCTCGACGCCGGTCTCCAGGAGACCGGTGTGTCCGGCCGCGAGGGAGTCCTGGAGGCGGGTCCGTTGCCCGGGGTGGGTGAGGAGGGCGAACGTGCCGTTGCCGATCAGGTTCACGGTCGTCTCGAACCCGGCGAACAGCAGGATGAACGCCATCGCGGCCGCCTCGTTCTCGGTGAGGTGCTCGCCGTGGTCGGAGGCGCGGATGAGGCCCGAGATGAGGTCCTCGCCGGGCGCGGACGTGGCGGGGAGCGCCTCGCGCTTGCGGTGGATGAGGTCGGCGAGATAGCCGCGCATCTTCTTCACCGACCGTGCGACTCCGCCCCGGGGGCCACCCCCGTGCCGGATCATCATGCCCGCCCAGTCCCGGAAGTCGTCCTGGTCCTCGCGCGGGACACCGAGCAGGTCGCAGATCGCGTAGATGGGGAGGGGGAAGGCGAACTCGTGGATGAGGTCGGCGGAGCCCCGGGTGGCGAACTGGTCGATGAGGTGGTCCGTGAGCTCCTGCACCCTCGGCGCGAATTCGGCGACCCTGCGGGGAGTGAAGGCCTTGCTGACGAGCCGTCGCAGGCGGGTGTGGTCCGGCGGGTCGATGTTGAGCAGATGCGTCATCAACTCGGCCTTGCGCTCGCCCGGAATACCGGTCTTGCCCTTGGCGTGCGCGGGCTCGTCGTGATGCTCGGGGTTCTTGCTGAGCCGCTGGTCGGCCAGCGTCTGCTTCGCGTCGGCGTACCGGGTGACCAGCCATGCCTCGACCCCACTGGGCAGCTTCGTCCGATGCACGGGGGCGTGCTCACGCAGCCAGGCGTACGCGGGGTAGGGGTCGGTCGCGAACTCCCAGGTGAAGAGGTCGGGGGCGGGAGTGGGGGGCTGAGGGGTGTTGGTCACTCCTTGACGGTAGCTGGCCTTCTCGGACCGTCCTGAGTCAGCGGTGGCGTCAGCCCTCCGCCGCCCGTATCGCGTCCCGGTACGCCCGGGCCGCAGCCCGCAGCGCCGCCTCGGGGTCGGCGCCGGCCGCCTCCGCCCGTACGGCCATCGCCAGCAGCTCGTAGCCGATGCCCTCACCCCGGGGCAGCGGGACGTCGAGAGCCGCCGTGCGGGCGCGGGAGGCCAGCTTCGCCGCGAGGGCCAGGCCCGGTTGGCCGAGGGGGACGCCCTCCGTCACCGATGTGCGCTGCTTCTCGACGGCCTTCGTGCGCAGCCAGTGCTCCTTGACCTCCTCGGGGGTCGACGCGGTCTCGTCGCCGAAGACATGGGGGTGGCGGTGGATGAGCTTGGCGACGATGGTGCCCGCGACGTCGTCGATGGAGAAGGGGGTGTCGGGGTCCTCCTCGGCGATGCGGGAGTGGAAGACCACCTGGAGCAGGACGTCGCCGAGTTCCTCGCGGAGTTCGTCGCGGTCGCCGTCCTCGATCGCCTCGACGAGTTCGTACGCCTCCTCGATGCCGTACTTGGCGAGGCCCTTGTGGGTCTGCTGGGACGACCAGGGGCATTCGGCGCGGATTCGGTCCATGACCTGGACGAGGTCGAGGAGGCGGGCGCCGGGCAGGTCGTAGGAGGCGGGGAGCAGCTCCAGCTCCGGCATGTGGACGCGCCCGGAGCCGGCGAGGCGGGCGAGGCCGTCCGTCAGGGTCGGTTCGCCCTCGCCGGTCGCCACGACCACCACCGTGCGGCCGCCGGCACAGGCGTCGACCAGGTCCTCGGAGGTCGGGATCGCCTCGTCGACGGTTATGCCGGCCTCGCGCAGATAGGGCAGCTGCGGGTGCGCGCCGTCCCCGCACAGCACCTGGTCGGCCGCGTGCAGCGCCTGCCAGGCGGGCCAGGACAGCAGGCCGGGGGCGACACGGTGAGAGGTGGTGAGCAGGACGATGCGGCCGGGAGCGGCTTCGGGGCGGGATGTGTTCACGCATCGAACGTAACGCACGCCGCGGACAGCGCAGCGGGGTTGTCCACAGGCCGGGTGACGTGGAGTGATCGTATGATCAGCCGTCCGCCTGGCCTGTGGACAACCCCGCTGGACAACCCCGCTGCGGCGCCCTTACGCCGACTCCTGCGTCCCCGACGCCGTGACCTCACGTACCCACGGCGTCTTCCCGTCCACCCTGCTGACCTTCTGGACGTCCCAGCTGCCGTAACGCGGGTTGAGGTCGACGGCCAGTTCCTCGGATGCCTTGGACAGGGCCTTCCAGAAGGCGGGCTGGCTGGTGTCGGTGCCGAGCCGGGCGGCGAGCTTCTGCGCCTCCAGCTGGAGGCGCAGGTTCTCGTCGAGGCGCTGCGGCGGGACCCCGTACTGCTGGAGCCAGGACACCTCCAGGCCCTTGGCCCCGCCGGCCTGCTGCTCCAGACCCGCTCGCATCCGCTGGACCTCGTTGCGGTCGACGGTGACACCGGCGTCCTGGGCGGCGCGCTGGAGGACCCGGTCGAGGACCATGCCGTGCAGGGTGTCCCGGGTGAGGGTGCCGGTCTGGGCGACCGCCTGCGCGTACTGCGCGTCGTCGCGCACCGCCGCGCGCTGGGCGGAGCGCACCTCCTTCACCCGGTTCTCCAGCTGGGAGACGGTGATCCGCTGGCCTCCGACGACGGCCGCCGCGCCCGGATGCGCATCGCTTCCGCAGGCGGACAGGAGGGGGGCCGACGCGACGATCGCGGCGGACAGCAGGAGCGCGGTGCGACGGCGGCGGTGCAAGGAAACCTCCCGAGGAGATTGTGCGACGGTGCACAAAGTCTTGCGGTGATCGATGGTAGGCAGTGGTCCAGCTCTGGCCAACCCATTCGACCAACGATTCACCACGAGTTCCGGCACCGCCGCGCGCCCGCCCCGGGAAGGCCGAACACGGAAACGGGACGGGAAGGCCCGTCAGCCGGTGATCGCCACCGGTCCGTCCCACGCGTCACGGTCCACGGTGATCGTGTAGCCGCCGCGGGACTCCTTGCTGTTGACCAGGTACTGGTGGCCCCGGCTGTGGTTGGTGAACTGCGTCGACCCGAACGGCCAGTCCGCCGTGGTGGTGTTCTGCTTGTCCCACAGCGCGTACCAGAGGTTGCCCGGCAGGTCCGTCTTGTCGGTGGCGTTCGCGATCGCCTTCGCGCTGGAGCTGGTGAAGCCGTAGTAGCCGCTGCGGTACGTCTTGGCGCGCAGTGCCTTGTCGAAAGCGCGCACGTACGTCAGGACGGCGTCGTTGCACGACTTGTTCGTGATGTCGTACGACTCCATGTCGAGGTAGACCGGGCTGCCGGCCTTGATGCCGAGGGCGGCGGACTTGGCGACCGCGTCCGCGGCGTCGCTCGCGCCGAGGGAGGCGGCGGTGGCGGCGGTGATCTTCTCGGGGCTGGAGCCGGTCTGGCAGGGCGGCTGGGCGCCGACGTAGAGCGGGATGAGCTTCCAGCCGACCGCGCTGACCGACTTCACCCACGAGGCGGTGAGGTTGGGCTGGGAACAGCCGCGGTTCTTGCCGCCGACGTAGACGGCCGCGGCGCCGTAGAAGCCGGTGTGCCAGGCCTTCATCGCGGAGAGGGAGGGCGCGGCGCAGGTGTCGAAGGCGCGGCCGGTGTAGGTGCGCTGCGCGGGCCAGGTGGTCGCCGCCATGGAGGTCTGCGCGGCGATGCCCGCTCCGGCGACGACGGCGGCGCCGGCCACCGTCCACGTGATGTATCTGCGCTTCTTCGACTGACGATGGCTGGACACGCCGGACCCCACCCCAAGGTTGTGCTGGTTGTTGCGAAACGGATCGCAACCTAATCAGCACTTCCACCGAATTTTGAAAACTCCGTCCCCGGAGACGGGCAAGATTCCTTCACGACACGGCAAAAACCTACCCGCGCACCTGTCCCAGCCACTGCAGGGTCCTGCGCACCTCCACGGCGAGCGGGTGCCCGGAGCCCTGGAGCCGCTCCACGTCGTGCAGCAGCCGCGCCAGGGTGTCGTGGGCTGCGGCGCGGTCGCCCAGGGCGAGGAGCAGGTGGCCGATGCGGCGGCGGACGTCGAGGGCGAGTTCGGGGTCGCCGGCCACGTACTGGTTCTCGTAGTACGGCAGCAGCGCGCGGTACTCGGCGAGCGCCGCCGCCGGTTCGCCCAGTTGTTCGAGGCACTGGGCGGCGTCGTAGCGGAAGCGCAGGGACTGCGTGTCGGCCTGGCCGGCTTCGGCGGCGCGTTCGTCGGCGAGGCGGCGCAGTTCGGGCAGCGCGCGCCGGTACTGGCCGTCGTCCATGAGCGTGGCCGCGTACTGCTTGCGCAGGGTGCGTACCACCGGGGAGTGCTCGCCGTGCTGTTCGGCCGCGGCGGGCAGGATCGCGCCCAGGATGTCGACGGCCTGTGTGATGCGGCCCTCCCCGAGCAGTCGCTTGACCTCGTCGACGGCGGCGGCGACGTCCGGCTTGTCGGCGGCGGGCGCGGCAGGGGCGGCCTGCGGCTGGGGCGCCGGCGTGCGCGCGCGGTCCGGCCAGGGGGCGTGCGGGCGGAGGAAGGGGCGCGTGGGGTCGAGGGGCGCCCCGGTGGGCGTCCCGCGCGCGGGCAGCAGGAGCTCCAGGTGCTCGTACACCTCCTGCGCGGAGGCGGGCCGGTGCTGCGGGTCCTTGGCGAGCAGGCGCAGCACCAGCGCTTCGAGCGCCTCGGGGACCTCGGGACGGGTCCGGCGCACCGGCAGCGGCGGCTCGTACAGGTGCCGGTGCAGCACCCCGAGCGCCGTGGATCCGGAGAACGGCACGTCCCCGCTGAGCAGCTCGTGCAGCAGCACGCCGAGCGCGTACAGGTCGGTGTACGGGCCGACCGCGCCGCCCATCGCCTGCTCGGGGGCCATGTACGCGGGCGAGCCGATGGGCGAACCGGTGTGCGTCAGGCGGGTGGTGTCGGTGTCCATGACGGAGGCCACGCCCAGGTCCAGAACGGTGACCGTGCCGTCCTGCTTCACCATCACGTTGCGCGGCTTGAGGTCGCGGTGCACGATCGGCACGGCGTGCACGGCGCTCAGCACGGCGCACAGCTGCGCGGCGACCGCGACCGCCCACTGCCAGGGATACGGCTCGTGCTCGGCGAGGTGGTCGGAGAGGTCGGCGCCGTCGACGTACTGCATGACGAGGAACAACTCCTCGCCCTCACTGCCCGCGTCGTGCACGGTCACCAGGCCGGGGTGGTCGACCTGGGCGGTCACCCGGCACTCGCGCACGAAGCGGCGGCGCAGCTCGTCGGCCTCCTGGCCCGCCACCTTGTCGGGGCGCAGCAGTTTCACCGCCACGCGCCGGTCGAGACGCCGGTCGTAGGCCGTCCAGACCTGGCCCATGCCGCCCTGCCCGATGAGCGTGGCCAGTTCGTACCGGCCGGCGACGACGCGTCCTGTCGTCACGGTCACCTTCCGCCCCCGCTGTCGCTCTCGCGCGTGCCGTCCTGCCGGCGCAAGTAGTCACTGAGCTCGTCGAGCTCCGCGCGCACCTGATCGATCCGGGCGGGCGCGGGACGCTGGGGCGGGCCGGGGGCGGCTGTCGGCGGTTGGGGTATCGGGGTGTGGTGCGGCGGCTGGGGAGCGGGCCCCTGGGGTGCCGGGGGCGGAGTGTGCGGCCCTGGGCGCGGCGTCGTCGTCGCGCCGTAGGCCGACGTGGCCTGCGGGTAGCCGTACGCCGGCGGGCGCGCGGCCCCGTAGGGACCGTGGCGGAGCTGGTGGAAGTGGCGGATGTCCGCCGCGAGGTAGTACGCGATCGCGGCCACGAGCGTGCCCAGGAGCAGCGCGATGCCCGTCCAGCCGCCCACGGTGTGGACCTCCTCGCCGGGCTCCGTGCCCAGCAGCACGATGCTGAGCACGTCGGCCGCCAGCACGGCCACGAACAGGCCCCAGTCGAGGGACTTGCGGGTCACGATCGCCAGCCGCAGCAGCATCGTCCAGGCCAGGAAGCCGATGCTGAAGACCGAGATCACCACGAACAGCACGCGCAGGAAGGCCAGCCACCCCGTGTGGGGCGGCTGCGTCACCGGCTGCGTGTAGCCGTGGCCATGCATGACAGCTCCTGATGTCTGAGGGGACGATGGCTGAGGGGACGTACGAGGCCGGTCGGCGCGCGTCCGACAACGCCGGTCCCGTGATTGCCGCTTTGAGCGTATAGGCCGACACCGACAAGCGGTCCGGGTTGTACCGAACCGTTGTCGTGCCGATCGCTTCGCTTGACGCGGGTGCTCAGTGCTCGTGCTCAGTGCTCGTGCTCAGTCCGGGGCGACCGTGCCGTCCGTCAGACCGTCGTACATCCCGCGCACGAGTTGCTCGCCGAGGCGGCCCGCGTGGCGCAGCGCCCGCTCGAACTCGTCGAGGGCACGGAAGCGGGCGCCGTAGCGGCGCTGTTCGTCCAGCGGGAGCCGGGGCAGTTGGAGGCGCCGCACGTCGAGGCGGGTGGCGGTGGACGCGTAGCTGCTGGCCTGGCGGTTGTTGGCGGTGCCGCGCAGGAACCCGGCGAGGAACCACGGGTCCAGCGACGCCGGATCCGGCCGCAGCAGTACGAGATTGCGCCCCAGAGCGGCACCCCCGGTCGCCTCGTCGATCACACGCGTCACCGCGCCCCCGCCGAGCACCGGGAGCACCACGTCACCCGGCTCGGTCAGCACCGCCTCCTCGTCGCTCTCGGGCAGCGCCCCCGAGGGAGCCGTCCCGGCGAACACGTCATGGTCCGTGAGCACGGGCACGCGCGCGTGCCCGCCGCTCCCACCGGTACGCAGCAGAAGGGCACCCCCGCGCGCGAGTTCACCGACGGTGGTGAGCGGCCAGCGCGTGACCTGCGCGGCCTCGGCGGGCGGCGGGGTGAGGTCGGCGGTCAGCCGCAGCGTCTCCCCGAGACGTTCGCGTACGGCCGTGAGCGCCTCCGCGCCGTCGGCCGCCGGCGGGGGCGGCAGGTGACGGGCCGGGGCCAGGTCCACGTCGTCGTCGAGGAGCTCGATGACCGGCACGGAACGCGCCAGTCCCGGCCGCTCGTCCAGCGTCCCGGCCCGGTCGAAGTCACGCCAGGCGTCGAGCACGGATTCCCGCACGGCCCGCCAGTCCGGCCCGCCGCGCCCCTCCGTGGCGAACTGCCCCACGTCCGCGAGCAGTACTTCCGGTTGCGCGGGCGCCTTGCCGGGCCGGCGCAGCACCCACACGTGCAGCGGGATGTTGTACGGCGGCGCAGCACCCACCGGCAGCGCCACGACGGCCCGCAGCGCCCCCCGTCGCAGCAGGTCTGCGCGGATACGGCGGCCGGAGCGGCGGGAGGCCGAGGCCGGCGGCATGAGCAGCACGGCGGTGCCGCCGTCCCTCAGCCGCGCGAGCGCGTGCTGCACCCAGGCCAGCTCGGACTCGTTGCGCGCCGGGAAGCCGTACTCCCAGCGCGGGTCGTAGGCGAGTTCGTCGTGCCCCCAGTTGCGCTCGTTGAACGGCGGGTGGCACAGCACCGCCTCGGCGCGCAGCTCCGGATAGGCGTCGGCGCGCAGAGTGTCCCCGATGGCGCCGCGCACGGTCGCCCGGGTGTGCAGGGCGAGCCGGAGCGCCGTGAGCGCGGCGAGGTCGGGTGCGCTGTCCTGCGCGTACAGCTGCTGGTCGGGGCGGGCGGCGACGGCGCGCAGCAGGGTGCCCGTGCCGCAGGCCGGGTCGAGGACGCTGTCGGCGGCTCCGGCCAGGTCGGCCATGAGGCGGGCGAGCTCGGTGGGCGTGAGCGTGTACTGGCGCGGGTTGGCGTCGAGGTGCCGGCCGATGAGGAACTCGAAGGTCTGCCGTGCGCCCATCTCGGCGGCGAGTTCGGCGACACCGCGCAGAAGCGGGGCGGAGGGGAGGAGCTCGGGGCCGGAGGGGACGTGGAGGGCGGGGGCGCGGGGGATGGCCTGGGCGCCGGGGGTGTGAACGGTTGGCGTGTGAACAGCCGGCGCTCTGCCGGGCGGGGCGTGAACCGCGGGACTGGTGTTCACAGCCGGTGAGAGGTTCGCCGCCTTTGCCGTGTTTGCCACGTTCGCCGCGTTTGCCGCGTTCACAGCACTACTTGCGCTCACCGCACCCACGCGAGGCCCGATCACCTGCTCCAGCGTGCCCGGAAGCATCGCGGCGAGACGCTCGTCGGAGCCGGCGCTCACCTCCAGCCAGACCGTGGGGCGGTCGTGGATGAGCAGCAGGACGCAGCCGGCGTGCGTCAGTGCGGTGACCGGGCCCTCGGGATGGCCGGCGAGCTGCTGCCACACGCGTTCGCGCAGCGGGACCTCTGCGAGTTTGCCCTGGTGGCGTAGCCAGGACTCGACTTCGACCAGTGCGAATGAGGGGCTGGTCTCGGTGCCGCCGACCGGTTTCGGGAAGTCGG
The DNA here is from genome assembly GCF_000720255.1 of Streptomyces griseus subsp. griseus. Lineage (GTDB taxonomy): Bacteria > Actinomycetota > Actinomycetes > Streptomycetales > Streptomycetaceae > Streptomyces > Streptomyces griseus_I. The sequence goes on along the minus strand of NZ_JOJE01000018.1, from coordinate 73,140 downwards.
CGTGACGGCGGCGCCAGTTGCTGACGGCGGCACGGCCGACGCCGGCGAGCCGTGCGATCTCGGCGGCGGTCACCTCTGTCGCGTTGTCCTGCACCCGCGCCACTCCCCTCGTCCCCTGTGTGGCGACGAGCATACCGGTGAACGCTGGATCCACCCATTCACGCCGTGTACTCCAACCCTTTTGTGAATCGTGTTGACTCGGTTCACAGTCTCTGTTCTTATTGACCCAGCGAACGAGCGACTGTCGGATGAAGGCAGTTGCCACGCCTCCTCGCGGAGGGGCCGGCCGCAAGGGCCGCCCCACCTTTCTCACCAAGGAACTCCCATGCGTCGCACCGCACTCGCCGCCCTCTGCCTGACCGCTGTCACCGCCGCGGGACTCACCGGCTGCCTTCCGGGTCAGGACAAGGCGGACGACAAGGCGAACAACTCCGGCACGTCAGGCCGGCCCGTCGGGGCCGCCCAGTCGAGCAAGCAGAAGGAACCGTTCGCCGGGCTGAGCGCCGACGACATCGCCGAGCGGGCCTTCAAGGCCACCAACGGCGCCTCGTCGCTGCGCTTCAAGGGCGACGTCCCCGACGACGAGACCAAGGGCACGATCCAGATCGACCTGGCCCTGAACAAGAAGGGCGAGTGCGCCGGCACGATGAGCATGAACGGCCAGGGCAAGGCCGACCTGCTCAAGGCCGGGGACACCCTCTACATGAAGTACGACGAGGCGTTCCTGCGCGCCCAGAGCGAGGGCGACTCCAAGGCGGACACCGACGCGGTGGTGGCGATGCTCGCCGGCAAGTGGACCAAGATGTCCGCGACGGGCGCCGACGCCAAGGACATCGCGGGCTTCTGCGACCTGGACTCGGTACTGGAGGGCCCCGCTGACGTTGGCTCCGACTCGACCGAGGACAGCAACCCGGACGCCACGGTCTCCCGGGGCAAGACGACCACGGTCGACGGAACACCCGCGGTCGTCCTCAACGCCCGCGACGGCAAGGACCGTTACACGCTCTACGTCGCCAGCGAGGGCGAGCCCTACCTGCTGCGCATGGACAGCACCTCCGCCGACGAGCCGGGCACCATCACCTTCACCGACTACGAGAAGCCGGTCCCCGCGCAGAAGCCCACGGGCGAGGTCGTCGACCTGGACGCCCTCGCCGGCTGAGTCCCGGCCGGGAGCGGTGCCCGGACCGCTCAGAGCGGGTGCCGCATCCACACGTTCGGCTCGACGTACACGGCGTACCCGCGCCGCGGCGCGCAGTGCACCGGTACCAGGGCACCGGGCACCTCGGTCTCACCCTCGGTGTCGAAGGGCAGCCCCGTCCAACGGCGCCATTCCTCCAAGGAGGCGGCGACCGTCATCGACGCGGGAGCCACCCGCTCGATGGTCGCCCCGGCCCGCGCGTGGACACGCAGCCACGGGTCGTACGGCAGCCCGTCCTCACGCACCCGGTGGGCGTACTCCTCGATCGGGGTGCGAGGTTCCAGGTGCTTGGCGTTGGGGCGGACGGGGGCGACGACCTCACGGAAGCCGTGGGCTCGGGCGTTGTCGCGCATCGCGGAGAGCATCAGCCCGGACAGGCCGAGGCCCTGGGCGTGCGGAGCGACGACGATGGAGATGGCGCTGACCGTGTCGGGGGCGACACCACCGCGCAGGTCGGTGAAGGCCCACACGAGCACCTCGTCCCAGCCACGGTCCGGCAACTCCCCGCGGCCTTCGGCGGCGAGACAGAAGGGCACGCTGTAGGCGTGCGCGACGACTTCGCCCCGCGCGTCCTCGGCGAACAGCACGTACTCGGGGAGTTCGACCGGGATGCGACCGTAGTGGGCGCTGCCCACATGGTCCTGGACGGTGAACTGCGGCCAGCTGTCGGCCATCTTGGTGACCCGCTCACGCGCCTCGGGCCGCTCTGCCAGACTCGATACCCTGAACTGCATACGGCCACCGTAGGCGTTGACGGGCGACCCCAGAAACGGGTTTCCGCAGCGCGTCGGCCCGGCGCCCCGCGGCCCCGTGGCCCTGACAGCGCGGCCCCACTCGCCCTCAGTTCGCGTGGAACCGCGGCGGTGCCTCGGTCGGGTTGCCGCCGGAGGGGAGTTTCTGGCCGGCGCAGCCCGAGAGGACCTTCTCCATGGCGGCCTTCTCGGCCGCGGTGGCCCACAGCTGGTACTTCTTCTTCACGGCGACCTGCGCGGCGACGTACGTGCACCGGTAGCCCTTGTTGGGCGGGAGCCAGGTCGCGGTGTCGCCGTCGCCCTTGGAGCGGTTGGTGCTCGCGTCGACGGCGAGCAGGTTGAGGGGGTCGTTGGCCAGGGCTATCCGCTTGCCGGCGTCCCAGTACTTGGCGCCCTTCTGCCAGGCATCGGAGAGGGCGACGACGTGGTCGATGTCGACCTGGCTGCGACCGCGCCGGTAGGTCACGTCCTTGCCCGAGTACGGATCGGACTCCAATATGCCGTAGGCGACCTTGCAGGTGCCGCGGGTGAACCTCACCTTCTCCAGATCCCGTTTGAGGATGTCGTCGCGGGTGTCGCAGTCGTTGGAGTCCGTGTCCGCCCAGGGGGTGCCGAACCTGTCGCGGTCGTAGCCGGTCTTGGGCGCCCGGCCCTTCACCGTCAGCGACTTGGCCGCCGCGAGGGCGGCGCCTCCAGCGCTGCCGCCACCGCTGCCCCCGCCGGAGTCTCCGGTGGACCGGCCGGGCCCGGCGGGTCCCGTGCCCGTGGTCTGTTCGGTGCAGCCGGTCACGGTGAGCACCAGTACAGCGGCGGCCACGGCCCCGCCCCTCAGACGCATCACGGCGCGTCCCTCCCCTTGCCTGCCGGTCCGCCCGCCCAGGCGCAGACGGGGCTGTCCTTTGCCTCGTGCCCTGGTACGGCTGCGGCACACCGTAGCGGGCGGGCGCACAGGGGCGTTGGGACGGTCCGGGTCACGCCGGTGCTCGATGCGCATTCTTCGCAACTCGGGCGTATCGTCGGCGGTGAGTCACCTCCGAAGGAGCTGTGCCATGGGCATTTTCGACAAGTTCAAGAGTCAGGGCCGACACAAGGCGAAGGCCAAGGACATGTCCGACACCGCGGAACAGCGGGTCAACGAGAAGACCGGCAGCAGGTACGAGGACCAGGTCGACACCGCACAGCAGAGGACTGAAGGGGCGCTCGGCATCGACCGTGACCGCGAGAGGCCCGACCAGCCGTAGGTCTGCCTGCTCAGACCTTCCCTATCCCCAAGGTGGACTCCGAAGGCAGCAGGCCGGAGCCGAGCACCGCGACCCAGTAGTCGCCGAGCAGTGCGTTGAGGCGGTCCACGCCCGTGGGGCCGAGCGACTGCCAGGGGCGTGCGGCGAGATGGTCGGTGTGCTGTTCGACGCGACGACGCACCTCCCGGCCCGCCTCCGTGGCCGTACCGTCCTCGCCGACCAGGCCACGGGCGGTGAGACGGCGCCGCGCGGACGCCCACTCGTCGGCGCTCCAGCCACGGCTCTCGAAGCGCTCGACGGACGCGGCACCTATGGCGGCGAAGGAGACGAGCGACTCGACCGGGTCCAGGTCGGCCACGAGGAGGGCGGCGAGGTGGCCGTCGCCTCGGTGTTCGCGCAGGATGGTCGCCGCCTGCCACAGCCGCAGGTGCGGCTCGTCGGGCCAGTCCAGTACAGCGTTGGCCGCGGCCAGTGGACGCCCGGCCGTATCGACCGCCTCCGCCGCGCTCCGGGCCAGGGCGGCGGCCTCCGCCAGTTCGGGGCTGTCCACTCGGTCGCCGAACAGGGTGCGGTACGCCCGGTCCATGCCTCGCAGCCGCGCCTGCAGAACGTCTTCCGGGCTCGCCGTCGACCACGCCGACTCCATGTGGGCGGCGACCATGTCGGGCGAGAAGCTGTAGAAGGCGGACGCGACGACCCCACCGTCCACGGGGCCCAACGGCGCGGCTCGCAGCGGGAAGTAGCTCGACCAGCGGTCCTGCCTGTCGTACCCGAGCGCCGACGTCTCCTCGACGACCTCCGGCGCGAAGTACAGCACGGCGTGCAGTGGCTCCAGCAGATGCCAGAGCTGACGCACCCGGCCGAGCTCCACGGCACCCGCCTCGCCCGCGTCCTTCACGAGTTCCGGCATGACGTTCCCCCTCGTCACTCATCCTTCCGGCGCCTCCCAGCGCACAACTTGACACTGACAAGATTGCCCGAGCCGCCGTAACTTGTCAATGCCTAGATTGGGCGTACGCTGATGCCATGAGCCGCGCGCAGTCACAGCCTGAGAAGACCCGGGCCCCCGGGCGCCCGTACCACCACGGTGACCTGCGCCGCGCCATCCTGGCCGCCGCACTCGACGTCATCGCCGCCGACGGGCCCTCCGCGCTCAGCCTGAGGGATCTCGCCCGCCGCGCCGGGGTCTCGCACGCGGCGCCCGCGCACCACTTCAAGGACCGCACGGGTCTGCTGACGGCGATCGCGGCGGAGGGGTTCGGGCTGCTCGCGGCCACGGTCGGCGAGGTGACGGACCTGAAGGACGCCGGCGTGCGCTACGTCCGCTTCGCCCGCGAGTACCCCGCGCACTTCCAGGTGATGTTCACGCCGGAGCTGCTGCGCGCCGACGATCTGGAACTGACCACCGCCCGCGCCCTCGCCTCCGAAGCCCTGCGCGGGGCCGTCTCCGCCGTGCCTCCCGACCGCCGCGGCGGCGACGCCCGCCTCGCCGGCATCGCCGCCTGGTCCCTCGCCCACGGCTTCGCCACGCTGCTCCTCAGCCACAATCTGGACGACCCGGTGGGCGACCAGGACCCCGAGAACGTCTTCCGTGACCTGGCGAGCATGCTGTTCCGCTCGCCCTGACCAGCGGGCTCTCCTTGACCTTGACACCGGCGTCAAGGTCGGACGATCACCGCATGAGCCCCCTCGCGAACGAAGAGAACAACACCCGCACCGTCCTCGTCACCGGCGCCGGAACCGGTATCGGCCGCGCCACAGCCCGCGCGTTCGCCGCCCAGGGCGCACGTGTGGTCGCCGTCGGCCGCCGCGAGGCACCCCTCACGGAGACTGCCGAGGGCCACCCCGGTATCACACCGCTCCCGGCCGACATCACCGCCTCCGACGCCCCCGAGCACATCGTCCGTACGGTCCTCGACACCCACGGCCGCCTGGACGTGCTGGTGAACAACGCGGCAATCGTCCGGACCGAGTCACTGGGCACGTACACCCGCGCCGCCGTCGACCCGCTGCTGGCGACGAACCTCACCGCACCGGTCCTGCTCACCCAGGCCGCGCTCCCCGCCCTCACGGAGAACAAGGGCGTGATCGTCAACATCAGCACATCCGTCGGGCAGCGTGCCTGGCCCGGCAACTCCCTGTACGCCGCCACGAAGACCGCCCTCGAACTCCTCACCCGCAGCTGGGCCGTGGAACTCGCCCCACGCGGAGTCCGGGTGGTCGCCGTCGCGCCCGGCGCGATCGTCACCCCCATCGGAGAGCACATGGGCCTCACATCGGAGCAGTCACGGGCTTTCCGCGCCTGGCAGCTCGCCCACACCCCCGTGGGCCGCCTCGGCGAACCCGAGGAGGTGGCGTGGGCCGTCACCCGACTCGCCTCGCCGGACGCGTCGTTCGTCACCGGCGTCGTCCTTCCGGTGGACGGGGGTGCCGTACTCGCCTGACACTGCTCCCATGCAGATCGGCGAGCTCGCGGCGAAGACCGGCACCACACCCCGCGCCCTGCGCCACTACGAGCAGGCGGGACTGATCACCTCCGAGCGCGCCGCCAACGGCTATCGCGTCTACGACACCGGTGCGGCCGTCCGCGTCCGCAACATCCGACACCTCCTGGACGCCGGGCTCACCCTCGACGACGTTCGCGTGTTCCTGCCATGCCTGGACGGGGACGTCACCGCGGGACCGGCCTCAGCCACGGCCCTACGGGTGGCCGCCGAACGCCTCGCCGTCATGGACGCACGCATCGCCGCCCAGGTCGCCGTACGCGACCGCCTCGCCACGGTCCTGAGCCAGGCCACCGGCACGCACATGCGCCCGGTGGCCTGAGGACCGCACCCGCACCCGATCCCGCTGCCGCACCCGCTCCGGCTCCCGCTCCGGCTCCCGCTCCCGAAGCGACAGGACCGGTCCGGAGGACGGCCCTTCGCCCTATGACCCCAGCACCGACGCCAGGAACTCCCCCACCCAGCCCAGCAACTCCCGCCCGACCAGCGGCTTTCCGCCCACCTTCGCGGTCTTGGGGCGCGGCACCAGCACCTGGTGCACGGTCGGCTTGATGACGGTCCCGGGGTAGAGGCGCTTGAGCCGCAGCTCCTGCGACTCGCGCAACTCCACCGGCGCGAAGCGGATGTTGTTGCCCTGGAGCACGATCTCGCCGACCTCGCAGGCGCGCGCGAGCATCCGCAGACCGGCCACCAGCAGCAGGTTCTCCACCGGTTCGGGCAACTTGCCGTAGCGGTCGACGAGTTCCTCGCGGACGGCCTTGATGTCCTCCTCGGAGTTCGCGGAGGCGATGGCGCGGTAGGCCTGCAGGCGCAGCCGCTCGCCGGGCGCGTAGTCGTGGGGGACGTGCGCGTCGACGGGCAGTTCGATCTTGACCTCGAGCGGCGGCTCCTCCTCGATCTCGCCGGTCTCCAGCTGACGCCGGTAATCGGCGACCGCCTCGCCGACCATCCGCACGTACAGGTCGAAGCCGACACCCGCGATGTGGCCGGACTGCTCGCCGCCGAGCAGGTTGCCCGCGCCGCGGATCTCGAGGTCCTTCATCGCCACGTACATGCCCGCGCCCATCTCCGTGTGCTGGGCGATGGTGGCGAGCCGCTCGTGGGCGGTCTCCGTCAGGGGCTTCTCCGGCGGGTACAGGAAGTACGCGTAACCGCGCTCGCGGCCCCGGCCGACGCGGCCGCGCAGCTGGTGCAGCTGGGAGAGGCCGAAGGTGTCGCCGCGCTCCACGATCAGGGTGTTGGCGTTGGAGATGTCGATGCCGGACTCGACGATCGTCGTCGACACCAGCACGTCGAACTTCTTCTCCCAGAAGTCGACGACGACCTGCTCCAGCGCCGACTCCGACATCTGTCCGTGGGCCGTGGCGATCCGCGCCTCGGGGACGATCTCGCGCAGGCGGGCCGCCGCGCGGTCGATCGACTCGACCCGGTTGTGGATGTAGAAGACCTGGCCCTCGCGCAGCAGTTCGCGACGGATGGCCGCGCCGATCTGCTTCTGCTCGTAGGGGCCGACGAACGTCAGGACCGGGTGCCGCTCCTCGGGCGGGGTGGTGATCGTGGACATCTCGCGGATGCCGGTCACCGCCATCTCCAGCGTCCGGGGGATCGGGGTCGCGGACATCGTCAGGACGTCGACGTTGGCGCGCAGCTTCTTCAGCTGTTCCTTGTGCTCGACGCCGAAGCGCTGCTCCTCGTCGACGACGACCAGGCCGAGGTCCTTGAACTTGGTTTCGGAGGAGAACAGCCGGTGCGTGCCGATGACGACGTCCACCGAGCCCTCCCGCAGCCCCTCCAGGACGGCCTTCGCCTCGGTGTCGGTCTGGAAGCGGGACAGCGCCCGCACGTTGACCGGGAACTGCGAGTAGCGCTCGGAGAAGGTGCCGAAGTGCTGCTGCACCAGCAGGGTCGTGGGCACGAGGACGGCGACCTGCTTGCCGTCCTGGACGGCCTTGAAGGCGGCCCGCACCGCGATCTCCGTCTTGCCGTAGCCGACGTCGCCGCAGATCAGGCGGTCCATCGGGACCGACTTCTCCATGTCGTCCTTGACCTCGGCGATCGTGGTCAGCTGGTCGGGGGTCTCCGCGTACGGGAAGGCGTCCTCCAGCTCGCGCTGCCAGGGGCTGTCCGTGCCGAAGGCGTGGCCGGGGGCCGCCATGCGCGCGCTGTACAGCTTGATGAGGTCGGCGGCGATCTCCTTGACCGCCTTCTTCGCGCGGGCCTTCGTCTTCGTCCAGTCGGCGCCGCCGAGCCGGTGCAGGGTCGGGGCCTCGCCGCCGACGTATTTGGTGATCTGTTCCAGCTGGTCGGTGGGGATGTACAGCCGGTCGCCTGGCTGGCCGCGCTTGGCGGGGGCGTACTCCACGACGAGGTACTCGCGTGTGGCGCCCTGCACGGTCCGCTGCACCATCTCGATGTAGCGTCCGACGCCGTGCTGCTCGTGGACGATGTAGTCGCCGGTCTCCAGGGTGAGCGGGTCGATGGTCTTGCGGCGGCGGGCGGGCATCCGGGCGCCGTCGCGGCCGGCCGCCTTCTGGCCGGTCAGGTCGGTCTCCGTGAGCACGGCGAGCTTGAGCGCCGGGTCGACGAAGCCGTAGTCGATCGAGCCGCACGCCACGTGCACCACGGACGGGCTGAGCTGCTCCAGGTCAGTGTCCAGGCGGGCCGCGATGCCCTCCCCGCCGAGCACCTCGACGGTGCGGGCGGCCGGGCCGTGGCCCTCGGTGACGAAGACCGCGCGCCAGCCGTCGGCGAGCCAGCCCTTGGTGTCGGCCAGCGCCTTCGCGGTGTCGCCGCGGTACGTCTCCGGGGCGTGCATACCGAGCTTGAGGGTGTCCGCGTCGAGTTCGAGGTCGGCGGCGAACGGCGACACCGACCACCACATCATGTCCAGCTCGCGCGCCCGGTCGCGGACGTCCGCGATGGACCACAGGGAGGCCGCGCCGACGTCGATCGGCGCCTCGCCGCCACCGGCGGTGGCCGCCCAGGACGCCTGCAGGAACTCCTGGCTGGTCGCCACGAGGTCGGACGCGCGCGTGCGGACCCGCTCCGGGTCGCAGACGACCGACATGGCGCCCTTCGGCAGTACGTCGATCAGCAGCTCCATGTCGTCGACGAGGACCGGCGCCAGCGACTCCATGCCCTCGACGGCGATCCCCTCGGCGATCTTGCCGAGCAGTTCACCCAGCTCGGGGTGCTGTTCGGCGAGGGCACGCGCGCGTGCGCGGACGTCGTCGGTGAGCAGCAGCTCGCGGCAGGGCGGGGCCCACAGGCCGTGTTCGGCGACTTCCAGAGAGCGCTGGTCGGCGACCTTGAAGTAGCGGATCTCCTCGATGTCGTCGCCCCAGAACTCGATGCGCAGGGGGTGTTCCTCGGTGGGCGGGAACACGTCGAGGATGCCGCCGCGCACGGCGAACTCGCCGCGTTTCTCGACGAGCTCCACGCGCGCGTACGCGGCGGCGCCGAGGGCGTCGACGACGGCGTTGAGGTCGGCCGTCCGGCCCGTTCTCAGGGCGACCGGTTCCAGGTCGCCGAGGCCCTTGACCTGCGGCTGGAGCACCGAGCGCACGGGGGCCACGACGACGGAGACCGGGCCGGCCCCTGGGTCGTCGGGGCTGGGGTGGGCCAGGCGGCGCAGGACGGCGAGGCGGCGGCCGACGGTGTCGCTGCGGGGGCTGAGGCGCTCGTGCGGGAGCGTCTCCCAGGAGGGGTACTCCACGACGCCGTCCGGCGGGAGCAGGGAGCGCAGGGCGGCGGCCAGGTCCTCGGCCTCGCGGCCGGTGGCGGTGACGGCGAGGACGGGGCGGCCGGACTCGCGGGCGAGGGCGGCGATCGCGAAGGGGCGGGCGGCGGGCGGGCCGACCAGGTCGACGTGCATGCGGTTGCCGTCTGCGGCCGCCTTCGTCGCTTCCGCGAGGGCGGGGTCCTTGACTACGGCGTCGAGCAGACCGTGCAGGCTCATTCGGGGGCGGCTTTCGTCCGGGGGTGGGCATCGCGGACCGCCCGACGCGCGCGGCGGGCCGGGGGTCTGTCCAGCGTACGTCGCTGACGGCGTGGCCGTTGGGGGCTGTGGACAAGCTTGGGGTTCGAGGTGCGGGGTGTCTGTGCGGGGTCGGGTTTCGAGGTGCGGGGTGTCTGTGCGGGGTCGGGTTTCGAGGTGCGGGGTATCTGTGCGGGCGTCGCGGGTCCTCGCCCCCGCCGCCCCTACCCGTCCCATCCCTGGGGGCTGCGGCCCCGGACCCCCGCTTCGGCCCTGAACGGGCCTCGTCCTCAAACGCCGGACGGGCTGAAACACACAAAGCACCCGGCGCCGAGAACACCCCCGTGGGTCTCGGCACCGGGCTCCCTCTGTACGGGTCGCTACTCCGTCGCGATCGCGTTCAGTACGTTCATCCGTCCCGCCCGGAACGCCGGGACCAGCGCGGCGAACAGGCCCACGAAGGCCGAGCCGATGAAGACGCCCGTGATGGTCGGCCAGGGGATCTCCAGGACCGTCAGGCCCTGCAGGGCGAGGAGCTTCTGGGCCGTCGCGCCCCAGCCCATGCCCAGGCCGAGGCCGAGGAGGGCGCCGAAGAGGGCGATGACCACGGACTCCATGCGGATCATCCGGCGCAGCTGGCGGCGGGAGAGGCCGATGGCCCGCATGAGGCCGATCTCCCGGGTCCGCTCGACGACCGACAGGGCCAGGGTGTTCACCACACCCAGGATCGCCACGATGATCGCCAGCGCGAGCAGGCCGTAGATCATGTTCAGCAGCTGGCCGACCTGGTCCTTCAGCGCCTGCTTGTAGTCGGTCTGGTCACGGACCTGGTACTGCGGGTAGTCGTGCAGCGCGGACTTCAGCGCCTTGTACGCGGTGTCCTGCCGGCCCTCCTGCGCCGTGGCGAAGACCAGCTGGTCGAGCGGCATCTTGTCGGCCTTGACGTACTTGGCCATCGTGGCGATGGAGGTGTACATCGCGCCCTGATCGATGACGACGTCGCTGCTGGTGATCGCGCGGACCGTCAGCCCGGCGGTGGAGCCGTCCTTGAAGGCCACGGAGATCTTGGAGCCGAGGTGGATCCTGTGGTCCTTGGCGAAGTCCTCGTGGACGGACATCGAGTCGGGCCGGTAGGCGTCCGCGAGCTTGCCGGCGACCGTCTCGACGCGGACGTCGGTGGCGTAGGTCGGGTCCGCCGCGGTGATGGCGGTGTCCTTGAGCTTCTTGCCGTCCGGGGTGGTGAAGTCGGCCTCGGTCCACTTGTACTCGGTGACCCGCTCCAGGCCCGGCGTCTCCTTCACCGCCTTGACGGCCTGCGGGGTGACCAGCTGTCCGCCGTCGTTCTGGATGATGAAGTCCGTGCCGACGGTCTTGTCGAGCTGGTCCGTGGCCGAGGCGACCATGGAGGAACCGACCACCGACAGGCAGGCGACCAGCGCCAGACCGATCATCAGGGCGGCACCCGTGGCGCCGGTACGGCGCGGGTTGCGCAGGGCGTTGCGCTCGGCCATGCGTCCGACGGGACCGAACATCCGCAGCAGGGCCGCGCCCAGCACCCGTACCACGCCGCCCACGAGCAGCGGGCCGACGACCACGAAGCCGATCAGCGTCAGCACCACGCCCAGGCCCAGCCAGAGCGAGCCCTCCTTGGCCTGGTCCGCGGTGGCGGCCACGTAGAGGCCGCAGCCGCCGGCGCCGGTGAGGAGGATGCCGATCAGGGCCCGGATCCAGCTCGACCTGGCGTCGGCCGGGGCGCCCGCGTCGCGCAGCGCGGCCATCGGGGAGACCTTGCCGGCGCGCCGGGCCGGGAGGTAGGCGGCCAGGACGGTGACGACCACGCCGAGCACCAGGCCGATCACCGGGGTGGTCCAGGCGACGGTCAGGTCGTCGGTGGACAGGTTCATGCCGGTCATGCCCATGAGCTTCATCAGTCCGACGGCGAGGCCGACGCCCGCGCCGACACCGAGCACCGAGCCGAACACGCCGAGCAGCAGCGCCTCGGCCAGCACGGAGCGGTTGACCTGCTTGCGGGAGGAGCCGATGGCACGCATCAGGCCGATCTCGCGGGTGCGCTGGGCGACCAGCATCGAGAAGGTGTTGATGATCAGGAAGATGCCGACGAGGAAGGCGATCCCGGCGAAGCCGAGCATCGCGTACTTCATGACGTTCAGGAACTCCCCGACGTCCTTCTGGTTGGCGTCGGCGGTCTCCTTGGCGGTCTGCACCTTGTAGGCGCCGCCGAGTTCGGCGGCCACGTTCTTCTTCAGCTGTGCGTCGGTGACCCCGGAGGCCGCCGTGACGTTGACGTTCGTGTAGACGCCGGTCTCGCCGACCAGCCACTGCTGCGCCGTCTTCGTGTCCAGGTAGAAGATCGCGGCACCGGGGTTGGTGACGGTGAAGGTGGCGATGCCGGAGATCTTGGCGGTGTACGTGCCGACCGCGCTGATCACACCGATCTCGTCACCGAGCTTCAGGTGGTGCTTGTCGGCGGTGTCCGCGTCGACCATGACCTGCTGGGAGCCCTTGGGCGCGGCACCCGAGGTGATCTTCATGGTGCGGGCGTCGTTGCCGTTCCAACTGCCGACGACGGTGGGCGCGCCGCTGGAGGGCGACAGGTTGTCCTTGTCGGCGTCGACGACGGTCACCGAGGTCGAGAAGACGGTCCCCTCCGCCGACTTCACACCCGACGCCTTGCGTACCTCGCCGAGGACGGCGGCCGGGACGACCGGCGGCTTGCCGTTGTCGGAGGTGGTCTCCCCGGTGTCGGAGGCGCCCTTGGCGCTGACGGTCACGTCCGAGGAGGTGGCCGCGAAGAGCTTGTCGAAGGTGGTGTTCATCGTGTCGGTGAACACCAGGGTCCCGCACACGAACGCGACCGAGAGCAGCACCGCGACCGCCGACAGGGCCATCCGGCCCTTGTGCGCGAAGAAGTTGCGCATCGAGGTCTTCATGACGGTCATGACGTGCGCCCCCGGGCGTCGAAGTCCTTCATGCGGTCGAGGACGGCGTCCGCGGTCGGCTTGTACATCTCGTCGACGATGCGACCGTCGGCGAGGTACAGCACCCGGTCCGCGTACGAGGCGGCGACCGGGTCGTGCGTGACCATCACGATGGTCTGGCCGAGCTCGTCCACCGAGCGGCGCAGGAAGCCGAGGACTTCGGCACCGGCGCGCGAGTCGAGGTTTCCGGTCGGCTCGTCACCGAAGATGATCTCGGGGCGGGCGGCCAGCGCCCGGGCCACGGCGACGCGCTGCTGCTGACCGCCGGAGAGCTGGGTGGGGCGGTGCTTGAGCCGTTCGGAGAGCCCGACGGTCTCCACGACCCGGTCCAGCCACCCCTTGTCGGGCTTGCGGCCGGCGATGTCCATGGGGAGCGTGATGTTCTCGAGCGCGTTGAGGGTGGGAAGCAGGTTGAACGCCTGGAAGATGAAGCCGATCCGGTCGCGGCGCAGTTGCGTGAGCTTCTTGTCCTTCAGGCCGGTGATCTCGGTGTCGTCCAGGTGGATCTGACCGCTGGTCACGGTGTCGAGCCCGGCGAGGCAGTGCATCAGGGTGGACTTGCCGGACCCCGAGGGGCCCATGATCGCGGTGAACTGACCGCGGGCGATGTCCACGTCGACGTGGTCGAGGGCGACGACACGGGTCTCCCCGGACCCGTACGCCTTGACGACCTGCCGCGCCCGCGCGGCAACGGCCGTACGCCCTCCAGTGCCCCCGTGCCTGGGAATGGTCACAGCCGATGTCACGGTATGTCTCCTAAGTCGGTCATCAATCGGGCGCACCGGTCCGCGGTCCGTGCGGTGCGGGAGTGGTGCGTGTGCCGCTCGTCGCGGCGGTGGTGCGCTTGCCGGTCGCTACGTCGCTCAGTCTGTCGACGGAAGAGGTCCGGGCGCGCTGGTGCTCGGCACCCTCTTTCCGGGGGGTTAACCCCACCCCCCTCCGGTGGGGGTTGCCGCCCCCCGACGACGTAAAGCCAGGTTAAGGAGCACCCCCGCGCCGTCTCGTCCTCCGACGGTACGAACCCTCCCCGAGCCGTAGGACGGAGGTACCCCTAGGGGCAGTCCACCGCCGGGTGGAGCACTTCTCGGGGGCGCCTCCACCCTCCGGCGCACTCAGCCTGCACCCTCCCCTGACGTGAGGGGCAATGGGAAGCTGTCCGACGGCAGATAGATGCAAGGGGCACGGGAGGGGCTGCGGGTGAGCGGTACGAGCGGTACGACTCCGGCGACACGCGGGGCGGCGCAGCACACGGCCACCGGCAGACGGGGTGCCGTCGTCGCGGCCCTCATGCTGTCGATGGCGCTGGCGGCCCTGGACTCCACCATCGTCTCCACGGCCGTACCGCAGATCGTCGGCGACCTCGGCGGCTTCTCGGTGTTCTCCTGGCTGTTCTCCGGCTACCTGCTGGCCGTCACCGTCACCCTCCCGGTCTACGGCAAGCTCTCCGACACCTTCGGCCGCAAACCGGTACTGATCGCCGGGGCGGCCCTGTTCCTGCTGGGCTCCCTGCTGTGCGCGCTCGCCTGGAACATGGCGGCACTGATCGCCTTCCGGGTCGTACAGGGCCTGGGCGGAGGGGCGTTGCAGGGCACGGTTCAGACGCTCGCCGCCGATCTGTACCCCCTTGAGGAGCGCCCGAAGATCCAGTCCAAGCTGTCCACGGTGTGGGCGGTGTCGGCGGTCGCGGGCCCGGGCGTCGGCGGTCTCCTCGCGGCGTACGCCGACTGGCGATGGATCTTCCTCGTCAACCTGCCCATCGGCGCGGTGGCGTTGTGGCTGATCGTCCGCCATCTGCACGAGCCGCAGCGGGAGAACCCGGGCACGCGCACGCGCGTCGACTGGCCGGGCGCGCTCGCGGTGTTCGCGTGCGGGGGCGTCCTGCTGACGGCGCTGGTGCAGGGCGGGGTGGCATGGCCGTGGCTGTCGGCACCCTCGCTCGCCCTGTTCGGTGCGGGCCTGGCGCTGGTCGCGCTGGTCGTGCTGGTGGAGCGCCGGGCGGCCGAGCCGATCATCCCCGGCTGGGTGTGGCGCCGCCGTACGATCGCCGCCGTCAATCTCGCGCTGGGCGCGCTGGGGCTGCTGATGGTGGCGCCGGCGGTGTTCCTGCCGACGTACGCTCAGTCGGTGCTGGGCCTCGCCCCGGTGACCGCCGGGTTCGTGCTGTCCGTCTGGACGCTGAGCTGGCCGGTGTCGGCCGCGCTGAGCCAGCACGTCTACCGCAGGATCGGCTTCCGGGACACGGCACTGCTCGGCATCGGCGCGGCCGCTCTGGTGCTGTTCGCGTTCCCTTTCCTGCCGTACCCGGGCGAGGCCTGGCAGCCGACGCTGCTGATGCTCCTGCTCGGGGCGGCCCTCGGCCTCTTCCAACTCCCCCTCATCGTCGGGGTGCAGTCGACGGTCGGCTGGGCGGAGCGCGGCACGACGACCGCGTCCGTGCTGTTCTGCCGCCAAACGGGCCAGACCGTCGGGGCCACGGTCTTCGGCGCGGTCGCCAATGGCGTACTGGCCGCGCGGCTCGGCGGAGCGAGCGACCTCGACTCCGTCACCCGGGCCCTCGACGCGGGGACGGCCCCCGAGGCCACACGGCACGCGATCGCGGACGCGGTGCACGCGGTCTACCTGGGCGCGGCCTGCGCGGCGAGCCTGGCGTTCCTGGTGCTGCTGTGCGTGGCACCGCGGCGGTTTCCGGTGCTGAAGAGTCCCGGGGAGTGAGCGGAGCGATCACCCAGGACCCGGGTCAATGCCGGTAACGCCCCAGGTCAGCAACGGTTTTGCGTAGTAAGCGCATACCGACCACTCAGTTTGCCGAAACCCTCCCGCACCCGCGATGCGCCGAGTAGCGTGCGTGGCTCGCGCCCCCCACCTCCCTGCGGTCCGCCGCCACGGACCCGAGCCACGCAAGGAGCCCCGGGTATGTCCCACCACCCGCCGCCCGAGCACCACACCCCGCCCCGGCAACAGCCCTCATCACCCACGCACCCCGCACATTCCACCCACGCCGGCCATCCCTGGCAGCGGTCGCAGCCGTCCCCGTCACCCGACCCCACCCGGCGCGCACCCGACCGACCACCCCTGGGCCACCACAGCGACCTGCGGATCCTGCGCGGCGCCTACCGTCGGCAGCGGCGCGTGGCCACGCTCACCGCACTCGGCTACTTCACCGTGTTCCTGGTCCTGTCCGCGTTCGCGCCCTCGTTCATGACCGGCACGATCACCCCCGGACTGCCCACGGGGCTGGTCCTCGCCCTGCTCCAACTGCCCGTCACCGGCCTGGCGATCGCTCTCTACGAGCGCACCGCCCGCCGCCGCGTCGACCCGCTCGCCGAACGCGTCCGCAAGCAGGCCGCCCTGGACGCCAGGCGGGAGGCGACGACCCGATGACGGAACTCAGCGGCGACGCCCAGACCATGTCACTGGTCGCCTTCACGGCGGTCGTCACCATCACCCTCCTGCTGTGCGTGATGACCGGCCCCGACCGCGACGACCTCGACGAGTTCTACACCGGCTACCGCTCCCTGTCCCCGCTGCGCAACGGCCTCGCCATCGCCGGCGACTACATCTCCGCGGCGACCGTCCTCGGCACCGGCGGCGTGATCGCCCTCTTCGGCTACGACGGGATCGTCCTCGCCCTCAGCACCGCGCTGTCGCTGATGCTGCTGATGTTCCTGCTGGCCGAACCCCTGCGCAACGCGGGCCGGTTCACCATGGGCGACGCCCTGACCCGCGGTATGCCCGGCCGGGCCGTCCGCATCACCGCGTGCGGGGTGACCCTCGCCGCGCTGCTGCCGATGATGCTGGTGCAGCTGGCCGGCACGGGTCAGCTGCTCGCCTTCATCCTCGGCTTCTCCGGCGACTCGGTGAAGACGGGATGCGTCCTCGTGATGGGCGCCCTGATGATCAGTTACGCGGCGATCGGCGGCATGAAGGGCACCGCCCTCATCCAGATGCTGAAGATCGTGATGCTGCTCGGCTCCGGCGCCGTCATCGCCGTACTCCTCCTGAGCCGCTTCGACTGGAACCCGGGCACCCTCTTCGACGCGGCGGCACACCAGAGCGGAGTCGGGTCCGCCTTCCTCCACTCGGGCCTTCAGTTCCAGGGCGGCGCCAGTCCCCGCCTCGACATGATCACCTCCGAGCTGACGGTGGTCCTCGGTGGCGCGTGCCTGCCCCACATCACCATGCGCATGTACACCGCCTCCAGCGCCCGCCAGGTCCGCCGCTCGATGTCCTGGGCGGTGTCGGGCGTGGCCGTGTTCGTGCTGGTCATCACCGTCGTAGGAGCCGGCGCGACGGCCCTCGTCGGCCGGGCCGCGATCGCCCAGGCCGACCCGCGCGGCAACACCGCCTACCTCATGGGATCCCGCGCGGCCTTCGGCGCCGACATCTCCACCGCCGAGACCCTGCTGTTCACGACGGTCACCACCGCGATCTTCCTCACGGTGCTCGCCTCGGTCGCCGGCATGATCCTCGCCTGCGCCAACTCCCTCGCCCACGACGTGTTCGCGGCCCGCGCCAGGGACATGTCCCCGCGCCGCGAGATGCTCGTGGCCCGTCTCTCCGCCCTCGCCGTCGGCGTCCCCACGGTCCTGCTGGCGGTCCAGGTCCAGCACCGCAGCCTGCAACCCCTGGTCACCCTGTCCTTCTGCCTGGGCGCCTCCGCCCTCGCCCCCGCCCTCGTCTACAGCCTCTTCTGGCGCCGCTACACCCGAACCGGCCTGCTCAGCACCCTCATCGGCGGCACCCTCGCCGTCCTGCTGCTGATGCCGGGCACCAACCTCGTCTCCGGCTCCCCCGTCGCCGCGTTCCCCGACGCCGACTTCAACTGGTTCCCCTTCACCACCACCGGCCTGGTCACCATCCCCCTCGGCTTCGCCTTCGGCTGGCTCGGCACGCTCGCCTCCGGCCGGGAGAAGGCGGCGGAACAGCGCAGGCAGTACGAAGCGGTGGAGGCGTGGATTCTGGCCGGGGCGGTACGGAGGGGGAACTGACGGGAGCAGGGTTGCCGGGCCGCTCCCCCGACCACCCGGGGGCGTGTCCGGGACAGCCCGTGACGAGTGACCTGACCAGGCCGGACAGAGCCGGACCGTCCGGGACTGCCGCTTGAACTTCCCGCCTCGACAGCTCCGCAAGCACACTCGCTGTCGACCCGGTCAGCCGATCGGGTCGACAGCGAGAGGACGGGGAAGACCATGAAGAGCGGAAGAGGCGTCATCACGGGGCTGGGCGCCACGGCAGCAGCCGTGAGCCTCCTCGCCTTTGGCGCCGGCCCGGCGGTGGCGGGGCCGGTCAGCGAGAGCGTCGTGTCGTACGACTCGCCCAAGCACGGCTGGGCATCCGCCCAGGCCTACGTGTCTGTCGACGGTGTCTTCCTCGACGTTTGCGACGGCGGCGACCCCGACGGGCGCCGCGCGGTGGGATACCTGTACTTCGGCAGCACAAAGGTGATGACGGCCCAGGCGACCGGCGGGTCGGGAAGCTGCTCGCCTCCGCGCACGAGCCTCGGATGGTCGCGCGGCGCCGGATGGTTCACCGTGATGGCGTGCACCCGGGACGGCGCCGACGGCAGGGACCAAGGCTGCAACAGTTGGCCGTTCTACTTCGACGGCGAGCTGTAACACCGCACAAGACAATGCCGCCGCACCGCGGGCATCTCCGGGCCCGGTCGGGCTGCCCCGTCAGTCCGCCACCTGTCCCGTCAGCGCCGTCAAGCTGCTGCGTACGTGGTCCATGTGGGCCTGTACGTCGTCCCGGCGCTCCTCGTGCTCGCGCAGCACGCGTTCCGTCTCGCACGCGATGTGCTCCTCGCGCGCCCGGGCGTCGGCCACCAGCTCCGCGGCCCGCGCCCGGGCCTCCTCCTCGCGCCGCCGGGCCGACTCCTCCGCCTCGGCGAACGCCTGCTTCGCCTCGGAGAGCGCGGCCTCGGCCCGTGTCAGCAACCGGGCGTGCAGGGCGTCCAGCTCGGCCGCCCGCTCGGCGGCCTCCCCGTCCACCTCGGCGTACCGCTCGGCGAACTCCCTCTCCTGATCGGTGAGCATCTCGGTGGTGCGCAGGCGCATCTCCCGCAGCGCCGCCAGCGCCTCACCCCGGCTCTCCTTCACCTCACGACGGGCACTCACCCGGATCTCGTCCGCCTCGGCGCGCGCCACGAGCAACCGCTGACGGGCGCGCTCCTCGGCCTCCGCGCGCAGCGCGTCCGCCTCCTCGCGCGCCCCCTGACACACCTCCAGGGCGTCCGCCTCGCCCTCGGCGCGGCACTCATCCGCCTCGCGCCGCGCCCGCGCCCGCTCGGCCTGCGCCTCTTCCACCACCAGCTCGAAAAGGCGCCGGGCAGACTCCCCCAACGCCTCGTAGGTCTGCGGAGCGAGGTGCGTCACCGCCTCCCGCAGCCACTCCGCCTCCTCCTCCATGTCCCGGGCCAGCACGGTGAGACGGGCGGCCCGCTCCCACGCGCGGTCACGATCGTCGGAGAGCGCCTCGGCGTAGGCGTCGACCTGGTCGGGCCGGTAGCCACGCCCCCGGACGATCACGAAACCGTGGGGCGACACCGATGCGCTGCTCATCCTGAACCCTCTCCGCCGGATCCATTTCGCGCACATCTTGATGGATCAGACGGAAGTGTTCATAACGCGACACTCCGCTTATAAGCCGCGAACATCATGAGCCATGACCGCCCGCAGAGCACGAGCGGGGCACACGCGGCGCACGAGCGGGGCACACGCGGCGCACGAGCGGGGCACAAAAAGGAGCACATGAAAGGGACACACGAAAGGGGCCGGGCCCGGTCGCACGACCGGGCCCGGCCCCTCACACGCACGGGAGAGCCGCCGTCAGAGCAACCCGTCCCACATCTGCTCCAGCAACACCGACCACCAGCTCTCCGGCGAACCGAGAGCCGCCGGATCGAGCGAGGCCAACTGGGCCTGGAAGTCGACGGTCCAACGGCCCGCCTGCTCCTGGTTCAGCCCGAACCGCAGCCGCCACATCCGCCCGAGCAGCGCGAGACACCGCGCGAACTCCGGCAGACCGGTGTTCACGAACTGCGGCGGTACGGGCGCCCCGCCCGGCCCCGCCTCCACGGGCACGGCGACGATGTTCGCCGTCCCGTACTGCACGCAGATCGCCTTGCCGAAGTCCGTGCCCATCACGAGGTACGAACCCGCGTCCGAGGCCGGCTGCACGCCCCGCTCCTGCGCCAGCTCCGCCAGCGTCGGCACGGGCCGCTGCGGCTGGGCCTGCGCCCAGAAGAACGGCCCCATGTCCGCGGGCAGCCCCGCCACGACCAGCGTGTGCGCCACGATCGGCGGCACGCCCTGACGGGACACAGCGGCCTGGTCGAACCGGAACACCCCGGGCCCGAACGCCGCCGCCAGCTCCTGCGCGATGCCCTCCGGGGGAATCGGCGGGACCGGCTGCACCGGCGGCAACGGCGCCCGCACCGGCGCGGGGCGCGCGGGACCGTCGGCCACCTGATGCAACTCGCCCTGGTGGGCCAGCAGCTGCTGCATGCCCTGCTGCCGGCTCGCGTGATCCGTGCCGTACGGGGCGATGCTCGCGATCCTCGCCTGCGGCCACTGCTCGCGGATCATCCGCGCACAGTACGCACCCGGAAGCTCGCACGACTCCAGTTCCGTGTGCAGCTCCAGCACCTGGTCCGGCGGCACGTTCATGCCCCGCAGCTCGTGGTAGATCTGCCACTCCGGGTGCGGTGTCCCCGGCGCGGAACGCCGGATCAGCTGCTGCTCGGAACCGTCCTGCGCGCGGTAGCGCAACACGGCCTGGTAGCCGGGCCCGACCGTCGGCAACCCGGGCTGCTGCGGATAGCCGTACGCCGGCGGCGGCCCACCCGGCCCCGGCTGCCCGGGCGGCGGAACCGCACCGGGGGGCATGGGCGGCCGAGGCGCACCCGGAGGCACACCAGGACCACCCGGACCACCCGGACCACCGGGGCCTCCAGGACCACCGGGGCCTCCAGGGCCTCCGGGACCACCGACGCCGGGAACGCCCGGCGGAACACCAGGCACACCGGGAGCCCCGGGCACACCGGGAGCCCCGGGCATGCCGGGCGCCTGGGGCGGCGGGGGCACACCCGGGCCGCCGACCGGGGGCCCGGCCAACATGGTCTCGGCGTGGTGAACAGCACCGTGCGCGCCACCCGCGGAGCCGTGCGCGCCCGGAGGCTGGGGTGCACCGGGGGCGCCCGGCGGCCGCGGCGCGCCGGCACCAGGGGCAGCCGGAGCGGCCGGAGGCATCGGGGCACCAGGGGCGCCAGGGGCACCGGGGACGCCAGGCGGATGGGGCGCGCCGGGGACGCCTTGCGCACCCGGCGCATGCGGCACACCCGGCGCATGCGGCACACCCGGGGCTCCCGGCGCGCCGGGCGGCTGCGGCGGGCCCGGAGGCTGCGGCGGCGCACCCGCGCCCATCCGACCGGGGTCGGCGAACATCGTGGCGGCGTGGTGAACACCACCCGGTGGCGTACCACCGGGGGTGTCGGGCGTGCCAGGACCGTTCGGCGGAGGGGGCGTGGGGTGACCGCCCGGCGCACCGGGGACACCCGGGCCGCCCTGGCCCTGGGGGCCGTCGGGGCCGAGCGCCGACACCATCTGCGTAGGCACATATCCACCGGCAGGCGCACCCGGTGCGGAGGGCGGCGGAGGCGTACCGCCCGGCCGCGCGCCCGGCATCCCGGGAGCACCCGGCGGAGGCGGAGGCGTCGCCCCGCGCCCACGCCGAGGAGGCGCCGCCTTACTGGTCGCCGCGTCGGCGATGTCCTCGGCGTTCGGCGGCAACGGCCGCCCCGCCGCACCCGGCCCACCCGGCGCCTGCGGCGCACCCGGCGGATACCCGTACGAGGGCGCACCCGGAGGCGGGGTACCGGGACCACCCGGCGCACCGGACCCCGGCGGATACCCGTAGGACGGCACTCCCGGCCCAGGCGGAGGCGTACCGCCCGACCCAGCGGCCCCCGCCGCGGGAATCCCCGCGCCCTGGGACCCGTGCCCGCCGCCCGGCGCACCCTGCTCGCCGACCGCCGGCGCCACCGTCGTACGAGGCAGCTGGCTGCCGCCCGACATCAGCGCCGTCTTGGCGTCCGGAGCGACAGGCGGCGGCGTGTCGTCGCCGACATCGGTCAGCGGCGGCGCGAACACCGTCGCCGGCAGCGGTACGGAACGGTCCTCGCCCGCGTTGGTGTCCGTCCCCGCCCAGGGCGTCGCCCCCGCGGGCGCACCCGGCGCACCGGGCGCACCCGCACCGACTCCCGCACCAGCCTCCTCATCACCGCTGCCCGCGGCCGCCGGCCACGACGCCCCACTCCCCGGCGCCGCGGAGCCCCCGCCGGACGAGGAAGCCGAGGACGACGGCGAGGAAGAAGAAGGCGAAGGGGCGGGCGGAGGAGTGGGCGAAGGAGGCGGAGGAACGGGCGAAGGAGCCGCCGACGACGGAACCCCACCCTGCGTCTCAGGCAACGAACCCGCAGCAGCCCCCGAAGAAGCCCCGCCCCCAGCCCCCCGCCGATCCGGAAGCCCCAACCTGTCCGCCGCCTCCTGCAACCACTCCGGCGGCGACAACAGGAACGACGTCTGGTTCAGGTCCACCCGAGCCGCGGGCGCCGGCACCGCATCGGCCACACCCTCAGGACGGCCGTACTCCTCCTCGTACCGGCGGATCACCTCACCCACCGGCAGCGCGGGCCACAACGTGGCCTCCCCGCTGTCCCGGGCGACCACCAGCCGCTGGTCACCCCCGTCCGAACGCGGCCCGTCCGCACGGTCCTCACCCCACACCACGAACCCGAGCTCGAACTCCCGCACCCGCACCTCACGATGCTGGTACGCCGGAACGTCCCCGTTGACCCACTCTTCCGCACGCTCCTGCGCCTGCGCGAACGTCACCATCGCTACAGCTCACTCCCCCACGGAAGAAACCGGAACGGCACGCGCGAACCCGCCGTCCACCATCAGGTTCGCCACCGTCTCCAACTCCGGCGGATTGCCCGCGAGCCGCGACAGGAACACGTCGAAATCCTCACCGCACGGCAGCAACAACCGCGCCGTACGCTCCGCCGGCGGCAACGCCGGATCCACGTCCCGCACATCGTCGTACGCGCAGAACCACACCGAACCGATCCGGTCACCCTTCACCTTCACGGCCAACAACCCACCCTGGACGAAACCGACACTGAGGTAGTCCTTCGTCAAATGGTCACGCAAGCACTTGTTCACATAAACCAAGTCATTGACCGCCGCCTCGTCCCGCACCGTGAAGAACGGCTGATCCACCAGCAGCCCCAACTCCGCGTCCAGCGCCGCACCCACCGGAGCACAACCACCCGCCGCCTTCAAAAACGACCGGTACGCACCCGGCAACCGGTACCCGAGGTCCTCCTCGACCCCCTGCACCTGCTGCTCAGTCACCGCCACACCCGACTTGGGCAACCGGACATGCACCGGCCGCGTCTCCTGCAACGGCCGCGTCCCCCGCTTGCCCTGGTCGACCTGCGCCGTCGCCACCCCACCGTGGTGCCGCAACAACGCCTTCACCTCGACCGGAACCAACTCCAACCGCCGCGAACCCACCACGTGATGCCACGTCCAGCCGTGCGGCGTCGCCACCGCCGGCACCGTGTCCCACAGGTCGTGCCCCGACGCCGCCAGCGCCGCGTTCGCCGACACGTAGTCCGTCAGCCGCAACTCGTCGACCCCGAAACCCTCCGGCGGATCGGCGATCTCCGCCGCCGCACGCGCATAGGGCGAGAAGTCGGGGTAACCGTGCTCATCCACCCGCACCCCCCTCGGGTGACGAGTGGCCCGGACCGGATCCGGGAAATGCACGACCTGCCCGGCATAGGCCGCGTTCGGCGGCGCGGCTTGTCCCCCGGCCTGGCGGCCGGGAGGTGCCCCCAGCCCGAGCCGACCTGTCGTCATGGCGGTAGCCCCCTGCGGCACTCTGTACGACCCGCGGCGGCCGGCACCGTTCCGGTCCCGGCACGCCACGGCCGTGTTCGACTGTCTCCAACGGCACCGACGCGCGTTGACCGCACCTGTCGCGGTGCCGACAGCCTATGCGGTACGACGACACCGGTCACCGGGCCTCCAGTTCCGTGACCAGCCGTCACCCCGCCGTGACGGACCGCCCGAACACGGGCGTGTCGCAGCGCCCCAGCTACCGCACCAGCCCCACGATTTGGCACCCTGTGACGTCCGGGGGATGCTCGGGAGGGGAAGACGATCATGAACACGACGCAAACAGGACCGCACGCCAGCCGCTCCGGCGACCCCCGAATCGGGTGGAGCAGCAACGAAACCCCCACCATCCCCACCCTGCTCCACCGCCGCGACGGCATACTCCCCACCGTCGCCGCCGCCCTCTCCGTCCGCGGCGCCACCCTCACCGGCACCGCCGCCCGCGGCGACCAACCGCCCGCACTGCACCCCCTCGTCCAGGACTTCCTCGACACCCTCAGCAGCGCCCAACGCGACCGCTTCACCGGCCGCTGCGCCGAGGCACTCCTCATCTCACGCCACATCACCGCCGCCGACGCCGCACGCAGCAGGCGCGCCGCACGCAGACCCATGACCAACGGCGAAGCCCGAAAAGCCCTCAAACAAGCCAAACTCACCGCCCGCCGCATCCGCGAGGACGGCGACCCCCTCCACGGCAGCTTCGCCACCCCCTGCCGCGCCTGCACCGCCCTCAGCGCCCACTTCGGCGTCCGCATCGTCGACCCCACGGCCACGAACGACTGACACGACCAGCACTGACCGCACGACGCACACCACCTCGACGAACAAAGGGCAGATGCACACCGACCGCACCTCAACCACCCGCTTCCCCGTCCCCGTGGACGCCGCCCTGCGGGGCGCCGGCTGGCAACCCGGACACTGGGACATCAAACAAGCCGAAATCTGGGCCGACACCCTCCGCGAACACAGCTCCCCCGCAGGCCACCGCCACGCCGTCTTCCCCGCCGCCGTAGAAGCCTGGGCCGAATTCGGCGGACTCCACATCACCCCCAAAGGCCCCGGACGCCAAGTCGCCCCCGCCACCCTCCACCTCGACCCCCTGCACGGCCTCCACCTCGCCCGCACCCTCGGCGACCTCGGCCGCGCCCTCGACACCGAGGTCAGCCCCCTCGGCGCCGAAACCGACACCCACGCCCTCCTCGCCATCGACACCGAGGGCCGCGTCTACGCCCTCGACCACACCGGCGACTGGTACCTCGGCCCCGACATCGACCAAGCCCTCGTCGGCCTCGTCACCGGCATAGAGCCCACCCGCCTGACAACGGGCTGAACCAGAAACCCCGGCACTACGACGCCGCCGGAATCACCGCCGACACCCGAAAACCCCCCGCATCCGTCGGCCCCGACACGAACACCCCACCCAGGGCCGACACCCGCTCCTTCATCCCCACCAACCCATTGCCCCCCGACGGCAACCGCGCAGACGACGCCGACCCCACCTCCGGCGGCGGCTCGTTCTCCACCTGCATCGCGATCTCCGACACCCGATGCGCCAACCGCACATGCGTCTTCGCCCCCGCCGCATGCTTGTGCACATTCGTCAGCGCCTCCTGCACCACCCGATACGCCGTCTGCTCCACCTCCCGCGCATACGCCCGCGCATCCCCCTCCACCGACAGATCCACCACCATCCCCGCGGCCGCCGACTGCCCCACCAACTCCTCCAACTCCGACAGACACGGCCCCTCCTCCCCCACCACCTGCGAAGCCGCCGCAACCAACGCCACCGACGCCACCGACGCCGGCCTCCGCGGCGCATCCCCGCTCCGCAACACCCCCAGCATCTCCCGCAACTCCGTCAACGCCTGCCGCCCCATGTCCCCCACCAACGCGGCATTGCGCACCGCCTTCTCCGGATCCTTCCGCGCCACCGCCTGCAACGCCGCCGCATGCACCACCATCAGACTCACCCGATGCGCGACCACGTCATGCATCTCCCGCGCGATCCGCGTCCGCTCCTCGCCCCGCGCCCACTCCGCCCGCTCCTCGGCACGCTCCGCCAGCAGCTGCAACTCCCGCTCAAGACTGTCCGCCCGCTCCCGCAAGCTCTCCATCAGCCTGCGCCGCGCCCCCACGTACAACCCCAGCAACACCGGCGGGGCGGTCAGCCCCAGCGACGTCGCGATCGCCGCGAACGGCACGAACCAGTCCCCCAGCGTCAGGCTCCCCTGATCCATCCCCTGCCGCACCCGCACGAACGTCACGATCAACGTCCCCACCAGCGACATCCCCGCGAGCGACGCGATGATCCGGCGCGGCATCTCGGCGGCGGCGAGCGTGTACAGCCCGACGATGCCCATCAGGTAACCCATCTGGGCGGGCGTGATGGCGATCGCCACCAGCACCACCGCGATCGGCCACCGCCGCCGGACCAGCAGAACCGATCCGGCCAACAGCCCGAACAGCACCCCCAGAGCCAACGGCATCCCCGCGGCCCGCGCGAACGGAACTCCCTCCCCCGCACACTCCAGCGCCGACACCACCGCGAGGCTCGTGTCGAACACCGCGCTACGCCGTCTGTCCCACCACCACGGCCCTCCCAAGGCCGTCCCGTGGTCTTCCCCCGTCGTGGTCATGCCCCCCAGCCTACGATCGCCCACCCCCTCTTTTCCGGCGAGTTTCTCCGACTGGCCTACACCACACTCCGTAACGGAATGTCTCCGAAACCGCCCCCTATCCCTCGAACTGCTGAACCAGGACTGTTCGAGGGCGGAACCAGCCATTCCGGCCGGACGGTATGCGTATGGCACATTCCCATGGCAAGTACGCGGACTTCGAGGGGTTGAGGGAGCAGGCGGTCGCCTTGCGGCGGGCGGGACTCAGCCTTCGGCAGATCAGGGACGAGCTCCAGGTCCACAACAATGAGACACTTCAGCGACTCGTGGAGGGCGAGCCTCCCCCGGAATGGACGAAGCGGCCGCGCGCGAAGGACGACCTCAAGGAGAGGGCGCGAGAACTGCGGCGACAGGGCTGGTCGTACAACCAGATCCAGGCCGAGCTGGGCTGCTCGAAGAGCTCCGTCTCGCTGTGGGTGCGGGATCTACCGCACCCGGAGCCGAAGTGCACACCGGAGGAGCAGCGAGCACGCATGAACGCGGGGCTTGCGCGGCTGCACGCCTCTCGCGACAGCGAGCGCGAGGCGACGAAGCAGGCAGCCGCGTCGGCCATCGGGAAGCTGTCCGACCGGGAACTGTTCATCGCTGGCGTTGCCCTGTACTGGGCCGAGGGCTCCAAGGACAAGCCGTACCGCCGCACCGAGGTTCTGCAGTTCATCAACAGCGACCCGAACGTGATCAAGCTTTTCCTGCGGTGGCTCAAGTTGCTTGACGTGGGTCCGGACCGCTTGACGCTACGAGTCAGCATCCACGAAACGGCCGACGTCGAGGCCGCCGAGTGCTTCTGGGCCGAAGTCGTGGGCGTCGACGTCTCGGCGTTCAGCAAGGCCACCCTGAAGAAGCACAACCCCCGCACGGTCCGTAAAAACACGAGCGACTCCTACCGGGGTTGCCTCACGATCTACGTCCGACAGAGCGCTGACCTATACCGTCGCATGGAGGGCTCCTGGTACGGCATAGTAGGAGCTGTCCGTCCGGGCGATCTATCGAACCGGACATAGGGGCGATCCCGGGTCGTCTAAGGGCAGGACAGCGTCTTTTGGTGTCGCTTATGGGGGTTCGAGTCCTCCCCCGGGAGCCCTAGCAGAAGTGGGCCCTGACCTCGCCGTCAGGGCCCACTCTCATGTCCCCCACGAAACGCCCCGGTATCCTGCGGATGTCAACCCCCACCTCTCCACAGCCGAAGGGCATCCCCGTGAGCGCCATCCGCCCGGCAGCCGTCGTCGTACTCGCAGCGGGTGAGGGCACCCGTATGAAGTCGGCCACACCCAAGGTCCTGCACGAGCTCTGCGGTCGCAGTCTCGTCGGTCATGTGCTTGCCGCAGCCCGAGAGTTGGACCCGCAGAACCTGGTCGTCGTGGTCGGGCACGCCCGTGAGAAGGTCACCGGGCACCTCGGCGAGATCGACCCGGACGTCCGTACGGCCGTCCAGGCGGAGCAGAACGGCACCGGCCACGCCGTCCGCATGGCGCTCGAAGAGCTCGGCGGCTCCGTCGACGGCACCGTCGTGGTCGTCTGCGGCGACACCCCCCTCCTCACCGGCGACACCCTCAAGCGGCTCGCCGGCACGCACGAGGCCGACGGCAACGCGGTGACCGTGCTGACGGCGGAGGTCCCGGACGCCACCGGCTACGGCCGTATCGTCCGCGACGAGGCCTCCGGCGCCGTCACCGGGATCGTCGAGCACAAGGACGCCACCGACGCGCAGCGCGCGATCCGGGAGATCAACTCGGGTGTCTTCGCGTTCGACGGGCAGTTGCTCGCCGACGCGCTCAAGAAGGTCCGTACGGACAACTCGCAGAGTGAGGAGTACCTCACCGACGTTCTCGGCATTCTCCGTGAGGCCGGTCACCGTGTGGGCGCCTCCGTGGCCGTGGACCACCGTGAGATCGCGGGGATCAACAACCGGGTGCAGCTTTCGGAGGCCCGTCGGACCCTGAACGACCGGCTGCTCACCGGCGCCATGTTGGCGGGGGTCACCG
Source organism: Streptomyces griseus subsp. griseus (assembly GCF_000720255.1). Lineage (GTDB taxonomy): Bacteria > Actinomycetota > Actinomycetes > Streptomycetales > Streptomycetaceae > Streptomyces > Streptomyces griseus_I. The sequence continues at coordinate 44,849 of NZ_JOJE01000018.1, read as the reverse complement.
TCGTGGACCCGGCGACCACCTGGGTCGATGTCACCGTCACCTTCGAGCAGGACGCCGTCGTCCACCCGGGCACGCAGTTGCTCGGGGCGACTCATGTGGGCGAGGGTGCCGAGGTCGGTCCGAACAGCCGGCTGAAGGACACGCAGGTCGATGCCGGGGCGCGGGTGATCAACACGGTCGCGGACGGGGCGGTCGTCGGTCCCCAGGCGTCCGTGGGTCCGTACGCCTACCTCCGGCCCGGTACCCGTCTGGGACTGAAGTCCAAGATCGGTACGTACGTCGAGACGAAGAACGCTTCCATCGGTGAGGGCACCAAGATTCCGCACCTGTCCTATGTCGGTGACGCGACGATCGGTGAGTACTCGAACATCGGTGCCGCGAGTGTCTTCGTGAACTACGACGGGGAGGCCAAGCACCACACGACGGTCGGGTCGCATTGCCGTACCGGTTCGGACAACATGTTTGTGGCGCCTGTCACGGTCGGGGACGGTGCCTACACGGCCGCCGGCTCGGTGATCACGAAGGATGTGCCGCCCGGTTCGCTGGCCGTGGCCCGTGGTCAGCAGCGGAATATCGAGGGTTGGGTGGCTCGTAAGCGTCCGGGCAGCGCGGCTGCGAAGGCGGCCGAGACGGCCTCCCGCCAGGAGGAAAGCGGAAGCTGACCGGATTCCGGTGCTTCGAACACGGCGTACCGTGATAAGTGCACACCCGCACCCCCCAGCTGAGACGACCTCTCATGCCCAGCCGAGGTCTCGACAGCCAGCTGAGAAACCTCTGAGGAGACAGTGCTGTGACCGGGATCAAGACGACCGGCGAGAAGAAGTTGATGTTCTTCTCCGGCCGCGCCCACCCCGAGCTTGCCGAGGAGGTCGCCCACCAGCTGGATGTCGGGGTCGTCCCGACGAAGGCCTTCGACTTCGCCAATGGTGAGATCTATGTGCGGTATCAGGAGTCGGCCCGTGGGGCGGACTGTTTCCTGATCCAGAGCCACACGGCTCCCATCAATAAATGGATCATGGAGCAGTTGATCATGATCGACGCGCTGAAGCGCGCGTCGGCCCGTTCCATCACGGTCATCGTGCCGTTCTACGGTTACGCGCGGCAGGACAAGAAGCACCGTGGACGTGAACCGATCTCGGCGCGTCTGATCGCGGACATGATGAAGACGGCGGGTGCGGACCGCCTCCTGACCGTGGATCTGCACACGGACCAGATCCAGGGCTTCTTCGACGGTCCGGTGGACCACCTGTTCGCGCTGCCGTTGCTGGCGGACTACGTGGGTGGGAAGGTCGACCGGAACAAGCTGACGGTGGTTTCCCCGGACGCGGGTCGGGTGCGGGTCGCGGACCGGTGGTGTGACCGTCTGGGTGCGCCGCTGGCGATCGTGCACAAGCGTCGTGACAAGGACGTGGCGAACCAGGTGACCGTCCATGAGGTCGTGGGTGAGGTCGAGGGCCGGGTCTGTGTTCTGGTGGACGACATGATCGACACCGGTGGCACGATCTGCGCGGCGGCCGACGCGTTGTTCGCGCACGGTGCGGAGGACGTCATCGTGACGGCTACGCACGGTGTGCTGTCGGGGCCTGCGGCGGATCGTCTGAAGAACTCGAAGGTGAGTGAGTTCGTCTTCACGAACACGCTGCCGACGCCGGGTGAGCTGGAGCTGGACAAGATCAAGGTGCTGTCGATCGCGCCGACGATCGCGAGTGCGGTGCGTGAGGTGTTCGAGGACGGTTCGGTGACGAGCCTGTTCGACGAGCAGTAGGTTCCGCGAGCGGTTGGCCCCAGGACCTCCCGCTTGATCGATTTTTCTGCGGCCTCCCCTGCCGAGTAGACTGCCCCAGTTGCTCGGCGAGGGAGGCCGTACCCGTTTCTGACGGGGTGCGGACGTCCGTTATCGACGCGCTCTTCGTAGCAGGCCGTTCGTGGCCGGGTGACCACGTCCGTTCCTATGTTCTACGAGGAGTGATCCACATGTCCGAGGTGAAGCTCGCCGCCGAGACGCGTACCGAGTTCGGCAAGGGTGCCGCGCGTCGTATCCGCCGTGACGACAAGGTTCCCGGTGTTCTGTACGGCCACGGCGAGGCCCCGCTGCACCTGACCCTGCCGGGTCACGACCTGCTGATGGCGCTGCGTACGCCGAACGTCCTGATCGCGCTGGACATCGACGGCAAGAACCACCTGGCGATCCCGAAGTCCGTGCAGCGTGACCCGATCAAGGGCTTCCTGGAGCACGTGGACCTGCTTCTGGTCAAGCGTGGCGAGAAGGTCAACGTCGAGATCTACGTTCACACCGAGGGCGAGCTGGCCCCGGGTGGCAACCTGCTGGAGCACGTGCTGAACGCGCTGCCGGTCGAGGCCGAGGCGACGCACATCCCCGAGTCCGTGACCGTCTCCATCGAGGGTCTCACGGCCGGTGACGCGATCCACGCGAAGGACATCACCCTGCCGTCCGGTGTGAAGCTGGCCGTCGAGGAGGACGCTGTCGTCCTGCAGGTGCTGGCCGCGCAGGCCGAGGAGTCCGTCGAGGCTGGAGAGGGCGCCGAGGGCGAAGAGCCCGCCGAGGCCTGATCCTCGCCCTTTTGTTCGTTTGCCGGCCGCCGCTCCCTCCCGGGGGCGGCGGTCGGCGCGTATCAAGGAGACATGCAGGTGACGACCGATGCGAACGCCCCCTGGCTGGTCGTGGGGCTGGGCAATCCGGGGTCCGAGTACGCGGGCAACCGGCACAACGTGGGCTTCATGGTGGCCGATCTGCTGGCGGAGCGGGTGGGGGCCCGGTTCAAGCGGGCGGGGAAGGCGCAGGCGCAGGTCGTGGAGGGGCGTATCGGTCCGCCGGGGCCGGCGAACCGTCGGGTGGTGCTGGCGAAGCCGATGTCGTTCATGAACCTGTCGGGGGGTCCGGTGAACGCGTTGCGGGAGTTCTACAAGGTGCCGCTCGCGAACGTCGTGGCGGTGCATGACGAGCTGGACATCGACTACGGGGTGTTGCGGCTGAAGCTGGGTGGGGGTGACAACGGGCACAACGGTCTGAAGTCGATGACGAAGGCGATGGGTGCGGAGTATCACCGGGTGCGGTTCGGGATCGGGCGGCCGCCGGGTCGTATGCAGGTGGCGGACTTCGTGTTGAAGGACTTCGCGTCGGCGGAGCGCAAGGAGTTGGGCTACTTCGTGGACCGGGCGGCGGATGCGGTGGAGTGCCTGGTGATCGAGGGGTTGGAGCGGGCGCAGGGTACGTACAACTCCTGACTTGTCGGGTGCTGGGCGGAGTTGACTGGCCGTGCGGGTATGGCCAATGATCCCGGCCATGCCTGCCACCCCCACCTCCCCCCGCCGGGCCTCGGTCGTCGCGTTGCGGTTCGGGCGGCTGGCGGCGATGGGGGCGGTCGCCTTGCTGATTCTGATCGCGGGGGTGTGGGCGTCGTGGGGTTCCGCTCAGCACGTGATGCTGACGAAGGGGCGTGAGCGGGGCACGATCGAGGTGACGCGGTGCGGTGAGGAGACGTGTTCGGGTCCGTTCACGCCGGTGTCGCAGGGGGCTTCGGCGCGCAGGCAGGTGGTCATCGCGAAGTCGGTGGCGGTGCGCAAGGGGCGGACGTACACGGTGGTGGTGAAGCCGGAGTCGGACGAGGTGGTGCGTTCGGGGCCGGCGGGGGTGTTGTTCGCGTGGATTCCGCTGGGTGGTGCGCTGCTGCTGGCGTCGGTGGTGGTGGCGGGCGGGGTGGGACGGGTGCGGGTCGGGTGGGCGCTGGCGGGTGCTGGGGTGGCGTTGCTGACCTTGGCGTTCGTGACGGTCTGAGTGAGCGTTGTGCGTTCGTGATTGACCTGGTCCCGGTCGAGGCTGGAAGCTGAGCCGCCCCCTCCACATCTTCTGTTGGTTCACTCGAAGATGGACTGCCCATGCGTACCCTCATCCGCGCCGGCGCTGTGTCGACAGTCGCCGTGGCCGCCTTGATCGCGGCCCCTTCCGCTTTTGCCGCCCCTGCTGGGGACAACGGCACCGTGAAGATCCATGACGCCTCGACCGGCGAGGAGCTGAAGCGCAACGAGCCGCACGTCTGCGCGTTCTACCTGGACGCCTTCGGTTTTGACGGCGTCCAGGAGGTCGACTGGCACATCGAGGCCTGGGCGCCGACCGCCGCCCCGAAGGGCGAGACGGTGAAGTCCGGTGAGATCGCGCTGGACGGCGAGGGTCACGGCCGTACGGCGGACCTGTCCTTGCCGGACGGGCACTACAAGCTGTTCTGGAACTTCGACGGCGAGAAGGGTGCCGCGAAGCACAAGGTGTTCTGGTCGGACTGCGAGGACTCCGGGGGCGGCGGTGGTTCGACGCCGTCCGCGTCGGTGTCGCCGAGTTCCTCCGCGAGTGAGGGGGCGTCTCCGTCGGCGTCCGCGTCTTCCTCCGCGTCCTCGTCGGCGTCGCCGGGCCCGGGCTCGTCGGTGTCGGCGTCCGCGTCTTCCTCCTCTGCTGCCGATCCGTCGCCGCAGGGTGGCGGTGACGGCGGCGATCTGGCCGAGACGGGCAGCAGCGCCCCGGTCGGGCTGCTGTCGGGTGTGGCGGCCGCGCTGGTCGGAGCCGGCGGTTTCCTGGTGCTGCGGCGCCGGCGGGCTCAGCGGGGCTGACGGGCGGTTGAACGGAAGTGCCCCCGAGGACCCCGAGAATCCGCCGTGGTCCTCGGGGGCACTCGTGTGTCCGGGGTCAGCCGGTGTTGCGCAGGCCCGCCGCCACACCGTTGACGGTGAGGAGCAGGGCGCGGGAGAGCAGCGGGTCGGGCTCTTCGCCGGCGGCCGCCGCTTCGCGCTGGCGCTTGAGGAGGGTGACCTGGAGGTAGGAGATGGGGTCCAGGTAGGCGTCGCGGATGGCGAAGGTCTGCTTGAGGACGGGGGTGGCGTCGAGGAGTTCCTTCTCGCCGGTCACCTTGAGCACCTCGCGGACGGTGAGCTCGTGTTCGGCCTTGATGGTGTCGAAGACGTGGCGGAGCTCGTCGGGGACGAGGGTGTCGACGTAGTGCTGGGCGATGCGCAGGTCGGTCTTGGCGAGGGTCATCTCGACGTTGGAGATGAAGTTGCGGAAGAAGTGCCACTGTTCGTGCATCTCGTCGAGCACGGTGTCGAGGCCGGCCTCGCGCAGGGCCTTGAGGCCGGAGCCGACGCCGAACCAGCCGGGGACGATCTGCCGTGACTGGGTCCAGCCGAAGACCCAGGGGATGGCGCGCAGTCCGTCGAGCGAGACGCCGGAGCCGGGGCGGCGGGAGGGCCGGGAGCCCAGGTGCAGGTCGGCGAGCTGGTCCACCGGCGTCGAGGCGAGGAAGTACGTCGGCAGGTCGGGGTCCTCGACGAGCCTGCGGTAGGCGTTGTGGGCGGCGTCGCTGACGACGTCCATGGCGGCGTCCCAGCGGGCGAGGGCCTCGACGGACTGGCGGGGTGCGGTGTGCAGGGCGGACGCCTGGAGGGTGGCGGCGACGGTGAGTTCGAGGTTCTCCCTGGCCAGGGACGGGATGAGGTACTTGTCGGAGATGACCTCGCCCTGCTCGGTGACCTTGATCTCGCCTTCGAGGGTGCCCCAGGGCTGGGCGAGGATGGCGTCGTGGGAGGGGCCGCCGCCGCGGCCGACGGTGCCGCCGCGGCCGTGGAAGAGGCGCAGGCGGACGCCGTAGCGGTGGGCGACGTCGCGCAGGCGGCGCTGAGCGCGGTGGATCTCCCACTGACTGGTGGTGATGCCGCCGAACTTGGAGGAGTCGCTGTAGCCGAGCATGACCTCCTGGACGTCGCCCCTGAGTGCGACGAGGCGCCGGTAGGAGGGGTCGGAGAGCATGTCCTCGAGGATGGTGTCGGCGGCCTTGAGCTCGTCGGTGGTCTCAAGGAGCGGCACGATGCCGATCTTGGCCCAGCCGGCGTGCAGGTCGAGGAGGCCGGCCTCGCGGGCGAGGACGGCGGCGGCGAAGACGTCGTCGGCGCCCTGGCACATGGAGATGATGTAGGACTCGACGACCTCGGGGCCGAAGACCTCGAGGGCGCGCTTGACGGTCTGGAAGACGCCGAGGGTCTTGGCGCCGGCGGCGTCGACGGGGGCCGGGGTGGGGGCGAGGGGCCGTCGGGAGCGGAGTTCCTTGGCGAGGAGCTTGGCGCGGTAGTCGCGCGGCATGTCGGTGTAGCGCCAGGATTCCTCGCCGAGGCGGTCGAAGAGCTGGCCGAGGGCGTGGTGGTGGGCGTCGGCGTGTTCGCGTACGTCCATGGTGGCGAGCTGGAGCCCGAACGCGGCGAGCGTTCTGATGGTGCGGTTCATGCGGCCGTCGGCGAAGAGGGCGCCGCGGTGTTCGCGCAGGGAGGTCTGGATGAGGGTGAGGTCGGCCAGGAGTTCGCTGGTGCCGAGGTAGTCGCGGCCGTCCTCGTGTGGGGTGCCCTTGGCGAGGCGCTGCTTGGTGTTCTCGAGCTTCTGGCGGATGCAGGTGGCCTTGAGCCGGTAGGGCTCCTCGGCGTTGAGGCGCTTGTAGCGGGGGCTGATCTCGGGCAGGCGTTCGAGGTCGGACTGGAGGGACTGCAGGAGTTCCTCGGTGGCGCCGGTGTAGCGGATGCTGTTCGACAGGAAGCCGCGCAGCTCGTCGATCATCTCCAGGGCGTCGTTGATGCCGTGTTCGTGCTGGAGGATGAGGACGTCCCAGGTCACCTGGGGGGTGACGTTGGGGTTGCCGTCGCGGTCGCCGCCGATCCAGGTGCCGAAGGTGAGGGGGCGGGTGTCGTCCGGGAGGGTGACGCCGACGCGTTCGAGTTCGGCGGTGAGGTCCTCGAGGACGTCGCCGACGGCGCCGGCGTGGAGTTCGTCGAGGTAGTAGACGGCGTTGCGGGCCTCGTCGGCGGGTTCGGGGCGGACGACGCGCAGTTCGTCGGTCTGCCAGACGAGGTCGATGTTCTCGGCGAGGCGGATGTCGTAGCGGCGGCGGTCGGCCTCGATGACGGGGGTTTCCAGGAGCGCGGCGATGCGCCGGAGCTTGTTGAGTACCGACCGGCGCGCGGCTTCGGTGGGGTGTGCGGTGAACACCGGGCGGACGTTGAGGTGGCGGACGGTCTGCCGGATGTGCTCGGGGTCGGCGTCCTTGAGGCGGTCGGCGGTGCGGGCGAGGAGGCCGCCCTCGGCGGCGCGGCGGGCTCGCAGTTCGCGGCCGCGGTGGACCTGCTCGGTGACGTTGGCGAGGTGGAAGTAGGTGGAGAAGGCGCGGACGAGCTTGGCGGCGGTCTCCAGTTCGGTTCCGCGCAGCAGTTCGGCGGCGGCTTCGCCGTCCTCGCGGGTGAGGCGGCGGACCTTCTCGACCAGGTCGAGGAGCTCGGGGCCCTCCTGCCGGACGAGGGTCTCACCGAGGAGGTCACCGAGTCGGCGGATGTCGGCGCGCAGCTCGCTGCTGGTTGTCGTCTGGTCGTCGGCACTGCTCACAGGTGCGGCTCCTTGCAGTGTTGAAGCTCGTCCGGGAGGGGAACCCGGAGGGCGGCCCGGCGCGGCTGGCGCCGCATACGGGCGGAAACATCCGGGAAAGGATTCAGAGCGGACCGCGCTGTCCGACCGACTCCCAGGATATGGGTCGGTCCGGACGCGCAGTCCTTCGGGCTCTTGCCGCGGGGCGTCACGCTGCCATACTTACGACGCCGTAGGTTACGGAACCGTAGGTGAGTCCCGCTCGACTCCCACCCGGCCCGTGTACCCGGTATCTCTCACAACCCTCGACCCCACAGGGGACGCCCATGACCACAAGTTCCGACGTGATCCAAGACGCCCAGAAGGCGAGCGGCGACGCGGCCATGCCCTCCGCCACGCTGGGTGGGGAGCAGAAACGCTCGATCGAGCAGATCACCCTTCTGCTCTTCATCACCGTCCCGTTCCTCGCGCTGCTGGCGGCGGTGCCGCTGGCGTGGGGGTGGGGGGTCAGCTGGCTGGACCTCGGTCTGCTGGTCTTCTTCTACTTCCTGGGCTGCCACGGCATCACGATCGGTTTCCACCGGTACTTCACGCACGGTTCCTTCAAGGCCAAGCGGCCCCTGCGGATCGCGCTGGCGATCATGGGGTCGATGGCGGTCGAGGGGCCGCTGGTGCGCTGGGTGGCGGACCACCGCAAGCATCACAAGTTCTCGGACGCGGAGGGTGACCCGCACTCTCCGTGGCGGTTCGGTGAGACGGTTCCGGCCCTGATGAAGGGCCTGTGGTGGGCGCACATCGCCTGGATGTTCGATGAGGAGCAGACCCCGCAGGAGAAGTACGCGCCGGACCTGATCAAGGACAAGGCGATCCGGATGATCTCCCGCCAGTTCATCCTGTGGGCGGCCCTGTCCCTCGCCCTGCCCGCGCTGATCGGCGGCCTGGTGACGATGTCCTGGTGGGGCGCGTTCACCGGGTTCTTCTGGGGCTCCCTGGTGCGGGTGGCCCTGCTGCACCACGTCACGTGGTCGATCAACTCGATCTGTCACGCGGTCGGCAAGCGGCCGTTCAAGTCGCGGGACCGCTCGGGCAACGTGTGGTGGCTGGCGGTCCTGTCGTGCGGCGAGTCCTGGCACAACCTGCACCACGCGGACCCGACGGCGGCACGGCACGGGGTGGAGCGCGGCCAGGTGGACTCCTCGGCGCGCTTCATCCGCGTCTTCGAGATGTTCGGCTGGGCGTACGACGTGCGCTGGCCGTCACGCTCGCGTATCGATTCGCGCCGGAACACCGCGGAAGGCGGCTCCCCGCGCCGGAAGGAGACGGCCGAGGCGGCATGATTGACGCCGTGGCGACCGACTCCAGCAGCACCCCGAGCAATGAGAAGCCGCGGCGTGCGCGTCGCACCCGGATGACCGGGGCGGAGCGTCGCCAGCAGCTGCTGGAGATCGGCCGCACGCTGTTCGCGGCGAAAGGCTTCGAGGGCACGTCGGTGGAGGAGATCGCGGCGAAGGCCGGGGTGTCCAAGCCGGTGGTGTACGAGCACTTCGGCGGCAAGGAGGGCCTCTACGCGGTCGTCGTCGACCGTGAGATGCGACGCCTGCTGGAGATGGTCACCAGCTCCCTCACGGCCGGCCACCCCCGGGAGCTGTGCGAGCAGGCCGCCTTCGCGCTCCTGGACTACATCGAGGAGTACACGGACGGATTCCGCATCCTGGTCCGTGACTCCCCCATCCCCCAGTCGACGGGTTCCTTCGCGTCCTTGATCTCCGACATCGCCACCCAGGTGGAGGACATCCTGGGCCGCGAGTTCAAGAGCCGCGGCTTCGATCCGAAGCTCGCGCCGCTCTACGCCCAGGCCCTGGTGGGCATGGTCGCCCTGACCGGCCAGTGGTGGCTGGACGTGCGCCGCCCGAAGAAGGCGGAGGTCGCGGCGCATCTGGTGAACCTGGCGTGGAACGGTCTGGACGGGCTGGAGGCGAAGCCGCACCTGATCGGGCGCCGGAAGAGCTGAGCACGCGAGTGGGCCCCCGTCCGTCGGACGGGGGCCCACTCGGGCTTTCGGGCGTCAGTGCCGGAAGACGTCCTTCGCCTTCTCCTTGGACTGGCGCGCGTCGCCCTTGGCCTGGTCGGCGCGGCCCTCGGCTTCCAGCCTCTCGTTGCCCACGGCCCGGCCCGCGGCCTCCTTGACCTTGCCCTTGGCCTGCTCGGTCTTCGCCTGGGACTTCTGCTCGTGTGCCACCGTCGATCACTCCCACTCGTTGACTTTCGGTGTCGTCACAGCGAGTGACCCGACCGGTGCCACTCAAACCTCGTGGGCGGGCTCCAGGAACTCCAGCCGGTTGCCCACCGGGTCCTCGGCGTAGAAACGCCGGTGGCCGGGGAGGTCGCCGTCCCAGACGACCGTCACGCCGTGTCCGCGCAGGCGGGCGGCGTAGGTCTCGATGCCGGTGACCCTGAGCCCCGGGTGCGCCTTCTTCGCCGGGCGGAAGTCGGTCTCGACGCCCAGATGCAGGTGCACGCCGTCCGCCTGGAACCAGCAGCCTCCCCGGGCGGCGAGCGCGGGTGGCTTCGGGATCTCCGTCATGCCGAGGGCGTCGACGTAGAAGCGGCGCATGAGGTCCTCGGTGCCGGATGGGACGGCGAGCTGGACGTGGTCGACGGCGGTGAGCATCAGGTTTCCTTCCGGGCCACGGCGAAAAGACGGCGGAACGGCAGGACCGTGCCGTGGTCGGTTACCGGGTAGGCCTCGCGGAGCAGGTCGCGGTATTCGGTGACGAAGGCGTCGCGGGCCTCGGGGTCGTCGGCGAGTGCGGTGAGGACGGGGCGCAGGCCGGTGCCCTTGACCCAGTCGAGGACGGGGTCGTCGCCCGGCAGGACGTGGTGGTACGTGGTCTCCCACACGTCCGTCCCGCAGCCGAGGCGGGCGAGCCGGTCGAGGTAGACGCCGGGCGCGTGCACGGAGTCCCCCCGGCGCAGGACAGTGGCGAGCCGGTCCTTCCAGCGGGCGGTGCCGGCGAGCTCGCGCATGAGGGCGTGCAGGGGCGCGTCGATGTTGTGGGGGACCTGGAAGGCGAGGACCCCGCCGGGGGCGAGGGCGTCGAGCCAGGCGGGGAAGGCGTCGAGGTGCCCGTCGACCCACTGGAGCACGGCGTTCGACACGATCAGGTCGTACGTCTGTGGGGGCGCCCAGGTGGCGGCGTCGGCGTGGGCGAAGTCGAGGTGTCCGCCGCCCGGGGTGGGGCCGGCGTAGGCCTGTGCCCGCTGGAGCATCTGCGGGGAGTTGTCGTAGCCGGTGATGCGGGCGGTGGGCCAGCGGTCGGCGAGGTGGGCGGTGACGTTGCCGGGGCCGCAGCCGAGGTCGGCGATGCGGGGCGGGTCACCGGGGAGGTCCGGGACACGGGCCAGGAGGTCGGCGAAGGGGCGGGCGCGATGGTCGGCGTGTCGCAGGTACTGGGCGGGATCCCAGACGGGAGCGGGCATGGTGGTGCCTCCCTCGGAAGTCGCCGGGGGCGAGGTCGGGTCCCGTCCAGCCTCCTTCCAAAGTCTCTTGACGTCAAGAGACTTCATGTCGACACAACCACTACACTGATCGTCATGGAGGACGAGGTCGATCGGCTGGTCGCTGCGTGGCGCCGGGAGCGCCCGGACCTCGACGTGGAACCGCTCGAGGTGCTCAGCCGGGTCAGCAGACTGGCCCGGCATCTGGACCGCGCACGTCGTCTGGCGTTCTCCGAGCATCAGCTGGAGCCCTGGGAGTTCGACGTCCTGACCGCGCTCAGGCGCGCGGGATCGCCGTACCAGCTCTCACCCGGTCAACTTCTCACGCAGACGCTCGTCACTTCGGGCACGATGACGAACCGCATCGACCGCCTGGCGAAGAAGGGGCTGGTGGAGCGCCTGCCCGATCCGAGCGACCGGCGCGGTGTGCTGGTCCGCCTGACGGAGGAGGGCCGCGACCGCGCCGACCAGGCCCTCGCCGGCCTTCTGGACCAGGAGCGCGCGATCCTCGCCGAGCTCTCCCGGGCCCAGCGCGGCGAGCTGGCCGGCCTGCTACGCCAGCTGACCGCCCCGTTCGACAACATCCCCGGCTAGGTCGACCGGACCCACCCCGGCGCGGCGGGCCAGCGCGACGGCGGCGAGGGTGGAGTGCACGCCGAGTTTGCCCAGCACGTTCTGCATATGGGTGCGGACGGTGTGCGGGGAGAGGAACAGGCGCTCGGCGACCGCCTTGCGGCCGAGCCCGGCGACCATGCACCGCAGCACCTCACGCTCGCGGGGTGTCAGCGACTCCACGAGCCGCTCGCTCTCCGTGCGGTGCTTGCGGGCGGCGGTCAGCTCGCGCAGGACGCCGGTGAGCAGTGCGGGCGGCAGATGCGTCTCGTCCCGCAGCACACCCCGGATGACGTTGAGCAGCCGCGACAGGGAGCAGTCCTTCGCCACCCACCCGGACGCCCCGGCCTGCAGGGCGAGGGCCGCCCGCCGGGGATCGTCCTTCTCGGCGAGGACGACGATCCGTACGGCGGGTTGTGCGGAGCGGACTCCGGCGACGAGGGAGATCCCGTCGACCACCCCGTCCTCCCCCACGTCCGGCACCGGCACCGCAGGCCGGTTCCCGGGCAGCCGGCCGCCCAGATCGGCGTCGACGAGCAGGACGTCGAACCGGCGCCCCTCGGCCGCAGCGCGCTCCAGGCTGCGCAGCGCGGCCGGGCCACTGCCGGCGGCGGACACGTCGACGTCCGGCTCGGCGGCCAGGGCCGCGGCGAGCGACTCGGCGAAGATGCGGTGGTCGTCGACGACCAGGACTCGGATGCGAACCATGAAACCCCCTTCCCCAAGCTCCTGACAGAGCAGGGGATACCCAGGTCCGGAGAACGACGACCGGCGCGGATACGACGCCCCGTGGGGTCGCCACCGCACGGCCGCCGCCATGCGGACACTGCTACCCCCACTGCGGGCGCCGTACCCGACTTGTCTCGCCCCCTGATCAGCACCGGCCCCCACCGGTGCTGTTCATCAGAGTACGGCTGGGCGGCAGGAGCGGAAGTCGATTTGCAGAACTGGCCGTCCAGCGCGTTTATGGTGTGCCGCATGTTTCGTATTGAGACAGAAGTCGACAAGACCCGGCGCGATCTTCTCCGCTCGCGGCTCCTGGCCACGAACACGGCCGCCTCCCCCGTCCTGCGCGCCCTGCGCGGCACCCCGGCCGAGCGCGAACTTCCCCTCCACATCTGGGCCTTGACCGACAGCGGCGATCTCGCCGGAGGCCTGGTCGGCCACACCTGGACCACCTGGCTCCACGTCACCTACCTCTGGGTCGACACCCCCCACCGTGGCACCGGCCTGGGCACCCGCCTCCTCGCCGAGGCGGAACACCTCGCGTCCGAGGAGCGGGGGTGCACCCACTGCCGCCTGGAGACCTGGGACTTCCAGGCCCCCGACTTCTACAAGCGGCAGGGGTACGAGGTGGTGTGCGTCATCGAGGACTATCCACCGGGGCACACGGAGTACACGCTGACGAAGCGGCTGGGCTGAGCGGGGCGGCGGGTGGCGGCGGCTGGGGCTCCGGCGAGAGCCGTGGGCGAGGGGTCGCTGCCCAGGTGTGACGGACGGGGCCGGAGACGTGGTGGGCGGCGCCACCGCGGGCAGCACCGGCCCGCACACAGCCGTTCGATGGTCTGCCCGGCGCGGCGGCGGGCGTGCGGAGCGGCGTCACGTTCGTTGAACCGGGGGATGTCGCCCGGGGCGCGACGACCTCCTCGTCCTTCAGCGGCCCCGCTCCCCCGAAAGACCGTCAGCCCCGCACGTCCGTGCGGGGCTGACGAACGTGTCGGAACCGCTCAGCTCACCCGCCGCGCCCCCGCGGAAGGCACCGCCTCGAACACGCGCGGGGCCGTGAAGCCGGCCGTGGCGAAGGCCTCCTCGACGGCCTTGGTGATGGTGTCGACGTCGGCCGCCTCGGCGAGGACGATCGCGGAGCCGCCGAAGCCGCCGCCGGTCATGCGGGCGCCGAGGGCGCCGGAGGCGAGGGCGGTGTCGACGACGAGGTCGAGCTCGGGGCAGGAGATGCGGAAGTCGTCGCGGAGGGAGGCGTGGCCCTCGGTGAGGACCTGGCCGATCGCCCTGCTGTCGCCCGCCTCAAGGAGCGTCACGACCCGTTCCACCCGCTCGTCCTCCGTCACCACGTGGCGGACCAGACGGCGGACCTCCTCCTCGTCGCCCAGGCGGGCCAGGGCCGCGTCCAGGTCGGCGTAGGGGATGTCGCGGAGGGCGTCGACACCGAGGAGGGCGGCGCCCTTCTCGCAGCCGGCGCGGCGCTTGCCGTACTCGCCGTCGCTGTGGGCGTGCTTGACCTGGGTGTCGACGACCAGCAGGCGCATGCCCTCGGCGGCCAGGTCGAAGGGGATCTGCTTCTGGGACAGGTCACGGGTGTCGAGGAACAGGGCGTGCCCGGCCTCGCAGCAGGCGGACGCGGTCTGGTCCATGATCCCGGTGGGGGCGCCTACGTAGACGTTCTCGGCGCGCTGACACAGGCGGGCCAGCTGCCAGCGCTGCAGGCCGAGGTCGTAGAGGTCGTTCAGGGCGAGCGCGATCACGACCTCGAGCGCCGCGGACGAGGACAGGCCCGCCCCGGCCGGGACCGTCGAGGTCAGGTGGACGTCCGCGCCGGTGACCGGGTGGCCCGCCTCGCGCAGGGCCCACACGACACCCGCCGGGTAGGCGGTCCAGTTCCGGTCGGACTCCGGCGCCAGCTCGTCCAGCCGCAGCTCGACCACGCCACCGTCGACGTCGGAGGAGTGCAGCCGCAGGACGCCGTCGCCGCGGCGGGAGACGGCCGCGACCGCGGTGTGCGGCAGCGCGAACGGCATCACGAAGCCGTCGTTGTAGTCGGTGTGCTCGCCGATCAGGTTGACCCGGCCCGGCGCCGACCAGACGCCCTCGGGCTCGGCTCCGTACAGCTCCACGAAGCCGGCCCGGACCTGCTGCTGTGCCGCCACTACTGCTCCCTTGCGATGTGCTGCGCGAACTCCCACGCGTCCGCGACGATACCCGCGAGGTCCGCGCGGGACGGGTTCCAGCCCAGCTTCTCGCGGGCGGTGGCGGCCGAGGCGACCAGGACCGCCGGGTCGCCGCCCCGGCGTGGGGCCGCGACCTCGGGGATCGGGTGGCCGGTGACCTGGCGGACGGTCTCGATGACCTCGCGGACGGAGAAGCCGTTGCCGTTGCCGAGGTTGCAGATGAGGTGCTCGCCGGGCTGCGCGGCCTTGAGCGCGAGCAGGTGGGCCTCGGCCAGGTCTGCGACGTGGATGTAGTCGCGTACGCAGGTGCCGTCGGGGGTCGGGTAGTCGTCGCCGTAGACGGAGATGGCGTCGCGGCGGCCCTGGGCGACCTGGAGGACGAGGGGGATGAGGTGGGACTCGGGGTCGTGGCGCTCGCCCTGCGTGCCGTAGGCGCCGGCCACGTTGAAGTAGCGCAGGGAGACCGCGCCCAGGCCGTGGGCCGCGGCCTCGCCGGTGATCATGTGGTCGACGGCGAGCTTGGAGGCGCCGTAGGGGTTGGTCGGCTTGGTCGGGGCGGTCTCCACGATGGGGACCTGCTCCGGTTCGCCGTAGGTGGCGGCCGTGGAGGAGAAGACGAGCTTGCGCACGCCGGCCTCGCGCATGGCGCCGAGGAGGGCCATCGTGCCGGCGACGTTGTTGTCCCAGTACTTCTCGGGCTTCACGACCGACTCGCCGACCTGCGAGAACGCGGCGAAGTGCAGAACCGCGTCGAAGGAGGAGTCGAGCCACTTCGCGGCGTCGCGGATGTCGCCCTCGATGAAGGAGGCACCTGCCGGGACGCCCTCGCGGAAGCCGGTGGAGAGGTTGTCGAGGACGACGACCTCGTCTCCCGCCTCCAGCAGGTGCTGGGCGACCACACTGCCGACGTACCCCGCACCGCCCGTGACCAGATACTTCCCGCTCATGAACTCGCTACCTCTCGCAGTCGCTCGGCCGCGCGCTCCGGCGGCACGTCGTTGATGAACACGTTCATGCCGGATTCGGAACCCGCGAGGAACTTCAGCTTGCCGGAAGTGCGGCGGATGGTGAAAAGCTCGAGGTGGAGCGCGAAGTCGTCGCGGTTGACGCCGTCGAACTCCTCCAACTGGCCGAACGGCGCCTGGTGCCAGGCGGCGATGTACGGCGTCGGAGGCTCACCCTCGCCGAAAATACGGTCGAAGCGCCTCAAGAGCTCCAGGTAGACCTTGGGGAACTCGGTGCGCGCCTCCTCGTCGAGGCCGAGCAGGTCGGGCACACGGCGCTTCGGGTACAGGTGCACCTCGTACGGCCAGTGCGCCGCGTATGGCACGAATGCCACCCAGTGTTCAC
The DNA here is from genome assembly GCF_000720255.1 of Streptomyces griseus subsp. griseus. Classification (GTDB taxonomy): domain Bacteria; phylum Actinomycetota; class Actinomycetes; order Streptomycetales; family Streptomycetaceae; genus Streptomyces; species Streptomyces griseus_I. The sequence goes on along the minus strand of NZ_JOJE01000018.1, from coordinate 29,078 downwards.
CCTCCAGGACGACCCGCTCGTCGGCGAGTTCACGCTCCAGGACGGCGTCGAAGAGGTTCTCCCCTCCGGTGGCGTCCTTGTGGGCGGCCAGCTGGCGCAGCATCAGGGCGGTGCGGGGGGTGGTGAAGGGGTAGGCGTAGATCTGCCCGTGCGGGTGGCCCAGGGTCACGCCGATCTCGGCGCCGCGGTTCTCGAAGCAGAACACCTGTTCCACGGAGGGCAGATGCGACAGCTCGGACGTACGGTCCGTCCAGGCGTCGAGCACCAGTCGCGCCTGCTCCTCGGTGAGGTCGGCGAAGGCCGCGTTGTGGTCGGAGGTGAAGCAGACGACCTCGCAGCGGCCGGAGTCACCCGCGAGGGAGGGGAAACGGTTCTCGAAGACGACGGCGTCGTACGACGAGTCCGGGATCTCGCTGAGCCGGTCGCCCTGGGAGGGGCACAGCGGGCATTCGTCGGCCGGCGGGTGGTAGGTGCGCCCCTGCCGGTGCGAGGCGATGGCGACGGAATCGCCGAGCAGCGGGTCGCGGCGTACCTCAGACGTGGTGACGGTCCGCTCCAGGGGACGCCGGTCCACCGCGTCGCGCAGCGAGTCGTCCTTCAGGTCGAAGTAGATCAGCTCACGACCGTCGGCCAGCCGGGTCGAAGTCTTCTTCACGCCGGACTCCCCATCCCTGCACCGTTCAAGGCACTCAACTCACTCAACAGAACCGAACACATCAAACCACAAAGACCCACGCTCGTCACCATCACAATCAAACAAAGAACACCAAAAGAAGCGAGCAGTGCATGCGACCCCCCACATACCTCGCAAGCGATCTTGCGACAGAGCGCGCGCCCCTTCTCGCGGCAGAGCTGCGACTCCCTACGAACTGGCTCGACTACACGATCCTCGGGATCTACTTCGTCGTGGTCCTGGGCATCGGCTTCGCCGCCCGCCGCTCGGTGAAGACCAGCCTCGACTTCTTCCTCTCCGGCCGCTCGCTGCCCGCCTGGATCACCGGCCTGGCCTTCATCTCGGCCAACCTCGCCGCCACCGAGATCCTCGGCATGGCCGCCAACAGCGCGCAGTACGGCGCCTACACGGTCCACTGGTACTGGATCGGCGCCATCCCGGCGATGGTCTTCCTCGGCCTGGTGATGATGCCGTTCTACTACGGCAGCAAGGTCCGCTCGGTCCCCGAGTTCCTGCTGCTGCGCTTCGACAAGGCGGCCCACCTGCTGAGCTCACTGCTCTTCGCGTTCGCGGCGATCCTGATCGCGGGGGTGAACCTGTACGCGCTGGCGATCGTGGTGGAAGCCCTGCTGGGCTGGCCCCAGTGGGTCGCGATCGTCGTCGCCGGCTTCTTCGTCCTCGCGTACATCACGCTGGGCGGCCTGTCCTCGGCGATCTACAACGAGGTGCTCCAGTTCTTCGTGATCCTGGCGGCACTGATCCCGCTGTCCGTGCTCGGTCTGAAGAGGGTGAACGGCTGGGACGGCCTGTCGGACTCGTTGACGAAGACCCACGGGGACGACTTCGTCACCGCGTGGGGCGGCACCGGCATCGGCAGCGACAACCCGCTGGGCGCGAACTGGCTGACGATCGTGCTGGGCCTCGGGTTCGTTCTCTCGTTCGGCTACTGGACGACGAACTTCGCGGAGGTGCAGCGGGCGCTGTCGGCGAAGAACCTGTCGGCGGCGCAGCGGACGCCGCTGATCGCGGCGTACCCGAAGATCTTCATCGTCTTCCTGGTGATGATCCCGGGGCTGGTGGCGGCGGTGCTGGTGCCGAAGATCGGGACGTCGGGCTCGGATCTGCAGTACAACGACGCGATTCCCTATCTGATGTCGCAACTGTTGCCGAACGGGGTGCTGGGCATCGCGGTGACGGGTCTGCTGGCGGCGTTCATGGCCGGTATGGCGGCCAACGTCTCGTCCTTCAACACGGTGTTCACGACGGACATCTGGGCGAAGTACGTGGTGCGGGGCCGGGAGGACGGGTACTACGTCCGCTTCGGCCGCCTGATCACGGCGATCGGCGTCGCGGCATCGGTGGGTACGGCGTTCCTGGCGTCCTCGTTCTCGAACATCATGAGCTACCTCCAGACGCTGTTCAGCTTCTTCAACGTGCCGATGTTCGTCGTCTTCATCGTCGGCATGTTCTGGAAGCGGGCGTCGATGAAGTCGGGATTCTGGGGCCTGCTCGCGGGCACCACGGCCGCGATGATCAACTACTTCGTCCTCTACAAGCGGGACATCATCTCCATCCCCTCCGACCAGGGCGCGAACTTCGTCTCCGCGATCGCGGGCTTCGTCGCGGGCGCGGTGGTGATGGTGGCGGTGTCGCTGTTCACGGCACCGAAGCCGGAGAAGGACCTCCAGGGCCTGGTCTACGGCACCCGCTCCCCCGGCATGGCCGAGCCGCCGGCCGCGGGGGACGACGCCTGGTACCGGAAGCCGGCGCTGCTGGGGTGGGGCGCGGTGATCCTGGCGGCGGCCTGCTACATCCCGTTCTCGTTCTGAGCCCGCCGCTGAGTATCGCGGGAGGATGGAAGAACCATGGCTGAGCAATTCGAACCCGACGAGCGCGCCGAGGCGGCCGAGCGACTGCGGCGGGCGGGGTACTCCGACGCCGACGTCCAGCGGGAGGTCACCGCACTGGAGGAGAAGTCCGCGACCGCGGCCCGCATCTTCGACCTGCGCCGCATCATCGGCGGCCTGTTCGTCCTGTACGGCGTCATCCTGGTCATCACTGGCCTCACCGACAGCGACGCCGACATCGACAAGGCCCAGGGGATCAACATCAACCTCTGGACGGGGGTGGGGATGCTGGCGCTGGGGATCTTCTTCCTGGTGTGGCTGTGGCTGAGGCCTGCGGCAACGGCGGCGCCGCCGTTGCCTGTGCCGGAGGAGAAGGCTTCGGAGTAGTTCGAGCAGCGGGCCGGGGCTGGAGCCATGGGCGGGTCCAGCCCCGTCAGCCACCGACTACTCGGCGGCGAACAAGTCCTCTGGAGCGGTGACGTGATACGCACGCTCCCGCCAGACCTGGAGCTGGGCGAGGTCTTCGGTTTCCAGCAGTCCCTGCATGACGGAGGCCGGCACCTCGATCCGCCGCCAGTAGAAAAGCCGGAGAATCAAACTCGGGCAGCCGCCAAGGTGTCCGCTTGTCGCCGTGCGTGTCAGCAGCGACGTCCGGAACCTTCGTCATCGAACAGCCCCTCCGCGTTGTTCACGTCCATGGCGCGTCGAGCCCAGCGTTCGAGTAGTTGCTCGTCGGTACACGTCTCCACCCGGGAGCGAACGGCATCGGGCACCGGGATACCGCGCCATTGAAGGATGTTGAGGGTCATCTCGACACCCTTCTTGACCCGTCCTTCTTCCCGTCCTTCTTCCCGTCCCTGTTCCCGTACCTCCTCGGCGAGCGGGTGGCGCCAGAAGTACTGCATCGTCGTCACGAGGTCCCTCCACATCTGCTGGGCCTGGGGATCCGCCAGGCACGAGTCGACGAACTGCACGAAGACCGCGGCGGTGTCCGCGTCGAGGGTCTTCAGGGCGGCCACCAGGGATTCCAGTATGCCCGCGGCCTTCGGTCCGCGGCCGTGTGTCATCGCCGAGAGCACCGCGAGAGCCGGGTCGCGCACCGCCTCCCGCTCGTCCGCGATCACGGGGACGTTGTCCGGTCCGAGAACGAACGGACGCACTGTCAGCGAGGGCGCGCCCGGCACCCCGAGGTGGATGGGCCGGGCCGCCCAGCGAGCCGTGGCGCTGCTCTGGGTCACGACGATGAGCACCGGCGCGCAGCGGTACTTCTCGTAGAGGTAGCTGAGGCAGTACGGCCAGCTCCCGCGCTTGCGCTCGTCCGGCTTGCCCTGCGACTCCACGACCAGGAGGTACGGCCCCTCGTCGGTCTCGGCCCGCAGGAGTGTGTCCACCCGGCGCTCGACGGGCTCGATCTCGGTGAGGTCGACGTTCATGGCGGCGAAGTCGTGCGGCTCGGGGAAGGGGATGTGTAACACCTGCTGGAGCGCGTGGGTGAGGAGCGCGGGGTCCTTCTGGAAGATCCGGTGCAGCGCCTCGTGCGACGAGCCGACCATCGGCTCTCCTTTCTGTCCGATGTGATCAACGAGCTACGCCGTCAGCAGGTCACACCAGACCAACTTGCCCCCGCTTCCTTGGTTCGACATGGGCTGCCAGCCCCATACGTCGGCGCACGCGCGCGTGAGGGTCAGCCCCCGGCCGTTCTCGGCTTCCGTCAGCTCGTCCGGGTGGTCCGGCGGCTCCGGGGGTTCAGGGTCGGTGTCCCACGCCCCGATCTGCAGGACTCCCCCCGCCCAGCACACCCGCAGCGCCGCAGGACCCTTCGTGTGCAGTACGGCGTTGGAGACCAACTCCGATGCGATGAGCTCCGCGGTGTCGGCGAGGCGGATCAGGCCGTGCAGGGTCAGGATCAGGCGGAGGGTACGGCGGCAGACGGTGACGGCTCTGGGGTCGTTGGGGATGGAGAGGGAGTACTCCCAGGGGTCGGACATGGGTCAGCTCCGGGTGGGTCGGGGGGCGGTGGCAGTGCCGCAGCCGTCATGGCAGGACGGCGTGGTGCGCTTCCGCAGCGTGAAGGTTGCGTCACTGACAGTAGGGTAGAAATTAATACCCCCGCAACTGCCTCCCGTAATCTGTCCCTCGAACGTGGAGCCCCGGAGAGGCAGTTACTCGGATGACCATGCGGAACCAGCCCACGGCACGGCAGATGCGTCTGGGCGCCGAGCTGCGGAAACTACGGGACGCCGCCGGCAAGTCGGCCAAGGATGTGGCCGGGCTCCTCGGCATCAGCTCGGCTCACATCAGCCAGATCGAAGCGGGCAGTTCGGGGATCAGCGAGGAGCGGCTACGCAGGCTGGCAGCACACTGCGCCTGCACGGACGAGGGGTTGCTCACGGCCCTCGTGGCGATGGCAACGGACCGCACTCGGGGCTGGTGGGAGGAGTACCGGGGCGTACTACCCCAGGTGAACCTGGACGTGGCCGAGGCGGAGCACCATGCGACGCACCTGCAGGAAGTGGTCATCACCTACGTTCCCGGGCTGCTCCAGACCCCCGACTACGCCCGGGCAGTGTTCAGTTACATGCGCCCGGAACTGCCCGAGAGCGAACTCGCACCCCGGGTTGAACACAGGATGCGCCGACAATCGGCCATCGGGGGTGACCACCCGGCCCCGTACGAGACGATCGTCCACGAGTTCGCCCTGCGCGTCCGTGTGGCCGACCGACGGACGTCTCTCGCGCAACTCCGTTGCATCCTCGACCGGATCGAGCAGGGTCACCCCTCCGTACGTGTCATCCCCACAGACCAGGACGGCTTCGCCGGGGCCGACGCCTCGATGATGTACGTGGGCGGGCGGCTGCCCCAGCTCGACACCGTGCTGCGTGACGCTCCCACCGGCACCCTGTTCATCGATGCGGAAGCACAGCTGAAACGGCTCCGAACACTCTTCCGTAAGGTGGAGAAGGCGTCGTTGGACCCCAGCGCGTCACGGGATTTCATCCACCGCATGACGAAGGAGCTGTGAGCCGCTCATGAACCATGCCCTGCGCTGGCAGAAGTCCACGTTCTCCGGAGGCGGCGAGGGCAACACCTGCGTCGAACTAGCCACCTCCCCCACCGCCCTCCACCTCCGTGAAAGCGACAGCCCCGGTACGGTCCTGACCACCACGCCTGGTGCCGTCGCGAACCTCTTGGCAGGCATACGTACGGGGTCGGTCTGAGCCTCCTCCGGCGAGTGACCTACGCGTCCGGGGGCGTGCCCAGGTGGGGGGCCGCTCGGTCCAGTAGGCCTGTTCTTGCTGCCAGCGCCGCTGCCTCGAGGCGGGAGCCGACGCCCAGTTTCATGAGGACGCGTTGGACGTGGGTGCGGGCCGTGGACGGGGCGATGTTCATGCCGGCGGCGATCAGGCGGGTGTCCTCGCCTTCGGCTACTCGGACCAGGACCTCGATCTCGCGCGGGGTGAGCATCTGGAGGAGGCGTTGGCCCTCGTCGTCCGGCTGGGCCGCGGGGTTGAGCAACTCGCTGAAGGCTCCTTGGAGGAGCTGGGGGGCGACCGCCGCTTCGCCTGACCTTGCCTTCATGATCGCTCGTTCGACGGCTTCTATGCGTTCGTCGTGACGTACGTAGCCCGAGGCGCCGGCGGCGAAAGCTGCCGCGATGCCTCGGGGACTCGGTACCGGGCCGAGGACCAGGACCGCCACTTGTGGGCGCTCCCGTTTGATGCGGATCACCGGGTCGAACATCCCGGGCTCCGCCGGGGTCGCCGTGCCCAGCAGGCACACCTCCGGTGCGCGCGCGATGACCAGCTCCGCCGCCCCGGCGGCGGGCGCCGCCGCGGCCAGCACCCGGTGCCCCCTCAGCTTCAGCGCCGAGGCCAGTGCCTCGGCCAGCAGTCGGTGGTCGTCGACCACCATCAGCCGCACTCCCATCGAGCCCAAACCCCCCAGTCCCCCCAGTGGACGCCCACGTGGTCGCCCACTATGGATGCCACCGGCCCACATGGACAGAGGGTGCCCCCCGGCACCCTCGCCCTTTCATGCCCCCGGAAGCTACACGCTTGTTCGACGTTGCGCTTCCCCTACTCGTGAGAAGTGCCCCTGATCGTGGAAATACCGCTCATTCGAGGGTGATGAGCGGTAAGTGAATGACCCCGCCCCTGGGCAGGGGCGGGGTCGAGGGGAGCGAGGGCCTCTGGTTCAGCCCTTCGTGCCGAAGCCGACTGCCAGGTACTCCTTGTCCTTGCTGCTGGACGAGTCCGCGTATACCTGGGACATGAACAAGTGGCCCTGGGCGTACAGGATCTCGGAGTAGTCCGGGGACATGCTGGTCTCGATGTCCCGCACCGCCTCGGTGTCCGGGTTCTGCAGCAGCTTCGTCTGCTTGAAGGAACCGCCGGCGATGCTGACGACCTGGCCGCCCTCGTCGTAGGGCGGGCGCTTGTAGGCGATCAGGTTGGTGCCGTCCATGCGCAGCGGGGTGATCTCGAAGCCGTCCCCGGCGTCGGCGCGCTGGCCGGTCTGCTTGCCGGTGCCCAGGTCGAAGGCGACGATCTCGTTGGTCCTGCTGTACTCGCCGGTGCCGTCGTGTTCCTCGGTGGAAATGTAGAGGCGGTCGTTGCCGACGACCAGGCCCGAGCAGTACTCGATGCGGGTGATGCCGTCGCAGCGGGCCGCGTACTGGTCGCCCGGCGCCGAGATGCGGGTGCGCAGCTTGCCGGTCTTGTTGTCGATGGAGAAGAAGTCCGAGATGCCGCTGCCGTCACCGGCGCTGTCGCCGACGTCGGCGGCCACGACCAGAGGGTCGGTGGAGACGATGCTGGCGTACTCGATGCCCTTGGCAAGCTTGTACTCGGAGATCACCTTGCCGGAGACCGGGTCGATGGTCTGGATGTGCAGCTCACGCGCGTCGTAGTCGCCGCACTTGCGGACCGCGACAAGCTTGGGGCCGCCGCCGTAGCCGTCGTCATAGCAGGTGTCGGTCTGCTTCGGCTGCCACAGCACCTTGCCGGAGTCGAGGTCGAAGGCGGCGCCGCCGTCGGTGCTGCCCACGGCGACGGTCTTGCCGCTGATGGTGACGTTCTCGAAGGTGATCGGGTAGTCACCGGATTCGACGGTCTTCTCCCACAGCTTCTTGCCCCCGGCGAGGTCGATCGCCGCGACCTGGCTGCAGCCCGCGGTGTCGTTCTTGGCGGACATCTTGGGCCGGAAGACGATCGCCGTCTTGTCGTCGTCGGAGGCGAACCGACTCGCCTGGCACACCTCGCCGGGCAGCTTGATGGTCCACAGCTTGGTGCCCTTGTCGAGGTCGTAGCCGGTGACCTCGGCGAAGCCGGTCTTGACGTACGCCTTGTCGGTCAGCCAGGAGCCGTTCACCGAGGCGCTGTCGTCCTCGCCGACCTTCGGCGACGGGATCTTGAAGAGGACCTGGGCGCTGGGGTCGGCGGGAGCCTTCTCCTTGCCGCCGGAGGACGTGCCGCCGGAGCCGCCCTTGTCGTCCTTGCCGCCGGTGCCGCCGCTGGAGCCGGCGGTGTCGTCCTTCTTGGTGTCGTCACCGGAGGACGAGGCGTACCAGACGCCGCCGCCGATGATCAGTGCGATCGCCACGACCGCCGCGACGATGATGGCCACCTGCGCGTTGAACTTGCCGCCGGCGGTGGGCGCCTGCGGCTGCATCGGCATGGTGGGGTGGCCCGGGTAGCCGTAGCCGGGCTGCTGGGCGTAGCCGGGCTGCTGGCCGTAGGGGTTCGGCTGAGGGGGCTGGCCGTACGGCGGTTGCTGCTGCGTGTAGGGCTGTTGCTGCTGCGCGTACGGGTTCGGCTGCTGGCCCGGGTAGCCGTAGCCCGGCTGCGGCGGCCCGGGTGGGGCGGCCGGAGGTGTCTGGGGGGCCTGCGGGTAGCCGTAGCCCGGCTGCGGGGCGGGTGGTGTCGGTGGGCCCGGTGGGGTCTGCGGGGGCTGGGGGGCGCCGAAGCCCGGCTGCTGCGGCGGGGGGTTCTGGGGCGCGCCGAAGCCGCCCCCCTGCGGGGGCTGGTTGGGCGGTGGGGGCGGCGGCTGGGTCATGGTGTGGGTACCTCGGGGAGACGGAGCGGGAGAAGTCGGGGACTCGGCGGGGGCGTCGGCCGGCTCACTTGCCGAAGGCGAGCATCAGCTTCTCCTTCGCCTCGTCCCTGCCCGACAGCTGCGTGCTGGAGATGTAGAAGCGCCCGTCGGCCCAGTCGATGTCCCGCGAGTAGAAACTGTTCTCGATCTTGGCCGTGGCCTCCGGCAGTTGGAGCAGCTTCGTCGTCTTGTGGCTGCTGCCGATCGTCGGGATCGAGACGACCTGCCCGGCGGCGTCGTACGACGGCTCGACGTAGGCGATGAGCTTGCCGTCCTCGACCTTGACCGGGACCATCGACTCGTCGGTCGGGGACTTCACGCGCCACTTCTCCTTGCCGTCGGCGAGGTTGATGGCGACGATCTCGTTGGGTCCGCTCTTCGCCTCGGTGGGCAGGTAGAGGGTGGACGCGTCGGACGCGACGCCCTCGCAGCCGGTGAGGTTGCGCTGCAGGACGGTGAAGCCGCAGTCGGCGGCGAAGTCCTCGTCGAAGTCGACCTGGGAGCGGAAGTTGCCGTCGGACTTGAACGTGGCGATGTTCCAGGCGTTCTTGTCCTTGTTGGTGCTGTAGATGACCAGTGGGTCGACGGAGTAGGTCCGCGAGACCGTCCAGCCCTTGTCGAATTTCTGGGTCCACTTGACCTTGCCGGTCCTCGGGTCCAGCTCCTGCACCTCGTCGTGTTCGTTGGCTCCGGTGGCGTCGCAGGACGCGACGGAGATCAGCTTGGGGCCGCCCGCGAACGCGGACGGGAAGCAGGCGTCGCCGTACTTCGTCTTGTCGAACAGCTTCTTGCCGGTCTCCATGTCGAACGCCGAGCCGGACTGCGAGCGGCCCACCATCAGCGTCTTGCCGGCGATGGAGAGCTCGATGGTGAGCGCGCTGTCGAACAGTTCGCCGTCGGAGACGGTGCCGCTCCAGCCCTTCTCGCCGGTGTCGAGGTCGATCTGCTGGAGCTGGTTGCACTTGGCGCGGTCGCTGGTGCCGCTCATGGAGGCGACGACGATCTTGTTGTCGGAGGTCTGCTGCGGGGTGACCGCGCAGATCTTCTCCTTGAAGCTGATGGCGTCCCAGGTGGGCACGCCGTTACCGACGTTGTAGGCGACGAGCTGCTTGTAGGCCGCCTTCACCGCGGTCTTGTCGGTGATCCACATGCCGGGGGCGTCGGCGCCGGAGGCGGGCGCGTCGGGCGCCTCCTTGTACCAGAGCACCTTCGCCTCGCCGGCCTGCCGGTCGGCGTTGAAGTCCTCGGGGTCCTCGCGGCCGTCGCCGCTGCCGTCACCGGGGTTGACCGGACTGTCGGAGGCGGTGGGCTTGTCGTCGTCGCTCTGCTTGGCGACCGGCTTCTTCTCGCCGCCGTCGTCGTCGCCGCCCGAGACGGCCCACACGGTGCCGCCGACGACGAGCAGTGCCGCCACCGCTGCCCCGATGACCATCGCGGGCTTGCCCTTGAAGGGGTTGCGGGAACCGGAGCCGGGCGGCGGGGTGCCGGGCGCGCCGGGGAACTGGGGTTGGGGCGGGTAGCCGTAACCGGGCTGGCCGTACGGCCCTGGCTGCTGCGGCTGGCCGTAGGGGCCCGGCGTGCCGTACGGGCCCGGCTGCTGGGGCTGACCGTACGGGCCGGGCGTGCCGTAGGGGCCCGGCTGCTGCGGCTGGCCGTGGGGGCCGGGCTGCTGCGGGTAGCCGTAGGGGCCGGGCTGCTGCGGGTAGCCGTAGCCGGGCTGTTGGGCGGGCGGGCCCTGGGGCGCGGCGGGCGGCTGCCCCTGCGGGGCCGATGGTGGCTGGGCGGGCGGGCCCTGGGGTGGCGGTGGGGTTTGGGGAGCGCCGAAGCCGCCGCCCTGCTGGGGCGGTTGGTCCTGCGGTGCTCCGAAACCGCCCTGCTGGGGCGGTTGGTTGGGCGGCTGAGTCATCAGCGTGTGTCCCCCTCGCTCACTGATTTTTAGCCACGCCCTGAGGTTCGTGAAGGACTCAGAGTCGTACTCATGCAGTTACAGACGGCTCTTTCTATCACCCGGTACCGACAGCAGACCGGCCCGGATCCGCCGCTGTTCCCAAGGGCGAACCGGGCCGTGACACCCCCGTTATGCGGCTTCACGCCCCCTTCACGCGGCGTGCGCGCCGCCTACGCGTCCTCGGCGAGTTCCAGCCAGCGCAGCTCGAGTTCGTCCCGCTCACCAACCAAGTCGCGCAGTTCGGCGTCGAGTTCGGCCACCTTGGCGAAGTCGGTGGCGTTCTCGGCGATCCGCGCGTGCAGCTTGGACTCCTTCTCCGAGATCTTGTCCAACTGCCGTTCGATCCGCTGGAGTTCCTTCTTGGCGGCGCGCTGGTCGGCGGCGTTCTTCTCCGGCGCGGGCCGGGCCGCGACGGAAGCGACGGCGGCCGCGGCCTCCTCCATGCGCTGCCTGCGCTCCAGGTACTCGTCGATGCCGCGCGGCAGCATCCGCAGCGTGCCGTCACCGAGGAGGGCGTACACCTTGTCGGTGGTGCGCTCGACGAAGAACCGGTCGTGGGAGATGACGATCATCGAGCCGGGCCAGCCGTCGAGGACGTCCTCCAGCTGGGTCAGGGTCTCGATGTCGAGGTCGTTGGTGGGCTCGTCGAGGAAGAGGACGTTGGGCTCGTCCATCAGCAGCCGCAGCAGCTGGAGCCTGCGCCGCTCACCGCCGGAGAGGTCGCCGACCGGCGTCCACTGCTTCTCCTTGTTGAAGCCGAACGTCTCGCACAGCTGCCCGGCGGTCATCTCGCGCCCCTTGCCGAGGTCGACGCGCTCGCGGACCTGCTGTACGGCCTCCAGCACGCGCAGGGCCGGGTTCAGTTCGGCGACCTCCTGGGAGAGGTAGGCGAGCTTGACCGTCCTGCCGACGGCGATCCGCCCGCCGGCGGGCTGCTCCTCGCCCTCGGTGCGGGCCGCCTGGGCCATCGCCCGCAGCAGGGACGTCTTCCCGGCGCCGTTGACGCCGACCAGGCCGATGCGGTCGCCCGGACCCAGCTGCCAGGTCACGTGCTTCAGCAGCACCTTGGGGCCGGCCTGGACGGTGACGTCCTCCAGGTCCATGACGGTCTTGCCGAGCCGGGAGGAGGCGAACTTCATCAGCTCGGAGGTGTCCCGGGGCGGCGGCACGTCCGCGATGAGCTCGTTGGCGGCCTCGACGCGGAAGCGGGGCTTGGAGGTACGGGCGGGCGCGCCGCGGCGCAGCCAGGCCAGCTCCTTGCGGACCAGGTTCTGCCGCTTGACCTCCTCGGTCGCGGCGATGCGTTCGCGCTCGGCGCGGGCGAAGACGTAGTCGGAGTAGCCGCCCTCGTACTCGTGGACGGCGCCCCGCTGGACGTCCCACATGCGGGTGCAGACCTGGTCGAGGAACCAGCGGTCGTGGGTGACGCACACCAACGCGGAGCGACGCACCTGGAGGTGCCGGGCGAGCCAGGAGATGCCCTCGACGTCGAGGTGGTTGGTCGGCTCGTCGAGGACGATCAGGTCCTGCTCGTCGATGAGCAGCTTGGCGAGCGCGATACGGCGCCGCTCGCCGCCGGAGAGCGGGCCGATGACCGTGTCCAGGCCCTGCGGGAACCCGGGCAGGTCCAGGCCGCCGAACAGCCCGGTCAGTACGTCCCGGATCTTGGCGTTGCCCGCCCACTCGTGGTCGGCCATGTCCCGGATGACCTCGTGGCGGACGGTCGCCTCCGGATCGAGGGAGTCGTGCTGGGTGAGGACTCCCAGCCGCAGCCCGCCGGAGTGCGTGACCCGTCCGGTGTCCGCCTCCTCCAGCTTGGCCAGCATCCGGATCAGCGTCGTCTTTCCGTCGCCGTTGCGGCCGACGACTCCGATCCGGTCCCCCTCGGAAACGCCGAGCGAGACGCCGTCGAGCAGGGCACGGGTGCCGTACACCTTGCTGACGTTCTCGACATTGACCAGGTTGACGGCCATTTCACTCCTGCCCGGGGGGATGGATCGACCCTCCAGGGTAGTCGGGCGGAGCGGGGCGCCGGATCGCGGCGTCAGGCCCCCTCGTCCGCCTTCCGGAGGCGCTGCTGGTATCGCCACACGTCCAGCAGTCTCTCGTCCTCGCGCAGGTCCTCACCGACGGGGCCGATCCGGTGCTCGGCCTCCACGCAGCGCGGGTCGTCCCGCAGGGCCAGGCCGGACACCGCGTAGAGCCGGGTCTGCTGCCGCTCGTCGTGGGTGAGCGCGACCAGTACGTCACCGGCCTCCGGTTCGCTCCCCCGCTGATGCGCGAGCCAGTAGCACAACGCCTGGCGTACGTCGGGGTCCGGATCGCGGGCCAGGGTGAGCACCGCGGTCAGGCTCTCGGGGCCGGGCGGGCACCAGCCGTCGTCCGAGTAGTGCCCCAGGGTGTCCGGCACGAGGGCGCGCACCCTCGGGTCCGGGTGCGTGAGGTACGACAGGCCGACCGTCTCGATCTCCGGGGCGCTGTCATGGGTCATCGCCTGGAGGATGACCGCCAGCACCTCGGGGTCCTCCTCCTGTTCGGCCCAGGGCACGAGCTGCCGCCCCCGGTCCCAGAACGGGTCGCGTCCTGTGAGGAAGTCCCCGAGGACCAGGAACATCAGTACGTCGGCGGCGAGGAGGCGATGCAGGCGGTCGGGGTGGTTGAGCAGGTCCCGGGTCCACTCCCAGGTCTCCTCGTCGAACCGGCGGCCGAGCGTGAACACCACCTCCGACCACACGACGTGGTCCCGGTCGGGGCGGGCGAGGGCGCGGGCGACCAGCTCGTCGAAGGGCGTACGCCTGCCGTAGCGCGCTTCCATGGTGGTGATGATCGCCAGGTGCTCGTCGCGCACGGTCAGCCCGCCGAGCGTCAGCTCCTCGCTCCACCAGCCGATCTCGTCGTCGACGACGCGCGCCCGCGTCACCGGTCCGGCGAGGCCGGTCCTGCGGCGCAGCTCGGCCTCCGTGCCCGCCTCCGCCCAGCGCCGGGCATGGTTCAGCAGTTCCTCGCGTTCGGGGACCGGGAGCGGTACGCCGTGCCGGAGCAGCACCTCGGTCATCCGTTTCGACCCGCTGTCCACCGCCCGCAGCAGTGCGGTGGTCCCGTCCGGGAGCCGGCGCAGGGGGTCGGCGCCGCCCTCCAGCAGCGCTTCGACGACCGGTTCGTCGTACGCCGCCACGGCGAGGCACAGAGGTGGGAGCCCGTCGGGGCCGTCGAGCGGGTCCGGGTCCGCGCCGGCCTCCAGCAGCTCCCTGACCGCGTCCGCGTCTCCGCGCCGTACGGCCGCCACCAGTGACTCCATGCCCACGCCATGCCCCCGTCTCCTCCGGTCTCGCAGAACCGGCCGGTGGAGCCTAGGTGGGCGGGGCCGGTCGCGGCACCTGATTAACGGCCGAGCACCGTCGCCCCGGGCGCCGGTGCGGACGCGATCCGTACCGTCCTGCACGTTCCGGAGGATCCCAGCGACGCCGCCACCCTCGTCGCCGACTCCCGGTCCCGTACCAGGAAGGCCGTGGTCGGACCGGAGCCCGAGACCAGGGCGGCGAGGGCGCCCGCGGCGCGGCCGGCGGCGAGGGTGTCAGCGAGCTGGGGGAAGAGGGAGAGGGCGGCGGGCTGGAGGTCGTTGGAGACGGCGGCGGCGAGGGCGTCCGGGTCGCCCTTGGCGAGGGCGTCGAGGAGTTCCTGGGAGGCGACGGGCTCGGGGATGTCCGTGCCCTCGCCGAGGCGGTCGAACTCGCGGAAGACGGCCGGTGTCGACAGGCCCCGCTCGGCCATCGCGAACACCCAGTTGAAGGTGCCGCCCACTTCCAGGGCTGTGAGCTTCTCGCCCCGGCCGACCCCGAGGGCCGCCCCGCCGACCAGGCTGAACGGCACATCGCTGCCCAGCTCGGCGCAGATGTCCAGGAGCTCCTCGCGGGAGGCACCCGTGCCCCACAGCGCGTCGCACGCCACCAGCGCGCCCGCGCCGTCCGCGCTGCCGCCCGCCATGCCGCCGGCGACGGGGATGTCCTTGGCGATGTGGAGGTGGACTGCGGGGTCGATGCCGTACCGGCCGGCGAGCGCCTCGGCCGCGCGGGCCACCAGGTTCGTACGGTCCAGGGGGACCTGGTCGGCGCCCGGGCCCTCGCAGGTGACGGTCAGCTCGTCGGCCGGGGTGACCGTGACCTGGTCGTAGAGGCCGACCGCGAGGAAGACGTTGGCCAGGTCGTGGAAGCCGTCCGGGCGGGCCGCACCCACCGCGAGCTGAACGTTGACCTTGGCCGGCACGCGCACGGTGACGCTCACGCGGCGGTCTCCTTGTTCTCGGCGGCCTCGGCGATGCGGGCGAACTCCTCGACGGTGAGCGACTCGCCGCGTGCCTGCGGTGAGACACCCGCCGCGACCAGGGCCTTCTCCGCCGCGGCCGCCGACCCGGCCCACCCGGCGAGGGCGGCCCGCAGGGTCTTGCGGCGCTGTGCGAACGCGGCGTCGATCACGGCGAAGACCTCGGCCTTGGAGGCCGTTGTCCTGATGGGCTCGGTCCGCCGGACCAGGGAGACCAGTCCGCTGTCGACGTTCGGCGCGGGCCAGAAGACGTTGCGGCCGATGGCGCCGGCCCGCTTGACCTCGGAGTACCAGTTGGCCTTCACCGAGGGGACGCCGTACACCTTGGAACCCGGCGGTGCGGCGAGCCGGTCGGCGACCTCGGCCTGGACCATGACGAGGGTGCGCTCGATGCTCGGGAAGGTGTCGAGCATGTGCAGCAGCACGGGCACGGCCACGTTGTAGGGAAGGTTCGCGACCAGCGCGGTCGGCGGCGGTCCGGGCAGCTCGGCGACGTGCATCGCGTCGGAGTGGACCAGCGCGAACCGGTCGGCGCGTCCGGGCATCCGCGCGGTGATCGTGGCGGGCAGGGCGCCGGCCAGTACGTCGTCGATCTCGACGGCGGTGACCCGGTCGGCCACCTCCAGCAGGGCCAGCGTGAGCGAGCCGAGCCCGGGGCCGACCTCGACGACCACGTCGTCGGGGCGGACGTCGGCGGTGCGGACGATACGGCGGACCGTGTTCGCGTCGATCACGAAGTTCTGGCCGCGCTGTTTGGTGGGGCGTACGCCGAGGGCGGTCGCCAGTTCGCGGATGTCGGCGGGGCCGAGGAGGGCGTCGGGGGTGGGGCTGGTCACGGGCACAAGGGTACGGGGCGGGCCGGAGGCACCCGGCCGGAGGGAACCTCGACTCAGCCGTGCAACCGTCCTCCGCAGTGCGGCCAAGGCGCTGCGCCCCGGCGCATGTACAGCTTCTTCGCTCGGTAGGTCTGTTCCACCGCCGGGGCGTCCTGGGGGCGGCCGGTGCCGCCGAGGCTCTGCCAGGTTCGGGTGTCGAACTGGTAGAGGCCGCCGTAGGTGCCGGAGGGGTCGACGGCGTGGGGGCGTCCGCCCGACTCGCAGACCGCGAGGCCCTGCCAGTCGAGCCGGTCCGTGCCGGCGCCCATCGACGTGGGGAGCGGCTTGGTGCCGACCCGCACGACCTGCGCCCGTGCCTCGCGCACCATCTCGGTCCTGGTCCGGCGCGGTCTCTGCCGTACTCCGTTGACCGTGCGCAGGAGGTAGGTGATCCGGCGCAGGCCCGGGCGGCCGGGGCGGTCGACGACCTCCGTGCCCCGGAACAGCGTGGGGTCGGAGGTCCGTCGTACCGCGAACGGGATCGCCTCCTCCCGGATCTCCTTCGTGCCGGTGATCCGCATCACGGTGACGGTCTGTCCGTCACGCGGGAAGCTGCCGGGCGGGACCGAGGTGGTGTCCTGGCCGCGCAGGGTGATCCCGGCCTGTTCGACGGCCTCGCGGACGGTCGCCGCGTTGGTGCGGATCGCGCGGGCCCGGCCGTCCGCCATGATCGTCAGGGCGCGCTCGGTGCGTACGACCAGCGCCAGCCCTTCGCGTCCGATCCGCAGGTGACGCGCGGCGGACACGTACGCGCCCTGCGCTCGCACCCCGAGCTGTCCGAGTGCCTCCTCCACCGTGTGGGCCGTCGTCCACACGTCGTGCCGCTGCCCGTCCAGGGTGAGCCGCAGGGGCCGCCCGTACTGGACGTCGATCTCGTCGCCGCTGGTGAGGGCGGTGCCGGGGGCGGGGGCCACCACGTCGTGGGCGCCCACCTCGACGCCCTCCTCCGCGAGCAGTTCGGTGACGTCGTCGGCGAAGGTGTGCAGGGTGCGGGGCTTGCCGTCGACGGTCAGCTCGACCGCCTTGTCGTCGGCGACGAAGGCGGTGGTGCCGCCGGCGAGGAAGGCGACGACCAGCGCCTGCGGGAGCAGCCGGCGCAGCGGGCCGTCGGCGCGCTCGGCGTACCGCGTCCTGCCCCGGCGCGCGGAGCGCCGCCCCGCCACGGTCCGCGAGGGCGCGGGCAGGGCGGGGGGCGTGGGGAGGGCCGGGGGTGTGGCGCCGTTCCCCTGGCGAGGCACCGGCGGATCGGCGGCCTCGTAGGCGGGCCGGTAGGTGTCCTCGTACGTGCCGGGTGCCGCGTTCACGCCGAACGCCTGGGTGGGCGCCGTGTGCACGTCGGGCGCGCCCGGGCCGTCGGTGCCGCCGTAGGTCTGATACGTCTGCTGGTTGCTCACGCCGACGCGCTCCAGAGGGCCAGAGGGGTCCGGATCGGGCCCCCAGAACCTAGCGGAGCGACCGTCACTCTCCAAAGCGACGCGGCTACGGAAAGTCAGTTGTGACGGTCGGTCGGTACGGTCAGTAACCGAAGGCGTGGGCGGTGTTCGCGCCGAGGGCGGTCGCCAGGGTGTCCTCGTCGATGCCGCGCACGGCGGCCATGGCGCGGACGGTGACCGGCACGAGATAGGGGGCGTTGGGCCGCCCCCGGTAGGGCGCCGGGGTCAGGAACGGCGCGTCGGTCTCGACGAGGACCAGCTCCAGCGGGGCGACGGCGAGGGCGTCGCGCAGGTTCTGGGCGTTCTTGAAGGTGACGTTGCCCGCGAAGGACATGTAGTAGCCGGCGCGGGCGCAGATCTCGGCCATCTCGGCGTCGCCGGAGTAGCAGTGGAAGACGGTGCGCTCGGGCGCGCCCTCCTCCTTGAGGACGCGCAGGACGTCGGTGTGGGCGTCGCGGTCGTGGATGACGAGGGCCTTCCCGTGCCGCTTGGCGATCTCGATGTGCGCCCGGAAGGACCGCTCCTGCGCCGCCTTGCCCTCGGGTCCGGTGCGGAAGTAGTCGAGTCCCGTCTCACCGACGCCCTTGACCTGCGGCAGTGCGGCCAGCCGGTCGATCTCGGCGAGCGCCTCGTCGAGGCCGGCGTCACCGCCCGGCTCGCGTGCCCCCTGCCGGGACCACCCTCCCCCAGCCCCGGGGGGCTGGGAGGTGCCCCCAGGGTCTCCGTGCACGATCCGCGGTGCCTCGTTGGGGTGCAGGGCGACCGTCGCGTGGACGCTGTCGTGCGCGGCGGCCGTCTCGGCGGCCCACCGCGAGCCCTTCACGTCACAGCCGACCTGCACGACGGTGGTGACCCCGACGGACGCGGCTTTCGCGAGCGCCTCCGCCACGGTCCCCGACTGCATGTCGAGGTGGGTGTGGGAGTCGGCGACCGGTACCGCCAGGGGCTGCGGAAGTGGCGGCGCGGCGTTCTTGTCCTGCTTGCCGGACGTGCCGGGGGCGTTCGAAGGCATGCCCCGATCCTACGAAAGGAGCACGCCCCGCCTTCGAGTGCGTTCGCTCAGCTCGCCTTGCGCTGGAACGGATGCAGCAGGTCGGACAGGTGCCAGTGGTGCTGGCCGGCCGCCTCGTCCTGCGGGTGGTCCGGTGCCGCCGTGTCGGCGGCGGGCGCGCCCTGCCGGGGCACTGGCTGCTGCCGACGGGCGGCGCTCAGCGCGGACGAGACCTGGCCCGCGCGCATGATCCGCACGACGTGGCCGTCGCAGTTGCGGCACGCGGGGCGGCTCAGCGGCGACGGCACGATGTGGCCGTCGGCCACGTAGGTGACGAACTCGTGGCCTTCCGCGTCGACGTGGTGCTCTATCTCGTACGACTGCTCCCAGCCGTGTCCGCAGCGCATGCAGACGAAGGAATACGACTCGTGGACGACGGCAGTCTCACTCATGCCAGCTCCTCAGGTCCGCCTGGCGAAGGGGACGGGTGATGTCCCTCAACCCAGTGGACGCCTCCGCCGACGTGAACGCATCGGGCCTGTCGAGTGTTGGAGCCGATTTGGACTTTCCTTGCCGAAGCGGCCCCGCGAGCGGGGTCTGGTCTTTGCCTTTCCCGCCCGTGCTTTAACCGCCCATGGGGCGCTCGCTCATCGGAAGTGCGCCCTGCTCAGAGGCGGTTCCTGGCCGAAAATCAGCGTGCGTTCTTGGCCGCCACGACCGCGTCGAACACCTCTCGTTTCGGGAGTCCCGCCTCTACCGCGACCGCCGCGATGGCCTCCTTGCGCCGCTCCCCCGCCTCCTCGCGCACCCGCACCCTGCGCACCAGTTCCGCCGCGTCGAGTTCCTCGGGCCCGCGCTCGGGGGCGCCCTCGACGACGACGGTGATCTCGCCCCGAACGCCCTCGGCCGCCCATGCCGCCAGCTCGGCCAGCGGGCCGCGCCTGACCTCCTCGTACGTCTTGGTCAGCTCGCGGCAGACGGCGGCCCGACGGTCGGTGCCGAAGACCTCGGCCATGGCGGCGAGGGTGTCGTCGAGGCGGTGCGGGGCCTCGAAGTAGACGAGTGTGCGCCGCTCCCCGGCGACCTCCCGCAGCCGCGACAGCCGCTCGCCGGCCTTGCGGGGCAGGAACCCCTCGAAGCAGAACCGGTCGACGGGCAGGCCGGAAAGCGCCAGCGCGGTGAGCACGGCGGACGGGCCGGGGACGGCGGTGACCCGGACGTCCTTCTCGACGGCCGCGGCGACCAGCCGGTAGCCCGGGTCGGACACGGACGGCATCCCGGCGTCCGTGACGAGCAGCACACGCGCGCCGGAGAGCAGTTCGTCGACCAGTTCGGGCGTACGGGCGGACTCGTTGCCCTCGAAGTACGACACGACCCGGCCCTTGGGCGTCACGCCCAGCGCCTGGGTCAGCCGGCGCAGCCGCCGGGTGTCCTCGGCGGCGACGAGGTCGGCGGCGGCCAACTCCTGTGCGAGCCGGGGCGGCGCGTCCGAGATGTCGCCGATGGGGGTGCCCGCCAAAACAAGGGTTCCAGTCACCCGTCCATCCTCGCAGGGGCGGGCCTCGGCCACGGTTGGGGCCCAAGCACGGGACGCGCACAGAAGGGTTCCCTACGATGGCGCGGTGACCAGTACCGCGTCCTCAACGGACACCCGGCAGGGCCAGGCGCCGCACGACCAGCGGCCTACCTGGCAGCAGCGGCTGCGCCGTTTCGGATATCCGGCGAAGCCCGTCTCGGACGTCCGCGAGCGGCTGGT
Organism: Streptomyces griseus subsp. griseus; assembly: GCF_000720255.1. Taxonomy (GTDB): domain Bacteria; phylum Actinomycetota; class Actinomycetes; order Streptomycetales; family Streptomycetaceae; genus Streptomyces; species Streptomyces griseus_I. Next base: position 9,142 of record NZ_JOJE01000018.1, on the reverse strand, counting down.
GCCGCCGTTCACACGGCCCAGCCCCCGGTTGTGGCAGGTGTTCGGGGTGCCGCCGGTGCTCGCCGACCGGATCACGCGCTGGTCCGGCTGGGGCGGTCCGCTGCTGGTGACGCTGATGGCGGGCTTGATGCGGTTCTGGAACCTGGGCAGCCCGAAGAAGGTGATATTCGACGAGACGTACTACGCCAAGGACGCGTGGGCGCTCGTCCACCGGGGCTACGAGGTCAACTGGGCCAAGAACGCCAACGATCTGGTGCTGTCGTCGAACGGGCACGTCCGGATCCCGACGGACGCGGCGTATGTGGTGCATCCGCCGGTGGGCAAGTACGTCATCGGGCTGGGCGAGCTGATGTTCGGGTTCAACCCGTTCGGCTGGCGCTTCATGACGGCGCTGCTGGGCACGCTGTCGGTGCTGATGCTGTGCCGTATCGGCCGCCGGCTGTTCCGTTCGACGTTCCTGGGCTGTGTGGCGGGCGCCCTGATGGCCGTGGACGGCATGGCCTTCGTGATGAGCCGTACCTCGTTGCTGGACGGCGTGCTGATGTTCTTCGTGCTGGCCGCGTTCGGCTGTCTGGTGATCGACCGGGACAGGACGCGGGAGAGGCTCGCGGCGGCGATCCCACCCGACGCGGACGGCCGCTACCGGCCCGACGCGCACGCCGCCGAGACGACCCGCCTGGGGTGGCGTCCGTGGCGCTGGCTGGCGGGACTGATGCTGGGCCTGGCCATCGGCACGAAGTGGAACGGCCTGTACGTGCTGGCCGCGTTCTGTGTGATGGCGGTGCTGTGGGACATCGGCTCCCGCAAGGTCGCCGGCGCCCGTCACCCGTACTCGGCGGTGCTGAAGCGGGACCTGGGCCTGACGTTCCTGGCGACCGTCCCGGTGGCGATCGTCACCTACCTCGTCTCGTGGACGGGCTGGATCCTCTCCCCCTCCGACGGCTCGGGCGGCTTCTACCGCGACTGGGCGACCGCCAACGGCAGGTCCAGCAGCTGGTCCTGGCTGTTCCCGGACTGGTGGCTGAGCCTGTGGCACTACGAGCACGAGGTCTACAAGTTCAACATCAACCTCTCCTCGCCGCACACGTACCAGTCCAACCCCTGGAGCTGGATCGTCCTGGGCCGCCCGGTCTCCTTCTTCTACGAGTCCCCCTCCCCCGGCACCGACGGCTGTCCCGCCGACGCGGGCGAGAAGTGCGCCCGTGAGGTGCTGGCGCTGGGCACGCCGCTGCTGTGGTGGGCGGCGTGCTTCGCGATCCTGTACGTCCTGTGGCGCTGGGCGTTCCGCCGCGACTGGCGCGCGGGCGCCATCGCCTGCGGCATCGCGGCCGGCTACCTCCCCTGGTTCCTCTACCAGGACCGCACGATCTTCCTCTTCTACACGGTCGTCTTCGTCCCCTTCCTCTGTCTCGCGGTGGCCATGCTCATCGGCGCCCTCGCCGGGCCCCCGGGCTCCTCCGACACCCGCCGCGTGGCGGGCGCGACGGGCGCGGGCGTCCTGGTCCTGCTGATCGCGTGGAACTTCATCTATTTCTGGCCGCTGTACACGGGGACGGCGATCCCGATCGACGACTGGCGGTCGCGGATGTGGCTGGACACCTGGGTCTAGCGGGTCGGACACGTCACGAGGGCCCAGCGCGCTGCTGGGCCCTCGTGGTCGTTGTCACTGGTCATCTGCGCCAGAAGAGGTGGTGCGTCACGCCGCTGCGGCTGGGCACGACCTCCATGTGGAACCGGTCCAGCAGTTGTTCGGGCGACTCCCAGAGGCGTAGCCCGGACCCGAGCTTCACCGGTGAGACGGCCACGTGCAGGGTGTCGACGAGGTCGGCGTCGAGGAACTCCCGGATGGTGGTCACGCCGCCGCCGAGCCGGACGTCCTTGCCCCGCGCGGCCTCCCGCGCCTGCGCGAGAACGGTGGCGGGGTCGCCGTCCACGAAGTGGAACGTGGTGTCGGAGAGCGTGAACGACGGACGCTTGTGGTGGGTCAGGACGAACACCGGCGTGTGGAAGGGCGGCTCGTCACCCCACCAGCCGCGCCACTCGTGGTCGTGCCACGGGCCGCGCTGGGGTCCGAACTTGTTGCGGCCCATGATCTCGGCGCCGATGTTGTGGCTGAAGTCCCGGGTGAAGTAGTCGTCGAGGCCCCGGCTCCCCCCGGGTTCGGAGCGGTTGGGCCAGCTCGCCGTGGCGCCGGCCCAGGCGAAGAGCCTTCCCGGATCGATGTTGTGTCCGAAAGGCCGCTCCAGGCTCTGGTCCTCGCCGGCGGCGACGCCGTCACTGGAGATGGTGAAGTTCTGCACTCGCAGCAGCTGATCCATGTGTTCCCTCATCAGGTCCTGTCACCTCCTCGTAGGGCGATGTGTCCCTACATCAGGATGTCGAACGGGACGCGGCTGGATCGACAGCCGCGCCTGAGTTTCGGAGCAGTCGACTCCTGGCGTTCACGTATGTGGCTGGATCTGGGGGGCTCGATCACGTCTCTGATCTCCGTTAGGACACAAGTTCCGTAAACACCTGTCCCATCAGGCCCTCGCTCCGCTTACAGTGCCAAGCACGAACAACTTTCTGAACGCGTTCAGAAAACGCGGGGGAAGTGCAACGGGGAACGGGGAAGGACGGGACATGCACAAGGGGGCCAAGGCCGGCATAGTCGGCACGGTGTTCGCCGTGATGGTGGGTGGGGCCGGATACGGGGCCTACAACCTCCTGTCCGCGGTGAACGGCGACAGCGGCACGGGCGGCAGCACGAGCACCGCCGCGGCGACCAAGAAGAGCGGTCCGCCGAGCAGTGCGGAAGTGAAGGAGACGACCGCCGCCTTCTTCGAGGCCTGGCGCAAGGGCGACGCGGCGACCGCGGCGAACCACACCAACAACGCGGAGAAGGCCGAGCCGCTGCTCACCTCGTACAGCGAGAGCGCCCACATCACCGACGTGAAGATCACGCCGGGGCCGGCGAACGGCGCCACCGTGCCCTTCACCGTGACCGCGAAGGTGTCCTACGACGGCAAGTCCAAGGCGCTCGACTACAAGAGCGAGCTGAGCGTGGTGCGCGGGCTGACGACCGGGAAGGCGCTGGTCGACTGGCAGCCCTCCGTGGTGTACCCGCAGCTGAAGAACATGGACGACACCCTCGTCACCGGCGAGTCGGCGAGCCCGCCCATCAAGGCCGTGGACCGCGACGGCAAGGTCCTGACGAAGGAGAAGTACCCCTCCCTCGGGCCGATCCTGGACGAGCTGCGCGCCAAGTACGGCGAGCAGGCGGGCGGCACCCCCGGCGTCGAGCTGGCGATCCACCACGCCGACCCGAACACCGCCGACACCTCGCTGCTCACCCTCGCCAAGGGCAAGGCGGGCAAGCTGCCCACGACCATCAGCGCGAGCGCGCAGGCGGCGGCCGAGCAGGCGGTGAAGAAGTACCCCGAGGCCTCGGTCGTGGCCGTGAAGCCGAGCACCGGCGAGGTGCTGGCGGTCGCCAACCACCGGGGCGACGGCTTCAACGCCGCGTTCCTCGGCAAGGTGCCGCCCGGCTCCACCATGAAGATCGTCACCGCGGCCACGCTCATCGACAACAAGCTCACCACCGCGAACGGGCCCGCGCCCTGCCCCGACAGCGTGCTGTGGGAGGGCCAGACCTTCCACAACCTCAAGGGCCTGAAGCCGAACGAGAGCGCCACCCTCTCCGACAGCTTCGCCATCTCCTGCAACACCGCCTTCATCAAGTACGTGAAGTCCCTGAAGACGGAGTCGCTGACCGAGGAGGCGCAGAGCCGCTTCGGACTCGGCGGGGACAACTGGAAGACCGGCATCCCGTCCTTCGACGGCTCCGTCCCCGCGGCCGGCGGCCCGGACAAGGCGGCCAACCTCATCGGCCAGGGCCAGGTCCAGATGAGCCCGCTCAACATGGCGTCGGTGACGGCGACCGCGATGACCGGCGCCTTCCGGCAGCCGGTGATCGTGCCGCGGAGCCTCGACGACCGTGAGCTGGCCACCGCCAAGGGGCTGTCCGACAGCACGGTCCAGCAGCTGCGCGCCATGATGAACCGCACCGCCACCAGCGGCACCGCGGCCGGCGTGATGTCCGGACTGAGCGGCCGGATCGGCGCGAAGACCGGCTCCGCGGAGATCGGCGGGCAGTCCAAGTCCGACAGCTGGTTCACCGGCTACCGCAACGACGTGGCCGCGGCGGCCATGGTCCAGGACGGCGGTCACGGCATCGACGCGGCCGGTCCGATTGTCGCAGCCGTGCTACGAACTGGCGGCTGACGTCACCCCCGGAGATCGGGACTCTAGTGTGGTTGCCGTCGTTGGGATGTGTGAGGGCAACGAGGGCAGTGGGGCGGCGGGGGCGCCCGGGAACCACACGGAGGAACACGAGCAGTGGGCAAGAGAGGGCGCGCCGCCGAGCGGCGAAAGACGAAGCCCGCCGTGATCGGCGGGATGATCGCCATCGTCGTCGGCGGCGCCGGCATCGGGGTCTACGCGCTGTACGGCGGCGGAGCGATGGCCGACGACGGCAGGAACGCCTCGTCGTCGGCCGGCGAGAAGTCCCCGTCGGTCAAGACCGGCCCACTGTCGGCGAAAGAGGTGACCACCGCCGCCCGGACGTTCCTGACGTCCTGGCAGCGGGGCGAGGTCGCCGCGGCGGCCGCCGGCACGGACGACTCCGCGGCCGCCACCTCCCTCCTGGCCGGCTACACCAAGGACGCCCACATCAAGGACGTCACGCTCACCGCGGGCGCCCGGGAGGGCGACAAGGTGCCGTTCAAGGTGAAGGGCACCGTCGAGTACCAGGGCGTCAGCAAGCCGCTGGCCTACGACAGCGCGCTCACCGTCGTGCGGCGGGCCAAGGACGGCAAGCCGCTGGTCGACTGGCACGCCTCCGTGGTCCACCCCGACCTCCAGGACGGCGACACACTCATCACCGGCGAGTCCGGCAACCCGCCGGTGAAGGCGCTCGACCGGGACGGCGGGGAGCTGACCACGAAGAAGTTCCCGTCCCTGGAGCCGGTCCTCGACGGGCTGCGCGAGAAGTACGGCAAGAAGGCCGGCGGCAAGGCCGGAGTCGAGCTGCGGGTGGTCCGCGGCAAGGAGTCGAAGGCGAAGAAGGCCTCCGACAAGACGCTCGTGGAACTCAGCAAGGGCACTCCGGGCACGGTGAAGACCACGCTCAGCCCGAGCCTCCAGGCGACCGCCGAGCAGCAGGTGGCCAAGAGGGACCGGGCGTCGGTGGTGCTGATGCGGCCGTCGACGGGCGAAATCCTCGCGGTGGCCAACTCCAACCCGCACTTCAACGCCGCCTTCCAGGGCTCGCTCGCCCCCGGCTCGACGATGAAGGTGATCACCTCCTCGCTGCTGATCGAGAAGAAGCTGGCGTCGGCGGACAAGCCGCATCCGTGCCCCAAGTTCTTCAAGTACGGCGGCTGGAAGTTCCAGAACGACGACAAGTTCGAGATCAAGGGCGGCACGTTCAAGGCGAGCTTCGCCCGCTCCTGCAACACGGCCTTCATCAGCCAGGCGCCCGACCTGAAGAACGACGACCTGACCAAGCAGGCGCAGCAGGTGTTCGGCCTGTCGATGGACAACTGGGCGATCGGCGTCCCGACCTTCGACGGCCGGGTCCCGGTGCAGTCGCAGGCCCAGATGGCGGCGTCCCTGATCGGCCAGGGCGGGGTGCGGATGAACCCGCTGAACATGGCGTCCGTGGCCGCCACGGTCAAGTCGGGTGTTTTCCGCCAGCCGTACCTGGTCGCCCCGTCGGTCGACGACCGCACGCTGGCCAAGGCCTCGCGCACGATGTCCGCGTCCACGCTGTCCCAGCTGCGTGAGCTGATGAACTACACCGCCGCCGCCGGCACCGCCGCCGAGGCGATGTCGGGGCTCGGCCCCGACTACGGCGCCAAGACGGGCTCGGCGGAGGTCGACGGCCAGAAGAAGCCCAACGGCTGGTTCACCGCCTACCGCGGTGACCTCGCCGGCGCGGGTGTGGTCCAGGCGGGCGGCCACGGCGGCGACACGGCGGGCCCGATCGTGGCGGCGCTGCTCAGGGCCGGTGGCTGAGCGCGTGTCACGGACGCCGTACGCCGACGGCGAGGGGCTCTGCTGGGAGCTCGTGGGCTGGGAGGGTGACGATCACGCGGCGCACGTCACCGAGCTCACGCGGGATGAGATCCGCCGGGTGAGGGACCTGTTCCCCGACCGCACGGACGACTGGTTCACGGGCGGCGTCCATCCGGTGCCGCCCGGGCTGCAGGACGCGGTGCGCGCGGCCGTCCCGCGCCTGGAGTTCCAGCCGGGGCTCGACTACTTCCTCGACGGGGTCCGCACCACTCCCTAGCGGACAGGCTCAGTGGGCCACCGGCCTCACCGCCGCCATGTAGGTGCGGCGCAGGAAGCGCAGGAGCGTCTTGGACTCGAACTGGACGACCGAGACGCCGTGGTCGGAGTGGAACTCGACGACCGTCTGGACGCGCCCACAGGGCCAGACCACGACGTCCCCGAAGCGGGCCGGGGCGCGCAGGCCCTGTTCGAGCAGGGAGCGCGAGAACGTCCATTCGTGGGGGCCCGGAAGACGGATCCGGACGGAACGGGGGTCGGTCTCCGGGTCGTAGCGCAGGATCACCGGGACGGCCGCGTGTTCTTCCTCGATCAGGTCCGCGTCCGTGACGACGTGGGCCCGCGCGTACTGCTCGACTACGGACATCCGACCGGCCCCTTACGCTGCGTGACCTGTGCGAAGGCTGTGCATCCGCTTCCCCTCCAATGTCGCATATTTTCCCGAACGCGCTTCCCGGGACCGCCGCGTCTCACTCCGCGATGCACGACCGATGCGCTCTTGCGAACCATTCGCATCAAGCCACTATCATCGAACGGTGCACGTACCTGACGGATTCATCAACGCCCCGACCTCCGCCGTGACGGGAGTCGTCGCCGCGGGCGCCATCGCCGTGAGCCTGCGCGGTGCGCGCCGGGAGCTCGACGAGCGGACGGCGCCGCTGGCCGGCCTGGTGGCCGCGTTCATCTTCGCGGTCCAGATGCTCAACTTCCCCGTGGCGGCCGGGACCAGCGGCCACCTGCTGGGCGGTGCGCTCGCCGCGATACTCGTGGGCCCCTTCACCGGGGTCCTGTGCGTGTCCGTGGTCCTGCTCATGCAGGGCATCCTGTTCGCCGACGGCGGGCTGACCGCGCTCGGCGTCAACATCACCGACATGGCGATCGTCACGACGGTCGTGGCCTACGCCGTCTTCCGGGGCCTGGTGAAGGTGCTGCCGCGCACTCGCCGTTCCGTCACCATCGCCTCCTTCGCCGCCGCGCTGCTCTCCGTCCCGGCCGCCGCCGTCGCCTTCACGATCGTCTACGCGGTCGGCGGCACCACGGACGTCTCGATCGGCAAGGTCGCCACCGCGATGATCGGCGTGCACGTGCTGATCGGCCTCGGCGAGGCCGCGATCACCGCGCTGACCGTCGGCGCCGTCATCGCCGTACGGCCCGACCTCGTGTACGGAGCTCGGGGTCTGACGCAGAAGCTGAAGCTGCGGGTGAACGGCGAGCTCGTCGACGCGCCCGACGCGGCCCCGGTACCGCTCGCCGCCCGGTCCCACCGCAAGGTGTGGATCACCGGCCTCGTCACCTCCCTCGTCCTCGCCGGGTTCGTCAGCTTCTACGCCTCCGCCAACCCCGACGGTCTGGAGAAGGTCGCCGCCGACCACGGCATCGACAGGAAGACCGAGAAGCACGCGTCCAGCGACTCCCCGCTCGCCGACTACGGCGTGAAGGACATCACCGACGCCCGCCTCTCCGGCGGCCTCGCGGGCGTGATCGGCGTCGGCGTCACCGTCGTCGCCGGCAGCGGGGTGTTCTGGGCGGTGCGCAGGCGCCGTACGGCGGACGCCTCCCCCACGGCCGTAGAGAACGTCTGACGTCATGGGAGCGGGACACGCGCACAAGCTGTACCGGCACGGGCACTCGCCCGTGCACGGACTGCCACCGCACACCAAGCTCGCCGCCGCGTTCGCCTTCGTGGTCGTCGTGGTGTCGACGCCGCGCGAGGCGATGTGGGCGTTCGGCCTCTACGCGGTGCTGCTCGGTGTGGTCGCGTACGTCGCGCGCGTGCCGGCCCGCTTCCTGTTCGGGCGGCTGCTGATCGAGGTGCCGTTCGTCGCGTTCGCCGTGCTGATGCCGTTCGTGGCGCAGGGCGAGCGGGTCGACGTGCTGGGCCTGTCGCTGAGCGTGAACGGCCTGTGGGGCGCCTGGAACGTGCTCGCCAAGGGCACCCTCGGCGTCGCCGCCTCCGTGCTGCTCGCCGCCACCACCGAACTGCGCGAACTCCTCCTGGGCCTGCAGCGGTTGAAGCTCCCCCCGCTGCTGGTGCAGATCGCGTCCTTCATGATCCGCTACGGCGACGTCATCACCGACGAGATGCGCCGGATGCGGATCGCCCGCGAGTCACGCGGCTTCGAGGCCAAGGGCGTACGGCACTGGGGCGTCCTCGCCAAGTCGGCGGGCGCGCTGTTCATCCGCTCCTACGAGCGTGGGGAGCGCGTGCACCTGGCCATGGTCAGCCGGGGGTACGCCGGTTCGATGCCGGTCATCGACGAGGTGACCGCCTCCCGGGCGCAGTGGTCGTACGCCCTGACCCTCCCGTTCGCCGCCCTCGTCGTCTGTCTGCTGGGATGGACCCTTTGACATCCTCCCCTCCCGTGGACGGAGGGGATTCCTGGCTCAGGCTGCCTCCGGGAGCAGCGCTCCCGAAGGTCTTACGCCCTCAGCACCAGCCGGGTTGAGACCAGCCCGGACGAGCATCACGCACGCGGAGTTCTTGTCCCTGGGGGACACGACTCCGCACGCGCTGCAGGTGTAGGTACGTTCCGAAAGAGGAAGTGCGTGCTTGGTTCTCGCTCCGCACGACGCACAGTCCATGGTGATGTGCGCGGAATGCACGAGACGGATGTCCCGCCCGTGCTTGCGGCCCATCTCGATCAGGGCCGTTTTGGTGGCACCGATCGCCGCGTCAGCGGCTTTGCGGGCCATGGTGGTCTTCGCGAGAAACTTCGGCCGGAAGTCCTCGGCCGCAATCGCGTCGTGGTCGCGGATGACGCGCTTGGCCCACTTGCGGGCGGTGTCCTGCCGCTGACACGCGATCTTC
>NZ_JOJE01000017.1 GCF_000720255.1 Streptomyces griseus subsp. griseus | reverse complement strand
TCCCCCGGCCCCTCCGGCTCCTCCGGCCCCTCCCCGCACCCCCATCGCTCCGTCGCTCCCTGCGCCGCCTTCGACCCCGAGCAGCCCCCGCAGCCGCTGCCACCCGCGCTCCTGGGCGAACGCCTCCGCACCCCACCGCAGCGCCGGCACGGTCCGTACCAGCCCCGACGGGTCGCGCTCCAGTACGTGCACCTCGGCGATCCGCCGCCGTCCGGCCCGGTCACGCACGAGGTGGAGGACGACCGACAGCGCCGCCGCCAACTGGCTGTGCAGAGCGACCCGGTCGAGACCCGCCGCCGTACCGAGCGCCTCCAGGCGAGCCGGAACGTCCGCTGCCGCGTTGGCGTGGACCGTCCCGCAGCCGCCTTCGTGACCGGTGTTCAGGGCGGCCAGCAAAGAGACCACCTCAGGTCCGCGGACCTCGCCGACGACGAGCCGGTCCGGCCGCATGCGCAGCGCCTGCCGGACCAGGTCCTCGAGCGTGACGAGGCCCGCGCCCTCCTGGTTTGCGGGTCTCGTCTCCAGCCGGACGACGTGCGGATGGTCCGGCCGCAGCTCCGCCGAGTCCTCCGCCAGCACGATCCGCTCGCCCGCCCCGACCGAGCCGAGCAACGCACTCAACAGGGTCGTCTTGCCGCTGCCCGTGCCGCCGCTCACCAGGAACGACAACCGCGCCCTCACCAGGGCCCGCAGGAGACGGTCCCCGCCGGGCGGCACAGTGCCCGCGGTCACCAGTTCGTGGAGCGTGAACGCGCGGGGCCGTACGACCCGCAGGGACAGGCAGGTGCAGCCGACGGCGACCGGGGGCAGTACCGCGTGCAGCCGGGTCCCGTCGGGGAGGCGGGCGTCGACCCAGGGTCTGGCGTCGTCCAGGCGCCGTCCGGCCACCGCGGCCAGACGCTGCGCGAGACGTCGTACGGCTGCCGGGTCCGGGAAGGACACGCCGGTCAGCTCCAGGCCGCCGCCCCGGTCCACCCAGACCCGGTCGGGGGCCGACACCAGCACGTCGGTCACCGACGGATCGGTGAGCAATGGCTCCAGCGGACCGCTGCCGACCAGTTCCGAGCGCAACCGCTCGGCCGCCCCGAGGACTTCCGCGTCGCCGAGGACCCGCCCCTGTTCCCGGAGCGCCTGCGCCACCCGCGCGGGCGTCGGCTCCGCCCCGCTCTCGGCCAGCCACTGCCGCACACCGTCCAGCAGCCCCCCGGCGTCCGCCGCTTCCACGCCGGGCCGCGCACCCACAGGGCCGCCCGCCCCCGCACCCTGATACGCCGCCGTACGACTCCCGGCCGCCGCACCGGAAAACGCCCCTGCCCCCTCCGGCGCCCGCCCACCCGCGACGCCTCCCGCCACCGTGCTCATGCGCCGCCCGCCTCGACCAGCGTCCGCTCCCAGAACTCCTTGCAGAAGCGGGCCAGGGGGCCCCGCGTGGTCGCGCCCGGCGGGGACTTGCCCTCGTTGGGGCGCAGGAGTCCTGATTCGACGGGTACCTCGCCGGCCAGCGGGAGTCCGAGCAGCCGGGCCACCTCACGGTCGTCGAGTCCGGGTGCGTAGGGCCCCCGTACCGCCACACGGAGATCGCGCAGCACCATCCCGACGGCCGAGGCCACCCGGCCCGCCGCGGCGACCGCGCGCAGTTCCGCCGGGACGACCAGGATGCCGAGGTCGAGTTGGGCGAGGGCCTCGGCGACTCCGTCGTCGACACGGCGGGGCAGGTCGACGACGACCGTGCCGCCCCGGCGCCGGGCCGCGGCGAGCACCGCGCGCACGGCCTGGGGCGGGATGGCGACGCAGTCGCCCCGGTCCCAGCTGAGCACCCGCAGGGCATGGAGCTTGGGCAGCGACTCCTCCAGGGCTCCGCCGCCGACCCGCCCACGCGAGGCGGCGAAGGCGGGCCAGCGAAGGCCTTCGGCGGTCTCGCCGCCGAGGAGTACATCGAGTCCGCCGCCCAGCGGATCGGCGTCCACGAGCAGGGTGCGCAACCCCTCCCGCGCGGAGGTGACGGCGAGGGCGCACGCCAGCGTGGACGCTCCCGCGCCGCCGCGGCCGCCGATGACGCCGACGGTGAGCGCGGGTCGGCCGACTCCCTCGGCGACGTCGGCGATCCGGTCGACGAGCCACTGTTCGCCGTCGGGGAGCACCAGGACGTGGTCGGCGCCGATCTCGACGGCCCGCCGCCACACCCCGGAGTCGTCCTGGTCGCGCCCGACCAGGACCACGCCGCGTCGGCGCGCCGCTCCGCGCACGCGGGGCGCGGCGTCATCGCCGACCAGGACGAGCGGCGCGGTCTCCCAGCTGCCCCGGCGTTCCGGCACCCCGTGGTGCACTTCGGGTGTGGCGCCGGCCGCTGCGCACAGGCGCAGCAGATCGTCGAGAAGATCGGCGTCCTCGGTGACGATCAACGGCCTGCCCTGGCGCCCCCCGGTGGCGGGCGGCGGCTCGTGTGTGACGATTCCGGCCACGGTTTCCATCCCCCTTCGCTGCATCTCGCGCAGGCCCCTGCGGCCCCGCGATTCCCGACATGTGGAGAACCCGCGACGGCCTCCTTTGCACGGCCGACAGAATCCGGCCATACGCGTCCGACAAACCGAACGCGGCCATGAACTCGCCGCGAACGGGACGCGTTGGAATCACGGTGCAGCGATCTCGGAAATCGTGTGGATCTTGGTCGATAACTGTGGACAACTCGGAGCCTGTGAATATCGCCGTCACCCAAACCGGTGACCGCTGCACCATCCCGTGTACGTCTTCCACAGAGCAGCCCGGCCGCTACGCACCGTGATGGCTGGTGAACATGCGGAAGGGGCGGCCGTAGCCGCCCCGACACGGCACCGCGGCCGCGAAAAGCAGAGGAAAACCCACCCGGACATGCGACGACCCCCGCCGGGGGGGAGAGCGGGGGTCGTCTCCACGGCCGACTCGGGGGGGGAGGAGTCGGGCCGGGTTAGCACGGTCGCGAACGATCCGTGACTTCCATGGTGTACCCGAGAGGCCTCTCAGGCAAACCCACGCGCCCACCTTACGCCGAATGGGCTGCACCTATGCTCAAGGGCGTGGAAAACCACTCCTTGCCCCGCACAGCGGCCTTCTTTGACCTGGACAAGACGGTCATTGCGAAGTCGAGCACGCTCACCTTCAGCAAGTCCTTCTACCAAGGCGGTCTGATCAACCGCAGGGCGGCCTTGCGCACCGCCTACGCCCAGTTCGTCTTCCTCGTGGGCGGACTCGACCACGACCAGATGGAGCGGATGCGCGAGTACCTGTCCACGCTGTGCCGCGGATGGAACGTCCAGCAGGTGAAGGATCTTGTCGCCGAGACCCTGCACGACCTGATCGACCCGATCATCTACGACGAGGCGGCGTCCCTCATCGAGGAGCACCACGCCGCCGGACGCGACGTCGTGATCGTGTCCACGTCGGGTGCCGAGGTGGTCGAGCCGATCGGCGAGCTGCTCGGCGCGGACCGCGTGGTGGCCACCCGGATGGTCGTGGGTGACGACGGCTGTTTCACCGGAGAGGTGGAGTACTACGCGTACGGCCCGACCAAGGCCGAGGCGATAGAGGGACTGGCCGCGTCCGAGGGGTACGACCTCACCCGCTGCTACGCCTACAGCGACTCGGCGACGGATCTGCCGATGCTGCGGGCCGTCGGGAACCCGCACGCCGTCAACCCGGACCGCGCGCTGCGACGCGAGGCCCTCGCGCGCGGGTGGCCGATCCTCGACTTCCACCGGCCGGTGCGCCTCAAGAAGCGGATCCCCTCGTTCTCCGTACCGCCCCGTCCGACGCTCGTCGCGGCCGCCGCCATAGGAGCCGCGGCGGCCACCGCGGGCCTGGTCTGGTACGCCAGTCGCCGCCGCGCGACGGTGACCTGACCTGTACCTTCATCGGCCCGTGCATGAACTGCCGCATTAACGCCCGTTTACCTCGTGTTTGAGAGTAAAAGTAAAGAAGTGCAGTCAGGGCTTCCGGTTGTCGGGGTCCTGGAGTACAAAGGACTCAACGGCCCGCGAGACCAAGGACATCCGAGAGGATCACCTTCAATAACGCATATGGCCCCACGGACCGAGCATGAACACTGGGCACCCACGCGACGTCGACCCGTCGATTACGGGCCAGCCGCACCAGGTGACGGGCGAAGTTCCCGACCTGATGGGCAATATCTCGAGGACGCTTGGTAACCCGGTGAACATGCCAGCGGCGGTACGAATCCTCGTACCGCCGCAACCCTTGTGAAGCCCCCATAGGGGGCTTCTCGCGTTTACGCCGCCCCGCGCTGAAGCGCCTCGCACACCGCCGTGGACTCGCGCGCGCCCAACTCGACGGCCCTGCCGCAGTGGGTGATCCAGGCCGCCATCCCCTCCGGCGTGCCGGAGACGTACCCGTCGAGCGCCGCCAGATAGGCCGCGCGCCCCAGTTCGGCGTGCCCCACCTCCGCCGGACAGATCGACTTCGGATCGAGGCCGCTGCCGATCAGGACGATGCGCTCGGCGGTGCGGGCGATCAGTCCGTTGTGAGAGGCGAAGGGGCGCAGCGCGAGGAGTTCGCCGTGGACGACGGCGGCCGTGACCAGGGCGGGCGCGGAACTGCCCGCGATGACCAGCTCGGACAGCCCCTCCAGGCGCCCGGAGACGTCGGCGGCGCTCGGCAGCGGCAGCTCGATCAGCGGCTCGTCGACACGTTCGCCGGCCTGACGCGGCCGCCCCACCTCGTCGTCCTTGGCCGCGGCGGCCACCAGGTGCAGCCGGGCCAGCACCCGCAGGGGGGACTGCCGCCAGATGGACAGCAGCTGGCCGGCCTCGGCCGACAGCCGCAGGGCCGCGCCCACCACGCGCGCCTCGTCGTCGGCGCCGAAGTCGGTGCGCCGACGCACCTCCTCCAGAGCCCAGTCGGCGCCGGAGAGCGCCGCGGAGCCGCGCGCGCCGCGCAGGGCCGCCTCGGAGGTGACCGCGGTGCTGCGGCGCCGCATGATCCGGTGCCCGTAGACCCGGTCCACGGCCTTGCGTACGGACTCCACGGACTCGGATACGCCGGGCAGCGTGCCCAGAGCGGCGAGAGGATCGGCGGGCGCACCTGTCGTACTCATGAGTACGACATTACGCACCCCGGGGGCGAACCCCACGATGGAGTGGTCTTCTTCACCACGCCTGCCACATACAGCTATCTCACCGCTACGCTTGGTGAACATGAAAATTGCTTTCGTCGGGAAGGGCGGCAGCGGCAAGACCACCCTGTCCTCCCTGTTCATCCGCCATCTCGCGGCCTCGGGCGCCCCGGTCGTCGCCGTCGACGCCGACATCAACCAGCACCTGGGCCCCGCGCTGGGCCTCGACGAGGCGGAGGCCGCCGCACTGCCCGCGATGGGCGAACGGCTGGCGCTGATCAAGGACTATCTGCGCGGCTCCAACCCCCGTATCGCCTCCGCCGAGACGATGATCAAAACGACGCCTCCGGGCGAGGGCTCGCGGCTGCTGCGGGTGTGTGAGGACAATCCGGTCTACGACGCCTGCGCCCGGCCGGTGGAACTCGACGACGGCGCCGTCCGTTTGATGGTCACGGGCCCCTTCACGGACGCCGACCTGGGGGTCTCCTGCTACCACTCCAAGACGGGAGCGGTGGAGTTGTGCCTGAACCACCTGGTGGACGGCCGTGACGAGTACGTCGTGGTCGACATGACGGCGGGCTCGGACTCCTTCGCCTCCGGCATGTTCACCCGCTTCGACATCACGTTCCTCGTCGCCGAGCCGACCCGCAAGGGGATCTCCGTCTACCGCCAGTACAAGGAGTACGCCCGCGACTTCGGCGTCGTGCTGAAGGTCGTCGGCAACAAGGTGCAGGGCCAGGACGACCTCGACTTCCTCCGCGCCGAAGTCGGGGACGACCTGCTCGTGACGGTCGGGCACTCGGACTGGGTGCGCGCCATGGAGAAGGGCCGGCCGCCCCGGTTCGAGCTCCTGGAGGACGCCAACCGCCGCGCCCTGAGCCTGCTGCGGACGACCGTCGACGCGACGTACGAGCTGCGAGACCCCGAGCGCTACACGCGCCAGATGGTGCACTTCCACCTGAAGAACGCCCTGTCCTGGGGCAACGAGCGCACCGGGACCGACCTGGCCACGCAGATCGACCCCGGGTACGTGCTCGGCGAGAGCGTCACCGCATCCGCCTGACGGCTCCCGGCCGGACGCCGGGTCCGACGGCCACCGCCGGATCCGGGCGCCGACCGCTGCTGCCCGACACCGGTTCGGCCGTACCGCCCGGCCGCTACTGCTCGGCCGCGATCGCCAGGTCACTACGGCCCGGCCGCTACCGCCAGACCGCCGGCGCTCCCGGCGCGCCCTTCGGGGCGGGGGCTGGGCGGCCCGACAGGAAGGCCGCCCAGCCCTGCTTCGGGGCCTCGCCGACGTCCAGCGCGCGCAGCTTCGCGAGCGTCCGCGGGTCCTGGGCGTCCAGCCAGTCGGCGAGCTGACGGAAGGACACACAGCGCACCTCGGGCCGGGTGCAGACGTCCTCGACGACCTCCTCGACGGCGCGCATGTAGGTGCCGCCGTTCCAGGACTCGAAGTGGTTTCCGATGATCAGCGGCGCACGGTTGCCGTCGTAGGCCCGCCGGAAGCCCAGCAACAGCCCGTCACGCATCTGGTCGCCCCAGAACTCGCGCTTGCCGGGGTCGCCCTGCGTGGTGGTGCCGGACTGGTTGACCATGAAGTTGTAGTCCATGGTGAGCTGCTCGTAGGAGTGACCGGGGAAGGGCACGAGCTGCATGGACAGGTCCCACAGGCCGTTCTTCTTCTCCGGCCAGACCTGGTCGTTCACTCCGCTGGTGTCGTAGCGGAAGCCCAGGTCGCGGGCGGCCTTCATGAAGTTTTTCTGTCCCTCCAGGCACGGCGTGCGGGCGCCGACGAGCTCCTTGTCGTAGTCGAAGGGCAACGGGGCCGCGTTCGTCATCCCGGTGTTGGTCTTCCAGGACTTCACGAACTGCTTGGCCTGGTCGATCTCCTCCTTCCACTCGTCGACGGACCACTCCCCCACGCCACCGCCGGTGCCGCAGAAATGGCCGTTGAAGTGGGTGCCGATCTCGTTGCCCTCCAGCCACGCCAGGCGCAGCTGCTTCACCGTGTCGGCGATGCCCTGCTCGTCGTTGAAGCCGATGTCGGAACGGCCCGGTGAGTGCTGCGGCGGCTTGTAGAGGTCGCGCTTCTCCTCCGGGAGCATGTACACGCCGCTGAGGAAGTACGTCATGGTGGCGTGATTGTTCCGGGCCACCTTGCGGAAGTGGGAGAACAGCTTCTGGCTGTCCTCTCCCGCGCCGTCCCACGAGAACACCACGAACTGCGGGGGCTTCTGACCGGCCTTGAGGCGCTCGGGCCTGAGCAGGTGGGGCTGGGCGCCGGTGTACGCGGTGGAGCCGTCGCCGATGAGACGGACCATGCTCCGGGGCGCGGGCGCCTGCTTCGCCTTGCCGGGGCCGAGCGCTCCCTCGTCGGTGTCGCGCGGACCACTGGTCCCCGTCGCGCAACCGGCGAGCGACACGGCGACGGCCACGGCCAGGGCGCCCGCGGCGATTCTCTGGTTGGCGGCCATGCCCGCCACCTACTTCCTTCTCTCAGGCCGACGCCGGCGAGGGCGTTCTCCGTTGATGTGCCGGGGTGAGCCGACAGCGCCGCCAAGGTCGCATGAGGCCGAGAAGGAATTAGTAAGACAAGCCGATCAAATACTCAGTTCACTCATCAGGGTGATTGATTACCCCATTTGCCCGTAAAGTCCATGCTTGGCCTTTACTCTGAATTACTATTCATTTACCGAGCGTTGAATCATCCCGCCGCTGCACGCCGTGATCCACGGCCGCGACCCGCCCCGCCGTCGAGCGGGGACCACTAGTTCCGCGACCGCGCTGCCCGGAGGAGACGGGAACATGTCAGCCTGCGCCCCCACCCGACCGACCGACTCGACGCACACCGGAGGCGTCGGCCCGCCCTCCGGCCCCACTCCGACCCGGCGCCGCCGTTTCAGCGTGGCGGGCGCCGACGTGTCGGCGTCGATCGCGGTCTTCCTGATCGCCCTGCCGCTGTCCCTCGGCATCGCCCTCGCCACCGGCGCTCCCCTCCAGGCGGGCCTCGTCGCCGCGGCCGTCGGCGGAATCGTCGCCGGACGGCTCGGCGGCTGCCCCCTCCAGGTCAGCGGCCCGGCCGCCGGCCTCACGGTGGTCACCGCCGATCTCATCCACCGCTACGGATGGCGTACGACCTGCGCCATCACCGTCCTCGCCGGACTGGCCCAACTGGGCCTCGGCTGCCTGCGCGTGGCCCGCACCGCACTCGCCGTCAGCCCCGCCATCGTGCACGGCATGCTCGCCGGCATCGGCGTCACCATCGCCGTCGCACAACTGCACATCGTCCTCGGCGGCAGTCCGCAGAGCTCCGTGCTCGCCAACCTCTGGGCGCTGCCCGCCCAGTTGGCCGCAGTGCACCCGGCGGCCGTGACCATGAGCGCGCTCACCCTGGCCCTGTTGCTGCTCTGGCCCAGGATCCCGGGCCGGGCCGGACGGCTCCTGCGCATGGTGCCCACCCCGCTCGTCGCGGTGACCGCCGCGACCGTGACCGCCGCGGTCGCCGGACTGACCCTGCCCAAGGTCGATCTGCCATCGTGGAGCAGCCATGCGCTGGCCGGCCTTCCCGAGGGCCCGGTGGCCGGCCTCGTCGCCGCCGTGCTCACCACCACCCTGGTGTGCAGCGTGCAGTCGCTGCTCGGCGCGGTCGCCGTGGACAAGCTGGTCGCCCGGCGGCCGGGGCTGCCGGGCCGGGTCGGACGCTCCGACCTCGACCGCGAACTGCTCGGACAGGGCGCGGCCAACGTCGTCTCCGGCGCGCTCGGCGGACTGCCCGTCGCAGGGGTGGCCGTGCGCAGTTCGGCGAATGTGAGATCCGGTGCCGTGAGCCGGAACTCCACGATGATGCACGGCGTTCTCGTAGTAGCCGCCGCACTGCTGATGGTCCCGCTCCTCGAGCTCATCCCGCTCGCCTCGCTCGCCGCCCTGGTGATGGCCGTCGGCATCCAGATGGTGTCCCTGCACCACATCCGCACGGTGACCCGCCACCGCGAGGTGCTGGTGTACGCCATCACCACACTCGGGGTCGTCCTCCTGGGCGTCCTGGAGGGCGTGGCGCTGGGCATCGCCGCCGCCGTCGCCGTCGCCCTCAACCGCCTCGCCCACACCCGGATCACACACGACGAGAAGGAAGGGGTCCACTACGTCCACGTGCGAGGACAGCTGACGTTCCTCGCGGTGCCCCGGCTCAGCCGGGCCCTGCATCTCGTGCCCCAGGGCGCCTGTGCCGTCGTGGAGTTGGACGGATCCTTCATGGACCACGCGGCATACGAGTCCCTGCACGACTGGCAGCACACGCACACCGCGCAAGGGGGCTCCGTGGAACTGACCGGTCGCCGCGCCGGAATCAGAATCGCCGAGCCGGGAGCCCTCGCCGACCTGCACGCCGAGGACGGCGCCACCGGACCGGCGTCCTCCGCCGAGTGCCGTTGCCGACCCTGGACCCCCTGGCGCAACCACCAGTGCGAGCGCCCACCGTCCGCACCGGTGGCCGACGAAGCCGGCCAACCGTACGGGCCGTCGGACACCGCGACGAACGGCCACCCCAACGCCCACCCGACCGACCCGAGCATCCGGAAGGTCCCGGCCGACTCGACAGCCCCGGCGGACTCGACGAACCGCGACAGCGGTCATCAACTCCTCCGCGGTATCAGCACCTTCCAGCGCAACACCGCACCGCTCGTGCGAGGCGAGTTGGCCCGGCTGGCCCGGGAGGGGCAGCAGCCGGCCCAGCTCTTCCTCACCTGCGCCGACTCACGCCTGGTCACCTCGATGATCACCTCCAGTGGCCCCGGCGACCTGTTCGTGGTGCGCAACGTGGGCAACCTGGTGCCGCTGCCCGGAGAGGAGAGCGGAGACGACTCGGTGGCGGCGGCGATCGAGTACGCGGTGGACGTCCTGCGGGTACGGTCCATCACGGTGTGCGGGCACTCCGGGTGCGGGGCCATGCAGGCGCTGCTCAACTCCGAGCCGGGCGGCGCCCGGACCCCCCTCAAGCGGTGGCTGCGGCACGGCTCGCCCAGCCTGGAGCGCGTGGCCGACGACATCCGGCCGCGGGCCCGCCTGGCCGGGCGGAAACCCGCCGACGCGGTCGAGCAGCTGTGCCTGACCAACGTGGTCCAGCAGCTGGAGCACCTCAGAGCGCACGAGGCGGTGGGCGACGCGCTGGACGCCGGGGCGCTGGAGTTGCAGGGGATGTACTTCCACGTGGGCGAGGCGCAGGCGTATCTGCTCACCGAGGTGGACGGGGAGGCGGTGTTCGACCACGTGCGGGAGTCGGAAACCGACCTGTCCGCCTGAGGCCGACCACCACGGCCCTGCCCCTCTCCTCGACGGGCTCGTGAGTGGCGCTTCACCTGTGTCCGGGCCGGGATGTGAGCGGCGTTACAGCTGATGAACTGTGGGGCGCCGCCGCCCGTGGGAAGGGATGAGCCGAACCCCGACCCAAAGGTCTAAACCAATTTCCCATTGGCCCTTGTCAGCGGGCCCCCGGGTCTGATGAGCTGTGGCCTGGGACACAACGGACACCCTTCGAGAGGGAGATGTCGTGAGCAACGAAAGCCTGGCCAACCTGCTGAGGAAGGAGAGGGAACAGTGAGCGAGAATCCTTCCCTCTCCAACCTGCTCAAGGAAGAGCGCAGGTTCGCGCCCCCCGCCGAGCTGGCCGCGAACGCCAATGTCACGGCGGAGGCGTACGAACAGGCCAAGGCTGACAGGCTCGGCTTCTGGGCCGAGCAGGCCCGTCGGCTGACCTGGGCCGAGGAGCCGAGCGAGACGCTGGACTGGTCGAACCCGCCGTTCGCCAAGTGGTTCAAGGACGGCACGCTGAACGTGGCGTACAACTGCGTGGACCGGCATGTCGAGGCCGGGCACGGCGGCCGGGTCGCCATCCACTTCGAGGGCGAGCCCGGTGACGGCCGCGCCATCACCTACGCCGAGCTCAAGGACGAGGTCTCCAAGGCCGCGAACGCCCTGCTGGAGCTGGGAGTTCAAAAGGGCGACCGGGTCGCCGTCTACATGCCGATGATCCCGGAGACCGCGATCGCGATGCTGGCCTGTGCCCGTATCGGCGCCGCGCACTCGGTGGTCTTCGGCGGCTTCTCGGCGGACGCGCTCGCCACCCGTATCCAGGATGCCGACGCCAAGGTCGTCATCACCGCCGACGGTGGCTGGCGGCGTGGCAAGCCGGGCGCGCTCAAGCCCGCGGTCGACGAGGCGGCCGACCGCGCCGGCAACGTCGAGCATGTCCTCGTGGTCCGGCGCACCGGCCAGGAGGTCGCCTGGAACGACTCCCGGGACGTCTGGTGGCACGAGCTCGTCGACCGGCAGTCGGCCGAGCACACCCCGGAGGCGTTCGAGGCCGAGCACCCGCTGTTCATCCTCTACACGTCAGGTACGACGGGTAAGCCCAAGGGCATCCTGCACACCTCCGGCGGCTACCTCACGCAGACCGCCTACACCCACCACGCCGTCTTCGACCTCAAGCCCGAGACGGACGTCTACTGGTGCACGGCCGACGTCGGCTGGGTCACCGGGCACTCCTACATCGTGTACGGGCCGCTGGCCAACGGCGCGACCCAGGTGATGTACGAGGGCACCCCGGACACCCCGCACCAGGGCCGGTTCTGGGAGATCGTGCAGAAGTACGGGGTGACGATCCTGTACACGGCGCCCACCGCGATCCGCACGTTCATGAAGTGGGGCGACGACATCCCCGCGAAGTTCGACCTGTCCTCCCTGCGCGTCCTCGGCTCGGTGGGCGAGCCCATCAACCCCGAGGCCTGGATCTGGTACCGCAAGAACATCGGCGCGGACCGGACCCCGATCGTCGACACCTGGTGGCAGACCGAGACCGGCGCGATGATGATCTCGCCGCTGCCGGGTGTGACCGCGACCAAGCCCGGTTCCGCGCAGACACCGCTGCCCGGCATCGCGGCGACCGTCGTCGACGACGAGGCCAACGAGGTGCCCGACGGCGGCGGTGGCTACCTGGTCCTGACCGAGCCGTGGCCGTCGATGCTGCGCACCATCTGGGGCGACGACCAGCGCTTCCTCGACACCTACTGGTCGCGTTTCGAGGGCAAGTACTTCGCCGGCGACGGCGCGAAGAAGGACGACGACGGCGACATCTGGCTCCTCGGGCGCGTCGACGACGTGATGCTCGTGTCGGGCCACAACATCTCCACCACCGAGGTCGAGTCGGCGCTGGTCTCCCACCCGTCGGTCGCCGAGGCCGCCGTGGTCGGCGCGGCGGACGAGACCACCGGCCAGGCGATCGTCGCGTTCGTGATCCTGCGCGGCACCGCGAACGCCGACGACGAACAGCTCGTCGCCCAGCTGCGGGACCACGTCGGCACCACCCTCGGCCCGATCGCCAAGCCCAAGCGGGTCCTGCCGGTCGCGGAGCTGCCCAAGACCCGCTCCGGCAAGATCATGCGCCGTCTGCTGCGGGACGTCGCCGAGAACCGTCAGCTCGGAGACGTCACCACGCTGACCGACTCAACAGTCATGGACCTCATTCAGGCGAAGCTGCCGGCGGCGCCGAGCGAGGACTGAGATACGACGGAAGGGGCACCCGGTGACCAGTGCGCCGGGTGTCCGTTTCGCGCCTAACGTAGGGATCACCGGATTCCTCCCCCGCTCCTGGAACCCGCACACGTTAGGTAAACTAAACAAACAGGTGCGCCGGGAAGTCTGGTCGGCATGTGTTCCGTCCTGCCCACCGACCGGAGGTCTCTCCCGTGGCCGCGCCCCGCACCCCGACTCCCCGCAAGGTTCTCGGACGTCTGTCCCTGCCGGAGCGGACCTACGTCGCCGACGCGCTGCGCACGGAGACGGTCGGCGGTGTGCTGCTGCTCCTCGCCGCGATCGCGGCGCTGGTCTGGGCGAACGTACCGGCGCTGCACGACAGCTACGAGACCGTCGGCCACTACCACCTCGGCCCCGAGGCCCTCGGCCTGGACCTGTCGATCGCGCACTGGGCCGCCGACGGCCTTCTCGCCGTGTTCTTCTTCGTCGCCGGCATCGAACTCAAGCGTGAACTGGTCGCCGGTGACCTGCGCGACCCCAAAGCCGCCGTGCTGCCGGTGGTGGCCGCCCTGTGCGGGATGGCCGTACCGGCACTCGTCTACACCCTCACCAACCTCACCGATGGCGGTTCCACCGACGGCTGGGCCGTACCGACCGCCACCGACATCGCCTTCGCTCTCGCCGTGCTCGCGGTCATCGGGACGTCGCTGCCGAGCGCCCTGCGCGCCTTCCTGCTCACCCTCGCCGTCGTAGACGACCTGTTCGCGATCCTGATCATCGCCGTCTTCTTCACCGACCGGCTGAACTTCGCCGCGCTGGCCGGCGCGGCCTTCGGCCTCGCCGTCTTCTGGCTGCTGCTGCGCACCGGCGTACGCGGCTGGTACGTGTACGTCCCGCTCGGCCTGGTCATCTGGGGGCTGATGTACAACAGCGGCATCCACGCGACGATCGCGGGCGTCGCCATGGGGCTGATGCTGCGCTGCACGACCCGCGAGGGCGAGGAACGCTCCCCCGGCGAGCGCATCGAGCACCTGGTGCGCCCCCTCTCCGCGGGCCTCGCGGTGCCGCTGTTCGCACTGTTCAGCGCCGGTGTCACGGTCTCGGCCGGCGCGCTCGGCGACGTGTTCACCCGGCCGGAGACGCTGGGCGTCGTCCTGGGGCTGGTCGTCGGCAAGACGATCGGCATCTTCGGCGGAACCTGGCTGACCGCCCGCTTCACCCGGGCCTCGCTGAGCGACGACCTGGCCTGGGCGGACGTGTTCGCGGTCGCCTCCCTGGCCGGTATCGGCTTCACCGTCTCGCTGCTCATCGGCGAACTCGCCTTCGTGGGCGACGCGGCGCTGACCGACGAGGTCAAGGCGTCCGTCCTCGTCGGATCCGTCATCGCGGCGACCGTGGCGACGGTCCTGCTGAAGCTGCGCAACGCCAAGTACCGCCGGCTGTACGAGGCCGAGGAGCGCGACGAGGACCTCGACGGCATCCCGGACATCTACGAACAGGACGACCCGGCCTACCACCTGCGGATGGCCGACATCTACGAGCGCAAGGCCGCCGAACACCGCCGTATCGCCGCGGAGAAGGCCGCCGGGCCCGCGGGCCGTGAGGGCGCGACACGCCACGGGCTTGCCGAAGTACCGGGCGGGGCAGGCGAGGACAACGACGGTCCGGCATGATCTGACGGGACGGTACAAACGACAGGACCGTTCAAACAGGCCGGTCGGGCAGAAGTCGGACAGGCATGGATCAGGCACAGGTCAGACGGAAGACGAAAGAGGGAGAGACCGCGATGAGCGCACCCGACGGCAGCCCGGTCGGCGCCGAACGCAGCATCGGCCAGCTGTTCGCGTCGGCGACGACCGAATTGTCGGCGCTGGTGCACGACGAGATCGCGCTGGCGAAGGCGCAGCTCAAGCAGGACGTCAAACGCGGCGCGACGAGCGGCGGCGCCTTCACGCTGGCCGGCGCGGTCCTGATCTTCTCCCTGCCGATGCTGAACTTCGCCCTGGCGTACGGCATCCGGACCTGGAGCGGTTGGAACCTCGCCGTCTGCTTCCTGCTGTCCTTCGCCGCCAACGTCCTCCTCGCGGGCCTGCTCGCCCTGATCGGTGTGGTGTTCGCGAAGAAGGCCAAGAAGAGCCAGGGTCCGCAGAAGGTCGCAGCGTCGATGAAGGAGTCGGCGGGCGTCCTGCAGAACGCCAAGCCGCACCCGCGTCCCGAGCTTCCGCGGGACCGCGTGCCGGAGGCCATCGAGGCTGTGGCACGCTCATCGTCATGACGGACCCCGCCACTCCATCGGCGCAACCCGCTTCTGTCGTACGCCCGGACGGCCCCTGGACGCACCGGGAGGTCGCCGCGAACGGCGCCCGGTTCCACATCGCCGAGGTGGGCGACGGGCCACTGGTGCTGCTCCTGCACGGCTTCCCGCAGTTCTGGTGGGCCTGGCGGCACCAACTCGTGGCGCTCGCCGACGCGGGCTTCCGGGCTGTAGCCATGGACCTGCGGGGTGTCGGCGGCAGCGACCGCACCCCGCGCGGCTACGACCCCGCCAATCTCGCCCTCGACGTCACCGGCGTGATCCGCTCCCTCGGCGAGCCGGACGCCGCGCTGGTCGGCCACGACCTGGGCGGATACCTGGCGTGGACGGCGGCCGCGATGCGCCCCAAGCTCGTACGGCGGCTCGCGGTCGCCTCGATGCCGCACCCCCGGCGCTGGCGCTCGGCGATGCTCGCGGACGTCAAGCAGACGCGCGCGGGCTCCTACGTCTGGGGGTTTCAGCGGCCCTGGATCCCGGAGCGGCAGCTCACCGCCGACGACGGCGCGCTGGTGGGCCGGCTGATCCGGGAGTGGTCCGGGCCGCGCCTGCCGGACGACGAGGCGGTGGAGACGTACCAGCGCGCGATCTGCATCCCTTCGACGGCGCACTGCTCGGTCGAGCCGTACCGCTGGCTGGTCCGCTCGCTGGCGCGGCCCGACGGTATCCAGTTCAACCGGCGCATGAAGCGGCCGGTTCGGGTGCCGACGCTTCATCTGCACGGCTCTCTCGATCCCGTGATGCGCACGCGCAGCGCGGCCGGTTCCGGGGAGTACGTCGAAGCGCCGTACCGCTGGCGGTTGTTCGACGGGCTCGGACACTTCCCGCACGAGGAGGATCCGGTCGCTTTCTCCACCGAACTGATCAATTGGCTGAAGGATCCCGAACCCGATCGGTGACCGAATCGGTGCGGCTGGTATCCACCACCTGAACACCTGTCCTACGAACAGCCAATTGCCTGGCGCATAGGCCAATTGGGGGGCGCGAAGGCGGTTATCGACCTTGGGGCAGGGGCAGACGTCCGGGTATGGGCTGGACGCACGACTACAGTGACGTAGCACGCACTCGCCGCTCGGCCTCTGGCCTGAGCTCCCACCAGCGAGGCGGTGCCCCGCAAGAGGGCACGGATCTCAGGGTGGGCATCCCACGTATCCTGCGCCGCCGGGCCCGCTGGGTCTCGGTCCGTCTGCGTCACCCTCGAGGCTGACGCCCAGCACCCCGCGACAGCCCCTCAGAGGGCGCAGCTGTCGCTGTCCACCTGCTGGTTGGCGGCACGCCCCTGGGTGATGGCCTGCTGGATCTCGTCCGCGGAGAGCGCGTAGCCGGTGTTGGCGTCGTCGAGGGACTTCGCGAAGACCACGCCGTACACCTTGCCCTCGGGCGTGAGCAGCGGACCTCCTGAATTGCCCTGGCGTACGTTCGCGTACAGCGAGTAGACGTCTCGGCGGACCGTGCCGCGGTGGTAGATGTCGGGGCCGTTGGCGGTGATGCGCCCGCGCACGCGGGCGGCGCGCACGTCGTACGACCCGTTCTCCGGGAAGCCGGCCACGATGGCGCTGTCGCCGCTCGCCGCGTCCCGCGACGTGAAGTGCAGGACGGGCGCTTTCAGGCTCGGGACGTCGAGTACCGCGATGTCGCGCTTCCAGTCGTAGAGGACGACCGTCGCGTCGTACTTCCTGCCCTCACCGCCGATCTGGACGGTGGGCTCGTCGACGCCGCCGACGACGTGCGCGTTGGTCATGACGCGGCGGTCACCGAAGACGAAGCCGGTGCCCTCCAGGACCTTGCCGCAACTCTGGGCAGTGCCCATCACCTTGACGATGGAGCGCTGGGCGCGGGTGGCCACGGCGCTGTCGGCGAGCGCCGGGTCGGGCGGCTGGACGTCCTTGATGGGCTCGTTGGAGAACGGGCTGAAGACCTGCGGGAAGCCGTTCTGCGCAAGGACGGAGGAGAAGTCAGCGAACCAGGTGTCGGCCTGGGTCGGCAGCGCCCGGGAGACCCCGAGCAGCACCTTGGAGCTGCGGACCTCCTTGCCCAGCGTCGGCAGTGTGGTGCCGGCGAGGGCGGAACCGATCAGCCAGGCGACGAGCAGCATCGCCACGACGTTGACGAGGGCACCGCCCGTGGCGTCCAGCGCGCGGGCCGGGGACCAGGTGATGTACCGGCGCAGTTTGTTGCCGAGGTGGGTCGTGAGGGCCTGGCCGACCGAGGCGCACACGATCACGACGACGACAGCGACGACGGCGGCGGTCGTGCTGACCTCGGCGTTGTCGGTCAGGGCGTCCCAGACCACGGGGAGCAGGTAGACGGCGACGAGACCGCCGCCGAGGAAACCGGTCACCGACAGGATGCCGACGACGAAGCCCTGGCGGTAGCCGACGATCGCGAACCACACGGCGGCGACCAGCAACAGGATGTCCAGCACGTTCACGGGGTTCACCCTGTCATGACCGCCAGTCGAGCGGGACCTGCTTGTCCCGGTCCCAGGGGCGTTCCCAGCCCGCGTAGTGCAGGAGTCTGTCGATCACGCCGGCGGTGAAGCCCCACACCAGGGCTGATTCGACCAGAAATGCCGGTCCTCGGTGGCCGCTGGGGTGAGCGGTGGTGGCGCGGTTGGCGGGGTCCGTGAGATCCGCCACGGGGACGGTGAAGACACGGGCGGTCTCGTTCGGGTCCACGACGCCGACGGGGCTGGGCTCGCGCCACCAGCCCAGTACCGGGGTGACGACGAAGCGGCTGACCGGGATGTACAGCGCGGGCAGGACACCGAAGAGCTGGACGCCGGCCGGGTCGAGCCCGGTCTCCTCCTCCGCCTCCCGCAGCGCCGCCCGCAGCGGTCCGTCGCCCTTGGGGTCGCCGTCCTCCGGGTCGAGGGCGCCACCGGGGAAGGACGGCTGCCCCGCGTGGGAGCGCAGCGATCCGGCGCGCTCCATCAGCAGCAGCTCGGGGCCCCGCTCGCCCTCGCCGAAGAGGATGAGGACGGCCGACTGCCGCCCGGCGCCGTCCTTCGGCGGAAGGAAGCGGCTCAGCTGGAGCGGCTGGACCGTCTCGGCGGCGCGCACCACCGGGTCCAGCCAGGCGGGCATCCCGTCCTTGCTGAGTGTCACCGGGCCGCCTTGTGTGTTGCTCGCGCGTGTCATCGCCACCCCCGTCGTTCCGCCCTGCTCAACGCCCGACCTGCCCGGGATCGTTCCGCCGGAGCGCGGTCCGGTGCGGGCCACCGCTCCCGGCTCGCGCGTCCCGTCATCCGGCCCCCAGCGGCGGTGCCGGCTTGCCACCCGCGTCCAGATAGGCCTGCGGGGGCTTCAGTCGCTGGCCGGGGAAGCCGCCCTTTTCGTACTTGAGCAGCTTCTTCGCCTTCTCGGGGTCCGTCTCGCCCTCGCCGAACGCCGGGCAGAGCGGGGCGATGGGGCAGGCGCCACAGGCGGGCTTTCGGGCGTGGCAGATACGACGGCCGTGGAAGATCACATGGTGCGAGAGCATCGTCCACTCGCTCTTCGGGAAGAGCGCCCCGATCGCCGCCTCGATCTTGTCCGGGTCGGTCGCCTCGGTCCACTGCCAGCGCCGCACCAGCCGCTGGAAGTGCGTGTCCACGGTGATGCCGGGCCGGCCGAACGCGTTGCCGAGGACGACGAAGGCGGTCTTGCGACCGACGCCGGGCAGTTTCACGAGGTCTTCCAGGCGGCCGGGCACCTCGCCGCCGAACTCCTCGACGAGGGCCTTCGACAGCCCCATCACCGACCGGGTCTTGGCCCGGAAGAAGCCGCACGGGCGCAGGATCTCCTCGACCTCATCCGGGTTGGCCGCGGCCAGGTCCTCGGGGGCGGGGTACTTGGCGAAGAGGGCGGGCGTCGTCTGGTTGACCCTGAGGTCCGTGGTCTGTGCCGAGAGCACGGTGGCCACCAGCAGCTGGAAGGGGTTCTCGAAGTCCAGCTCGGGATGCGCGTACGGGTAGACCTCGGCGAGCTCCCGGTTGATACGCCGGGCACGCCGCACGAGAGCGGTCCGCGACTCCTCCTTGGGAGGCTTCCGCGCAGCCTGCGCGGGTGCCGCCGTCTTCTTCGCGGCCGCCACCCCCTTTGCCGCCTTTGGCGTTTTCCTCCCGTCGCCGGACGCTTGTTCGCCCACAGCGGAATCGCGACGTACAACCACCCGCGCAGCCCCCTTGGCCTGTGCTCTCACCGGCGTTTTGGACACCCGGCCAGCCTAAAGCCAGGCACCGACATCCGCCCCGGACCCTGAAGATCGGCGTCCAATTGGACCCCTGCCGCTTACCCCGGGACATGTGTACGGCATCCTTGTGACAGATCACACTGTTTGGACCGTCCGGCAAAATGGGCACCAGGGTCCCCTGGTACCAAGGGGAAGCAAGATCCCCTGAGCAGGTCGACAAGGAGAGAACTCGTGGACGACGTTCTGCGGCGCAACCCGCTCTTCGCGGCTCTCGACGACGAGCAGAGCGGGGAGCTCCGCGCCTCCATGAGTGAGGTGACCCTCGCACGCGGCGACTCCCTGTTCCACGAGGGCGACCCCGGTGACCGGCTCTACGTCGTCACCGAGGGCAAGGTAAAGCTCCACCGCACCTCCCCCGACGGCCGCGAGAACATGCTCGCGGTGGTCGGCCCCGGCGAGCTCATCGGCGAACTGTCGCTGTTCGACCCGGGCCCCCGTACGGCCACGGCCACCGCGCTCACCGAGGTGAAGCTGCTGGGCCTGGGCCACGGCGACCTCCAGCCCTGGCTGAACGCGCGCCCCGAGGTGGCCGCGGCGTTGCTGCGCGCCGTCGCCCGCCGGCTGCGCAAGACCAACGACGCGATGTCGGACCTCGTCTTCTCGGACGTCCCCGGCCGTGTGGCCCGTGCCCTGCTGGACCTCTCGCGCCGCTTCGGCGTGCAGTCCGAGGAGGGCATCCACGTCGTGCACGACCTGACGCAGGAGGAGCTGGCCCAGCTGGTCGGCGCCTCGCGCGAGACGGTCAACAAGGCGCTGGCGGACTTCGCCGGGCGCGGGTGGCTCCGCCTGGAGGCCCGCGCGGTGATCCTGCTGGACGTGGAGCGGCTGGCGAAGCGCTCGCGCTGACGCCGGTTCGCGAACAGGACCACACCACCGGCTCTCGACGCACCCATGAACCGTCCAGGACTTGACGCGGAGGGATACATCGCGCGCGAGGGCTCCCTCACGCGCGTCCCCGACCCCTTCCGGCCCGTTGTCGCCGCCGTCCGGCTCCGGGTGGCGGACGTCTTCGGCGCGCGCATGCACAGCGCGTACCTGTACGGGTCGATCCCGCGCGGCACCGCACGCGTGGGCCGCAGTGACCTGGACCTGCTGATCGCCCTGCACGAGGAGCCGACCGACGCCGACCGGGCCGGTGCCCGCGCCCTGGAAAAGGCCGTCGGCGAGGAGTTCGCGCAGGTCGACGGTGGCGGAGCCCTGCTGGTCAGTCGCGCGCAAACGCTGAGCGACCTGGAGAGGCACGACCTGGGGTGGTTCGTCGCCTGCCTGTGCACCCCGCTGATCGGTGAGGACCTCGCCGCGTTCCTGCCGCGCTACCGGCCCGACTCCCTGCTCGCCCGGGAGACCAACGGCGACCTCGCGCTGGTCCTCCCGCGCTGGCGCGAGCGGATCGCCGCCGCCGAGGACAGCGAGGAGGCACGGCGACCGCTCGTACGGTTCATGTCCCGGCGTCTGGTCCGCACCGCGTTCACGCTCGTCATGCCCCGCTGGAACGGCTGGACCAGCGACCTGCACGAGATGGCCGACGTCTTCGCCGCGTACTACCCCGACCGGGCGCGGCAGCTGCGAGCAGTGGCGGTACGCGGCTACGAGCCGACCGGCGACGCGGAGGTCCTCAGGTCCTACGTCGACGACCTGGGCCCGTGGCTGGCGGCGGAGTACGCGCGTGTGCACGGCGTCAAAGCACCCCGGCCCGGTCAGCCGGCCGGCTAGATGAGCCCGTGCTCCTCCAGGTAGTCCAGCTGGGCCCGTACCGACAGCTCGGCGGCCGGCCACAGGGAGCGGTCGACGTCGGCGTAGACGTGGGCGACGACCTCGGAAGGGGTGCGGTAGCCGTCCTCGACGGCCGTCTCGATCTGGGCGAGGCGGTGGGCGCGGTGGGCGAGGTAGTACTCCACGGCACCCTGGGCGTCCTCCAGGACGGGCCCGTGCCCCGGCAGGACCGTGTGCACGCCGTCGTCGACCGTGAGCGACCTGAGCCGCCGCAGGGTGTCCAGATAGTCACCCAGGCGGCCGTCGGGGTGCGCCACCATCGTCGTACCGCGGCCGAGGATCGTGTCGCCCGTGAGGATCGCCCGGTCGGCCGGGACGTGGAAGCAGAGGGAGTCCGACGTGTGGCCGGGCGTCGGTACGACCCTCAGCTCCAGGCCGCCCACGGTGATCACGTTCCCGGCCGCCAGGCCCTCGTCGCCCAGCCGCAGCGCCGGGTCCAGGGCCCGCACCTTGGTGCCGGTCAGCCCGGCGAAGCGGGCGGCGCCCTCCGCGTGGTCGGGGTGGCCGTGGGTCAGCAGGGTCAGGGCGACGCGCTTGCCGGCCTTCTCGGCCGAGTCGACGACCGTACGGAGGTGTCCGTCGTCGAGCGGGCCCGGGTCGACGACGACCGCGAGCTCGGAGTCGGGTTCGGACAGGATCCAGGTGTTGGTGCCGTCCAGGGTCATCGCGGAGGCGTTGGGCGCGAGGACGTTGACGGCCCGCGCGGTCGCGGGTCCGGAGAGGACTCCACCGCGGGGCTGGCCGGGAAGGGCTGCTGCGTCCGTCATGCGGGGGATCCTCCCGTCGGGATGTGCTTGGTGAACTCGTCGTGGCCGGGCCAGCTGAGCACGATCTCGCCGCCTTCCAGGCGTGCCTCGGCCAGGATCGGGGTCAGGTCGCGCCCCGGGGCCGCGCCAAGGGCCTCGGCGGCGGTGTCGTACGCGGTGAGCGTGCGCAGTGTGGCGATGGTGGGCGGCATCATCAGCAGCTCGCCCTTGTCGTACCCGGCGGCGGCCTCCTGGGGCCGGATCCACACGGTGCGGTCCGCCTCCGTGGACGCGTTGCGGGTGCGCTGGCCCTCGGGCAGCGCGGCCACGAAGAACCAGGTGTCGTAGCGGCGGGGCTCGAACTCCGGAGTGATCCAGCGGGTCCAGGCGCCCAGCAGGTCGGAGCGCAGGACCAGGCCGCGGCCGTCGAGGAACTCGGCGAAGGACGTCTCTCGCGCGACGACGGCCGCGCGGTCGGCCTCCCAGTCCTCGCCCGTGGTGTCGCCGACGACCGTGTCGGGCGTCGGCCCGGCGAGCAGCACGCCCGCCTCCTCGTACGTCTCCCGTACGGCCGCGCAGACGATCGCCTGGGCCGCCGTATCGTCGACGCCGAGCCGCTGCGCCCACCACGCGCGCGCGGGGCCCGCCCAGCGGACGTGGAGGTCGTCGTCGCGGGGGTCGACGCCACCGCCCGGATAGGCGTACGCGCCTCCGGCGAAGGCCATGGAGGCGCGTCTGCGCAGCATGTGGACGGCCGGGCCGGTCTCGGTGTCCTTCAGGAGCATCACGGTGGCCGCTCGCTTCGGGGTGACCGGAGTGAGCGTGCCGTCCGCCAGCGCCCGGATGAGTTCCGGCCACTGCGCGGGATACCACTGCCCATTCGCCATGGGCGCGAGGCTATCCCGTAGTGAGCGGATGTTCGAGGGCAATGATCACTCGCCCCGCGCACTCGCCCGCACAGGTGTCACGCCTGGGTCAGCTCCACCTGGATCTCCACCTCGACCGGCGCGTCCAGCGGCAGCACCGCCACGCCGACCGCGCTGCGCGCGTGCACGCCCTTGTCGCCGAGAACCTCGCCGAGCAGCTCGCTCGCGCCGTTCAGCACGCCGGGCTGGCCCGTGAAGTCGGCGGCCGAGGCGACGAAGCCCACGACCTTCACCACGCGCGCGACGCGGTCCAGATCGCCCGCGACCGACTTGACTGCCGCGAGGGCGTTCAGCGCGCACGTGCGCGCCAGCTCCTTGGCCTCCTCGGCGGTGACCTCGGCGCCGACCTTGCCGGTGACCGGCAGCTTGCCGTCCACCATCGGCAGCTGGCCGGCCGTGAAGACGTACGGACCGGACTGCACGGCAGGCTGGTACGCGGCCAGCGGCGGAACGACCGCCGGCAAGGTCAGCCCCAGCTCGGCGAGGCGCGCCTCGACCGCGCTCACGCCTGCTTCTCGCGCTTCAGGTAGGCCACCAGCTGCTCGGGGTTGTTCGGGCCGGGCACGACCTGGACGAGCTCCCAGCCGTCCTCGCCCCAGGTGTCCAGAATCTGCTTCGTGGCATGGACGAGCAGCGGCACGGTTGCGTATTCCCACTTGGTCATGGGGCCGACTGTATCCGCTGTCCCGGGCCGCACCGACGGGCGACCGGGAGCGGGGTTGTCCACAGCCTCCCGGTTGGTCGGGGCGAGGACTGGTTACGCTCGAAGACGTGAGCAGGCTCCAGGTCGTCAGCGGCAAGGGCGGGACCGGTAAGACGACGGTCGCCGCAGCCCTCGCGCTCGCCCTCGCCACAGAGGGAAAACGGGCGCTCCTCGTCGAGGTCGAGGGCAGGCAGGGCATCGCGCAGCTCTTCGAAACCGAAGCGCTGCCCTATGAGGAGCGGAAGATCGCCGTCGCTCCAGGGGGCGGGGAGGTGTTCGCCCTGGCCATAGACCCCGAACTGGCCCTTCTGGACTACCTCCAGATGTTCTACAAACTGGGCAGCGCAGGCAGAGCCCTGAAGAAGCTCGGCGCGATCGACTTCGCCACCACCATCGCACCCGGTCTCAGAGACGTCCTGCTGACCGGCAAGGCGTGCGAGGCGGTGCGGCGCAAGGACCGGTCCGGGCGGTTCGCGTACGACTACGTGGTGATGGACGCGCCGCCCACCGGGCGCATCACCCGCTTCCTCAACGTCAACGACGAGGTCGCCGGGCTCGCGAAGATCGGGCCGATACACAATCAGGCGCAGGCCGTGATGCGGGTGCTGAAGTCGGCGGAGACGGCCGTGCACCTGGTGACGCTGCTGGAGGAGATGCCCGTCCAGGAGACCGCGGACGGCATCGCCGAACTGCGCTCCGCGCGGCTGCCGGTGGGACGGGTCATCGTGAACATGGTGCGCCCCGAGCTGCTGGACGCGGGCGACCTGGACCTCGTACGGAACGTTCCGCGTACCGCCGTGGCCCGGTCGCTGTCGGCCGCCGGACTGGGTGGGGCGCGGCGCGGTGGGCACGCCGAGCGGCTGGTGGACCCGCTTCTGGGGCAGGCGGAGGAGTACGCCGAGCGGTACGCGCTGGAACAGGAGCAGCGTGCCGTCCTCGGCGAGCTGGACCTGCCGCTGCACGAACTGCCCCTGCTCGCCGAGGGCATGGATCTGGCGGGTCTGTACGAACTGGCCACCGAGCTGCGAGAGCAGGGGATGTCATGAGTCCGGACCCGGCCCAGGGCCACGCGTACCACCGCCTGTCCCCCGCGCGCGTGCTCGACCTCGATCCGCTGATCGACGATCCGAAGACCCGCATCGTGGTGTGCTGCGGCTCGGGCGGGGTCGGCAAGACGACCACCGCGGCGGCCCTGGGCCTGCGGGCGGCCGAACGGGGCCGGAAGGTCGTGGTACTGACGATCGACCCGGCGCGCCGGCTCGCGCAGTCGATGGGCATCGACTCGCTCGACAACACCCCGCGCCGGGTGAAGGGCGTCGAGGGGGACGGCGAGCTGCACGCGATGATGCTCGACATGAAGCGCACCTTCGACGAGATCGTCGAGGCGCACGCGGACGCCGAGCGGGCGACCACGATCCTCAACAACCCCTTCTACCAGTCACTCTCGGCGGGCTTCGCGGGCACGCAGGAGTACATGGCGATGGAGAAGCTGGGGCAGCTGCGGGCGCGGGACGAGTGGGACCTGATCGTCGTCGACACGCCGCCGTCCCGTTCGGCGCTCGACTTCCTGGACGCGCCCAAGCGCCTGGGGTCGTTCCTGGACGGGCGGCTGATCCGGCTGCTCACCGCTCCCGCGAAGCTGGGCGGGCGCGCCGGGATGAAGTTCCTGAACGTCGGGATGTCGATGATGACCGGCACCCTCGGCAAGCTGCTCGGCGGTCAGCTGCTGAAGGACGTCCAGACGTTCGTGGCGGCGATGGACACCACCTTCGGCGGGTTCCGCACGCGCGCGGACGCCACGTACAAGCTGCTCCAGGCACCTGGAACGGCGTTCCTGGTGGTGGCGGCGCCGGAGCGGGACGCACTGCGGGAGGCGGCGTACTTCGTCGAGCGGCTGGCCGCGGAGGACATGCCGCTCGCCGGTCTGGTGCTCAACCGAGTGCACGGCAGCGGCGCCGACCGGCTGTCGGCCGAGCAGGCGCTCGCCGCAGCGGAAAATCTTGAGGACTCCCGCATTGTGGATCAGGACGGCGGGAAAGCTGGACTTCGTAACTCTCCCGACACGTACGGCAGTTCAGAACCTCCCGCTTCCGGAAGTTCAGAACCCCCCGCTTCCGGAACCTGCTCCTCCGGCGCCGATCAGGCGGTTCTGGGTGTCGACGGACTCACGGTGGGCCTGCTGAGGCTGCACGCGGAACGCATGCGACTGCTCTCGCGGGAGCAGCGCACGCGTGACCGCTTCACCGCGCTGCACCCCGAGGTGGCGGTGGCCGAAGTGGCCGCGCTGCCCGGCGACGTACACGACCTCGCGGGGCTGCGGGACATCGGGGACCGGCTCGCGGCCAACCGGCCGGAGCTGCCCGAGACTGCCGACGACTGAGCCGGGGGGTGCTCCCCTCAGCTCACCGCCGCGTAGTTCTCGTACACCTCGTCGCTGTCGAGGGGCACGATGCCCATTCCGCGCTCGTACTCCGTCCGCGCGGTCTCCAGCAGCCGGCGCCAGGAGGTCACCGTGGGCCGCCTGCGCAGCAATGCGCGGCGCTCCCGCTCGGTCATCCCTCCCCACACGCCGAACTCGACGCGGTTGTCGAGCGCGTCCGCCAGGCACTCCGTGCGCACCGGGCATCCGCTGCACACCGCCTTGGCCCTGTTCTGCGCTGCTCCCTGAACGAACAGTTCATCCGGATCGGTAGTGCGGCAGGCCGCCTGCGCACTCCAGTCGACTACCCAGCCCATACCGGCGCCGTCCTCTCCCGAATCGAGGCTCCCCCACGGCGGCAGCGGCATATTCACCGCCACCAGTTGAGGACGTTACGGAAGGTGGGCACAGCGCAACACCCCCTTCGGGCCCAATCTTGAATGGCCCGAACGGACTATGCGTAAGCGGCAGATCACCCGGGGGAGTGAGCCTGCGACATGCGTGACTTTCCCGGCAAACCAGGACAGTTCCATTGCGTCACAACGGACGCCGGATGACACACAAGGCGGATTCGGACACGCGCCCACCAAAAAAGTTGGGGAACCTCCGGAACGATTCGGGGTCGCCGGACGTATTGATACGTGGCCCTACTGCTGTGACAGTTGAGAGCAGCTTAGGCCAAGGCCTGTACGCGTGTCCGGCGAATGAGAACGTAGGCTGCCCCCATGCCAAAGAAGCGCTCGGGCGGCGGTCTGACGGCGACGCAGCAGGCCGCCAAGTTCCTCGGTGTCAGTGTGCTCTCGGGAGCCGTCCTGGCCGGCATCGCGCTGCCCGCCGTCGGCGCGCTGGGCCTTGCCGCGAAGGGGTCGGTGGAGAGCTTCGACGAACTCCCGGCCAACCTCAAGACGCCCCCGCTGAGCCAGCGCACCACGATCCTCGACGCCGAGGGCGGCCAGATCGCCACGGTCTACTCGCGCGACCGCACCGTCGTCGACCTCAAGGACATCTCGCCGTACATGCAGAAGGCGATCGTCGCGATCGAGGACTCCCGCTTCTACGAGCACGGCGCGGTGGACCTGAAGGGCGTCCTGCGCGCCATGAACCGCAACGCGCAGAGCGGTGGCGTGTCCCAGGGCGCCTCGACGCTCACGCAGCAGTACGTGAAGAACGTCTTCGTCGAGGAGGCCGGCGACGACCCTACGAAGGTCGCGCAGGCCACCCAGCAGACCATCGGCCGCAAGATCAAGGAGCTGAAGTACGCGATCCAGGTGGAGGAGGAGCTCGGCAAGAAGAAGATCCTCGAGAACTACCTGAACATCACGTTCTTCGGGCAGCAGGCCTACGGCGTCGAGGCCGCCTCCCAGCGTTACTTCTCCCGGCACGCCAAGGACCTGACCCTCCCGCAGGCCGCGCTCCTCGCCGGCATCGTCCAGTCGCCCAGCCGGTACGACCCGATCAACGACGAGGCCGAGGCCACCAAGCGGCGCAACACCGTGCTGCAGCGCATGGCCGAGGTCGGCGACATCTCGCAGGCCGACGCCGACGCGGCCGGGAAGAAGCCGCTGGGCCTGAAGGTCCACAAGCCCAGGAACGGCTGCATCACGGCGGTCAAGGGCGCCAGCTTCTTCTGCAAGTACGTCGAGCGCGTCTTCCTGAGCGACCCGGTCTTCGGCAAGACCAAGGAGGACCGGGCGAAGATCTGGAACCAGGGCGGCCTGACCATCCGGACCACTCTGGACCCGCAGTCCCAGCGGTCGGTGCAGGCCTCGCTCAAGGAGCACATCTACAAGTCCGACAAGGTCGCCGCCGCCTCCACCCTCGTCGAGCCCGGCACCGGCAAGATCCTCGCGATGGGCCAGTCCAAGCCGTACGGCTACGGCAAGAACGAGACCGAGATCAACTACTCGGTCGGCAACGACATGGGCGGCTCCAACTTCGGCTTCCCGACCGGTTCGACGTTCAAGCCGTTCGTCGCGGCGGCCGCGCTGGAGGAAGGCCGGCCGGCGACGCAGGAGTACTCGTCGCCGTTCAAGATGGAGTACCCGAGCCCGGTCCAGACCTGCGAAGGCAAGCCGTGGGTCAACAGCCGTGACCAGCCCGCGACCGTGGAGAACGAGGACGAGTCCGAGGTCGGCCCGTACCAGATGAAGAAGGCGATGGAGAAGTCCGTCAACACCTACTTCGTCCAGCTCATCTCCGACATCGGCCTGTGCCCCGTGGTGAAGATGACCGACGCGCTGCACGTGGTGCAGGGCAACAACACCAAGCTCCCCGAGGTGCCGGCCATCGCCCTCGGCTCCAAGGGCATCTCCCCGCTGACGATGGCGTCGGCGTACGCCGCCTTCGCCTCGCGCGGCATGTACTGCACGCCGGTCGCCATCGAGTCGATCACCCAGAAGGTCGGCAACCAGCGGAAGTCGCTGCAGGTTCCCAAGTCGACCTGCTCCCGCGCGATGTCCGAGAAGACGGCCGACACCATCAACTCCCTGCTGGTCGGCGTGGTCGACTCAGGTACGGGCCAGACGGCCGGTCTGTCGGGCCGCGAGAACGCGGGTAAGACGGGTACGACGGACGAGCGCAAGAACGCCTGGTTCGTCGGCTACACCCCGAACCTCTCGGGCGCGGTCTGGGTCGGCAGCGCCACCCAGAAGGTCCAGATGACCAACATCCGGATCGGCGGCGTCTGGCACGACCAGGTCTACGGCGGTGACACTCCCGGCCCCATCTGGCGCGACGCGATGACCGGCGCGCTCGAGGGCAAGGACGCCCCCGATTTCAACCTGATCCACATCCCCGACCCCCAGCCCAAGGAGAAGGACAAGGGCAAGGGCAAGGGCAAGGGCGACGGGAACGGCAACGGGGGTGACAACGGTGACAACGGCGGCAACGACCAGCTCATCGGCGGCACGGACGGGGGAACGTTCCCGACACCCACGTTCTCGTTCCCGGACAACCTGTTCCAGGGGCAGGGCAACGGAGGGAACGGGAACGGCGGGAGGCGCGGCTGAGGCGCCGAGCCGCCGGGCTCCGTGAGACTGGAGCGGCCCCTTCCTTCCCGTGGTACGGGGAGGAAGGGGCCGCGCTGCTTGTACGGAGACCTCAGAAAGGCCCGGAAGAATCAGAAGGATCAGCAGGCGTTCGAAGGCATCCGAAGACGTCCGAAGGCATCCGAAGACGTCCGAAGGCATCCGAAGACGTCCGAAGGCATCCGAAGGCGTCCGAAGGCCTCAGCCGGCCAGAAGCTTCTTGACCGCGGCGGCGACGCGGCCGCCCTCGGCCAGGCCGGCCACCTTCGGGTTCACGATCTTCATGACCGCACCCATGGCCCGCGGCCCCTCGGCCCCCGCCGCCTTCGCCTCCTCGACGGCCTGGGCGACGATGTCGTTCAGCTCGTCGTCGCCGAGCTGCTTGGGCAGGTACTCGGCGAGCACCTCGCCCTCCGCCTTCTCCCGCTCGGCCGACTCGGCGCGACCACCCTGCGCGAACGCGTCCGCGGCCTCGCGGCGCTTCTTCGCCTCCTTGGTGATCACCTTCAGGACCTCGTCGTCGGAGAGCTCGCGCTTCTCCTTGCCCGCGACCTCCTCCTTGGTGATCGCGGCGAGCGTCAGCCGGAGCGTCGAGGAGCGGAGCTCGTCGCGCTCCTTGATCGCGGCGTTGAGGTCTTCCTGCAGCTTCGACTTGAGCGTGGTCATGGGGTTGATTGTCGCAGGTACGGCAGTCGTGACGCCCGCCATATTCGGGGCGCGCCAAGGGGAGCCGCGAGGAGGGCAGTTCGAGGACTCGCGGAGGGGCTGTCGGTTCGGGTACGGCTTGAGGTCTGACACGATGGTCGTATGCGCGCGCAATACGGAGTACCTCTGGGGATCGCGGCGGTCGGCGCCGCCGGTGTGGTGTACGCGGCGGGCTTCGAGGCCCGCTCCTTCCGCCTGCGACGGGTGACGGTGCCCGTCCTGCCCGCCGGGATGCGCCCGCTGCGGGTGCTCCAGGTCTCCGACATCCACATGGTCGGCGGCCAGCGCAAGAAGCAGCGCTGGCTGCGCTCGCTGGCGGGCCTGCGCCCCGACTTCGTGATCAACACGGGCGACAACCTGTCCGACCCCGAGGGCGTCCCCGAGGTCCTGGACTCGCTGGGCCCACTCATGGACTTCCCCGGAGCGTACGTCTTCGGCTCCAACGACTACTACGGCCCCAAGTTCCGCAACCCGGCCCGCTACCTGCTGGAGAAGGTGCAGGGCCGCCACGGCCTGAACGGCAACCCGCCCGCCGTGGGTGTGGTGCACCTCCCCTGGGAAGACCTGCGCGACGGCTTCGACGCGGCGGGCTGGCTGAACCTGACGAACACGCGGGGGACGCTGAAGATCGACGGGATGGCCGTGGAGCTCACGGGCCTGGACGACCCGCACATCAAGCGCGACCGCTACGAGCGGGTGGCCGGCGGCCCGTCCGACTCGGCCGACTTCTCCATGGGCATCGTCCACGCCCCCTACCTGCGCACCCTCGACGCCTTCGCCGCGGACGCCTACCCCCTGATCCTCGCCGGCCACACCCACGGCGGACAGCTCTGCATCCCCTTCTACGGCGCCCTGGTCACCAACTGCGACCTCGACACCGACCGGGTGAAGGGCCTCTCCACCCACACGACGGAGGGGCACACCTCCTACCTCCACGTCTCGGCGGGCTGCGGCACGAGCCGCTACACCCCGGTGCGGTTCGCCTGCCCGCCGGAGGCGACGTTGCTGACGCTGGTGAGCAGGGACTGAGGCCGCTCGGGTGGGCCGGGGGCGGGGCGGGGGTAACCCACCCGGCCCACCCACATCGCCCCTTTTTCCGGTTATGTCTAGCTTGAGGGCATGACCGCCCCGATACCCAGGGACATCCCGGACCTCCCCGCGATTCCGGGCATACCCGCGCTGCTGCCCTCGGCCGTACCCGCCTCCGCCGTGGTGACCCCCGTGCGCCGCCCCACGACGGCGACGTTCCGCCTGCTGATCGCGGCGCTGGCCGCGGCGGGCGTGACGATCGACCTGATCCTCGGCAGCCCGCTCCTGGTCCTGAGCCACTTCGCGATCCAGAGCAACATCCTGCTGGCCCTGGTCCTCACCCTCTCGGCCCGCCGCGCCTGGACGGCCCGCCGCCCCCTGCCGTCCGCCCTGACCGGCGCGGCCCTGCTCTACGCCCTGATCACGGCCCTGGTCTACCACCTGCTCCTGGCCGACACGACGCCCCCGTACTCCCTCACG
This sequence comes from Streptomyces griseus subsp. griseus, assembly GCF_000720255.1. GTDB lineage: Bacteria > Actinomycetota > Actinomycetes > Streptomycetales > Streptomycetaceae > Streptomyces > Streptomyces griseus_I. The sequence goes on along the minus strand of NZ_JOJE01000017.1, from coordinate 141,328 downwards.
GGCGCCCCCGCCTCCCACACGGTCTGGCAGGCCCTCGCGGTCCACATCCTCCACACGGCGGTCCCCGTGGCCGCGGTCCTGGACTGGCTGCTGCTCACCGCCCCCGGCCACCTGCACCTCCGCCAGGCCGTGAGCTGGCTCCTCTACCCCCTGGCCTACCTGCTCTTCACCCTCGCCCGTGGCGAACTGCTCCTCCTCCCCGACTCCGCCGGCCGCTACCTCTACCCCTTCCTCGACGTCGCCCACCACGGCTACAAGGGCACCCTCGCCAACGCCCTCCTCCTCGGCCTCTCCTTCTACGGCCTCGCGCTCCTCCTCATCGCCCTCGACCACACCCGCCCCAACCCGACCCGCCACCACCGCGTCAAAACCGGATTTCGTCTCCAGCCACCAGTGGGCTAAAGTAAACGACGTCGCCGCGACAGCAGCGACATCGGGGTGTAGCGCAGCTTGGCAGCGCGCTTCGTTCGGGACGAAGAGGTCGTGGGTTCAAATCCCGCCACCCCGACAGTGAAACACCAGCTCAAGGGCCTGATCCGCTCACGCGGATCAGGCCCTTTCTGGTTTGTGACTACGCCACGGGCAGCCGGAGAGGCCAGCCGGAGTTCGCACGCGTCAGGCTGAGAAGTCGGCCGCGACGGGTGTCTTTGGTCCATGGTCTTCGCCCCTGTCTGGGTCACGGTGTCCTGATCGCCTGATCGCCGACGGCGCCCTACTAGTAAGGGGTGTGACACCAAGAGTATGGTCGCTTGTATGGCGACGAAGAAGGTGACCGTGACAATCCCCGAGGATCTCCTGGACGAGATCCGCGCGGACGCGGCAGAGCGGGGCCTGTCGGCATACGTCGCCGAGGCGCTGCGCTTCAAGCGCGACCGGGACCGGCTCCTGGAACTGGTCGACTGGCTGCAGGAAGAACACGGCCCGGTGACTGAGGACGAGCGTGTGGCAGCCCTCGACGAGCTGGAGGATCTCGACGCCGAACACGAGCGGCGCCGCGCCTCCGGACAGCACAACGCCGGAGAGGCTGCGTGAAGAAGCGCGCCGGTGAGCAAGGGAAGAGGCCGCTCCGTGTTTTCGTCCTGGACTGTGAAGCTCTCTCCCTGGCCGTGCGCGGTGATCGGAGGATGATCGCCCGGCTTGACCTCGCGGCGCGCGGGGAGGCCGAAGTGGTGACGTCGCCGATGACCCTGGTCGAGGCGTACGACGGCAGAACGACCGAACAGCGCTGGGACTGGGTGCTGTCCCGGCTCCAGGTCGTCGACATCGGGAAGGACGAGACCCGCCAGGCACGCCGACTCCTGGCCGACGCCAAGTTGCACGGCCACAAGTACGCAATCGACGCCGTGCTCGCCGTGATCGCGCGACAGCAGAAGGGACAGGTCACCGTCTTCACCTCGGACGTCGACGACCTGGAGAAGCTGGTCCCGAACACGATCGTCGTCAAGAAGGTGTGACCCGACCCCCGCCCCCAAGGGCCCACAGCTGGGATGGCACCAGCCGCCAGTCTGGAGACCGAGCCCCATTGAGGCCCGTTCAGACGGCCGGAGGGATCCCTGCTGGGGCGCTCCGTCTTCTAGGCTGGCGCGGTGGCTGATGAGAAGGAGCGGGTGCAGCCGTCGGGGGTGTGGGCCACGGCGGTGGGGGTGGCCAGAGTGCGGGCGCTGGAGAACGAGCGGGAGAACGCGCTGTTCCGCGACCCACTGGCACAGGCCTTCGCCACCGCCGGCGGCCTGTGGCCCTCCTCGCCGCCGCCCGATGACGAGGCCGCGCGACGCCGCCGGCTGGCCGTGTCGTTCTCCATCGTCATCAGGACGAAGTTCCTCGACGACCTGTTGCAACAGGCCTCCGCGTCCGGAGTCCGGCAGGTCGTGCTGCTCGGCGCCGGTATGGACAGCCGGGCCTTCCGGATGGACTGGCCCGAGGGCACCCGGCTGTTCGAGGTCGATACCGCCGCCCCACTGGACTTCAAGGCTTCGGTGCTGCGCCGGGAGCGGGCCGTCGCGCGCTGCGAGCGGATCACCGTCGCGGTTGATCTGCGTGAGGACTGGCCAGGCGCGTTGGCCGCGGCGGGGCACGACCCGGCCGTGCCGACTGTGTGGATCGCCGAAGGGCTGCTGATCTATCTGCCGGAGGACGCGGTGGAGCTGTTGCTGGCCCGGATCAGTGCGCAGTCGGCGGCGGGCAGTCGGATGGGGCTGACGTTGGGCTCGCGCGGCGTGCTTGAGCGGTTCGGCGTGGACGCCGTGCCGGGATCGGCGGCGTCCATGTGGGTTTCGGAGATGCCGGACGACCCGGTGGGCTGGCTGGCCGGACACGGCTGGGAGGCCGACAGCCACACCCTGCGCGAGTGCGCTGCCGTCTACGGCCGCCCGCTCAGCAGCCCGCCGCAGCGGGAGGAGCGGCCGGGCGGACTGATCTCGGCGGTCCGCCGGTAGAGGAACGGGGACCGTCCGGGGGCCCACGAGGCACGGCTGCTGAAGGAGTCGCGCGCACGAGCAAGCGCCTCTTGGCAGTCTCGGCCGTCCGTACTCGGCATCGCTGGTGTAATCCCGGCATGGACGCGACTGTGGCAACTCTGATCGGTACCTCCATCGGTACGCTCGGCGGATTGGCCGGCGGGTTCCTCACCGCCTCCTTCCAAAGCCGACAGGCACGAGCTCAACTCGACGTCGAGGAGCGGCGGCGCAGAGATGACCTGCGGCGGGAAGCATGCAACGCCTTTGCCCATGCGGCTCACCAGTACCGGACGCATTGGTGGCAGCTCGATTCCGCGTTGGGCAAGGGAATCGCCGACCGGGAGCTGTTCGACGGTGCTGCCGCTCTGTGGACTGAGGTGACGGCGGCACACAGTCGAGCGGCGATCGCCGGGCCCACGACGGTCGCAGAGGCAGCCGATCAGTTGCTGGCTCAACTGCACGCGATGGACAACGCCGGCACAGAGTGGTTCTCGACCATCGAGGCCGGTTATCAGCACAGTGTGGACGTACTCCGGGATGAGCTGCTCGCCGCGAGGCGTGCCGTGCGGGTCGGAGCGTTCGCGTCGGTCGTCCGGCTTGAACTCGGAAACGAGGAATCGTCGTACGCCAACTCTCGTGCGCGGACACACGCGATCGGCACCAATCCGCCCAGTGTGCAACCCCTCGCCAACCCAGATGCAGCCGGAAACTGAGTCCACGTCGAGACTGTCCTGCGCGAGCTCCGGGTGCAGTTCGACCTCGCATGGCTCGATGCGCCAGTCAGCCAACAGCCCGAAGCATTCCAGCAGTTCACCCACGACCGACCGCACGGGTTCCTTGGTCAAGCCCTTGCGCATCGATGTGTACGAGGTGACGGACGACGACGTGGTACGCCGACCGCCGGCATAGACGGGTTCCCGCGCCAGACCGCTGGGCTCCGTGCAAGGCGTCAGCCGGAGGAAGTTCAGTTCGGCGGCGCATTGATCGCTACGGTAATAACCTGGACGCGAGGGAGGGGGTCCCATCCATGAGAGCAGACACGGTCGACCTGCGGCGGATCTTCGGCAAAGACGTGCGTTACACGGTGCCGCTGTTCCAGAGGCCGTACGTGTGGAACCGGGACGACAACTGGTCGGCCCTGTGGGAGGACATCCGCCGCACCGTCGAGCGGGCCGAGCAGGCGGCACTGACTGGGGAGACGGTGGCGCCGCACTTTCTCGGCGCGGTCGTCTTCGACGAGACCCCGTACCTGTCGTCAAGCCTGGAGACGCGGCAGGTCATCGACGGCCAGCAGCGCCTGACGACACTGCAGTTGTTCCTATTCGCGGCACGCCTGTCGGCGGCGGCTCACAACCACGAGCGGTCGGTACGGCTGCTGAGCAAGTTCCTGGAGAACGACGAGGACCTGTTCGACCGCGCCCAGCACCCCGACCACCTCTACAAAGTCTGGCCGACCAACGCGGACCGTGAAGAGTTCCGCACCGTCATGCTCAACCAGGGCGGGGCAGGACGGCTCGCCGAAGCCGTCACCTACTTTCAGCAGGAGATCGACGCGTGGCTGGCCGAAGCCGCTGAGCCTCACGAGCGGCTGGGGATGCTGGTGCAGGCGCTGCGGGAACAGCTGCGTCTGGTCATCATCGACTTGGAAGAGCACGACGACGCGCAGGTCGTCTTCGAGACGCTGAACAGCCGCGGTACTCCGCTGGAGCACGCGGATCTGATCAAGAACCTGCTGTTCCGCGACGCCGAACGTGCCGGTGCGGACGTCGACCGGCTCTACAAAACGTACTGGGCGCCCTTCGACCAGGACGAATGGCGCGTGGAACAGACGACTGGCCGAATTACGCGAAGCCGCCTCGACGTGTTCCTGACGTACTGGCTCACGATGCGTACGCAGCGCGAGTTCACCGCCTCGGCCCTGTTCAAGGAGTTCGAGCGCTGGCTGCTCTCGTCTGCCGTCCCCACGGAAGACGTGTTTGCCGAGCTGACACGGTACGCCGAAATCTATGACCTCATCGACGACCATCCGCTGCACGGCGTCGAGGGACGGTTCCTGTACCGGATGAAGGTCCTTCAGACCTCCACTCCGATGCCCCTGCTCCTCTTCCTCTACGGCCTGGACGAGTCCGTGCTGCCACTGGAGCGTCGGCGACGGGCGATCCGAGCCATCGACAGCTACCTCGTGCGCCGGACACTGCTCAATCTCAGTACCCGCGACTACAACAACGTCTTCCGGGACCTGGTCGCGGCCGTAGCCCGGCAACCCGACCGCGCGGACGAAGCCATCGTCAGGGCCCTCTCGGCGCTGCAGGGCCACCACCGTCATTGGCCAAGCGACAACGAGTTCCGTGCCTCGTTGGAACATGACCCCATCTACTCCCGTCTGGTCCGCCGCAGCGTACGCATCCTCTTGGAAGCGCTGGAGGACGAGCTGCGCACTGACCACACCGAACAGCTCACCGTCCCGGTCGGCGAGCAGGCCGGTACGAAGTTGACCATCGAGCACGTCATGCCGCAGAGCTGGCGCGACAACTGGCCGCCTCTTGAGAACGATCCGTCCGAAGGAGCCGACCGCGACGAACTGGTCCACACACTCGGCAACCTGACCCTCGTCACCGCCCGTCTGAATCCCACCCTGGGCAACATGGCCTGGGAGGACAAACGACAGTGGCTCGGCAAGCACAGCCTGCTACGCCTCACCCACGGCACCTTGCTCAGTGCTCCACCGAACACTGACATAAGCGACTGGGCGACCGCCTGGGACGAGCATCGAATCCGTACGCGGGGTGCCTATCTCGCCTCACTGTCCTTGGACATCTGGCCGCATGCCGAGGATCTACGCACCGACCCGTTGTCTTCCGCGCACGACAACAAATGACGCTCTCGATCACCCTCCGGGATACCCTCGCACCCGGGGGGCAGCCTCAGCCGTCGCGTCTGACCGCGAGGAAGCTGGCCGTCTGGCCGGCCGGGGACAGGGTGGGGCCGGTTCCGTGGGGGGCTGCTCGTAGGACCGTGCCTGCCAGGGTCTGGCGTTGGTTGATGCCTGTGGGCCAGTGGGGCAGGACGATGCCGTCGTATTCGTAGTGGAAGTCCGCGATGGGGGTGCCCGGTTGTCCGCGGCCCGTGAGGGTGAAGTGCATGGCTGAGCCGTTCGCGGTTTTGCCCGTGATGTCCATCGCGAGGGGGTCCTCGCCGGGGTCCGTGGGGAAGATCAGGGCTCCGCTGATCACTCCGCCCGGCTCGACGGAGAGTCTCAGCTCCAGTTGGGCGAAGCGGAGTCGGTTGAAGTCGTCGACCGGTTCGGGGCGGTCGAGGAAGCTGCGGTAGGTGTACGTGCCGGCCAGGTCCGCTGTGTCCATCGCTAGGGCTCCGTTGTCATCAGGGAGACGCTGCCGATGCGGGGCCGGGACCCGGGCGGGACCGTCGGCATGACCGAGCCGGTGCCTGCTTCCAGTCCGGCGGCGTCGGGCGGCGGGCCGAGCGGGGCCGGCGTCACCACGACGGGCGGGATGCCCTCGCCGTCCCAGCGGCCCATCCGGCGCAGCTCGGTCAGTTGGTCGGTGATGTCGAACTTGAAGGTGAGCCCCGGGCCGCCGTGGCCGTGATGGTGGGCGTTGTCGCCGCCGACCGCGCCGAAGAAGTGGATGTGGCCGATGAAGTACGGGCCTTCCGGGTCGAGGTCCTCTTCGTGGTCCGGGCGGGCGCCGAGGTAGACGCGGTAGTTCGTTCCGGGCGGGGTGTCGGCCCGTACGTCGGCGATGGTGAGGATGGCGCGGGACGGGGTCTCCGGTGAGGCGGCCTCCGTCAGGGCCGAGGTCTCGGCCGCGGGCTCCGGGCTCAGCGGGACGGTGACGCTCTCCTCGCCCAGGTCGGTCGGGCCGGTCGGGCCGGTCGTGGCGACCACCGTTTGCGGCGGAGGGTCGGCGCCGACGGCCAGCATGGCGACCAGGCGCTCGGGGGGCTTGAGGCCCACGCCCTCGGTCAGGGACTCGTACCTGTACCCGAGCTGCTGTTCGTCGACGAGGTCCTGGGACTTGAACCCCACCCTGTTGCCCTGGGCGTCGCGGAAGTGGTGGGTGAATCCGAGCCAGTCCGCGTCCGTCGGGTTCTTGTGGTCGGGGTTGGTGCGCCAGGCGGACCAGAGGCGGTCGATGTTGGCGTGGTGGAGCCAGAAGACGGGGTCGCGTGGGGAGGCGAAATCGCCCATCACACCACCCACGAAGCCGTGGATGTGGTTGTGGGGCTGCTCCTCCAGCAGACCGGTTCCGCCGTTCGGGAAGTGCATCAGCTCCCCGCCCGTGTCCTCGCTGCCGAACTGCGTCACGCCGGTGAAGTGCGGTGCCTGCATCGCAAGGTGCGGATTCACCTCGGGCCACTGGATGGAGAGCTTGGCCGCGGCATCCTTGTCCCGGTCGGGGGGTGCCAGGAACAGCGGGTTGGCCCCGTCCCCATCGGGCCAGTCAGGGGTCAGGAACTCGGGCGGCAGGCGACGGCACGCCTGGGACTCCGGGCTGTTCGGGTCGCCGTTCGTGACGCGGGTGTAGTTCCAGTACGGCAGGGCCCAGTCGTCGGGACCGCCCAGCTCGTCCTTGACGACGTGGCGCACGATCTCCTCGAAGCAGAGGATGTAGGCGCGGTGCCAGGGCAGGAAGAACCAGCCGCCGTGCGGGCAGTTGTTCCACTCCGGATTGTCGCTGGGCTCGCCCTGGGGCGTGCCGTGGATGTTCGCCTGGAAGATCCAGCTCGTCGGTTTCGTCTCCGGCTTGGCACGCATCGCCCGTACCGCTCTGGCGTACCAGAGGAGCTGGTCGTCCCAGGCTTCCGTCATTTTCGTCGTGTCACGGCGTTCTCGAACCGCTCCGGCCATGGCTCTGCCCTCCGGGGTGGGGTGTGGAGGAAAAGCGCGGCAGTTCATGCCACGAGGCGCATGCCTCTGAAGGGCGTGTCGCGCGTACCCCTACAGGGGCATACCCCTACAGGGGATCTACTTCCAGCATCGCATCGAGCCGCACTGACGCAACTCAGCGGACGCAGGTCAGGAGGTCAGCGCAGGACCAGTACGGCCGTCGCGGTGACGACCACCGCCGAGCCCAGCGCCAGCAGAACCGGCGAGCCCATCAACTCACCTGTCCGCTGCCTGCGTTGCGCCACCGTCAAGGCCGTCAGCGCGCCCCGCAGCAGCACGCCCGCGACCAGCGCGAGCAACAGCACGTGCACCCACTCCGGCACCTCTACCGCCTCGGTGACCCAGCCGCCGACGAGCGGGCTCACGCAGGCGGCGATCAGCCACGGACTCAGGCGCCGCCGGCCTCGCGCCTCCAGCAGCGCCGTGAGCGCGAGTCCCTCGCTGACGGAGTGCACGAAGAGCGCGGCCACCACGGCGACCGAGGGCAGCAGGACCACGGTCATGCCCTCCACGAAACGGTGCAGTACGAGAGCCACGGCCGTCCCGCCGCACGCGAGGCGCCCGGGGTCGCCCCGACGGTCACCCCGACGGCCCGTCCAGCGCCCGGCCGACAGGAGCACGAAGGTGGCCACGGCGACGACGGGCACCACCCAGCCGGGCACGCCCGCCTCGCCTGCGTGTTCCAGGGCGTGCGGCACGATGTCGGCCCCGGCCACGGCCAGCAGCACACCCGACGCGGCCCCGAGCAGCGCCGTCGACCGATGCGACCAGCGCCGCTCCAGCCAGGCCCCGACCAGGGTCCCCACCGCGATCAGTACGAGCCCCACGTACTGGCCGCGATCGAAATCCCCCCAGGCCCGCACGGCCCCCGCCCCCACGTCGACCACCGCACCCATCGCGGTTCACCTTTCGTGAAGCGAGCGCACCAGGAACGCCCCTGCGACGCTGTCACGTGTCCCACTCGCCCGCAATGTCACGAACCTCCCCGAGGGTGTGGGTGTGGCATTCGGACCGCACAGGTCCGCCGTTCGGGTGAGGGCGGGTTGACGCCTCGACCGGCAGCTCGGCCCATACCGTCTTGCCGACGGGCCGCCGAGGCTCCGAGCCCCAGCGCACGGCCAGGGCGTCCACCAGGAGCAGGCCCCGGCCGGATTCGCTCTCGGGGTGCGGGGAGGGTGGGGTCGCGGGTGGGCGTTTCGCGGAGGCGGTGTCCGCCACCTCGATGCGGAGCAGGGACGCGGCCGGGTCGAGGGTGAGGCGGAGGGCGAAGTCACGACCGGGGGTCCGGCCGTGCTGGACGGCGTTCGCCGCCAGTTCGGCGACGACGAGGGCGACGGAGCAGGACGTGTCCGACACCGGTGGGTAGCCCCACTCCTCCATGCACTGGACGGCGAGGCGCCGGGCGAGGTGCGCGCCTCGCGGAGTGGACGCGAACTGAGCCGTGCGAGAGGGGTGTTCCGCCGGGGCGGTGGTCGTTCGTGTCAGCAACGGCTTGTCCGTCCTTGCCTGTCGGGCTGCTGCGTGCATGCGCGTGACGTACTCGATTCGTCACGTTCCGTACTCAAGGGTCGTCCGATCGCCCTACGCTCGACAGGTGACAGAGCCTTACATTTCAGCTCGTAAGGAACGGAAGTGACGCTTTGGCCAACGGAATTGACCCCAGCACGTCGATGGCCGCGCTGTTCGGGGCGCGGGTGCGCCGGCTGCGTACCGCGGCCGGACTGACCCAGGCCGAGCTCGGCCACAGGACGCACGTGGTGAGCACGCGCATCACCCAGATCGAGCGGGCGTCCGGCGCCAAGCCGACGCTGGAGCTGGCGCGGGCGCTGGACGCGGCCCTCGGTGCGGACGATTTGCTCGTCGAGTTGTGGCCGTACGTGTACCGGGAGGCGTTTCCGGACTGGTCGCGCAGGTTCATGGAGTACGCGGAGAGGGCGGTGGCCGTCCACGAGTACGCGGCTCATGTGGTGCCTGGCTTGTTGCAGACGGAGGATTACGCGCGGGCGGTGCTGAAAGTCGGTCGAACGCTCGGCAGCAAAGAGCAGTTGGAGGAGCGGGTCGCCCTTCGCATGGGACGTCAGGAGCGGATCGGCGCACCCGACCGTCCCGAGCTGTGGGTGGTTCTCGACGAGGCGGTGCTCCGACGCCCGGTCGGCGGCCGCCCGGTCATGCGCGAGCAGTTGGCGCGGCTGCTCGGCACCGCGACGGCACGCCACATCACCGTCCAAGTACTGCCGTTCGACCAGGGTGAGCACGCTGTCATGGGCGGTTCGCTCACGCTCCTCACCATGCCGGACGGCGCGGAGGTCGCCTACACGGAAGGCGCGCACTACGGCCAACTCATCGAGGATCCGGACGAGGTCAGGAGTTTCGCGCTGACCTACGATCGGCTGAGGGCGGCAGCTCTGCCCCCGCTCATGTCGCTCGACATGATCAGATCCGTGATGGAGGACAACCACCGTGGAGCCAATGTCCCGTCCCGAACTGAACGGCGCCGCCTGGCGCAGGAGCAGCTACAGCAATCAGGAGGGCGGCAACTGCGTGGAGGTGGCCGACATTTTCCCGGCAGCCGTCGTCCCCGTCCGTGACAGCAAGGTCCCGCACGGGCCGGTGCTGTGCTTCGACGCCGACTCGTGGGCGGCCTTCATAGGCGCGACTCGCCGGGGCCTTGTCCGCGAGGGTCCGGAGGGCCGCTGACCTCCCCAAAGAACCGGGGGAAAGAACTACCCACCCGCCCACCCGCCCCGGCTGCGAGGCCGCGTCACCCGTCCGGGTGACCGGCTTGCAGGCGCGGGATCTGGGGGATTACGTTCGCCGCGACAACCGCACACAGACAACGGCCCCCGGCCGGGACTGGCATCCCGATCGAGGGCCTGACCGATCAGGAAGAACCAACCTTCCCAATGGCTGACTCGCAGTCTAACGCGCGCCTGCGCGCCGACGCCGGAGCCCCGACCTCCGGCGTGATCCACGTACGTACCCGGCTGACGGCCGACTTCACCGTGATCGCCAACGCGCTCGTCCAGCGGCGCGGCAGCGCGGTCACGGTCGGTGTCGCGGCGTACATCTCCTCCCTGCCCGACGGCTCTCCCGTGAGCATCACCGCCCTGTGCGAGCACTTCAGCGAGGGCGAGATCCTGATCTCGCGAGCGCTCAGGGAACTCGAAACCGCCGGTTACCTGGAACGCCGCCGCGAGCGCCTGCCCTCGGGCCGGATCCGCACCCGGACGTACTTCTACGACGTACCCGCCGGCAGAGACGGCCCCGGCAATCCTCCCGAGCCGCCCAAGCCGCCCCGGGCCCGGAAACAGCCCGAGAAGCAGCCGGAAAAGCAGCCCGAGAAGCAGCCGGAGAAGCAGCCCGCCGCCGCGGCAACGGTGCCCGCGCAGGCCGGGCCGGAGACGATCGCCCCGCTCGCCGACGCCGACCCGCAGGCCGTCGCCGTACTCGCCACCCTGCGCAGGATCGATCCGCGCCTGCTCCTGTCCGAGCGGGAAGCCGCGCGGCTGGCCCCGGCCGTCGCACGGTGGCTCGCGGCCGGGGTGGGAGCACACCAGATCACCGAGCTGCTCACCGCGGGGCTCCCCGACCACCTCCTCGCCCGCCCGGCAGGCATCCTCGCCTTCCGCCTCCGGGAAACGCCCCTGCCCGCGCCGCCCCCACGCCCTGCCCCGCAGGCCAGTGAGCGACCGGTCGTTCTGCCCTTCCAGACCTGCGACGGCTGCGACCGTGCCTTCCGCGCACCGGAGCCCGGGCGGTGCCGGGAGTGCCGATCCGGTACGTCCTGGGGATCCGTCGATCCTCTCCGTGCGGCCTGCTGAGGTCGGGGGTGGTGGGGCGAACGAGGGGCCGGGGGCTTGGTTAGGCTTGGCAGGAAGCGCCCATTTGTGGGGGTATGCCAGATATGAAGCCCAGCTCCCTCTCCCGTCTCTCTGTAGCAGTCGTGGTCGCCGTCGGACTGAGTCTCGTCGGGGCCTGTGGTGGGGGCGGGGGTGGTGCCGGGGGTGGGGACGGCGGTATCACGGTGGGGGTGTTGCTTCCCGGGGGTGGGGCCTCGCGGTTCGGGCAGTTCGACAAGCCGTTGATCGAGAAGAAGCTGAAGGAGCTGTGCGCGGACTGCCCGGCGCCGAGCGTCGCCGCCACGCCTGACCCGGCGGTCCAGCGGCAACAGCTGGAGTCCATGATCACGCGGGGTGTGGACGTCCTGATCATCGCCGCCGTCGACCCCGCGCTGCTGCGCCCCTCGGTCGAGGAGGCGCACCGGGCCGGGATCCCGGTCGTCGCCTACGACCGGCTCGCGGAAGGGCCCATCTCCGGTTACGTCACCTTCGACGGTGCCGAGGTCGGCAGGCTTCAGGGCGAGGGGCTGCTGAAGGCCATGGGCGACAAGGCCGAGGGCGGTCAGATCGTCATGATGAACGGCGCCACGATCGATCCCAACGCCGGCTGGTACAAGCGGGGCGCTCTCTCCGTACTCAACGGCAAGGTGAGGATCGGCAAGTCCTACGACACCGTGGGCTGGCGCCCGGAGAACGCCTACGCCAACATGACCGGCGCCATCGCCGCCCTGGGCCCGGACACCATCGACGGCGTACTGGCCGCCAACGACAGCCTCGGCGGTGCCGTGATCTCCGCGCTCAACGCCCGCAAGGTCAGGCCGCTGCCCCCGGTCACCGGCCAGGACGCCGACCTCGTGGCCGCGCAGCGGATCGTCAAGGGCGACCAGTACATGACCGTGTACAAGCCCTTCAAGCGCCAGGCCGACGCCGCCGTGAAGATGGCCGTCGCCCTGGGACGCGGCGACCCGGTCGACTCCATCGCCACCGACACCGTCGACAGCCCCACCACCAAGGACGTCCCGGCGGTCCTGCTCCCCTCGGTCTCCGTGACCGTCGGCAACATCAAGGACACTCTGGTCAAGGACGGTGTGTACACGATCGACCAGATCTGCACCCCGAATCTCCGGTCCGCCTGCGACAAGGCCGGCCTCACCCGATGAGCGTTCCCCGGCGGAAGGAGGGGGCCCCGTGGCGGTTCAGCCCCTGCTGGCACTGCGTGGCATCTCCAAGCGCTTCGCGGCCGTCCAGGCGCTCGTGGACGTCGAGCTGGAGATCAGGGCCGGGGAGGTCGTCGCCCTGGTCGGCGACAACGCCGCCGGGAAGTCCACCCTGGTCAAGGTGGTCTCGGGGGCCGGTCCCGCCGACCGGGGCGTCATCGAGTGGCAGGGCGGCGCAGTCCAGATCAAGCGCCCCCAGGACGCCCAGGCCCTGGGCATCGCGACCGTCTACCAGGACCTCGCGATGTGCGACAACCTCGACGTCGTCGGCAACCTCTTCCTCGGCCGGGAGATACACCGCTTCGGCATCCTCGACGAGGTCGAGATGGAGCGCCGCACCCGCGAGCTGCTGGACACCCTGGCGATCCGCATCCCCGACGTACGGGTGCCGGTCGCCACCCTCTCCGGCGGCCAGCGGCAGGTCGTCGCCATCTCCCGCTCGTTCCTCGGCACACCGCGGCTGCTGCTCCTCGACGAACCCACCGCCGCCCTCGGTGTCGAGCAGGCCGGCCAGCTCCTCGACCTCATCGAGCAGTTGCGCGACCGGGGTCTCGGGATCCTCCTCATCAGCCACAACATGGGCGACATCAAGGCCGTCGCCGACCGGGTGGCCGTTCTGCGCCTCGGCCGCAACAACGGCCTCTTCGACGTGAACACCACCTCCCAGGAACAGATCATCTCCTCCATCACGGGCGCGGCGGACAACTCCGCCGCCCATCGTCCGACCCGCCCGGAGGAGGCATGGCCGTGAGGGGGCGCGGGCCCCGGGCGCGCGCCCGGACACGCGCCGACGAGACCACGTCCAAGGACGGCCGCGGGGACGACACATCCCGTGACGGCCGTCGCGACGGCCGTCACGACGGGGGCCGCGGCGAAATCCACGACGGAAGCCACGACGAGAGCCACGACGAGAGCCCCGGCCAACGCCCCGGCGGACTCCGGTGGCACTCCGGGCGGCTCACCGACCGTGCCGGAACCCTCAGGGCCTACCCCGGCGCGGTCCGGCGTGGGCTGCGTGGGCTGCGTGGGCTGCATGGGCTGCGTGGGCGGGAGCTCGGTTCCGCCCCGGCCCTGCTCGCACTCGGCATCACCTGGATGGTCTTCCAGAGCCTCAACGACAACTTCCTCTCGCCGCGCAACCTGTCCGTCCTCAGCGTGGACATCGTCGGCACCGGCATGGTCGCCGTCGGCATCGTCTTCGTCCTGCTGATCGGCGAGATCGACCTCTCGGTGGGTTCGCTCGCCGGACTGGCGGGCGCCCTGTTCGCGGCGCTGAACGTGAACCTCGGCATGCCGGAATGGCTCGCCGTGATCATCGCGGTGAGCTGCGGCGCGGCCGCCGGGGCCGTGCAGGGGTTCTCCTTCGCCAGGATCGGCGTACCCGCGTTCGTCGTCACCCTCGCGGGCCTGCTGGCCTGGAACGGTCTGATGCTCTACCTGCTGGGGCCGGACAGCTCGATCAACTTCAGCGAGGACGGGCTGGTCGCCTCACTGACCAGCCGTTACTTCGGCTCCCCCGTGGTCACCTACGGTCTGGCGGCGCTCGGTACGGCCGGGTACCTCCTTGTCTCCCTCCACGACCGCGGGCGGCGCGCCGCCGCCGGGATGCCGTACCGGGCGGTGGGTGAGATCTGGGCCCGCACGGTCCTCCTCGCGGTCGTCGCGTTCACCGCGGTCGCCGTGCTGGGCCGGTTCGAGGGCCTGCCACTGGCTCTGCTGATCTTCCTCGCGGTCATCGTCGTCACGGACGTCCTCCTGCGCCGTACGCCCTACGGCCGGCAGGTCCTCGCGCTGGGCGGCGGTGTGGAGGCGGCCCGGCGGGCCGGGGTCGACGTGGCGCGGACGCAGGTCTCGGTGTTCATGGTGTCGGGGACCCTGGCCGCGGTCGGCGGCCTGTTCGTGGCGTCCCGGCTCACCTCGGCCAGTCAGGTCCCGGGCTCCGGCACGCTGCTGATCAACGCCATCGCCGCCGCCGTCATCGGTGGCACCAGCCTGTTCGGCGGGCGCGGCTCGACCTGGTCCGCGCTGCTGGGGGTGCTCATCATCCAGTCGATCGCCTCGGGAATGGCGTTGCTGGGGGTCGAGCCGCCGGTCCAGTCCATGATCACCGGTGGGGTGCTGTTCGCAGCGGTGGTCTTCGACTCGTTGGCACGGCGCGCCGCGGAGTCACGCGGACGGGTCTGAGGGATACGGGCGGGGGCTCACGACATGGCGCTACTGCCGGTGGCGGCGCGCGCCCTGTCGCGGGGGCAGGGTCAGGGTGATCTGTCGCACCAGTTGTTGGAAGCTGGCCAGGGACGCGAGGGCCGGCAGGACGGCTCCGGCGATACCGGTGAAGGTTCTCTCGGCCTGGGACACGCACAGCATCATCGCGACGGAGGAGAACAACAAAACGATGAACCACGAGTGGGCGGCCCGGCGTCGGTGCAGCGTGGTGCGCAGGATGGAGAGAGAGGCCACCATCCAGGGGCCGTACACGAGGAGCGGCCACCAGGTGAACATTCCGGCCTTCGTGTCGGGCGTGATGCTCCGCAAGGGCGCGTAGGCCACCATCCCGCCGAACACACTGACCATCGCCACGATGACGGCGACGAACGAGAGGATCACGAAGCTGCCGGTCTGCAACCACTTGAGACGCGCTTTCCGGACGCGAACCTTCCGGTGCCCGGCGGAAGAACGCCGGGCGGGCGGCGCCTGAGCGGTGATCTGCGCCAGGTTCCCGCTCGGGTCGGGGAAGTCGGCGCCGTGCGACGGCTCGCTACGCGGTGGTGGCACGCCGGCCGCCTGCTCCGCCGGCACGGCCTCCTGGAGGAGAAAGGCGAGTTCCTCGACCGGATCCCAGTCCGAATCGGGAGGCACCAAGGGGGCACCCGAGTGCAGGGCATCGACGGGACTGCCGTGCCAGCCGGGACCCGGACCACAGGGGTATGTCTCTGAAAACCATTCACGCCGCGCGTAGGCGGGATCCGCATAGTCGTGATTCATGGAAATACGCCCCGTCAGGCGTGGTCCGCGCGACAGCCGAGGGTCCCCTGGCCGTTCCACCGTCGGTTCAGGTCCTCCTGGGCCGCCTCCAGCAGCGTGAGGAACTCGCGGAGCAGCGGCTCGGTGACCAGGAGCGGCGCGTAGGCGTATTTCCCCACTTCCACACCGCGGGCCGTAAGCAGATTATCCTGCCCCGCACTGCGGCGGGGCAGATCATGAGGCATCGCTTCCGTCATGACCCGCTAACGCCGCACCCTCTCCTCCGGATGCGCGGCAAATGAGTGACCCTGGCGCGCGGGAAACGTTGATGAGAGCCTTTTTTAATTTTTGTCATTCGCTTTATGAATGGAGTGGGTTTTCTTCTCACCAATTCTTGAGCAGCAAATAGGATTCACTGCCGCCGCGTCGAGCAGCGGGCCGAGTTCGCGGGACACGGTCGTCAGGGCGCGGGTGTTCCGTTCGGCTCGGGCGATGAGGATCGCGCCCTCCAGGGAGCTGATCATGAGCGTGGCGAGAGGCGTGGCGCGCTCCCGCGGTACGCCCATGTCCGCCAGGGCGTGGGCGACCGGGCCGGTCCAGGCGGCGAACGCGGCGGAGGCGGCCTCGCGCGTGGACACGGTGGACTCCGCGCAGTCCACCGTGGCGGCGGCGACGGGGCAGCCGCCCGCGTACCCGGTGGTCTCGTACTCGTCGGTCCACTGCCGGACCATCTCGGCGAACAGCCCGGCGGGCGTCGGCTCGGGCAGCGCGGCGAGGAAGCGGGCGACGCGGTTGCCGGCGTAGCGGCCGGCCCAGCCCAGCGCCTCGTTGACCAGCTGCTCCTTGCCGCCGGGGAAGTAGTGCTGGAGTGAGCCGCGGGGCGCGCCGGCATGGGCGGCGACCTCGCGCATGCCCGTGGCGGCGACTCCGTCGCGCCGAATGAGCTGGGCCGCGCTGAAGACCATCCGCTCGCGCGGGCCGTGTTCGGCCGCGGTCATCCTCGTCCTCCCCGCGTTCGACCAATCCGGGGCTCACTCTATGACCGCTGTCATAACGGTGGCTACTATGACCGCTGTCATACTCCCGCACGGCCGGGTGTCCCGGTGACGAGAAGACGGTGGTGCAGCGTGTACCTGGGTTTTGTCGGTCTCGGGGTCATGGGGCAGCCCATGGCGCTCAACCTCGCCCGCGCGGGGACGCCCCTCGTCGTCTGGAACC
The DNA here is from genome assembly GCF_000720255.1 of Streptomyces griseus subsp. griseus. Taxonomy (GTDB): domain Bacteria; phylum Actinomycetota; class Actinomycetes; order Streptomycetales; family Streptomycetaceae; genus Streptomyces; species Streptomyces griseus_I. Next base: position 124,725 of record NZ_JOJE01000017.1, on the reverse strand, counting down.
GCACCCCGGCCCGGTGCGACCCCCTGCGTGCCGCCGGTGCGCGGGTCGCGGCGGACGCCGGCGAGGTGTTCGAGCGGGCCGGGGTGGTGATCCTGATGCTGGCCGACGAGCCCGCGATCGACGCGGTGCTGGGGCGCGGCACCCCGGAGTTCGCGGCCCGCGTCGCCGGATGCACCGTCGTCCACATGGGCACGACCTCGCCGGAGTACTCGGCCGGCCTGGGGGCCACCGTCCGTGCGGCGGGCGGGAGTTACGTCGAGGCACCCGTCTCCGGTTCACGCGTACCGGCGGAGCGCGGGGAGTTGGTGGCGATGCTGGCGGGTGACGGGCCCGCCCTGGAGGTCGTACGCCCCCTGCTCGCGCCCATGTGCCGGGAGACGTTCGACTGCGGTGCCGTCCCCGGTGCGCTGCTGATGAAGTTCTCGGTGAACCTGTTCCTGATCACGCTGGTCACCGGTCTGACGGAGGCGTTCCACTTCGCCGACCGGCACGGTCTCGACCAGCGCCTCCTCGTCGACGTACTGGACGCGGGCCCCATGGCCAGCCCCGTCTTCCGTATGAAGGCACCCAAACTGCTGGCCCGGGACTTCGCCGTCCAGGCGGCCGCCGCGGACGTGTTGAAGAACAACCGCCTGATCGCCGAGGCGGCCCGCAAGGCCGACCTCGCCTCTCCCCTCCTCGACGTATGCCACGCCCTCTTCGACGAGACCGTGGCGCAGGGGCACGGCGGGGCGGACATGGTGGCGGTGCTGCGCGCGCTGGAGGCCCGGACGGAGGGCACCCGCTCAGTACGGATGTGACTCCCGGTCAGTACGGTCGTGCCCCCCGGTCAGTATGGACGTGCGCCCTGGTCGGCACGGGCCTGACGCACGCTCGGCACCCATACCCGCCCCTGCCGCCCCCTGCGCCCTTTTCGGCCCCCAATCCCCCATCTCCACCCAAGCCCGGGCGAGCCTCAGCCGACACCTGTAGAACTGAGGGAGGTGGATGTCACGGGGAGGACAGTGTGATCGAACTCGCGGAGATGATCCGGCAGTTGCGGCATGAGCTGAACGCCGCGATGACGGACGGGGCGGGCGGGCCGGTGCGGTTCGAGCTCGGGCCCGTCGAAGTGGAGGCGACCGTCGCGGTGGACCGGAAGGGCGGAGCGGGCGGCAAGGTGCGGTTCTGGGTCGTCGAGGCGGGGGCCGACGCTTCGACGGGGACGCTGCGCACCCACCGCGTCAGCCTCACCCTGCAACCGAAGCTGGTCGCCCCCGACGGCACCCACCACACCGTGCTGATCTCCGCGGACGAGGTCGACCATGAGCGCTGACGTGGGGGGACGTGGGGCCGTACGCTGGTCGGCACGATCAGGACGAACTCGATGACGGTCGCGGGCGATCGGGAGGTCACGGGGGTGGAAGGGCGCAGCCCTGCACGGGTTCGCAACGAGTTGGTGGCCGAGGTCGTCAGCGCGCTCCAGGAATCGGACGCGATGCGGCACCCCAACAGCGCCGACCTGGTCGTGGGCTATCTCGGCCAGGAGCTGGGCTCCCCGGTGGAGCTCGTCCGCAGCGAGAAGCTGCGCGCGCAGCTGTTCCAACTCGTCGAGCAGTGCGCCCGGTTCCCGGACGGGCTGTCGTCCCTGGCGCGGTGTCTGGGGTACGTGGAGCAGCAGTCGGCGGCCGTCGGGGTGCTGCGGCGCCTGGTGGACGAGTGGGAGGCCGTGGACTTCTTCGACGGCGCCGACCTGCATCCGCTGCGGCCCGTGCTGCTGGAGATGCGGTCGACGGCCGCCCTGGCCACGATGGCGCGCCGGGCGAGCCGTTCTCGCACCCAGGAGCTGCCGACGTGGTGCGACACGGGCTGGGCGGTGTTCTTACGGCTGGCCGGTGACAACGCGGCGGCGAGGGAACTGCCCGTGAGCATGGCGTTCCTGTCGCTCGCCGCCGACCAGCTGATGGAGGACGGCAAGGCGGAGGCGGCGGAACAGCTGCGGCGCTGGAACCGGCAGCAGGCCCTCAGCTGGGGCCTGGAGGAGCGGATGGCCGAGTGGCAGCGCGGCGGGGTCGCCCAGCCGCCGCCGTCGCTGGTCCCGGCGTATCTGATGATCCAGTTCGAGCCGGACGGCGTGGACCCCGAGCGCTACTACCTCTCCCACTGGCGGCAGTCGGACGCGGAGGGCTGGCACCCCGTCCCCGGCGAGACGCTGCACCTGCACCGCGACGAGCTGCCCTCGGAGGTCGAGCAGCTCATCGAGCAGACCGAGGAGCGCTGGTCGGACCTGCGGCAACCGGTCGTCCTCGAATTCATCCTGCCGTGGGAACTTCTCAGTGAGCCGGTCGAGTGGTGGAACAAGGAGTCCGGCTCCTCCCCCACGCCCCTGGTGCTGGACTACCCCGTCCTGCTCCGCAGCTTCGAACGCCTGCGCAAGGCCTCCTGGCACCGGCCCTGGCACAACAAGTGGCGCCAGCTGAAGGAACAGCCCGCCGACAGCCACTCCTACTGGAACCGTCCGGGGCAGTCCCACTTCCACCTGGAGCGGGAGCTGAAGGAGGACGAGCAGGCCGTCTGCCTGGTGCTGAGCGAGCCGCCGGGCGGTGACTCCCTCACCAGCCGCCAGGAGTTCAGGGCGGCCCTGCGGGCCGGGATCCCGGCCATGATCTGGCACCGCGGCGACTGCTCCGACCCCGCGTTCAAGGAGGCGGTCGCGGACATCGTGCAGGACCGTGGACTGGGCAGCCTTCTGGAGCGGGCCGGAAGATGGCGCAGAGAAGCGCTGGCGGTCGGCCCCGAGGGATGGGACAACCACGTGGGACGCCACCTCGCGATCCTGCTCGACGACCCGGAGCGCAGACCCGGCCCGCCGGGCCCGGACCATGCGCCGGTGCAGCGGTGAACCGGCAGGCCGGCTCGCGGGATCGCGAACGGTGGCCCGACGGTGAGAGGACGTGCCACGCGATGAACCCATGTGCATCGACCAGCCGCTATCGGTCCCGCGCCGGTCTGTCTGCCTCCTCCATGCTTTTGCGCACCCTCCGCATGAGCCCCCGTACGTACTTGCCTCGGGGGTGGACGCACTGCAACCCTTTCCCCGTGGATGTCACGCATGCCCGGGGTCTGCGCGACTCCGCGTCACTCTCGCCGTCGTCTCGACGCTTTGAGAGCCCCCATGCACGATGACGACGACCGGCGGGCGGGCCGGGCAGCGCGTGCGCGCCGGGAGGCGGCCCACGTCCTGAGCAGCCTCGCGCAGCCGGACGGGCCCGAGCCCGCCGAGGCGGTCCTCGTCATCGACGCCCATCCGACGATGCGGATGTGGGACCGAGCCGTCGACGACCTCGCGGAGGAGCTGCGGCAGGCCGGGGACTTCACCCTGGTGCGGGTGGTGCGCCTGCTGGGCACCGACGAGACCGACCCGGCCCGGGTGAGCCTGGAGGAACCCCTGGGCGCCGCGCCGGCGGACGTGCACCGGGTGGTGATGGTGCTGACCGACGCGCTGGCGCTCGGGTGGCGGCTCGGCGCCGTACAGCCGCTGCTGCGCGAGTGGGGGCGTACGTGTCCCGTCGCCGTGGTCCACATGCTCCCCCAGCACCTGTGGTTCCGCACCGGTCTCGACGTCCACCGCGTCCGCATCCGCGCCCCCCGCCCCTGGGCGGCCAACAGCGCCTGGGACTGGGCGGAGCGCGAGGTTCCGGCGGGGTTACGCGACGACACCCCCGACACTCCCGACACTCCTGACGCGCCCGGTTCCGGCCCCGGCCCGGGGGCCGATCACGACCCCGACCCGGTCGTCGTCCCCGTCCTCGCCCTCACCAACCGCTGGGCACAGGCGCTGACCCGGCTGGTGTCCGGGCGGGAGCCCGCATGGCTGGACCTGTCCGCCATCCAGGCCAGCCAGTGGAAACGCAGGCCCGACGCGGCACGCGGCCTGCCCTGGGCCGAGGACGTGCCCGACCCGCACAGCACCCTGCCCGCCGTTGAGCGGGTCTCCGACTTCCGGGCCGCCGCGAGCCCCACGGCGTTCACGCTCGCGACCCGGCTGGCCGCCGCGCCGCTGAGCCTGCCCGTGATCCGCAAGGTCGTCGAGACCACCCCGGGCGCCGGCCCCGTCCATGTCTCCGAACTGCTGATGAGCGGACTGGTCCGGCCCACCCGTACGGAGGGCGAGGGACCGTCCGACGTGACGTTCACGTTCGCCCCGAACACCCGGGAGGAGCTGCTGGCGCTGGGCCGCCGCGGCGCCACCACGAGGGTGCTGCACGACGTACGCGTGCTGTTCGCCGAACACCGGGCGAGCGGCGCGTTGCTGCCCTCTCCACTGGAACCGCTGGACACCCTGGCGATGCCCCGCGTCAACCGCCGCAACATCGCCTTCATCCGCGTGGAGCTGACCGCTCTGCGAGCCCTTTCGGGCAGGTACGCCCAGCGTGCCGCCATGTTGGCCCGGGTGCTGAGCTGGCACGATCGGCAACACGCAATCAGCCTGGAGAAAAGACCACGCACCACGACGGGACCCGCACCGTCACGCCCGGCCCCGGCGGCGGTCGGCGACGAAGCGGCGCGCGCGTCCCGAACCGCTTCCGAAGGAGCCTCGCAGATGTCGACAACACCCCAGCGGACCGTGGAGGGGGACCGCACGGCACAACCGCGTGTCTGGGGGAATCTGCCGCCCCGAAATCCGAACTTCACCGGGCGGTCCGCCCTGCTGGAGCTGCTCGACCAGCGGTTGCGGGAGGGCACGACGACGGTGCTCCCGGAGGCGATCCACGGCATGGGCGGTGTCGGCAAGACGCAGCTCGCCATCGAGTACGCCTACCGCCACCAGAGTGACTACGACGTCGTGTGGTGGATCCCGGCCGAGCGGCCGGGCCAGATCGGCCAGGCCCTGGTGGAGTTGGCCCAGCGGCTGGGTCTGGAGACCTCCACCGAGGCCAACATCGCCGGTCCCGCGGTCCGGGAGGCGCTGCGCGAGGGGCGGCCGTACTCGCGCTGGCTGCTGATCTTCGACAACGCGGACAACCCCGAGCAGGTCCGTCACTACTTCCCGCAGGGCGGCAACGGCACGATCCTCGTCACCTCCCGCAACCGGCGCTGGGGCCAGGTCGGCGGCTCCCTCGAGGTGGACGTGTTCACCCGCGAGGAGAGCAAGGAACTGCTGCGCCGGTCCGGGCCGCCGCTCCAGGAGGAGGAGGCCGACCGGCTCGCCGAGGCGCTCGGCGATCTGCCGCTGGCGCTGGAACAGGCGGCGGCGTGGCGGGCGGAGACGGGGATGCCCGCGTCCGAATACCTGCGCCTGTTCGAGTCCAAGCGCATGGAACTCCTCGAGGTCGCCCCTCCCCCGGACTACCAACTGCCCGTCGCCGCGGCCTGGAACGTCTCCCTGGACCACCTGGAGACCCGCAGCCCGGCGGCACTGCGGCTGTTGCAGCTGTGCTCCTACTTCTCCCCCGACCCGATCTCGCGTTCGATCTTCTCCGGGCTCGGCAACAGCAGCATCTTCCCCGAGCTCGACGCGGCACTGAACGACCCGATCCGGCTCGCGCGCGCGATAAGGGAGGTGAACCGCTATTCGCTGGCGCGTATCGACCACCGTACGAACTCGATCGAGATGCACCGCCTGGTGCAGCTCGTGCTGAACAACCGCATGTCGCCCCAGGAGCAGACCCGTATGCGCCATGGCGCTCACACCCTGCTGGCCGCAGCCGACCCGAAGTCGCCCATGAACCCCGGGAGCTGGCCCCGGTACGCGGAGCTCTACAGCCACGTCATCGCCTCCGACGCGATCAAGTCCGACCAGCCGTGGGTGCGGCAGCTGGTTCGCAACGTGGCCGAGTACCTGTACTTCTGGGGCGACCACGACGTGTCGCTCGACTTCTCCGAGCAGGCCTGGGAGTCCTGGCTGACCATCTTCGGCGAGGAGGACCAGCAGACACTGCTGATGGGGCAGTGGCTGTGCTTCATGTACTGGGTGGTCGGCCGCTTCGACGACGCCGCCCGGCTCGTCTCCCACCTGCGGGAGGTCTACGAGCGCACCGCACCGGCCGACGGCCCGGACACCCGCGAGGACGCGCTCGACGCGATCCAGCTGGAGGCGGCCGTACGACGGGTCGAGGGCAGGTTCGCCACCGGCGCCGAGCTGGACAAGACCGCCTACGAGCGGGCCCGCAGGGCGTTCGGCGAGGACGACCCGACCACGCTCAACATCACCCACAACCTCGGCGTGAGCCTGCGGCTCGCCGGTGACTTCCGGCAGGCCCTGGAGCTGGACCGGCGCACGCTGGACCTGAAGCTGCGGCTTTACGGACGGGACGACCGGCGGACGCTGATCACCGAGCACGTCATGGCCATCGATGTGCGCGAGACCGGCGACTACGTCGCCGCACGGACCCAGCACGAGTCCGTGCAGGGGGCGTACCGGGACGTGTTCGGGCCCGGCAACCCCGCCACCGTCGACGCCATGCGCCAGCTGAGCGAGTCCTGCCGCAAGGAGGGCGACCACGCCCGCTCGCTGGAGCTGGCCACCGAGGCCCACGCCCAGTTCATCCGGCGCTACGGCGAGACCCACCCCCGCTCCCTGTCGGCGGCGCTGACCCTGTCGGTGGCGCTGCGTCAGAACGGCGACCTGCAGGCGGCCCGGACGCGGGGCGTGAAGGCGGCCGAGGGCTACCGGCAGATCTACGACCCGCACCACCCGCACGTGCTCTCCGCCGACGTGGACCTCGCCGTGACCCTGCGACTGCTCGGCCAGCCCGAGGAGGCGCGACGGCTGGACGAGACGGCGCTCGGCTCGCTCACCGACCGGCTCGGCGCCGGACACCCCCTCGCCCTGGTGTGCGCCATCAACCTCGCCAGCGACCTGGCCGCCCTCGGGCAGCACGAGGAGGCGCGGCGCCGGGGCGAGGACACGCTGGCACTGTGCCGGACGACGTTCGGGGACGACCACCCGACGACACTCGCGTGCGCCGGAAACCTCGCACTGGACCTCGCCGCGACCGGCGCCGAGGCCCAGGCGAGCGCCCTGCGCGAGGACACCCTGCAGCGCATGGAGCGGGTCCTCGACGCGCCCCGGCTGCAGATCGAGTCGGGCACTCCGCACCCGGCGACCGTGCAGTTCCGGGCGGGCGAGCGCGCCAACTGCGACATCGACCCGCTGCCGCTGTAGGGCGAGGGGGTCTTTCCGGCCCCCTCACCCTCGTTCCGTCTAGGGCCTGTATGGAGTTGCGAGCCCAGATCACGACTCCATACAGGCCCTAACGCGCCGTCGGCTCGCCGCCCGCCAGCCAGGTCGCCAGCGCGACCGGGTCCGCGGGGCCGTCCGCCGTCCCCTGGAGAACCTCCTGGACGGCGCGGGCGCGTTCCGGGAAGTCGCGCAGGAGGTGGGCGGCGGGGGTGTCGGCAGGGAGACTGCGGCCCAGCCCCACCCATGCCGCCACGTCGGCGCCCTTGGAGGCCAGGCGGGTGGTGAAGGCGAGGCGGGCGGCGGTGTGGTCGCCGCAGGCCAGCAGGACATCGGTCTCGTCGGCGCCGTCGACTCCCCCGGAGTCGCCGTCGTAGCGGGCGGCGTCGTGACGCCAGTCGCCGTCCGGATCGCTGAGCCAGTGGTGGGTCAGGACGGCCGCGCAGTCCAGGAACCGTACCGTGGCCGGGACGATGGCGGGCTCGGTGGCGAGGTCGGCCGGCGGGCGGGCGTCGCCGCGTTGCCACGCCCGAACCGTCGCGTGGACGGCGTCAGCGGGCGGCCGCAGGTGATGGCCGCGCCAGCGGGCACGGTGGTCGGCGGCGGCCTCCCGGGCCAGACGCAGCTCCGCCTCCGGCACCTCGTCGGACATCCACTCCGCGGCGCTCTCACCGAGGCGTTCCAGAACCTCGCGGCCCAAGGGTGTCAGCCGTTCGTGCCCGCGCACCTCGCTCAGTGTCAGCCACACCTGGGCGCGCCACAGCGCGAACTGGAAGTGCGCCAGCGGGGCGTACGCCGGGGCGGCGACCTGCCGGTGGGTGCGCCAGAAACGCGTCACTCCATGGAAGGCGTAGATGCCCTGGAGCAGTCCGCCCAGGGGGCGGGGGTCGTCGCGCCAGGGGGCGTAGAACAGCGGCTCGCGAGACTGCGGTTCGGCCGACACGTTCAGCGGGCCCAGATGCATCAGGCCGCTCAGCTTGATGTGCTGGAACTCGTGCACGAGGGTCGCGGCCAGTTGCGGTACGTCGTCCGGCCGCGACGCCGTGACCCCGCCGAAGGCGTCTCCAGCGGTGCCGCTATACGGCCGAAACCTTTCTCTCGGGGGGGTCGGCGCCAGCGACACGAGCCCGTGCCGCATCGCCTCGGCGCTCTCCGGCTCGTCGCGCAGCAGCACCTCCCAGGCACCCGTCAGCAGCGACTCCCACGATTCCGCTTCCTCCCCGGCCAGCAGGCGGGGCTCACTCGGCCGGGGAAACGTGCGGTACGGGTCCAGCTCCTCCAGCACCAGCGTCTTCGCCCGATCGCCCGCCCCGAGAGTCACCCGGCGCACCGGAAGCCACCCCGGGGCGTGCCCGCCCGGCTCGGGCGGAACCTCCACCTCGGCGCCGGAGCCCGTGATCCGCAACCGCCCCTCGCCCGCCGCGACCCGGGCCGTGCTCCACGGCTCCGGCGCCGGAAGACGGGCGCAGCCGAGCGTCGGCAGCGGTACGAGGCCGCGCCGCACCGGCACGGTGATCTCGAAGTCCAGCCCGGCCCGCGCCCCGGCGGCCGCGGCCAGCGCCGCCAGATGGCCCATGACCACCCACGTCGGCGCCTCCTCGTAGGAGCGGCCCCTGAGCCGGCGCAGCGCGAGCGACACCCACATGCCGGTGCCCGGGGACATCAGCACGTCCTCGAACACCTCGGGCACCTTCTGCTGCACGCGTTCCAGCAGCGTCCAGGCCTCGGCGTACGGCAGCCGGGGGGCGTCCTCCTCGGCGGGTTCCGCCGCGAGTTCCCTGTCCAACGCGCGTAGCAGCAACAGCCGTCGGCTGCGCTCGGCGCTCAGCAGCTCCCCGAGTACCGCGGCGTCGCCCGTACCCCGCGCGAGCGCCAGGGCGGCGTCCGGCGAGAGACGGTGGAACGGCAGCCGGTCCCCCGCAGTCGTGGCGTCACCGGCCACGCGTCCTCCACAGCACCGTGCCGATCCCCTCGGTGTAGCCAGTCCAAGCCGAATCCGTCGCGATCGAATGAGTCGGGCAAGCCGAATCAGTCGAAGCGGGACGGTTGGTACGACACCGTGATGGCCTGGGGGCCGTCGATGTGGTGCAGCAGCTGCTCCAGCGAATCGGCGACGGCCGGGTCGTCCATGGAGCGCAGCGCTGCAAGTGAGACTCCCGAGAGATCCACGACAGCGGACTCGACGGCAGACATCGTTTCCTCCACGGCTGCCAAGTCCCCTCCCGTTGCACGAGTGTGTCGGCGCTGTCGGTGCCTCATTCATCATGACCCAGCGGGCCACCCCGCGAAACCCCATATTGAGGCCGCGCCCGCGAGATCAAGTCAGCTGTGGCGGCGCGCCAGTTGGTCGGCGGCGGCGTCCACCCGTTCCACTTCGGCCGACGGGCCCTCCAGGAGTCGTACGGCTTCCAGGAGCTGGTCCAGGGTTCCGGGATAGCGCAGACAGGTGCGCACGATCCCGAAGACGTCCACCCGCAGCCGGTTGTCGCGTGGGCTGTTGGCGGCGATCAGGGAGCTGATGCTGTCCAGGACGAGGGACATGCCGCCGGGGCCGCGCAGGATGGGGAGGTCCGTCAGGGCGTCCACGAGGGGGGTCAACTCGCGCAGGGGCAGGTCGAAGGGGAGGTACGCGAGGGAGGTGACCCGGTGGGTGCCGCCCGGGTCGCCGAGCGAGTCGCGCGGGGGCAGGCCGGCGTGGCGGGTCAGCAGGTCGAGTTCGATGGGCGACAGGGCGTCGTACCAGCGCTCCACCCGGCGGGCCGCGAGGCGACCCAGACCATCGGCCCGGTAGTGGGCGCTCACCACACCGATCACGGCACCCTCGCTCCACACCACCGCTCCCGACATCCCCTCCCAGGGGGAGCGTTCCGCTTCGACCTGACCGGGCGGGGCGACGACGGCGAGTTCGAGCGTGCCCTCGCGACGGTTGGACAGCACGGAGACGGTTCCCGAGAGGTGGCAGGAGTCGCGGTACTGGGCCGGGGACGCGTCGTCGAGAAGGGGCCCCTCGCTGTCCTTGCGCAGCTTGAAGCGGGGGAAGCCCATCGCCGTGAACGGCAGCACCACATCGGTGTCGGGGACCGCCGCGTACCGGGGCGGCGGTGCCGTGTCGCGCCGTGCGGCGGGTACGTGGGCCATCTCCAGCAGGGCCAGATCGGCCGCCCAGGAGAACAGGACCACGCGGGCGTCCGCGCTCCACTCCCCCGGCAGGTCGGCGTCGAAGCGGACCCGTACCGACTCCACCGGGTCCTTCACCACATGAGCGGCCGTCAGTACGCAGGTCTCGCCCACCCGGTAGCCCGAACCGCGCCGGCCCGGCAGTCCGTCCGGCCGCCCCACCAGTACCTCGGCGACCCGCCCAGGCTCCAGACCCTGCCCCGTTTCCCCCATGGGAGCCCCTTACCCGTCGCCCGAGCCGGGTACGCCGGTGTCAGTTGTTCCAGGTCTCGTCGTACGGGTCGTGCGGGACCGGTACCGGTTTGGCGGAGGTGACCTCGAGGAACGGGATCCGGCCGTTGTTGACGGGGTCCCTGGTCTGCCGGGCGGTGTAGGTGCCGGTCACCGTCAGCCAGGTGTCCGGCTGCAGCACCGGGGGGATACGGCCGGTGAGGCCGACCTTGACCGGCTGGGCGTCCGCGGCACAGCAGTTGAGGGCCATGCGCACCAGGTAGGGGGTGCCGGCCCGGTCCAGGGCGACGAAGCCGGTGAGTTCGATGCGGCGGCCGGCCAGGGAACGGCCGTGGCCGTAGGCCGCGCGGCCCGCGTAGTCCGCCACGTCGAGGCGCAGGGGGCCGGCGGACGCCGGGAGGGCCGGGTAGGCGAGGGGTTCCTGGAGGGCCGTACCCGTGCGGGTCGCGCTGTAGGAGCCGAGGGCGGGCGGGGCGACGAGGATCAGTGCGAAGAGGGGGAGGACGAGGAGCCAGGAGACGCGGGGTTCGCGGTGACCTTCGTGGTGGTGGCCGTGTCCGTCGTCCCCCTCGCTCGCTTTCGTCTGCCGCCACTCGTACCACGCCGTCGCCAGGGCCGCCGCGACCAGGACGGCGCCGGACGCCAGGAGCAGCGGTTGCAGGCCCGCCTTGACGTAGCGCAGGTACAGGTCGGTGAAGCCGGCGTGCAGCAGGGCCGCGCCGAGGAGGAACAGGACGGCCGCCTGGGCCTGGCGGTTCACAGGAGCACCGCCCCGGTCAGCACCGAGCCGGTGATCGCGAGGACGAACGTGGCCGGGGCGAAGCGCAGGGCGAAGCCACGGCCGAAGGTGCCCGCCTGCATCGCGAACAGCTTCAGGTCGATCATCGGCCCGACGACCAGGAAGGCGAGCCGGGCGGTGAGCGAGAACTGGGTCAGGGAGGCCGCCACGAACGCGTCCGCCTCCGAGCAGATCGACAGCACCACCGCCAGGACCGCGAGCGCGAGGACGGAGAAGACGGGGCTGCCGGCCGCCGTGCGCAGCCAGCTCTCCGGCGTGACCGCCTTGAGGGTGGCGGCGGCCATCGCGCCCACCACCAGGAAGCCGCCCGCGTGCATCACGTCGTGCCGGACCGAGTCCCAGAACGCCGCGCCCTTGCTCTGCCCCTCGTACGAGGCGTGCGTCGGCGGGCGCAGCCAGTCGGTGCGGCCGACGCGCTGCCACAGCCAGCCCATCGCGCACGCCACGAGCAGGCTCGCGACCAACCGGGCCAGGACCATCTCCGGATTCCGGGGGAAGGCGACGGCGGTCGCGGTCAGCACGATGGGGTTGATGGCGGGGGCGGAGAGCAGGAAGGCGAGCGCGGCCGCCGGGGTCACCCCGCGCCTGACCAGCGCTCCGGCCACCGGCACCGACGCGCACTCACAGCCCGGCAGCACCGCGCCCGCGACTCCGGCGACCGGGACCGCGAGCGCGGGCCGCTTCGGCAGGGCGCGGGCGAAGAAGGACGGCGGGACGAACACGGCGATGGCCGCCGACAGCAGGACCCCGAGCACCAGGAACGGCAGGGCCTGGACGACCACCGCCACGAACACCGTCATCCAGCTCTGCATCACCGGCGCGGACAGGGCGCGTCGGATCGGTGACTGGGCCACCACCACCAGCAGCAACACCATCGTCAGGACCAGCGGGGAGGTCAGGCGCCGGCCCTCCTGCTCCGGCGCGCCCGGTCCGGGCGGCCCGCCGGTGTGATCCGCCCGCGGCGGGGCGTCTTCGGTGATGGCCACGGTCGGGTCCCTCCGGGTTGCCGTGCTCTGCCTCCCCTTTCATACGGCACCGCGGGAGGGCCCGTTCAGCCGCCCCGGCGCCCCTGGCACTCACGTCCTGGACCCCGTCTGGAATCACCCGTCCCGGTGAGGCAGTCTTCTCACTCGTGGCAAGCGTTCCGAATCAAGGTCTGCCGAGCGATGTCGGCGCGCACATGGTGGTGTGCGGCGACGACGGGCTCGCGCACCGACTGGCCGCCGAACTGCGCGGTGTGTACGGCGAACAGGTCACCCTGGTCGTACCGCCCAACGAGCGCACGGTACGGCCACCGGTCGTCGGGCGGGCCCGGGCGGTGTCGGCGGCGCTGCTCGACCGGGTGGTGAGCGCGGCGGTCAACCGGGCGGCGGGCAACGGGACCAACGCCGCCACCACCACAGAACCTCAGGGCAACGAGCGGGTGGTGGAGGCGGCCGAGCCCACCGAGACCGTGCTCGCCGACGCGGGCGTGGAGCGGGCCGCGTCACTGGCGCTCGTGTACGACGACGACGAGACCAACATCCGTGCCGCGCTCACCGCGCGCCGGCTCAACCCCCGGCTGCGGCTCGTCCTGCGGCTGTACAACCGGCGGCTGGGGCAGCACATCGAGGAACTCCTCGACCAGGCGGCCGCGTTGGCGACCGGCGCCGGGGACCCGGCGGCGGGGGACGCCTCCACCACCGTCCTGTCCGACGCCGACACCGCGGCGCCCGCGCTGGCGGCGACGGCGGTCGCCGGCACCACCAAGGTCGTCCACACCGACGGGCTGCTGCTGCGCGCGGTGGACCGGCCGCCGCCCGGTCCCGGGCAGGTCGCCGATCCCGGGCTGGCGACACTGGCCCTGCTGTCCACGACGAGCAACGATCCGGCCGGTGCGGACGGTTCGGAGAGCAGTGGGGAGCACGGGCCGCAACTGCTGCCGGACACGGCGGCGGTGCGGGAGGCGACGGGGCGCGGGACCGTGGTGCTCGAGCAGGTGTCGTACTCCGACTCCGCCGGTCCCGCGGTGTCGGCGGGGCGCGGGGGCGGGGTGGTGGCGTCGTTCGCGTCGCTGTTCTCGCGGCGGCTGCGTTGGTCGCTGGCGGGGCTGGTGGTGTGTGTGCTGGCGCTGGCGGTCGCCTTGTGGCTGGCCACCGGGGTGCACCCGCTGGGGGCGTTGTATCTGACGCTGCTGGATCTGTTCTCCATCAACGATCCGGCGATCGGGGCGTCGACGGAGCGGCAGATCCTTCAGCTGCTGTCGGGGCTGGTGGGGTTGCTGTTGCTGCCGGTGCTGCTGGCGGCGGTGCTGGAGGCGCTCGGGACCTTCCGGACCGCGGGGGCGTTGCGGAAGCCGCCTCGGGGGCTGGACGGGCATGTGGTGCTGCTGGGGCTGGGGAAGATCGGGACGCGGGTGCTCACGCGGTTGCGGGAGTTGAACATTCCCGTGGTGTGCGTGGAGGCCGGCCCCGAGGCGCGCGGACTGGCGACGGCGCGGCGGCTCAGGGTACCGGTGGTGTTGGGGGACGTCACGCAGGAGGGGGTGCTGGAGGCCGCCAAGATCCAGCGGGCGCACGCGCTGCTGGCGGTGACGAGTTCGGACACGACGAATCTGGAGGCCGCGTTGTACGCGCGGTCGTTGCGGCCGGATCTGCGGGTGGTGCTGCGGCTGTACGACGACGACTTCGCCACGGCGGTGTACCGCACGCTGCGGGCCGCGCATCCGCACGCGCTGACCCGGAGCCGGAGCGTGTCCCATCTGGCGGCGCCCGCGTTCGCCGGGGCGATGCTGGGGCGGCAGATTCTGGGGGCGATTCCGGTGGAGCGGCGGGTGTTGCTGTTCGCCGCGGTGCGGGTGGGTGGGCATCCGCAACTGGAGGGGAAGACGATGGCTGAGGCGTTCCGGGCGGGGGCGTGGCGTGTGTTGGCGCTGGACACGGCTCGCACGGGGGCGCGGGGGGAGGCCGGTGAGGAGGACTCTGAACCGGAAACCCCGGGTTCGGGGCTGGTGTGGGATCTGCCGGAGTCGTACGTGCTGAAGGCGGAGGACCGGGTGGTGTTGGCGGCGACGCGGAGGGGATTGGCGGAGCTGCTGGGGCGGAGAGGGCGGGAGCGGGCGGAGGCATAACAGGATGCCCTGTGCTGCGGCTGAGGGGGGGGTGGGCATTGCTCGCCTGCGCTGGCAGGGTGCCCCCGCGCCCACCCGTGCCGCCCCAGCGGCACGCCTGCCCGCGGCTGGGGCCGGGGGAACGCGTGCGGCTGGGGCCGGGGAACACGTGCGGCTGGGGCCGGGGAACACATGCGGCTAGGGCCGGGGAACACATGCGGCTAGGGCCGGGGAACACATGCGGCTAGGGCCGGGGAACGCGTGCGACTAGGGGCCGGGGAACGCGTGCGACTAGGGGCCGGGGAACTCGTGCGGCTGGGGCGGGGAGCTATCTGGCGCCGGTGTCCGCAGCGCCGTCAGGGGCGCGGGGAACTGCGCGATCAGCCCCCACCGGCCCGCAGCCGCCCCGCACCCCAGGCACCCGGAACAACCCCGGCCCCTACTTCAAGTTGCGCTCCGCGAACTCCAGCTCCAGCCGCACCTGCTTGATGCGCTCGTCGACGACCAGTGAACCGTGGCCCGCGTCATACCTGTACACCTCGTGAACCGCCCCGCGCGCCTCAAGACGCTTGACGTAGTTCTCGATCTGGCGGATCGGGCAGCGGGGGTCGTTGACACCGGCGGAGATGTAGACAGGCGCCTTCACCGCGTCGACGTACGTCAACGGGGACGACGCCTCGAAGCGTTCCGGGACCTCCTCCGGCGTGCCGCCCAGCAACGTGCGGTCCATCGCCTTCAGCGCCTCCATCTCGTCGTGGTAGGCCGTGACGTAGTCCGCGACGGGCACCGCCGCGATGCCCAGCGTCCACGCCTCGGGCTGGACGCCGAGGCCGAGCAGGGTGAGGTAGCCGCCCCAGGAGCCGCCGGTGAGGATCAGGCGGGCGGGGTCGGCGAGGCCCGAGGTGATCGCCCACTCCCGGACCGCGGCGATGTCCTCCAGCTCGATCAGGCCCACCCGGTGCTTCAGCGCGTCCGTCCAGGCCCGGCCGTAGCCCGTGGAGCCGCGGTAGTTGATCCGGACGACCGCGTAACCGTGGTCCACCCAGGCCGCCGGGCCCGCCGCGAAGGCGTCGCTGTCGTGCCAGGTGGGACCGCCGTGGATGTCGAAGACGGTGGGCAGGGGACCGCTCGCGCCCGCGGGCTTCTGGACCAGCGCGTGGATGCGGCCGCCGGGACCCTCCACCCACACGTCCTCCACCGGGACCGAGCCCGGCGACCTCATCCCGGGCGGGTCGAGGACGATCCCGCCCGTCGTCGAGCGGACCGCCGACGGCTCGGCGGACGACGACCACAGGTACTCCACGGTGCCGTCGGGGCGGGCCGTCGCGCCGGAGACGGTGCCGGCCGGGGTGGGGACCTTCACCAGTTCGCCGGCCGTCAGGTCGTAGCGGAACAGCTCGCTGCGTGCCTCGAAGCTGTGCACGATCAGCAGGCCCGAGCCGTCCGGATACCACTCGGCGCTCACGTCACCCGGCAGGTCCAGGCCGAGGTCGGTCTCCTCGCCCGTGACGACGTCCCACACCAGGGGCTCCCAGCGGCCGCGCCTCTGGTGGCCGATGAGCAGGCGGCTGTCGCCGTCGACGGGTGCGAAGCCCAGCACCTCCAGGCCCATCTCCTGCGTGCCGGCCTTCGTGTCGTCGAGCTCGGCGACGACCGTGCCGTCCCGGCGCAGGACGCGCAGCGCCGAGTGCATGGCGTCGCCGTGCTCGGTGTGCTCGACGGCGATCAGTGAGCCGTCGTGGGAGAGGTCGCCGACGCCCGCCGACTCGCGGTGGCGGTAGATCTCCACGGGGGCCTCGTCCACGAGGGCGAGGTGGATCGTCGTACCCTCCTCGTCGGTGGAGCGGCCGACCACCGCCGTGCGGCCGTCCCGGCCGAGGGCCAGGCCGGCCGGGTACGACGGGTCGAGGCCGGGGGTCGCGAGCTCGTCCGCGCCGCCCTCGAAACGCTGGCGGCGCCAGACACCGAATTCGTCGCCGTCCTTGTCGTCGAACCACCAGATCCACGCGCCGTCCGGGGAGAGCACGCCGTCGGTCGTCCCGTTCGGCCGGTCCGTGACCTGACGCTGGTCGCCGGTCGACCGGTCCCACGCGTACAGCTCGTAGGTCCCCGTCGCGTTGGACACGAACAGGGAGCGCTCCGGCGCGTCCTCCGCCCAGTCGGGCAGCCACACGCGGGGCGCCCGGAAGCGCTTCTCCCAGTCCGGCGTGTCGTCACCGGGCACCTGCTGATCCCGGGAGTCGGACCCGTTGCTCTCAGTCATGACCCCATACTGCCCGCCCGGACCGACAACGCGCTGGCCAGGTCCCCAACCTGTGGACAACCTCCACGCCCGCGCCGCCCGGCGCCGACCCCGCGGCCCGCCGTCACGGGACGGCACCGTACCTTTGGGGTGTGTACCGGTTCCTGCTGACGCCCCGCTGGTGGGGGATCAACGTCTTCGTGCTGCTGGCCATCCCCTTCTGTGTGTTCATGGGGTCCTGGCAGCTCGGCCGGTTCGAGGCGCGCGTCGACGACCACCGGACCGCGCGTGCGCAGGACGTGTCGAACGAGAAGGAGCCGGCCCGTCCCCTCGCGGAGCTGCTGCCCGTGGACAAGGCGACCTCCGGCAAGCAGACCACCGCGACCGGCCGGTACGACAAGCAGCTCCTGGTGCCCGACCGGGAGCTGGACGGCCGCAGCGGGTACTACGTGCTGACGATGCTGCGGGTCGACGGCGGCCGGGCGCTGCCCGTCGTCCGGGGCTGGCTGCCCGGCACCCCCGACCCGGCCAAGGCCCCCGCGCCGCCCGCCGGGCAGGTCACGATCACCGGTGCGCTGCAGGCGTCCGAGACGCCGGGTGACAACGGGGTGAGCGCCCAGGGCGGTCTGCCGGCCGGGCAGACGGCGGCGATCAGCTCGGCGTCGCTGGTGAACCTGGTGCCGTACGACGTGTACGACGCGTGGGTCACGCTCGACAAGGGCGACTCGGGGATGGCGGCGGTGCCGGCGAGTTCACCGGCCGACACCGGGCTGGACCTGAAGGCGTTCCAGAACCTCGGCTACACCGGCGAGTGGTTCGTGTTCGCCGGCTTCGTGGTGTTCATGTGGTTCCGGCTGTTGCGCCGGGAGGTCGAGATGATCCGGGACGCGGAGCTGGGGATCGTCCCCGAGGGACCCACCGCCGAGCAGGCGAGCCCCTCGGCTCAGGACCCCGCCAGCAGCCCCGTGCGGTAGATCGTCCCCGCGCACGCGTTGGACACCGTCGCCGACACCGTCGGCGAGCCCGCCTCCGGGGTGTGCGAGACGACGACGCTGCCGTCGAGCGTGCCGTCCTCCCGCATCAGCTGGGTCGAGGTGCCCGTGTCGCCGCCGGTGGTCGAGCCGGCCGTGGGGTCGGTGTTCTCGCTCGGGGTCGGGCTGGGCGAGGGCTCGCCGGTGCCGCCGTCCGTGCCGCCGCCGTTGTCGGTGGGGCAGGTCTCCGAGGGCACCCAGGCGAACTTCACGTCGTAGGCCGAGCCGGGCGCGAGGACCAGCTGGCTGACGTAGAGCGAGGGGTCGGGCAGCGCGGCCGCCGCGTCGCCGGAGGCATGCTGCACGACGGTGATCTTCGTGCCGTCGGCGGCGCCCTGCGGGAGCGGCGAGACGGTGCCCTGCCCGCCGACGGTGCAGGCGGTGCCGGAGACGTTGGTGACGCGGAAGGTGCCGTAGACGATGCCCGCGGAGTCGGGGACGTCGACGTTGGCCGTGGCGGAGCCGAGCTCTGCGGTGGTGCAGGCCGGGGCGGTCGCGGGGCTGCTCGCGGTCGGGTCGGCCCCGCTGGTCGCGCCGGCGGTGGCGCCGGGGCTCTTGCCCTTGTCCTCGACCTTCTTGTCGCCCTTGCCCTTGTCCTCGGTCCTGCCGGACGTGGTGCCGGAGGTGCTCTCCCCGCCGTCGGGGTGGTTGCCCTGGCTCGCTCCGCCCTGCGCCTGGGAGCCGTGCCCCGCGACAGAGGGGTTGACGTCGGATCCGGTGGCGTTGGAGACGTGCACCAGGGCCGGGATGGCGGTGCCGACGAAGAGGGCCGCGGCCGCCATGCCGACGGCGGCCTGTCGCTTGCGGGCCCGCCGGGCGGGCACCGCCCGCCTGAGGTGCTCCAGGGTGCCGTCGCTCGGCTCGATCTCGTCGACGGCCCGGTGGAGCATCCGGCGCAGTGCCAGCTCGTCCGAGTCGAGCCCGCCGGAGCCCTGGTCGTCGAGGTGGTGGTTCACGGTTCCGTTCCCAGCGTGCGATTGCTTCGGCTCTTGCTTGTGCTGTGGCGGAGTCGGCTCGTGCCACGCGTAGGGCTCGTGCCGCTCGTGGGAGTCCCGTCCCTCGGCTTCCCCGGTCACGCCGGCGTCTCCATGGCGGTGCGCAGCGCGGCGATGCCCCGGGAGCCGTAGGCCTTGACCGAGCCCAGCGAGATGCCGAGCGTCTCGGCGACCTGGGCCTCGGTCATGTCCGCGAAGTAGCGCAGCACCAGGACCTCGCGCTGGCGGCGCTGCAGGCCCTTCATCGCCTTGATCAGGGAGTCCCGCTCCAGCTGGTCGTACGCCCCCTCCTCGGCGCTCGCCATGTCCGGCATCGGCTTGGACAGCAGCTTCAGTCCGAGGATGCGGCGGCGCAGGGCCGAGCGGGAGAGGTTGACGACGGTCTGGCGCAGGTAGGCGAGGGTCTTCTCCGGGTCCCGGACGCGTTTGCGCGCCGAGTGGACGCGTATGAAGGCCTCCTGGACGACGTCCTCGCAGGAGGCGGTGTCGTCGAGGAGGAGGGCGGCGAGACCGAGCAGCGAGCGGTAGTGGGCCCGGTAGGTCTCGGTGAGGTGGTCGACGGTGGTGCCGGCGGCCAGTGTGTCTGCCGCGTACTCGGCGGACTCGGCGCCGTCACGCTGTCCGGGTATGCGGGCGGGCCGCGCTGCGGGCATGGGCGCGATCACCGGCATGCCACCGGGCGCCCCGGCGACGCGGGTCCGGATGCCGGGCCGCACTGCCGTACCACGCGCCGCCGCGCTGAAGTCGAGTACCTCTGCCATTGCCACGCCTGTTGGACACGCTTGCCCCCGTCAGGGTTGTACGTGCCGAGCGTCACTTTCGCGTCAGTCCATCTGGCCGACAACGTTCTCGCGCCAGGCAGCACAACCGACGGCGTCTCACATGCCCTCATGCGTCCCGCTCTTCCCCTGTGTCCCATATGAACGGGCGTCCCCACGCCCGGATCACAGCGCCCCCATGCGCCGGGATCATGCATCTTCACGCCCCCGAAAGGGTGACCGCAAAGACGCTCCCCGCCCTCCGCACGGTTGCGGAGAGCGGGGAGAAAATCTTCGGATGCCGACCGGGTCCGAAACAAGTGGTCCGGACCATCGGTCGGCTCACACGCGCTCGGCATAAATCCTACAAACGTTTGCCCCTCCGGCCAGCAGCTTTCCGGCCCAGCAGTTCACCAGAAGTGAGTCATACGACCGTCATGGGTGCCGCGGAGCGTCGAGGACGCGCCTCACGCGAACTCCGCCGCCACCAGCTCGGCGACCTGCGCGGTGTTCAGCGCGGCTCCCTTGCGGAGGTTGTCGCCGCACACGAAGAGCTCCAGGGCGGTGGGGTCGTCGAGGGCCCGGCGTACCCGGCCGACCCAGGTCGGGTCGGTGCCGACCACGTCGACAGGGGTCGGGAACTCCCCGGCTGCCGGGTCGTCGCACAGGACCACGCCGGGCGCCGTGGCGAGGATCTCGCGGGCTCCGCCCACACTGACCTCGCCCTGGAAGCGGGCGTGGACGGTCAGCGAGTGCGTGGTGATCACAGGGACCCGCACACAGGTCACGGCGACGGGCAGCTTGGGCAGTCCGAGGATCTTGCGGGACTCGTCCCGCACCTTCATCTCCTCCGACGACCAGCCGTCCTCGCGCAGCGACCCGGCCCACGGTACGACGTTCAGCGCCAGCGGCTCCGGGAACGGCCCGGTGTCGTCCCCGACGGCCCGCCGTACGTCGCCGGGGTTCGTCCCCAGCTCCGTACCGGCCACCAGGGACAGCTGCCGGCGCAGGGCCTCGACCCCGGCCCGGCCCGCGCCGCTGACCGCCTGGTACGACGACACCACCAGCTCGCGCAGCCCGAACTCGGCGTGCAGCGCGCCCAGCGCGACGATCATCGACAGGGTCGTGCAGTTGGGGTTGGCGACGATCCCGCGCGGCCGGTTGCGCACCGCGTGCGGATTGACCTCGGGCACGACGAGCGGCACCTCCGGGTCCATCCGGAAGGTGCCGGAGTTGTCGACCACCACCGCGCCCTTGGCGGCGGCGACGGGCGCCCACTTCGCCGAGACCTCGTCGGGTACGTCGAACATGGCGACGTCGACCCCGTCGAAGGCGTCCTCCGACAGGGCCAGCACCTCGACCTCCTCCCCGCGCACGGCCAGCTTGCGGCCGGCCGAGCGCGGCGAGGCGATCAGTCTGATCTCGCCCCAGACGTCGGCGCGCTGGGAGAGGATCTTGAGCATCACGGTGCCGACGGCACCGGTTGCCCCCACGACGGCGAGCGTCGGTCGCCCGGACCGCTCCATCAGCGGCCAGTGCCTCCGTAGACGACGGCCTCGTCGCTGTCGGAGTCCAGTCCGAAGGCGGTGTGCACGGCGCGCACGGCCTCGGGCACGTCGTCGGCGCGGGTGACGACCGAGATACGGATCTCGGAGGTCGAGATCAGCTCGATGTTCACGCTCGCGCCGGACAGCGCCTCGAAGAACGCGGCGGTGACGCCCGGGTTGGTCTTCATACCCGCGCCGACCAGGGAGATCTTGCCGATCTGGTCGTCGTAGCGCAGCGAGTCGAAGCCGATGCCGCTCTTGTTGCGCTCCAGGGCGTCGATGGCCTTGCGGCCCTCGGTCTTCGGCAGCGTGAAGGAGATGTCCGTCAGACCGGTGGAGGCGGCGGACACGTTCTGCACGACCATGTCGATGTTGATCTCGGCATCGGCGATGGTGCGGAAGATGGCGGCGGCCTCGCCCGGCTTGTCGGGGACACCGACGACCGTGACCTTGGCCTCCGAGGTGTCGTGCGCGACACCGGAGATGATGGCCTGCTCCACCTTCTTGTCCCCTTGCTCGATCGGCTCACTGCTGACCCACGTGCCCTGAAGTCCGCTGAAGCTGGACCGGACGTGGATCGGGATGTTGTAGCGGCGGGCGTACTCCACACAGCGGTGGAGCAGCACCTTGGACCCGGACGAGGCCAGCTCCAGCATGTCCTCGAAGGAGATCCAGTCGATCTTCTTCGCCTTCTTCACCACACGCGGGTCGGCGGTGAACACGCCGTCCACGTCGGTGTAGATCTCGCAGACCTCGGCGTTGAGGGCGGCGGCGAGGGCGACGGCGGTGGTGTCGGAACCACCGCGACCGAGCGTGGTGATGTCCTTCTTGTCCTGGCTGACACCCTGGAAACCGGCGACGATGGCGATGTTGCCCTGGTCCACCGAGTCCTGGATCCGGCCCGGCGTGACGTCGATGATCCGGGCTTTGTTGTGGACCGAGTCGGTGATGACGCCTGCCTGGCTGCCGGTGAAGGACTGGGCCTCGTGGCCCAGGTTCTTGATCGCCATGGCCAGCAGTGCCATGGAGATACGCTCCCCGGCGGTCAGCAGCATGTCGAACTCACGCCCGGCCGGCATCGGGGATACCTGCTCGGCGAGATCGATCAGCTCGTCCGTCGTGTCGCCCATCGCGGAAACGACGACGACCACCTGGTGGCCGTTCTTCTTCGCTTCCACGATCCGCTTGGCGACGCGCTTGATGCCCTCGGCATCGGCTACGGAGGAGCCTCCGTACTTCTGCACGACAAGGCCCACGTGCGCTCCTCGCTCAATCCGTCTCTTTCCGCAGATACGCATATGCACTGCGGTCGGCTCAGTCTAACGAGCGCCCGAAATCCGCCTCCGCGGTATCGCATGGTGAGACCCCACGGTGAGACCTCGGCCGCCCTTGTTCCAGGACTGCACCTGCCCGCAGCCGCGAGAGACCACTCGGAAAGTGCCCGGCGTCACAAATCGACGCCACAGTGAAGGGTTGTGAAGACTGTGGATTAAGTTTCAAGCATTAGGGTGCGATCCGTGCGCGTACTCCTGGTCGAAGACGATGAACCGGTCGCCGAATCGCTCCGGCGCGGCTTGAAGCGCTACAGCTTCGACGTCGAGTGGGTCACCACCGGCGCGGCCGCCCTGGCCCACCCCGGCCCCTACGACGTCGTCCTCCTCGACCTCGGACTGCCCGACACCGACGGCCTCGACGTCTGCAAGGCGCTGCGCCACCGCGGCGCCGTGCCGATCATCGTGATCAGCGCCCGCAGCGACGAGACGGACCGCGTGGTCGGACTCGAACTGGGCGCCGACGACTACGTCTCCAAGCCGTTCGGCGTGCGCGAGGTCATCGCGCGAATACGGGCCGTCATGCGGCGCGTCCAGCCCCGTACCGCCGAGACGGCCGGGCCCGACCGCTACGGCCCCCGCCTCACGGTCGACCGCAAGGCCGCCCGCGTCCACCTGGACGGCGAGGAGGTGCCGCTGGCACCCAAGGAGTACGACCTGCTGTCCTTCCTCACCGAGGAGCCGGGCGCGCTGATGACGCGCGAGCAGATCATGGAGGCCGTCTGGGACGCCAACTGGTTCGGGCCGACCAAGACACTCGACGTGCACGTGGCCGCGCTGCGGCGGAAGCTGACCGGCGCGATCATGATCGAGGCGGTCCGGGGCGTGGGATTCCGGCTCGTCGTGAACCCCACGAACGAGGACGGCACCGGGGACGGCACCGGGGACGGCACGGGGAACGCCGCCTCATGATCCGCCAGCTCATCCGCAGCTATGTGCTGCTCGTCGCCGTCGCCATCTTCCTGTTCACGGTGCCGGTCGCCTTCACGCTCACCGCCCAGCTGCGCGGCGACACCGAGCTGTCCGTCAGGCGCGAGGCGACCACGATGGCGCTGCTCCTCGGCAACGGCGACCGGGCGTCCTGCCAGGCGCTGGAGGAGATGGCCAAGGCGTACGCCGACAAGACCCACGACCGGGTCGAGGTCACCGCCACCGACGAGTGCGCGGCCGACCTGCCCCGCCCGGCGAGGGACGGCGACCTGGCCAGGGCCATGGCCGACGGCAGCACCCGGGTCGACTGGGGGTCGGACTTCATCTGGGGCCGGTACCTGGTGGTCACCGTGCCCGCGAGCGACGGGGGCCGGGTCGTAGGCGCGGTCCGGATCGTCTACTCCACGAGTGAACTGACCCACCGCCTGTGGACCATCTGGGGCTTCCGGGCGGGCCTCGCCGTGGCGGTCCTCGGCGTGGCCGCGCTGATCGGCGCCGTCGTGGCCCGCCGCCTCACCCGTCCGCTGCGCCAACTCAACGACATGGCGAGCAAGTTCAGCGACGGCGACCTGACCGCCCGCTCCCCCGTGACAGGCCCCCAGGAGACGCAGACACTGGCGCGCACCCTCAACCAGGGCGCGGAACGCCTGGAGACCCTGGTCGCCTCCCAGCGCATCTTCGTCGCCGACGCCTCCCACCAACTCCGTACGCCCCTGACCGCTCTGCGGCTGTCGCTGGACAACATCTCGGACGGCGTGGACGACGAGTTCGTACGGGAGGACGTGGAGCAGGCGACCGCGGAGGTGGTCCGGATGAGCCGCCTGGTCAACGGGCTGCTGGTGCTGGCGCGGGCGGAGGCCAAGGTGTCCGTGGCCGAACCGCTGCCGCTGACGGACATCGTGGCCGAACGCCTCGCGGTGTGGAGGCCGGCCGCCGACGAGCGCGGAGTCACCATCGCGCTCAGGGGGAGTGGTGTCGACGACCGGCCGCTCGTGTTGGCCAGCCCCGGTCATCTGGACCAGGTTCTGGACAACGTGCTCTCGAACGCCCTGGAGGTGTCACCGGACGGCGGCACCATCACCGTCCGGGTGGAGTCGAGCGCCGACGAGGTGGTGCTGTCGGTCCTCGACGAGGGTCCGGGTATGTCGGACGCGGAGAAGTCCCGCGCCTTCGACCGCTTCTGGCGCGGTCAGGGGCTGACCGGCCGCTCCGGCTCCGGCCTCGGCCTCGCCGTCGTCAAACAGCTGGTGACGGACGACGGCGGAAGCGTGACGTTGCGGGACGCCCCGGACAGCGGCCTGTGCGTACGGGTCGCCCTGCGGGCGGCGCAGCGCACCGGGTGAGAAGCCCGGGTCAGCCCTCGGGCATCGCCGACGAGTGGTGGTTGACGATCTTCCACTCGCCGTCCCGCTTCTCGTACTCGTAGGTGTAGCGGGCCTCGGCGACGCTCTTCTTGCCGGTCTTCGGGTCGGTGAAGGTGAACCGGTAGACGCCGGCGTCGATGGCGGAGTTGCCGTCGAGGACGTTGACGATCGTCTCGACCTTCTTGCCGACGGGCTTCTTCTGCAGGAAGTGCTCGAAGTAGTCGGCGATTTCGGCGTGGTCGGTACGGATCTTGTTGGAGAGGGTGGGCAGGAGGACCGCGTCGTCGGCGTAGAGGTCGGCCACCTTCTCCGGGTCACGCGTCTGCAGGGCGGCGTTCCACTGGTCGAAGAGGGAGGCGATCTGTCTCTTCGACGGCTTGGCCGACCGCTCCGGTCCGGCCGCGCTCACCCCGGCGGCGACGGTGCCGGTGGCGACGAGCGCGGCGGCGGTGACGACGGCTGCACGCTTGCGTATGGACTTGCCTGCGGGCTTGCCTGCGGGACGACGGGTCATCGCTACTCCTGTGCGTGCGGTGCGGTGTGGTGCTGGGTGGTGCTGTGTGGTGCGGTGGTGCGGACTCCAGACTCGCTTTCCGCCGGTTAGCGCCCGTGCAGGCGTCGTACAACGCACGTCCAAGGCCGGTCCAAATCTGCGGGCACCCACCGGCGTGGGATGCTGCTGAGCCATGACGAACGGGTGGTCGGGAGACGTACTGCTGGCCGGCATCGTGCTGCTCGGCTCGTCCGTGCAGTGGCTGACGGGCATGGGCTTCGCCCTGGTCGCCGTACCGGCCCTAGTCCTGCTCCTCGGGCCCACCCAGGGCGTCGCCCTCGCGAACTGCGCCGCCGGGGCCATCAGCGTCGTGGGCCTCGCGGGCGGCTTCCGCCGGGTACGTCCCGCCGCGATGCTGCCGTTGTGTGCGGCGGCGGCGTGCACGGTCCCGGCGGGTACCTGGATGACCCGCCGACTCCCCGAACCCGTACTCCTGTTGGTCATGGGCGGTCTGGTGACCGTGGCGGTCGTCCTGGTCATGCGCGGCGCACGCGTCCCCGCCCTGCGCGGCACCCGCGGCGCGGTCACGGCCGGCGCGCTCGGCGGCTTCATGAACTCCGCGGCGGGCGTCGGAGGCCCTCCGGTCTCCCTCTACGCCGTCAACGCGGGCTGGACGGTACGGGAGTTCGTCCCCAACGCCCAGTTCTACGGCGTGATCGTCAACGCCTTCTCGGTGGCGGCGAACGGAATGCCGCAGCTGACCACACCGAAGTGGGCGTCGGTCGTCGCCGCGATGATCCTGGGCGGGCTGATCGGCCGGAGCCTCGCCGGACGACTGCCCGAGCGGCGGGCCCGCCTCCTAGTACTGACACTGGCACTGGCGGGCGGGGTGACAGCGGTGGGGAAGGGACTGTGGGGGCTCTGAGGCACGGGCCGAGTGAGCGGGCCGGGTGCCGCGAGGCGCGGGCCGGACGCTGTGGGGTGCAGGCCGGGTGCCGCGAGGCGATGGGACGGACGCCGTAAGGCGATGGGCCAGGCACCGGGCCGTGAGGTGGGGGCCGGGCGCCGTGAGGTGGGGGCCGGGCGCCGGGCCGTGAGGTGGGGGCCGGGCGCCGTGAGGCGGGGGCCGGGCGCCGGGCCGTGAGGTGGGGGCTGGAAACTTGCTTCTGACGATCACTTGTCTGGGTTAGGTTCGCCCGATGGAGATCTTGCGCTACGTGGCCTTCAGCACCGACCCCGCGGGAGGCAATCCCGCCGGTGTGGTGCTCGACGCCACCGGAGTCGATGACGCGACCATGCTGGCGGCGGCGGCCGAAGTCGGCTACTCGGAGACGGCGTTCGTGGTGTCGTCCGACGAAGAGGGCCTGGACGTGAGGTACTTCAGTCCGCTGGCCGAGGTGCCGTTCTGCGGTCACGCGACCATCGCCCTGGCCGTCGCCCACGCCGACCGGCACGGCGTCGGACCGCTCCATCTACGCACCAGCGCGGGCGCGGTCGCCGTCACCACCTCGGTGGCCGACGACGGGACGACCGTGGCGACCCTGGTGAGCGTCGCACCGCGTACCGAGCCCCTCCCGGAGGCCGACCTGGCCGAACTGCTCTCCGCCCTGCGCTGGTCCGCCGACGAACTCGACCCGACGCTGCCGCCCCGCGTGGCCTACGCCGGCGCCTTCCATCCGATCGTGGCCGCGGCCGACCGGAGCCGTCTGGCCGACCTCGACTACGACATGCCGGCCCTCGCCGACCTCATGCGCCGCAGGGACTGGACCACCGTCGACCTGCTCTGGCGGGAATCACCCACCGTCTTCCACGCCCGCAACCCGTTCCCGCCCGGCGGGGTCGTCGAGGACCCCGCCACCGGCGCGGCGGCCGCGGCCTTCGGCGGCTACCTGCGGGAACTCGAACTGGTCACCACCCCGGCGACCTTGACGATCCATCAGGGCGACGACATGGGCCGCCCCAGCACTCTCACGGTCTCCGTGCCCGAGAACCGGGACTCCGGCATCGGTGTCACCGGCACGGCCGTGAAGATCTGAGGCACGCACAGCGCCCCGGAAGAACCGAGGCGCAAGCGCGCCGGTCCTACTTCGCCCGCAGGCCCAGTCGACCGCCGATCTCCTCCGCCATCACCCTGCCCGCCTCGAACTCCAGGGTGTCGTCACCGGCGGACAGGTCGGTGTCGAGCCCGTCGAGTTCCGCCAGGGGCTGGTTGAGGCGGACGTGGGCCAGGACCGAGTGGAGGGCGCGGAGGGTGGCCGACGCCGTGGCTCCCCAGTTGGAGAAGTAGGAGAACTGCCACCACCACAGCGCCTCCGACGTGCGGCCGGCGCGGTAGTGGACCATGCCGTGGCGGAGGTCGGTGATGACGTCCGTGAGGTCGTCGGAGATACGGGCCGGTACGGGCGCCTTGCGGGGCTCGTAGGGGTCGAAGACCTCCGAGTAGACGTCGATCGGCTCCAGCAGCCGGGCGAGGTTCTCGCGGAGTTCGTCCACGTCGGCCTCCGGACCCGGGTCGGGCTCGTAGCGCTCGTCCGGGACGATGTCCTCGTGCGCGCCCAGACGGCCGCCGGCGAGGAGGAGTTGGGAGACCTCCAACAGCAGGAAGGGGACCGCCGAGTCCGGCTCGTCGCCCTTCGCAACCTCCATGACGGCGACCAGGAAACTCTCGACCTGGTCCGCGATCTGGACCGCGAAATCGTCCGGGTTCTGTTCGGTCGCGTGCAGCGTGGCGTCAGACATCTAGGAGTCGTCTCCCCTCGAAGGCGCGGCCGAGGGTGACCTCGTCCGCGTATTCCAGGTCGCCACCCACCGGGAGGCCGCTGGCCAGGCGGGTGACCTTGAGGCCCATGGGCTTGATCATGCGGGCGAGGTACGTCGCCGTCGCCTCCCCCTCCAGGTTCGGGTCGGTGGCCAGGATCAGTTCGGTGACCGTGCCGTCGGCCAGGCGGGCCAACAGTTCTCTTATGCGCAGATCATCTGGTCCTACACCCTCGATCGGGCTGATGGCCCCGCCCAGGACGTGGTAGCGGCCGCGGAACTCCCGCGTGCGCTCGATCGCCACCACGTCCTTCGGCTCCTCCACGACACAGATGACCGAGAGGTCGCGGCGGCTGTCGCGGCAGATGTTGCACAGCTCCTCCTGTGCCACGTTGCCGCAGGTCGCGCAGAAGCGGACCTTCGCCTTGACCTCCATCAGGGCCTGCGCGAGACGCCGTACGTCCGTCGGTTCCGCCTGCAGGATGTGGAAGGCGATCCGCTGGGCGCTCTTGGGACCGACGCCGGGCAACCGCCCCAGCTCGTCGATGAGGTCCTGCACCACGCCTTCGTACAACGGACTGCCGTCCTTCCCGAGGTTCCTTCAGTACGTACCGTAGTTGGCCGACGGCCGACTTAGAAAGGCAGGCCCGGGATGCCGCCGCCCAGGCCCTGGGCGAGCGGGCCCAGCTTCTGCTGCTGGAGCGCCTGCGCGTTCTCGTTGGCCGCCTGTACGGCCGCCACTACCAGGTCGGCGAGGGTCTCGGTGTCCTCGGGGTCCACGGCCTTCGGGTCGATCCGCAGCGCGCGCAGCTCTCCGGAACCCGTGACGGTCGCCTTCACCAGGCCGCCGCCGGCCTGTCCTTCGACCTCGGTCCGCGCCAGTTCCTCCTGCGCGTTCGCCAGGTCCTGCTGCATCTTCTGGGCCTGCTGCAGCAGCTGCTGCATGTTGGGCTGGCCACCACCGGGGATCACGATCAGCTCCTCCGTCTGTACGGGTTTTCCCGTTCAGCACGAGCCTACGTGTTCGGCGCAGCCGTCGCCCCGGCACTCTTTCGAGTGAGTGGGACGGCGGGCGTATACCTAACCAAGGCCCCCTTCCGGGCGGAAAAGCGATGAAAGAGACTCCTTCGCCACCCATTGGGCGGTAGGAAGGGTGCGGCGCATCAGCACCAGGCGTCACGGTGTGACGGTTCACGGTTTCGCAGTGTCACGTTTCGCAGTGTCACGGTGTCACGGTGGTTCGCGCCGCCACGCAGCGTGATCGGTCGGATGAGGTAGGGAGTGCCGCGTGGGTCAGCCGGAGATGCAGCCCGAGGGTCCGCCTCAGGACGGGCGGGGTGAGGGGGCGGCCGGGCGGCGGCCGGGCGACCTGACCGGGCGGACGCTTCCGCTCGGCGACTGGGCGGAGCCCGCGGAGCGGCTGGACGAGCTGTACCGGTGGGTGGAGCGGGGGGCGCTGGAGACGGCCGCCTGGTATCTCGCCGACCGGGTGTGGAAGCGGCGGGGGGCCCGGGTGCTGCGGGGCGGTGCGGCCGGCGGGGCTGTGGCGGGCGCGTCCCTGCCGTTGCTGGATCTGACGGGGGTGGTGGGCGGGGTCGCCCCGTGGGGTTACCTCGCGTTGATGACCGCGGTGGCCTGCATGGCCGTCGACCGGTTCTTCGGGGTCACCTCGGGGTGGATAAGGGACGTCGCCACCGCGCAGGCGGTGCAGCGGCGACTTCAGGTGTTGCAGTTCGATTGGGCGTCGGAGAGCGTGCGGGAGGTGCTCGGACCGGCCGAGGGCACCGCCAGTGAGGCGGCGGAGCGGTGCCTGGGGGTGCTGCGGCGGTTCTCCGAGGACGTGACGGAACTGGTGCGGGTGGAGACCACGGACTGGATGGTGGAGTTCCGTACGGGCTGCGCGCCCACGGGGATCCAGGGGGCGTTGTCGTCCGGCGTACGGCAGGACGCCGGGGCGGGACAGGGGCGGTTCCCCATGCCGCCGGGGGCGTCCACCCGGCCGAACATGCCCCGCCAGCGGCCACCGGAGCCCAGGTGAGCGTTCCCCCTACGTTCACCGCCTCGTGTACGTCAGCTTCTCCCCCGTGCCGGGGCTGGTCCGCTGGAGTCTGCCGTCGGGCAGCAGCGTGATCTCGGTGGGGGCGCCGGGGTTGCAGGAGGAGCGGGGTTCGCCCGAGGTGACGGTGGAGGGGCCGATGGACAACGGGCCTCCTGGCGAAGGCTTCTCGGCCAAGGTGGCCTCGAACTCGCAGTGGTAGCCGCCGCCTTCGGTGGTGCCGTCGGCGACGAGGGTGAGGACGGTGTCACCCACCCCGCCCTGCTCGATGGTCAGTTGGCGGGTGTTGCTGCCACCGGCGCTGTCGATCGTCGCGGTCCAGGTACCGAGGTAGGCGGTGGGGACGGCGGCGTCGGTGGGAGTGGAGCTGGGGGTGCTGCTGGGGGTGGGCGTCGTGGGCTCGGGTGATGTGGGGGCGGTGGCGGTCCGTGATGACGTGCCGGGGTCCGGGACGCGGGTGGTGTCGCCGTTCATCAGGGCGTACACCGAGCCGCCCGCGGCGAGCGCGACGACCAGGGCGACCACCACGAGCAGCGCGGTGGAACGGCCGTTGCGGCGCGGGGGTTCGAGGGTTTCCGCGGGGCCGTGGTCGATGGCGGGGTAGGGGGTGGTCAGGACGTACGGGGGGTACGGCGGCGGGTTCCAGGCGTCGGCCGGAGCGGGTGGGTCGTTCCAGGCCCCGATGGCGGGCTGCTGAGGATGACCGTTGCCGCCGGGCTCACCCGGTGCGGCCTCCCGGCCGGGGATGGTGATGTCGTCGGACGCGGGTGCGTGCTCCGGGGTCGCCTCGGGAGCGTGCCTCACCCCACCGGCCGCTTCCGAAGCACCGCCCCCTTCCGGACGGCGCCCCTCCGCACTCCCCCTCTCCGGCCCCTCCACCTCCAGCAACCGCACCGCGTGCCGCCCCAGTTGGGCGACCAGGGCACTCGGCAGCCACGGCTCGCGGAACCGGCCGTCGGCGGCCGTGTCCTGGGCGCCGGTGCGTTCCAGGACGCGGGTGAGTGAGGGCCGGGCGGCGGGATCCTTGCGCAGGCAGGCGCGGACGAGGTCGGCGATGCCCTCGGGGACGCCGGTCAGGTCGGGTTCCTTCTCGGCGATGCGGAACATCAGGGCGTGGGCACCGGAGTCGGCGGAGCCGAAGGGGAGCCTGCCGGTGGCGGCGTACGCCAGCAGGGAGCCGAGGCAGAAGACGTCGCACGCGGGCGTGATGGGCTCCCCGAGCACCTGCTCGGGCGCCATGAAACCGGGCGAGCCGATCATGGCCCCGGTGTGGGTGAGGCCGCCGTCCATCACGGTCTCGACCGCCCCGTCCGTCACCGTCTCCAGGGCCCGCGCGATGCCGAAGTCGATGACGCGCGGACCGTCGATGGTCACCAGCACGTTGGACGGCTTGAGGTCGCGGTGGACGATCCCCGCGGCGTGGATGTCCGTGAGCGCGTGGGCGAGGCCGGTGGCGAGGATCCGTACCGTCCGCTCGGGCAGCGGGCCGTGGTCATGGCCGACGACCTGCTGGAGGCTGGGCCCGGCGATGTACCCGGTGGCGACCCAGGGCACGGCGGCCTCGGTGTCGGCGTCCAGTACCGGCGCGGTCCAGGATCCGCCGACCCGCCGAGCGGCCCGCACCTCACGGCGGAACCTGGCCCGGAACTCCTCCTCGGCGGCCAGTTCCGCGCGCACCAGCTTCACGGCGACGGTCCGCCCCCGCTCCGACCGGGCGAGGAACACGTGCCCCATCCCGCCGGCCCCGAGCCGGGCGAGCAACCGGTAGGTCCCGATGTGCCGCGGGTCCCCCGGTCCCAGTGCCCCCATGGCCATCGCCATCCGCCCCGCCCTCTCCGCCGCCCGCCCCTGCACGGACGGACCGAGGATAATGCGGCGATCCCCGCAGGTGGGCGGCGGTTTTTCTACGGTTCGGTAACGAGGGGCCCGGTCTTCCCCAGGACCTGCGACAACCGCTCCAGCACCCGCACCGCCTCGGCGAGTTCCGCCTCCCCGAACGCCTCCGCCAGCCGGTCGGCGAACGCCGCGTGCCCGGGGTCGATCCGGGCGATCGCGGCCCGGCCCTCCTCGGTCGGCGCGAGCAGCTTGGCGCGGCGGTGGGCCGGGTTGGGTCGGTACTCGGCGAGTCCGCGTTCCACCAGCAGGTCGGCGATGCGCTGCACGCTCTGCCGGGTGATGCCCATGGCCCGGGCGATCCCGGCCACGGACAGCGGCTCGCGCAGCACCGCGCCGAGCACCTGCCACCACGCGGCGGTGAGCCCGGCGGGCCGGGCCAGTTCCTCGGCGAGGGCGAGGAACTGCCCGTTCAGCCGGAAGACCCCGAGCGCGCCGCGGCTGAGCAGGTCCTGACGTTCATGGCTCACCGGGCTGCCGCCTCCTCCAATACGGCGTACGCCTGCGCGTCGGAGTCGTGGAACAGCCGGTACCAGGCGTCCAGCACCTCACCCTCGTACACCCCGAGGAGCCGGAAGATCTCCCGGGCGAAGGCGACGGGCTCGGTGGGTCCGGCGGTGATCAGGCCCCGGTCGGTCACGGCGTCCGCGTCCACGTACCGCGCGCCGCCGCCGTAGCCGGTCGCCGCCAGGTAGAAGGAGACCGCGCTGGTGTGGTCGCGGTCGTCGAGCAGGCCCTCGCGGGCGAGTCCGGCGGTGGCCCCGCAGATCGCGGCGACGGGGACCCCGGCGTCCAGGAAGGCGCGGGCCGTGCGGGCGAAGGGGGCGAGGTCGTCGCCGGTCTCCCAGGCGTCGGCGCCCGGGAGGATCAGCAGGGAGCTGTCCTGCGGTCGTACGGCGTCCAGCGCGAGGTCCGGCTGGACGCGCAGGCCGCCGATGCTGCGGACCGGTGACACGGTCGGGCCGACGGTACGCACCTCGTACCCGGCGCGGGCGAGGTAGGCCGTGGCGTGGCCGGTCTCCCAGTCGGCGTAGGTGTCGTAGACGGCGAGATGGACGGGCTTGCGGGTCATGGCTGTCTCCTCGTGCCGTTCCTTGTGCCGTGCACTCCATCACTCATGACAGCAGCCTGTCATTTAGACAGTGTGCTGTCAATCCGTGCGGTCCCTCACAGTTCCTTCGACAACCTGTCGCGGAAACCCCCCGTCCACAGACAGGACGCCGATTCCGTTTCCGCATCGCGGACATTTACGCTCACTCGCATGACCCCACAGCCCAATCCTCAGGCCGGCGCCGCCGTGAAGGCCGCGGACCGTGCGCACGTCTTCCACTCCTGGTCCGCCCAGGAGCTCATCGACCCGCTCGCCGTCGCCGGCGCCGAGGGGTCGTACTTCTGGGACTACGACGGCAAGCGCTACCTCGACTTCACGAGCGGGCTCGTCTACACGAACATCGGCTACCAGCACCCCAAGGTCGTCGCCGCGATCCAGGAGCAGGCCGCGACGATGACCACGTTCGCGCCCGCCTTCGCCATCGAGGCGCGCTCCGAGGCGGCCCGGCTGATCGCCGAGCGGACCCCCGGCGACCTGGACAAGATCTTCTTCACCAACGCCGGCGCCGACGCCGTGGAGCACGCCGTGCGCATGGCGCGGCTGCACACCGGCCGCGCGAAGGTGCTGTCGGCGTACCGCTCCTACCACGGCGGCACCCAGCAGGCCGTGAACCTCACCGGTGACCCGCGTCGCTGGGCCTCCGACAGCGCCTCCGCCGGTGTCGTGCACTTCTGGGCGCCCTTCCTCTACCGCTCCCGCTTCTACGCGGAGACCGAGGAGCAGGAGTGCGCGCGGGCGCTGGAGCACCTGGAGACGACGATCGCCTTCGAGGGGCCGGGCACGATCGCCGCGATCATCCTGGAGACCATCCCGGGCACGGCCGGGATCATGGTCCCGCCGCCCGGCTACCTCGCCGGTGTCCGCGAGATCTGCGACAAGTACGGCATCGTCTTCGTCCTGGACGAGGTCATGGCCGGGTTCGGGCGGACCGGTGAGTGGTTCGCCGCCGACCTGTTCGACGTCGTACCGGACCTGATGACCTTCGCCAAGGGCGTGAACTCCGGCTATGTGCCGCTCGGCGGCGTCGCCATCTCCGGGGAGATCGCGCAGACCTTCGCCAAGCGGCCGTACCCGGGCGGGCTGACGTACTCCGGGCATCCGCTGGCCTGCGCGGCGGCCGTCGCGACCATCAACGTGATGGCGGAGGAGGGCATCGTCGAGAACGCGGCGAAGCTCGGCGCCTCCGTCGTCGAGCCCGCGCTGCGGCAGCTGGCCGAGCGGCACCCGAGCGTCGGCGAGGTGCGCGGGGTCGGCATGTTCTGGGCGATCGAGCTGGTGAAGAACCGGGAGACGCGCGAGCCGCTGGTGCCGTACAACGCGGCGGGCGAGGCGAACGCCCCGATGGCCGCCTTCGGCGCGGCCGCGAAGAAGCACGGCATCTGGCCCTTCCTGAACATGAACCGCACCCACGTGGTGCCGCCGTGCAACGTGAGCGAGGCGGAGCTGACGGAGGGCCTCTCGGCGCTCGACGCGGCCCTGTCGGTGGCCGACGAGTACACGGAGTAGTTGCGGCGGTTTCGGGGCGGAGTCGAACGCGTAAGGTGGCGTGCCCGTACATATAGCCGTACGCCACCCCCTACGCGACGGGAGACGCCCCGACCATGCCCGGCTCCAGCGGCAACGGCGCCGTGACCCGCAGCACCCTGCGGCAGCAGATCGCCGCCGCGCTTCGTGACGAGGTGCTGGCGGGGCGACTGAAGCCGGGTCAGGAGTTCACGGTGAAGGAGATCGCCGAACAGTACGGCGTCTCCGCGACCCCCGTCCGCGAGGCCCTGGTGGATCTCTCCGCCCAGGGCCTCCTGGACGCCGACCAGCACCGCGGCTTCCACGTCCACGAGTACTCCGTCGAGGACTACCGGGGCATGCTGGAGGCCCGCAACCTGATCATCGAGGGCATGTTCCACGCCCTGGAGGCCGGGCCCGAGCGGTTCCAGGACCCGGACGACCCCCGGCTCGCCGCCTCCGTCGCGGGCGTACGCCGCCGCGGCGAGGAGGCCCAGCGCGCCGCCTCGGCCGGTGACCTGACCGTCCTCATCGGCTACGACCTGCGGTTCTGGCGCGAGCTCGCCGCCTTCTTCGGCAACCCCTACCTCGCCGACTTCCTGCACCGGCTGCGCCTGCAGTCCTGGGCGTGCGCGGTACAACACCTGCGCCGCCTGACCGACCTGCGCGGCCACCTGTGGTCCGGCCACACCGAACTGGTCGACGCCCTGTCGCGCCGCGATATCACCGCCGCCCGCGCGATCCTCACGACGTACAGCGCGGACTCCCTGGCCCTGATCGAGCGGCTGGCCGCCGAGTGAGCGCGAGGCACTCACCGGCCGAGAAGGCGGCCGGGGGCCGGAGGGGTGTGCCCAGCTGGAGCGTCTCCGACCCGGACGCCGACGGCACGACCGCTGCCGGCGCGAGCCCCACCGGCACGACCGCAGCAGGCAGGAGCGCTACCGGCACGACCGCTTCCGGCAGGAGCGCTACGGGCAGGACCGCTTCCGGCAGGAGCGCTTCCGGCACGGGCCTTTCACGCACGCGTGTCTCCGGCACACCCGCATCCGGCGCGGGCGCATCCGGCACACCCGCATCCGGCACACCCGCATCCGGCACACCCGCATCCGGCGCGCACGCGTCCGGCACACCCGCGTCCGGCACACCCGCATCCGGCGCGCTCACGCCCGGCACGAGCGCTACCGGCACGAACCTTCCAGGCCAGCGCGTCTCCGGCACACCCGCTCCCGGCGCACCCGCTTCCCGCACACCCGCTCCCCGCACACCCGCTCCCGGCGCACCGCCGCTGCGCTCGACCCGTGAGCCGTGGCCCGCGGTCTCCGGGCGACCGCGCGGCGTCGACCTCTCCGTCCTCATCCCCGCCTACAACGAGGAGCAGCGGCTCGTCCGTACCCTCGACGCCATCACGGCGTACCTGAGGGCCCACGAGGACCGCTGGCCCACCTGGGAGATCGTCGTCGCCGACGACGGCTCCACCGACGCCACCCGCGAGGTCGTCGTGTCCCGCCGCGACCCCCGCGTCCAGCTGGTCGTCG
The DNA here is from genome assembly GCF_000720255.1 of Streptomyces griseus subsp. griseus. Taxonomy (GTDB): domain Bacteria; phylum Actinomycetota; class Actinomycetes; order Streptomycetales; family Streptomycetaceae; genus Streptomyces; species Streptomyces griseus_I. The sequence continues at coordinate 88,722 of NZ_JOJE01000017.1, read as the reverse complement.
GCCCCCGCAACCGCGGCAAGGGCCACGCCCTGCGCCGGGGCGCCGCCGTGACCCGTGGCCGTCTCCTGCTCGTCACGGACGCCGATCTGGCCGCCCCCATAGAGGAGTTGGAGCACCTCGACCGGGCCCTCACCGACGGGCACGCGGCGGCCATCGGCTCCCGCGCGATGCCGGGCGCGACACAGACCACCCGCCAGCACCGGCTGCGCGAGCTGCTCGGCCGGGCCGGCAACGCCCTCATACGCCGGACGATGGTCCCGGGGTTACGTGACACCCAGTGCGGCTTCAAGCTGTTCGTCGGCGATCGTGCCCGCGAGGCGTTCGCCGCCTCCCGCCTCAACGGCTGGGGCATCGACATCGAGGTGCTGCACCACTTCCACCGCGCCGACTGGCCGGTCGCCGAGGTCCCGGTGCACTGGTCGCACCAGCCGGGCTCCAAGGTGCGCCCCTGGGACTACCCCCGCGTCCTCGCCGAGCTCGCCCGCATCCGCATCCGCCCCCTCGGCCCGGCCGACCTGGTCGCCGCCGTTCTCTTCCTGATGATGTCGGCGGCCCTGTACTCGGGCCGCGTCCTCGACCCCGGCCACCGCTACCTCCCCGACTCCCTCCAGGACCAGAACCAGTGGGAGTGGTTCTTCGCGGTGACCGCCGACAGCGTCGCCCATTTACGCAATCCCCTCTTCAGCGACCTCCAGGGCTTCCCCGAGGGCGTCAACCTCATGGCCAACACGGTCATGCTGGGCCTGTCGGTGCCGTTCACCCCGATCACGCTGTTCTTCGGCCCGGCCGTGTCACTGAGCCTCTGCATGACGCTGGGCCTCGCCGCCACCGCGGCCGCCTGGTACTGGCTGATCGTGAAACGGGTCGTACGGCAGCGCGCGGCCGCCTTCCTCGGCGCCGCGCTGGCCGCCTTCGCCCCGCCGATGGTCAGCCACGCCAACGCGCACCCCAACTTCGTGATCCTCTTCATGATCCCGCTGATCATCGACCGCGCCCTGCGCCTGTGCGAGGGCACCCGGGTGACCCGGGACGCGGTGGTCCTCGGCCTGATGGCGACGTACCAGGTGTTCCTGGGCGAGGAGACCCTGCTGCTGGCGGCGCTGGGGATGCTGCTGTTCGCCGTGTCCTACGGGACCGTCCGGTGGGAGGTGGTGCGGCAGTCGTGGCGTCCCCTGCTGCGCGGCCTGACCATCGCGGCGGCGGTCTGTCTCCCCCTGATCTGCTACCCCCTGCTCTGGCAGTTCCGCGGCCCGCAGAGCTACGACTCCATCCTGCACGGCGACAACGCGGCCAACAGCCCGCTGGCCCTGCTCTCCTTCGCCGAGCGCTCCCTGCTCGCCGGCGACGCGCACCGCGCCGACACCCTCTCCCTCAACCCCACCGAGCAGAACGCCTTCTACGGCTGGCCGCTCGCCCTTCTCGCCTTCGCGATCACCGTACGGCTGTGGGAACGGACCCTGGTGAGGGCGCTGGCGTTCACGGCGGTCGGCGCGGCGGTGTTGTCGCTCGGCCCCCGCGTCCGGATCCCCCTCACCGACACCGTCCTGCCCGGCCCCTGGGCCCTGCTCGCCGATCGCCCCCTGTTCGAGTCGGTCATCGAGAGCCGGGTCGCCATGATCTGCGCGCCCGTCCTCGGCATGCTGCTCGCCGTGGCGGTCGGGCGGCTGGCGGCCACCCGGAAACTGAGCGTCCAGTACACCGGCCTGCTGGCCGTCTGTGTCGCGCTGCTCCCGCTCGTCCCCGCCCCACTGAAGGCGGTGGACCGCGCGGAGGTGCCCGCCTTCTTCACGGACGGCACCTGGCAGAGGTACGTCGGGGAGGGCGAGGCGCTCGTGCCGGTGCCGCTGCCCGACCCGGGCGCGGCGGAGGCCCTGCACTGGCAGACCGCCGCCGGCCTGGGCTTCCGTATGCCCGGCGGCTACTTCAACGGCCCCTTCGGCGACGACCGCACCGGCGTGTACGGCGCGCCTCTGCGCTACACCGCCGACCTGCTGCGGACCGTGCGCTACACGGGTGACGTCCCGGTGGTCACCGCGAGCGCGCGGGCGGAGGCCGCGCGTGACTTCGCGCACTGGAAGGCGGGCGTCCTGGTGCTGGCTCCGCAGCCCAACGACGGTCCCCTGCGGGAAGTCGTACGAAAGCTGGTGGGCCGCCCGGGTAAATGGGTGGACGGTGTGTGGGTATGGGATCTGCACGAGGGGAGCTGATCCAGGGCCGCACCGACTAGGCTCTTTACACCCTTTCCAGGACCGTACCGCGCGCTGAGTTGAGGAGCCCTCTTTTGGCCTGTGACCTGTGGCTGGTACCGCTCGTCGACGTGTTGTGCCACACCCCCGACAACCCGTTCGCCGAGGAACTCGCGCAGTACAACAAGGTGCTCGGTGAATCCGGACTCCCGCCCGTTCCGGTGTACCAGTACATGCCGGGCCTCTCCGGCGACGTCGCCCCGGTGGCCGGCTTCGACTACGACGCGTTGCACTTCCTGCGCCGCGCCTACCTGCTCCAGGTGTGCGGGCTGCCGGTGACGCCGGTGGACGAGCTGGGCGGTGACTACGAGCAGCTGCTGGAGATGTTCGAGTCGACGGCCCAGCAGTCCCACCTGGTCTGGCACTACGACCACGCGGGCGCGTACGTCCCCGTCGACTTCCCCCAGCCGCTCTCCAACGACGAACTCCTCGCGGGCGGCGGCCCCCTGGGCTCCTCCCAGGCGCTGCTGCGGGAGCTGGAGTACGTGGCCGCGTCGATCGGCATCGACCCGGCGAACCCTCCGGCACCCCCGACCCCCCCGCCGGGCCCCACGGAGTTGGAGGAACCGGCCGTCCCCGCGCCGTACGACCCGAGCCCCTTCGCCCGCGAACGGCACGTGTGGCTGGGCCTGCACGCTGCGGCGACGCGCAGTCTGGCGCAGGGATCGATGATCATCTTCAGCTGAGGGCTGCCGCCCTGATCAGCGGAGTTGGGCGAGCCCCCTCTGGAGGTCGTCGAGGTTCATGACCGGCGTGTAGTCGATCTTCGCCCCCATCTGCATGAAGAAGGGCTCGGCGATCGCCGGCATGGTGGAGGTGTCCTGCATGTCGAAGACGAGGAACATCGTGCGCTGCCCGTCGTCGACAGTGAAGTAGGAAGTCTCCGGATGGAGATGCTCCACCGCCTCCTGGACGATCTGCGGCAGCTTGCCGCTGCGGATCAGGTCGTTCGTCTTCTCCGTGTCGAACTCGGCCTTCATCATCACGCGCATCGCAGTCACCTTCCTCTGGCCGGGCAGGCGGGCGGGGCTGGGGCTTTGTATGAATTCAGGATATGCCGGTTTGCGAAGTTTCACCCGTGAGGGAGGCGAGGCGCGCTCGGCGGGGGCGCCCCTCGCCCTCACGGTCAGTTCTGCTCGACGATGCGGATCGTACGGACTCCTGTCCCCCGGTACCGCGTGGGTGTCCGTGTCAGGACGGGCCGCCCGCATGGCCACTCGACGGTGGGCAGCGCGAGATGCAGGACATGGGCGCCACTCCAGTCGTCTTCGACCTTGCCGTCCGGCTCGTGGTCCCCAGCGACCGCCGTTCGCAGACGTTTGCCGACAGCTGTGGCCGCTGCGAAGTCCAGCCCCTCGATGTGGACGGACGGCAGCGCCCCGACATGCTCCGCCACACCGGCTCGCTCACGCTCCGCGGCAGCCAGGCTGAGCGCCGGGACGTAGACACGCAAGGCGGGATCCTTCTCGGCCTCTACGACGAGTCGGGAGGCCATGGCATTCCCCGCGCCGAGCGCGAGGGCGGCAGTGTCGTCGAAGATGACGGCACGCGGCAGCGGATACCGCTTCTCCCCCGTCACTGAACCTCCCCGATGCGCCCGGCCTCCAGATCGGCCCACAGTTTCTCGCCGGCCTTCTCGTCCTCCTCGGTGTACGGCCTGCCGAGGAAGTGCTCTTCGACGTACGCCTTGGTTGCCTCGTACCGCTTGCGCAGTTCTTCCTTGGTGGGCGTAGCCCCGGCCAGCTCCGCCACAAAATCTCGCATGCTCATCCCACGCTCACGGGCGAGCTCCTGTAGGCGGTCTCGGACGGCGGGGTCGACCTTGATCGTGGTGTCAGCCATGAGGAAAGTATACTGACGGTATACCGCCTCTGGGCGTACGAGTGTGACAGTCATCAACACTCCATTTCTCTCGAAGAACCGGCCCTCACGGGCGTGGGGCCGGGGTCGGCGTGCCGCTAGGCCGGCGTCGGCTGCCCCCGCAGCAGCGCCCGCGCCACCACTCCGCCCCGCCGCGCGGCCTCGCGGTAGCCGGAGGCGCCGGGCTTGCGCGGCTCGACCTGAACGGTGGTGACGGGCTCGGCCGGGGTCCCCGCGGGGCACTTGCGCCGCAGCCGGTTCTCGACGAGGGCTCGCGCCGAGTACAGCGGGCGCGGCAGACCGTCCGTCAGCGCGGCCCGCACCTGCGCACTGCTGGCCCCCGCGTCCCACCACGCCTCCACGAGCGGCGCGAGCCGCAGCGCCTCGGCGGCGCCGAGGGTGAGGCGGGCGTCGGTACGGCCCAGCGAGCCGAGCAACCGCGCGGCAAGCGCGGTGCGCTCGCCCACGTCGGCCGGCTCGGCCGGCTCGGCCGGGGGCGGGGAGGGAGGTTCTTGTTCCCTGGTCTTTTCCCCCGAAGGGGGAGCGCCCGAAGACGCGACGGCCGACTCGCCGGAGGCCAGGTTCTGACCTTCTTCGGTTTCACCCGCGGGTGGCACGTCCTCGTACGGAGTGTCGAACACCTCGTACACCGCGAAGAGTTGACCCGTCTCCCGGTCCTTGCGCACCACCCGCCGCAGATACCGGGATTCCTCCAGCTCATGCAGGGCCCCCGCGATCCGCGCCCGCCCTTCCTTCCGCTGCTCGGCGAGCGTGCGGATGGTGACGCGGGCCTCGTTCGGAAGGCTCAGTAGGTACGTCAGTACGCCCACCGCACACCAGGAGATGCTCCGGTCGCGGAGAAGGGCATTGGAGAAGACGGAAAACGCGCGCGTGGGCGTCGTACGATGAATGCGCATTGGGAGGTGTTCGCTCCTGGTGCCGAGCCCCCGGGTGTTGGCGCACTGCGGGGGCGTTTCTTTATCGGCGTGACTCTACGGGCACGCAGAGCGACGAAAGCAAGCCGGAACTGGCTTTTCCTGGGCGGGGGTTCGCCTAATTCACTCCGGGGAGTGAAGGGCGGTGCGCAGGAGCAGGGTGTGGACGAGGTGGTCCGGCGAAGTCGGGCGATAACGCCAACTCAGGGGCCAGGTCAGACCGTCCAGGGCCGGAACCGGGATGTACGAGATGTGCCCCGGGCCTGCGGTGAGACGGGTGACCCCGGGCGGCCACGGCCTGTGGGACACGCTGCCGACCGGGACCAGGAAGTAGACGCCACGACTACCCGTGTCCTCCTCGACCACCGGTCCGGGTGCACCACCCGTCATGCCGGCGAGGCGATCGGCAAGTGCGCGCCCCTCCTCCCCGTCGACCCTGACCGCATCGAACCGCACGCCCGCCTTGCGGAGTTGGATGCCGGCACTCGGGATCCAATCCACGTCACTTTCCGTATTCATGGAGCCAGTTTCGGCAGGTGGAGCTACGGTCTTCCATAACTCAGCGTCGACCACCGGCAACGGTCGGAAATCGGTGCGATGCGTTTGTGGCTGGTTGAGTTCGGTTGAGTTCGGGGGTGATCGCCGTGGCGCGGGCAGTGAACAAGATGGAGGCGGGCGGTACGGCGTATCTCGTCGCCGCCCTGGCGAAGGCACTGCGTGAGCAACAGGAGCTTTCCCAGGAGGACCTGGGCAAGAAGATCGGTTACACCGGCTCAGCGGTGAGCGCGATGGAGACGTGCGCGCAGCCGGCCAGCGATCAGATGCTGGTGCGGTTGGAGGAGGTGCTGGGGAGCGGGCTGGGGGTGTTCGAGAGGGCCCGGGAGTTCATTCGGCTGGATCGGTATCCGCCGCAGTTCAAGGATTTCGCGCTACTGGAGCAGCGGGCACTCACCCTGCAGACCTACGCGATGGTGGTGATCCACGGCCTGTTCCAGACCGAGGCGTACGCCCGTGCACTGATCGGCGGAGGCTACCCGCCCCTTCCCATGCGACGCGTCGACGAGCTGGTCGAGGCCCGTCTGGCGCGGAGGGTGCTTTTCGATCGCGACCCCCCAGCCCTGATCGAGCTGGTCCTGGACGAGTCCACATTGCGGCGCATTGTGGGCAGCCAGGAGATCATGCGGGAACAGTTGCTCCACCTCGCCAAGTGCGCCGAACGACGCAACGTCACGCTCCAGGTGATGCCGATGATGCGCGGACTCCGGGGTGATCACGCTGGACTGCACGGCGAGATCACGCTGCTGGAGACCCCGGACCACCACCACCTCGTCTACCTGCAGCCTCAGGAGGAAAGTCTGCTGATCAGCGACCCTGCAAAGGTGACGACATACACCCACCGGTATGCGAAGATCCGAGCACAGGCCTTGGGCCCGGACGAATCGCTGGGGCTCATTGAGCAGTTGGCAGGAGAGCAACGATGACCGGCACCCTGCGGTGGTTCAAGTCCAGCTACAGCAACGCCAGCGGCGGCGAATGCCTCGAAGCCGCTCACGACTCCGACGCCATCCACCTCCGCGACTCCAAGTCCCCCGACGGCCCCACCCTCACCGTCTCCGGCGAAGCCTGGTCCGCTTTTCTCAGCGGGTCTGGATGCGGGCGCTGAGTTCGCCCCCTCCCCCTCAGAACACCGCCGTCCCCGCCTGCGTCAGCCTCCAGTTCGTCGCCGCGAAGTCCGCCGGATCCAGCGTGCCCTTCCCGGTCACGTAGTCGATCATCAGCTGGCGGATCTCGTTGGTGGAGCTGTAGGCGATGTCCGCGGCGGCGATGTGGGGGTAGCCGGAGCCGCCGTTGGCACGGTAGTTGTTGACGGCGACCACGAAGACCTGGTCGTCCCGCACCGCCTCGCCGCCGTACGTGAGGTTCTGGATGCGGGAGCCCTCGGGCTGGGCGATGTCGATGTCGTAGGAGACGCCCGCGGCCGTGTCGTACATGTAGTCCCAGAAGTTGTTGGCGTTCGTCAGGGTGGACGTGTCGACCTTCGTACCGGACGGGACCTGGTGGTAATACTTCGCCGCGTACTCCAGGTAGTCCCGCAACTGCGCGCCCGTCAGCTTCTTGCCATACAACGTGTTGTCGTAGATGTAGAGGCCGGCGATGTCGCGGATCGTGACGTCGCCGGCCGGGATGTCCGCCGTGCGGCTGAAGGGGGCCGCGACCGAGATCAACGGCAACGCCGCGTCCGAGGTCGACAGGCCCGCCGCCACCGTCTTCATCTGGACCTCGTGGATGAAGTCCATGATCGGGACATCCTTCCAGCACGACTCCGCCGCCGAGAGGTCCTGCGTGCAGGTGCCGACGGGAGTGTTGACGTACTTCACCACCAGCTCGTGGTCCGCCTGGAGGAGCTTGGTGATGTCCGCGTCCTCCTCCACCCCGTTCGGATTCAGCGTCTGCGCCTTGATCTCCTTCACCTTCCACTGGCCCCGCACCAGCTCCAGGCCGAAGTCGAAGACGGTCAGACGCATGCCCCAGCAGTACGGCTCGGAGAGGACCACGTCCTTGCCGGTCTGCTCGTTCTTCACCGTGTAGGAGGGGACCTCGACGTGCGTGTGGCCCACCAGGATCGCGTCGATGCCGGGGACCTGCTCGGCCACGAGGTTCGACGCGTTCTCGACGTAGGGGAGTTCGTCGCCGTACGACGACGAGCCGTCGAGGCCCGAGTGGTCCGTCAGGAACACCACGTCGCAGCCCAGGGCGCGCAGGCGCGGTACGTACTTCCTCGCCTGCTCCACCAGTCCCGGAAACACCATCTTCCCGCTCACGTTGTCCTTGTCCCACAGCGCGATACCGGGGTTCGTCAGGCCGAGGATGCCGACCTTGATGTCCGGGGCGCCGGGGACACAGATCCGCTTCACGGTGTACGGCTGGAACGCCGGCCGCAGAGTCTTCGCGTCCAGCGCGTTCGCGCCCAGCAGCGGGAAGCGGCACTGGCTCTCGAACTTGCGCAGGACGTCGATGCCGTAGTTGAACTCGTGGTTGCCGAGGGCGGCGGCGTCGTAGCGCATGTGGTTCATCGCGACGGCCATGGGGTGCTGCGGGGCGTCCTTGCCGGTGATGGGGTCCACCCGTGCGTAGTAGTACGCCAGTGACGTGCCCTGGATGATGTCCCCGGCGTCGACCAGGAGGACGCGGCCCTCGCCCTTCGCCCCGCGCTGCTGCTTGATGAGGGTGGCGACTCGGGCCACGCCCACGGAGTTGCCCTTGCCGTCCTGGTAGGCGGCGTCCGTGTAGTAGTCCCAGTCGAAGACGTGGCTGTGCAGGTCGGTGGTGCCGAGGATGGAGAACGACCAGGTACGGGACGTGTGTTGGGGTGCTGCCGGGGCCTGGTCCGCCGCCTCCGCGGGCGCGGCTGCCGCGACGGTTCCGGCTGCGGCCACTGCGGCTCCGGTCATGGCCGACTTCTGCACGAACTCACGGCGGTTCATGGGGTGGTGGACGGGCATTCGGGGCTCCCGGGAGGAGGGTGTGATTGGTGCGCCGTACGGGACTACACGCGTAGATGGTTGCGGCGGAGGACGCGTCCTGGAACCAGGGGTTGGCCATGTCCGGGTCAATAATCGGAAACAAGCAAAGGGCTGTCGTCATGTAATCGTTCGGCTACTCTGTGTGGCGACTGGCCAGCCTCGGGTGGAAGGGCGCATCATGACGCTGATGGCTGAGCGACCGACGATGAGCAGCACCGAACCCCACAGCTTCGAGGACCTGCTGAACGACCTCGACAGGCTGGACGTGCTGGACGGCTACAAGGCCGAGATCATCAGGGGGAGCATCGTCATGTCGCCGTGGCCGAAGGGGTACTACACCCGGGTGATGAATCTGGTGTGCCGACAACTGCAGGTCCACCTCCCCGACGGCCACTTCATCAGCCAGGCTCCGAACCTCTTCGTCTTTCCTGGGTTCGAGCGAGCCTACGGGCCGGACATCTACGCGGCACACGAGCAGACCCTCGAGACAGTGAGCAACCACCTGGACGGCGAAGCCCTCTCCTTCGTCGCCGAGCTGACCTCCTCCGCGACCCGCGACGACGACCTGACCGACAAGGTCGAGACGTACGCCAAGGCCGGCGTCCCCGTCTATCTCATCCTCGACATGCAGGAGCAGAAGGCCACGGTGCTCTGGGAGCCGTCCGGGCAGGGATACCAGGCCCGCTGCAGCAAGCCCTTCGGCGAGAAGCTCGACATCCCCGCCCCCTTCAACTGCACCCTCGACACCACCGGCTTCGACCGCCCCGCCCAGAGCTGACCCTCACGTCGACTCCCGCACCACCAGCCGGCACGGCACCGGCCGCGCCCCCGGGGTCGCGTCGGCGCCCTCTATCGCCTCCAGCAACCGCAGCGCCGCGATACGGCCTATCTCCGCGAGGTTCATGTCGATCGTGGTGAGCGGAGGCCGACTCGCCAGCGCCATCGTGTCCCAGTTGTCGTAGCCGACGACAGCGATGTCACCGGGCACGCCGACCCCTTTTTCCCTCAGCGCGTCCGCGACGCCCCGCGCTATCTGGTCGTTGCCGCAGAAGAACGCGTCGGTGTCGGGGGCGGTGCGCAGGACCGCGTCGGCGGCGCGGCGGCCCCAGGCCTCGCTCCACTCGCCGAAGTGGACGCGCTCGGTGGACAGGTCGAGGCCGGTCGCTCGCAGGTGGTCGACCGCGTGGTGGGCGCGGTCGCGGGCGGCGGCGTGGTGTTCGGGGCCGGTGACGTGGGCGATGCGGGTGCGGCCGGTGGACAGGAGGTGGTCGACGGCCAGCTGGGCGCCGCCCTCGTCGTCGGAGACCACCGAGGTGTCGGCCGGATCGGTCGAGGGGGACAGCGCGTAGACGACCGGGATGGACTCCAGGCCGCTGATGCCGGTCAGGGGCGGACGCGCGTCCGTGCGGCGGCCGGTGACGATGATGCCGTCGACCCGGCGGTCCATGAGGTTGCGCAAATGGTGCTGTTCGCGGATCGCGTCGCCGCGGGTGTCGCACAGCAGGACGGAGATCTTGCCGGCGCCGAGCGCGTCCTCGGCGCCCAGGAGGACCGGGGTGCTGAAGCGGCCGATGCCGTCGGTGGTCATCAGGCCGACCGTCCAACTGCGGCCGGTGTGCAGGCTCTGGGCGTGCTGGTTGGGGCGGAAGCCGAGGGTGGCCACCGCGTCCAGTACCCGCTGCCGGGTCTCCGGGCGCATCCGGCCGGCGCCGCTCAGCGCCTTCGAGGCCGTGCCCACGCTGACGCCCGCGAGCGCGGCGACGTCGGCGAGGCGGGCCCGGCCGGTGGGAGGAGAGCCTGGAGCACCTGCGGCACGCGTCACGAGCAAACCTTTTCCTCTGCGGCAATGGTGCGGCCCATCGTGGCAGGCACTGGAGTTGGGTGCCAGTCCCTGGGCAAGCGGAAAAAATTCTTGTCGCAGCTCTTGACCGGGATGCCCCACTGCCCTCTACTTCTCGCTCAGGAAAACGGTTGCTCAAACACGCTCCCTCCCGCTCCCTCCCTCGGAGAACCATGTCCCGCACAAGCTCCGTCCCGCCCACCCCCGTCGGCCCCGTCCGCCTCGGCCCCGACGCCCGTGTCGCGCTGCGACCCGCGGTCGTCGGCATCGACGCGGGCTTCTGGCTCGACCGGCGTGAGGTCAACGCCCGTACGTCCATCCCGCAGGGCCCCGAACTCCTGGAGTCCGCGGGCAACCTGCACAACCTGCGGCTCGCGGCAGGTACGGCCGAGGGCGAGTTCCAGGGCGCGTACCCCTTCGTGGACACGGACGTCTACAAGTGGCTGGAGGCGGCGGCCTGGCAGCTTCCGCAGGAGGCGGACGGGGACCTCGCGGGCCACGTCGGCCGGATCATCGACCTCGTCGCCGCCGCCCAGCAGCCCGACGGCTACCTCAACACCTGGTTCCAGCTGACCAAGGGCGGCGAGCAGTACCAGGACCTGCGCTGGGGCCACGAGTTGTACTGCGCGGGACATCTGATCCAGGCCGCCGTCGCGCACCACCGCACCACCGGCCGCCCCGAACTCCTGGATGTGGCGAGGAAGTTCGCCGACCAGATCGACTCCGTGTTCGGTCTGCCCGGCAGCGGCAGGGCCATCGACGGCATCGACGGTCACCCGGAGGTCGAGACCGCCCTGGTCGAGCTCTACCGGGAGACCGGCGAGCGCCGCTACCTCGACCTCGCCGCCTACTTCGTCGACCGGCACGGCCACGGTCTGCTCGGCGGCGAGGCCTACTGCCAGGACCGCGTCCCGGTACGCGAGGCGACCAACGTCGAGGGGCACGCCGTACGGCAGTTGTACCTGCTGGCCGCCGCCGCCGATCTCGCCACCGAGACCGGCGACGACGAGCTCCGCACCGCCTCCGAGCGGTTGTGGCAGGCCATGACCACGACCAAGACGCATGTCACCGGCGGGCTCGGCGCCCATCATGACGAGGAGGACTTCGGGGATCCGTACGAGCTGCCCAACGAGCGCGCGTACTGCGAGACCTGTGCCGCCATCGCCTCCGTGCAGTGGAGCTGGCGCATGGCCCTGCTCACCGGCGAGGCCCGCTACTCGGACCTGATCGAGCGGACCCTGTACAACGGCTTCCTGGCCGGGGTCTCGCTGGACGGCGAGCACTGGCTGTACGTCAACCCGCTCCAGGTCCGCGACGGTCACACCGACCCCGGCGGCGACCAGTCGGCCCGCCGCACCCGCTGGTTCCGGTGCGCCTGCTGCCCGCCCAACGTGATGCGGCTGCTGGCCTCGCTCGAGCACTACCTGGCCAGCACCGACGCCGACGGCGGCCTCCAGGTCCACCAGTACGTCAACGGCCGCTACACCGGCGCCCCGGGGGTGACCGTCCGCTGCGAAACCGAGTACCCCTGGCACGGCACGATCGCCCTCACCGTCGAGGAGACCCCGGCCGACCGCCCCTGGACACTGTCCCTGCGGGTCCCGCAGTGGTGCGGCGACGTGCGGGTGCGGTGCGGGAAGGAGCCTGGGGAGGAGTCGTACGAGGCTCCCGTGGTCGACGGCTGGCTGCGGCTGGAGCGGACCTGGGCGCCCGGTGACCGGGTCGTCCTGGAGCTCGGGCTGGAGCCGCGGCTCACCGCTGCCGACCCCCGGGTCGACTCCGTGCGCGGCTGCGTGGCGATCGAGCGCGGGCCGCTCGTGTACTGCCTGGAGCAGGTCGACCACCCGGGTGGGGGCCTGGACGACATCGTCCTGGACACCACCCGGCCGCTCGCCGTGAAGCACCGGCCCGATCTGCTGGGCGGCGTGACCACCGTCGTGGCCGCAGGCCGACGGCGCCACATCCCGGAGGCGGGCTGGTGGCCCTACAGCCCCGTCGACACCTCGTCCGGCTCCCGGCCCCCCACCGACAGCTCCACCCCTGGTGAGCCCGTCGAGTTGACCGCCATCCCCTACTACGCGTGGGCCAACCGCGAAGACGGCAGCATGCGCGTCTGGCTGCCCACCTCCTGACCCCCCTGACCCCCCTGACCCACCTCACACCCTCGCCCTACGAACATCGAGGTCAGCCCCGTGATATCCACCCGCCGCACACTCCTCGCCGCGCTCACCGTCGCCGGCGTGCTCGCTTCCGTCACCGCCTGCGGAGGCGGCTCCGACTCCTCCGGCACCACCGACGCGTCCGGGGGGACGTACACCTTCTGGGACCCGTACCCGCAGTTCGACGCGTCCTCCCCGTGGGGCAAGCGGGTCGCCGAGTGCGGGACGAAGGCCGGGGTGACCGTCAAGCGCACCGCGTACGACACCACCGACCTGGGCAACAAGGCGCTGCTGGCCGCCCAGCAGGGCAACGCGCCCGACGTGATGATGGTGGACAACCCGGTCGTCTCGACGCTGGTGGAGGCGGGGATCCTCAACAAGACGAGCGACCTGGGCCTCGACACGAAGTCGATCCAGAAGAACATCATCGGCGCGGGCGAGATCGACGGCTCCGCGTACGGAGTGCCGATCGGCGCCAACACGCTCGCCCTCTACTACAACAAGAAGGTCCTCTCCGCCGCGGGCGTCGACCCGGCCTCGATCAAGGACTGGAACTCGCTCACGGCGGCGCTGAAGAAGGTCAAGGCGGCCGGGAAGAAGGGCATCACCTTCTCCGCGATCAACACGGAGGAGGGCAGCTTCCAGTTCCTGCCCTGGTTCTGGGGCGCGGGCGGTGACCTCACCAAGCTGAACTCGGCGAAGGGCGTGGCCGCGCTGTCGCTGTGGAAGGGCTGGGTGGACGACGGGCTGGCCCCGAAGGACGTCCTGCAGAACACGCAGACCACCAGCTGGCAGGAGTTCGCCACCGGCGACTACGCGTTCGGCGAGAACGGCACCTGGCAGCTCGGCAACGCCGACAAGGCCGGCTTCGACTACGGCGTCATCAACGTGCCGGGGCAGAGCGGCGGTTCGGCGCCGGTGCCGACGGGCGGTGAGTTCGTCACCGTGCCCGTGCAGAAGGACACCGCGCGCTACGACGTCAGCAAGAAGATCGTCACCTGTCTGACCAACGACGCCAACCTCCTGGCCAGCGACACGACGCTGACGTACGTGGCGCCCACCGCGTCCGTGCAGGCCGAGCAGGTCAAGCAGAACCCGAAGCTGAAGCCGTGGGTGGACGCGGTGGCCGCGGCCCGGGGCCGTACCAGCGGCGGGCTCGGCACCAAGTACCCGACCATCTCGCAGCCGATGTGGACCGCCGTCCAGGCGGCCCTCTCCGGCAGCAAGAGCCCGCAGGCCGCGATGGACACGGCGCAGGCGAGCGCGCAGAAGAACTGAGGCCGACACAGATGACCATCGCCCGCGTCGACCGTCCGCGACGGGCGCCCGCGACGGCGAAGGCGAGTGGCTCCGACGCCCTGCCGCTGCACCGCAGGCAGCGGCGCCGGAGCCGGCTGACCGCGCTCGCCTTCGTCGCCCCGCTGATCGCCTACCTCGCCGCCTTCTACCTCTATCCCCTCTACCGCAACCTCGACCTGAGCCTGCGCGACTACACCGTCCGCTCCTTCGTGGCCGGGGACGCGCCGTTCTCCGGCTGGGACAACTTCCAGAAGGTCCTGGACGACCCGACGTTCGGTCCGGCGCTGCGCCACACGATGGTCTTCACCTTCGTGTCGATCGCCTTCCAGTACGTCATCGGCCTGGCCCTCGCGATCTTCTTCAACCGGCGCTTCCGGCTCGCCCCGACCCTGAGAGCGCTGTTCCTGATCCCGTGGCTGCTGCCGCTGATCGTGTCGGCGTCGACGTGGTCGTGGATGTTCAACAGCGAGTCGGGGGTGGTGAACTACTTCCTGCACTTCTTCGGGGTGGACGCGGTCGGCTGGCTCACCTCGCCGGACTGGGCGCTGACCTCGGTGATCATCGCCAACGTCTGGATCGGCATCCCGTTCAACCTGGTCATCCTCTACAGCGGGCTGCAGAACATCCCGGCGGAGCTGTACGAGGCGGCGTCGCTGGACGGGGCGAGCGCCTGGCAGGTGTTCCGCCGGATCACCTTCCCGCTGCTGCGGCCGGTGTCGGCGATCACGCTGCTCCTCGGGCTCGTCTACACGCTGAAGGTGTTCGACCTGATCTGGATCATGACCAAGGGCGGGCCGGGGGACGCCTCCTCGACCCTGGCGACCTGGTCCTACCAGCTCGGCTTCGGCACGCTGCTGCCGAAGTTCGGGCCGGGTGCCGCGGTCGGCAACCTCCTCATCCTCATCGCCCTCGTCTTCGGTCTGCTGTACGTGCGTGTCCAGAGGAGGCAGGAAGCGTGAAGTCGCGCCGCCGCTACACGGTCATCGGTCTCCTCCTCACCGGGCTGATGCTGTTCCCGGTGTACTGGATGCTCAACGTGTCCCTCACCCCGCAGCAGGACATGCGCAAGAGCCCGCCCGATCTGTTTCCGCTGCACCCGACGTTCGAGGGCTACCGGGCCGTCCTCGACGACCAGATGCCGTACCTGGGCACGAGTCTGCTGATCGGCCTGGGCACGGTCGCCCTCACCCTGCTGATCGCCGCCCCGGCCGGCTACTCCCTCGCCAAGCTCCGCCCACGGGGCGCCGGAGCGCTCGGTCTGGTCCTGCTGATCGCCCAGATGATCCCGGGAATCGTCATGGCGATGGGCTTCTACGGCGTCTTCCTCGACCTGGGCCTGCAGAACTCCTGGTGGGGCCTGATCATCGCCGACTCCACGATCGCGGTGCCGTTCGGCGTCATGATCTTCACCGCGTTCATGTCGGGCATCCCCGGTGAACTGATCGCCGCCTCCCGCATCGACGGCGCGGGCACCTTCCGTACCTTCTGGTCGGTGGTGCTGCCGGTGAGCCGCAACGCACTGGTCACCGTCTCGCTCTTCAGTTTCCTGTGGGCCTGGTCCGACTTCGTCTTCGCCAACACCCTGGACGGCGGCGGCGACCTGAGGCCGATCACCCTCGGCATCTACAAGTACATCGGGAACAACAACCAGGAGTGGAACGCGATCATGGCCACCGCCGTCGTCGCCTCCGTCCCCGCGGCAGTCCTGCTGGTCCTGGCTCAGCGTTACGTGGCCGCGGGTGTCACCGCGGGCGCGGTGAAGGACTGACACCCCTCCCCTCTCCATTCCCTCCCTTCGAGGAGAACTCCCTGTCATGAGCCGCACAAGATCGTCCACCGCCGTCCTGGGCGTCGTCGCCCTGGCCGCCACCGCCGCCCTCGCCGCCGGAGCCCCGGCCGAGGCGGTGCCCACCTCCTCCACGACCCTGGTGGTCAACGCCAACCAGACCCTGCGCTCGGTCACCCATGTAGGCACCGGCAGCCTCTACGGCCTCGCCGACAACAGCACGCCCGCCGACAGCCTGGTCACCCCGCTGAAGCCGAACACCTTCATACAGATGGCCCCGGGCGGCTCCCAGCTGCCGAACGGCGAGCCCGCCCCCGCCGGTGACGCGCTCGTCGTGGCGCCGAAGGCGGCCCGCGCCGGTGCCAAGGTGGTCGTACGGATGCCGGACTGGTACCCGAACTTCCCCTACAAGTGGGTCAGCTGGAGCGACTGGCTCTCGGCGGTCGACAAGCAGGTCGCCTCCGTGAAGGCTTCCGGCGCCACCAACATCAGCGCGTACGCGCTGTGGAACGAGCCCGACTGGACGTGGGACACCACCAACGCGGGTGCCTTCGACGCGGGCTGGGCGCGCACCTTCAAGGAGGTCCGTTCCAAGGACGCCACCACCCCGATCCAGGGCCCGAGCTACTCGGCCTGGAACCAGTCCTGGATGAGCTCCTTCCTCACCGACGCGAAGGCCTCGGGCACCGTCCCGGACGTCATCGCCTGGCACGAGCTCCAGGGCAGCAAGGACATCGCCGCGCACGTCTCCGCGTACCGCGCGCTGGAGTCGAGCCTCGGCATCAGCCCGCGCCCGATCGACATCGAGGAGTACGGCACGCCCTCCGAGATGGGCAACTCCGGTGCCCTCATCGGTTACGCCGCCAAGTTCGAGCGGACGGGGATCCGGGACGCGGAACTCGCCTTCTGGAACCACTACGGCACCCTCGGCGACACCCTGACCGACACCGGCGGCTCGCCCAACGGCTCGTACTGGACGTACAAGTGGTACGGCGACATGTCGGGCAACATGCTCGTCACCACGCCTCCCGCCCAGACCGGCATCGACGGTCTCGCCTCCCTCAACGGCTCGGGCAACCAGATCAGCGTCGTCGCGGGCGGCTGCAGCGGCTCCTGCGCGGTGACCGTCAACGGACTGTCGTCCCTGTCGGCCTTCGGCTCCACGGTCCACGTGAAGCTGGAGTACAGCCCCAACACCGGTCGTACGACCGCCTCCTCCGGCCCGATCACCGTCTCCGACGCCGACTACACGGTCAGCAACGGCTCGATCACCGTGCCGGTGACGATGAACGCCACCGACGGCTACCACCTGATCGTCACCCCCAGCGGCACCAACACCTCGCTGGCCGGGCGCTACCAGATCACCAACAAGAACAGCGGCCTCGCCCTCGACACCCTGAACGCGGGCACCGCCCAGGGCACCTCGGTCGTCCAGGCCACGTCCACCACGGGCACGGACGAGAACTGGACGCTGGTCGCGGCCGGCTCGGGCCTGTACAAGATCGTCAACCAGAAGAGCGGTCTGCTGCTCGGCATCAACCAGATGAGCACCGCCGATGGCGGGACCGCCCTGATCTGGGGCGACAACGGCACCGCCGACCACCTCTGGCAGGTCATCCCGGCCCGCGACGGCTTCTACAAGATCGCCAACTACAACAGCGGACGTCTGCTCGGCGTGGACCAGATGAGCACCTCGTCCGGCGCGCAGGTCCTGCAGTGGACGGACAACGGCACCGCCGACCACCTGTGGAAACTGACGGCACGCTAGTGCTCCGCTGATGGTGCCGCGCCGCCTCGCCGGTCGTCTGCGGTGCCGTCGTGGCTGATCGCGCAGTTCCCCGCGCCCCTTCGGTGCGCGGCCCCGATGCGCCTGTGCCCCTGGCCGATGTCGGCCAGGGGCACAGGCGTGTGCGGAGCCCTCTCGGGCTAGATGAACGAGTTGATCTCGATCGTCTCGTCCCGGCCCGGGCCCACGCCGATCGCGGAGATCGGGGCGCCGGACATGTCCTCCAGCGCCTTCACGTAGTTCTGGGCGTTCTTGGGCAGGTCGGAGAACGACTTCGCCTTGGTGATGTCCTCGGACCAGCCCGGGAGGGTCTCGTAGACGGGCTTCGCGTGGTGGAAGTCCGTCTGGGAGTACGGGAGCTCCTCGACGCGCTTGCCGTCGATCTCGTAGGCGACGCAGACGGGGATCTGCTCCCAGCCGGTCAGGACGTCCAGCTTGGTGAGGAAGAAGTCCGTCAGGCCGTTCACGCGGGTCGCGTAACGGGCGATCACCGCGTCGAACCAGCCGCAGCGGCGGTCGCGGCCGGTGGTCACGCCCCGCTCGCCGCCGATGCGGCGCAGCGCCGCGCCGTCCTCGTCGAAGAGCTCGGTCGGGAACGGGCCGGCGCCGACACGGGTCGTGTACGCCTTGAGGATGCCGATGACCCGGCTGATCTTCGTCGGGCCCACGCCGGCGCCGGTGCAGGCGCCGCCCGCGGTCGGGTTCGAGGAGGTGACGAAGGGGTACGTGCCGTGGTCGATGTCGAGGAGCGTGCCCTGGCCGCCCTCGAACAGGACGACCTTGTCGTCCTCCAGCGCCTGGTTGAGGACCAGGACGGTGTCGGCGACGTACGGCGCGAGCTTGTCGGCGTAGGTCAGCAGCTCCTCGACCACCTGGTCGACGGCGATCGCGCGCCGGTTGTAGAGCTTGGTGAGGACCTGGTTCTTGACGTCGAGGGCCGCCTCGACCTTCTGCGTCAGGATCGACTCGTCGTAGAGGTCCTGCACACGGATGCCCACACGGTTGATCTTGTCCGCGTACGTCGGCCCGATGCCGCGTCCGGTGGTCCCGATCTTCCGCTTGCCGAGGAAGCGTTCCGTCACCTTGTCGACGGTGACGTTGTACGGCGTGATGATGTGAGCGTTACCGCTGATCAGGAGCTTGGACGTGTCGACGCCGCGGTCGTTCAGTCCGCTCAGCTCGGAGAGCAGTACCGATGGGTCGACGACGACACCGTTACCGATGACCGGCGTGCAGCCGGGGGACAGGATTCCGGAAGGGAGGAGGTGGAGGGCGTACTTCTGGTCGCCGACGACGACCGTGTGGCCGGCGTTGTTGCCGCCCTGGTACCGCACTACATAGTCCACCGAGCCACCGAGCAGGTCGGTTGCCTTTCCCTTGCCTTCGTCACCCCACTGAGCACCGAGCAGCACAAGTGCGGGCACGCGCGTACACCCCTTCCGGGCGGGGCATGTCCAAGGTCAGAGGTGGACATGGCACGAACATGCCTGGTACACCAGCGACCTTCGTTGGCCGCAACCCGTCGGACCGGATGCCCCGGAATAGACGAAGCCCCTGGCGCAATAGCGCAAGGGGCTCTTGCACCAAGATGCTACCCGAGGAAGCGAGGCATGGCCGAGGTGGCGACTTTCGCGACGTCCGATCAGCTGCTGGTCGTCATCGATCCGGTCGCCCGTAGGGCGGACGGGGAGGCCGTACGGATCGCGAAAGACGTGCTCAGCGCGGGTGCGACCGCGAAAGTGTGTCTCCCGGACGGTCCGGAGGAATTCGACCGGGTGCTGGCACGGCGCGGGACGCGGCGGCCGGTGGTGGTCGGGGACGACCGGGCGCTGCTGCGGGCGGTGTCGTTGCTGCACCGGCGGCGGGAGCTGGCCGGATGCGTGCTGTCGATGGTGCCGGTGGGGGGCGGGCTGTCGCTGGCGGGTGCGCTGGGCGTGCCGACGGGGACGGTGGCCGCGGCGCGGGCGGTGCTCGACGGGGTGGAGCGGCGGATGGACATGCTCGTCGACGACAGCGACGGGGTGGTGCTGGACGCGTTGCGGATACCGCCGGTGCACGGGGCGGTGACGGAGGAGGAGTCCGGGGTGCCGGGGCGCCCCTGGCTGCGGAACTGCCAGTCGCTGGTACGGACGCTGGTGCCGGCGCGTCCGGCCCGGGAGCCCTCCGTGCCGGGTCCCGGGCCCTCCCGGCTGCGGGTGGAGGTCGACGGGGTGATGCTGGTCGACCTGGACCAGCCGGTGGCGGCGGTGTCCGTGTCGGCGGAGGGCGCCGGTGCCGCCACGGTCGAGGTGCGGCCGGCGTCGGTGGGCGCGGAGGCGTCGCCGCTGCGGGCGGCGGGGCGGACGGTCACCGTGTCGGGCGCGGACTTCCACTACCGGGCGGACGCGGTGGTGTCGGGTCCGGTGCGGAGGCGGACGTGGACGGTGTGGGAGGACGCCTGGGGTCTGACGGTGCCGGTGACGTCATAATTCAGCTGCCGTCGGCTGAGCCGCGTGGTTAACGTGCCCCTTCTTGATCGGGACCCGGGAGGGGCAGTCATGAGCCAGTACTTCGATGTGGGTGACGAGACCCTGTGGAACCCGTCCAACGGGGCGGCCCGGCTGTTCCTGCGCCATGTGGGCCTGTACGAGGACGAGCTGGGCGTGCCGTCGGGGATCGGGCCGATGGAGAGCGACGAGTGCCAGGTCGACCCGGTCGCCTACGGAGCGTTCGTGAACGCCCTGCTGGAGTGGCGCGACGGCACCCGGCACGGGATCGTCGACGCCCTGAGCGCCGGTTTCCTCGGCACCGCGGTGGCCCTCGCGGAGCGTGCCGGTGTCGAGCTGCGCTGGCCGGAACCTCGTGTGGGGCTGGAGGGCCGACGGGACATCCAGGTGCCGGGGCCGCTTCGCCAGGACTGGGCAGGGGCGGCGCGGGAGCGGGCCCGGGAGCTGGACCGGTCGATGGCCCGTTGAGGCCGGCTGCGGCACCGACTTCGACCCTCTAAAGGTCTGGTTGACAAATATTTAACTCGTCCAAACCCTTGAGCGACTCATCCGGGGTGCAGCATCCTCCTTCAGCAGGAGCTCGGCGGAGGATCGTGCACCGGTGAGGAAGGGGCCACCCGATGGCAGTGGACGAGGGAGTCGCTCCGGCGGCGAAGGCAGGCGCAGAGAGCGCTGTTCACCGGCTGAAGCCCAATGCCGTCGGCCTGCTCGGCGTCGTCTTCATGGCCGTCGCGACGGCCGCGCCGATCACCGCGATGACGGGCAACGTGCCCTTCATGGTGTCGTCCGGCAACGGCGTCGGCGCACCGGCGAGCTACCTCGTCGCAATGGTCGTCCTGGCAATCTTTTCCGTCGGCTTCACCTCGATGGCGAAGCACATCACGTCCACGGGCGCCTTCTACGGCTTCATCTCCTACGGACTGGGCCGCACCGCCGGACTCGCCTCCGGGCTGCTGGCCACCTTCGCGTACGTGGTCTTCGAGCCGGCGCTCATCGGGATCTTCTCGTCCTTCGCCACCACGACCCTGAAGGACCAGACCGGCCTGCACGTGCCGTGGTGGGCGTTCGCGGTGCTGATGCTGGCGATCAACGCGAGCGGCACCTGGTTCGGCATCTCCGTCGCCGAGAAACTGCTCGTGGTGCTGCTGGGCACGGAGGTGACGATCCTCGCCGCGATGGCGGTCTCGGTCGCCTTCCACGGCGGAGGCCCGGACGGCTTCGGGCTCGACCCGGTCAACCCGGTCAACGCCTTCAAGGGGACCAGCGCCGGGCTCGGCCTGTTCTTCGCGTTCTGGTCGTGGGTCGGCTTCGAGTCGACGGCGATGTACGGCGAGGAGTCCCGCAACCCCAAGAAGATCATCCCCAAGGCGACGATGATCTCGGTCCTCGGGGTCGGCGTCTTCTACGTCTTCGTCTCCTGGATGGCCATCTCGGGCACCGGGGAGTCGAGGGCCGTGAAGGTCGCCACCGCCGACCCGCTGGCCCTGTTCTTCGGCCCCACCGAGCAGTACGTCGGCCACTGGGCGGTCGTCGTCATGCAGTGGCTGATGATCAGCGGCTCGCTGGCCTGCGGCATGGCCTTCCACAACTGCGCCGCCCGCTACATGTACGCGCTGGGACGCGAGGGCGTCCTGCCCTCGCTCAGGAACACCATCGGCCGCACCCACGCCCGGCACGGTTCCCCGCACATCGCGGGCCTGGTGCAGACGGTCGTCTCCGCGGTGCTGATCGGCGCGTTCTGGGCCGCGGGCAAGGACCCTTACAGCGGTACGTACGTGCTGCTCGCGATCCTCGGGACGATGGCGATCCTGGTGGTGCAGGCGGTGTGCTCGTTCGCGGTGCTGGTCTACTTCCGCTCCCACCACCCCGAGAGCCGGCACTGGTTCAGGACCTTTGCGGCTCCACTGGTGGGCGGGGTCGCGATGCTCGCGGTGGTCGTGCTGCTGGTGTCCAACATGGGGGCCGCGGCCGGTTCGGAGTCGGGTTCGCTGGTGTTGAAGGCGACGCCGTGGATCGTGGCGCTGGTCGCGGGGACGGGCGTGGGTTGCGCGCAGTACCTCAAGCGGCGCTCGCCGCAGCGGTACGCGCTCCTGGGGCGGACGGTGCTGGAGGAGACGAAGGAGCGGTGACGCCGTGCCGTTCCCGATGCGGTGGAGGACGCTGAGGGCTGACGGTGCGCTCGCCGGGCGGCGGGGGCACCGTCAGCCGCGATCGCGGATGGGCGGTCACGCCTCAGCTGCCGGCGGAGGTGACGCCGAACATCAGGGTCCGGCGGCCCACGTCGTAGTGCACGGTTTCCGTGTTCTGCAGCAGGTCCTGCAGAACGTCGGCGTCGTCGGCGTCGAGGGTCAGCACCTCTTCCCAGGCGCCTTCGTCGAGCACCAGCTGCAAGGTGAAGGTGCCCCGGGCGCCGGCTTCTCCGGCGACCCAGCTGAACTGGTAGTGGTTGAGCTGCCGGACCTTGATGCTGTCATCGGTGAGCGGCTGGGTGACCTGGGCCATGGGTTTCTCCGTTGCGTGTCGCTGAAGGTGCGGTCGAGCACGGCCGCCCCGCGCGAGCCGGGTCACCGGTCGCGTTCGCCCTTTTCGCCGATGCCACCGGTTTCATCGGTTTCGTCGGAGACGGTGGTCTCGATGCGCTCCTTGCGGATCTCACCCCCGACCGTCTCCTCCTCGACGCGCTCCTCGGTGCCCAGCCGGACGCGTTCGACGGGTACGGTCTCGGTCCGGGTGACCGGGCGTTCCTCGTGCAGGGTCACCTCGTGCTCCGCCTCGGTGATCTCCGGGCCGGACAGCGCGGCGTCCACATTGGCGTCGGTGATCGGCTCACGCTCGACCACCACCTCCTCGTGGCGTACGGGGACGGTCTGCTGCACTTCCTCGGTGACCACGTACTTACGCAGCCGGGCCCGCCCGGTCGCGTGCCGTTCGACTCCGACGTGCATCCGCTCCTCGGAGCGCGTCATCGCGTCATCGCCGGTGCCCTCCGCTCCCTCGAGGTCCAACTGCTCTGCGGGACCGGCCGCGGTACCGGCAGGCATGTCACCGGGGCCGCCCGCCTGCTGTTGCCAGGCGGCGTCCCAGTCGACGCCGTAGTACTCGTAGAGGCGGTGCTCCTCGTCCTCCGAGAGATGACCGCCTGCTTCCACGTCGACGTTCGGGGCGTCCTTCACGCGGTCCTTGGCGTAGGGCACCTCAATGTGGTCCCCCGCCACGGTCGCGTCCCGCATCGGGACGAACGACTCCTTGATCCCGAAGAGGCCGGTCCTGACGCTGATCCACTCGGGCTGGCCGGTGGTGTCGTCCAGGAAGACGTGCTTGGCCTCGCCGATCTTGTCGCCATGATCGTCGTAAACGGGATGGTCGAGAACGGTGGACAGCTGCTCGCGGGTGATCACGATCACCCTCCTTCACATGTGGTTTTTCAGCGGTAGGCCCACCGTCTAACCACCGGAAGGAGAAGCTAATCGAACAAAACGGATTTAATTGGACTTTTTTGGCGGTCTCTCACTCCGTCGTCAGAGCACGACGTCGAGTCCCTCCAGCCCCCGGATCACGAAATTCGGCTTCCTCCGCGGCTCCTGGGCAAGGGCGAGCGTCGGGGCCCGCTCCAGCAGGGCCGTCATCGAGGCGGCCAGTTCGATACGGGCCAGGGGGGCGCCGATGCAGTAGTGGATGCCGGCGCTGAAGGATATGTGAGGGTTGTCGGCGCGGGTCAGGTCGAGACGCTCGGGTCGGTCGAAGACGGCCGGGTCGTGGTTGGCGGAGCCGAAGAGCATGGCGATCTCCGCGCCACGGGGAACGACCGTGCCGTCGATCTCGATGTCGTCCAGGACCCAGCGTTCGAAGAGCTGGAGCGGGGTGTCGTAGCGCATCAGCTCCTCGACGGCCGAGGGGACGAGGGAGTGGTCGGCGCGCAGGGCGGCGAGCTGGCCGGGGTTGCGGAACAGGGCCCACCAGCCGTTCACCGTGGCGTTGACCGTCGCCTCGTGGCCGGCGTTCAGCAGCAGAACGGCGGTGGAGACCATCTCCTGTTCGGTGAGCCGGTCCCCCTCGTCGTGCGCCTCGATCAGCCCGGAGACGAGGTCGTCGCCGGGCTCCTTGCGGCGGGCCGCGATCAACTCCGTGAGGTACTCGGAGAACTCCACGGACGCCCGCACCGCCTTCGTCGCGGTCTCCTGCGAGGGGTTCAGCTCGTACATCCCGCAGATGTCCGCCGACCAGGGCCGCAGCTGCGGGCGGTCCGCCTCCGGGATGCCCAGCATCTCCGCGATCACCGCGACGGGCAGCGGCTCCGCCACGTCCGTCAGCAGATCGCCGCCGCCCGCCTCGACGAGGGCGCCCACGAGGTCGTTCGCCAGCCCGTGCACGTACGGCTTGAGCCGTTCCACCGTGCGCGGGGTGAACGCCTTCGACACCAGGCGCCGGATGCGGGTGTGGTCCGGGGGCTCGAGGTCGAGCATGCCGTGGTCGTTGAGCGTGTGGAACGGCTCGTGCTCCGGCGGTGGCGGGGTGCGGCCGAAGTCCTCGTGACTGAACCGGTGCTGATACGTCCGCCCCAGCCGCCGGTCCCGCAGCAGCGCCGAGACGTCCGCGTGGTGCGGCACGAGCCACTGGTCGGTCGGCTCGTAACGGATCACCCGGCCCTGTGCGCGCAGCTCGGCATAGGCGGGGTAGGGGTCGGCGACGAACGCCGGGTCCCATGGATCGAAGGCAGCCATGTCCGGACGCTAGCCCGGCACACCCCCGGCTGACCAGGGGTGTCGTGCGGTCTCGCGTCCGGTGCCGGCCTCAGGAACTGGTGAGGATGGCGAGTTGCCGGGTCGCCCGGGTCATGGCCACGTAGCGGTCGACCGTGCCTTCGATGGTGGTGCCGAAGGTGTCGGGGTCGATGAGGATGACGAGGTCGAACTCGAGGCCCTTGGAGAGTTCCGGGGGGAGGGAGCGGACGCGGGGGGTGGCCTGGAAGGTGGGGTCGCCGATGACGCAGGCGATGCCTTCGGGGTGGGTGGTGAGCCAGGTGTCGAGGATGGAGTCCCGTTCACGGACGGATCCGTGGACGACGGGGAGGCCGTTGCTGCGGATGGAGGTCGGGACGTTGGCGTCGGGGAGGACGGCCCGGATGACCGGCTCGGCCTCCGCCATGATCTCCTCCGGGGTGCGGTAGTTGACGCTCAGGGAGGCCAGGGTGATCCGGTCGAAACCGACCCGTTCCAGCCGCTCCCGCCACGACTCCGTGAACCCGTGCCTGGCCTGGGCGCGGTCCCCGACGATGGTGAAGCTCCGCGACGGGCAGCGCTGCAGCAGCATCTGCCACTCCGCGTCGGTCAGTTCCTGCGCCTCGTCCACGACGACGTGCGCGAACGGACCCGCGAGCACGTCGGGTTCGGCGGTCGGCAGCTCGGACTCGTCGACCAGGTTGCGCTGGAAGTCCGCCCGGCGCAGCTGCGTCATGAGTCCTTCACCGTCGTCGTCGGCCGCGATCAGGTTGTCGACGACCCGCGCCATGCGGGTGCGCTGGGCGGCGAGCGCGGATTCCTGCCGACGCCTGCGCCGCACCGCCGCCGGATCGCCGAGCCGCTGCCGCGCCGCGTCCAGGAGCGGCAGGTCGGACACCGTCCACGCCTGCGCCTGAGCGCGCTGCAGCCTGCGTACGTCGTCGGGGCCGAGCCAGGGAGCGCACATCCGCAGGTAGGCGGGCACCGTCCACAGGTCCGAGACGAGGTCGGCCGCTTCCAGCAGGGGCCAGGCCCGCTTGAGGGTCCCGACCAGCTCCTTGTCGTGCAGCAGCGACCGGCGGAACTGCTCGCGCGGGACGTCGCCGTCGTGCTTGTCCATGAGGATGGTGACCAGTTCCTCCCAGATCTGGTCACGCGCGTCGTTGTGCGCGGTGCTCGGCCCGGGTGCCTCGAACGCCTCGGTCCAGTCGTCGGCGCTCAGCCAGAGGTCGGCCCACTCGGTGGTGACCGTCATCCCCTCGGCGGGCGGCTCCTCGTAGAACCTGACGGCCTTCTCGATCGCCTTCACCATGTCCGCGGACGACTTCAGGCGGGCCACCTCCGGGTCGGTCTCGGGCGCCGCCGCGGCTCCCTCGGCCACCAGGTCCCGCAGGGTGCAGGTCTGTACCCCCTCCTCGCCGAGGCTGGGCAGGACGTCGGCCACATAGCCCAGGTAGGGCTGGTGCGGGCCGACGAACAGCACACCGCCGCGACGGTGACCCAGACGCGGGTCGGAGTACACGAGGTAGGCGGAGCGGTGCAGCGCGACGACCGTCTTGCCGGTTCCCGGGCCGCCGTCGACGACGAGCGCGCCGCGGGAACCCGCGCGGATGATGGCGTCCTGGTCGGCCTGGATGGTGCCGAGCACGTCCCGCATCCGGGGCGAACGGTCGCTGCCCAGGCTGGCGATGAAGGCGGACTGGTCGTCCAGCGCCGCGTGCCCGGCGAAGGCGTCCGAGGTGAACACCTCGTCCCAGTAGTCGCTGACGCGGCCGCCGCTCCAGCGGTACCTGCGGCGGCTCGCCAGGCCCATCGGGTTGGCGTGGGTGGCCCCGAAGAACGGTTCGGCCGCGGGGGAACGCCAGTCGACCAGCAGCCGGCGACCGGTGCTGTCCGTCAGGCCGAGCCGCCCCACGTACAGGGGTTCGGAGTCGTCCGCGCCGACCATGTGCCCCAGGCACAGGTCCAGCCCGAAGCGGCGCAGGGCGCGCAGGCGGGCGGTCAGCCGGTGGACCTCGGCGTCCCGGTCCATCGCCTGCCTGCCACTGCCGCCGGGTGCCCTGAGCTCGGCCTCGAGACGGTCGGACAGCTCGGCGATCGTCTGCTCGAGGCTCTCCGCGATGGCGGCGAAGTGCTGCTCGTCGCCGGCGATCAGCGCCGGGTCGGCCTTGGCGGAGAGGCGGGCGGGGAGGTCGAACGCGCTGGTGGTCACGGGGTTCACGGCACCGGCTCCACTCACTGGACGGACAGCACTGCACATATGTGGCGTGGCCCTCATTTCCGCAGGTACTTGGCTTTGGCCTGCGATTCTGCGGCACGAGGGGGGCCTTGCCGCAAGCCCCCCGGTGCGCTATATGTTGAGAGTGGCAAGAGGTGGGGCGGTACTCACTCTTGCCTTTCTCATGTGCTGACGGGGAGGGCGAGTTGCCCTCTATCCCGGTGTCACCAGACGGGCCTCGTAGGCGAAGACGGCTGCCTGGGTGCGGTCGCGCAGGCCGAGTTTCACAAGGACCCTGCTCACATGGGTCTTGATCGTGGACTCGGCCACCACCAGGCGTTCGGCGATCTCCGCGTTGGAGAGGCCCTGGGCTATGAGCACGAGGACCTCCGTCTCGCGTTCGGTGAGGTCGCCGTAGGCCGCCTGGGCGGCGGCGGGGAGGCGGGGGGCGTCGGACAGTTTGGAGAACTCCGTGATCAGGCGCTTCGTCACGGAGGGGGCCAGCAACGCCTCACCGGCCGCCACCACCCGTACCCCGTCCGCGAGCTGGCGGGCCGAGGCGTCCTTCAGGAGGAAGCCGGAGGCGCCGGCGCGCAGCGCCTGGTAGACGTACTCGTCGAGGTCGAAGGTGGTCAGGACGAGCACCTTCGCCGTGCCGTCGGCGGCGACTATCTCGCGCGTCGCCTCGATGCCGTTCAGCTCCGGCATACGGATGTCCATCAGGACCACGTCGGGGGCCAGTTCACGGACCCGGTCGACCGCCTCGCGGCCGTTGACCGCCTCGCCGACGACCTCGATGTCCGGCATCGCGTTCAGCAGGACGGAGAAGCCCTCCCGGACCATCATCTGGTCGTCGGCGATCAGCACGCGAATCGTGCCCGGGGTCATGCGTCACCTTCGTTCAGGGCGGGGACCGGCAGGAACACCGTCACCTCGTAGCCACCGTCGTCCGTCGCGCCCGCCGTCATCTCGCCGTTGAGCATCGACACCCGCTCCCGCATGCCCGTGATGCCGTGACCCGCGCCGGGCGAGGGCTTGACCAGGTGCAGCGCGGGCGGAGCGTCGTTGACTATACGCAGACCCAGGCCCCCGAGGACGTAGCCGATCTCCACGCGGGCGCTCGCGCCGGGGGCGTGCCGGAGGGTGTTGCTCAGCGCCTCCTGGACGATGCGGTACGCCGAGAGCTCGACGCCCTGCGGGAGTTCGCGGACGGCGCCGGTGACCGCCTTGTCGACGTCGAGGCCGGCGTCGCGCACGTTGTCGAGCAGTGCCTCCAGGTCGGCGAGGGTGGGCTGCGGGGCGTCCGGAGCCTCGTAGTCCTCGGCGCGGACCACGCCCAGGACGCGGCGCAGTTCGGTCAGGGCCGCCACCGCGTTCTCCCGGATGGTGACGAAGGCGCGCTCCAGCTCCGGCGGCGGGTTCTCCACCCGGTAGGGCGCGGCCTCCGCCTGGATGGCGACCACCGACATGTGGTGGGCGACCACGTCGTGCAGCTCGCGGGCGATCGTGGTGCGCTCCTCCAGCAGGGTGCGCCGGGACCGCTCGTGCGCGGTCACCGTCTGCTGGGCGGTCACCTCCTGCCGGGCCTGACGGCGGGTGTGCCAGACGGTGACGCCGAGCAGCACGAGCGCGGATATGACCAGCAGGGGGGCGGTGTTCGACGAGTAGTGGCCGGCGCCGAGGAGCACGGTCACGACCATGCCGTACGCCGCGGTCAGGGCCCACATCCACGCGGCGACGCGGGGCCCGGTCCGCAGCGCCACCACCGCCAGCACCGCGAGGTGGCAGGCGAAGCTGCCCGCCTGCCACGGCCACTCGTCCCAGCTGTCGGCGAGCACCGCGGTGACCGGGGTGGCCGCCAGGGAGAACCAGAAGGCGCCGACCGGTCGCACCAGCGTCAGCAGCACCGGGGCCAGCGAGAGGAAGCCGATCAGCAGCCTGTCGTAGTCGCCCCCGTAGCCCCCATAGCCCCCATAGCCCGCCGACGAGGCGCCGATCATCATCGCCATGAGGCCCATGAACACCACGACGG
This sequence comes from Streptomyces griseus subsp. griseus, assembly GCF_000720255.1. Taxonomy (GTDB): domain Bacteria; phylum Actinomycetota; class Actinomycetes; order Streptomycetales; family Streptomycetaceae; genus Streptomyces; species Streptomyces griseus_I. Next base: position 59,833 of record NZ_JOJE01000017.1, on the reverse strand, counting down.
CGTGCGGCGTCCACACCGCGTAGTGCCGAAGGCGCGGGGGCAGCAACCTGGTCAACGGGCCGTCGACCCGCATGCGCGGAAGAGGGTCATAGGCGAAGGCGTCGTGGAACAGGTCCTGTCGCAGCCCGCGCAGGGCTTCCACCGCCATCCGGAACTCCGGACTGCGCGGCCTGGTCCCCTCGTCCGGGGAGCTGAGGTGCTGGGTCGTCTCGGTCACGTACAGAACGGTAGGCCGCGACGGTGGTAGCGGTCGTCACCAGTGAGGGGGGTCCTTCGGCATCCACCTCAGGTACTACGGGGGCGACGAGGACGACCGGGGCGAGGACCGGGCACCGCCATCAGTACCCGGACGGCCTCACCAGTCCCGACTCGTACGCGAACACCGCCGCCTGCGTACGGTCCCTGAGGCCCAGCTTCACCAGGATGCGGCCCACGTGGGTCTTCACGGTCTGCTCGGCGACGAAGAGACGCTCGGCGATCTCCGCGTTCGACAGGCCCTGGGCGATCAGGGCGAGCACCTCCGTCTCCCGCTCGGTCAGGCCGCCCACGCGTTCCTTCACCGGGGCGCGGGGTCTGTCGTCCAACCGGGAGAACTCGGCGATCAGCCGCCGGGTGACACCGGGTGCGAGCAGGGCGTCACCGGCGGCGATCACCCGTACCGCCTCGGCCAGTTGATCGGCGGACGCGTCCTTCAGCATGAACCCGGACGCGCCGGCGCGCAGCGCGTCGTACACGTACTCGTCGAGGTCGAAGGTGGTCAGCACCAGCACCCTGATGTCCGGCCGCTCACCGGTGATGCGGCGGGTGGCCTCGATGCCGCCGAGTTCGGGCATGCGGATGTCCATGAGGACGACGTCCGGGGTCAGTTCGGCCACCTTGGCGACGGCGTCGAGGCCGTGCACCGCCTGGCCGACCACCTCGATGTCGGGCTGGGTGTTGAGCAGCACGGTGAAGCCCTGCCGGACCATCTGCTGGTCGTCGGCGATGAGGACACGGATGGGGCTGCTCGTCATGCTGGGGAGTCCTTCGGGTGGGTGGCCGGGGCGGCCGGGTCGGGGTCCGAAGCGGGGGCGGGGGCCGGGAAGACGTGGTCGAGGCCGTCGGTGGGCACCTGCGCCGGGAGGAAGGCGGACACCTGGTAGCCGCCGTCGGGTTCGGGGCCCGCCCACAGGCCGCCGCCCAGCATCGCGGCCCGCTCCCGCATGCCGAGCAGTCCGTGCCCGGCACCCGACGACGGCGGGGCGGGCCGGGTCGGACGGGAGTTGACGACCATCATGCTCAACCCGAACGTGTGGTACTCGACCATCACGCGGACGCTCGCGCCGGGCGCGTGACGCAGGACGTTGCTCAGCGCCTCCTGCACGATCCGGTACGCCGACAGCTCCGCCCCCGGCGACAACGACCGCCGGTCGCCGGTGACCTCGAGACTCACCGCCAGGCCCGCGGTACGGGTGTTCTCCACGAGCGCGTCGAGCCGGTCGAGGGTGGGCTGCGGGGCGTGCGGGGCCGTGTCGCCCTCCGCTCCCGTTCCGTCGGGCGCCTTGGGCACGCCGAGCTGTTCCGAGCGCAGGACACCCAGCACCCGGCGCAGTTCGGTCAGCGCCTCCAGCGCGTTCTGCCGGATGCCGTCGAGGTTCTCCTTCAGCTCGTCGGAGGGGTTCTCGACCAGGTGCGGGGCGACCTGGGCCTGGATGGAGATCACCGACATGTGGTGGGCCACCACGTCGTGCAGCTCGCGCGCTATCCGGCTGCGCTCCTCCAGCAGGGTGCGGCGGCCGCGTTCCTCAGCGGTGAGCGTGGTCTGTTCGACGAGCTCCGCGCGGGCCTCGCGGCGGCCGCGCAGGGCTGTGCCGAGCACCGCGACGACCGTGAACAGGATGATCGAGAGCAGCCCGGTCGGCTGGTACCTGTTGGCACCCAGCAGGCCCTGGACGACGTACGTGAGGAACGCCGTCACGCCCAGCGCCTCGACGGTCACCCGGGTGGGCACGCGCAGGGCGAGCAGCAGCAGCACGGCCATCTGCCCGATGATCCCGGCCGCCGCCCAGGGCCAGGGGAAGTCGTGGGCGCCACCGGCCAGCAGATGGCGCCGCACCTCGACGGCGCTCACCACCATGGCCGCCGTCGTGAGCAGCCAGGCCGGGACGGGACGCCGCAGCGCGAGCACCACCGCGCCGCCCTGCGCGAGCCCGAGCAGCAGGGCGAGCTGCGGGCCCACTCCCCCGTTGTCCACGAACTGCGCCACGGCTCCGAACGCCACACCGAACCCGACCAGGCAGAGCAGGCCGTGCGGCAGCCAGCGCACCCACAGGGACGGCGGCAGCGGGTCCGATTTGAGCGTCAGCAGGTCGTCGCGCAGCACCCGCAGCCGGCGCGGGACGTGCCACAGCGCCCGCACCACCCCCGTTTCCGTCACACGGCCCACCTTAGGGGTCCTTTCACTATGAGCGCCCGTGAGGTCGCGTGGTCTGGTGCCGTGCATCGCAAGGCGCCGGAGGGTTCTTGCAGTGGAGCTGCCAGGGCTTTTCGGCAACGCGGCGAGGTGCGGTGCCGGGCCGCGCGACCCGGGCGGGCACGGTAAAAGGGCCCCTTAGACATGACGGGCCCCCGCCCGTGGGGCGGTGCGGTGCACGCGGACCACCCGCGAGCGGCCTCGCTGCCCGGTACGCCCGCCTCCGCCCTGCTCGTGATGGCGGAACGCCGTCCAGCACACCGCGAGGGCCAGGGCGAAGACCGGGAGCCAGGCCAGGCGGGCCCAGACCCAGTTCAGCGTGTCGGGGCGGGTGTGCAGGCCGGGGAGGCGGCCGACGAGCAGTCCGGTGGCCGTGGTGGCCATCAGGGCGGTCTGGTGCCAGAGGAAGACGGTCATCGCGGAGAGGTTGACGAGTGCCACCGCCGCCCAGGCCGTCGGTCTGCGCAGGGCGCGGCGCAGGCGGTCGCGCAGCAGCAGCGCGAGGCCGCACTGGGCCAGGCCGAAGGTGACGGCGGCCAGCGTCGGCGGGTTCAGGTTCGAGACCCCGGCGCCCGGGACCCCGACCATCGACGCGGGGTAGCCCGCCCAGGCGACGAGGGCCGCCGTCGCCGCCGTACCGCCCGTGAGGAGCAGCAGGCCGGCGCGGCGGCCGTTCAGGTCGCCGCGGGTCCAGGCGGCGCCCAGGGTGTACGGCACGAGCCAGCCCGCCGCCAAATTCACCCAGCCCAGCCAGGACGGGCCGCCGAGGCCGAAGCGGAGCAGGTCGACATGGAGGACGACGGCCAGCGGCCAGAGGGGGTTGAGCCGGGTCAGCAGCGGGGTCGCGGCCGTCAGGACGGTGAAGACCAGCAGGAACCACAGGGGGGACAGGGCCAGCTTGACCAGGGTGTGCACGGTCGCGTACTGGGCGCCGGTGAGGAGGAGGGCGAGCGCGGTCACCGTCCACAGGGTGAGGACGGCCGCGACCGGTCTGAGCAGCCGGGACAGGCGGGCGGCCAGCCACTGTCCGTACGTCGTGCCGCGGGCGCGTGCCGCGGCGTAGCCACGGGTGGCCACATGGCCGCCCACCAGGAAGAACACGGCGAGCGTCTGGAAGGCCCAGGAGATCGGCGCCAGCCAGGGCATGTGCCGCAGCGGACTCGCGGTGTGCAGCGTGCCGCCGTCCTCGACGAGGGCGGTCACCAGCCAGTGGCCCAGGACGACACCGAGGATCGCGAAGGCACGCAGGGCGTCCACCGCGCGGTCCCGTTCGGCGGGGGTGCCGGCCTCGATCCGGTCGGCGCGCTGTCGTAGGGCGTGGTGCAGGCCGGGCGGGGTCTCACGCACGGGTCACCTCCGAGGTGTCGCCGAGGACGATCCGGGCGAGGTTGGTCAGGGAGACCGAGCCCGGGGTGAAGTAGTCGCTGTGGCCGCCGTCGCCGGCGGCGAAGACGCGGGCGCCGAACTCCGGGGAGACCGGGTCGGTGCCGAAGCCGACGGTGGTGCCGAACAGGTCGGCCTTCACATGCGGGACCTCTCCCACCCAGTCGTCGGTGCCGCGGGCCGCCCAGACGTGGGCGCGGGTGCGCAGGGCCGCGGCGGAGTCGGCGCCGGTGCCGGGGCTGCCGAGGAGGGCGATGTCGTCCACGGGCAGGCGGGAGGCGGCCGCGCCGCAGACGACCGAGCCGTAGGAGTGGCAGAGGAGGGCGATGTTCGCGCGAGGGCCGGTCATGGAGCGCAGGGTGTGGATGAACTGCCGGAGCCGCGGGGCGGCTTGTTCGGCGCGGGTGGTGGTCGTGACCGTCGCGCTGATCGTGCCGGGGGTTTCGTAGCCGAGCCAGGCGATGACCGCGGTGCGGGCGCCGGCGGGGCCGGCGGCCTCGTGGGTCAGCCGGGCGTACAACGCCTTCGCGGTGGCGCGGAAGCGGGCGTAGGTGTCGAGCGAGGTGTCGGAGCCGGGGACGAGGACGGCGATGCGGTCGGCGTGGGCGAGATCGCCCAGGACCTCCGTGGCTCGGCCGGGGCCTCGGCCGTCGAAGCCGAGGAGATGGCGGGACGGGGCAGCCATGGCGCGGTCCGCCGCGGCTCGTTCGTGGTCGCCGTGGGCGGCGGCCATACGGGACGCCTGAGCGGCGTTGGCCTGGTTGGCCGCGTACGTCTCGCCCAGCGTGGTCGTGGTCAGTGGGGGGAGGGCGGCGGGGGGTGGGGCGGGGATTTCGGGGTGGGCGGCGGCCGAGAGGGGGAGGACCAGGGCGGCGGTGAGGAGGGCGGTGAGGACCGCGCGGAGGGGCTTGCGGCGTGAGGGTGTGCCTTTGCCTGGCGGGGTTGCCTCAGTAGATTCGTCGCACACCCTCGTCTCGTCCCCCACTGCCCCGTCCTCCCCTTCCGTGCCCATGTGTTGGGCTTCTCAGAACGGGAAGTTACGGAGGTGGGGGCATGGTTGGCGTCACGCCTGGGAGCTCAGGTGCGGGGTAGCTCTCAGGTATTACGGGTACGGTCGGGGCTCGATCACCGGGCCGGCTGGATCACCAGGCCGGCTGGATCACCAGGCCAGCTGGGCGATCTCCTCCACCACCACCGCGCACGCGTCCGCCGCCGGGTCGATCAGGGGGAAGTGGCCCACCCCCTCCAGCATCGTCAGACCGACCACCTCTCCCGCCTTCGCCGCGGCCTCCGCGTAGGACTCGGCGACCGCCAAGGGCACGTCCAGGTCCGCCCGGCCCTGGACCAGGGTCGTCGCGATGCCGGTCGGCAGCAGCAGCGACGGGTCGGCGTACGGGCGGCGGTCGGTGAAGTCGGTCTCCCCGGCGCCCAGCAGTTGGCGGGTCGCGCCCGCGCAGACGTCCAGCTTGTCGGCGACCGCGAAGTCGGCGATCGGGGCCAGCGCGACCACGCCCCGCAGGTGTGCCGGGCCGCCGGTACGCCAGGGGGCGTCGGCGGGCAGTACGTGGCGGGCAGCCGCCCACAGGGCGAGGTGGCCGCCGGCCGAGTGGCCGGTGAGGACGGTGCGGCGCGGGTCGGCCTGGGGGAGGGCCTCGCGGACGAGGGCGGGCAGGGCGTCCAGGGCGGCGGCGACGTCGTCGAAGGTGTCGGGCCAGCGGCCGGCCACCGTGGTCTGTCCCGGCGTATCCGCGTTCTCGCTTCCCCTGCGGTACTCCACGTTGGCCACCGCGAAGCCGTGGTGGGCCAGGAAGGAGGCGAAGGGGGTGATGTGGCGGCGGTCGTACGGGGCGCGCCAGGCGCCGCCGTGCAGGACGACGACCAGGGGGGCGGGACCGCCCGGGCCGGCCTCGGTGCGCGGGGCGTAGAAGTCGATCACCTGGTCGGGGTGGTCGCCGTAGGCGGCTGTGGTGTCGGGGTCGACCGCGGGGTGCGAGAAGGCCGACTCCTCTTCGGCAGCGGCCCGGGCGGCTGCGACGTCGTCCGGCATGCTCCAACCTCTCAGCGACGAAACGGTTTTGACGGAAAGGGGTGGCGGACCAGGAAGCGAACCTCGGCCGTTGGCGGGGACGGTACCAGGCGGGTGACGTGCGCGGACACGGGGATGTGACGGAGGGTGAGGCGGGGGGGCGGTGACCGTCCGCCGGGGTGGGTCCCGGGGGGGGCGGTGACCGTTCGGGGTGACCGTCCGCCGGGGTGGCTGCCGGGTGGGTCCGCATGCCCGCAGGCTGCGTAGTACACAGGCAGCACCCCAGCGGCACGACCGGCCGCGGTCAGGTGGCCGCCAGTTCCTCCCCCAGCACCCTCGCCGCCCTCTCCACATCCCCGAAGCCCACGTACAGCGGTGTGAAACCGAAGCGCAGGACGTCGGGGTGGCGGAAGTCGCCGACCACGCCCCGCTCGATGAGGCGCTTCATCACCTCACCGGCGTCGTCGCAGCGCAGGGCCACCTGGCTGCCGCGGTGCTCGTGACGGGTGGGGGTGAGGGACTCCACGCGGCCGGCCGGGGTGTACTCCGAGACGGCGCGCAGGAAGAAGTCCGTCAGGGCGAGGGACTTGGTGCGGACCGCATCGACGGTGACGTCGTCCCAGACCTCCAGGGCCGCCTCCAGGGCGAGCATGGAGAGGATGTCCGGGGTGCCGACGCGGCCGCGCGGGGCGCCGGAGGCCGGTGTGTAGGTGGTGTGCATGCCGAAGGGCTCGGCGTGGGAGGTCCAGCCCGGCAGGGGGGAGTCGAAGCGGTCCTGGAGGCCCTGGCGGACGTAGAGGTACGCCGGTGAACCGGGGCCGCCGTTGAGGTACTTGTAGGTGCAGCCGACCGCGAGGTCCACCCCGTGCTCGTCCAGCCCGACCGGCAGCGCTCCGGCGCTGTGGCACAGGTCCCAGACCGCGACGGCGCCCGCCTCGTGCACCGCCGCCGTGAGGGACGGCAGGTCGTGCAGGCGGCCGGTGCGGTAGTCGACGTGGTTGAGGAGTACCGCCGCGGTGCGCTCGGACAGCGCGCCCGGTACCTCCTCCGGCCTCACCGGCCTCAGTGTGCGGCCCGTCATACGGGCGGCCGACTCGGCTATGTAGCCGTCCGTGGGGAAGGTCGTCGCGTCGACGAGGATCTCGTCGCGGCCGTCCCCGGCCAGCCGTACGGCAGCCACGAGTGCCTTGAACACGTTGACACTTGTCGAGTCGCCCACCACGATCTGGCCGACCGCCGCGCCGACCAGCGGGGCGATGCGGTCACCGATCCGCTCCGGGGCGGTCCACCAGCCGCTCTCGTCCCAGGAGCGGATGCGCAGCTCCCCCCACTGGCGGTGGACGACGTCCGCGACCCGCCCGGGGACGTTCGCGGGCAGGGCGCCCAGCGAGTTGCCGTCGAGGTAGACGACCTCGTCCAGGACGAAGTCCGCACGCTTGTCGGCGAGCTCGTCCGCAGCATCCAACTTCTCTGCCAGCAGCGCGAGTTCAGACATGGGACCGCGCCGTCCACAGCTCGGGGAACACGTTCTTCTGGGCGCGCCGCTCCAGCCAGGCCACCCCGGCGGAACCGCCCGTGCCCGCCTTCGCGCCCATCGCGCGACGGGTGGCGACGAGGTGGTCGTTGCGCCAGCGCCACACGAGTTCGGCGACGTCGGTCAGCGCCTCGCCGAGCCGGGCGACCTGGTCGCCGGGGTCCCCCGCGTACACCTCCGTCCACACGGCCTCGACCTCGGCCGAGGGCTCGTAGCGCTTGGAGACGTCACGGTCCAGGACGGGGGCGGGGACGGGGTGCCCGCGACGGGCGAGGAGGCGCAGGACCTCGTCGTACAGGCTGGGCTCGTGCAGCGCCTTCTCCAGTTCCGCGTGGACGCGGGGGGCGCCGCGGTGCGGGACGAGCATGGACGCGGACTTCTCGCCGAGCAGGAACTCCATGCGGCGGTACATCGCCGACTGGAAGCCGGAGCCCTCGCCCAGGGCGCTGCGGTACGAGTTGAACTGCGCGGGGGTGAGCTGGCCGAGCGGCTTCCAGGAGGCGTTCAGCGCCTCCAGTTCCCGTACGGAACGCTTCAGCGCGTCGATCGCGACGGGTACGTCGTCGGAGCGCAGGGCGTGTGCAGCGGTCTCCCACTCGTGGACGATGACCGTGAACCACAGCTCCATCACCTGGGTCGTGACCAGGAAGACCATCTCTCCGGGATCGTCGGAGAGGGTGTGCTGGAGGTGGGTGAGCACGTCCGCCTTGACGTAGTCCTCGTACGGCGTCGTGCCCTGGAAGTCGAGATGCGGGGTCTCGGGCTCGTGAGCCTCATGAGCCTCATGGGACATCGCTGTCTCCTGTTGTGTACTCCGGGTAGCGGTCCGCCCCTGCCGTTACCGACACGGGGGCCCCGGTCCCCACTCGCATCCTCCGCATCGGACCCCGTCGGCGCAAGCCCCGTCTGCTCCGATCGACAGACGGGCCCCCGTCCCTCGCAGTACGCTCGGGCGCCGCCTGAGAAATGATCTTCTGACGAAAGGCACGGCAGATGTCTGAGAACAGCGCCCAGGCCGGGGTCGTCTCGATACCGGTGGGCCGGGTGGTCGGCGGCCGCGGGGAGGTCGAGGACGACGACTGGGGCAAGGTCGACGCCGTGATCCGCCTGGACGCCGACCAGTTCGACGCGGACGCGCTGGCCGGCCTGGACGCCTTCTCCCACCTGGAGATCGTCTACCACTTCGACCGCGTCCCCGTGGCGAAGATCGAGACCGGTGCCCGTCATCCGCGCGGCAACACCGACTGGCCGCTGGTCGGCATCTTCGCCCAGCGCGGCAAGAACCGCCCCAACCGCATCGGCGTCTCCCGCTGCCGTCTGCTGCGCACCGACGGGCTCGACCTGCACGTCCAGGGCCTCGACGCCGTCGACGGCACCCCCGTCCTCGACATCAAGCCCTACATGAGCGAGTTCGGCCCGCAGGGCACCACCACCCAGCCCGACTGGGCCACGGAGATCATGCGGCACTACTACTGAGCGCTGGTGGCAGACTGCACTCATGACGACGCACAAGAACCTGCTCGGTGGCCCCGACCCGACGTACCTGCCGGAGAACGAGGAGGCCTACCGGCAGCTGGCCGATGAGTCCCGCGCGCCGGCCGAGGTCGCGGCGGACCACCCCGAGTTCTCGCTCGCCTGGGCGATGCTCGCCGACGACGCCTTCGAGGCGGGGCGCGTGGTCGAGTCGTACGCCTACGCCCGCACCGGCTACCACCGCGGCCTCGACCAGCTGCGCCGCGCCGGCTGGAAGGGCCACGGCCCGATCCCCTGGGAGCACCAAGCCAACCGCGGCTTCCTCCGCTGCCTCGCCGCCCTGGCCCGCGCCGCCGGCACCATCAACGAGAAGCCCGAGGCCGAACGCTGCCGCCAGTTCCTCCAGGACAGCAGCGCGGAGGCGTACGCCGAGCTGAAGCCGTAACACCCACGTCCCAGCGGCCGGGGCCACCCCGGCCGCTGCAACGCCCCTTCAGGGGCGCGGGGCCGTGTCATATGCGGCTCTGCCGCGCGGGCGCGACCATGCAGCCAACCGCGCCGGCGACTCCTTAGGGGCGCGGGGAACTGCGCGACAAGCCCCCGACCACCCGCAGCCGCCACCGCTCATCGACGACGCACCCGAGAAGGCGCACCGCCCCTCACTCAAGGCGCCCCCGACCACCCCGCCCCTCCAGCGGCGGCGCCGTCACAGAACCGAACCTCCGACACTCAGGCCGCCGACAATCCGCCGGAGGCCTCCGCACCGTCGTGAACGCCACCACCGCCCCCACCACCAGCGCCCCCGCACACCACAGCATCGCCCGCCCGAAGGCCGCGTCGAACGCCGGAGGCGACCTGTACGCCTCCTCCCCCATCCCGGCCAGCAATGGCAGCGCGGCCACCGCGACCAGCCCGGCCGCCCGCGCCGCCGCGTTGTTGATCCCGCTGGCCAGCCCCGCCCGCGCGGTGTCCACGGAGGCCAGCACGGTCGCGGTCAGCGGCGCCACCAGGGTGACCATGCCGAGGCCGAGCACCAGCAGCGCGGGCAGGACGTCGGCGACGTACGACGCACCGGGCCCCACTCTCAGCATCAGCAGCATCCCCGCCGCGGCCACCAGCGGCCCCACCGTGAGCGGCACCCGCGGCCCGATCCGCTCACCGAGCTCCCCGGAGCGGGCGGAGAACAGCAGCATCAGGACGGTGATCGGCAGCAGCGCCGTGCCGGCGCCGAGCGCGGAGTAACCGGCCACCACCTGGAGTTGCAGCGCGGCGAGGAAGAAGAAGCCGCCGAACGCCGCGTACACGCACAGGGTGACCAGGTTGACCGCGCTGAACTGCCGGGACGCGAAGATGCCGAGCGGCATCATCGGATCGGCGCCGCGCCGCTCCACGACGACGAAGGCGACCGCTGTGGCCAGCCCCGCGAGGGCGCTGACGGCGACGGTGAGGCCGCCCGAGCGGGCCTCGATCAGGGCGTACGTGAGCAGGGCGAGCGCGAGGGCGCCCAGCGCCGCGCCCAGCACGTCGAAGTGGCCGTGCGCCCTGCCGTCCCTGGACTCCGGCACATGGCGGAGGGCCACCGGCACGCACACGAGGGCCAGCGGCACGTTGATCAGGAACACCCAGCGCCAGCCCGGACCGTCCACCAGCCAGCCGCCCAGGAACGGCCCGACGGCCGCCCCGATCCCGCCGAACCCCGACCACAGGCCGACGGCGCGGCCCCGGTCGTCGGGGTGGAAGGTCGCCTGGATGAGGGAGAGGGAGCCGGGTGTGAGCAGCGCGCCGCCGACGCCCTGCAGGGCCCGGGCCGCGATCAGCACACCGACGTTCGGGGCGAGCCCGCACAGCAGGGAGGCGGCGGCGAACCACACCACCCCGATGACGAAGACCCGACGCCGGCCGTACCGGTCGCCCAGGGAGCCGCCGAGGAGGATCAGCCCGGCCAGCGTGACCATGTAGGCGTTGACGGTCCACTGCAGGGACGCGAGGTCGGCGTCGAGGTCGCGGCCCATTCTGGGCAGCGCCACGTTGACGACGGTCGCGTCCAGCAGGGCCATGCTGGAGCCGAGGATCGTGGTGAACAGGATCCACTTGCCCTGGGGCGAGGCCAGCCTGACGTCGGGCATCCCCCAGGTATACAGCGAGCCCGGCGCCTTGGGCAGGCGCCGGGCTCACCGGTTCCCCCTTCGGGGGTGTTACTTGATCTTCGTGCCCGCCGAGCGCAGGTTCTGCGTCGCCTCGACGACCCGGGCGGCCATCGAGCCCTCGGCCAGCTTGCCCCAGGTGCGCGGGTCGTAGGTCTTCTTGGAGCCGACCTCGCCGTCGACCTTCAGGACACCGTCGTAGTTCTTGAGCATGTGGTCGGCGACGGGACGCGTGAAGGCGTACTGCGTGTCCGTGTCGATGTTCATCTTCACGACGCCGTTCTCCAGCGCGGTGCGGATCTCCTCCTCCGTGGAGCCGGAGCCGCCGTGGAAGACGAAGTCGAAGGGCTGGCTGCCGGCCGGCAGACCGAACTTGGCGGCGACGCCGTCGTTCAGCTCCTTGAGCAGGTCGGGGCGGAGCACGACGTTGCCGGGCTTGTACACGCCGTGCACGTTGCCGAAGGACGCGGCCAGCAGGAAGCGGCCCTTGTCACCGAGGCCGAGCGCCTCGGCCGTACGGATCACGTCGTCGACCGTGGTGTACAGGGAGTCGTTGATCTCGTGGGAGACGCCGTCCTCCTCGCCACCGGTCGGGGTGATCTCGACCTCGAGGATGATCTTCGCGGCGCGGGCGGTCGCCAGGAGCTCCTGGGCGATGGAGAGGTTGTCCGCCAGGGTCTCGGCGGAGCCGTCCCACATGTGCGACTGGAACAGCGGGTTCAGACCGGCCTCGACGCGCTTCTGGGAGAGAGCCAGCAGCGGACGTACGTACCCGTCGAGCTTGTCCTTCGGGCAGTGGTCGGTGTGGAGGGCGACGTTGACGGGGTACTTCTCGGCGACGATGTGCGCGAACTCCGCCAGGGCGACCGCGCCGGTCACCATGTCCTTGCTGTACTGACCGCCCAGGAACTCGGCGCCGCCCGTCGAGATCTGGACGATGCCGTCGCTCTCCGCCTCCGCGAAACCGCGCAGCGCCGCGTGCAGGGTCTGGGTCGAGGTGACGTTGATGGCCGGGTAGGCGAACTTGCCTGCCTTCGCCCGGTCGAGCATCTCGTTGTAGACCTCGGGGGTTGCGATGGGCATACGTCCGCTCCTTGAGTGTGCGGGTTGGCGTACTGCGTGTTTACGGCCCTGACCTAGACCTTGGGTGCGACGTCATCGTCGTCCCCATCTTTCCAGACATGCGGCGATGCTCAATGCTCCGCTCAGCCAGTGGTCAGTCGAGTCCCAGCTCGTCCTTGTCGAACGCGTACAGGTAGGGCACCCCCGCGCCCGCCTGGATCTTCTCGGCGGCCCCGGTCGCCCGGTCGACGATCGTCGCGACGGCGACGACCTCGGCGCCGGCCTCGCGCACGGCCTCGACGGCGGTGAGCGGGGAGCCGCCGGTGGTGGAGGTGTCCTCGACGACGAGGACCCGGCGGCCGGCGATCTCCGGCCCCTCGACCCGCCGCTGCAGCCCGTGCGCCTTCGCGGCCTTGCGTACGACGAAGGCGTCGAGCCTGCGCCCGCGCGCGGCGGCCGCGTGCAGCATGGCGGCGGCGACCGGGTCGGCGCCCATGGTCAGACCGCCGACCGCGTCGAAGTCCAGGTCGGCGGTCAGGTCGAGCAGGACCTGCCCGACCAGGGGGGCGGCCTCGCCGTCGAGGGTGATGCGGCGGAGGTCGACGTAGTAGTCCGCCTCCAGGCCCGACGACAGGGTCACCTTGCCGTGCACCACGGCCTTGTCCTTGATCTGCTGAAGCAGCGCGCTCCGTGCGTCCGTCATGCCGAACAGCTTAGAGGCGGCTCCACCGCCAGGTCGTGGTGGCCTCCAGCGGCTCCAGCGGGGTGACCAGGCGCGGCAGGGTGTTCAGCCCGTTGGGCGGACCGGTCTGCGGTTCCACGCACACCGCGGCCTCCTGCTCGTCGTACACCACGACCCACTCCTCGGGGCTGGTCACCTTCAGCTCCAGCTGCCCCGGCCAGGTGAGGGTGACGTCGACGCCGCCGGGCATCCCGAAGCAGTCGTCCCACGGTCCCGGCTTCGGGTCGACGCGGTGCCCGGTGGGCAGGTGATCGTCCCCGCGCTCCTCCTGCCAGGCGGGACCGAAGTCGACGCGCACGTCCTCCCCACCCAGATTCCGCCGGAACCACGGGTGCCAGCCGATCTGCGCCGGGAAGGAGGAGTCGTACGTCTCCACGGACATGGTGAGCGTCAGCGCGTCGCCGCTCAGCGCGACCACCTGCGTGACACGGCCGGGGTAGGGCCAGGGCTCGACCAGGTCGTACGTGAGGACCGCCTCGTCGGCGGTGGCGCGGGCCACGGTCCACGCGCCGTCGCGAACGGTGCCGTGGATGGCGTGTGGGGGTGAGTTGAGCGGCATCTGGTGCACGGCGGCCCCGTCCCGGAACCGCCCCTCCCTGATCCGCCCGCACCACGGAACCATCGGGAAGCACCCGAACCGCTCCCCCTGCCGCAGCAGTTCGACCCCACCGACCCGCACTCCACCGACCCGCCCGCCGTTCCCCGGCGACACGGTCACCTCCGCGTCACCCGCGGTCAGCACAATGTCATCAACACTCACGACAGCGACCCTACTGTCCCCGCACGACGGCGGGGGTCCGACAACAGCGGGGGCGGGCGACGCCTCGAGGGGCCGACGGTGTCCGGAGGGGGCCGACGGACGGGACCGGCGGCGCGACGGGGCCGGCGCGCGGGACCGGCAGCGCGACGGGACCGGCGGACGGGACCCGCGGCGCGACGGGACCGGCGCGCGGGACCCGCGGCGCGACGGGACCGGCGGACGGGACCGGCGGCGCGACGGGGGCCGGCGCGCGGGACCGGCGGCGCGACGGGGGGCCGGCGCGCGGGACCCGCGGCGCGAAGGGGGGCCGACGGCCGTCGGAGGGACGGCGACCGCCGAACCCGGCGGTGGTCGGGGGCCGGGCGACTCCCACGGCTGCCAGGCGGCGACCGAAGAAGCCGTGCCCGACGAACCAGGCGGGGCGCGTGAGCGCGGTCCTGAACCCGACGGTGCTCAGCGCGAAACCGGCCGGAGGCTCAGCGCGAAACCGGCCGGAGGCTCAGCCGCGTTTTTTGCGTAGGGCCCGGGTCAGGGCGATCGCTGAGGCGACGGCGAGGGCGGCTGCGGGGACCGCCCAGCGCAGGGCCGGGTTGGGGACGATGGTCTGGGGGGCGGGGACCGGGGCGTACCGGCCGCGTGGTGGGGCGTGGTCCACCTCCTCCGCGCTGCGCCCGATCATCGTCCGCCGCGCGTGCGCCGCCTCGGCCGGCGGCCCATCGGCGTCCTCGGAGTCCTCGGAGTCCTCGGAGTCCTGCCGAAGCGGGGTGTCGTCCGCGTCCGGCGCAACCTCGGGCTCCCCGGCGGCGGGCACGGCGTCTTCCGCGTCCTCCCCCTCCCCGGCCTGCGCCTCCGCCGCTCCCAGGTTCTCAGCGAAGCGGTCCAGGAGGCGGGTCAGCGCCGACGTCACCGCTTCCCGCGGCTGTTCCGTGATGCGGCCGGTCGAGGAGGCGGAGGCCGTGAACGTGAGGGTGGAGGCGCCGTCGGTCTCCGTCAGGGTCAGGGTGAGCGTGAACTTCACCGTGCCGTGGCCGCGGACCTCCGTCGCCTCGCCCTCGACGACGTACGAACCGTCCTCCCGGTCGGTCACCCGCACCGCGCCGCGGTAGGTGATGGCGTGGCCGCCGACACGAAGCTTCAGCCGCCCGGCGACGGGCTCGCTGCCCGCGTCCTGCTGTAGACCGGGTACCGCCCGGGCCACCTGCGCGGGGTCGGCGAGCGCCACCCGCAGCCGCTCGGCCGAAACCGGAACGAACACCTCATGCTTCATGCCAGCGGAGCCTACCCACGGGGCGGCATGAATACCCTCCCCTCGCCCACAACTCGTCCGCCCCGCACCCCCGAGCTCACCCCGCCAGCGCCTTCAGCCGCCCTACCGCCTCCTCCGGCACCCCCGTCTGCTTGCAGAACGCGAAGCGGACGAAGGGCGCGCCCGGATGGCCACCACGCCCGCACGCTCCGGCAGGGCCCGGCAGAAGGCGAAGCCGTCGCCGTGGCCGAGGGGGCGGATGTCGGTGGTGATGAAGTACGTACCGGCGGGACGGAAGACCCCGAAGCCGGCCTCCGCCAGGCCCGCGGCCAGCAGGTCCCGCTTCGCCCGCATGTCCTCGCGGAACGCGGAGAAGTAGGTCTCGGGCAGCGCGAGCGCCTCGGCGACGGCGTACTGGAACGGCCCCGCGGACACGTACGTCAGGTACTGCTTCGCCGACCGCACCGCCGTCACGAGCTCCGGCGCCGCCGTGACCCACCCGACCCCTCGTTCGTGCACTCATTGGAATTCGTGCAGTACCACCCAGTAGTCGTCTTCCTCCTCCGAGGCGGCGCACAGGTGGCGGCCGTCGGTCGAGACTGCGAGGAACTCGGGGGAACCCGTCACCTCCGCAATGCGTGAGGGCAGGTTCCTGCCCACGGTGTCTCTGACCTTCACCCAGCCGATCTCACTGCCTCCCGAGACGGGTGGCAGGATGAGGAACTCGCCGTGGTCGTCGTAGAGCGAGACGCTTGAGGCATGGAGATGCCACTTCGCGTCCAGATCTCCGGTGGCATCCGGGGACGAGATGGGGACGGTGGCGGCGGGCCTGACCTCGAATCCGCTGACGGCGTGGATGGCGGACAGCACGGGCGGACCGCTCTGAGCCGCCATCTCCAGCACCTGAAGACCGCAGCGCTCCAGGGCGTCTCGCCATGCAGGCTTCTCCGGCTCCGTCGTCACTTCTGACCCTCCGCTTGTCCGCTCGGCTGTGCTCCGCCGCCTCAGTTGCCGTCGTAGAACAGATGATGGTCGCCACCCGGCTTGTTGATCTTGGCATACCTCTCCATGTCCTCCGGGTAGCCCCAGGTGCCGTCGCCCCGCTGCACACGTGCATTGTCCCAGCCGAAGTTGACGAGTTCCCGGGTGTCGTCGACCTTCGGCTTGCCGGCGTGGAAGTGCGGTCCCGCCGGGTCGTGGGTGTGCTCGACCACCACACGTGAGCCGCTCTCCGTCTCGAACTGCCGGAAATTACCCCAGTGTGCGGGATCCGACGAGTAGACATGACCGGACACGTGTTTCATGTTCTTCTCCCCGGTGACGACCCATTCGGCGATCGGCGTCTCCCCGTAGGGGACACCAGCGAGATCGAAGGCCGCTCGCTCCGCGTCCTCACGGGTCTTGAAGGGATTGCTCTTTTCACCCTGCGGGCAGGGGGTGAGGCCGTACGGGTCGGACCACGTGTGCGGGTTGTGGACGTACGTGCCCGGATTGGGCGCGGGCGTCAGTCCGAGCGGATCGGAGGTGAGATAGCGGGCGGTCTCCGGGTCGTAGTGCCGGAAGTAGTTGTAGTGAAGGCCGGTTTCGGGGTCGTAGTACTGGCCGGGGAACCGAAGCGGTGTGTACGTCGAACTGTCCGACGCCCATGCGGTGGCACCCCAGAGCGTGCTGCGGGATCGCCAGGCGATCTCGCCTCCCTCACCGACGAGTTCACTGGGCGTGCCAACGAGGTCGGTGACGATGGCGAAGAAGCGGGAGTCGATCTCCTCTTGGGGCGTGTCGGCCGCGGTGATGCGTTCCGTCTGGCTGACCGGATGCATGCCCTGGTGGTCCCAGGTCAGGGTGACCGGATTCGGGAGGGCGGCGGACATGGTGGTCTGTTCGCAGAGGATCGTGCCGTCCCAGGTGAAGTCGACCCGCTCGACGATCGATTCACCGTCCTCGGCCAAGCGGAGTTTCGCCGCGCGGCGGCCCAGCGGGTCGTAGGTGTAGCGCCAGCGTGTGCCGTCCGGCGTGGTCACCTGGATGAGGCGGTCCTCGGCGTCCCACTCGTATCGCCAAGTGTCTGGTTTGCGGGAAAGCCGGGTCTTCTGGCGCAGGGTGATACGGCCCAAGGCGTCGTGTTCGTAGCGGACACGGCCTGCACTGGTCAGGCGGGTGCCCGTGTAGGTGCGGGCACCTACCGCCTCCTGGCCGGGGTGGCTCGCCGGCCAGGCCGCCTGGGTCTGGTTGCCCGCCTCGTCGTAGGCGTACGTCTCGCTCCAGCCAGCCGCCTGCACCGCTGTCACCCGACCCACCGTGTCCAGGTCGAAGCGGCGGGAGCCGGACAGTTGGTCGTCGACGCCGGTCAGATGTCCGTCGGCGCGGTAGGAGTACGTCCGCTGCTGCACTGTCCTGCCGTCCGCGCCGGTCAGTGCATGGCTGGTCAGGCGGCCCCCGGTGTCGAACGCGTGTTCCAGGGTGAGTGTTTCGCCGATCCGGCGGGTCAGTTCCCTGCCCAGCTCGTCGTAGGCGAAGTCGACGGTCCGGCCGCAGGCGACCAGGCCGGTACGGCGCCCGACGGTGTCGTACGACCAGGTCGTCGTCGCACCGGACGGAGTGGTGCG
The DNA here is from genome assembly GCF_000720255.1 of Streptomyces griseus subsp. griseus. Classification (GTDB taxonomy): domain Bacteria; phylum Actinomycetota; class Actinomycetes; order Streptomycetales; family Streptomycetaceae; genus Streptomyces; species Streptomyces griseus_I. Next base: position 42,405 of record NZ_JOJE01000017.1, on the reverse strand, counting down.
GCCCGAACGACGCCCGTACTCGTCGTACGCGTACCTCGTCCGGCGGCCGTCGACCGCCTCCTCCAGCATCCGTCCGAACCGGTCCCGCAGTACCGTCAGCGTGGTGCCGTCCGGCCCGGTCGCCTGTGCCAGCTGGTCCGTGAAGTCGTAGCCGTAGACGGTGACCCGGCCGTCCGCGTCCTTGCGGAGCACCTGGCCCAGCTCGTTGCGCTTGAACGTGACCGTCTGGCCCAGAGCGTCGGTGCGGGAAGCCAGTCGCCCAGCCGCGTCATGAGCGTAGGTCACGGTGCGGCCGTCGAAGTCGGTCTCGGCGACCATCCGCCCAGCCGCGTCGTACTCGTAACTCCAGCTGAGACCCGTCGGGTTGGTGACCTTGATCAGGCGCAACTCGGTGTCGTGGGTGAACTCGTGGCGCACTCCGTCCGGGCCGGTGCGGGCGGCGAGCCGATCGAAGTGTGTGTACTCGAAGCGGGAGACAGCCCCCATGGGGTTGGTGTGGCTGGTGCAGTTGCCCTCGCCGTCGTATGTCCACGACTCGCGGGCGCCGTCCGGTGCCGTGCGGCGGGACAGCCGGCCCTCCACCGTCCACTCCAGGCGAACCGTGGCACCGGTCGGATCTGTGATCGCCACGGGACGGCCGAAGGCGTCGCGTTCATAGAGGGTCACCGCGCCGAGCGGGTCGGTGACCGCCAGCGGCATCCCGGCCCTGTTGCAGACGAAGGTGGTGGTGTGGCCGAGCGGGTCGGTCACGGAGAGGGGATGGCCGGCGTCGTCGTACGTGAAGCGGGTGGTCCGGCCGACCGGGTCCGTCACCGAGGTCCGGTTGCCGCAGTCGTCGAAGCTCTGGCGGATGACCGTGCCGTCCACGTTGACCAGCTTCACCGGCAGCCCGAGCTCGTTGTATTCCGCGCGTGTTTCCCGCCCATCCGGGCGGATCACGGCCAGCACGTTGCCCGCCTCGTCGTAGCGGAACGACGTCGTATGCCCCATCGGATCCGTCTGGGACAGCAGACGGCCCCGGCGGTCTCGCTGGTAGCGGGTGACCGCGCCGAGGGCATCCGTTTCGGCGACCACCTGGCAGCAGCTGTTGATCAGGTAGTGGGTCGTGTGTCCCCGCGAGTCCGTGACGGTCGTCGCGTGCTCGCCGGTGTGCGGGTCAACAGGCCCGTAGGCGAAGGTCGAGCGCAGATGGCCCGAGGCGCCCGACTGGTGGGTGCAGCGGTCCTCGTCGTCGTAGGCGTAGGTGAAGTGGCTTTCGTTGGTGTCGGTCCAGGAGGTGATGCGGCCCAGGTCGTCGTAGCCGAAGCGGGTGGGGTGGCCGGAGGAGTTGGTGACCTCGGTGAGGTGGCCGTCTGTATAGCCGTAGCGAAGCAGTTCCTGGTCGCTTCCGTCCGCTGCCGCGCCCGCCAGATACAGGGCGGTGATCCGGCCCCCCGCCGTCGAGACGCGCAGACGGTAGCCGCCGCTGTGGGTGATCGACCGTGGCGCGCCCTCGGGGTCGTACTCCAGGCAGATCCAGCCGCCGTTGCGGTCGTCGATCTGCTCCAGCACCGCCACGTCGGCGGACCGCTCGGCGAAGTGTCGTACTCGCCCCGACTCCGGGTCGGTGAGCGTGTAGCCGTCGTCCACCCGGTCGAGGGACCAGCGTGGGCCGTGGCTGGGCAGCGTCGGCACGCCGGGCGCCGGATGCGGATACGCCAGCGTCAGGCCGTCCTCGCCGACGAAGACGACGCCCTCCTCGTCGATCTCCAGGCGCTCGTCGAACGTCGAGGACCACGTCGGGCCGAACCAGCCGCCCAGGCGGTAGGACGACTCGAACTGGCGCTTGACGACCAGCGGTAGCCGGGCAGGAAGAGACACATCGGTCTGCGGCAGAATCATCCGACCGGTCGCGACGTCGACGGGGTCCTTCGCGCAGACCTTCTCGCCCTGCCGCCGCCCGACATCGTCCGCCCCTTCCTCCACCGCGTTCCGCGCCGTCTTCCGCAACCCTTGCGACGCCGCTCCCTCCGCGCCCTCCTTCAATGCGAGCCGCAGCCCGCCCCGCGCCAGCCCCGCCCCCTTCGTGCCGATCAGCTCGGGGATGAGGCGGCCGACAAACTCGGAGGGGTCCTTCTTGAAGCCGTCGACGGCGGCCTGGACGACGCGTTCGGGGTGGGAGGCGGTGGAGACCAGGCCGGAGAGCGTCATGCTGACGTTCTGCAGGTAGGCGGCCGGGTGGGTGAGGTTGTAGGGATCGGTGGGGTTGAGGCCGCGGGCGAAGTTGAGCAGGCCCGCGGTGCCCTTGAGGGCGCCGCCGACGACGTGGGTGAGTTCGGTGTTGACGGCCTGGTAGCCGTCGACGAGGTCGTTGCCGAGGCGGTCGAGCGGCGGGGGTTCGGCGGGGGCGTGCGCGACGGCCGCCCTGACCTTGGCCTGCGCGTCGGACGCAGCGGTGTTGCGCTGCTTGCGGGCCTCGGTGAGCTTGTCGACGGCGGCCTTGATGTCCGCCTTGCCGGGGTCCTGGAACGGCTCCGGCTTGGGCCCCGGGTCCTCGCCTGCCTTGATCTTGGCGTTGTAGGCGTCGACCTTCCTGTTGTACGCCTCGACCGCGTCCTGGGACGCCCCTCGGCCCTTCTTGTAGAGCTCGACGGCCTCCTTGGCCTGGGCCTGGGCCCACTTGACGGTGTCGGCGTACGACTCCAGGGCGCCGGCCGCCGTGTCGCACGCGTCGGCGGCCTGCGCCCACTTGGTGGGGTGGACGCCGAACTTCTCGCGGAAGGCGTCGCCGCCCTCGCCCTTCCAGCCGGATGAGCCGACCTTCCGCATGCCCTGGCCGACCTTGTCGAAAGCGCCGTGGAAGTCCTTCAGGTGCTTGGCGCTCTCGCGGATCTTGTCCGGGTTGCCGTGGATGAGTTCGTTGGCTTCCTCGGTCTGGCCGAGCTGCTGCTCGCCCGGGGTGGCGCCCAGGTCGGAGGCGGCCTCGTCGCCCCAGTCCTCCACAGCGTCGGCCCAGTCGTGCAGACCGACGTGGTCCAGGCCCTCGCCCACCTTGTTCGTGGCGTAGTCGACGCCCTCACCGAGCTTCTTCTTGCCCTCGTCGATGAGGTGTTCGCCGTAGCTCAGACCCTTGTTGAGGCCGTCGCCGATGTCGCCGAAGATGCCCATCAGCCCTCACCGGCCTGCTGCTGTTCGGCGGCTTTCGCGCGCTCTTCGGGCGAGGGGCCGAAGGTGTCATCCAGCATCTTGTCGTACTCGGCATCGGAGACCCCGAACGCGCTGTGCAGGTTCTCGGGATTGAGACCCACGGGGCCCACGGTGTGCGAGGTCATCACGTCCCGGCCGGCGTCCTTCCAGCCCTGCGCACTGGTGGCCATGGCCTGGTCGAAGGACTCCTTGCTGTAGTCGACACCGCCGTACGCACCCGACGTGGCGATGTCGCCCCAGCCCATCTTCTCGACGTCCTCCTCGGAGGCGTACGGATTGCCGACGGCCGCGTTGGCGACGACCTTGAAGCTGCCCTCCACGTACTGCTCGGTCTCGTAGTACGTGCCCGCCGACAGGCCGGTCTTGACGGCGAACGCGTTGCCCGCGTTGATCAGCGACCGCACGCCCCACTCCCAGCGCTCGCAGAACCCCTTGTACTCCGCCGTCAGCCCCTCGTGGCCGAGTTCGAGCCCGGACAGCGCGATGTCCCCGAAGCCGCGCCCGGCCCCGGCCTCGCCGACCATGCCCAGCTCCTTCAGCTCGCCCAGTGCCTCGGTCAGGCCCTGGGCGATCAGACCGAGCCCAGCGGCCTGCAGATCCTTGCCGCCCCCGTCCGTCATGCCACGCCCTCCTCACGGTCCACGGCAACCTCATCCGGCACGATCCCGCCCAACGGCGGGAAGACCATTCCGTTCTCCCCGTCCGCGCAGTCCAGCGCCACCCCGCACGGCACCCCGGCCGCGGGCACGGCCACATCCAGCAGGCGTGCGCCGAGGATCGTCTGGTACGCCCACTCACGTCCCGCCTCGCCGCATGCCACGGCGTAACGCGCCAGCGCCTGCTCGTCGGAGAAGGCAAGGATGAAGCGGATACCGTTGAAGTCCGCAGTCAGCAGGCCGCGTTCGGCGTCCGGACCGGGACCGCCGCCCAGCGGCACCAGCACCGGGGTACGGCGGAACTCCCCCAGCAGCGCGGCGAACTCGCGCCTGCGCGCCCGGACTCCGGGATCCTCGGACGCCGACGACGACGCCGACGAGGCCGGTTCCGGCTCGAGCGGCTCGGCCGGTGCAGGGTGCACCTGCGAAGATTGCGAAGACGCCGTCTGCTCATGCGAAGGCATCGTCATCTCCGCATAGTCCGCCAGCCGCGACCTGGGAACGTCGTTGCGCGGTGACTGGTCTGCTCCGCCCCCGTGTCCAGACATGCAGCCCATCATCACAACTGCACGCACCGGGTACAACCGGCACCAGTCACACCCTTGTCACAGCACCCGCGTCCCGGTGGTCGTGGAACACGGCGTTCGGGATGGCCACCACCCAGCGCGCTGGGGCAACGCGCGGCAGAAGGCGAAGCCGTCGGTCTGGCCCAGGGAGCGGATGTCCGTGGTGACGAAGTACGTGCCCGCCGGGCGGTGGACCGCGAAGCCCGCCGCGGCCAGCCCCGCCGAGGCGACGTACGTCAGGTACTGCTTCGCCGACCGCACGGCTGTCACCAGTTCCGGCGCCGCCGTGACCCAGCCGACTCCCTGTTCGCGCACTCATTCGGCCGCTGGGCAGCCCGAGTTCTGTGGGCTTTCGTAGTGGTAGCGGCACTGTGCGATCAGGACGCCGTCCTCGGTGGCCTTGTAGATCAGCCGGTGCTCGTCGCTGATGCGGCGCGACCAGTAGCCCTGGAATCCGTGCTTGAGCGGTTCCGGTTTGCCGATGCCCTCGTTGCCGTTCCGGGTGATGTCCGCGATGAGCGTGTTGGTGCGCTTAAGGATCCTCCGGTCCTGAAGCTGCCACCACACGTAGTCCTCCCAGGCACGGGAAGAGAAGGTGATCTTCAACTCGCGGCCTTTATTCGTCGGTCGCCAGCTCGCGCACGGTGCCGCCGCCGTTTTCCAGCTCGTCGATGGACGCGAGCAGGCGCCGGGCGTTGGCCGGACTGCGCAGCAGGTACGCCGTCTCCTTCAGGGACTCGTAGTCCTCGAGGGAGACGATGACGACCGGCTCATGTCCGGCCCGGGTGATGACGACCTCTTCGCGGTCGTCGGTGACGGAGTTGAGTACCTCGGCGTACCGCGCGCGGGACTCGGAATAGGTCATGGTCTTCACGGTCGACCCTCCCTTCACGTACAGGAAATTGGGCTCCCTGTGGTGCGGCAAGGGCCGGAATGGCCGGGACAGGCGCCGCAGGACAGCGGTCAGTGCGCGAATGCCTTGCGGAGCCGTTCCGCCGCGTCCGCCAACACCTCGGTGCGTTTACAGAAGGCGAAGCGGACGAAGGGCGCGCCCGCCTCCCGGTGGTCGTAGAAGACCGCGTTGGGGATGGCCACCACGCCCGCACGCTCCGGCAGGGCCCGGCAGAAGGCGAAGCCGTCGCCGTGGCCGAGGGGGCGGATGTCGGTGGTGATGAAGTACGTGCCCGCGGGACGGAAGACCCCGAAGCCGGCCTCCGCCAGGCCCGCGGCCAGCAGGTCCCGCTTCGCCCGCATGTCCTCGCGGAACGCGGAGAAGTAGGTGTCGGGCAGCGCGAGCGCCTCGGCGACGGCGTACTGGAACGGCCCCGCGGACACGTACGTCAGGTACTGCTTCGCCGACCGCACCGCCATCACCAGCTCCGGCGCCGCCGTGACCCACCCGACCTTCCAGCCGGTGTACGAGAACGTCTTGCCGGCCGAGCCGATGGTCACCGTGCGGTCGCGCATGCCCGGCAGCGACGCGAGCGGGACGTGCTCGGCCCCGTCGAACACCAGGTGCTCGTACACCTCGTCGGTCACCACGAGCAGGTCCCGCTCGACGGCCAGCTCGGCGATCGCCGTCAGCTCCTCGCGGCTGAGGACCGTGCCGGTCGGATTGTGCGGGGTGTTGATCAGCAACAACCGGGTGCGGTCGGTGACCGCGTCGCGCAGCTCGTCCAGGTCCAGCCGGAAGCTGCTCCCGTACGGCCGCAGCGTCACCGGCACCCGCTTCCCGCCCGCCATCGCGATGCAGGCCGCGTACGAGTCGTAGTACGGCTCAAGGGCGACGACCTCGTCACCGGGCTCGAGGAGCGCCAGCAGCGACGCCGCGATGGCCTCCGTGGCGCCGGCCGTGACGAGCACCTCCGTGTCGGGGTCGTAGGACAGGTCGTAGCGGCGGCGCTGGTGCTCGACGACCGCGGTGCGCAGCTCGGGGACGCCGGGGCCCGGCGGGTACTGGTTGCCCCGGCCGTCGCGCAGGGCGCGCACGGCGGCCTCGCGGATCTCCTCGGGGCCGTCGGTGTCGGGGAAACCCTGGCCGAGGTTGATCGCCCCGGTCGACACGGCGAGGGCGGACATCTCGGCGAAGATCGTCGTCCCGAACTCGGCGAGCCGGCGATTGAGGATCGGGCGTGCGCTGGAGGTCATGCCGGTCATCCTGCGCCGAAGACCCGGAGTTCCTCAACCGGTCCGGGGGGCGTGTCCGGCGCCGGCCGACGGACAACGCCCGGCCGGAAACCCCCCGGCCGAGCGCCTCGCCGCGGTCCTGGCCGCAGCCGGTCGATCACCTGTCCCCGGATCAGGCGGGCGGACCGCCGAAGGAGGTCCAGTCGGACCAGGCGTCGTCGGGGTCGGTGCTCACCTTCCACGAGGACACCGCACCGCTGTCGGTGCCGACCACGATCTGCGGGCGGCCGTCGGTCAGGGTTGCCACACCCACGCTGCGGGCCGATCCCGGAAGACCGTTGAACTTTGTCCAGTCGGCCCAGGCGGCGCTCGGGTCGGTGTTCAGCTTCCAGGTGGACCACAGCTCGCCGCCGTCGGACACGGCGAAGATCTGGGGCCGTTCGTCCGTGAGCGGGGCCGCGGCGAGCGACACCGCGCGGCCGTGGTCGAAGTAGAACTGCTGCCAGCCGGTCCAGGCGGCGTCCGGGTGCTCGGTCACCTTCCAGGTGGTGTACATCCCCTGGGCGCTTCCGGCGAACAGCTGCGGACGGCCGTCCGTGAGACGTGCCGACGTCACGCTTCGAACAGACATGGTTCCGTCTCCTTCTCATGTTCAGACGAGCATTCACACCCCCAAGTCCCTCCCTACGTTCCAGCGTTCGCGCGGCCGCGCGGATCCGCAAGTCGGGCACCGGGCGGTGGGCGCGGGTACCGGAACCGGCCGGACCGTGCTACGTCTGCGGCCCGTTGTTGAACGGGCGACGGTCAAGGTCGGCCCGGGTCCGGCTCGGTGCACCGCTGATGGAGCCTCAGAACTTGCTCAACTCTGCTTTGGCCGCGATGCGCGCCGGGCATCCCCCGTTCACGCAACGCGCGAGGCGCCCACGGGGGGCCGCTTCGGGGGAAACGGAAGGAGGGTGGCGCCATGGTTCTCGGCATCATCCTTGCGGTGTTCATGCTCCTCGTCGTGGCGGTGGTGATGGCCACCGTGCGCAGGGGCCGGCAGGCCACGCGGTACCGCGGCTCCAGGCGGTCCTACAGCAGCGGGAGCCGTGGAAGCAGCTCCAGCGGCAGCAGCGACAGCAGCAGCAGCTGGTGGGTCGCCGGGGGAGGCGTCGCCGCGTCGTGCGGCTCGTCCTCGGGCGGCCACCACTCCTGCGGCGGGGGCTCCTCGTCCTGTGGCGGCGGCTCCTCCTCCTGCGGAGGCGGCGGGTCGTCGTGCGGTGGCGGGGGCGGCGGATGCGGCGGAGGCAGCTGACACGGGGCAGCCGAGCTCCGGCAAGGGGGAAACGCATCCGCATCGCGGGGCCCGTCACGACCACGGGCCCCGCGTTCGCGTTCGCCGGGTGCGCCCCGGCGTACGCCTTGATTGAACAGGTGAGCTGGGGAGCCCTCTGAGGGGTGGAAACCCCCCTGAGTTGGGTAAAAGCGCTGTATTGGCGTCACCGTTCATGATTCGCTCTCCCTCACCAACGCAGCCCTCGGTCGTCCAGCGGGACAGCGGGACGCCCTTCCGACCGGGCTGAGCGGGGCCGATCTCCCGAGTCGACCGGGGTGCGCGGGACCCACACCCCCTCCTCATCCTGATCTTTGTGCGCTTGTGGAGCCGATGCATGCTCACGACTCTGAACACGTCCTACACCGACACGCGCGCGGCCGACCTCGCCTGGGCCCTGGGGCGCGAGCCGCTGCCCGCCCTGGCCACCCTCGACCTCGACATGGACGACACCAAGCTTCAGTTGAGGCTGCTCGGCGCGTCCCACCAGGTGCTCCTCGAGGAGGAGAGGGGCAGTTGTTCGGAGACGGTGGCGTGCATCGCGGGCAGCAGCACCCCGCTCCCGCTGGGCGTCTCCAAGCGGGTGGGCGACTGGGAGTACGAGTTCGCGGCGCGCGTCGAGGTCCTCTCGCCGGGCTCCTTCGCGGGCCGGGCCCAGGAGTTGCTGGCCCTGGTCGCCGATCATCCGCACGGTCTCGCCGGCGTCTTCCCCGGCAGCCCGCACGCCTTCACCGCGCTGCTCGCCCAGCGCCACGACGGGCATGTGCACTGGCGCACCTGGCACGCCTACCCGCAGGACGGGCAATTGGTGGCGACCCGGACACGGGTGGGGATGCGGGCACCGGCACCGCGGGTGAGCCCGTCCGGCGCGCCCCGACGGGCGTCTGCGGCTGCCCCGAAGACGCCCGCACAAACGCAGGGTGCCCCCCTCAGCGCCGAGTTCCACTCATGTGGGTGACGAAGCGTGCCGCACCCGTGACGTAACGTCGCAGTCGTGATCGAACCGCACGCGCCGGCCCCGCCGAGTACCCAGTCGTCCTGGCGCGGCCCCGCGCGGCTCCCCGTCCGGCCCGACACCGGACGGTTCCTGGTCCTCGCGGGGGTGTTCGTCTGCGCGGCCTGCGGACTGGTGTACGAACTCGAACTGGTCGCGCTGGCCTCGTACTTGATGGGCGACTCGGTCACCCAGACGTCCATCGTGCTGTCCGTCATGGTCTTCGCGATGGGCATCGGCTCCCTCGCCGCGAAGCGGCTGCGCCGGCTCGCCGCGGCCGCGTTCGGCTCGATCGAGGCGACGCTCGCGCTCGTCGGCGGCTCCAGCGGGCCCGCGCTGTACGCGGTGTTCGCATGGACGGGCGACTGGGGCGGCCTGTGGCTGGACGGTCCGCGCTGCCTGCTCGTCTCCTTCTCCCTCGCCATCGGCCTGCTCATCGGCGCCGAGGTGCCGCTGCTGATGGAGCTGATCCAGCGCATCCGCCGCCAGGACGCGGGCGGCGCGGTGGCCGACCTGTTCGCGGCGGACTACGTCGGCGCGCTGGTCGGCGGCCTGGCCTTCCCCTTCCTTCTACTCCCCTTCCTGGGCCAGTTGACGAGCTCGCTGCTCACCGGAACCGTCAATGTCGTCGCGGGCGGCGCCCTCGTCCTGGTCCTGTTCCGCCGCGACCTGACCCGCCGCGCCCGCCGTCTCCTGCTGATCACCAACATCGCCGTGCTCGCCGCCCTCGCCACGGCCGCCGTCCTCGTCGACGACTTCGAGCGGGCCGCCCGGCACGCGGTGTACGGCGACGACGTGCGCGTGGCCGTGCACAGCGACGTCCAGGAACTCGTCGTCACCGGCGGCACCCACGGCCGCCCCCTCGACCTCTACCTCGACGGCCGGCTGCGGGTCGACGGCCGGGACGAGCGCCGCTACCACGAGGCACTCGTCCGCCCCACGATGGACGGCCCCCACGCCCACGTCCTCGTCCTCGGCGGCGGGGACGGCCTCGCCGTCCGCGAGATCCTGCGCCGTCCCGGGGTCCGCCGGGTCGACGTCGTCGAACTGGACCCGGCGGTGGTCCGGCTGGCCCGCACCGACCCGGCCCTGTCCGTCCTCAACGACCACGCCTACGACGATCCCCGCGTCCACGTCACCACCGGGGACGCCTTCAGCCATCTGCGCGAGGTGCCCACGGCGTCCTACGACGTGGTCGTCGCCGACCTGCCCGACCCCACCATGACGGCCGGCACCAAGCTCTACTCCCAGGAGTTCTACGGCCTCGCCCGCCGCGCCCTGGCCCCCGACGGGCGCCTCACCGTCCACGCCGGCTCCCTCGCCACCCACCCCCGCGTCTTCTGGACGGTCGAGAAGACGATGCGCGCGGCGGGCCTGCACACCGCCCCCTACGCCACCCCGGGCGACGACGCGGGCTTCGTCCTGGCGTCCCCCGACACACGCCCGACCCTCGCGGGGGACGTGAGAGAGGTGACCGAGTCCCGGCCTCCGGGCCTGGGGGCGTCGACGCTGGTGCATCCGCGGTACTGAGGAAGCACGGGGAGATTCCAGCCGGGGCCTGGGGCGGCACACCTCCCAGGGGCGTCCACACAAACGGACCTCCCGGCTCGCGCCCGCCGCGAGGCGCCTGCAAGGTGCGAAGGTGTGAGCCACGCCAGCACCCTCACCACCCGTCCACCCGTAGCCCTCTCGCACCGCCCCGTCGCGACGGCGACCACCGCCCTGGGCCTCTTCGCCGCTGCCCGCCTCACCGGCGCCGCCGTCCTCGCGGTGACCGCCTGGGCCACGGGTCACCACCCGCTGGCGCTGCTCGGCCGGTCCTGGGACTCCCTCTGGTACCTGGGCATCGCCGCCCACGGCTACGGCCACACCCTGACCTTCGGCCCTGAGATCGTCCACAGCGACCTGGCCTTCTTCCCGCTCTACCCCGCACTGGTCCGCGCGGTGACCGAGCTGGGCCCGCTGCACGGCGGCACCGCGGGCCTGCTGGTGTCCTGGGCGGCGGCAGCGGTGGCCGCCTGCGGGATCCACGCCCTCGGCGCCCATCTGCACGGCCGGGCCGTCGCGACCGTGCTGGTCCTGCTCTGGGCACTGCTGCCGCACTCCGTGGTGCTGTCGATGGCGTACACGGAGCCGGTGCTGACCGCGTTCGCCGCCTGGTCGCTGCACGCTGTGCTCAAGCGCAACTGGGTGTGGGCGGGCGGTCTCGCCGCGCTGGCGGGGCTCACGCGGCCGAACGGGGTCGCGGTCACGGCGGCGGTCCTGGTGGCGGCGGCGCTGGAGGTGTGGCGGGAGCGCGGCCGGGTTTCCCACAGGCTGTGGACGGGCGCGGGGCTCGCCCCGCTCGGCTGGAGCGCGTACGTGCTCTGGGTCGGCCACCGCAAGGGCGACCTGCTCGGCGGCTATTTCGACGTGCAGCGGCTGTGGGGCTCGCGCTTCGACCTCGGCCGCGGCTCGCTGCACTTCGTCCGCCACCTGCTGCTCCACGCCGACCGGCTGGTCTTTCCGATGACGATGGTGATCGTCGCGGCGGCGGTCGTGCTGTACGCGCTGCTGCTCGCCGACCGCGCCCCGCTGCCGCTGGTCGTCTACAGCGGCGTCCTGCTGCTGATCACGCTCGGCGGCTCCGGCTTCTTCGAGTCCAAGCCGCGCTTCCTGCTGCCCGCGTTCCCGCTGCTGCTGCCGCTGGCGCGGGCGCTGGTGCGGACGGCCAGAGCCCGGCCCTGGCACGCGACCGTGGTGGTCGCGGCCCTGGCCGGGCTCTCGTTCGCCTACGGCGCGTACCTGGTCGTCCTGGCGGACACGCCGTTGTAGCTCCGGTTCGTCCGGATCCCGAGGTCTACTCCTCGTCGTCCTCGGGCTTCTCCGCGTCGTTGACCTCCTGCTCGAGGCCGAGCTGCTCGACGAGCCACTTGTCGAACTCGATGGCGGCCCGCACCCAGCTGACGGTCGAGGAGACGAAGAACTCGATGTTGACCCCGGCACCGATCAGCATCTGCGCCTCGCCGATGAGGCGGACGGTGCCGTCGTCATGGGTGTGCGTGTAGACCTTGGGCCACAGGGTGCGGCGGTTCCAGTCGTCGATCGACTCCAGCAGCTGGGGCTTCTCGTCGATCTTGTGGGGGCGGTCGTAGAAGGTACGAACCGAGAAGACCGCCTGGTCGTCCTCGCCACGGAACATGAAGTACGTACGGAACTGTTCCCAGGGCGCCGCGAGGTCGCCCTCCTCGTCGACGACGTACTTCAGCTCCATCTGGTCGAGGAGCTGCTTCACGAGGTCCTGATCCGGGACGACGGGGCCCGCCGGCCCTTGGGGCTGCGGCTCGGGCTGGCCCCCGAAGTTCGGAATCGAGGACGGGTCGATGGTCACCGTGAATTTCCCTTCGTACGGATCCTGCCATCCTCCCCCATCCGGGGAGGGGGGTGGCAACCCCGAAGGGACCGTGTCAGCCCTGGGCTGACATGATCCGGCCTGCCGCACGGCGTGTGGCAGAACGCCGTGGGGCAGGCCGGATCGGCGTCACAGCGTCTTGCCCGTCGCCGGGCCGACGATCAGGCCGTCGCCGAAGGCGTCGACACGGACCGTGTCGCCGTCCTTGACCTCGCCGGAAAGGATCTCCTTGGCGAGGCGGTCGCCGATGGCGGTCTGGACGAGGCGGCGCAGCGGGCGGGCGCCGTAGGCCGGATCGTTGCCCTCGTCGGCGAGCCAGGCCAGGGCCGCGTCGGTGATCTCCAGGGTGAGGCGGCGCTCGGCGAGGCGCCTGGCCAGCCGGTCGATCTGCAGCCGGGCGATCCTGCCGAGCTCGTCCTTGTTCAGCGCCGAGAAGACGACCAGGTCGTCGAGCCGGTTGAGGAACTCCGGCTTGAACGAGGCGCGCACGACCTCCAGCACCTGCTCCTTCTTCTCCGCCTCGGTCGACACCGGGTCGACCAGGTACTGGCTGCCCAGGTTGGAGGTGAGGACCAGGATCGTGTTGCGGAAGTCGACCGTGCGGCCCTGACCGTCCGTCAGCCGCCCGTCGTCGAGCACCTGGAGGAGGATGTCGAACACCTCGGGGTGCGCCTTCTCCACCTCGTCGAGCAGCACCACGCTGTACGGCCGCCTGCGCACCGCCTCCGTCAGCTGGCCGCCCTCCTCGTAGCCGACGTAGCCGGGAGGCGCGCCGACCAGGCGGGCCACGCTGTGCTTCTCGCTGTACTCCGACATGTCGATGCGGACCATGGCCCGCTCGTCGTCGAAGAGGAAATCGGCGAGAGCCTTGGCGAGTTCGGTCTTGCCGACACCGGTCGGGCCGAGGAAGAGGAACGAGCCGGTGGGGCGGTCGGGGTCGGCGATCCCGGCACGGGAGCGCCGTACGGCGTCGCTCACGGCCCGTACGGCCTCGGTCTGGCCGATGAGCCGCTTGCCGAGCTCGTCCTCCATGCGCAGCAGCTTCTGCGTCTCGCCCTCCAGGAGGCGGCCTGCGGGGATGCCGGTCCAGGAGGCGACGACGTCGGCGATGTCGTCGGAGCCGACCTCCTCCTTGACCATGGTGTCCTTGGCGCCCCCGCCGGAGGCGGAAGATGTCAACGCCTCCTCGGCCTCGGACGCGGCCTCCAGGTCGCGCTCCAGGGCTGGGATCTCGCCGTACAGCAGCTTGGACGCGGTGTCGAAGTCGCCGTCGCGCTGGGCGCGTTCGGCCTGTCCGCGCAGGTCGTCGAGGCGTTCCTTCAGCTCACCGACGCGGTTGAGGGACTGCTTCTCCTTCTCCCAGCGGGCGGTGAGGCCGCGCAGCTCCTCCTCCTTGTCGGCGAGGTCGCGGCGCAGCTTCTCCAGGCGCTCGCGGGAGGCCGGGTCGGTCTCCTTGTCGAGGGCGAGCTCCTCCATCTTCAACCGGTCGACGGCGCGCTGGAGTTCGTCGATCTCGACGGGCGAGGAGTCGATCTCCATGCGCAGGCGGGAGGCCGCCTCGTCGACGAGGTCGATGGCCTTGTCGGGCAGGAAGCGGGAGGTGATGTACCGGTCGGAGAGGGTGGACGCGGCGACCAGCGCGGCGTCGGCGATCTGGACCTTGTGGTGGGCCTCGTAGCGGCCCTTGAGGCCGCGCAGGATCGCGATGGTGTCCTCGACGCTCGGCTCGGAGACCAGCACCTGCTGGAAGCGCCGCTCCAGCGCCGGGTCCTTCTCGATGCGCTCGCGGTACTCGTCCAGGGTGGTCGCGCCGACCATGCGCAGCTCACCGCGGGCCAGCATGGGCTTGAGCATGTTGCCCGCGTCCATGGCGGAGTCGCCGCCGGCGCCCGCGCCGACGACCGTGTGCAGCTCGTCGATGAAGGTGATGATCTGCCCGTCGGAGTCCTTGATCTCCGCGAGGACGGTCTTCAGGCGCTCCTCGAACTCACCGCGGTACTTCGCCCCGGCGACCATCGCGCCCAGGTCGAGGGCGACCAGCCGCTTGTCCTTCAGGGACTCGGGCACGTCGCCCTTGATGATCCGCTGGGCGAGCCCCTCGACGACGGCGGTCTTGCCGACGCCGGGCTCACCGATGAGGACGGGGTTGTTCTTCGTCCGCCGGGACAGCACCTGCACGACGCGGCGGATCTCCTGGTCCCGGCCGATGACCGGGTCGAGCTTGCCGTCGCGGGCGGCGGCGGTGAAGTCGGTGCCGAACTTCTCCAGGGCCTTGTACTGGCCCTCGGGGTCCGCGGTGGTGACCCGGCGCCCGCCGCGCGACTTCTGGAACGCCGCCAGCAGCTTCTTCGCGTCGGCGCCCTGCCGGGAGAGCACCTCACCGGCGGCGCCACCCTTGGCGGCGATGCCGATGAGCAGGTGCTCGGTGGAGAGGTACTCGTCCCCGAGCTCCTTCGCCCTGGCCTGGGCGTCGGCGATGACCGTGAGCAGCTCGCGGTTGGGCTGCGGGGGCGCGACGGTGGACCCGGTCACGCTGGGCAGCGCGGCGAGCGCGCGGTCGGCGCCCGCCCGTACGGAGGCCTGGTCCGCGTCGACGGCGACCAGCAGGTCGATGATGTTCTCGTTGTCCTTGCCCTCCAGCAGCGCGAGCAGCAGGTGGGCGGGGGTGAGGTCGGGGTGTCCCTCGGACACGGCGCGGTTGCTGGCCGCGTTGATCGCGTCCCGGCTCCTGTTGGTCAGCTCGGCGTCCACGTTGCCTGTCTCCTCCTTGCGTCAGCCGTGACTCCATCAGCATACGCAAAGTTGAGTCTATTCCACTCAAGGCAGCGAACGGGAGTCCGGGAGACCCTGGAGACTACGGCTTCGGCTAAGTTCCGGGGCATGGCCGAGTACCCCCAGGACCCCCGTGCACCCGACGCGCCGTATCTCGCCTTCTGGCGCGAACGCCACCTGTGCACGCTGACGACCCTGCGCCCGGACGGCAGTCCGCACGTCGTCCCGGTGGGGGTGACCTACGACCCCGAGGCCGGGCTGGCCCGGGTGATCACGAACAAGGCGAGCGCCAAGGCGGGGTTCGTCCGGGCCGCGGGCGCCGAGGGCGCCAGGGTGGCCGTGTGCCAGGTGGACGGCCGCCGCTGGGCCACGCTGGAGGGCCGGGCCCTCGTCCACGGCGAGCCGGACCGGGTCACGGAGGCGGAGCGGCGCTACGAGGAGCGCTACGGGCGCCGGCCCGCGCCGAACCCGTCCCGCGTCGTGATCGAGATCGAGTTGACGCGGGCGATGGGGCGGGGCTGACCTCGTCCAGCCAAGATGATTTTCAGCCAGTCGGGTCCGCGGTCGCACATATGGCCGGACATGCCCCGAAAACTGCAGCGGCGTCACCGTGTTCAGGTCACGGTGACGCCGCTGCGGGGGGGAAGTACCTGAGCGATCTGTTACGACGGGGGAATCGCGTCAGGCACTGCGGGGGGTGGCTGAGATGGCACTGGGGGCGGCTTGGGGGGCCGGCTCCACGAGCTGGTGGTCGCGCTGGTCGAGGTTCACGAAGATCATTCCGTACCGGATGGCGCACCGGACGGGCTGCGGCGCCCCCCGAGGCCGTCGCAGACAGCGGTACGCCCGAAGGTCACCGTCCTCGTCCCGGGTGACGACCACCGGTTCTCCGAACACCGTCACCATCAACGAGTCACCACTGTGGGGGATGGCGGTGACAAGGTCGATGAAGTGCCAGCCGGAGCGATAGGCGGTCGCCATCTCGCGACGGAACGAGCGGTCGTCGGGTGGGGTGGTCATGCGCTCTTGCCCGCCGGCGCCACCCAGCCGACATCCTGAGCCTTGATCACCCAGCCGACGTCTTCCTGCGTGCCGTCAGTGTGTGCCGACGTGCTCGCCGCGTCGGAAGGGGTCAGCCAGCCGACGTCGAGAGAACCGGCCCCACCGAAGGCCAGCGCCAGAGCAACGACGGCAGTGGCAAGCACCGAGCGAAGCATTCTCTTATTCATGGTCGGCTTCGTCCTCACTTGATGGCTTCCTCTCCCCCGCGAAACAAGACGATGGCTCATTCAGGCACGTCAATGCCACACAAGAGATGCATCATGTTCCTGCACGTTCAGGACCCTGGGGGGTGGAGATTTGCCATCGAAGAGTACAAAGACGACACATCCTCACGGCATCACCGAGTTGTGTGCCGAAGGAACGCGTCTCTACGCCAGTGCTCTGGGCTCCGGGCGCATCTCCCGCGCCGAGGTAGAGCCCGCTCCCTGTCTGCTCGAATTCGCACTGCTCCACCCGGACCCGGATGACGCGAACTGGCTGCGTCCGGTTCCACCGTCCATCGCGCTCGCCCAGCAGTTGCAGCCCCTGGAACGGGAGATCCAGGACCGCCGCCGGCTCAGCGTGGACCTCACGGACACCTTCGAGCCCTTCCTCGCCATCAGCGCCCAGAAACCGGCCACCACGCACGCGATCACCGTGCTGGAGGGTATCGACCGGATCCACGCGGCGCTGGACGGGGCGATCGCCGAGGCCCGCAGCGAGGTCCTGACCGTGCAGCCCGGCGGCAGCCGCCCCGAGCACATCCTCAGCCAGGCACTGAAGCGCAGCAAACCCCTCATCGAGCGCGGCATCTCCATGCGCACCCTCTACCAGCACACCGTCCGGCACAGTCAGAGCACCTTCGCCTACATGGACGGCATGGCGGGCGCCAAGGTCGAGATACGGACGCTGGAGGAGCTGATCGAGCGGCTCATCATCTGCGACACCACGGTCGCCTTCATCCCCGCCCAGGACGACCGGCAGGTGGCACTGGAGCTGCGGCACCCCGGACTCGTCCAGTACCTCATCAAGGTCTTCGAGCAGCTCTGGCAACGGGCCACCCCGCTCCTGGAGGAGGTCCCCTACGAGTCCACCCCCGAGGGCATCACCGGTGTGCAGCGCTCGATAGCCAAACTGCTCATCGAGGGGCATGTCGACGAGGCCATCGCACGACGACTGGGCATGAACGTACGCACCTGCCGCGCCCACATAGCCAAGCTGGCGTCGGCCCTGGGCAGCGGCAGCCGGGCCCAACTCGGCTTCCTCATAGCGCAGTCGGGAATGCTGGACCGGGGCCACTGAGGTGACGGACAGCCAGGACGACGGGGGGCGCCGCGCGGGGCCCGTGGGCGGGCCGGCGAGCGGGGCGGTGCCCGAGCCGGGAAGCGGGGCCGAGGACGAACCAGGCGGCGCGACAACGCCCCAGCGGGGCGGCAGCCGACGAGGGCACCACCGCCACACACCAGCCGGGAAACCAGCCAGCGGGGCGGCAGCCGACGAGGGCACCACCGCCACACACCAGCCGGGAAACCAGCCCCCAGCCCACCAGAGCACCGCAGGCGTGCGTGAGCCGGGGAGTCAGGCGGGTGGCGGGCATGTGGCGCACGGGGTGGAGGAGTTGTGCGGTGCCGGGAGCCGGTTGTACGAGCGGGCGCTGCGGCAGGGGCGGATCCCCGTCGAGGAAGCGCACGAGGCGCCCTGTCTGCTCGCCTTCGGCCTGCTGCACCCTGCCGTGGACGACCCGGGCCGGCTGGAGCCCCTCGCGCCCGCCGTCGCCCTCCACCGGCACCTGCGGACCTCCGAGGACCGGATCGCCCGGGAGCGGCGGCGTGAGGCACAGCTCGTCGACGCGTTCGAGCCCCTGTTGCGGCTCGGCGGCGGCCGCGCCCCGGCCGGGGGCACGCCCGCGATCAACCTCCTCAGCGGCCGCGGCCCGATCAACCTGGCCATCACGCAGACGATGGCCGACGCCTCCCGGGAACTCCTCGCCATCCAGCCCCACATCAGCTACGTCGGCAAACCCGCGGCGATCCTCACCGACGCCATGGCCCGCGACCAGGCCCTCCTCGACCGCGGCGGCCGTATCCGCACGCTCTACCAGCACACGATGCGCCACTCCCCCACCGTGCTGGCCCGCTACGAGTGGCTGAGCGGCGACGTGGAGGCGCGCAGCCTCGACGAGATCACCGATCGGCTGCTGGTCATCGACCGGACCGTGGCCTTCATCCCGGCGAACAAGGACCGTACGCTCGCCCTGGAGGTCCGGCACCCGGCGCTGGTCGACTACTTCGTCACCACCTTCGAGCGCCTGTGGCGCCTGGCCACGCCCATGCACCCGGAGGCCGTCCAGCAGCCCACCCTGGACGGTGTCACACCCCGTCAGCGGGCCATCGCCGCCCTGCTGGTCGAGGGCCACACGGACACCGTCATCGCCGAACGCCTCGGCATGAACGTCCGTACCGCCCGGGTCCACATCGCCAAACTGGCGGCCACCCTGGGCAGCGAGAGCCGGGCCCAGCTCGGGTTCCTCATCGCCCGCTCGGGGATTCTGGAGCGGGAAGGCTGACCGGCACCGGGTCGCCCACCCGGTGCGGGCCGTCCAGGCCGACCTGGGCGATGCGCACGCCCAACTGGGTGCGGCTGGCGGCGCCGAGGGTCTCGGAGAGCCGGGCGATGTGGGCCCGGCAGGTGCGGACGCTGATGCCGAGGCGCTCGGCGATGACCGCGTCCTGGTGCCCCTCCGCGAGCAGGGCGGCGATGGACTGTTCGCGGTGGGAGATGCCCTCGATGCCGGTGGCCGGAAGGGGTGCCGTCAAGGGGACCGCGAGACGCCACAGACGCTCGAAGACCGTCACCAGATAGGCGATCAGGGCCGGATGGCGCAGCTCCAGCGCCATCGTGTGCTCGGCGTTGGCGGGGATGAAGGCCACCGTGCGGTCGAAGAGGATGAGCCGGTCGATGACCTCGTCGAGGGTACGGGCCTCCACCGCGTCCCCCATCAGCTCCAGGTAGTTGAGCAGGCCCTGGCCGTGCCGGGCCACGTGGTTGTAGAGGTCGCGCATCCGCACGCCCCGGCCGCGCAGCGCGAGCGCCCGGTGCAGCCCCTCGGAGAGCTCGTGCTCGCGGCGGATCCCGCCGGGCTGCACCGTCAGCACCTCCGTGGTGCACGCCTGGGTCGCCTCGTCCATCGCCGCCTGGATGCGGGTCAGTCCGTCCAGGACCCGGATCGCGGTGCCCTCCCAGGCGCCGGCCGCCGGAGGGTGGACGCCCAGACCGGAGTAGCGCTCCACGGCCTCCACCGCCGAACCCACCCGCCGCTGGCTGGCGCTGACCTCGTCGTGCACCGCGCGCAGCAGCCGGGTCATGACCTCCTGCGGGGAGGTCGGCACCAGCCAGTCCATGTCGTCGGGGTCCGGGTGGAGCATGGCGAGTTCCAGCAGGCACGGCACCGCGTCGGCGTCGTGCCGCGGCACCCTGCCCCGCCGTACCGCCCGGGAGTACACCCGCTCCCCGGCCTCGCACAGTCGGTCAGCACCGTGGGGATGCCCTTCCGTCCCGTGCCCGGCCATCGACCGTCCCACCCCCGGTTTCCGCCTCTTCCGCAGCGCAACTATGCGCGGCACGGACCTGCTCCGCAACACGGCTCCTCCGGCGACGAGCGGCGAGAAGTCCCGATGTCCACCGCTTCCTCCCGGCCTCCGTCCGCCACCTCCCACCATGCTGATGGAGAGGGACGCTACCCGCGGACCGCACCCCGGAACCCGGAACCCGGAGCACCGCTCGGACGACAACGCGGACGGCGCGGAGACGACGACAGGGGGCACGCCGGTGTCACACCGGCGTGCCCCCTGGCGCCCTGCTGGGGTACCTGGCTCCCGGGGCCTACTTCAGGCCGATCGACGCACAGGCCGCCTTGTACTTCGGCGTGCAGATGTCGGACACCTTGTAGATGCCGTCCGCGACCACGGTGGTCTTGATGTTGCTCTTCGTCAGGGCGACCACGGAGACCAGCTGCGCGGGGATGTCCTTCTGGGTGGGGCTGTCGACCTTGTCGCGGGTGAGGGCGTCGAACTGGATGTCCTTGCCCTGGATCTTGGCGACGGCCATCTCCGCGGCGGCCTCGGCCTCACCGGGGTAGGGCTTGTAGACGCTCATGTACTGCTCGCCGCTGACGATCCGCTGCACCGCCGACAGCTCCGCGTCCTGGCCGGTGATCGGGGGCAGTTCGCTCACGCCCGCCTTCTCGAAGGCCTTGATGATGCCGCCGGCCATGGCGTCGTTGGCGGAGTAGACGGCGGCGATGTCGCCCTTGCCGAGCTTGTCGATCGCCTTGGTCATGTTGGACTCGGCGAGTTCCGGGTCCCAGTCCGCGGTGTCGAACGACTCGGCGATGGTCACCTTGCCGTTGAGCTCGGAGAGCGCGCCCTGCTTGAACTGCCCCGCGTTGGGGTCGGTGGGCGAGCCGTTCACCATGACGATCTTGTCGGAGGCGTCGGCGGTGCCCAGTGCCTCGAGCAGGGAACGGCCCTGCACCTCGCCGACGAGCTCGTTGTCGAAGGAGACGTACGCGTCGATCGGGCCTTCGGCGAGCCGGTCGTAGGCGATGACGGGAATGCCCGCGTCCTTGGCCTTCTGCACCATGTCCGCGATCTTGTGCGAGTCGACGGCGTCGAGCAGGATGACGTCGACCTTGTCGTCGATCATCTTCTGCATCTGGCTCACCTGGGTCTGCACCTTGGAGCCGGCGTTCGCGTAGACCGTCCTGCCCTGGTTCTGGGTGAGGGCGGCGACCTTCCTCTTGATGATGGGGTAGTCGAACTCCTCGTACCGCGTGTTCGTCTTCTCCGGCATCAGCACGCCCACCGTGATGTCGTTGCCCTTGGTCGGGCTGGCGTCTGCGCTGTCCCCCGTCGCGTTCAGCATGCCGCAGCCGGCAAGCGAGAGGATCAACGTGGACGCTGCCACGGATATGGCGATACGACGCATGCGGGGGCTCACTTCACAGGTACGTTCCGGACATGGGTGCGAGACTCCGACCCAGTTGTCTGAAAAGACAACGCGGCGGCGACCAGCGGCGTCAAGCCATACCACTTAACGAGATGGCAACATCACACTCCGCTCGACGCGTGCAGACCCTGGGGAGACACCGGGGAGAGCGAGGGAAGACCGGCGCCCGGACGGTTCACACGAGGACGGGCAAGTGGTACGGCCAGGACCTCAACGCGCCCCCGGGTCGTACTTCTTCAGCGACGCCTGCACCTCACCGGCGTACGGCCCCTCCCACCACGGGATCGTCTCGACCAGCACCGGCTTGGTGCCGGAGGCGAGGACCAGGGCCCGCCCCGGGGGCATCGCGCCGAGGTCCGACACCTGGAGCACCCTCTCGCGCCGGGTGGACTCGCTGACCGTGCGGTTGCCGGACCAGCCGCCGAACTCCGACTCCCGGCTCGTCTGGAACTCCCGCAGCTCGACCTCGCCCGCCAGCTCGCTCAGATCGCCCAGGAAACGGGTGTCGGAGACGCCACCGCCGTAGACGCGGACGTTCGCGGCCGACCACAGCTTCTCCATGCCGCGCTCGCCCCACACCTCGATGCCCTGCGCCCAGGACTGCAGGATCGTCATCAGGATGATGCCGCGGGAGCCGTAGTGGGAGTACAGGTCGGGCAGGGAGCGCCAGCGGCAGACGTTGGCGGCCTCGTCGAGGACGCCAACCAGGGGCAGCGGGAGGCGCCCGCCGCGCTGGGTGGTGGCGTACTCCTCCGCCGCCTCCACGACCGCGACGGTGAGCGCGGTGACCAGCGGACCGGCGCTGTCCCGGCCCTCCCGCGACAGCGAGTACAGCGTGCCGCCGGTGCGGACGAACGCGTGCGGGTCGAACTCGGGGGCGTGCGGGTCGGCGGGCGGGGTCACCCAGCGGTTGACCTCGGGGTTGATCAGGCAGGACGCCATCTGCTGGGCGACACCGTAGATACCGCTGCGCTGCTTCTCCGGCGCGTTGATGACACCGGCGAGACCGTCGGCGGCCATGGTGTGCCCGGCGCCGCGCAGGATCCGCTCCGGGGTGTCGTCCTTGGGGTTGGACAGCCAGGTGTAGATCTGGGTGACCGGCGCCTTGGCGCCGGCCGCGGCGAGCAGCAGATTGGCCAGCAGGTCCTGTCCGGCCGGGTCGAAGAAGGCGTCGGTCGAGGCGCCCGCGTCCCGCGAGCCCGAGGCGAAGTGGTCGGCCATCTTCCGCGCCTTCGCCACGTCGGTGACGTACGACAGCGGGTTCCACCACCAGCTGGGCACCTCCGCGGCGACCTGCTGCGGGTCGAACACCCACACCGGGCCGCGCGCGGACCGCGGCCCGCGCGTCGCGTCGACGATGTCCCGCTTGTTGGAGGTGACCAGGACGGCCCCGGGCCCGTCGAGAATGGCCGGGATCGCCCGCCGGGTCGTCTTGCCCGTCCTCGGCCCCCAGATGTCGACGTGCATGTCCTCGTACGACCCGAACAGCGGCTGCCTGCCCCTGACGGACCGCCCGATGAACACACCGGGCGTGGACGCCCGCACCCCGAGCCGCTCGGCGGTGGCCGCCGCACCCTTCATGGTGAGCTTCCCGAGCTCCTCACCCTTCGCGAGATGCTGCGCGGCCCCGTCCACCTTCGGCTTGTTCCGGAGGCGCTGCCGCACCCGGTATACCGCGAGCCCGAGGATCCCGAGCACGAGAGCCTCCCCGGCGGCGACGGCACTGGCCGCCGACCCCGGCCAGCTGTAGTCCCCCTTCACCACCGCCACGAGGAACGACAGCGGATCGGAGGGCGGCGCGGGCGCGTCCGCGAAGCCGGCCCCCACCTTGGCGGCCAGCCAGGCACCGGCCCCGCACAACAGGACGATCGCGACGACGATGGCGATCTCGAACGTCCAGTCGTCCTCGGCGCGGGGCTTCCTCTTCTGTTCTGCGGTCACCCGCGGGTCCGTCCTTTCTGGACTTTCTGAGCCGACTGGGGGTTCGGTCAGGCTTCTTCCGGAGCGAAGACGAACACGCCCTCACTGGTCGCCAGCACACTGTGGCCATCGGACGTGCACTGCAGGGCGTCGACGTCCTGGTTCAAGGGCGTGCTGGGGTCGAGGCCGGAGGCGAGGACCTTCTTGGACCGCATGTCGAGCGCTGAGAGCCCCATGCCGCTCACCGAGGCGTACAGGACGTCGGCGCTCGGCAGACCCACCGGCTCGATGTCCTGCTCGTCCTCCTCCTGCCGCCACAATTCGTCGCCCGTCTCGGGGTTCCAGGCGACGGCGCCCCCGCCGAACTGGGTGACGACGCCCTTGCCGTCCGGGGACACGGCGACGACCGCCTCGTGCGCGTCATTGGGGTCGAGGTCGGTCCTGGGGCCTTCCACGAGAGTGCGGCCGGTCCTGAGGTCGACCACCGTGAGGAGTGCGTCGTAGGTGTCGTCCTTCAGGCCCCAGGCGAGCAGGCCCTTGTCCCCGGCGAGAGGGTAGAGGGTGGCTGCCGGCCGGTCGCCGTCCGGCGTCTGCGCCGCGACCGAGGCGGGCAGGGCGATGTCCTCGGTGCTCCACAGCTCCTTGCCGGTGAGCCGGTCACTGACCTTGAGCCGTTCACCGCTCACGTCGAACTCGGCGAAGGACGTCACCACGCGATAACCGAAGCCCGGACCGATCGGGGCCTGGTCCTCCCACCTGTCCAGGACCTGAACGGTGGCCCCGCCGCCGAGAGGAGCGTAGGAACCGCGATCGCTCCCCTCCTTCAGAAGCACGTGACCGGCCTCGGCGGTGAGATCGGTGTGGTCCTCGCCGTCGTAGGACGAGCTGCCCAGCTTCTCGCCGGAGGGGGCGTACATGGTGTACGTGGTCCTGACCGATTCCTTCTTCAGGCCGCTCGCCGCGATCGCCTCGCCGTCGACGACCAGAAGGGCCGGCGTGCCGTCCTTCCACCGGCCGACGGTGATGAACTCGGCGGGCACGAGGTCGCGGTCGCTCGACCATCCCTCGGCGGGGATCTTCACGTCGATCGACTTGCGTTCCTCGCCCGTGGCCGCGTCGAGGAGGCGTGCCCGGAAGCGGTACTCCTGCGGTGTGCCGCCCGTGTTGTCGGGGTACTCCGTCAGGTCCTCGGTGAGGACGACGGCGTCGCCGAGCACACACGTCTGGGAGTCGTCCCCGATGACCTTGCTCGTGGCCCGCTCGACGGGATCGCCGGGGCATCCCGTGCGGTTGTCGGCGCTCAGGCTCCACGCGGGTTCACGAGCCATACCGGGCAGCGCCGCGCCCCGGTAGGCGGGGCCCTTCGGCTCGGCAGCGGACGGTGACCCCCCGGGCGTCGCCCTCCCGGTCGGGCCGGCCTTCCCGGCGTCATCGCTTCCGCCACAGCCCGCGACCAGCCCAAGAGACAACAACGCCCCTGTGACATGGAGAAGATGACGCTTCATCGGTTGGTTCATGCTCCCTTTTCGCTGTCCGTTCCGTCGCCCTCGACCGGGTCCGTTCCCTTGGGGATCGGGACGCGGTAGACGCCGGTGATCTCGTCCTGGACGTCCCAGGTACTGAACTTGACCGACTGGCCCGGGCGCGGGGCGTGAATGATCTTGTGGCCCTTGGGGTCCCACACCAGGCCGACGTGACCCGAGTGCCCGTTGCCCTCCGGCCGGAAGAAGATGACGTCGCCGGGCTGTGCCTCGGACAGCGACACCTCGTACTTCTTGAGGTAGGGCTCCTGCGTGTAGGTCGTCGTGCCAATGTCGATCTTCCCGCCGCTGGCCATGTAGTACGCCCACTGCGTGAAGCTCGAGCAGTCGAAGCTGGTCGGGTTCTCGCCCTGCAGCCGGGGAGCACCGAACACGTACGGGACTCCGATGCCGCGCTGGGCCCAGCCGAGGACGGCGCGGATGATGGGGTCGTCGGAGTCGGGGATGACGCCGGAGGCTCCTGCGCCGTCGGGCGACACCGGTGCCCCGCCGTTGTCCTTGGCACAGTCGGCGTACTGCGCGTCCCTGCTGCTCTCGTCGGATCCCGGCACGGTGCCGTAGTCGGGGTTGGCGGTGACCTTGCCCTTCATCCACTCCTGCGGGTCGACCATGCCCGGGCCCTGGTCCTGGCCGCCCACGAACGGGTTGTCGACGCCGGGGACCAGAACTTCCCAGTGCAGGTGCGGCCCGGTGACGTTGCCGGTCGCCCCGACCGTGCCGATCTGCTGACCGCGCTCGACCGTCTGGCCGACGGACACCTTGATCGAGGTCTGGTGGGCGTAGAGCGTGACGACACCGCCCGCGTGCTGGATCTTGGTCATGTTCCCGTACGAGCCACCGGGGCCCGCGTGGACGACCTTGCCGTCGGCCGGGGCGTAGATCGGGGTGCCGCTGGAAGCCACCAGGTCGAGGCCGGTGTGGTATCCGAGGCTCCACATGCGCCCGTTCTGGTGGTAAGGGGTGCCGATCGTGTAGGTGCCCTGCTTCATCGGCCACTGCCAGTCCTTGCCGGTGGTGGGCTTCTTGGCCAGGGGGAAGGACACGGTCGTCGCGTCGGCGCTGTACGCGGCCAGGGACATCGCGGTGGTGGTGTCGTCACCGTTGCCGGCATCCAGCGGGGGCGTCGACCAGGAACGGGCCGGGGTCGCGGAGATGCTGAGAGCCGAACCGGGCTGGGCGTTGTTGCCGACCGGCTCGGGGATGTCCGACTGCTGCCCGAGGGTGGGGAAGTCGGGGTTCTTCTCGATGGTCTCCTTCAGGTGGGCGTACCAGCGTTTGACGAGGGCCTGGTCCCCGGTGAGCGTCCCGCGGTAGCGGGCGGCCTGGGTGAGGACGACACGCGGGTAGATCGTGTTGGAGGCAGTGGAGCCGGAATAGGTCTGAAGCGCCTTGAAGGGGGCGGTCTCGGCCTTCTTGGCGTGCAGGAAGTTGGCGGCGGCCCAGGCGGCGTCGTCGATGTTGTACAGGTCCTTCTCGCCGTCGCCGTTGCCGTCGGCGCCGTAGTCCGTCCAGGCCGGCTTGCCGAACTGCAGGATGCCCATGTAGCCGAGGGAGTTCTTGCCTCCGGGCGCGGCCGACTTGTCCTGGCCGTACTTGGTCTCCTGGTACATCTGCCCGGCGATGAGCGTCCAGTCGAGGCCGTCGTAGCGGGCGGCGGCGCGCATCGCGGCGAGGATCATCTTCGGCGGTATCTCGTTGCGCGCGGTCCCGCTCGGCATGTACATCTTGCCGGCCGGCATGATCGGATTGGTGGCCGCCGCGTCACCGGTGTTGCCGGCGTCGGCGTTGTCGGCGTAGTCGTCGCAGGAAGCCGCGGCGGCGCCGGCGCCCACGCCCCCGATGAGGCCTCCCAGAAGGACCAGGACGAGGGTGCCGATCCCGGCGATCGGCAGGCAGCCGACGCCACCGGCTATCCACATCCATTTGTTGTTCTTGTTCTTGTCACCGCCCTGGCCGCTCCCGCCCTGGGCCGCCGCCTTGGCCGCCTTGGCCGCCTTGGCGACCTTCGCCGCCTTGCTGGCGGCAGCCAGTACCGCCGGTGCAACCATGGCGACTCACACCCCCGAGTCGTCGGACGCGCCCACGTCACCGAGACCGAAGACGTCGAATCCGGAGACGACCCATTCGCCGCTGGTCTCCTTGACCGTCACCAGCCACTGGTTGGACTCGGTGGTGGTCTGCCCGTCCGCGGTGTGCGTGGCCGTCACCTCGACCACGCTGGAGATCGACCGGCCGCTGTCACGCACCACGTCGTCCGAGACCACGGCGTCGCGCGCCACGACGGCTTTCCCCTTGGAGGAGCACCGCTCGGCCTTGCAGGTCGCCCACTCCTTACCGGTCGGCAGCGATGTCGCGGCCTTCATCCGGGCGTCGCCCATGGTGAGCCGGAGCAGGGGGGCGCTCCAGCTCGCGGCGTTGCTCGCGTGGTCGTACGTAGTGAGTCCGGCCATGTACCGCGCCATCACGGCATGGGCCTTGGCGGCTTCGGAGACCGAGACGATGGGGGCGACCGCGGTGCCCCGCGACGCGTCGCCGTCGCCTGAGGCTCCTTGCCCGCCCGAGCCGGTACCGCTCTGCTCCGAGGTGGCGGTGGGCGCCGTGGAGCCGCCGGCCTCGTCGCCGTCGCCCCCGTCGTCCGTGTCGAAGACGGTGAACACGGTGAGCACGGCGATCAGGAGAAAACCGAGCACGCCCAGGGCCAACAGGCCTGTGCGCTTGTTCTCCGCAGACGGTTCCACGTTCCCGCGCCTCCCTTGTGCTGAGCCGGTACGGCGGGTGACCGGGACACGGTAGGGGGAGGGGGTGGCGAGGAGTCGGGGCATTTCCCGTCGAGGAAAGCGCGGGAGGGTGTCGGGAGATCAGAGGAAGGAAAGGGTTCCCCGCAGGGCGTCCCAGGTCATTCCTCGACGGCGGCCCACTTCACGGCCGTGCCGTAGGCGACGTAACGGCCATGAGCATGCACGTGCAGCGTGGGAACCGCGCAGATCGAGACGCCCAGTACGCCGTCGGCTCCGAGCGACCGCGCGTACGCCTGCATGCTCACCACCGCCTCCATGGCACTCAACCTCTCCTCCCCGACGGCCAGGCCGAGAGCGATGTGCGGATGGGGCGGCGCGTCGAGCGTCGCGGTGTAGACGTCGGCGCTTGCGTCGTAGGCGGCCTGGACGCGTTCCTGACGCTCCTGGCGCTCCTTCTTCTGCTGACGGTTCACCGCACCATCCTCTCCCACGCCGCACGCCGATCACTCCGGCCGCGCGTCCACCGGCAGAGGGTCGAAGGGATACGCCGTGTGCCCGTCGCGCGGCGAGCATGCCGCGAAGGGACCCGTGTCCGCGTCCATCAGGACCCGCAGATGGGGATCGGCGTGGTGGAGCCACCAGGTCGACATGCCGAGCGCCGGATCCTGGCGCAGGTGCTCCCAGGCCAGCCACAGCGCGGACAGGCGGGCGCCGGCCTCGGGGTGCTCCCACCATGTGGGGCACCAGGTGGCCGATGTGCCGTTGATGCGGCGGCGGATCATCTGGGCGAGGTAGTCGGAGACGAAGACGTACACGTCGGCGAAGTAGAACTCCGGCTCCCCGGCGGTGGCTTCGGTGGTAGCGCTCATCGTTCCACTCCTGCGGACTGCTGCTCGGGGGCCGGGGACGGCAGCGTGAGTGCCACGGCCGCTCCCGGGTGGGCGGGCCGCCAGTGGATAGTCGGCGTTCCCCAGCTCGGGCCACGCACGACCGGCGGACCCGGCCACGCCGAAGCCCCGTGCACTCCGCGCGGCACGGTCAGCTCGCCGGCGAGGTCCTGCGGCTTCCGGCCCGTCGTCTCCGTCGGCATGGGCCCCCTCTCGGTCGGACGATCAGGTCGCGATCAGGTCGCGATCAGGTCAGGAAGATACCGAGCAGCAGCAACACCACCACGATCGCGCCCATCACGATGCGCGCCGTCGGGTCCTCGCGCTCCCACAGGTCGTGGACGACGGCCCAGCCGGTCATGCGTGCGGCACGGCCGCCGTGGAGGCCGGAGGCGGGCCCCTGCTGCTCCTCGTCGTCGCCGTCCGCCGGCAGCGGCTCGGTGGCCTCGTCGAAACCGACCGGAAGACCCTGCTGCTCCTGAGCGACCAGGACCATCTGCTCGAGAAGTTCGGGGATCGTGTTCGGCGTGAGGGGATAGGCGAAGGTTCCGTGCGGCGTCTCCACGCACAGGCGGGCCTGCCACGGGTTTCCGGGCTCGTACCCGTCGATCCAGGCGTGGTCGGCCTGGAAGACCTGCGGGGCCTGGAGAGTCTGCGGCACTTGCGAGGCCTGGAGAGTCTGCGGCACTTGCGAGGCCTGGGGAGCTTGCGGCGCCTGGGGGGCCGGTACGGCCGCGGGGACAGGGGCCTGCTGGACCGGCGGGGCCTGCTGGGGAATGCCCCAGGTACGCGGGTCGGGCTGCTGCGGGTGCCCGTTGTCGTCGGTCAACTCTCGTCCTTCGCCGGGTCCAAGGGGGGCACCGGGTAGCGGTACCGGGCACGTCGGGCAGACACGCCCAGCGCATTGTGGGCCCACGGCGGGTCAGTGGGGCAGGGCACCTTCCCGGCGCGTCCCTGACACTTTTCCCGGTGCAATTCCCCAAGGGCGCCCCCTGGGGAATTTCGCGTCTCCCGGCGAGGAAAGCGGCACCGGTCCGGTGACAGGTCTTTGTCACACTGCCTGCGCACCTGGCTGGGCCAGGGCCCGTCGTGCGGTGCGGTCGTGACCCGCCCAGGCGGACGGGGAACCGACTCGCTGGAGTAACCGACTCGATGACAGACCACAACAGCCCTGCTGGCGCGGTCGGCGGAGGCCAGCCTTCCGGGCAGCCCGGGTCCTTCGGTCCTCCCCAGCAGCCACAGCAGCAGACGTGGCAGGCCCAGGGGCAGGGCCGGCAGGCCCCCGCCCCGCATGCTGCCAACCCCCAGCCCCAGCCCCTGCCCCAGCAACTTCCCTCCGACGCGGCCCGCGCACAGGTCGCCGCCGCCTGGGTGCGCAACACGCCCCGGGCCGGCCAGGCCGCCGTACCGTCGCTGCCACCGCGTGAGACGCGTCCCCAGGACGAGTCGAAGAAGGAGAAGCGCGAGCGGGAGCGGGCGGCGCGCAAGGCGGCATACGAGCAGAAGAAGGCGGAGAAGCAGCAGCGCAAGAGGGGCGGTACGGCGACGGCCGGTACCGCGCCCGCGCCCGCCGTGACGTCCCGGCCCACGCCCCAGGCACCTGCCGCGAACGCCCCGACGGGCTCGCCGCGGCCCACGACGGCCACCGCCCCGGCCGCCCACTCCACCGCCCCCCGGACCACCACACCGGCCGTCGGCACCTCCCAGCCCGTCCCCGCCCGCGAATTCGACGTACCCAAGCCCGGTGGCCGTATCTCCGGTGGCGGACGCCGTACGCACGTAGCGCTCCGCGCCACGCTCCTGATCACCACCTGTGTGCTCGCCCTGGGCTCGTGCGGCGTGATGGGGCTGGTGGTCGGCAAGTCGTCCGGGAAGACCACCGCCGGGCTGGACACGGCGGACGCCGCCAGGTACCGCCTCACCGAGTTCCCGACCGAGCAGGCGGCCGCCTTCGCGGAGCAGTACGCACAGCTGTGCATGACGTTCTCCCCGAACACCTCGTCCACCCGTCGGACGAACCTCGCCCGCTACATCTCCGCCGGTGTCGACCCCAACTGCGGCTGGAGTGGGGAAGGCGTCGGCAGGGCCGTCTCCGCCACCTGGGACGGCACCGCCGAGAAGCTTCCGGAGTACGGGGACCACGGCCGCTACATCGGGGTCCAGGTCCGCAGCGCCGACGGCACTCTCACCACGCTGACCGTCCCGGTGTACGTGAAGGACCTCAAGACAGGCGAGGGCATGCGCGTCGCCGGCGACGTCGGCCAGATGCCGATGCCGGCCTCCGCCGACGTGCCCGAGGTCGACCAGGGCGACGAGGTCGTGGACGACGCCCTGTCCACGCAGCTCCAGCAGAAGGTGCTGCCGGGCTACTTCGAGGCCTGGGGCGCCTCCGACACCACCGCCATGGCCCGCTTCATCACATCCGACGCGAGCCTGACGGCCACCACCGGCCTGGCCGGGCACCTGACGAACCCGCAGGTCGGTACTGTCGTCGCACTCGTCCCGGCAAGCGTGCAGGACACCAAACCGTACGCCTACAGCGCCGAACAGTCCGTACAGGTACGCGTGGCCGTCGACTGGAAGGACACAAGGGGCGTCACCGTGCGCCGCTCGTACCGGATGACGATGGTGAACACGGCCCAGGGCTGGTTCATCAAGGACATCCGGGGCGGTGTGATCGACGCGGAGGGCGGCCGGGCCGACAGCGACACCGGCAGCGCTCCGTCGGCGGGAACGGCCTCGCCTTCGGCCACCGCTTCCGGAGCCCCCTCGCCCTCGGCCTCGCCCTCGGCCTCCACGACCACCCAGTCGTCCAGGGGCAAGCAGCCCGGCAAATCCTGACCGGACCGCCGCGCACGGCCCCCACCGCCTACCACCGCTCCACCACCCGAGAGGAAACACCATGTACCTGGCCGCCGGTACGACCCTGAACGACATGTTCGGCGAGATCGAGGACATCCTGCGCAACGCGGGCACCATGGTCGCCGTCATCGCCCTGCTCATCCTCGGCATCCGCATGCTCCTGTCGATGAAGCGCGGAGACGGCATGCGCGAGGCCTTCCAGGGCTTCGGCATGATCGCGCTCGCCGCCCTGATCATCGGTGGCGCCGGCGGCCTCGCCGGAGTGCTGATCGGCCTCGGCAGTCAGATCGGCGGCGGCAACTGACCGACCGTCCGGGCCCTGCCCGACCGGTTGTCAGTAGCTGTCCGAGACAGGGGAGTTGGCAGAGATGAGCCAGGAGGCACCTGAGCCGCTGGTCGCGTACGACCACACCGACCTGGTCAACCGCCCCAAGCGGATCTGGAACTGGGGCAACATTCCGCTGCCGGGCCTGCTGCTGCCCGCGCTGGGTGCCGCCTTCGGCTTCGGGCTGCTCTGGCTCGTCACTCTGTTCACGGTGTCGGCGTTCCTCCCCTTCCTGGGCATGTCGATGTGGACGTCGGTCCTCTACTTCGGGCCGCCGTTCGCCGTCTACTTCGTCTGGGGCCGGCCCCTGCCTTCCGCGCTCACCCTGAGCCAGCAGCTGGTCGTGTGGACGGACTGGTGGTTCCAGCCCAAGCGCCTGCAAGGCCTCTCCGCGGACCAGGAACCCGAGGAACTGCACTGGCAGGTCATCCTCTTCACCCCCGGTTCACCGCGCTGGCAGGCCCGCTACGACGCCGCGCGCCGGGCCGCCGCCGAGCGAGGCAGCGCCTTCTCCGCCTACCGCTGACCACTGCACGCCAACTACCGCAGGATGACTCCCCATGTTCATGATGATCCTTCTGGGCGGGGCGGCCGCCTTCTTCGTGGTCGCCATGATCATGGCCGCCTCGTCGAGCAAGAAGAACGGCCAGGGCGGCGGCAAGAGTTCGTCCGCCTCCCGCTCCAAGCCGTCCGGCTCCTCGGCCGCCTCCGCCCGTCGTGAGGACCTCCGCCTCCCCTACCGTTACGCCGACGACACGATCTTCGTGCACGGTGACTCGGTCTGGACGGGCCTGGTCCTGCCCAACGCCATCGACGAGTACCTGAACGCCGGCGAACTCCAGGCGATGGCCGAGGGCCCGGCCCGCGGCCTGCTCAACCTCGCGCGCGGTGACCGCAACGTCGAGTGCCACTACCGCAAGGTCTACCAGCCGATCACCGCGCTGACCTGGGCGGAGGAGCTGAACGCGGTCGCCTGGGACCCGACCGACAACTACAAGGCGTACAACCTGCGCAAGGCCGAGTACCAGGAGCGCATCGGCGCCAAGCGGGAGCGCAACATCCTGCTGGTGAAGCTGGGCTCGCTGAAGCGGACCAGCGGCGGCACCGGCGTCGTGTCCCAGGACGACGAGCCGTATGACGAGCCCGGACTCCTCCAGGGCGTGCGCGGCGCGGCCGACCAGGCCGCCGCCACCGCGACCGGTGTCACCGACGAGTACCTCTCCCCGCACGTCCTCGCCGAGTGGACGCAGGTCGCGGTCGAGGTCCACGAGAGCCTGGAGGGCCTCAAGGGCACGCCGCTCACCCGCGAGGAGCTGGTCTGGCTGATCCGCAAGCCGCTCCACGGCGACCTCCCCGTCCCGCCCGAGCCGGTGCTCGGCTCGCGCGCCTGGGGACCCAACCAGTTCGACCTGGTCGTCGACTTCTCCGGCGAGAACCGCAAGACCCACATCGTGCTGCACCAGTACGACGAGGTGACGGGCGAGCAGCAGACCAGCTACACCACCACCCTGGTCGCCGCCAACTGGCCCGCCGAGACCCGCTTCCGCCAGTCGACCGCGTGGGCGCGCTACGCCGCCCAGCACGTGGACTTCCCGGTCGAGATCGACATGCGGTTCACGCTCATCCCGTACCTGAAGTTCAAGGACCGCGCCGACAAGATCCGCGGCAACCTCGTCGACGAGATGAACGACATGGCCAACTCGGGCCGAAGCCCGGACACCAAACTGGCCAGCCAGGTCACCCGCGCCCAGGAGCTCGTCGACGACATCGAGGAGCACAAGATGCCGGGCATGGAGGCGCAGATCCGCTTCACGATCTCCGCGCCGGACGTCAAGGAGCTGGAGCGCCGCCGCCGCGTCCTGGAGATGCAGTTCAAGCAGGACTTGAAGGTCACCCTGCTGCGACCGACCCGTCAGCAGTGGCGCCTGCTCCAGTCCCAGCTCCCCGGCGACGCCCCGAAGCTGCCCATCGCGCCCTACCTGAGGTTGCAGGAGGTCGAGCAGCTCGGCGCGGGACTGCCCACCGCGGGCACCGAGCTGGGCGACAACCCCGAGCACCGTTCCGGCAAGCGCCTCGGCTGGGTCGGCAACCTGGTCGGCTGGGCGGGCAAGATGCCGGTCCACTACTCGCTCCACGTCGGCCCGGCCCGCAACGACGGCGGTGGCCTGGCCATCGTCGGCGCGTCCGGCGGTGGCAAGTCCTCGCTCGCCCTCCAGAAGTTCTACGAGGAGTCGGAGTCGGGCGTTCGCTGCCTGGTCATCGACCCGAAGACCGACTTCGCCCAGATGTGCTACTACCTGGCCTTCGGCGCCCAGGTGAACGACCCCGCCTTCGCGGCGGACGCGGAGGCGGGCCTGCTCGGCACCCCGCAGAGCCGGTTCCAGCCGGTGAACCCCGAGTTCTGGGCGGAGACGGAGGTCGTCGACCTCCTCAAGGGCCAGGCAGGCGTCCTGGACCCCTGGGTCATCGCCCGAGACGTACCGGCAGGGCGGCTTCTGGCCGAGTCGATGCTCCGCGGCTTCCTCGGCGACGAGGACTACCAGCGCGTACGCCTCCCCGTCATCGAGGGCATGGCGACCGTCATCGGCCGCTACAACTCCGCGATACGCCAGGCGGTCGAGCAGGGCCTGTCGGCCCGCGACGCCGAACTGACCGTTTCCCGCCCGACGTTGTGGCAGGTCGTGGACGAGGTCGTGGCGGCGTACGACCACGCGGTGGCCACCGGTGACCGTGAGGCGATGAAGGACCTGAAACTCGCGCAGATGCTCCTCACCGAGCTGCGCACGCTCCCCTACGCCCGGCTGTCCTTCGCCGAACGCCCGCAGCCCCTCTCCAGCATGCGCAAGCGCCGTACGGTCATCACCCTGCGCGGTTTCCAGTCCCCGGCGGCCTCCGACCCGCGCAACTGGAACCCGGCGGAACGCCTCGCGGCGACGGCCCTGATGGCGGTCGTGGAGCTGGGCAGCCAGATGCTCGACGTCGGTTACGAGAAGAACCCGGTGACCGGCGAGATCGGTCTTCGCCCGAAGGCACTCTTCGTCGACGAGGCGTACGTCGTCACGGCGACCGAATCCGGCCGCGACCTGATGCGCCGCGCACTGAAGCAGGGCCGTTCCTACCTCGCCGTCACCGTCCTGATCACCCAGCAGGCCATCGACCTGGTCCAGATCGAGGACTCCGAGGCCCGCAGCGGCGGCGCCAACCAGATCCACACGGTCTTCGCCTTCAAGCAGAAGTCGGCGCAGGAGGCATCCCTGGTGGCCCCCCTGCTGGGCCGCCCGGAGAACGACCCGAAGGTCATCGCGGCCCTGCAGGAACTGCGCACGGGTGTCTGCCTCCAGCGCGACGCGGACAAGCGCGTCGGCACGGTCGCCGTCGACCTGGTCTTCAAGGAGATCCTCGCCGCCACGGACACCAACGGCACGACCCGCCCCGCGCGACAGGGGGTCAATCCGCCGCTGAACGTCTGGCACTGGACCTTCCTGCAGGAGGCGGAGGAGGACGCGGCGACCGCGCAGGAGCCGGCACACGCCCACGCGGCCCAGGCCGTGTGACGCCACCCCCCATCAGCACAAGGACGGACTTCATGCGAATCAAACGAGCGCTCGCGATCGGCGCCGCCCTCGTCGCGTTGTCGGCGGTGGGCGCGTGTGGGAGCGATGACGGCAACGCGGGGGCCGGCGGTGCCGTGGCCTCGGCCGGCGACACCGGGCAGGCCGGAGTGGGCGGCCTCCCCAAGGCGTCGGACATGGCGTCCATCGCGAGCTACCTGAATGAGTACACCTCGTGCCAGGACCTCGCGACGGGCGACGACTACGACGCCGACCATGGTCAGGACAGCGCCTGGGGCGCGCAAGAGGCCGCGGACGCGTCCTGGGCCATCAAGGAGCGGGGCGTCTGCACGGACCGGTCCGGCCACCCGATCGCGCTGCTCACCGTCACGGACATGAAGAAGTTCCAGACCGCCGCCAAGACGAACGGCGACGAGTTCCTGGTCGGCGCGGACTTCGCGGTCGTCCCGGTCGGCGACGAAGCGGTGCGAAGCCTGCAGCAGTCCGGTCTGCGGTTCTTGACCTGCGACGCGGACTTCTCGGCGCCGAGCGGATACGAGAAGGAGCCGGGCCTCGCGGACGGCTGCGTACTGACCAACTACGTCCCCGAGTAAGGCGAGAAACCATGCGAATCAGGCGAGCGGTCACCATCGGCGCCCTCCTCCTCATGTCGGCGTCGATGACGGCGTGCGGCGGCGGTGACGACAGCGCCGACGGCAACAGCGACGGCGACGGCAGGACCGGGACCGGGACCGACAAGGGGGGCAGCAGCCAGGCGGCGAGCCCGGGCCTTCCCGAGGCCTCGGACATGGCGTCCATCGCGTACTTCCTCAACGAGTACGCGTCCTGCCTGGATCTCACGACGGGCGCCGAGTACGACGACAGCAGCCTGGCGGACAGGGATCCCGCCTGGGGCGACGAGAGCATGCCCAAGGACCCCAGCTGGGGGATCAAGGAACGGGCCGCCTGCAGGGACAAGTACCACGACACCAACACGCTGCTCGTGGTGTCGGACATGAAGAAGTTCCAGACCTCCATGAAGGAGAAGAACTACAGGCAAATCCTGATCGGCAAGGATTTCGCGGTGGATCCGGGCGACGCCCAGACCATCCAGGAACTCAAGGCATCCGGCCTCGTGACCCTGTACTGCGATTCCGAGCACGCGATCCCCAGCGGTTTCAAGCAGGAGCCCGCGCAGGTCGACGGATGCGTTCTGACCGACTACTACAACCGCTGACCGGTCCCGAAGGGCTTCTCATGCTGACCCGTATCCGGCCGCGCTCCGGCCGTCCGGCACGGCCCCGGACAAGGCGCTCCCTGCGCGAGACACTGATACGCACCGGTGTCGCCGCACGGGCCATGCTGTTCCTGGTGCTCGGAGTGATCGCGCTGTCGTTCTCCGCTCCACAGCCGGCGAAAGCCCTCTTCGACACCTGTGACTGGACCTCCGACAGCATCAACCAGATGGCCGACATGCCGGGCCCCGCCGCGGAGAACATCTTTCCCGCGGTGAAACAGTGGGACGGCAAACGCGAACTCGTGTCGGGTGCTGTCAGAATGCCGGGCGCCCCTTCGGGCTACACGCTGTACGAACTTGACGCCATGCGGGGTCTCAACTGGGCCTCGACCCAGCAGAGCCAGAACCAGGCCAAGGAGGGGGACCGCGGGGAATCAGCCGACGGCGACGACTGCAGCCTCCAGAACGAGATCTACAACAGCATCGCCCAGGCCATCCTCGACATGAGCAAGATCATGAGCCGTGCGGCGATCAGCATCAAGGAGATCTCCTCCAACCCCAGCCCGCTGGCCGCCCTCTACGACGGCACGGTCTCGGGTGACGACAGCGTCGTCGACCGCCTGAACAACGGTGTCTTCAAGCTCGCCGTGCCCACCATGATCCTGCTCACCGGTCTCTGGGTGTTCGGGAAATGGCGCAAGGGAGACATGCGCGAGGTCTGGTCGGGTGTCGGCTGGGCCGCCTTCGTGGTGATCGCGGTATCGGCGTTCCTGGTCAACGGGAACTACGTGGCGGTGGTCGAGACGGCCGACTCGGGGATCGCCCAGGGGAATGCCGCGCTGACCGAAGCCGTGCTGGACAGCGCGGTGAACGGGGTCAACCCACCCTGCGACCTGCCCGACAACGCACCGCAGCGCGGCATGCGGATATCCAGCTGCGCCATGTACGACACCCTTGCGTTCCGCCCGTGGGCCATTGGCCAGTTCGGCGATCCGGGCAAGAACCGGATGGAGTACAAGGGCACTGACGACTGCGATTTCGGAACGGGCAAGCGCTGCACCGACCTTCGGGTCAAGCAGGTGGTCGTCCAGTCAGTGACGAACTTCGACTACTACAAGGACTGGTCGAAGGAGGAAGTGGAAGAAGAAAGAAACGTCATCAAGTACAAGGAGAACCGGTACGGGGAACTGCGCAACTACATCGCCAAGAACGAGAGCGCCCGCGTCTACGAGCAGTGGGCCGGCCACAAGCCCGCCAACCGCATCAGCATCGGCGTCTACGCACTGGTCGCGTCCCTGATCGTCGGCCTGATGGTGATCGTGCTCAGTGCCCTGACACTGCTGTGGCACGCGGTCACCCTCATCATGGTGATCCTCCTGCCCCTGGTGGCGATCATCTCGATCCACCCGACCCAGCAGAAACTGCTCAGGGGCTGGTGGCAGACCTTTGTGCACAGCTTCGTCCTGCGCGCCGGATTCGGTGTGATCCTCACGATCCTGCTGCTCTTCTACCAGCTGATCCTGCCCCTGCAGATCCCCTTGGGCATGCAGTTGCTGATGCTCCTGCTGGTCACGGTCGCCGTGATCATGCTGCTGAAGAACCTGCTGTCCGGGAAGTTCAGCCCGCAGGTCGCTGGTGCGGACGACGCCCTCGGGGTGGGAGACATGGCCAACAAGGCCACCGCCATGGCACCTGGTCTCGCCGCGTCCACCGCTCGCACCAGCGGCCGCATCGCGGGCACCACCGCCAAGGGAGCGGGCCGCGTGGTGGGCGGCGGCGCCCGGGCGGCGGACAAGGTCATCTTCAACGGCAAGTACCGAGGCAAGATGCAGGAGAAGGGCTGGATCGGCCAGTCCAAGCGCGAGCAGCGACAAACGGCCTATCAGTCTGCCCAGATGACCCGGAAGAACTACGAAAGGGAGTTCCCCGAGCAGGAGGGCAAGGAGGCGGAGACCCCGGCACCGCCCCGCAGCCGAGGCCGCCGTGTCAGCAGTTCCAGCGGGAAGCAGGCTCCACAGCCAACGACCACGCCCACGCCCACGGCTGAGCCCCGCCCAGCACCGGCACCGGCACCGGCACCGGTTCCAGCCCCCGCGCCGCAACCGCAGGCCCCCCGCCCCCGGACCCCTGAGCCGCCGGCGTCCCAGGCCCCGCCCCGGACACCACGCGACCCCCGTGGCCCCAGCGGCCGCGTCTAGCGCCCGTGCCCAGCCGCTTCCGCCCCGAGAACCCCGAGGAGCCCTCCCATGCCCGCCGTGACCGCCGACCGCACCCCCGACCAGCTGGTCGCGGAACTGGAGCGGCTCATCGGGGTGGACTGGCCCACGGTGTGGGCGGGGGTCCCGGAGGACGCGGGCAAACGCACGCACTGGTGCGCGGGCTTCGGCTGGCGGCCGCTGTGGTTCGAGGGCGGACTGCGGGTCCGTACGGCCGTCGGCGGCCGCCTGCACCTCGTCTCGGAGGCCCCCGGCCGTCCGGTGACCCGGGTCGCCCACACGGTGTGGTCGGCCCGGGCCCGGGACCTGCACGAGAACGCCCTCGTCACGGAACGTGCACAGGCCCGCTGGACCGCCGGCCTGACCGCCCTGCGCGGCTTGCTGGGAACCCCGAGCTGGAACGGCGCCTGGGACACGCCCGGCTTCCCTGAACTGCCGGGCCTCGGGGCGTGGCCGGACGCCCGATGGCGTGAGGCGTACCAGGATCCGTACCGCGTCGCGGTGTGGCGGTTCCAGGTGCCGCAGGCGCCGGTCCTCGAGCTACGGATGACGCTGGGCGCGACGGCACGACGTGGTCCGGTGCCGGCCAATGCAAGGATCGAACTCGCCTGCCACGACCCCGCCCACGCGGAGGCCCGACGGCAGGCGCGGCACGGATGAACCGGAGCCGTGCGGAACGCGAGGAAGGTGACAAGCCATGACGACCCTGAGGATCGGGCGCAGCCCCGAGCAGCTGGCCGAGGAGCTCAAGGCACTCGAGCACGTGGACTGGCCCGCGGTCTGGGCGGGCCCGCCCAACCCCGGCCAGGCGCTGGACGACTGGTGCGCGCTGTTCGGCTGGAGGCCGACTTCGGCGGAGCGGGTTCTGACCGTGTCCACGGTCACGGGCCAGAGCATCACGCTCTTCCCTGTCCGCTCCGGTGGATGGGCCCCGATCAAGCAGCTCAGCTGGACGAGCTGGCAAATGGCGGCGGACGACGCCCACGAGAACGACGAGGTCCTCGAGCAGGCGGCTGAGACATGGGCCGCGTATGTGGCGGCTGCGCGGGCCGTGGTCGGTGAACCCGCCTACGCCGGCGCCTGGGACGACCCTGCCTTTCCTGAACCGCCCCACGACCGGCACTGGCTGATGCCTCGCGACCTCCGCCTGGAGAACATGAGCCCCTATCGCATGGCGGTCTGGCGCGAGGACGGCCCTGAGGGACACATCACCGTACTCACCGTCGGTCTGGGACCCGCCCCGGAGCCGGGTGAGCTCCGACGCCCGATGATCAAGGTAACTTGCTATCCGCCGGAGGCCGAGTGATCCAGGTACACCTCCCGGACCGTGTCCTCGACGACGCCCGTGAGCGACAGCAGGTCGGTGAGGCCTCACTGACCGAGGCCGAAGCCCTGCGGATCGCGAGTCGGCTGCGTAAGGGCATCGCACACCTCCCGGACAAGGAATACAGAGAGCAGCTCCACAAACGTCTCAGGGAGTTCGCCGCCGATCAGGACGTGGATCTGCCTACGCCCGACACCAGGTCGACCTTCTGGTCCTACCGATTGGAGGACCACCCGCAGATCAACATGGAGCCCGGAGAAGCGCTGTACAGCATGCACATGGCGGCTGCGTACACCGAGGCACAGAACTCGATCACGCCGAACACCCTGCGCTACCTGGAGGGCACTCCCGGTGGAAAGGCGTTGGGCGAACTCCACCTCTGGGACACGGAGTTGCAAGACGCACTGGAGCTGGACGAGAAGGCGGGTCTGGCCCTCGCCTACGAAGCCTGGGGCACCCTCTCCGAGAAGTACGCCGCGAAGACGGAGAACGAAGCCCTCTTCTTCATGGCCGAGCTCAACCCGGGAACCGTCGCCTACCAGACGGAGTCCCGGCAGCTCCGTCAGGACGGCAAGCTCGACATCATCCAGTTCATGTACCCGGCGCCGGCGCAGAAGTACGCGGATCTCGCCCCGGAGACACAGGAGTTGCTGGCCTCCCAGGCGGTCCGCGCGCAGGTCCACACCTTCTCGTACGACGAGAACGACACCAAGTACACGCCGCTGACCAAGGCGGGCCACCTCGACCTGGAGCAACTGAAGGCGCTCCCCACCCCCGAGGCCCAACGCGCCGCGGTCCTGGAGGTCTGCGCCCGCGTGGCCGTCATGGACGGCCCCGCCCGTGCCGCGGAGGCGGAGAGTCTCATCGAAGAGATCAAGACCCTGCGCCCGGACCACGAGGTGACGCTGCCCAGCGTCGAGGACCAGCAGTGGGCCGCCTCCCTCCGCGGCCGGTCACAGGAGTCCCCGGCAGCACAGACGCCGACTCCCGCTCCGGCTGTCAGCACCCATGGCCAATACCTCCCCGGCGTCACCGTGAACGCCAAGGTGGGGCCCGTCGTGCCCCAGCCGCTCCCGGCGAAGACCGTCGCCGCGGTCGCCCCGACCCACGACTTCCTGCCCGGGGTCACCCCGCAGGCGGTGTCGGTCGCCACCCAGGACAAGAGCGCCACCCCGGCGACTCCCCCGCAGGCCCCTCCGGCCCCCGAGCAGTCACGTGACACAGGGTTGGGAGTGTGACCCCGCCCGTGAACCGCACCGCGCGCACCCCCCGCCCTCAGTCCCGCCCCACCCGCCGGCCGAAATCACCCACCTCCGGCGGCCCGCCACTCCCCCTCCTCCGCCGCTTCCTCCGCCAGGACACGAGCGACGCCTGGGCCGTCCGCCTCCTCCCCCGCATCGTCTTCGGCGTGGCAGCGCTCTACACCGTGGTCACCCTCGCTTCCCAGAGCGGCTCCAGCTTCGTCGCGGTCTGCGCCGTGCTGCTCCTCGGCGCCGTCCTCTGGCTCCTCCGCCGCCGCACCCAACTGCTGCTGGCGATCGGGCTGAGCATCCTCACCATCGCCTTCACCGGATACTTCTCCGCAGTCGGCGACTCGGCCCGGATGAGCGAAACCACGAACGCTGCCATGACCGGCCAGGCCGCCCTCGGCTACTGGGCGCTCGCCGGTATGGCCCTGCTGGGCGCCTGGATGGTGAAGGAGCACCCGGGTCGGCGGGGAGTCACCGTGCTCCTCGCGGATGTGATCCTCGTCATCGCGTCCGGCATCGGTATGTTCCTGCCGGAGGCCGGCGTACCGATCGGATTCGTGGGTGTGATCGGGGTGCTGGCAGTGCGCGGAAAGAGCGCCAAGGTGGTGACAGCCCGTACGCGCCGGGCGTTTGGCCGCCTTCGTCCGCGCAAGGCAAGTGATGCGGTGGACAGTTGAGGCCCGTGTGAACGTTTGGTCTCGCCACTGTGCCAGATCGGCACATGCTTTGCAGATGCGTTGCACGGGGTTGACGGATCGTTTTAGAGTCCCCACCGATCACGGATCACCACGGGGGACGACACACATGCGTATGGCCAGCCATACGGCGCTGCCCGCGCGCCCTGCGCGCGGGTCGGTACGGGGGGCACACATACCCGAAGCCGCTCTGCCCTGCCAGCGCCGCCCGGACGTCTTTCAGCACCCGCTGCTGGAGACGCCGACCGACATCCCGGGCACCTCACCCGAGCAGCGCCGCCAGCACCTCGTTCTGCTGCGCACCGCGCGGGACCTGTGCGCCTCCTGCCCGTTGTGGGCCGAGTGCCTTCAGGACGCCGTCACGCACGCCGAGCCGTACGGCTACGCGGCCGCGACATCGCTGGACGACCGGCGCTGGATCCGCCGCACGCTGGGCGTGGGCGACACGAACGGCGATCTGTCCGCCCGCATCGCGGACGGCTCCGGCGAGATGTCGCGCCGCCTGCTCCGGCTCCGCTCCCGCACCGCCGACTCACCCGTTCCGCACCGTGCCGAAGGCGGCCTGCCCACACTGGAGCGGATACTCGACGCGTTCGATTTGCGCCAGGATCAACTCGCTTGCCAGACAGGTGAGTTGCCCGGCATACCGAGGCAGTTGCACGAGCACACCCCCGCACAGTCCACGCACGGACGACTCCAGCCGTACTGTCAATCCCCTCGAACTGTGGAGACCTTCCTATACAGCCAGTTCCTCGGTGAAGCTGGCCCAGTAGTCGTGTTCGTAGTCGATGGGGCTCTTGAAGT
>NZ_JOJE01000016.1 GCF_000720255.1 Streptomyces griseus subsp. griseus | reverse complement strand
TCCCTCCCGGGCTCGCCGATCCTGTACTACGGCGACGAGATCGGCATGGGCGACAACATCTGGCTCGGCGACCGCGACGGCGTGCGTACGCCGATGCAGTGGACCCCCGACCGCAACGCCGGGTTCTCCGCGGCCGACCCCGGCCGGCTCTACCTGCCGACGATCATGGATCCGGTCCACGGGTACCAGGTCACCAACGTCGAGGCGTCGATGTCCTCGCCCTCGTCGCTGCTGCACTGGACCCGCCGCATGATCGAGATCCGCAAGCAGAACCCCGCCTTCGGGCTGGGGACCTTCACGGAGCTCCCCTCCTCCAACCCCGCGGTCCTCGCCTTCCTGCGCGAGTACGAGGACGACCTGGTGCTGTGCGTGAACAACTTCTCCCGGTTCGCCCAGCCCACCGAGCTGGACCTGCGCAGGTTCGACGGACGCCACCCGGTCGAGCTGTTCGGCGGGGTGCGCTTCCCCGCGATCGGCGAACTGCCGTACCTGCTCACCCTCGCAGGACACGGCTTCTACTGGTTCCGGCTCGCCCGAGTCGCATCCCGCATCGGCCGCCGCCACTGAGCGTGCGCCGAGGAAAGGACGCGTCACCATGCCGAAGACCGCATCTCTCGCCCCGAGCAGTACCGGCATCGCCCAGCCGATGGCGTCGCTCGGGGAGTTGCTGCGCGAGTGGCTGCCGCGGCAGCGCTGGTTCGCCGGCAAGGACCGACCGGTCACGGACCTGCGTCTGCTGTCCATGACCGAGCTGTATCCGGGCTGTCTGCATCTTCTGGTGCAGGCGGACCACGCGCCGGTCCCCACACCGGGCGGCGGCACCGCCACGCCCGGCGGCGACTGCTACCAGCTGCTCATCGGAGTCCAGGAGCATCTGTCGCCGCGCCTGGGCCGGGCCCTGATCGGGCGGGCCGACAGCGGCCCGTTCGCCGGTCTCACGGTCTACGACGCGCTCCTGGACCCCCGTTCGGCGCATCTGCTCCTGGAGCGGCTGCGGCACCCCGGCGCGTTGGGTCCCCTGCACTTCCACTCGGACCCGGCCGTGCCGCTGCCCTCCGGACTCGCGCCGCGGCTGCTGGACGCCGAGCAGTCCAACACCTCGCTGGTGTACGGCGACGCGTTGATCCTGAAGGTCTTCCGGCGCATCCAGCCGGGCATCAACCCCGACCTGGAGGTGCCGGTCGCGCTGGCCGGGCAGGGCTGCGGGCGGGTGCCCGCGCCGGTGGCCTGGTTCCGCACGACGCAGCCGCAGGAGGCGACGCTCGGCGTGCTCCAGCCGTTCCTGCCCGACGCCTCCGACGGCTGGACGCTGGCCCTGCACGCGCTGTCGCGCGGTGCGGACTTCACGGCGGAGGCGCACGAGCTGGGGCGGGCCACCGCGGACGTGCACCTCGCGCTGGCCGCGGCCTTCCCCGGCGGTGATCCCGGCGGGGGCGGGGCGATGGCGACGGCGATGACCGAGCGCCTGGAGGCGGCCGCGCTCGCCGTGCCCGCCCTGCGACCGTTCGTGCCGGGTCTGCGGACCGCCTTCGCCGCCCTCGTCGCCTGTGACTCCGGTCCGCCCGCCCAGCGCATCCACGGCGACCTGCACCTTGGGCAGGTACTGCGGGCGGGGCGGGAGTGGTTCGTCATCGACTTCGAGGGCGAGCCGTCCCGTCCGCTGGCCGAGCGGCGCAGCGTCCACTCCCCCGTGCGCGACATCGCCGGCATGCTGCGCTCCTTCGACTACGCCGCCCGGCAGCGCCGCCCCTGGCGGCCCGAGTGGGCGCGCCGTTGCCGTGAGGCCTACTGCGCCGGCTACGCCCTGCGAGCGGGTTGGGACCCGCGCAAGAAGCACGCCCTGCTCCGTGCCTACGAGACGGACCGGGCCGTGTACGAGGTTCTCTACGAGGCCCGGCACCGTCCCGCCTGGCTTCCCGTACCCATGGCGGCGATCGAGCGTCTCGCCGTCAGAGGAGGCTGACCCCGATGGCACTGCGCGACACGTCGCTGACCGAGTCGGCGGGCCCCGTCCCGCCGACGGCCCCCGCCCTGGACGCCGGCGACCGTGCGCGCCTGCTGTCGGGTGCCCACCACGATCCGCACGCCCTGCTGGGCGCGCAT
The DNA here is from genome assembly GCF_000720255.1 of Streptomyces griseus subsp. griseus. Lineage (GTDB taxonomy): Bacteria > Actinomycetota > Actinomycetes > Streptomycetales > Streptomycetaceae > Streptomyces > Streptomyces griseus_I. The sequence continues at coordinate 221,615 of NZ_JOJE01000016.1, read as the reverse complement.
CCGGTGCCGGACGGGATCGCCTTCCGCGCCCTGCGCCCCTTCGCGGACGCCGTGAGCGTCGTGATCGACGGCGAGCGCACGCCGCTCACCTCGGAGGGCGAGGGCCTGTTCTCCGCCGTACTCCCCCTCGACGCGGTCCCGGAGTACTCGCTGGTGGTGGTGTACGGCGGCGACGAGCACGCCACGCACGATCCGTACCGTTTTCTGCCGGCGCTCGGTGAGCTCGATCTGCACCTGATCCGGGAGGGGCGCCACGAGCAGTTGTGGAAGGCGCTAGGGGCGGAGCCGATGACCCACCAGGGTGTGAGCGGCACCCGGTTCACTGTGTGGGCGCCGAACGCCCAGGGCGTGCGCGTGGCGGCGGACTTCACCTGCTGGGACGGGACGGCGTTCCCGATGCGCTCGCTGGGCGCGTCCGGGGTGTGGGAGCTGTTCCTGCCGGGGGTCGGCGAGGGCACGAAGTACAAGTTCGAGATCACCTCCCGGTACGGCGAGCGGTTCCTCAAGGCGGACCCGATGGCGCGCCGGACGGAGGTGCCGCCGGACACCGCGTCGATCGTGACGGCCTCCCACTACGCGTGGGGCGACGAGGAGTGGCTGGCCCACCGCGGCGACACGCCCGTGCACGAGGCGCCGTTCTCGGTGTACGAGGTGCACCTGCCGTCCTGGCGGCAGGGGCTGACCTACCGTGAGCTCGCCGAGCAGCTGCCGCCGTACGTCAAGGACCTCGGGTTCACGCACGTCGAGCTGATGCCGGTCGCCGAGCACCCCTTCGGCGGCTCCTGGGGCTATCAGGTCACCGGTTTCTACGCGCCCACCTCACGGCTGGGCACGCCCGACGACTTCCGGTACTTCGTCGATTCCCTGCACCGGGCCGGCATCGGCGTGATCATGGACTGGGTCCCTGCGCCTGGTCGCCAACGCGGTGTACTGGTGCGAGGAGTTCCACATCGACGGGCTGCGCGTGGACGCGGTCGCCTCGATGCTGTACCTCGACTACTCGCGCGAGTCCGGACAGTGGGAGGCCAACAGCCACGGCGGCCGGGAGGACCTGGCCGCGATGGCGTTCCTGCAAGAGATGAACGCGACCGTGTACCGGCGGGTGCCGGGCGTGGTGACGATCGCGGAGGAGTCGACCGCGTGGGGCGGGGTGACCCGGCCGACCGACAGCGGCGGTGCAAGTACCACCACCACGAGATGACCTTCTCGATGGTGTACGCCTACAGCGAGAACTACGTCCTGCCGATCTCCCACGACGAGGTCGTGCACGGCAAGCAGGCCCTCGTCTCCAAGATGCCCGGCGACTGGTGGCAACGACGCGCCAACCACCGCGCCTACCTGGGCTTCATGTGGGCCCACCCCGGCAAGCAACTCCTCTTCATGGGGCAGGAGTTCGCCCAGGGCGGCGAGTGGTCCGAGGCGCACGGCCCCGACTGGTGGCTGCTCGACCCGGCCTACAGCGCCGAGCCGGACCACCGGGGCGTGCGTGACCTGGTCCGCGACCTCAACGTCCTCTACCGCCACACCCCGGCCCTGTGGCAGCGGGACACCGACCCCGCCGGGTTCCGCTGGGTGGCCTGCCACTCCGCCGACGACAACGTCTTCGCCTTCCTGCGCTACGACGGGGACGGCACCCCGCTGCTGGCGGTCAGCAACTTCTCCCCCGTGGTCCGCCACGACTACCGCCTCCGCGTCGCCGACGACGTCCCCGCCTGGCTGGAGGTCCTCAACACCGACGCGGCCCGCTACGGCGGCGGCGGCGTCACCAACCCCGATCCGGTGAAGCCGCAGGACGGCTCGATCGGACTCACGCTGCCGCCCCTGGCCACGGTGTGGCTGATGCCGTACCCCGTGTGAAGCACGCCCTGCTGGGCATTCGGGGGCGTACGACGGGGCTCTCCCGTCGTTCGCAGTTGGCCGGCAGAAAGGGCTGCATCCCGTGCGCACCGTCGGAGTGGAAGAGGAACTCCTCCTGGTCGACCCCGAGAGCGGCGAGCCGCAGGCGCTCTCGGCCGCTGTCCTCGCGCACGCCGAGCGGGAAGAGGAGGAGCAGGACGTCTTCGAGAAGGAACTGCACGACCAGATGCTCGAGTTCGCCACCCACCCGCAGTCGGGGATGGCCGAACTGGGCGACGAGATCGTGCGCTGCCGCAAGGAGGCGGCGCGGCACGCCCGGGAGACCGGGTGCGCGGTCGCCGCGCTCGCCACGTCACCGTTACCGGTCAGCCCCGCGGTGGGCATGAACCGCCGCTACCGGTGGATGGCGGAGAACTACGGGATCGCGACGCGCGAACAACTCGTCATGGGCTGTCATGTACATGTGTCCGTGGAGTCGGACGAGGAGGGGGTGGCGGTCGTCGACCGGGTCCGGCCGTGGCTGTCGGTGCTGGCGGCGCTGAGCGCCAACTCACCCTTCTGGATGGGCCGGGACTCGGGGTACAGCAGTTACCGCAGCCGGGTGTGGCAGCGCTGGCCGTCGGCGGGTCCGACGGAGCTGTTCCACTCGCCGGAGCGCTATCACCGTCGGGTCGCCGACATGGTGGCCACGGGCACCATCCTCGACGAGGGCATGATCTACTTCCCCCGGGGGGGGGGGGAACCCGCGGGCCGGGGGGGGGGGGCCCGGCGGGGAGCCGGTGGGCCACAGCGTGAGCCTGCTGCGGCTGGCCGACTGGCGGGCCGCCCGTTCCGGTCTGACGGGTGAGCTACTGCATCCCACGACCATGCGGCGCACGCCGGCCGAGACGGTCGTACGGGCCCTGCTCGACCACGTCGAGGACGCCCTCGGCGACGCCGGGGATCTCGATCTCGCCCGTACGGCCTGCCAGGAACTGCTGCGGCACGGCAACGGGGCCCAGATCCAGCGCGCGCTGATGGAGCGGACGGGCAGCCTGCGCGACGTCGTCACGGAGTGCGTGCGCCAGACCCAGGACGGCTGAGCAGGTACGCCGGGCCCGGGCCGACCGGGTGCGCGTGCCCGGGCACGGCCGGCTGGGTGCGTACGCCGGGTTCGGCCGGCTGAACCCGTGCGCCGGGAGTGGCGGCAGGCGCGTCGCGTGGGCAGGAGGAGGCCGCCGACGCCCCCGGGCCGACCGGGTGCGCGGGCCGGATCCAGGCCGGCTGGATGCGCGCGCCGTCCCCGCCCGGCTGAGCGAGCACGCCGGATCCAGGCCGGCTGGGTGCGCGCGCCGCGCCCGGGTCTGCTGAACGCGTGCGCCGGGCCCAGGCCGACGGGGTGCGCCTTGCCGGGTCCGGGCCCGGGTCAGTGCGCGCCAGGACCCGGGCCGGCTGGGGTCAGAAGATCAGGATCAGGGCGTACACGAGGAAGAAGGCCGCGACCAGGACGACGAGGCCGAGGATCAGGGCCAGTGGGCCCTTCGCCCAACCCTTGGGAGGGTTGTGCGTCTCCCGCGGTCCGGCCTCGGGGAGGCTGCTCTCCGCGGGGGGTGTTTCGCCGGGGGGTACGCCACCGCCGGGTTCGAGGCCGGTGGTGCGTTCGGGCTCGGGATCGGGACTGATGTGACTCATGCCGTCCGAGTCCCCCGATCCGCGCCCCTTCACCAAGGTCGCGCTACTTCCCGAATCACGGCCCCATCCGGTCTCACCTGGGCTACATTCGACCACCGCCGATGACGGTTCTCGTCGGCGCAGTCACATTCCGTACATGTCAGGAGCAGTGCATGCGCGACCTCGCTCTCGCTCCCCCAGCCGTCCCGCCCCTGACCGGAGGGCTCGCCGACAGCGTCTTCGACACCGCGGACCGCGACCCCAGCCTGCCGGTGCTGGCGCGCCGCCCCCACCCCGCCTCCACCACCTGGCAGGAGATCACCGCGATCGAACTGCGCGACCAGGTGGTCGATCTCGCCAAGGGCCTGATCGCCTCCGGCATCTCCCCCGGCCGGCGCGTGGCCGTGATGGCCCGCACCCGGTACGAGTGGACGGTGCTGGCGTACGCCCTGTGGGCGGTGGGCGCCGAGGTCGTCCCGATCCCGCCGACGTCCTCGCGGGACCAGGTGGAGTGGATCCTGCGGGACTCCGGCTGCGTCGGCGTGGTCGTCGAGGACGAGCAGACCGTCATGACGGTCGGCTCGGTGTGCGCGACGCTGCCGTCCCTGGGGCACGTCTGGCAGCTGGACGCCGGAGCGCTGGAGCAGTTGGCGGCCCGGGGCGAGGACGTACCGCTCGCCACCGTGGACTCACTGCGCCGGATCGTGATGCCGGACTCCACCGCCGTCGTCGCCTACACCTCCGGCGCCACGGGACGCCCGCTGGGCTGCGCGCTGAGCCACCGGAGCCTGGCGAGCCCGTGCGACACGCTGCTGGCCGGCTGGGGCCGCACGGCGGCGCGGCCCGGTGAACAGCCGGCCGTCCTCGCCTTCCTGCCCTTCTCCCACGTGTACGGCCTGATGATCCAGGGCCTGTGTCTGCGCGGCGGCCTGCTGATGGGCCACGAGCCGGACCTGAGTGAGGCCGCGCTGTCGTCGGCGCTGCGTTCCTTCCGGCCGACGTATTTCTACGCCGTGCCGTCGGTCTTCGAGAAGATGTACAAGACTTTCCTGCGCACCGCCGAACAGGCGGGCCGCGGCCCGCTGTTCGAGCGGGCCGCGGAGACGGCTCGGAACTTCGCCACGGCTCAGGAGCGGCAGCGGCTGGGCCGTGGGTCCGGGCCCGGTCTGGACCTGCGGCTGCAGCACGCCGTGTTCGAGCGGACGGTGTACCGCAGACTGCGGGCCGCGTTCGGCGGCCGGGTGGTCCGCGCGACGTCGGGCGGCTCACCGCTCAACCGTGAACTCTCCCTGTTCTACGAGGGCATCGGCATCTACGTGAACGACGGCTACGGGCTGACGGAGACCGGCGGCGGCATCACCATGCAGCCGTTGGGCCGGGAGAAGTCGGGCACGGTCGGGCAGGTGCTGCCCGGCTCGGAGATCAGTGTCGCCGACGACGGCGAGATCCTGGTGCGGGGCCCCTCGGTGTTCCAGGGCTACGTGGGCGATGAGGCCTCGACCCGGGCGGCGCTGTGGGGCGGCTGGCTGGCGACCGGGGACCTCGGGCACCTGGACTCCGACGGGTATCTCACGATCACCGGGCGCAAGAAGGACGTCATCATCACCAGCGGCGGCACGAGCCTGGCCCCGGCCGTGCTCGAACAGCGGCTGCGGATGCATCCGCTCGTCCACCAGGCGGTGGTCGTGGGCGACAACCGGCCCTGCGTCGGCGCGCTGATCACGCTGGACCCGGACTTCCTGACGCACTGGCGCGGCCGGCTGGCGATACAGGGCGACACGCCCAGCCGGGAGGCACGCGAGGAGAACGCGCTGCGGGACGAGATCGGGCGGGCGGTGGCCGCGGCCAACAGCGCCGTGTCCCGTGCGGAGTCCATCCGCGTCTTCCGGGTGCTGCCGGAGCCGTTCGCCCTGTCCAACGGCCTGCTGACACCGTCGATGAAGCTGCGCAGGGACTCGATCGTGGCGCACTACGCGGCGGAGATCGAGGCGATGTACCAGGCGCGTGCGCCGCTGCCCCGGCAGATCCCGGGCGAAGAGGTGCTGAGCTTGGACGACTCGGACAATGTGTTCCGGTAGGAACGGTTCCCCTTTCGGCGGCAGAGGATCATGCTGGGGCGCACGCGTTCGGCTGCCTGCCGTGCCCGGCTGGCGGGAGGGCTTCGGGCGCGATGGGATCAATGAGGTGCCAAGACGCGATACGAGGGCACGCGAATGGCGTTGAGGCAAACCGCCTGGAGCCGCAGAAGGGATGGACCATCGTGACACGACCCAGGATCCTGGTGGTGGGCGCGGGTTTCGCGGGAGTGGAGTGCGTACGACGTCTCGAACGCAAACTCGCCCCTGACGAGGCCGATGTCACCCTGGTGACGCCGTTCTCCTACCAGCTCTACCTGCCACTGCTGCCCCAGGTCGCCTCGGGGGTGCTGACGCCCCAGTCGATCGCCGTCTCCCTGCGCCGCAGCCGCAAGTACCGCACCCGGATCATCCCGGGCGGCGCGATCGGCGTGGACCTCAAGTCCAAGGTCTGCGTCATCCGCACCATCACCGACCAGATCGTCAACGAACCGTACGACTACATCGTGCTGGCGCCCGGCAGCATCACCCGTACCTTCGACATCCCCGGTCTCACCGAGCACGCCTTCGGCATGAAGACACTCGCGGAGGCCGCGTACATCCGTGACCATGTCATCTCGCAGCTCGACCTCGCCGACGCCAGTGACGATCCGGCGGAGCGGGCCTCCCGGTTGCAGTTCGTCGTGGTCGGCGGCGGGTACGCGGGCACCGAGACCGCGGCGTGCCTGCAACGGCTGACGCACGCGGCCGTCAAGCGGTATCCACGGATCGACCCGTCGCTGATCAAGTGGCATCTCATCGACATCGCCCCGAAGCTGATGCCCGAACTGGGCGACAAGCTCGGCCGCAGCGCGCAGGAGATCCTGCGCCGGCGCGGAATCGAGATCTCGCTGGGCGTCTCGCTCGACAAGGCGGGGGCGAACGAGGTCACGTTCACCGACGGCCGGGTGGTGCCGACCCGTACGTTGATCTGGACGGCCGGGGTGGCCGCCAGCCCGCTGATGAGCACGCTGGGTGCCGAGACGGTGCGCGGGCGCCTCGCGGTCACCGCCGAGATGAACCTGCCCGGCAACGACGGTGTCTTCGCGCTCGGGGACGCCGCCGCGGTACCCGACAAGGCCAAGGGCGACGAGGCCGCGGTCTGCCCGCCGACCGCGCAGCACGCGATGCGGCAGGGCAAGCACGTGGCGGACAACGTCATCGCCACGCTGCGCGGGCGGCCGCTGGAGCCGTACGTGCACAAGGATCTGGGCCTCGTGGTCGACCTCGGTGGCACGGACGCCGTCTCCAAGCCGCTCGGCATCGAACTGCGGGGGCTGCCCGCCCAGGCCGTCGCCCGCGGCTACCACTGGTCGGCCCTGCGCACCAATGTCGCCAAGGCCCGGGTCATGACCAACTGGACGCTCAACGCGCTCGCCGGCGACGATTTCGTCCGCACCGGCTTCCAGGCCCGCAAGCCCGCCACCCTCAAGGACTTCGAGTACACCGACGCGTATCTGAGCCCCGAGCAGGTCCGCGAACAAGTGGAGTCCGCTCAGCACCGGCACCCCTGACCCACCGTCGGCGGCCCGCCCACCGGGACCTCCCCGAGGGGCGGGCCGCACGCCGTCCGGCGGCCTGCGCGAATGGCTCGCGGAGGTGTCGGCGGGACGGCTGGCTCGCGGAGGTGTCGGCGGGACGGGCTCGCGGAGGTGTCAGCAGGACGGCGGAAGCGGAGCGGTCCTGCGGCTTGTGCCGGTGGCTCGCGCGGGCACCGGCAGGGCGGTGGGCGGTCCTGCGAGGAATGCGCGGCCGGGGTCAGCCGCGCAGGCGCCCTTCCCGTCGTCGGCCTGGACTGATTGCGTGGACGAGCACACCCTGGGGGTCGGGGGTGCGTTGGGTGGGGCCGGGGGGGCGTGACATGCTGGCTGCGGATCTTGGTGTCTGGTGGGAGAGCGCGACGGCGTGAGGGTGTTGGGACGGTCGGTGTGGGCGGAGCTGCGGGATCGGGCCGCGGCGTCCGATCCGGGGCTGCTGCGGCTGGCGGCCGGGCTGCGGACGGTGTCGGCGATCGTCCTGACCCTGGTCGTGCTGAGCCTGTTGCACGCGGACGTGACACACCTGGTCGCGGGGTCCATGGCGGCGATGGTCTCCACCTTCGCCATCCGCGAGAAGCCGCGCACCCAGCAGGCCGTCACCCTGGCCCTGGGCCTGCCCGTGGCACTGGCCTCCGTGTCGCTGAGCGCGCTGCTGAACACCCGCGTCCTCGTCGGTGACCTGTTCTTCGTCGTGCTGATCTTCGGCGCGGTCTACATCCGCCGGTTCGGCGACCGCGGCACCGCCCTCGGTCTGATCGGCTTCCAGATCTACTTCCTCTCCCTGTTCGTCGGCGCCACCACCGGGCAACTGCCCGAGCTGTACGAGGCGATCACCGTCGCCTTCGCGTGCAGCGCGGTGGCCCGTTTCGCCCTGGTCCGCGAGACACCCGCCGGAGTACTGGCGCGGCTGCGCAAGGCCTTCCGGGCCCGCCTCGCCCAATTGCTCGCCACCCAGGTCGACCTGCTGGACGCGGCTCCGGACGACCTGGAGAAGACGCTGGCCGACGTGCGCGAGAAGACCGCGCGGCTGCACGAGAGCGCGCTGATGATCCAGGGCCAGCTCGGCGAGGGCACCTCCGACGAGGCCGTGGCCCGCCTGGTGCAGCGCCGTATCGCCGACGCCGAGATCGCCGCCGAGCGGCAGGGCCTGCTCCTGCTGAACCTGCGCACCGCGGAGCGGGCCGACACCATCACCATGCATCTGCCCGGCGCGTCCTTCCCGGCCGCCGACCCGCTGCCCGACCGGGACGAGGCGACCGTGACGCTGCGCCGGGACCTGGAGTCGCTCCGGCTGCTGGTCCTGCGACCCGGCGGTCTGGGCATGAGCACCTCGCTGGCCCAGATCCGCAACCGGCTCCTCGGCTACCGCGACGAGGAGAACCTGCCGCCTGCGTCACCGGCCGTCCAGGACGTCTTCCGGGGCGTCGGCGAGACCGCGCGCGCGGTCCTGGGCCTGCGCATCGCGCTGGAAGGGCCCCTGGACGCCTCCGACGAGTCCGACGACTCCCCCGCGACGACCCGCTCGCGCGAGGAGCTGGACGCCGAGGACGCGGCCATCGCCGCCGGTGAGCAGGGCGATGACGAGGACGAGGAGCCGGCGGACGGCGGGCTGCGCCGACCGACGACCCGTGCCGCCGTACAGGTCGCCGTGGGGTCGGCGCTCGCCATCGTCGGTGGCGAGCTGCTCTCCAGCCACCGCTGGTACTGGGCGGTGCTGACCTGCTGGATCGTCTTCCTCAACACCGCCTCCACCGGCGAGATCCTGGTCAAGGGCTACCGTCGGCTGCTGGGCACCGTGTTCGGCGTCGTCGCCGGCATCGTGCTGGCGGGGCTGGTGGGGCAGCACACCTGGACGGCGTTCGCCCTGGTGCTGCTGCTGATCTTCGCGATGTTCTACTCGGCGCCGCTGTCGTACACACTGATGTCGTTCTTCGTCACCGCGATGCTGGGGCTGCTCTACACCCTGCTGCACACCTACAGCCTTTCGGTGCTGGTGCTGCGGGTGGAGGAGACGGCGCTCGGCGCGGCCTGCGGGGCTGTCGCGGCGGCGCTGGTGCTGCCGGTGCACACGGACCGCCGTACGAACGAGTTGCTGGCCACCGCGCTGAACCGGCTCGCCGAGGTCACCGAGGCGGCGGTCGAGCAGCTCAGCGGCGAGGCCGCCACCGATCTGCTGGACCTGGCGCGCGACCTCGACAAGGCCGTGGCGGATCTGCGGGCGTCCACGAAGCCGCTGACCCACCCGATCACCCCGCTGCGCACCCGCCGCGACACCGCGCAGTACGTGGTCGCTCTCCTGGAGACCTGCGCGTACCACGCGCGGACCCTGGCGGCGACGGCCGAACAGCTGCCCACGCATCCGTCGATCGCGGCGGATCCCCGGCTGGGCGGGGCGGGGCGGCGCATCGCGGACAACCTTCAGGTGATAGCGGCGCACGTCGCGGGCCGGCCGGACGCGGGCGAGGTCGAGTCGGGGTCCAGCATCGCGTCCCTGCTGGGCCCGGAGGTGCCCGGCTCCTCGCGCTACGGTCGCATCACCGACCGTGTGCTGCGGCATCTCCAGCGCCTCGACGAGGGCGTGGTGGGTCTGGCGCGGCCGCTGAAGGTGACCGTGGCCGAGCCGAAGCGGTGATCCCGCCCCGGCCCGGCCTCGGTGTCGCGCTTCGTGTCAGACGCGGCGCCAGCGCGCCATCGCGAACGAGAACAGCCCGAACATGACAATCCCGACCGCGACGAGGACCAGCAGCCACGGCCCGACCGGCGTGGCGGCGAAGGTGCGCAGGGTGTCGTCCAGGCCCTTGGCCTTGTCGGGCTCGTACTCGACCGCCGCGCGCACCGCGAAGGCCCCCGCCGCGGCGAACACCACGCCACGGGCGGTACCGCCGCCCACGCCCGTCACGTCCACCATGCGTCGCGTCCGGGGTGACATCGCGCCCAGCTTGAGCTTGTCGTGGAAGGCGCGGCGCAGCGCCTGGACGGCGATCCACACGCCCGCCACCACGATCCCGATCCCGGCCAGGGCGACGAGCCACTGTCCGCCGGGCCACTGCAGGACCTCGGCCGTGACGTCCTTGGACTGCTCGTCGCTGGATCCGCCGCCGCTGCCGGACCCCGCCGCGAACTCCAGGACGGAGTAGGCGACGAAGGCGTAGAAGGCGCACCTGAGCAGTGACAGCAGCCGCTTGCGCGCCTTGTGGCCGTCCTTCCCGGTCGATCCGAAGAGCGCCTCGGACAGCCGCCACACCGCCATGCCCACCAGTCCGATTCCCAGCGCCCACAGCAGTACGGCGCCGAAGGGCTTCTGGGCGATCTCGGCGAGGGCGCCGCGCCGGTCCGCCTGCTCCCCGTTGTCGCCGAAGGCGATCTGCAGGGCCAGCACCCCGACCAGCAGATAGATCACTCCGCGCGCGGTGAACCCGGCCCTGGCGGCGCCCTCCGTCACCGATCCCTTCGCCGCCCGCTCGGCCTCCCTACGGCCGTTGTGTGCCATGACCCTTGTGTTCATTCAGGCCTCCCGCCATCCGGATGCCCCAGGTCGGGGCGGACATACGCGGCCCCGCCCGGCCGGGGGGCGCGGGCGGGGCCGAGGGGTATTGATCCAGCCACTACCGGCTCATTCGGCCCCTGACGTCGCTCCCGTCAGTTGGCCGCGCTCGGCGGCGGTGGCGGTGGTCGCGAGCCAGCGCCGGGCCGTCTCCAGGGCCAGTCTCACGTCACGCGTCCCGGTCGAAACGCACAGGGTGTACGCCAGGTCCTGGGCCCGCGGGCTCGGCGCGGACCCGTGCGCGGTCTTCTCCGCGGCCTTCGACGCCTCGTAGTCCTCGACGAGCCTGCGCAGGACGGCGGGGTGGGGCCTCAGCATCTGTGTCGCTCCTTGTGTCCGTTCACGGTTCCTCACACGGCGAGTGCGCTCCTGGAACAGGGGTTTCAGGGCTCCCGCAGGAGGGGTGGCCGTCCGGACTGTCCCGGAGGGCGCCGGGCGGTGATACCGCTCCTGCGGGCGCGCCTCCGGTCCGAAGCACGAAACCGCGTGTGCCCCGGGTACGTCGGGGCAAACACCGGCGTGCACAAGTGACTTCAGAACACGGGCACCACGGCGGTGATGCGTTTCCCCCCGGTGGGAAGGTCGGACACCCGGACGTCCCGGGAGAGCCGGCATACGATCGGCCAGCCGCGGCCGCCGGTGCGCCGGCGTCCTCGCTCGTCGAACGGATCAGTGGCCACGGGCAGTCGGTCGCTGCGGTCGCTGACGGACACCCGTACGGCCTGTCCGTCGACCTGGACGTCGTACTCCGTGACGCCACCGCCGTGCAGGATGGCGTTGGTGGTCAGCTCCGAGGCGACGAGCAGCGCGTCGGAGAGGCCGTCCTCGTCGCACGGCGAGCCGGTCTCCCGGCACCGGCAGGCCACGACGCACCGTATGGCGTGGCGCACGTCGGCCGGTCGACACGGTCCATGGGCATGGGGCCGGTCCAGGGTGTCCGGCGCTTCGGCGGGTTCGGTCATGTACTTTGCACGCATCCCCTTCGCTCCCTGAGTCATGCTGCCTCACCGGTGTGAAGTGGCCGGGCCCGGCGGAGGTCCCTTTTGTTCGGCTCACCGCTCAGAGCCCGGTCAAACCGGACGTGTCGCTTCCTTCCGGTTCTCGGGCCGGCTTTTCACTCACTTCCGGCCACGGGTGGCCGGAAGGTCATCGAAGCGCGGCGAACGGGTACGCGGACGCCATGACCGATGTCGTGGACTCAGACGAATTGCTGCGCCGGATCCAGCGGGCCAGGGCCTGCGCGGAGGAGGAGACGCGGATCTGGCGGACGCGGGGCGAGGAGCTGGAGCAGACCGATCCGGGCGGAGCGCGCGACGCGGTCGTGCGGGGACTGGCGTACGAGGCGGTGCTCAGGGTGCTGGACGAGATAGTCAAGCCCGGAGCGCGCACCGAGCAGGGGTGAACCGCCGGCCGACGGCGGGCACCGGGAGGAACGCGATGCCGTCGGCCCCTGCCGGGCGTTGATTGGCGGTCGTCGGCAGGGGAACCCGTGTCGCATGGCTGTCGATCACACCCGCGCACCGATTCTGGAAGCCCTGGCCGACTATCACCGCAAGGGGCGGCTGTCGTTCACGCCGCCCGGGCACAAGCAGGCGCGTGGCGCCGATCCGGCGGTGCGGCAGGTGCTGGGGGACGCGGTCTTCCTCGGTGACCTCCTGGCGTCCGGCGGCCTGGACGACCGGCTCACCCGGGGGCAGGTGCTGGAGCGGGCCGAGAGGTTGATGGCCGACGCGGTCCACGCCGAGCACACCTTTTTCACCACGTGCGGGAGTTCCCTGTCCGTCAAGGCGGCGATGCTGTCGGTCGCAGGCCCGCACGAGAAGCTGCTGGTCGGCCGGGACGCGCACAAGTCGGTGGTGTCGGGCCTGATCATCTCCGGCATCGAGCCGGTGTGGGTCGAGCCCCGCTGGGACGCGCGACGGCATCTGGCCCATCCCCCGTCTCCCGAGGAGTACGAGGCCGCGTTCGAGGCGCATCCGGACGCGAGGGGCGCCTTGATCACCAGTCCGACGCCGTACGGCGGCTGCGCCGATCTGCGGGCGGTGGCCGAGGTCTGCCACCGGCGCTCGGTGCCGCTGATCGTGGACGAGGCGTGGGGCGCCCATCTGCCCTTCCATCCCGACCTGCCGTCGTGGGCGATGGACGCGGGCGCCGACATCTGCGTGACGAGCATCCACAAGATGGGCAGCGGCCTGGAGCAGGGGTCCGTCTTCCACGTCCAGGGCGACCTCGTGCCGCCGCAATTGCTGAAGAACCGCGCGGACCTGCTGGGCACGACCAGCCCGTCGGTGCTGATCTTCGCCGGTCTCGACGGCTGGCGCCGGCAGATGGCGCTGCGCGGGCGGGAGGTCATGGGCGGTGCGCTGGGTCTCGCGGCGGAGGTCCGGGCGGCGATCGAGGAGATCGACGGGTTGCACGTCAACGACCGCGCCGACTTCTGCGGTCCCGGGCTGGCCGACGACTTCGACCCGCTCCCGGTCGTCATCGACGTCTCCGGGCTCGGGATCACGGGCTTCCGGGCGGCGGACTGGCTGCGCGAGGAGCGGCACCTGGACGCCCATCTGACCGACCACCGCCGCATCGGCGCGCAGATCACCCACGGGGACGACCAGGAGACGACCGACGAGCTGCTGGCCGCGCTGAAGGACCTCGCGCGGGCGGCGCCGGACCTGGCGCCGGCTCCGCGGGTGGACGTGCCGTCCCCTTCCGAACTGCGCATGGACCAGGCCATGTTGCCTCGGGACGCGTTCTTCGGACCCGCCGAGGACGTGCCGGTGGGCGAGGCCGCCGGGCGGATCGCCGCGGAGATGGTGACGCCGTACCCGCCCGGGATCCCGGCGGTCCTGCCCGGCGAACGGCTCACCGAACCGGTGCTGCGCTATCTGCGCACCGGCCTGGCGGCGGGCATGCACCTGCCCGACCCGGGCGACCCGGAACTGGAGACGGTCCGGGTGGTCGCGGGCGACGCGGGGGGCGCGGAGTGAGTGTGCGGATACGTCGCGCGACAGCAGAGGGGCACGAAGTGAAACAGGTCACGCGGCCGGGTTTCGAGGCGCGAAATCCCTGTGGATGGTTTACGGTTCATTCATAAGTGGTCACGGGGTCGACTGTATCCGTCCCCCGGCGCCACCTCTGACGGCCCTGGCTGGCCTCCCCCGTCCAGCCAGGGCTTTTTCATGTCTTCGGGCAAAACCTCCGGTACGCCGAGGTGCCCATGGCGCCGCGAGCGGCTGAAATGGGCGTAGGGAAAGCACCGCATCCGCCCTTCGGCGAGGAGCTCCGCGCCATGACCAAAGCGATCAAACTCCTGACCGCCCTCCCCCCGCCCCAGCGCGAGCGGCTGATGACACTCGCCCGGGAGGTGCACTTCCCGGAGGACACCCGCATCTTCGAGGCGGGTGGCACCGCCGACCGCTTCTGGGTGATCCGCTCGGGCGCGGTCTCCCTCGTCCAGGAGGTGACGCCGCGCCGACGCGTGACCGTGGCCGGCCTGGGCGCCGGGGACATGCTCGGCTGGTCCTGGCTCTTCCCGCCGTACCAGTGGGACTTCGGCGCGGAGGCCTTCAGCCCCGTACGGGCCTACGAGTTCGAGGCGCGGCCGGTGCTCAAGCTGTGCGAGGAGGATCCGGCACTGGGAATGTCGCTGGTCCGCGTCGTGGCCGAGATCCTCGCGCACCGGCTGGAGATGACCCGTGGCAAGCTCATGGACGCGTACTCGTCGCCCCGGCGCGGGCGGTTCTAGGCACCGTGCGCCGGATGCGCCGGCGGCACGGGCGCGGCTCGTGGGCGGTCCCGTGGGATGAATGCGTCGGCGGCATGGCGGACGCTCCTGGGCGCACCGGTCGGAGGCGTCGACGACACCGCCGTGCGTGTCGGATGCGCCGGCGGCACGGGCGCGGCTCGTGGACGCACCGGTGGGATACGTGGACGACACGGCAGTGACTCGTGAGCGCACCGGTCGGAGCCGTCGATGGCAAGGGCGCGGCTCCTGGGCGCACCGGTCGGAGGCATCGACGACACGGCAGTGACTCGTGAGCGCACCGGTCGGAGCCGTCGATGGCACGGGCGCGGCTCCCGGGCGCACCGGTCGGAGGCATCGACGGCACGACGGTGACCCGTAGGCACACCGGTCGGAGCCGTCGATGGCAAGGGCGCGGCTCCCGGGCGCACCGGTCGGAGGCATCGACGGCACGACGGTGACCCGTAGGCACACCGGTCGGAGCCGTCGACGGCACGGGCGCGGCTCCCGGGCGCACCGGTCGGAGGCATCGACGACACGACGGTGACCCGTAGGCACACCGGTCGGAGCCGTCGACGGCACGGGCGCGGCTCCCGGGCGCACCGGTCGGATGCATCGACGACACGACGGTGACCCGTAGGCACACCGGTCGGAGGCATCGACGACACGACGGTGCCCCGTAGGCACACCGGTCGGAGGCGTTGACGACATGGCACTGGCTCGTCGGCGCGCCGGTCCGAGGCGTCGGTGCGCGGCCCGGCGTCGGGCGGCTGTAGGTTCGCCGGTCAGATTCTGTAGCGGCGCAGGGCCGGCGCCGTCGCGGCGAGGGCCAGCATGAGGGCGACCACCAGCAGGCCGCCGCCCGCGACGGCCGAACGGGGGCCGAACGCCGAGCCCGCCGTGCCGTGCAGGACGTCGGCGAGTCGGGGGCCGCCGGCCACCACGACCGTGAAGACGCCCTGCATACGGCCGCGCATCTCATCCGTGGCCGCGGACAGCAGGATCGCCCCGCGGAAGACCATCGAGACCATGTCGGCGACCCCGGCGGCGGCCAGGAACACCACCGCGAGCCACAGGCTGCCGCTCATTCCGAACCCCGCGATCGCCGCGCCCCAGGCGACGACCGCGCCGATGACCATCCAGCCGTGCCGTCGGGCCCGGGAGAAGGTGCCCGAGAACAGCCCGCCGAGGACCGCGCCGATGGGGATCGCCGCGAACAGCAGGCCGAGGGCGAGCCCTTCGCCGTACGACGCGTAGGTCTCGGCGGCGAGCTGCGGGAACAGGGCGCGGGGCATGCCGCAGACCATGGCGATGATGTCGGCGAGGAAGGACAGCAGCAGCACCTTGTGCCCGGCGATGTAGCGGAAACCCTCCACTATCTGCCGTATCCCCGCCCGGCGCACGGCCGTCGCCGTGAGCGGCGGCAGCGGGGGCAGCCGCAGCACCGCCCACAGCGTGACGCACAGCGCGACGGCGTCGATGAGGTACAGCTCGGGCAGGCCGACCACGGGGATGAGGGCACCGGCGAGCAGCGGTCCCGCGACCAGGCCGGTCTGCATTACGGTCGAGCCGAGGGCGTTGGCGGCGGCCAGTTCGTCGGCGGGGACCAGACGGGCGATGGACGCGTTGCGGGCGGGCGAGTTGAGGCCGAAGAACGCCTGCTGCGCGGCGAGCAGCACCATGAGGACCGCCACCGAGTCGAGTCCCCCGACGGCCTGGAGCCAGAACAGCACCGAGGTGACGGCGATACCGCCGTTGGTGACCAGCAGCAGCTTGCGCCGGTCCACCGTGTCGGCGACCGCGCCGCCCCACAGCGCGAACATCACCATGGGCACGAGCCCGGCGAGGCTGGCGTAGCCCACCCAGGCGGAGGAACCGGTGATGTCGTAGATCTGCTTGGGCACGGCGACGGCGGTGAGCTGACTGCCGACGGCCGTGACGACGGTCGAGGACCACAGCCGGCGATAGGCCGGACGGCGCAACGGACGCGTGTCCATGGCCCACCGGCGCCACCCGCGCCGGGGCGTTCTGTCCTGACTCGGGGCGCCCTCGTCCTCGGTCCCCGCTGCGCTGCTGCTCTCGCTCGTGTCCACGCGCTTCCTGGTTGCTCGTTACATCTTTCGATTCGGGGATCACTATGGCAGGAGGTATCACCCCGGGACGTCGTGGCCGCCTGTCCGCCCGACACCGCTCACGCGTCAGACGGCGCCGCTCCACCCGGCAGCCGCAGGGTGAAGACGGCTCCCCGGCCCGGTCCGCTCGCCGCCGTCACCGTGCCGCCGTGCGCGGCGGCCAGGTCGCGCACGATGGCCAGGCCCAGCCCACTACCGCCGGTGCGGCGACTGCGGGACTTCTCCGCGCGCCAGAAGCGGTCGAAGACGTGCGGCAGGTCGTCGGGCGCGATGCCGCCGCCGGTGTCGCGCACCTCGATGACCACCTCCTCCCCCACGCGACGCGCGGTCAGCGTGACCGTGCCGTCGGGCGGGGTGTGGCGGATCGCGTTGCTGACGAGGTTGCCGAGCACCTGCCGCATGCGGACCGGGTCGGCGTCCAGCCAGGGTCCGTCGTCCGCCTCGGTGCGCAGGGCGACCCCGGCTGTGTCGGCGGCGACGCGGTGGGCCGCCGAGACCTGGTCGAGCAGGTCGCCGCAGCTCACGGGCTCCCGGTGCAGCCGCAGGGTGCCGGCGTCGGCGGCGGCGAGGTCCTGGAGGTCGTCGATGACGCGCTGGAGGACGAGGGCCTCGTCGTGCAGGGAGGCGAGCAGCGTCGGGGCCGGCTCGACGACGCCGTCCCGGGTGACCTCCAGCCAGCCGCGGATGTTGGTGAGCGGGCTGCGCAGCTCGTGGGCGATGTCGCTGACCATGGCCTTGCGCTGGGCCTCCAGGCGTTCCCGGCGTTCGGTGAGGTCGTTGAACGCCTCCGCGAGAATGCCGGTCTCGTCCCGGGTGGTGACCGGCACGCGCGCGTGCGCCTCCGGCGGCTGCTGGGCGGCCTCGGTCAGGGCGCGCAGGGGCCGTACGAGACGGGTGGCGAGGACGGCGGTCACGGCGACCGTCACCGCGAGGACCAGACCGGCGGCGCCGACGACCTTCGCCTTGTTGGCCGGGGACATGTCGAACCGGGGCGCGATGCTGTCCCCGCCGCCCAGGAACAGCTCGGCGGCGGGCGCGACATAGGGGTCGAGCTGGGAGCGGCGCGCGGTGTCGGTGCAGTACCGCACGTCCCGCTCGTCGATGCCCCGGGCGGCGAACTTCTCCGAGAGGAAGCGCGAGCCGATGGACCGGTCGGTGATGTCGACGCCCTCGTACGCGAGTGCGGCATCGGGAAGGCCGAGACGCTTCAGGCACGGCTGGGCGAGCTTCTCGAGGTGGGCCAGGGCCTTCTTCTCGGTGCGCACCAGGGTGTTGAGCCGACCGTCGGCGCACGCGTCGGGCACGTATGCGGGGGCCGCGCCCGTGTCGGAGTCCTCCAGGGCGGGGCGGCCGCTGGGCGTCCGGACGATGTCGGTCTCGATGCCGTTGCGGGCGAAACACCGCCTCCGGGCCTCGGCCGCCGCGTCCAGCTCGGTCCGCTCCCCGGTGGTCAGCCGGTACGGGCCCACCACCCGCGGGTCGATGCCGCTGCGCTGGGCGCCGGGCTCGGTGGAGGTGTCGGTGCGCAGGGGGTCGACGGTGGCGGCGGCGCGCGGCGGCAGTGAGGTGCCGCGCGGTGCGGAGTCGGCGATCGGGGTGCGATCGGCCGTGGTGAGGGCGATGCGCCGGCCGGTCCTCGCCGACAAGGTCCTTACGGTCTCCTCGACGCCGTGCCAGTCGGGGTGGGTCGCGGCGTAGCCGCTCAGGCGGGCGAGGACGTCCATGTCCTCGGCGAGGACCTGGCCCTGCTCCTCGCGCAGGGCCCGGGTGGTGGTCTCCACGGCCAGCCAGGCCGTCGCCGTCACGGAGCAGACGGCGATCAGGACGGAGGCGCTCAGCAGCCGGACCAGCAGCCGTTTGCGCAGCGGTATCCGGGGCCGGGCGCTCATGTGCGCCCGCCCCCCGGTCTGAAGCTCCCGCTGAGCTTGTAGCCGACGCCGAAGACGGTGAGCAGCCGGACCGGTCGGCGCGGGTCCGGCTCGACCTTCCTGCGCAGGTTCATGATGTGCACGTCGACGGCCCGTTCCGTGGAGGCACGGTCGAAGCCGCGGGTGAACTGGAGCAACTGTCGCCGGGTGAAGACCCGTTCGGGTTCGGCCGCCATGGCGAGGAGGATCTCGAACTCGGCCGGGGTGCACTCCACCGGTTCATCGTCGCACCGCACCTCGTGCCGCCGCGGGTCGACGGCGATCCCGGCGGCGCGGACGACGGGGTCCGCGTACCGGTCGGCGGCCCGGCCGCTGCGCCGCAGGACGGTGCGGATACGAGCCATCAGCTCGCGCGGACTGTAGGGCTTGGTCATGTAGTCGTCGGCGCCCAGCTCCAGTCCGAGCAGGACATCGTCCTCGGCGGAGCGCGCGGTGAGCATCAGCACCGGGATGTCGTCGTTCCGGCGCAGCACCCGGCACACCCCGAAGCCGTCGATCACGGGAAGCATGAGGTCGAGGACGACGAGGTCCGGCCGCTGCTCACGGACCGCGTCCAGCGCGGCGGGGCCGTCGTGGACGACGGTGGCGGAGTGGCCCTCCGCGAGGAGGGAGCGCCGGATGAGTTCGGCCTGCATCTCGTCGTCCTCGGCGACCAGCACATGTGCGCACACGTGAGCGAATCCTAGGTGCTCAGCGGGCCAGGGAGGCCCGGTCACCCATGACGACGACGGGGTGGGCGTCGGGGTCGAGTTCGAGGAGCAGGTCCTTCATGTGCGCGCGGTCGATGCTGACGCAGCCGTGGGTGGGCCCGTCGTGGTCGACGTGCAGCCAGATACCGCCGCCCCGGCCGGCGCCCAGGGGGCGGGCCCAGTCGAGGGGCGAAGTGCCGGGCTCGCGGTTGTAGTTGATGGCGATGACGTAGTCGAAGGATCCGGTCAGGGGCTCGCCCTCGAAGCCGGTGCCGGGCGCGGTGAAGCCGATGGAGCGGTCGTACGGCAGCCGGGTGCCGGGGTCACGGAGCAGACCGCCGGCGTCGGTGAGGGTGTAGACGCCGACGGGCGAGCGCAGGTCGCCGGCCGTGTGGTGGCCGGTCCAGCCCTTGAGCGCGTTGTGCGCGGGCCAGCTCGGGCCCGCCTTCCAGCCGGCCCCGGTGCGCTCGTAGAGCACGACGGTCGACTGCGGGGAGTTCTTGCCACGCCCGGTGACCAGCACCACCTGCCGTGACTCGCGCGGTACTTGGGCCCAGGTCCTGGGACCGATGCCGGGCACCTGCTGGGGGGCCACGTCGAGGGAGACCTCGGGGCCGGGCGCGGGTGGGTGCGAGGTCACCGAGGAGGTGGCGGAGGTGGCCGCGGCACCGCCGCCGCATCCGGTGAGCAGGAGGGACGCGGCGAGCAGCGCAGCACGGGGACTGTGTCTGATCATGAGGCGAGCGTGACCGGGAGTTGTGAGGAACTGGTCAGGTTCTATGTTCTGTCGGGCTTGCCGGGTGTGTAGAGCCATGTCTCGAACAGCCTGTCCAGGTTCTTGCCGGACACACGTTCCGACAGGGCGACGAACTGTGCGGTCGTGCCGTGTCCGTCGCGGTGCCCGGTCGCCCAGGCCCGCAGGATCCGCTGGAAGGCGCGGTCGCCCACGGCGGTGCGCAGGGCGTGCAGGGCCATGGCGCCCCGCGCGTAGACGGGCGTGCCGAAGATGTTCGCGCCGCTGCCCGGGTCGCCCGGCGGGAACTCCCACAGGGGGTCGTCGGCGGGGCGGGCGTAGAGCGCGTCGAAGGTCTTCTGCGCGCTGTCGCCGCCGTGCTGCTCGGCGTAGAGCCACGCGGTGTAGGTCGCGAAGCCCTCGTTGAGCCAGATGTCCTTCCAGGTGGTGAGGGAGACGGAGTCGCCGAACCACTGGTGGGCACTCTCGTGGACAAGGGTGGACAGGCTCGGCGCGGAGTCGTACACGGGCCGGGTCTGGGTCTCCAGCGCGAACCCGACGTTCGGGGCACGGTCGACGATGGAGCCGGCGGCGCGGTACGGGTAGGGCCCGAACAGCTTGCTCTCCCACTCCAGGACGGACGGCAGCTTCTTGAGCACCGGCGCGGCGGCGCCGGCCTCCCGGGGGTCGACGGCGTTGTAGACCTGGATGCCGTCGCGGGTCGTGTACTGCTCGACCTTGAACTTCCCGACCGTCGCGGTGGCGAGGTAGGCGGCCATCGGTTCGGGCTGGTGCCAGCGGAAGGTGGTCCTGCCGTGGGCGGTCCGGCTGCCGCGCAGGACGCCGTTGGCGACCGCCGTGTGCCCCTGGGGGACTGTGATCGTGAAGTCGTACGACGCCTTGTCGGTGGGATGGTTGTTGGCGGGGAACCAGGTCATGGCGCCCTGCGGCTCCCCGGCGACGAACGCTCCGTCGTCGGTGGGGATCCAGCCGTCGAGGGAGCCGTCGGGGTCGGTGACCGGGCCGGGCTTGCCGGTGTAGGTGACGGTGACGCGGAACCACTGGCCCTTGCGCAGGGCGCGGCGGGGGGTGACGACGAGTTCCTGTCCGGCACGGCGGTGGTCGGCCCTGATGTGGTCGACGGTGAGTCCGGTGACCTTCAGTCCTTGCAGGTCGAGGTCGAACCGGGTGAGCCGCTGGGTGGCGCGGGCGGTGAGGACCGCCTTGCCGTCGAGGCGGCGCCCGGCTGGGTCGTAACGGAGGGTCAGATCGTAGTGGCCGACGTGGTAGCCACCGTTGCCGGCGAGCGGGAAGTAGGGGTCGCCGACGCCGGAGGCGCCCGTCGTCGTGGCCGCCGCGGGTCCGGCGGCCGCGAGCAGCGCCGCGAGGGCGACGGGGACGGTCACGACGACGGCCTCGCGGCGCAGGACATGGGTGCGTCTCGCGGGCTGCTGCCGAGGGTGCGTCACATGCGCTCCTTGGGGGGTGGAGGGTGGTCAACCGCCCCCAGACTAGGCGCGTCCCCAGGTCGATCGCCCCTCGTTCAGGTCAAGTTCCGCGCGCGTCGCGGGACGGCCGCCGCACCTGCTCCGGGCTGCGGCAGTACGCTCCCGACAGCACCCGCCCCGCGAGAAAGGCCGGCCCGTGAGCGTCCGAGTGCGTCGCGTCTACGAACCGCCCGAGCCCGAGGACGGCGTGCGTGTCCTCGTCGACCGGTTGTGGCCGCGGGGTGTCTCCAAGGACGCGGCGCGGGTCGACGAGTGGCCCAAGGGCCTGACGCCGTCGACCGAGCTGCGCCGCTGGTACCACGCGGGCGAGGGGTCCTACGAGGAGTTCGCCCGCCGGTACGAGGCGGAGCTCGCCGAGCCGGAGGCGGCGGAACTCGTCGACCACGTCCGCGGCTTGGCCCGCGAGGGCACGGTGACGTTGGTGACCTCGGCGAAGGAGCCGGAGGAGAGCCATGTGGCGGTGCTGGTGCGCCTCCTGAAGGCCTAGGAGGCGCACCGGCGTCGGCGTCGAGGTCAGCCCGTCTGCTTCGCCGCCGCCCGGCCCGCCGCGCGGCCGGAGAAGAGGCAACCGCCGAGGAAGGTGCCCTCGAGGGCGTTGTAGCCGTGGACGCCGCCGCCGCCGAAGCCGGCGACCTCGCCCGCCGCGTACAGGCCCTCGATGGGCTGTCCGTCGGTGCCGAGGGCACGTGAGTCTAGGTCGGTCTGGATGCCTCCGAGGGTCTTGCGGGTGAGGACGTGCAGCTTGACGCCGATCAGCGGGCCCGCCTCCGGGTCGAGGATGCGGTGCGGGGTGGCGACCCGGCCGAGGCGGTCGCCGACGTAGCGGCGGGCGTTGCGGATGCCCTGCACCTGGGCGTCCTTGGCGTAGGGGTTGGTGATCTGGAGATCGCGGGCCTCGATCTGGCGGCGCACCTCGGCGGCGTCGAGCAGTGCCTTGTCGGTCAGCCCGTTCATCTTCTCGACGAGCTGTTCGAGGGTGTCGGCGATCACGAAGTCCGCGCCGTTGCGCAGGAACGCCTGGACCGGGGCGGGCGCCCCCTTGCCGAGGAGGCGGTCGCGCAGAACGGCCCGCCGGTCCTTGGCGGTGATGTCGGGGTTCTGCTCGGAGCCGGAGAGGGCGAACTCCTTCTCGACGATCTTCCGGGTGAGGATGAACCAGGAGTGGTCGTGTCCCGCGATGTCCTCGGTGGTGCGCAGGTGCTTGAGGGTGCTGAGGGTGTCGTACCCCGGCAGGCACGGCTCCGGCAGTCGGCGGCCAAGGGCGTCGAACCACATCGAGGACGGACCGGGCAGGATGCGGATGCCGTGGCCGGGCCAGATGGAGTCCCAGTTCTGGACGCCCTCGGTGTAGTGCCACATGCGGTCGCGGTTGACCAGCCGGACGCCCGCGTCGGCGCTGATGTCGAGCATGCGGCCGTCGACGTAGGCGGGCACGCCGGTGACCATCTCGGCGGGCGGGGTGCCCAGCCGCTCGGGCCAGTGGCGGCGGACGATGTCGTGATTGGCGCCGATGCCGCCGCTGGTGACGATCACGGCCTGCGCGGTCAGCTCGAACTCGCCGATCGCGTCCCGGTTGGAGGCGACACCGCGCGGCGAGTCGTCCTCGGCGAGCACCGTGCCGCGTACGCCGCGCGCCACGCCGTCCTCGATGACGAGGGCGTCGACCCGGTGGCGGTGGTGGAAGGTGAGGAGGCCGTCGCGGGAGGCCTGCTTGGCGTAGTCGGCGAACGGCTCGACCACGCCCGTGCCGGTGCCCCAGGCGACGTGGAAGCGCGGGACGGAGTTGCCGTGCCCGTCGGCGCGCAGGTCGCCGCGCTCCGCCCAGCCGACGGTGGGCAGCAGCTTGATGCCGTGCCCCTCCAGCCAGGACCGCTTCTCGCCGGCCGCGAACTCGACGTAGGCGCGCGCCCAGCGCACTGCCCAGGAGTCCTCGTCCTCGACGCGGTCGAACCGCGCGCTGCCCTGCCAGTCGTTCCAGGCGAGGTCGAAGGAGTCCTTGATGCCGAGGCGGCGCTGTTCCGGGGAGTCGACGAGGAAGAGCCCGCCGAAGGACCAGAACGCCTGGCCGCCGAGGTTGGCGGCGTTCTCCTGGTCGACCAGGGCGACGCGCCTGCCCCTGCTGGTGAGTTCGTGCGCCGCGACCAGGCCCGCGAGGCCGGCTCCGACGACGATGACGTCCGCATCCATGGCGACCGTTGCCCTTTCTCCTGAAGGAGTCGTGAGTGGTGTCGTTGAGGTGGTGTCGTTCCGGGTGTCACTCGGTGGTGCCGCTGCCGTCCGTCAGCAGCGCGGTGAGCAGTTGCTTGAGCCAGGCGCGGGCGCGGTCCACGTCCTTGTCCAGCAGCAGTTGGGTGGTGACCCCGTCGTACGCGGCGACCACCGCGTGGGCGGCGGACTCCGCGTCGCCGAGGACGGCGGGCAGCGCGGTGTGGCCCCGGGCCCGGGCGAGCCGGTCGGCGACCGCGCCGCGCAGCCTTGCCCGGTGTTCCAGCAGGGACTGCGCCACGGCGGGGTCCCGGGCGGCGTGCACCAGGAAGTCGGTCTTGACCAGCAGCCAGTCGAGGTCGAGGAGCAGGACATCGGTGACGCGGTCCACGGAGGCCGGCACGTCGAGGTCGGGCTCCGGTCCGTCACTGGCGAGCGCGTCGGCGACCTGCCGGGCGATGAGGTCGGCGCGCTCCTGGTAGAGCGCGAAGAACAGTTCGTCCAGGGTGTCGAAGTTGGAGTAGAAGGCGCCCCTGCTGTAGCCGGCGGCTTCGCAGACCTCCTCGATCGACACCCGGCCGAACCCCTTGGCGGCGAACACGGCGAACGCGGCGTCGAGGAGGTTGGCCCGCGTGCGGACGCGGCGGCGGGTCACCCGACCGGTGATCTGCTGTGCGGCCATCTCTCACCCCTCCCGTTCGATACGGAAATGTATCCGATACACCAGTGCATCGAAAAGAGAGTTGTCCACAGAACACACTTTCGATTCACGGGGTAGGCTGGAGCGCATGGCCGCGCACCTCCAGGGCTCCCTCTTCGACCAGGCCGACGAGCTGCGGCTCGGCAACCTCGACGGGATCCGCCGGACCGAACTCGGCCGTGGCGCCTGGCTCGACGAACTGCCCGGCTGGCTCAGCGGCTCGGACGAGCTGTTCGAACAGCTGGCGGCAGAGGTGCCGTGGCGCGCCGAGCGCCGCAAGATGTACGACCACGTCGTGGACGTCCCCCGGCTGCTGGCGTTCTACGGCCCGGACGACCCGCTGCCCCATCCGGTGCTGGCCGAGGCGCGCCGGGCCCTCTGCGCGCACTACGCCGACGAGCTCGGCGAGCCTTTCACCACGGCGGGCCTGTGCTACTACCGCGACGGACGCGACAGCGTCGCCTGGCACGGCGACCGGATCGGACGCGGTGCCCACGAGGACACCATGGTCGCCATCCTCTCCGTGGGCACCCCGCGCGACCTGCTGCTGCGCCCGATGGGCGGGGGCAGCGCCGTGCGGCATCCGCTGGGGCACGGCGATCTGATCGTGATGGGCGGCTCCTGCCAGCGGACCTGGGAGCACTCCGTACCGAAGAGCACACGCGCCACGGGACCGCGCATCAGCATCCAGTTCCGCCCGCAGGGCGTGCAGTAGGGCGACCCGGGCCGAATATGAACCCGCGCGGATGCCGACGTCGGCCGTCGCGGCCGCATCAGCTGCGCTTCGTGCCGCCGAAGGGCAGGCGTGGGTCGGAGGCGAGGACGGCATTGACGAAGGCCGCTCCGCGGAAGGTCGCGACGGGGCGGTGAAGTCCCGTCACTTCCTGGGGCGGTTGATCAGCCGGGAGAGGACGATGACGCTCTCGGTCCGGTCGATGTGTCTGGCCTCGCGGACTCGCTGGACCGCCCGTTCCAGGTGGGGAATGTCCCGGGCCAGCATGTGCACCATCGCGTCCGCGGCACCGGACACGGTGCACGCTTCGACGACCTCGGGTATCTCCTCGAGCTCCCGCCTGAGCACGTCCGGTGTCGCATCACTCTTGCAGTAGACCTCGACGAACGCCTCGGTGCGCCAGCCCAGCGCCTGCGGATCGACGAGTGCGGTGAACCCCCGGATCGCTCCCGTGGCGACGAGCCGGTCGAGACGGCGTTTGGCAGCCGACGCGGACAGACCGGCGGCCTCACCGATCTCGGCATAGGTACTGCGCGCGTTGCGCATCACGCACAACAGGATGCGTTCGTCGATGGCGTCCATGCGTCGCATCACCCTTCACCGACCCGACAGTCACGCAAAGGATCGTCCACAAGCCCGTATCTACGCAAGAAACCATTGCCTGATCACAACGCATGATGATTGTTTGCACGCCTTCCGGACTTCTAGCATCGGCCCACCGCCCGCCACCCTGGATGAAGGTCCCTCCCGCATGCCCGCGACGCTGAGTTCTCTGGAAGCCGCCGCCCTCGCCGCGGTCGATGAAACGGCCATCGGCCGGATGCTGCTCGACCTGCTCGCCGTCCCCAGCGTGACCGGAAGCGACGCCGAGTCCGACCTGCAGCACGTCCTGGCCAAGCACCTGCGGGGTCTCGGACTGGACACCGATCTGTGGTCGATGGACCTGCCCGCACTGCGCGCCGCATCCGGGTTCCCCGGCACCGAGGCAGCGCGCAGTGAGGCCTGGGGCCTGGTCGGGCTGACCCCGGACGGTGGCGACGGCCCCACCCTGATCCTTCAGGGCCATGTCGACGTCGTGCCGCCCGGCGACCCGGCGCAGTGGGACGGTGACCCGTTCGCGCCCAGGACCGCCGGCGACATCGTGTACGGGCGCGGCGCCTGCGACATGAAGGCCGGAGTGGTCGCCAACCTGGCCGCCCTGGCAGCGATACGCGCCTCCGGCGCCCGGCTGCGCGGACGGGTCGCGGTGCACTTCGTGGTGAGTGAGGAGGACGGCGGCCTGGGCGCGTTCGGCACACTGCGCCGCGGCCACACCGGCGACGCCTGCATCATCACCGAGCCCACCGGCGGCACCCTGGTGACCGCGAACGCGGGCGCTCTGACCTTCCGTATCGAGGTACCCGGCAAGGCCACCCACGGCAGTACGCGGTACGCGGGAGTCAGCGCGATCGACGCCTACCTGCCCATCCATCAGGCCCTGGCCGCTCTGGAAGCCCGCCGAAACCTGCGGCCCGACCCGCTCATGGCCGAGTACCCCGTCCCTTATCCCCTGTCCGTGGGCAGCGTGAGCGCGGGCGACTGGGCGAGCAGCGTCCCCGACCTGCTGGTGGCCGAGGGCAGGCTCGGCGTCCGGCTCGACGAGGACCCGGCACAGGCGCGCGCCGAACTGGAGGAGTGCGTGGCCCGGGCCTGCGAGCGCGATCCCTGGCTGAGCGGACATCCGGCGAGAGTGACCTGGCCCGGCGGCCAGTACGCGAGCGGCCGCCTGAGGGCCGACAGCACGCTGCGCGACATGGTGCACGACGCGCACGCCGACGCCGTCGGCGGACCACGGATGCCGGAACGCGGTGCCCCCTACGGCAGTGACCTCCGGTTGTACTCCGCTGCGGGCATACCGACGCTGCACTTCGGCCCCGGTGACGTACGGCTGGCCCACGGCCCCCGTGAACAGGTGAAGGTCGGCGAGGTCCTCACCGTGGCCCGCACCCTGGTCCTCGCGGTCCTACGGAGCGTCGGCACCAAGTGATCTCCGGCGGCACGGCCGAGGGAGGGCTCCACCAGCCCGTCGTCGTCGCCTTCGCCTACGGCGTGGTCGGCTGGTCCGTGCCGATCGTGGTCAAGTACGCGGCGATCGTGGCCGCTTCGCTGGCGGTGATCCTGGTCGTGTACGAGTACCTGGTGCGCCGGGCCCGGGTGACGCGGTTCCTGTTCGGGATGCGTCCCGACGCCGGTGTGCGACCCGCCCCGCCGACCAGGCCGGTTCCCTGATCTGCTTTGCTGTGCCCCGTCGGGCTCGGACCTCACCACGGCGGGACCATCATGCGGGCAGAAGTGCAGCAAGTCGCCGACGGCACCTATCTGGTGCACGGCTCCAACACCAACTGGGTGATCCTCACCGAGGGGGACTCCGCCACCCTGGTCGACACGGGTTACCCGGGCGACCGCGAGCTGGTCCTCGACTCCCTGGCCCAGGTGGGCAGTTCGCCCGAGGCGGTCGCGGCCGTGCTGATCACCCACGCCCACAACGACCACCTGGGTTCGGCGGAGTACCTGCGGGCCGCCCACGGCACGCCGATCTACCTCCACGAGGCCGAAGTGCCGCACGCGCGCCGCGACTTCCTGCACCAGGTGAGCGTCGGCGAGGTGCTGAAGAACGGCTGGCGGCCCGGTGTGCTGCCGTGGGCGGTGCACGCGATCCGGTCCGGCGGCACCGCGAAGGTGCCGGTGAGCGCCCCCGAGCCGTTCCCGGCGTCCGGCGCGCTCGACCTGCCCGGCCGGCCCGTGCCCGTGCACACCCCCGGCCACACGCTCGGACACAGCGCCTTCCACCTGCCCGAGGCGGGTGTGCTGATCTCCGGCGACGCCCTGGTGAGCGGCCACCCGACCTCGCGGACGCGGGGCCCGCAGCTGCTGCCGGACATGTTCCACCACGAGCGCGGCCGTGCCGTCGCCTCCCTGGACGTGCTCGAAGGGCTGGCGGGCGACGTGCTGCTGCCGGGGCACGGGCCGGTGCACCGGGGCAGCGTGCGACGTGCGGCACAGCGCGCACGCGAGCTCGCGGTTTAAGGTCGGGCCATGGCATTGCAGATCAGCGCCACGAACCCGGAGCATCCCACGCTCCTGCTCACCCTGCCGTGGCAGCTGCCGCTGGAGGAGTGGCCCGAGGAGTACCTCGTGCCGCTGCCGCGCGGCATCTCCCGGCACGTCGTGCGGTACGCCCGCGCCGGTGACGAGGTCATCGCGGTCAAGGAGCTCGCCGAACGGCCCGCGCTGCGCGAGTACGAACTGCTGCGCGACCTCGACCGGATCGGCATCCCGTCGGTGGATCCCCTCGCCGTGGTCACCGGACGCCTCGACCAGGCGGGCGAGCCGCTGGAGCCGGTGCTGATCACCCGGCACCTCGGCGGCTCGATGCCGTACCGCTCGATGTTCGAGACGACCATGCGCCCGGCGACCATGCACCGGCTGATGGACGCGCTGGCCGTGCTGCTGGTCCGGCTGCACCTCGCCGGGTTCGCCTGGGGCGACTGCTCGCTGTCCAACACGCTCTTCCGCCGCGACGCGGGCGCCTACGCCGCCTATCTCGTGGACGCGGAGACCGGCGACCTGCATCCGCAGCTCAGCACCGGCCAGCGCGAGTACGACCTCGACCTGGCGCGCGTGAACATCAGCGGCGAGCTGCTGGACCTGGAGGCGTCGGGGGCGCTGCACCCCTCGGTGGACCCGATCGACTTCGGCACGGAGATCTGCGGCCGCTACGGCAGCCTGTGGGAGGAGCTGACCCGCACCTCGGTCTACCCGGCGGGCAAGTACCACTACATCGAGCGCCGGATCCGTCGGCTGAACGAGCTCGGTTTCGACGTGGCCGAGATGCAGATCGAGCACTCCGCCAACGGCGACACGGTCACCTTCGTGCCCAAGGTCGTCGACGCCGGTCACCACCAGCGGCAGCTGCTGCGCCTGACCGGCCTGGACACCGAGGAGAACCAGGCCCGGCGGCTGCTCAACGACCTGGAGAGCTGGATGGCCACCCAGGACGACTACGCGCCAGGCGACCCCCTCGCCGCCCGCCCCGAGGTGCTCGCCCACCGCTGGGTGCGGGACGTGTTCCGGCCGACCGTGCGCTCGGTGCCGATCGAACTGCGCGGCTCCATGGACCCGGCGGAGATCTACCACGAGCTCCTGGAGCACCGCTGGTACATGTCCGAGCACGCGCAGCACGACATCGGGCTCGACGTCGCCGTCGAGGACTACATCGACAACATCCTGCCGAAGGCCCGCGAGACGCTGGTTCCGACGACTCCGGACACGAGCCCGCTCACCGGGTGACCGGGTCCGAGCGGCTCAGTCGTGCGGCACCACGGCGACGGGGCAGCCCGCGTGGTGCAGCACGCCATGGGCCACGGAGCCGATCCGGGCGCCCACGGCCGTGCGGTGGGCGCGGCGCCCGACGACCATCAGCTGGGCCCGCCCGGCCACCGACAGCAGGACCTGGCCGGCGCTGCCCATCTCGACGTGCTCGACCACGGGCACGTCGGGGAAGCGCTCCCGCCACGGCTGCAGGGCCGCGGCCAGCGCCTTCTTCTCGTACGGCTCCAGGCCGCCGGCCTCGTCGAGCATCTTCAGCGAGCCCGGGCTGTAGGCGAACACCGGCGGCAGGCTCCAGGCCCGTACCGCGCGGACGGTGGCACCGCGGGCGGCCGCCGTCTCGAAGGCGAACCGCAGCGCGGCGGCGCTGTCGTCGGGCTCGCCCTGCTGACCCACGACGACGTCGCGCCCGGCCGCCTCGGCGCTGGGGTCGTCCCCGGCGCGCACCAGGACGACGGGCCGGGTGGTCTCGGCGATCACCTGCCGGCCGACGGAGCCGAGCAGGAACCCGACGACAGGGCCGTGGCCGCGCGAACCGAGGACCAGCAGCTCGGCATCGGCCGCCGCGGCGGTCAGCGCCTCGACGGGCGCACCCTCCGGCACCTCCGTGGCGGCGTCCAGACCGGGGTGCCGTTCGACGACCGTGCGCACGGCCTCCGCGGTCCCGTCCCGCATCCACTGCTCCTGGGCCGCCCGGTCCGCCAGCTCCGCCAGCTCCGGCTGGAACCGCCAGGCGTGCACCACCCGCAGCGGCAGTCCGCGGCGCACCGCCTCCCGGGCCGCCCAGGCCAGCGCGGCCAGGCTCTCCTCGGTCCCGTCGACCCCTGCCGTGATCGGGCGCGTCATGCGGATGTCCCCTCGTCTCGTCTCGTCCCGTGATCCGGATGCCTCGGCCCCAGTCTTCACTACGCTGGCCGTCATGACCTTGGAATGGGAACAGGTGATCGTCGACGCGACCGACCCCGTGGCGCTGGGCCGCTGGTGGGCCGAGGCACTGGGGTGGGTGGTGGTGAGCGACGCTCCCGACGAGTACGAGATCCGGCCCGCGCCGGACCGCAAACCGGGCCTGCTCTTCGTTCCCGTACCGGAGGGCAAGACCGTCAAGAACCGTCTGCACCTGGACTTCCGGCCCGCCGACCACCGTGCCGAGGTGCACCGGCTGCTGTCCCTCGGGGCGCGTTACGCGGACATCGGACAGGGCGAGCAGACCTGGGCCACGCTGTGGGATCCGGAGGGCAACGAGTTCTGCGTGCTCAGCGACCGCGTCTCGGATACCTGAGCACGTCGGGGCGATCGAACATACGATGACCGGAGCCGGGCCGGTGACATTGGGGGTACCGGCCCCCGACCCGACCGCTCGGGGTGTGAGACGTTATGCCAGAGGCCGCCGAAACAGCGCGGACCGTCATCCTGACCGTGGACGACGACCCGGGGGTCTCCCGTGCCGTCGCCCGTGACCTGAGGCGCCGCTACGGCGCGTCGTACCGGATCGTGCGCGCCGAGTCCGGCGAGTCGGCGCTCGAGGCGCTGCGCGAGCTGAAGCTCCGCGGGGACCTGGTGGCCGTGATCCTCGCCGACTACCGGATGCCGCAGATGAACGGCATCGAGTTCCTGGAACAGGCACTCGACGTGTATCCGGGCGCGCGGCGGGTGCTGCTGACCGCGTACGCGGACACCAACGCGGCGATCGACGCGATCAACGTCGTCGACCTGGACCACTACCTGCTCAAGCCGTGGGACCCGCCCGAGGAGAAGTTCTACCCCGTCCTCGACGACCTGCTGGAGGCGTGGCGGGCCGGTGACCACCGGCCGGTGCCGAGCACCAAGGTGGTCGGGCACCGTTTCTCGGCGCGCTCCTCGGAGGTGCGGGAGTTCCTGGCGCGCAACCAGGTGCCGTACCGCTGGTACTCCTCGGACGAGCCCGAGGGCCGGCGGCTGCTCGCGGCGGCCGGGCAGGACGGGCAGCGGCTGCCTCTGGTGGTCACCCCGGACGGTACGCCGCTGGTCGAGCCGGAGGCGCCCGACCTGGCGGCGCACGTGGGGCTGGCCACGACGCCGACGGCCGACTTCTACGACCTGGTGGTGATCGGCGGCGGCCCGGCGGGGCTCGGCGCGGCCGTCTACGGGGCCTCGGAGGGGCTGCGGACCGTGCTGGTGGAGCGGTCGGCGACCGGCGGTCAGGCCGGGCAGAGCTCCCGCATCGAGAACTACCTGGGCTTCCCGGACGGCGTGTCCGGCGCGCAACTCACCGACCGGGCCCGGCGGCAGGCGACGAAGTTCGGCGCCGAGATCCTCACCGCGCGCGAGGTGACGGGACTGGAGATCGGCGGGGCCGCGCGGGTCGTACGGTTCTCCGACGGCTCGGCGGTCGCCGCGCACAGCGTGATCCTGGCGACCGGCGTGTCGTACCGTCAGCTGGGCGCGCCGGGGACGGACGACCTGACCGGCTGCGGGGTGTTCTACGGCTCCGCGCTGACCGAGGCGGCCTCCTGCCAGGGGCACGACGTGTACATCGTGGGCGGCGCCAACTCGGCCGGCCAGGCCGCGATGTACCTCTCCCGGGGCGCCAAGTCGGTGACGCTGCTGGTGCGCGGCCCCGACCTGTCGGCGTCGATGTCGCACTACCTGATCCAGCAGATCTCCGAGTCGTCGAACATCTCGGTGCGCTGCGGCACGGTCGTCGAGGAGGCGCACGGCTCGGACCATCTCGAACAGCTGACGCTGCGGGACGTGGCGAGCGGCGAGACCGAACGTGTCGACGCGCAGTGGATGTTCGTGTTCATCGGGGCGGCCCCGCTGACCGACTGGCTGGACGGGACGGTGCTGCGCGACGAGCGCGGGTTCATCCTGGCCGGGCCCGACCTCACGCCGGACGGGCGGCCGCCGGCGGGCTGGGAGCTGGACCGGCCGCCCTACCATCTGGAGACCAATGTGCCGGGCGTGTTCGTGGCGGGCGACGCGCGCGCCGAGTCCGCCAAGCGGGTCGCGTCCGCCGTCGGAGAGGGAGCCATGGCCGTGATGCTCGTCCACCGGTATCTGGAGCAGTCGTGAGCGGGCGGGCGATGCCGTGCAGCCCGGCGGAGATCGGCTCGCTGTTCCTGTTCGAGGAGCTGACGCCCGAGCAGCTCGGCAGCCTGTGCGCCGCGGGGCGGGTGGAGAAGTTCGAGCCCGGGTGGGTGTACACCGAGGGTGAGCCGGCCACCTGCTTCTACGTCATGATCGAGGGCACGGTCGTCATCTCCCGGCGGGTCGGCGGCGACGACGTGGAGGTCAACCGGACCTCGCAGCGCGGGGTGTACGCGGGCTCCATGCAGGCCTATCTCGGGGACCGGGTGCCGCAGGTCTACGGCAGTTCGCTGCGCGTGACGGAGCCGACGAGGTTCTTCGTGCTGCCCGGCGAGACGTTCGCGGCGTTCATGCGGCAGTGGTTCCCGATGGCCGTCCATCTGCTGGAGGGGCTGTTCTTCGGTTCGCGCAACACCCAGCGGGCCGTGGGGCAGCGGGAGCGGCTGCTGGCGCTGGGCTCGCTGTCGGCGGGGCTCACGCACGAGCTCAACAACCCCGCGGCGGCGGCCGTGCGGGCGACGGCGACCCTGCGCGAGCGGGTGGCGAAGATGCGGCACAAGCTGGCCGTCATCGCGCAGGGCTCCTACTCCCCCGAGGTCCTCTCCGGACTCATCGAGATCCAGGAGCGCACCGCCGAACGGGTCGCCAAGGCCCCGGCGTTGAGCCCCCTCGAGGCGTCCGACCGGGAGGACGAACTCTCCGACTGGCTCGACGACCACGGCATCACCGAAGGCTGGCGCATCGCGCCGACCTTCGTCCAGGCCGGACTCGACGTGGACTGGCTGGAGCAGGTCGCGGCCGCGGTCGACGAGGAGATCCTGTCCGGTGCGGTCGGCTGGCTCAACTACACGGTCGAGACCGAGCTGTTGATGGACGAGATCGCGGACTCCACCAACCGCGTCTCCCACCTCGTCGAGGCCGCCAAGCAGTACTCGCAGCTCGACCGCGCCCCCTACCAGGTCGCCGACGTGCACGAACTCCTCGACAGCACGCTGCTGATGCTGTCGGGCAAGATCGGGCAGCGGATCAAGGTCGTCAAGGAGTACGACCGTACGCTCCCGAAGGTGCCGGCGTACCCGGCGGAGCTGAACCAGGTGTGGACGAACCTCGTCGACAACGCCGTCTTCGCCATCAACAGCACGGGCGGGGAAGGGACGTTGACGGTGCGGACGGCGCGTGAGCACGACCGGATGCTGGTGGAGTTCCGGGACACCGGGCCCGGGGTGCCGCCCGACATCCGCACCCGCATCTTCGACCCCTTCTTCACCACCAAGCCGGTGGGCGAGGGCACCGGACTCGGTCTGGACATCTCCTGGCGGATCGTGGTCAACAAGCACCACGGTTCTTTGCAGGTCGAGTCCGCACCGGGTGACACCCGCTTCCAGGTGCTGCTGCCGCTCACCGCGGCGGACCCCGACACGACAGAGGAGCCGCAATGACCAGCGAGAACGCGATCGACCCCACGGCCCTGCCGAGCGGCGCGGGCTGTCTGGAGTGCGACGAGGCCGGCGGCTGGTGGTTCCATCTGCGGCGCTGCGCGACCTGCGGCCACGTCGGCTGCTGCGACTCCTCCCCCGCGCAGCACGCCACGGCCCACTACAAGGCCACGGGGCATCCGCTGGTGCGCAGCTTCGAGCCGGGCGAGGAGTGGTTCTGGGACTACGCCACGAACGAGCTGTACGAGTCGGGCCCGGACCTGGCACCCCCGGCCGCCCACCCCGAGGACCAGCCGGTCCCCGGCCCGGCGGGACGTGTCCCGGCGGACTGGGCACGGACGTTGAGGCGCTGACGCGGGCGGGGAGAGCCCGGGTACGTCTCCCTTCCGGGCTCAGCGGGGTGCCGCCGGAGGCCCGTGCCAGGATGGGGCCGTGCCGCAGAATGTGTTCACCCCGCCGCTGATCGGCCGGGACGAGGAGCTCGCCCGACTCGCCGGTGTTCTGGAGCGTACCCGGGCCGGGGAGGCGCGGGCCGTGCTGCTCGCCGGGGACGCCGGTGTCGGCAAGACGCGGGTGCTGGACGAGGTCGCCGCCCGGGCCGCCGCGGCGGGGACGACCGTGCTCACCGGTCACTGTGTCGACCTCGGTGACGTCGGTCTGCCGTATCTGCCGTTCACCGAGATCCTGGGCGCGCTCACCGCCGACGAGCGCTTCGCGGACGTCCTCGCCGGGCATCCCGTGGTCGACCGGCTGCTGGGTGCCGGGACGGACGCCGTGCGGGACGTGGGCGGGCGGCTGCGGCTGTTCGAGGGCATGGCGGCGCTGCTGGCCGACCTGTCGGACACCGCCCCGCTGCTGCTCGTCCTGGAGGACCTGCACTGGGCCGACCAGTCCTCCCGTGACCTGCTGCGGTTCCTGCTCAGCCGGGGCATCGTGCAGCGCCCGGCCGGCGGTGCGCCCGGCCACCGGCTGGCGGTCCTCGCGTCGTACCGCGCGGACGACCTGCACCGCCGTCATCCGCTGCGCCCGCTGCTCGCCGAGCTGGTACGGCTGCCCTCCGTGGAGCGGCTGGAGCTGCAACCCATGGCGGACGCGGAGGTGACCCGGCTGGTGCGGGCCCTGGAGGCGCGGCCCCTGCCGGAGACGACGGTGCGCCGGATCGTGGAGCGGGCCGAGGGCAACGCCTTCTACGCCGAGGAACTGCTCGCCGCGACGGACACGGAGGCCGGGGGCGTGCCCAGTGGTCTGGCCGACGTCCTGCTCATCCGCGTCGAGCAGTTGTCCGACACCGCCCAGCAGGTGCTGCGCACGGCCGCCGTCGCCGGGCGCCGCGTCGAGCACGAGCTGCTGCGGGACGCGGTGCGCCTTGCCGAGGACGAGCTGGAGTCGGCGCTGCGCGAGGCGGTCGGGCGCCAGCTGCTGGTCGCCGGGGACGGGGACACGTACGCGTTCCGGCACGCCCTCGCCCGCGAGGCCGTGTACGCGGATCTGCTCCCGGGCGAACGGGCCCGCCTGCACGGCGCGTTCGCGCGGCTGCTCGCCGCGGGCGGCCGGCCGGAGAACGCGGCCGAGCGCGCCCACCACCACCGCGAGAGCCACGAACTCGCCGAGGCGCTCGCGGCGTCGATGGAGGCCGCCGACCACGCCCAGCGGGTGGGCGCGCCGGCCGAGGAGCTGCGCCATCTGGAGGCGGTCCTCGACCTGTGGGCGGCGGTGGAGTCGGCCGCGCGGCCCTGGGGCGAGGGCGTCGACCGGGTCACGCTCACGCTGCGCGCCTCGGCGGCGGCCGCACACGCCGGGGACACCCACCGCGCGGTCGCCCTGGCCCGCTCCGCGCTGGCCGGGGTCGGCCAGGACGCCGATTCCGAGCTCGCCGCCCGGGTGCGCTACACGCTCGCCGGGAACCTGATGAACGTCGACAGCCTGTCAGCGGCCTTCGCCCACAGCAGTGAGGCGCTGGCGATGATCCCCGCCGAGCCGCCGTCGCCCACCTGGGTGTGGGCCGCGGCCACCCACGTCATGGCGGCGCGGCACGTCGGGGACAACGACACCGCGCTGCGCGTCGCCCGGCAGGCCCTGGGCGCCGCCGAGGAGTTGGGCCTGACGGACGCGCAGGCCGACCTGATGGTGTCGCTCGCCCTCCTCGAGGGCGGCGGCCGACAGAGCGCCGGGGGTCGCGAGCGGCTCCGTGAGGCCCGGGAGCTGGCCCGGCGGTCGGGCAACGCGCAGGTGGAGGGGCGGGCCCTGTTCAACCTCGCCATCGGCTCCTTCGAGGCCGGGGCCCTGGAGGAGTGCGTGCCCTGGGTGACCGAGGGGCTGGACCGCGCCCGCCGCGCGGGGCTGCTGTCGTCGCTGTATCCCCTGGAGATGCGCTACCTCCGACTGCTGGTGCTGTACGCGCTGGGCCGCTGGGACGAGTGCCTCGGTGCGGTGGCGGAGGACGCCGAGGTGCTGCCCGCGGCCGGCGTGTACACGGTCGGGCCCGCGCTGTACGTGTCGGTGGCCCGGGGGGACCTGATGGGGGCCACGGAGCGGGCCGAGGCGCTGCTGAAGGGGCCGTTCGACTGGATGGCCGCGCTCGTCGCGGGCATCGTCCTGACCGACGCGGCCGCGCTGCGCGGGGATCCGCCAGGGGCCGTGGCGCGGCTGCGGTCCACCGTCGAGGCCCTCACGGACGAGGCGGGCAACCGCCCGTACGTCACGGTGCGGCTCGCCGCGCTCGCCTTGTCGGCCGTCGCCGACGCGGCCTGCGCCGCGCGCCTGACCGGCGACGAGGCTGCGGCGCGCCGCTGGGCGGGCACTGCGGCCGAGTTGGAGGAGTTGGCCCGCCCGACGGTCCTGCCGGAGGAGGGCGGAGCGCGGCAGGGGCCGGAGGGGCTCGCCTGGCTGGCCCGTGTGGAGGCGGAGCGGATACGCGCCGTGTCGGGGCCGGACGTGGCGGCCTGGGAGAAGGCGGTCGCCGCTTTCGCCTACGGCGACGTGTACGAGCGGGCGCGCTGCCGACTGCGGCTCGCCGAGGCTCTGTTGGTGGCCGAGCGGCGCGAGGAGGCGGCCGCCGAGGCCGGGGCGGCGCGGGAGACCGCCGTGCGGCTCGGTGCCGCCGCGCTGCTGGAGCGGGTGGACGCGCTGGTCCGCCGCGGCCGTCTCACGGAACCCGCCGCGGAGGGCACCATGGCCAACCGGGCCTCGCCGCTCACGGCTCGCGAGCAGGACGTGCTGCGACTGCTCGCCCGGGGCCGCAGCAACCGTCAGATCGGCGAGGAGCTGTTCATCAGCGGGAAGACGGCGAGCGTGCACGTCTCCAACATCCTCGGCAAGCTCGGCGCCGCGAGCCGCACGGAGGCGGTGGCGATCGCCTACCGCCTGGGCCTGGTCACCCCCGAGCCGACGGCGTCCCCCTGACCCTGGGGGCTCGCCGTCGGCGCCGGGTTGGTGTCAGTGCCGGGCGGGCGTGTTCGCGGCGGTCACGTTGACGGCCGCCCACGACGTGTTGACCGTCTTGTACTCGACGCTGGTCGCGCCGTAGAGGTCCTTGGCCGCCTTCAGCGTCGCGATGCGCGCTCCGTGGAAGTCGGTCGAGGAGACCATGTAGCGGGTCAGGGCCCGGTAGTAGATGGCCGTGGCCTTGGCTCGGCCGATTCCCCTGACCGTGGAGCGGTCGTAGGTGGGCGAGTTGTAGGTGACGCGGCCGATGGTCTTGCGGCCGCTGCCCTCGGCGAGGAGGTAGTACGCGTGCGAGGAGACGCCGGAGCCGGCGTGGACCTCGGCGTTGTACACGGCCGGTGACCAGTAGTCGATCGCGCCCTCCAGCCGGTCGAGGGACGGGCGGTCCAGACGGCGCAGGAACTTCTGGTCCAGGCCGAGCTTCTCGCCGATGAGGTAGTTGGGCGGGTTCTTCGCGTTGTTGGCGCTGAACTCGACGTTGGAGCCGAAGATGTCCGCCAGGGACTCGTTCAGCGAGCCGGGCTCGCCGTACTGGTTGCCGGCCGAGTCGACCCGCGTGGGTTCCAGGCGGGCGGTCGCGTCGACGACGCCGTGGGTGAGCTCGTGGCCGGTGACGTCGAGGACGACGAGCGGCTTCTTGAGCATCTCCCCGTCACCGTCGCCGTAGAGCATGCAGCCGCACTCCGGGTACCAGAACGCGTTGCCCACCTTGTTGCCGAAGTGGACCATGGCGAGGGCGCCCTTGCTGTTGTTCTTGATGCCCTTGCGGTTGAAGGTCTTCTTGTAGAAATCCAGGGTCTGGGTGACGCCGTACTGGGCGTCGACCGCGGCACTGGTGCGGTTGGAGACCGTCCCGTTGCCCCACTTGTTGTTGGTGGAGGTGAACTTCCGGCCCTGAGCGAAGTTCTCCAGCTCCTGCCCCTTGGCGTCGCGGGTCTCCGTCCCCCAGCGGGTGGGGTCCTTCAGGAGGTAGCTCGTGCGGGCCGTGCGGGTGGTGGTGAGCTTGACGGAGCCCGCGAAGAGGGAGGCGCCGGTGCCCGTGGCGGTCGACGGGTAGGCGGCGGCGCCCGGTGCCGGAGCGGCGGTGAGGCCGTTGGCGGGCGGGGCGGTGCCGGTCTGCGGGTCGAGCCTGTCGCCGCGCTCGCGCAGGGTGTCCAGCAGCCGGGGCGAGAGGAACTCGTCGCTGTCGGGCGCGCTGCTGCGCACCTTGCCGGTGAGGGCGTCGACGACGACCGTACGGGAGCCGCCGGCCCCGGTGGTGTCGGCGTCGGTGACGCGCACCTGGTAGGCGAGGGCCGGGGCGCCGTCCCGGGCGTCCACGACGAGTTCGGCGGCGGCCGCGCGGCCCTTGGCCGCCGCGGCGGCCTTCGTCTCGGCCTGCCGGGCCGTCAGCTTCGCCGTGACGGTGGCGGGACGGACGGTGCGGTCGGCGGCGCGGGTGACACCGGCGTAGGCGAGCCGCTCGGTGAGGTGGACGACGAGGTCGCCGCCGAGGACGGGCATCCCCTCGTGTGTCCGGGCGAAGCGGACGTGTCGTGCGCCCTCCGGGTCGATCAGCACGTCCTGGGGTTCGAGCGCGTCGCCGTCGGTGACGCCGGTCGCCGAGGCGTGCGCGAAGGCGGCGGCCCGGGCTGCCTCGACGACGGCCGCTGCCGGTGATCCGGCGGCGGTGGCCAGGGCGGGGGTGTCCCCCGCGGACGGGGCCGCGAGGGCCGTGCCCGTCAGGCCCGTGGCGGCCGTCGCCACGGCCACGGCAACCGCGAGGCTGCGTATGTGTGCTCTACGCACGAATGAGGGTTCCTTCGTTCACGGGCGGCGG
Source organism: Streptomyces griseus subsp. griseus (assembly GCF_000720255.1). Lineage (GTDB taxonomy): Bacteria > Actinomycetota > Actinomycetes > Streptomycetales > Streptomycetaceae > Streptomyces > Streptomyces griseus_I. Next base: position 182,412 of record NZ_JOJE01000016.1, on the reverse strand, counting down.
TGGTCACCGGCCAGCCGTGGCCAACCGCCCAGTGTCACGGCGCCGTTGAGCGCCGTGGGGGCCGGTCGAGCCCCGGGAGTAACCCTTACGGATACGTCATGTCCATGTAAAGGCCGGAAAGCGGTATTGATGACACTTCGAGGCGATACTCTGCGATTCCGCGCCGCTCGGTGATCAACGGATGACCAACTGTGCTGCGGATGTGGAGATGTGATGGAGTGCGAGAAGGTTCCCCGCTTCGGGTGTGATCGATCTCGCACCGGATCGCCGGGCAGGCCCCGGCGGAGACGGGAGAGAAACCGGATGGTCTCAGCAACGGTGGGCAGGGGTACGGCACTGGCGGCGGCCCTGCTGACCCTCCTCGCGGTCCCGGCGCACGCGGCGCCGCAGGAGCCACAGCCCGACCTCACCGGACTGCGCGGCTTCCTGCGCACCGCGCAGGAACAGGGGGCGCCCGGCGCGATGGCGCGGATCGACGACCACGGCACGGTCAGCAAACTCACCGTGGGGGTCGCCGACCGCACCACCGGAAGAGTCCTGAGCACCACCGACCGCTTCCGTATCGGCAGTGTCACCAAGACCTTCACCACCGTCGTCCTGCTGCAACTCGTCGACGAGGGCAAGCTGAGCCTGGACGCGCCGGTCAACCGCTATCTGCCGGGGCTGCTGCCGGACGGCACCATCACCGTGCGGCAGGTGCTCAGCCACCGCAGCGGCCTGTACGACTACACCAACGACATGTTCGCGCGGACCGTCCCCGGCTTCGAGGCCGTCCGCGGCAAGGTCTTCACGTACCGTCAGCTGGTGGACCTGTCCCTCAGGCACGCCCGGACCGGCGCGCCCGGCGCGGCCTACTCCTACTCCAACACCAACTTCGTCGTCGCCGGGATGCTCGTCGAGAAGCTGACCGGGAACCCCGTGCGGACCGAGTACCAGAACCGGATCATCAAGCCGCTGAACCTGAGCGACACCTTCTACGTGCACCCCGACACCCGCATCCCGGGCCGTCACGCCCTCGGCTACCTCACCCCCGACGAGTCCGGCGCTCCCCTGGTCGACGCGACCGAGCAGACGGCCTCCTGGGCACAGAGCGCGGGTGCGATCGTCTCCAGCACGCAGGACCTCAACACCTTCTTCTCCGCCCTGCTCGGCGGCCGGCTGACCTCGGCCGCGCAGCTGGCGCAGATGGAACGCTGGACGCCGGCGGGCACCGGCCAGGCGTACGGACTGGGCCTGCGCCGCCGCGACCTGTCGTGCGGCGTCTCCGTCTACGGCCACACCGGGACCGTCCAGGGCTACTACACCTACGCCTTCGCCTCGAAGGACGGCGGGCGCAGCCTCACCGCCGTAGCAACCACCTCCAACAACGGCACCGTGCTCAACACGATGCTGCGCACCCTGGAGTCGGCGTTCTGCGGCAAGCAGACGCCCGCGGCCCGCGGCGCCGGCGCCGCGGTCGTGGAACGGCACGAGGACGTCGCCCCGGGCATCCTCCGGGACTGAGGCCCCCACACTGTCCTCGGTGGAGCGGTTCGGGCCGCGCCGGTAAATCGAAAAGACGGCCGGACCGAATACGTCGGCGCCCGGAGTTGGCTTTCCGGGTGCCGACGGTTCGGTTTACCGCGGGTTACCACCAGTTCGGCGTACAGATATTCGTACGGCGGCCTCACGCGACGGAATTGCCCCGGCGTCCACGTGCGCGAGGGCGGCACGTACGCCCTTTCGTCGCACATACGCTCACCCTTTTTGAATGAAAGACAAGAAGCGGCCCCGAGTTGCGGTTTCGTTGAACGCACACCGGCACGCTCGCCGTACCACTGGGAAAGGGCCAGAACCGGGGGTTCAGCGAGGGATGACCATGGTCAAGGCGCACGTCTCCGCACATGAGTTGGTCGCCGGAAGGTACCGGCTCCTCGATGTCGTCCACCAGGAGACGAACCGTGTGTGCTGGTACGGCGAGGATGTCGAGACCTCCCGGCCGTGTCTGCTCACCGGCATCGGACTGCCACCCGACGTGGGCGAGGAGACCACCGGCCGGATACTGCGTATGTCCGAGACGATGGCGCGCCTGTGCCCCGGCCAGGTCGCGCCCGTCATCGGCGCGCTGATGGAGTCCGGCACCCTGTGGACCGTCACCGACTGCGTCGACGGCACACCACTGGGCGAAGTCCTCGCACAGCAGGGCACATTGAGCCATGTCAAAGCGGCCCGCATCGGCCTCGAACTGCTCGACGTACTGAACAGCGCGCACGGCCAGGGCATCACCCACGGCGAACTCAGCCCCGGCCAGGTGTTCGTGCGGGACCGCGGCCCGATCGTGGTCACCGGTTTCGGCCTGGCCGGCGCGACGCTCGCGCCCCGGCTGACCGCACCGTCGTTCGCCTCCCCCGAGCAGGCCCGCGACCAGCGCATCGGGCCCGCGGCCGACCTGTGGGCGCTGGGGGCGATCCTCTACACGATGGTGGAGGGACGCCCGCCCTTCCGTGACCGGGGCCGGCCGGAGGCCACGCTCAAGGGCGTGGACCGGCTGCCGTTGCGCACACCGGTGCGCGCCGGATCCCTCAACCAGGTCGTGCAGGGACTGCTGCGCAAGGAGTCCCGGGAGCGGCTGACCCGGCCGGTGGTCCGCGCGGCCCTCACCCGGGTCCTGACCGAGGACCCGGACGGCGCGTTCGAGGAGGGGTCCGAGCCGCTGCTGCGCCGCGCCTACACCGCGGTCGTGCACGCCGGGCCCGGGTGGAGCGGGCGCACCATGGTGGCCGGGACGGCCCTTGCCGTGGTCACCGTCGCGGTCGCCGTCCTCGCCGCCACGGACCTGCTGTCCGGCAGCGGCACCTCGTCGTCCGACGCGCAGGCGCGACCCTCCTCCTCGATCGACGCGCCCGCCACCCCGCCCGTCCCGTCGGCCTCCGGCGGCGCGTCCGCCCAGAGCCCGGACGGGCAGGCGACCGAGCCGTCCGTGAAGCCGACCCCCACCGCGTCGAAGCCGCCGTCCGCCTCCTCAGCCTCCTCGGCCCCCGAATCGGCGCCGCCCTCCTCCCCCGGCGGTCTGCCGTCCGGCTTCCACCGCTACGACGCGGCGGAGGGCTTCTCCGTCGCCCTCCCCGATGGCTGGAAGCGTCTGAACACCCAACGCCAGGGGGACCTGGCCTACCGCGTCACGTTCGGCGCGCCGGGCGACGCGCGCACGCTCGCGGTGACCTACAGCGAGCGCGTCGGCCCGGATCCGGTCGCCGTCTGGCGTGACGACGTCGAACCCGGGCTGCGGAAGGAGGACGGCTTTCGGCGCATCGGCGACATCGAGGCGACGACGTACCAGGGGTACAAGGCGGCCGACATGGAGTGGCTCAGCGACTACGACGGCACCCGCGTCCGCACCTTCGGCCGCGGCTTCCTCCTCGGCGGCCACCGCGGCTTCTCGCTGCGCTGGACGGCGCCCGCCGCCGACTGGGACGGTGCCCAGAACCAGCGCGCCCTGGACACCGCCCTGAAGACCTTCCGGCCGGCGTCGGACTGACGGCCGACGGCCGGACGTGACGGCCGGCCTCAGTCCGAAGGGCGCGGGGCGCGCAGGGAACGCAGGGGGCCGCCGTGCAGTGGTTCCGTGGCCCAGTGGGCCGTGAACGTGCGGTCGGTGAGCGAGCACGTCACGACGAGGTGGTGCGGGGTCTCCAGGAACGCGACATCGACGGTGAGGGTGCCGGCGTCGGTCCAGCCGCCGCTCACCGCGGTCGGTAGCGGATCCTCGCCCACGCTCCAGTCGGCCCCGCCGAGCGCCAGCTCCAGCCGGTGTCCGTCCTCGGTGAGCGTGACCGTCCAGCCGTCCGCACCGGGCGCGAGGGCGACGCAGGCCAGGGTCCGCCGGGCCGCGCAGACGCCGCCGGCCGGGGTGAACTCGGTGGCGGACCACTCCTCGGCCCGTTCCGGCGGCGCGGGCTTGCCCGGAGCCGGGGGCAGCGCGAGCCGCGCGAGCCGCTCCCGCAGCGCCTCGTCGGCGCCGTGCCCGTCGGGCAGCGGTCCGTCGGCGAACGCGGGCAGCAGGTGCTTCCAGGCCAGGTTCAGCCAAGCCTGCATGTCCGCGGTCGCCGCGGTCGCCGCGATCACGGCGTCCTGCTCGGGCAGGACCAGGCAGAACTGGCCGTACGCGCCGTCGCCCCGGTAGCCGTGCCGGGACCTCCAGAACTGGAAGCCGTAGCCCTGGTCCCAGTCCTGCCGGTCCTGCGGGGCCGTGGCGCCCGCCGTCGGGATGTGTTCGCGGGTCGCCTCGGCCACCCACTCCTCCCCCAGCAGGCGCTCGCCCTCCCACACACCGCCGTTCAGATACAGCTGGCCGAGCCGGGCGACGACGTCGGTCGTGGCGTGCAGCCCACTGAAGCCCAGCTCGCGGCCGGCCCGGTCACGCAGCCACGCCACCTCGCCGGCGCCGACCGGATCCAGCAGCCTGGGCCGCAGGTAGTCGGTGAGCGACTGTCCCGTGACGCGCTGGACGATCGCGCCCAGCGTGTAGGTGGCGGGCTGGTTGTAGGCGAAGACGGTGCCCGGATCGCGGTCCGGGGGCAGCAGCAGGAACCCTCGGACCATCTCGTCGCGGTCGAGCGCGTGGGCCCTGTCGACGGTCTCGTCCTCGTGCCCGCTGGCCATCGCCGCGACGTGCCGGACGAGCATCGCTCGGCTGCGCGGGTCGGCGATGTCGGCCTCGAACTCGGGGAAGTACGAGATCACCGGGTCGTCGAGCCGGATCAGCCCCTCGGCGACGGCGAATCCGGCGGCCGAGGAGGTGAAGCTCTTGCTGAGCGAGTAGAGGAGGTGGGGGCGCTCGGGGGTGTACGGCGCCCACCAGCCGGACGCCACCAAGCGACCATGGCGCAGGATCATCAGGCTGTGGGGTTCGATGTCCGGGGCGGCGTCGAGGGCGTCCAGGAAGGCGAGGACCCCGGTGGCGTCGACACCTTGGGCGGCGGGCGTGCTCGAAGGCAGTGGGCGAACACTCATACGGCCATCCTCCCCCGGTGATCGGGCGGTGATCGAGCCGTTTTGCGCACCCATGGACGGGGACTCGCACCCCATGGTGCAAATCGGATACACGATGATGACCGAGCAGGCCGGCCCCCGAGAGCTCGTGGACCACGTGGTACGGGCGGAGGAGGCGGGCTTCGACTTCTCGGTGACCTCGGACCACTACTTCCCGTGGCTGCGTTCGCAGGGGCACTCGCCGTACGCGTGGGCCGTCCTGGGCGCCGCCGCGCAGGCCACGTCGCGCATTCCGCTGATGACCTACGTGACGTGTCCGACGTTCCGCTACCACCCGGCCGTGGTGGCCCAGAAGGCGGCGACGCTGCAGTTGCTGTCCGAGGGCCGCTTCCGGCTGGGGCTCGGTTCCGGTGAGAACCTCAACGAGCACGTGGTGGGCGGCGGTTGGCCCGCCGCCGACGTACGGCACGAGATGCTCGAGGAGGCCGTGGAGATCATCCGCGCGCTCTTCGAGGGCCGTCACGTCAACCACCGCGGAACCCACTTCGACGTCGAGTCGGCCCGGCTGTGGGACCTGCCCGACGAGCCGCCGCAGATCGGCATCGCCGTCTCCGGCGAGCAGTCCTGCGCCCTCGCGGGCCGGCTCGCCGACCTGGTCATCGCCACCGAACCCAAGGCCGACCTCCTGGAGGCCTTCGACCGGCACGGCGGCACGGGCAAGCCCCGCGTGGGCCAACTCCCCGTCTGCTACGACCCCGACCGCGACGCGGCCGTCAAGCGCGCCCACGACCAGTTCCGCTGGTTCGGCAGCGGCTGGAAGGTCAACTCCGAGCTGCCGCACCCGGACTCCTTCGACGCGGCCACCCAGTTCGTCACCCCGGACGACGTCGCCGAGTCGATCCCCTGCGGCGACGACCCGGAGGACTTCGTCGAGGCCGTACGCCCGTACGCCGAGGCCGGGTTCACCGAGATCGCCCTGGTGCAGATCGGCGGCGAGTCGCAGGAGGCGTACACGGAGTGGGCGGGCAAGACGCTGCTGCCCGCGCTGCGCGACGCCCTGGGCTGAGGCGGGCGCGCGGGGAGTGGGGCTCCCACGACGAGGAGCCCCACAGTGTCCACCTCGCACCCCGCCGCGCCCCTCAGCGGGACGTGTAGCGGCGCCTCGTCCACAGGGGCAGGGCGAACCAGCACAGCACATACCACAGGACCACCGCGCCGACCAGCCAGGGCACGAAGCCGTCGTGGGTGGCCACCCGCAGGACCAGCAGCAGCGCGGCGGTCATCGTGCCGAGCAGCAGGACCAGGCCGACGAAGGTCAGTCGGGAGGCCCACTGGACCGCCTGGGGCTTCACGAGGCGACCGGAGACCAGGCGGTGGAGGGACACGGGGCCTATGAGGGCGCCGGTCGCGCAGGCGCCCATGACCACGGTCACGATGTAGATCGTGTGGTCCGTGTCCCCCAGGCTCCGGTAGACGGGCGTGAACACCACGGTGAGCAGAAAGCCGAAGAGGATCTGGACGCCCGTCTGGGCCACCCGGACCTCCTGGATGAGCTCCCCCCACATCCGGTCGGCTCTCTCCTCCTCCGTCTCGTTGCGTCCCCTGCGCCTGTTCTCACCGTCTCCGGTGACCGTCACCGTTCCTCCCGGGCTCTCGAACGTTTTTGCGTCCTTCTGTTTCCCGCGAGTACCCCGTGAACGGCGATTCTGTCGGGCCGCCGCCCGACCGTCCTACCAGCGGTCCTCGACCTGCTCCTTGATCCGCCGCTCGTAGAGGTCCCGGATCGCGGCCAGCGTGTCGTCGGACAGCTCGGGCAGCCGGGCGGCGGCCGCGTTGGCGCGGGCCTGCTCGGGCGAGCGGGCGCCGGGGATCACGGTGGTCACGCCGGGCTGCTGGACGACCCAGCGCAGGGCCAGCTGAGCCGGGGTGCATCCCTCGGGGGCCAGGGCGGCGAACTCGGCGGCCGCCTCCACGCCGGTGGCGTAGTCGACGCCGGAGAAGGTCTCGCCCTGGTCGAAGGCCTCGCCGTGCCGGTTGTAGGTGCGGTGGTCGTTCTCGGAGAAGACGGTGTCCTTGGTGTACTTGCCCGACAGCAGGCCGGAGGCGAGCGGAACGCGGGCGATGATCCCGACGCCCGCCTCCTGGGCCGCCGGGAGCACCTCGCGCAGGGGCTTCATGCGGAACGGGTTGAGGATGATCTGCACGCTCGCCACGCCCGGCCGGGCGATCGCGGTGAGCGCCTCGGCGCAGGTCTCGACGCTGACGCCGTACGCGGCGACGCGCTCCTCCTCGACCAGGGTGTCGAGGGCGTCGAACACCTCGTCGTTGGAGTAGACGGGGGTCGGCGGGCAGTGCAGCTGCACCAGGTCGATGCGGTCGACGCCGAGGTTGCGCCGGGAGCGGTCGTTCCAGGCGCGGAAGTTGTCCAGGACGTAGTTCTCCGGGATCTGCTCGAGGCGGCGGCCCATCTTGGTCGCCACCTCCACATGCAGGTCGGGGCGGCCGCCGAGGAAGGTGGCGATGGTCTGCTCGCTGCGCCCGTCGCCGTAGACGTCCGCGGTGTCGAAGAAGGTCACGCCCGACTCGGCCGCCGCCTCCAGCACCGCCAGGGCCTCCTTGTCGTCGACGTCTCCCCAGTCGGCGCCCAGCTGCCAGGTGCCGAGACCGACGACGGATGCGTGCTGACCAGACCTACGGAATTCGCGCTCGTCCATGGCGTCAGTCTGTCACTCGTCACGGCCGTGTGCGGACTGGGTCGCTCCTGCCCGTGTCCTGCCCGCGCCCTGTGAATCTTTCACCCACACGAGTGACGATGTTCGACCGGGGTCGATCGTGTGTCCAGGGCGTCCTAGCGTGAGCGCGTGACCGATCGTTCAGTGAGCAACTTCCTGTCGGCAGACCCCTCCTGGAGCCGTCGCGGCTTCCTGCGCGGCGCCGCCGCCCTGGCAGCCGTACCGGTGCTCGTGGCGGCGGATCCGGCCGTGGCGGCCGAGGAGCTGCCGGACTTCCCGGCGGACGTCCCCCTCCAGCGCACGGCCTACCGGAACTGGGACGGGGAGATCACCGCGACCGGGCTGTGGGCGTGCGCGCCCGGGGCGCCGGAGCAGGTCGTCGCCGTCGTCAACTGGGCCTGGGGCCACGGCTGGACGGTCCGCCCCCGGGGTTCCTCGCACGGCTGGTCGCCGCTGACGATCCCGCCGGACACCCGGGCGGACGCCCGGGTCCTCCTGGTCGACACCGCCCCGCACCTCACGGGCCTGTCCCTGGAGTCCCCGACCACCGTGCGCGCCGGGACCGGGGTGACGCTGGAGGCCCTGCTCACCTGCCTGGAGGGACACGGTCTCGGCGTCACCGCCAGTCCGGCGCCCGGCGACCTCACCCTGGGCGGCGCCCTGGCGGTCGACGCGCACGGCACGGCCGTACCGGCGCGGGGCGAGGAACGGCCGGCGGGACACACGTACGGCTCGCTCAGCAATCTCGTCCTCGAACTGACCGCCGTGGTCTGGGACGAGGCGAGCGGTGCCTACGCGCTGCGGACGTTCACCCGTGACGAGGCCGACTGCGTCGCCCTGCTCACGCATCTCGGGCGGTCGCTGGTCACCGAGGTGGTGCTGCGGGTGGGCGCCAATGCCAACCTGCGGTGTGTCAGCCGTACGGACATCCCGGCGGCCGAGCTGTTCGCGGCGCCCGGGGGCGACGGGCGCACGTTCGCGAGCTTCCTGGAGTCCGAGGGGCGGGTGGAGGCGATCTGGTTCGCCTTCACCGAGTTCCCGTGGTTCAAGGTGTGGAGCGTCGCCCCGGCCAAGCCGCTGACCTCGCGCCGGGTGACGCGGCCCTACCCCTACCCGTTCTCCGACAACGTCCCCACCGTGGTGGCCGATCTCGCCGGGCGGATGGTGTCGGACGGCACCTGGTACCTGGCTCCGGTGCTCGGCAACGCGCAGCTCGACGTGGCGACGGCAGGGCTGGTGGCGACGCTGTCCGCCGACATCTGGGGGCCGTCGAAGAACACGCTGCTTTACATCAGACCGACCACGCTGCGGGTGCACGCCAACGGCTACGCGGTGCTGACCGGCCGTGACCAGGTGCAGCGTGTCGTCAGCGAGTTCACCGCCTTCTACCGGGAGCGGCTGACGGCGTACGCGGCCGAGGGGCGGTTCCCGGTGAACGGCTCCGTGGAGATCCGGGTCACCGGTCTCGACGACCCGGCGGACACCGGACTCGCGGGCGCCCGTCCACCGGCGCTGTCCGCGCTGCGGCCGGTCGAGAACCACCCCGAGTGGGACACCGCCGTCTGGCTGGATGTGCTGACCCTCCCGGGCACCCCGCACGCGGACGCCTTCTACCGGGAGTTGGAGCGGTTCCTGCTCGACACCTACGACGGCACCCACGCGCTCACCCGGGTCGAGTGGTCGAAGGGGTGGGGGTACACGGACGAGGCCGCCTGGAGCGACGACGAGGTGCTGGGGACGGCCGTCCCGGCCTCGTTCGGCTCCGCCTGGGGCGAGGCCGCCCGTGTGCTCCGACGGCTCGATCCGCACCGGGTGTTCGACACGACCCTGCTGGGCCGGCTGTTCGTGTGAGGCCGGGGTGCGACCGCCCCGTGGCTCCTTGCAGATCGCGCCAGTTCGACCGCGTGAGCCACGACACGGCACTCCGGCGGGGCAGGGAAAGATCATCCGGAAATCCGCCGCCAGGGGCAGGAATTGCCCCTTCCCGGCGTCACGGGCGTCCGCCGACAGCAAGATCAACTTTGTTCAATGCTGTATGACATGTAGGTAATTGTCCGGATCGGAGCCAACCGACTCCGGCCGATTTCTCCCCCTCCCGGCGCGCTCGATAGGCATGCGGAGTCACCTGTCGAACACCCCTTTGGGAGATACCGCATGCCCGAACTCACCCGCCGACGCGCCCTCACCGCCGCGGCCGCCGTCGTCGCCACCACCACCGGCGTCCCCGCCGCGGCCGCGGTGGCCGCGGAACACCCGCACGGCTCACCCGAGTCGTTCGACGAGGTCTACAAGGGCCGCCGGATACAGGGCCGGCCGCGGGCCGGGGGCGGTCATCACCACCACGGCGCCGAGTATGCCGTGTTCGTCGACGGGGTGGAGCTGCACGTCATGCGCAACGCCGACGGGACCTGGATCAGCGTCGTCAGCCACTACGACCCGGTGCCCACCCCGCGCGCCGCCGCCCGCGCCGCCGTCGACGAGCTCCAGGGCGCCCGACTGCTGCCGTTCCCGTCGAACTGACCGCCGCACGACCGTACTTGGAGCATCCGCAGATGACCGTCCGCAAGAACCAGGCCGCCCTGACCACCGACGAGAAGCGCCGCTTCGTCGCCGCCGTCCTGGAGCTGAAGCGCAGCGGCCGCTACGACACCTTCGTCACCACGCACAACGCCTTCATCCTCGGCGACACCGACAACGGCGAGCGCACCGGCCACCGTTCACCGTCCTTCCTGCCGTGGCACCGCAGATTCCTGCTGGAGTTCGAGCGCGCCCTGCAGTCGGTGGACTCCTCGGTCGCGCTCCCGTACTGGGACTGGTCCGCCGACCGTTCCGCCCGGGCCTCCCTGTGGGCCCCGGACTTCCTCGGCGGCACCGGGCGCGCCCTGGACGGCCGGGTGATGGACGGCCCGTTCGCCGCCGCCACCGGGAACTGGCCGATCACCGTGCGCGTCGACGGCCGTACGTTTCTGCGCCGCTCACTGGGCAGCGCCGTACGGGAGCTGCCGACCCGTCGGGAGGTGGAGTCGGTGCTGGGGTTGGCGACGTACGACATGGCGCCCTGGAACAGCGCGTCGGACGGCTTCCGCAATCATCTGGAGGGCTGGCGCGGCGTGAACCTGCACAACAGGGTGCACGTCTGGGTCGGCGGCCAGATGGCCACCGGAGTCTCCCCCAACGACCCCGTGTTCTGGCTCCACCACGCCTACGTCGACAAGCTGTGGGCCGAGTGGCAGCGCCGGCACCCCGGCTCGGGCTACGTCCCGGCGGCCGGGACGCCGGACGTGATCGATCTCGACGAGCGGATGAAGCCGTGGAACGACACGGCTCCGGCGGATCTGCTGGACCACACCCCGCACTACACGTTCGACACGGACTGAGTGACGGAACGGTTTGCCTCGCAGGTCAGGGGTACTCGCGGCGACGTACCCGAGAGAGCGAAGGAGGAGACGACCGTGACGAAGGTCGAGGAATCCATCGAGGTCGAAGTCCCCGTGCACACGGCCTACAACCAGTGGACGCAGTTCGAGACGTTCCCGGAGTTCATGAGCGGGGTGTCGCGCGTGGAGCAGCGCACGGACACGCTCACACACTGGGTGACGGACATAAGTGGCGTGCACAAGGAGTTCGACGCGGAGATCACCGAGCAGATCCCGGACGAGAGGGTCGCTTGGACGACTGTCGCCGGTGAGGCACGGCAGGCCGGTGTCGTGACCTTCCACCGCCTCGATGAGGAGCACACCAAGGTGATGCTCCAGCTGGACTACGAGCCCGAGGGCATCGCCGAGACCGTCGGTGACAAGCTCGGGTTCGTCAAGAGGCAGACGAAGGGCGATCTCAAGCGCTTCAAGGAGTTCATCGAGGAGCGCGGCCGTGAAACCGGCGGCTGGCGCGGCGTGGTCACCTGACCGGCCCATGCCCCGCTGCCGGGGTCACCCCACAGCTGCCGTCCGGCACTCCGGGTGACCCCAGCCCTGGTCGTTCTTGGCGATCTGTTCCCCGGCCGCGTAGGTGCGCCCGCACACGCAGCGGCCGGGGAACTTCGCCTTGATCGTGCGGGCCGACGAACCGCCGCCGCGCTGTCGGGGTGCCTTCGCCCCGGCGGCGCGGCGGCGTGTCGTGCCGGCGGCAGGGGTGTCGGGCGAGGGCGGCGGCTCGGGCGATCCGAGGGCACTGCCCGCGGCCTGCTGGGCGGTCGCCGCCTGGCTGGCGGCGCGGTCGGCGAAGTCGTTGAGCGGGTCGCCGTCGACCTGGTGGGCGGGGACGTAGCGGAAGTCGACGTCGCGTCCGTCGAGCAGTTCGTCGATACGGACGACGAGCTCCTGGTTGGCGACCGGCTTGCCCGCGGACGTCTTCCAGCCGTTGCGCTTCCAGCCGGGCAGCCAGGTGGTGACCGCCTTCATGGCGTACTGCGAATCCATCCGGACCTCGAGCGGCACATCGGGCTCGGTCGCCGTCAACAGCCGCTCCAACGCGGTGAGTTCGGCGACGTTGTTGGTGGCCCTGCCCAGCGGGCCCGCCTCCCAGCGGGCCGGGGCCTCGGAGTCGTCGGAGACCACCCACGCCCAGGCGGCCGGTCCGGGATTGCCCTTCGAGGCCCCGTCGCACGCGGCCACCACACGTTCACGCATGGGCACGATCATGCCATGACGTCAGAGGGCGTCTCGCCGTCGGTCAGACGTCCGTGGTCTTCGGCATCTCACCCTCGGTGGTGGTGACGTCGATCACCGAGAAGTTCGCGCCCTGCGGATCGGTCAGGGCCGCGAACCGGCCGTAGGGGGTGCCCATCGGCCCGAACCGCAGGGTGGCGCCGAGCTTGGTGGCCTTGGCGACCGCGTCGTCGCAGTCGGCGACCGTGAAGTAGACGTTGATGTACGGCGGGACCTCGGGCGGGAAGTCGTCGGTCATCCTCATCCGGCCGAACGCCATGGTGTCGCCGACCTGGAACATGCGGAAGTCCATCGTGTCGTCCTGCAACTGCCGCGCCCGGTAGGAGAAGACGGCCGGGAAGAACGTGTCCACCTTCTCGGGCTCGCGCGTGAAGACCTCGGCCCAGGCGTACGCGCCGGGCACCCCCGTCGCCTCGAACCCCTCGTGCCGGCCCGCCTGCCACACGCCGAACACCGCGCCGCTGGGTTCCCGGGCCAGGACCATCGTGCCGAAGTCGCCGACCTGCATCGGCCCCATCAGCACCTCGCCGCCGTTGTCGCGGATCCGGGCGGCGGTGGCCTCCGCGTCGTCCGAGGCGATGTAGAGACACCACTGCGAGTGGCCCTCCTGCCCCGGCATCGGCGGTACGACGGCGGCGACCGCCTTGCCGTCGGCGTAGGCCTGGGTGTAGTTGCCGTACTCCGACGACTGCTCGCCGAAGGTCCAGCCGAGGACGTCGCCGTAGAAGCTCTTCGCCCCCTCGACGTCACTGAACATCGCGTCGGCCCAGCACGGGGCTCCTGCGGGTTGTGCGGCCATGGCGCGGCCCCTTCCCGGTCGATGCGTCGCCGAAGGGCCGTCCCCCTGGGATGCCCGATGGCTTGTCCGAATCCTCACGCTAGTCACCACTTGTCCCGCTCGCGCGCTGAATGTCGGTTTCCGCACCAGACTGGAAGTCCGAGGCAGGACGGGGGCGGCGAGATGGCGGACGGGACGATGCGCGCGTGGTCGGTGGCGGCGCCGGGGCCGGTCGAGCGCGGCTCGCTGCGGCTCGTCGAGAAGCCGGTGCCCGTGCCCGGCGCGGACGAACTGCTGGTGCGGGTGCGCGCGTGCGGGGTGTGCCGCACCGACCTGCACGTCACCGAGGGAGACCTGCCGGTGCGCCGGCCGGGTGTGACGCCGGGGCACGAGGTGGTGGGGGTGGTGGCGGGGGGTGGACCGGCGGTGGACGGGTTCGCGCTCGGCGACCGGGTGGGGGTGGCTTGGCTGCGCCGTACGGACGGGAGCTGCCCGTACTGCGCCCGAGGGGCGGAGAACCTGTGCCCGGCGTCGCGGTACACCGGCTGGGACACCGACGGTGGTTACGCCGAGTACACGACCGTGCCCGCCCCATTCGCCTACCCGCTGCCCGCCGGCGTCGACGACGTGACGCTCGCGCCGCTGCTGTGCGCGGGCATCATCGGTTACCGCGCGCTGCGCCGCGCCGCCCTGCCGCCGGGCGGGCGGCTCGGTTTGTACGGCTTCGGCGGCAGCGCCCACCTGTGCGCGCAGGTGGCCCTGGCCGAGGGCGCCACGGTGCACGTCCTGACGCGCGGGGCGGCGGCGCGGCGGCTGGCGCTCGACCTGGGCGCCGCCTCCGCGCGTGACGCCTACGAGGCGCCGCCCGAGCCGCTGGACAGCGCAATCCTGTTCGCTCCCGTCGGCGACCTGGTGCCGGTCGCGCTGCGGGCCCTGGACCGGGGCGGGGTGCTGGCCGTCGCGGGCATCCACCTGAGCGACGTACCGCCGCTGCGCTACGAGAGCGAGCTGTTCTACGAGAAGGAGCTGCGCAGCGTCACCTCCAACACCCGCACGGACGGGCGGGAGTTCCTCGCACTGGCCGCCCGGCACGGCGTACGCGCGACCACGCACCCCTATCCGCTGTCGCGAGCCGGACAGGCGCTGGCCGATCTCAAGGCGGGACGTTTCGACGGGGCCGCCGTACTGGTGAACGACCTGTCCTGAGCGCCGCCCTCCGGCGTACGGCGCCGGCCGCCACGCTCCCTCCGCCTCATCAGCGAGGTTTGGCACCTCCAGGGCCCGAAGCCGCCCCTTTCACGCCGTACCCGACCGCCACGGCCGCTGCTTGCCTGGAAGCACGCGTATGACCGCGTCGCTCACCTCTGTTCTTCTCCCGGGAGGGAATGTGTCCACTCCGGACAGCGCCACCGGTCCCGCCACTGACGAACCCGCCCCCGAGCCCGCTGCCGGCGGTCAGCTCACCAGTCTCAGCACCGAGGCCGCGCGGCGGCTCGCCACGACCACCAAGTCCGAACCCCAGATGCAGGCCATCAGCTCGCGGTGGCTGCTGCGGATGCTGCCGTGGGTGGACGTCAGGGGCGGCGCCTACCGGGTCAACCGGCGTCTGCAGATCCGGGTGGGCCGGGGCCGGGTGCACTTCGAGCACAACGGCGCCGACGACATCAGGGTCATCCCGCAATCACTGACCGAGCTGCCGGCGCTGCGCGGCTACCCCGACGGCGACGTCCTGAGGGAGATCGCCACCCGTTTCCGGGTCCGGGAGATCCGGGCCGGGCAGCTCCTGTTCGAGGCCGGTCAGCCGGTCACGGAGGCGTATCTCGTCGTGCACGGCCGCTTCACCCGCTTCGTGACCGGCAAGTACGGCGGGGAGGAGGTCCTCGGGGTCGTCACCGACGGCGCCGGGCTGGGCGACGAGGCCGTCGGCCGGGCCGATCCGCTGTGGCTCAGCTCGGTGCGGGCGGAGACCGCGGGCGTGGTACTGGTGCTGTCCTGGGACACCCTGATGGAGTTCGCCGGACGCGCGCCCTCCCTCGCGGCGCACCTGGACGCCTACGCGGAGCGCCAGAGCAGGCCGATGAACCGCAAGGGCGAGGCCGACGTCCCCGTGCAGGCCGGTCACATGGGCGAGCCGACGCTGTCCGGCGGCTTCGTCGACTATGAACTCACCCCGCGCGAGTACGAGTTGTCGCTCACCCAGACCGTGCTGCGGGTCCACACCCGGGTCGCCGACCTCTACAACGACCCGATGAACCAGACCGAGCAGCAGCTGCGGCTGACCATCGAGGAGATCCGCGAGCGCCAGGAGTGGGAGCTGGTCAACAACCGGGATTTCGGGCTGCTGCACAACGCCGACCACGGGCAGCGCGTCAGCACCTTCACGGGCCCGCCGACCCCGGACGACATGGACGAGCTGCTGTCGATGCGCCGCAAGACCAAGCTGTTCCTGGCCCATCCGAAGGCCATCGCGGCCTTCTTCCGGCAGTGCAACCGGCGCGGTCTGGTGCCGGGTACCGCGACCGTCGAGGGGCACGAGATCCCGGCCTGGAGGGGCGTGCCGATCTTCCCGTGCAACAAGATCCCGGTCAGCGAGCAGCACACCAGCAGCATCATCGCGCTGCGCACCGGGGAGGGTGACCAGGGCGCGGTCGGCCTGTACCAGACGGGTATCCCCGAGGAGTACCAGCCGGGTCTGAACGTGCGGTTCATGGGCATCGACGGCAACGCGATCATCCGCTACCTGGTCACCGCGTACTACTCGATGGCGATCCTGGTCCCCGACGCGGTCGGGGTCCTGGAGAACGTCCAGATCGGCCGGACGGCCGAATGAGTACGGCTCCCCGCTCCCCCGCCGCCGCGCCGCCGCTGCCCGGGCCGCCGAATCTCGCCCGCACCCTGCGGGCCCGGCGCGGCGGGGCGGTCCCCGGGCTGCGCCACCGACAGGTCGCCCCGGCCGATCCCGGGAAGGCGGCGGAGCTCGACCGCAGGCTGGAGGCCTGGGCCCGGCGGCTCCAGCTGTTCCCCGAGGCATGGAAGGGGGACTTCGCCGACTTCCAGTTCGGCCGGGCGGTGGTCCTCCAGCACCCGGGGGCGGCCGACATGGAACGCCTCACCGTGGCGGGCAAGCTGCTGCTCGCCGAGAACATCGTCGACAACTGCTACTGCGAGGAGGACGAGGGCCGGGGCGGAGCGCACCGCGGCCTGGGAGGCCGGCTGATCACCGCCCAGTCGGCGCTCGACCCCTTCCACGGCCCGCCCGCGCTCCAGGAGGAGTGGGCGCGCGGTGTCCAGGCCGACGGACCGCTGCGCGCGTACCACGGGGCGGTCAAGGACTACGCGGCCGTCGCCACTCCCAGCCAGGTCGACCGGTTCGTGCACGACATCGCACGGCTGCACCTCGGGTACGTCGCCGAGGCGGCGTGGGCGGAGACGCGGTACCGGCCCCGGGTCTGGGAGTACCTGGTGATGCGGCAGTTCAACAGCTTCCGGCCGTGTCTGTCGATCGTCGACGCCGTGGACGGCTACGAGCTGCCCGAGCACGTCTACGCCCGGCCGGAGATCCAGCGCGTCACCGCGCTCGCCTGCAACGCCACCACGATCGTCAACGACCTGTACTCCTTCACCAGGGAGCTGGCGAGCGACCCCACCCACCTCAACCTGCCGCAGGTCGTGGCCGCGAACGAGCGGTGCGGACTGAAGGCCGCCTATCTGCGGTCCGTCGAGATCCACAACGAGATCATGGCGGCCTTCGAGGAGGAGTCGGCCCTGCTGTCCGCCACCTCCCCGCTCGTGGAGCGCTACGCCCGGGGTCTGTCCGACTGGGTGGCCGGAAACCACGAGTGGCACGCCACCAACACCCACCGCTACCACCTGCCCGACTACTGGTGAACGAGCGCCGCCCGCCCCACCGTCATACGCATCAGCACGAGGAGTGACCGTTGACCACGACCCCCGACGCCGGCACCAGGAACGTACCCGTCCCGACCCAGTCGACGTACCAGAACCGTGTCGCGGACTACTGGAACGCCGAGGAGAACCCGGTCAACCTCGAACTCGGGAGGATCGACGACCTCTACCACCACCACTACGGCATCGGCGAGGCGGACTGGTCGGTGCTCGACGAACCCGACGCCGGGGTGCGCCGGGACCGGATCACCGCCGAGCTGCACCGCCTGGAGCACGCCCAGGCGGAACTGCTCGCCGGGCATCTCGGGCCGCTCGGCCCCGCCGACCGCGTCTTCGACGCCGGCTGTGGGCGCGGCGGCGGCAGCGTGGTGGCGCACCTGCGCTACGGCTGCCACGCCGACGGCGTCACGATCTCCGCGAAGCAGGCGGAGTTCGCGGGCGAGCAGGCCCGCAAACGGGACATCGACGCCAAGGTCCGCTACCACCACCGCAACATGCTCGACACCGGCCTGCCGAGCGGCGCGTACACGGCGTCCTGGAACAACGAGTCGTCCATGTACGTCGAGCTGGACCTGCTGTTCGCCGAGCACGCGCGGCTCCTGCGCCGCGGCGGGCGGTACGTGGTGATCACCGGCTGCTACAACGACACCTACGGGCAGGCCTCGCGTGAGGTGTCGCTGATCAACGCCCACTACATCTGCGACATCCATCCGCGCTCGGCGTACTTCCGGGCCATGGCCCGCAACCGGCTGGTGCCGGTGCACGTGGAGGACCTGACGGCGGCGGCCGTCCCCTACTGGGAGCTGCGCAAGGAGGCCCAGCACCTGGTCACGGGAATCGAGGAGACGTTCCTGACCGCCTACCGCAACGGCAGTTTCCAGTACCTGCTGATCGCGGCCGACCGGGTCTGAGCTACCGGGGAGGCGGCTCAGGGACTGACGGAGCGTTGAATCCGGTCGGCGACTCGGTGTCCACAGCGGCGCCCGAGCCGGTGGGGCGGGCCAGGGCCGGCGCGGGGTTCCCATGGCCCTGGTCGGTGTACCGCCGGCCGGACGGACGCGATCCCGCGCAGCGCCGTGCGCGGGATCGACACGGGACGAGTTCACCCGCTCGGCGATCGCCCAGCTGGAGGGCAGGGTGTCGGCGTGGGCGATCCCGCCGTGGACCTGATCGTGGCCTGGAACCTGCTGCCGGCGTCGGACCGCGCCACCTTCCGCGAGGAGGTGGGCGCGGACGACGCCGATCACTCTCCCCCGCACGCCTGGGTCACTCGCCGTCGTACGCCTTCTTCAGGGCGGCGATGTCGAGCTTGCCCATCTCCAGCATGGCCTTCATGGCCCGGGCGGCCTTCTCCTTCTCGGGTCCGGTGACCATCTCCATCAGCTCGGTGGGGACGACCTGCCAGGACACGCCGTACTTGTCCTTGAGCCAGCCGCAGGGGCCGGGCTCGCCGCCGCCTTCGAGGAGCTTGTTCCAGTAGTGGTCGACCTCCTCCTGGTCGGCGCAGTGGATCTGGAAGGAGATCGCCTCGTTGAACTTGAACTCCGGGCCGCCGTTCAGCGCGACGAACTTCTGGCCGTTCGCCGTGAAGTCCACGGTGAGCACGGAGCCGGGGGTGCCCGGTCCGGCCTCGGTGTAGCGGGTGACCTTCCCGACACTGGAGTTCTTGAAGATCGAAACGTAGTGGTGGGCGGCTTCCTCGGCCTGGCCGTCGAACCAGAGACATGTGGTGAAACCGTCGGTGGTCATGGGTACCTCCTGGGGCGTGGAACACGGTCACCTGTATCGACCGATCCTCGCTCCGGAACTCATCGGTCGGGGCGCCGGTTGATCCGAATGGCCCTGCCACCGAGCGCTGAGGGCGCGCTCTGCCCGTGGCGAATCTGCCCCGGGCAGAGAAACGGGGTGCGGGCGGCGCCCGGGGTCAAGAGTGAAGTCGACGGCATCCCCACGACCACGAGGAGAACCGATGACTCCACTCACCGCGCTCGCCCCGCGGGCCGAGGAGGGCGACACCCCTCCGACCCGCTTCGACGACCACCTGGCCGCCCAACTCCTCGCCCAGCGCGTCATTCTCCTGGGCACCCAGGTCGACGAGGTCTCCGCCAACCGGGTCTGTGCCCAGCTGCTGATCCTGTCGGCTGAGGACCCGCGCGGCGACATCGGCCTGTACATCCAGAGCCCGGGCGGGTCGGTGCACGCCGGCCTCGCCATCTACGACACCATGCGGCTGATCCCCAACGACGTCTCGACGCTCGCCATGGGGTTCGCGGCCAGCATGGGCCAGTTCCTGCTGTCCGTCGGGGCGCCCGGCAAGCGGTACGCGCTGCCGAACGCGCGCATCATGATGCACCAGCCGTCGGCCGGGATCGGCGGCACCACCGCGGACATCGAGATCCAGGCGGAGAACCTGGAGTTCACCAAGCGGACCATCGAGCGGATCACCGCCGACCACACCGGTCAGACCCCGGAGACCATCGCCCGGGACGGCGACCGCGACCGCTGGTTCACGGCCGAGGAGGCCAGGGAGTACGGCATCGTGGACCGGGTCGTCGAGTCGATGACCGACGTGCGCCCCGCGTCCGCCCGACGACGGATGGGGCTGTGACATGGGGAGCTACACGATTCCGAACGTCGTCGAACGGACCCCGCAGGGCGAGCGGTCCTACGACGTGTTCAGCCGGCTGCTGTCGGAGCGGATCATCTTCCTCGGCACGGAGATCGACGACGGTGTCGCCAACGTCGTCATCGCGCAACTCCTCCATCTGGAGTCGACGGCGCCGGACACGGAGATCTCGATCTACATCAACTCGCCCGGCGGATCGTTCACTTCACTGATGGCCATCTACGACACGATGACGTTCGTGCAGGCGCCGATCTCGACGCTCTGCGTCGGGCAGGCGGCCTCGACGGCGGCCGTGCTGCTGGCCGGAGGGGACCCCGGGCGGCGTTTGGTGCTGGAGCACGCGCGTGTGCTGCTCGGCCAGCCCGCCAGTGGCGGACGGCAGGGCACCGTCTCCGATCTGGCGCTCCAGGCCCAGGAGATGGTGCGGATCCGCTCCCAGGTCGAGGAGGTGCTGGCCCGGCACACCCACCACGACATCCCCACGCTGCGCGCGGACATGGACCGCGACAAGGTGTTCACCGCGCAGGAGGCGGTGGCGTACGGGCTGGCCGACGAGGTGCTGAGCCGGCGCCCCGTGATGGTCTGAGGCGCCGGCCGGCGGGGCTCGTCAGGCGGCCAGGCAGAGCGGCCCGTGATGCGCCGTCGTGGAGGGGCGGCGGCTCCTCACGGCGTGTCGGGTGAGTTCGCTCTGCGCCAGCGACAGCAGGTCGCCCAGGCCCAGGCCGAGGGCCTGGGCGGCGGCCGCGAGGACCTCGGAGGAGGCCTCCTTGCGGCCGCGCTCCACCTCGGACAGATAGGGCATGGAGATCCGGGCGGCGTCCGCCACGTCCTTCAGGGTGCGTTCCTGGGCGAGGCGTTCACGCCTCAGGACGTCACCGATCAGGTCGCGCCAGAGGGGTTCCCGGGGTGCCGGTGCGGGGGCCGGCGCAGCGGGGCGGGCGGCGGTGTTCTTCGGCGCGGCCGCGGGGCGCAGGGGGATGACACGGGCTCGGTCGGTCGCTTGGCTCGTCACTCCCTCAGCCTAGGAGCCCGGTCCGCCGTAGGGGCCGTGTCGGCGTTCCGCCCTCGGTGGAATCGGACGAAACCTCCGGCCCGTGTCCGGTCACTCGCCACCCCGGCCGACGCCGTGCGAAACTGCGACGGGGCTGAGCGACGATTTTTTGCCACTCTCACAAGTCAGGGGGCATGCGAAGCGGAACCCCGGGTATTCGCGGTTCAGAGGGCCACGCGCCCTTCGTTGCTCAGCGGAAGAAGTACGCGTCGAACCGTGACTTTAGGGAGAGGTAATGCACACCGCCGTGATCGGGTCGGAGGCACAGGTCGTCGAGAAGACCGCCGGCACCAGCACGGGTGGCGGACCACTGCCCGGTGTCCTGGAACCGCGGAGCGTGGCGCCGCGGGACGCGCGAGAGCTGTCGAGGCAGTTCTTCCGGCGTCTCGCGGAACTCGAAGAGGGTACGCACGAATACCAGTACGCCCGTAACACCCTCATCGAGATGAACATCTCCCTGGTGCGCTTCGCGGCCGGTCGCTTCCGGGGCCGCGGGGACGACATGGAGGACATCGTCCAGACCGGCATGATCGGTCTGATCAAGGCCATCGACCGGTTCGAGCTGGCCCGTGAGGTCGAGTTCACGTCCTTCGCGCTTCCGTACATCGTGGGCGAGATCAAGCGGTTCTTCCGCGACACCACCTGGGCGGTGCACGTCCCGCGCCGGCTTCAGGAGCTGCGCGTGGAGCTGGCCAAGGCGCGTGACGAACTCGCCAGCCGTCTCGATCGGGAGCCGACCGTGGCGGAGCTCGCCACACTCATGAACCTCTCCGAGAACGAGGTGATCGAGGCCCAGATCGCCGCCAACGGATACAACTCCTCATCGCTGGACGCCGCGCTCACCGGCGACGGCCCGGAGAACGGCGAGGCGGTCCTCGCCGACTTCATCGGCGTGGAGGAGGAGGGGCTGCGGCTCGTCGAGGACTTCCAGTCCCTCGCCCCGCTCATGGCCGAGCTCAGCGAACGCGACCGGCAGATCATTCACATGCGGTTCGTGGAAGAGGCCACCCAGGCGGAGATCGGCGAACGGCTCGGCTGCTCGCAGATGCATGTGTCCCGCCTGATCAAGCGCATCATCACGCGACTGCGTGAGGGAATGCTCGGCGAACTCGGCTGCGCCTGACGCGTCGGCCTCCCCCGAAGTCACGTGTGCCGTCCCACTCGAAAGCTCGAATGCCGGAGAGGTGGGACGGCATCGGCGGTCCTGGTGCCCTCGTGCCCGCGCGCACCGGTCTGCCTTACGCGTGCCACGGCGGTTCACTCAGCGTCCGGACCCGCCAGCCGTACCACCGCGCTGACGCGCTTGCCGACCGGTACGCGCTCCACGCTGACCTGGGCGGCCAGCGCGTGGACGATCTCCAGACCGTGCCGGCCCACCCGTCGGGGGTCGCGTGGGAACTTCAGGGGCAGGGCGACGCTGCTGTCGTAGACGCTCACCGTGACCGCGTCGTCGGTGCCTTCCAGTTCCAGGATGTAGGGGCCGTTGCTGTGCCGGTCCGCGTTGGTGACCAGCTCGCTCACCACGATCAGCAGGTCACCGCCCAGGCGCTCGTCGATCCTGGCGCACCACTCGGTCTTGAGCGTGTCGACGAAGTGCGCGGCGAAGGTGCGCGCCTCGGCGATGCATCCCGGCTCACCGGTATAGTGCGCCGCCCGCCGGAGCGGGTCCACGGGCACATCGAAACCAGTCGGTACCACTGCCCCGTCCAGGTGCTCGATCATGCGTTTCTCTCTCGGAGGCCGGCCTGGCCGGACGCTTGCTGCACTGGTGCTCGTACCCCGAGCCGGGCCGGACACTCCAGTGACGGTTACGCCCTCGTCGAACATGTGTTGCGATTCACGTTCCCGGCGACTCCTGCGACGTCGACGGGGAGTCGGACCCTTCCCCGGGGGCGCTCGGCGGGCGGGGGGAGGCCGGGGTGCTTAGCGTGGCAGGGTGCGTTCGGTGATGCGGTCCGTACCCGTGGGGGCGCGGCACGGTTGGGTGCGGGCCGGGGGATCCGCGTTGGCGGGGATGGTCGCCATGGGGGTGGTGGCAGCGCTGGGGTTGTGGGCGGCGGGAGCCGCCGACCTGCCGGACGGGGCGTTCCCTCGCGTCGTCGCCGCGACCGTGGTCACCGCGGTCGGAGGCACCGTGGAGCTCTCGGGGAACGCCGGGGACCTCGCCGGTACCGAGGCCGGGCTGACCGTGATCCCACTGTCGGTCACCCTGACGGGCGCCCTGGTGATCGCCGCGGGGTTCCTACGGCCGCTGCGGCACCGTGCCGTCGCCGGTGCCGGTGAACTCGCCGGCTGGGCGGCCCGGATCACCCTCGTGTGGCTGCTCGCGCTCCTGGCGCTGTCCTTCGGCGCCCGCCAGACTTTCACGCTCTCGGTGGGCGACGAGACGCTCGACGAGCTCGGTGACGTCTTCGGCGTCACCCCGAAGGTCGGCTTCACCACGGACGTACCACCGACCCTGTTCTTCGGCCTGCTGTGGCTGGCCGCCGTCCTGCTGCTCGCCCTGGTGGTCGCGCGCGGGGCGCCCCTGCCGGCCCGGTTGCTGCGCTTCCAGGAGTCGGTCCGCCCGGCCGCGTACGCCATGGTCGCCCTGCTGCTCGCCTGCGTCGCCCTGGGCGTCGTCGTCGGCCTCGTCGTCGCGGTGACCCGCGGCCATCCGGTGGAGACGCTGGCCGTGCTGCTGCTCGGCCTGCCGAACCTGGTCTGGCTCGCGCTGACGATCGGCCTGGGCGCCACCTGGAACGGACAGGTGGAAGGCCCGTTCGGGCTGCCGATGCCGCACGTGCTCGACGAGGTGCTGCGCTCCCGCGACACCGCCACGCTGGATCTGCGCACGCTGGCCGAACAGGACGCCCGGATGTGGTGGCTCGTCGCCGTCGACGCGGCGCTGCTGCTGGCCGCCGCGTTCGTGATGGCGGCCCGCTCCCCGGCCCGTACCCGCCCTTGGCAGCACGCCCTGCACATGGCGGTCGCCCTCGCCCTCACGGTCCTCATGATCTGCCTGGTCGGCCGCGTCGACGCACACTTCGGCCTGTCGGTGCTCGGCATCGAGGACCTTGTGGGCGGTCTCTCCGGGAAGCTGTTCCTGCGCCCCGAGACCTGGGCCGCCGTGGGTCTCGCCCTGCTGTGGGGGCTGGTCACCGGGTTCCTGGGCGGGCTGCTCGCCCGAGGGGTGCGGCACCGGGGCGAGACTGACGGAAGCTGACGTGTACGGCGCGGGAACGACTCGCCGTCCAGGCCGCCGGCCGTGAGGTCCTCCACGGCAGCCGACACGCGGCGCCCATGTCCCGTTGCCTACTCACGCATCACGACGGGTTCGCGCCGGCGCAGCAGCCGGGAGACCCCGTAGCCGAAGAGGGCCGACAGGACGACGAGCATGGCGATGTCGAGCAACCACACCCCTGTCGAGTGCCGGAAGAGCGGGTCGCCGGTCAGGTCGCCGGGGACGATCCGGGCCAGGTCGATGGTCCCGGCCATCGCACCGAGCGCCCATCGTGAGGGCACCAGCCAAGCCGCCTGCGCCAGTCCGGGCACGCCGTCCAGTTTCAGCAGGGCGCCGCAGAAGACCACCTGGACGATGGCGAGCAGCACCAGCAGCGGCATCGTCACCTCCTCCCTGCGCACCAGCGCGGAGACGAGCAGGCCGAGCATCATCGCCGTGAAGGCCAGCAGAGCGACGGCCACGGTGATCTCGACGAGCGGCGGGAACAGTACGCCGTGCGCGCCCGGCGCGTTGAGGTCGACGCCGTAGAGGGCGACCAGGGTCAGCACCACGGCCTGCAGGACCGTGACCGTGCCCAGCACCACGACCTTGGACATCAGGTAGGCCGATCTGGACAGGCCCACGGCCCGCTCCCGCTGGTAGATCACGCGTTCCTTGACGAGTTCGCGCACCGCGTTGGCCGCGCCGGTGAGCACACCGCCGACGCACAGGATCAGCAGGGCGTTCATCGCGGTGTCCCGGGTGAGCGAGCCGCCGGCCAGGGCGCGGGCCATGGTGCCCATCACGAAGGGCAGCGCGACCATGATGACGAGGAAGGCGCGGTCGGCGGCGAGCGCGGCGGTGTACCGGCGGGCCAGGGTGCCGAGCTGGGCGCCGTGGCTGTGGGGCCGGGGCGGCGGGGTCATGATGACCGGGCCGGAGCGGGGCAGGCGGGGCTGCGCGGTCGCGTCGGCGATGTACTGGCGGTGGAAGCGCGAGGCGCGGTACTCCCCGGCCCAGTCCCGTTCGGTGTCCCGTTCGAACGCCTCGAAGGCCTCCGGCCACTGGGTGAAGCCGAAGAACACGAGGGCCTCCTGGGGCGGGCCGTAGTAGGCGATCCTGCCGCCGGGCGCGAGCACCAGGAGCCGGTCGCAGACGTCGAGACTGAGGACGCTGTGGGTGACGACGATGACGGTACGGCCGTCGTCGGCGAGGCCGCGCAGCATGTGCATCACCGAGCGGTCCATGCCGGGGTCCAGTCCGGAGGTCGGCTCGTCGAGGAAGAGCAGCGACGGCTTCGTGAGCAGTTCGAGGGCGACGCTGACCCGCTTGCGCTGGCCGCCCGAGAGGCTGTGCACGGGCTGCCCAGCCCGCTGTTCGAGGCCCAGTTCGCCGATGACCTCGTCGACCCGCTCCCGGCGCTCGGCCCGGGCGGTGTCCTGCGGGAAGCGCAGTTCGGCGGCGTACGACAGGGCGCTGCGCACGGTCAGCTGCGTGTGCAGGATGTCGTCCTGCGGGACGAGGCCGATGCGCTGGCGCAGCTCGGCATAGTCGCGGTAGAGATCGCGGCCGTCGTGCAGGACGGTGCCGTGGTCGGCGGGACGCTGCCCGGTGAGGGCGTTCAGCAGGGTGGACTTGCCGGCGCCGCTCGGGCCGACCACCGCGAGC
The DNA here is from genome assembly GCF_000720255.1 of Streptomyces griseus subsp. griseus. GTDB lineage: Bacteria > Actinomycetota > Actinomycetes > Streptomycetales > Streptomycetaceae > Streptomyces > Streptomyces griseus_I. The sequence goes on along the minus strand of NZ_JOJE01000016.1, from coordinate 156,811 downwards.
AGGCACTTCTCCCCGACCGGGAACGTCACCCGGTCGAGCAGCGCCTTGCGGCCGTGGTCGACGACGACGGTGATGTCCTGGACGTCGAGGGAGACTTCGCCGGTGTCGACGTACTCCTGGAACTGGTCGCCGACCAGGCAGAATGCCGAGTGGCCGATGCCGACGATGTCCCCGGGGCCGATCCGGGCCCGGTCCTCGACGCGCTGTCCGTTGAGGTAGGTGCCGTTGTGGCTGCCGAGGTCGACGATCTCGTAGGTGCCGTACGGCAGGAAGTGCAGCTCGGCGTGGCGGCGGGAGACGATCAGGTCGTCGAGGACGAGGTCGTTGTCCGCGGCGCGGCCGATGCGGACGGCGCGGGAGGGCAGCGGCCGTACGGAGGTGGGCCGCCGGTACGTTCCGGTCAGTACGGGACGGGAGACCGCGGACAGCGGTTGCGGCGTCGGCAGGGGGCGGTCGGCCAGGACGGCGCGCGGGCCGTCCGTGGGGCTGCCGAAGCGGATCACGCTGCCGGGGCCGACGTCCCGCTCGTGGACGCGGTGCCCGTCGGTATAGGTGCCGTTGGTGCTGTGCTCGTCCGCCAGCGTCCAGTGGTCGCCGTCCGGCCTGAGGACCGCGTGGTGCCAGGAGATCCGGACATCGTCGAGGACGATGTCACTGAGCGGGTCGCGGCCGACGCGGTAGGTCTGGCTCGGGCTCATCACCACGGAGCCCGTCTCGGTCTCCAGCACGAGCTCGGGCGCGGTCGAGGCGAGAGGCCGCTCCGCCATGCCAGGATTCTATCGATTCGCCCGTACACGCGACCGGGTTGAACACCCCGGGCGGCCGTCCGTGGGAACGCGCCGCGAGGTCAGGCCACGGGCATGACCAGGGCCGGGACCACCCGCTGCATGCGCAGCGCGTCGACGGACTCGGCGAGCAGTTCGTACTCGGTGGTCTCGTCACTCACGGCGATCCGCACCAGGCGTCCGGCGGCCAGCTGGTCGGCGACCAGTTCCTGCCGGTCGACGTCGGCGCACCAGGCGCGCAGCAGGGCGGGTACGTCGGGCGCGGTGTCGAGGACCGGGACCAGCGCACCGGGCGGGAAGTGTCCGCTCCCCGGCCGCGGGTCGAGCCGCTCGGCCATCCAGGAGGCCCGGTCGCGCAGCCACCACAGGGCCAGGGCCAGGGTGGGCGCCCGGTACGTCCCCAGCGGTACCCCGATGCGGCGGCCGTCGCAGATGCCGTACGCCGTGACATGGCACAGGAATTCGTCGTGCACGTCCCACTCCCCCGATGCGTCGATCGCTTGCCGGTGCGGCCTCGCTTCCCGTGCGGCTCGTCTGGCTTTCAACAGTCCCTACTTTGAGTATCGCCACTCCTGACACAGTGTCACCATGACTTTTTGGCCAGTCTCTTGGCATATTCGGTGATTGTCGTGGCCGGATCGTGACGGGCCATTCGGGAGCACCGTCGGGGCCGGCCGGTGATCACGCCGAGTGACGAGCGGAGGGAGCGATGAGTTCCGCCGGGCACAGGGGTCTGTGTGGGTGAGGACACGTGGACGAGCCACAGAGGAGCGGAGGCCCCATGGTCACGACCGGAGAGGTGGACGCGGAATTTACCGCCGTCCTGCGCAGGAGCCCGAGCAAGGGCGGCTGGACGTATCTCGTCTGGCCCGAGTCCGTGGAGTTCTTCGGGACCCGCGGCCTGGTCAAGGTCCGCGGCACGATCGACGGGCATCCGTTCCGGAGCTCGTTCATGGCCCTGGGCGACGGGACGCACAAGCTGCCCGTGAAGGCCGACGTGCGCAGGGCGATCGGGAAGGAGGAGGGTGACACGGTGACCGTGCGCCTGGAGGAGCGCCTGGACACGTGAGCCGCCCGGCGGCTGAAGCATGCCACGCCCGAAGGCGGCTCGGTACGGGAGGCGTGCCACGCCCGAAGGCGGCTGGGCGCAGAAGACCCGCCGCGCCTGACAGGCGGCTGGGTACGGGAAGCATGCCACGCCCGAAGGCGGCTGGGCGCAGGAGACCCGCACCGAGAGGCGGCCTTTCTGGGAGGCCCCGCACTCAACAAGCGGCCGGGTACCGCAGCCCCGCACCAACAAGCCGCCTGCGCTGGAGGCCCCGCACCAACAGGCCACCTCGGGAGAGGCCCCGCACCCAACAAGCGGCCGCCGGGGCCGGAGCCCCGCACCAACAGGCCGCCGGGGCGGGAGGCCGGCACCAACAGGCCGCCTGGGCCGGAGCACCCGCACCAACTCGGGAGGCCACCCACCGACACGCCGCCTGCGCCGCAGGCCCCGCACGGACAGGCGGGCGGGTGCGGGAGGCGTCGTGGTCGATGGGCGCTATGCCGACCGGACTGCGGCGTCGATGCGGGCCAGCTCGTCCGCGTCGAAGTCGAGGTTCCGGATGGCCCCGACGCTGTCCTCGATCTGCTGGGGGCTGCTCGCGCCCACGAGGGCGGAGGTGACTCGGCCGCCGCGCAGGACCCACGCCAGGGCCATCTGGGCCAGGGTCTGGCCGCGCGACTTGGCGATGTCGTCGAGGGTGCGCAGCCGGCCCACCAGTTCCTCGGTGAGCGCGTCGGAGTTCAGGAACGGGCTGTCGCTCGCGGCCCGCGAGTCCTCCGGGATGCCGTCGAGGTAGCGCGTGGTGAGCAGGCCCTGCTCCAGCGGGGAGAACACGATGGAACCGACCTGGAGCTCGTCCAGCGCGTCCAGCAGGCCCCCGTCCTCGGGTCGCCGGTCGAGCATCGAGTAGCGCGGCTGGTGGATGAGGAGCGGGGTGCCGAGCTCGCCCAGGATGCGGGCGGCCTCGCGGGTCTGCTCCGCGGAGTAGTTGGAGATGCCGACGTACAGCGCCTTGCCCTGCTGGACCGCGGAGTGCAGCGCGCCCATCGTCTCCTCCAGGGGAGTCTCCGGGTCCGGGCGGTGCGAGTAGAAGATGTCGACGTAGTCCAGGCCCATCCGGGTGAGGCTCTGGTCCAGCGAGGACAGCAGGTACTTGCGCGAACCCCACTCGCCGTACGGGCCGGGCCACATCAGGTAGCCCGCCTTGGTGGAGATGATCAGCTCGTCGCGGTACGACGCGAAGTCCGCCTTGAGGGCCTCGCCGAATGCGGACTCGGCGGCGCCGGGCGGCGGGCCGTAGTTGTTGGCCAGGTCGAAGTGGGTGACGCCGAGGTCGAAGGCGCGACGCAGGATGGCGCGCTGGGTGGTGACCGCGCGGTCCGGGCCGAAGTTGTGCCACAGGCCGAGCGACAGCGCGGGGAGCTTCAGGCCGCTGCGCCCGGTGCGCCGGTAGGGCATGTCGGCATAGCGGTCGGGGTGTGCGGTGTACAACGCGACTCCTGAGGGGTTGGCACGAGGTAAATCCGAGCACCACTCTTTCGCGACCTGCGGCCAGTGGTCCAACAGAAGAATCGGATGGGATTGAGCGGATACGCTTCTCAGTCATGGAACTGCGTCATCTCCAGCACTTCGTCGCCGTCGCCGAGGACCAGCACTTCACCCGGGCGGCGGAACGGCTGATGGTGTCCCAGTCGGGCCTGTCGGCGTCGATCCGCGCGCTGGAGCGGGAGCTTCGGGCGCCGCTGTTCGTGCGCACGACCCGCCGGGTGACGCTGACCCCGGCCGGGCGGGCGCTGCTCGTGGAGGCGGAGCGGATCCTGGCGCAGGTGCGGGCGGCCCACGAGGCGGTGGCCGCGGTGCAGGGCGTGCTGCGCGGCATGCTGGCGCTCGGCTCCGAGCAGTGCATCGCCGGCGTCGACGTGGCCGGGCTCCTTGCCGCGTTCCGGCGGCAGCACCCGGATGTGGAGATCTGCCTCAGGCAGGCGGGCTCGGGGGCGCTGGCGGAGGAAGTCGCGGCCGGGCGGCTCGACCTGGCCTTCGGGGTGCGCACCCAGGAGGACACCGACCAGCTGAGATCCGTGTCGCTGACCAGCGAACCGATGACGGTCCTGTGCCATCCGAGCCATCGGCTGGCCGCCACCGGCGCGGCCGTCACGCCGGAGGATCTGGGCGGTGAGGTGTTCGTCGACTTCCACCCGGACTGGGGGCCGCGCCGCACCACCGACGCCGCGTTCGCCGCGGCGGGCGTGCGGCGGACGGTGGCCCTGGAGGTCAACGACGTGCACAGCCTGCTCGACCTGGTCGACGAGGACCTGGGCATCGCCGTCGTACCCCGGCACTTCCGGCACAAGCGCGCGTCACTGACCGCGCTGCCGGTGAAGGGCACCGACGAGACGGTGTACGAGACGGTCGCCCTGCTGCCACCCGCCCAGGCCACCAGCCCGGCGGCGCGCGCCCTGATGGCCCTGCTGGAAAGGGAGGGGCCGGCGACACCCCACGACGGGGCGCGCCTCTCCTGACCTGATCCGTCTCTCGCCCACCCGCTGGTGGGACGGCTGGTTGTCCGCGAGGCGTGAGAGCAGGGCCGCGATCACGTTCTGGTCAGGTGTCCAGCGCGTCCGGGAGCGGTCGTCGGCCGCGCCACGGCCCCGCGCCTCGGTGCCACCGTCACAGCGGCCGCGAGGGAGAGCGCCAGTGGATTGCCGCCCGTGAAGTCCAGCAGCTCACCGTGCACACGGGCCGGGACGCCCTGTCGGTTCAGGAGCGTGACGGCGTCGTCCCGCGACAGCGCGTTGAGGCGTACGACCGCGAGGTGGTCCGCCCAGCCCGTGTCCGCGGTCCAGCGGGAGTCCGGAGCCGTGCGTCCGGCCAGCACGGCGAGTGCGTCCAGCGGGAGTTAGGGCAGGAACCGCTCCCAGAGCCAGCCTTCCAGCCCTTGGCACATTTCGAACGTGTCGACGAGCAGGACGGCGTTCGGCAGTTCCAGCACGTCGGCGGCGGCCCGCTGGAAGCCCTCCGGTCTCGGGGCGGTCGTCCTGGCGTCCACCTCGACGACCGGCCGCCCCGACGCGGCCGCCTCCCGGGCGAACCGGCGCAGCTGCGTGGACTTCCCGATCCCGCCGGGGCCGTGCACGAAGAGCACCGGCGGCGCGACCCCGGCCAGCATGCCACGGAAGTGCGCCGTCTCCGCCTCCCCGCCCACGAACGCCCGGTCCCGCGCCGTACCCAGGCGACCGCGTAACCGGCCACCGCCCTCGGGCGCCCCTGGGGTACCGCTCTTTCCCATGCCCCACTCCCCGGCGCGGTGCCCGCACGGCACGCGCGCCACCTCGCCCGCCCAAGTGGTCATTTGTCAAAGGGTCATATGCGTGGACGGGTTCCCCATATGTGTTCGTCAAGATCCACAAGGATACGGTGCGCATGGGAGGACCCGATGCGCGATGGTGGACGCATGCATGCAAAGGACATCCTCATCGACGGTTTCAACCGCATCCGGGAAGAGGTCCACGCGGTCGTCGAGGACCTGGGCACCGACGAGCTGCACGCCCGGCCCTCCGACGACGCCAACTCGATCGCGTGGCTGGCCTGGCACCTCACCCGGGTGCAGGACGACCACCTCGCGGACGCCTTCGACCTCGAGCAGGTATGGCTGTCACAGGACTGGGAGAAGCGTTTCGGCCTCGGCCTGCCGCGCCATGACACCGGGTACGGCCACAGCCCGTCGAAGGTCGCCAAGGTACGGGTGGACTCCGGCGACCTGCTGACCGGCTACTACGACGCCGTGCACGAGCAGACGCTGAAGGCGCTGCGCGGGCTGACCGCCGCGGACCTGGAGCGCGTCGTGGACGAGCGCTGGGATCCACCGGTCACTCTGGGCGTACGGCTGGTGAGCGTGCTGTCCGACGACCTCCAGCACGTCGGACAGGCCGCCTACGCCCGGGGGCTCCTTCAGACCTCGTAACCCGGAAGGACCACGTCCTCGATGAGCGCCCTGCGCTCGTCGAACGGGATGAAGGCGCTCTTGAGGGCGTTGACCGTCACCGTGCGCAGGTCCTCGACCGTCCAGCCCGCCTGCTCGACCAGGAGGGACATCTCGCGGGTCATCGTCGTCCCCGACACCAGACGGTTGTCGGTGTTGAGCGTGACGCGGAAGCCGAGGTCCTTCAGGGCCGTGATCGGGTGCTCGGCGATGGAGGTGGCCGCGCCGGTCTGCAGGTTGGAGGTCGGGCACATCTCCAGGGCGATCCTGCGGTCGCGCACCCAGCCCGCGAGGCGGCCGAGCTTGCCCACCGCGAGGTCGGGGATGTCGTCGGTGATACGGACGCCGTGGCCTATGCGCTGGGCGCCGCAGACCTGGAGGGCCTGGTGGATGCTGGGCAGGCCGTGCGCCTCGCCGGCGTGGATGGTGAACGGTACGTTCTCGCGGCGCAGGTGGTCGAAGGCGGCGAGGTGGTCGGCGGGCGGGAAGCCGTCCTCGGCGCCGGCGATGTCGAAGCCGACCACGCCCCCGTCCCGGAAGGCGACGGCCAGGTCGGCGGTCTCCTTGGTGCGGTCGAACATCCGCATGCCGCACAGCAGGGTGCCGACCCGGACCGGGGTGCCGGCGGCGGCCGCCTTCACCATGCCGGCCGCGAGGCCCTCCTGCACCGTCTCGACGACCTCGGACAGGACGAGCCCGCCCTGGAGCATCAGCTCGGGGGCGTAGCGCACCTCTCCGTAGACGACGCCGTCGGCGGCGAGGTCGAGGACGTACTCCTCAGCCGTGCGCAGCAGGCCTTCGCGAGTCTGCATGACGGCGAGGGTGTGCTCGAAGGTGGCGATGTAGCGGACCAGGTCGCCGGAGTCGGCGGCGTCGACGTACCAGGCGGCGAGTTCGTCCGGGTCGGTGGTCGGCAGGGTGTGCCCGACCGCGTCCGCGAGTTCGACCACGGTGGCGGGGCGCAGGCCGCCGTCGAGGTGGTCGTGCAGGACGGCCTTCGGGAGGCGGCGGATCACATCGGAGTCTACGCGCGTAGCAATCATGGCGGGTCTTTCCTGGTGCAGGGTGGTTCGAAGCGGCGGAGGGAGGGTCAGTCGGCGGGCTGGAGCAGGTCCCAGCGGTTTCCGTACAGGTCCTGGAAGACGGCGACGGAGCCGTAGGGCTCGTGGCGCGGCTCCTCCAGGAAGGTCACACCCGCCGCGAGCATGCGGGCGTGGTCGCGGGCGAAGTCGTCGGTGTGCAGGAAGAACCCGACCCGTCCGCCGGTCTGGTCCCCGACCCGCCCGCGCTGGGCCTCGTCCTTGGCGCGGGCGAGCAGCACATCGGTGCCACCCTCCCCGGCGTCCGGCCGCACGACGACCCAGCGGGAGCCGTCGGGGCGGGGCGCGTCCTCGACGAGATGGAAGCCCAGGGCCTCGGTGCAGAAGCGGATCGCCTCGTCGTAGTCGTCGACGACGAGGGTGACCAGGGCGACGCGTCTCATCGGAGCCTTCCGGGAGGGGTGGTTGACGGGAGAGGTTATACGTAAAACTTCGACTGCGCCAGTGACTGTTTCGAGTCCCTGTCCCCGGGCCTAGGACCGGAGGCCGAGCGGGACCTGGGAGCGCGGCCCGACGCGGGCCCGCCATCGCTCCGGCTAGCGTCCCGGCATGGAGATCACCAGGCCGTCCCGTGGCCGTGAGCAGCGCAGGCAGGACGTTCTGGACCGGCTGGAACGTGAGATCGACATCTGGGTGGCCACGGCGGACCCGGACGGGCTGCCGTGTCTCGTCCCGCTGTGGTTCGTCTGGCACGACGAGTCCGTGTGGCTGGCGACCCGCCCGGGCAATCCCACGGGCCGCAACCTCAGGCACGGCGGGCGGGCCCGGCTGGCGTTCGGGGACACACGGGACGTCGTGCTGATCGACGGCGAGGTGACGGCGTACACCGCGCGGGAGGTACCGCCGGATGCGGCCGGAGCGTTCAGCGTGAAGACCGGCTGGGATCCCCGCGAGGACAGCGCGCCCTACGACTATTACCGGGTGCGGCCGCTGGTGGTGCAGGCCTGGTACGAGGTGCAGGAGCTGCCGAAGCGGCACCTGATGCGGGACGGGGTCTGGATCGTCTAGGGAAAGCTGCCTCCGAACAGCGCGGAACAGCGCGGAACAGCCTGGCCGCCACGGCGAGGGAGAACAGGGAGGCCGCGGCCACTTCAAGGGCGAGCCTCGGCGAGACGCAAAACAAATGCGGCCGTGTGCTCCCTCAACGGTATGGCCCTCGGGGAGTATCCGAACCGGAATCAGCGGTAGCGGAGCGATCTTGATTCCGGTTCGGTGACGTGCCCGTTTTGCCTTGGCGGGCCAGGGCAAGTGTGGCAAGCAGCGCGACGAGCACGCACACGCCCCACCAGCCGGCCTGGCTCCAGACGCGTATCCCGAGCCAGGATCCCGCGCTGCCGCCCAGGTAGGCGCAGGTCATGTAGGCGGTGTTGAGCCTGCTGCGGGCGTCGACGCGCAGGGCGTAGACGCGGACTTGATTGGCGACCATGCCGGACTGCATCGCGGTGTCGAGGAGCAGCGTGCCGACTGTCAGGGAGGTCAGCCCCAGCGTGCCGCCCCGGGCGCCAAGGGTGAGGATCGCGGCCGAGACGAGGACACCAAGCATGCAGACCAGGTTCACTGGATCGGGGCCGTAGCGGTCCACCAGGCGGCCGGCGAGCGGGGTGCAGACCATGGTCGCCGCGCCGACCAGGGCGATCATTCCTACCGCCTGGGCACCCAGCCCGTAAGCCGGTCCGGCGAGCAGGAGCGCCAGGCAGGTCCAGACCGCGGAGAACCCGGCGAAGACGGTTGCCTGGTAGAAGCACGAGCGGCGCAATTCTGGCTCGGTACGCAGCAGGCGCAGCGGCTCGACCAGGAGTGCTGTGTACCGCTGGCGGGAGGACGGGGTTGTGGACGGCACCGCGAACGCCAAGACGGTGGCGAGGGTCAGAGCCAGGACCGCTGCGACCAGGTAGGGGGCCCGCCAGCCCAGCCACTCACCGAGCGTGCCGCTGAAGGTCCGGGCCAGCAGCATGCCGCCGGTCGATCCGCTCAGCAGGGTGCCGATCACCGCTCCTTGGCGGTCGGCGGCCACGAGACCAGCCGCCAGAGGGCCGACGATCTGCGCGCCCACGGTGGTCAGGCCGACAAGGGCGCTGGCGGCAATGAGGGCCGGCAGAGCCGGTGCACAACCCGCTGCGAGCAGTGCCAGACCGTTCAGGGCGAGGAGGACGACGAGGAACGAGCGGTGCGGGAACCGGTCGCCAAGCGGCACCAGCAAGACCATCCCGGCCGTGTAGCCGATCTGTGTGGCGGTCACCACCGCAGCGGCCGAATCGGGCGACACGTGCAGCCCGGCGGCGACCAGTGGACCAATGGCCTGGGGAAAGTAGATGTTGCCCACCGCCACGGCGCATGTGACAGCCAGGATCAAGACCATCCGGCGGCTCATCCTTCAGTCCACCGGCCCGCCCGCGACGTAGATGACCTGGCCGGAGACGAACCCCGCCCCGGGACTTACGAGGAAGGAGGCGGTATGCGCGATGTCGTCCGGCAGGCCCACCCGGCCGACCGTGATGGACTGCTCCGCCCTGTACCGGAACTCCTCGAAACTCAGGCCGAGCCGCCGGGCCGAGGCCCTGGTCATGTCGCTCACGACGAATCCCGGCGCGATGGCGTTCGCGGTCACGCCATGCGGGCCGAGCTGGAGAGCGAGGGATTTGGTGAATCCGATCAAACCCGCCTTCGCGCCGGCGTAGTCGACGCGGCCGGCATCACCGACAGCGGAGACGCTCGACATGTTGACCATGGGTCCCCATCCTGCCGCCACCATGTGCGGGCAGACGGCCCGGGCGGCGAAGAAAGGGCCGCTGAGGTTGATCCCCAAAACCGTGTCCCACTGCTGCGTGGTCATGTCCACAAGGTCAGCACGGGGTCCGATGCCGGCGTTGTTGACCAGCACCGTCGGCGGCCCGAACGCGTCGCCGATCCGGGCGACGGCCGCAGTGACCGCGGCCTCGTCGGCGACATCAGCGGCGACGGCCAGCGCTGCCCCGCCGACACTGGTGATGGCCTCCACGGTATCGGCGCAGTCCGCCTCGTCCAGATCGATCACGCCGACCGCCATGCCGTCGCCCGCCAGGCGCCTGGCAACAGCGGCGCCGATACCGCGGGCAGCACCGGTGACAATCGCCGTCCGCCGCACATGAGTTGTGGGTGTCATGGGAGGAAGTCCACGGCATCGACGTCGCGTCGCCAATCGATGTAGCGTATGGCTTAATGATCAGCTTTGTGCTCGGCGTCGAGGACCTCGCAGACACCCGCTTCGCCCTCTCACCCCTGCACGAAACCCTGTTCAGCCTGCGGGTGCTCCAGGATCCCGGCCTTTCGGCGCTGCATCTGCCCTGGCGCAGGTCCGTACTCGGCAGACTCGGCACGCTCGACACCGGTCTCCTCATGTCCCTGGTCGCCCAGCGGCGTACCCTCCCCGACTTCCTGACCCCGAATCCCGCGAGCTTCGCGCCGGCCTTCGAAGAAGAACTCTCCGCCGTCCGCCAGGCGTCCTGCGCTCGGGTCCGCCACGACCTGCTGCTCGCGCACGCACCCGACCCTGTTCCCGAAGCCCTCCACGACGCCACCGCCGCCGAAGACGCACCGGTCGCCAGACTCCGCGACGCCATCTGCGATCTCCTGCGCCAGTACTGGGCGGTGGCCATCGAGCCGATGTGGCCACAGATGCGACTGGTGCTGGAAGCCGACATGACCTACCGCGCCCGCCAGCTCGCCCTGGGGGGCGCGCGACTGCTCTTCGCCGACATGCACCCGAACCTGCGCTGGCAAAGGGGAGAGCTGTACATCCACAAGATGATCAGCAGGCACCGGGTGGCGGCATCTGGCCGGGGGCTGCTGCTCCTGCCGTCCGTCTTCGCACACAAGCCCGCGCCCCCCGTAAGCCCGGACGAGCCGCCGAGCCTCGTCTATCCCAGCCGGGGAGTAGCCACACTGTGGGGCTCGGAGATGCCGACCGTCGACACAACCGCCCTGGTGTCTCTGCTCGGTTCATCCCGAGCCAGACTGCTCAGCCTCCTGGAAGAGCCGCTGCCCACCGTAGAGCTCGCCCGCCGTCTCAGGGTCACCCCAAGCGCTGTCTCCCAACACCTGCGCGTCCTGCACTCCACAGGACTGGTCACCCGGACACGTGACGGACGGCATGTGTTGTACCGGAGAAGCACGCTCGGCGACCGGCTCACGACCACCGCTACCGGACCGCGAACTCACGACAGCTGAGGATCAGCAGTCGCCTCCGCCCAACCCCGCCTGACCGGGCGACACTTTTCGGGTCCTGCTGGAGGCTCAGATCCAATCAAGTTCATGGTGCAGACCCTCGCCGCAGCCGGAGAACTCCAGCGCGACCTCCAACGGGAGCTGACCTACGACGGCCTGCGGGCCGCCGAGGCCAAAGGCAACAAGGGCGGGCGCCGTCCGGCCATCCCAGCCGAAGACCGACGCCGTGCGTACCGCGCACCTGGAGGGCCGGTCCAATCGCCGCCCTGGCCCGCGAACACGGCGTCAGCCGTGGTCGGCCATCGCCGACCTGATGCCGAGCACACCGCGGCCGGCCACGAGGACGCCCCGCCACCGGAGCTGCCGATCACCCTCGACATGCCCGGCAAGGTCGCCGACTTCCTCCGCACCACCGAGCTGGAGCCCGCCGAGCGGGCCGCGCTCGACCACGGGGTGACCGTACGGCGCGGCCGGCGCTACACCCTGCGTATCAGCACCGTCCCTGCGGTACACCGCGGGCTCCTCGCCCGATGCCAGCCCCTCGATGGCGCCCACGGCCTGCCGGTCGTCCCGGCCCAGCGCAAGGTTCGCCGTGAGTACGAGAACCGCGTCAGCACCCTCGGCACAGCCGTCGTTCACCTGTGCGCCGAAACCTCAGTGGTGCCAAGCACGCCCGCCAGTGTTGTGGATGAATCGCTGCAGCACCTTGAGGGTGCTCAGGTACTCCTCTTCTGAGATGCCCGCGTGCCGTTCCGCCCACAACTCGTCCTGGAGGGCCGCGGCCTTGTCATAGAACGCCCGGCCTTCCGTCGTGATGCCGAGGCGTCCCTCGGCGTCCTCGGTGATCCAGCCTTGGGCGATGGTCGTGTCGATCTCCGACTCCATGGCTCCCGGACCTGTGTCGAGATAGTTGCGGAGGAGGCGGGACACCTCGTCGCGGGTTTTGACGGTTTCGGCGCGTGCGACCTGCGCGAGAACCCACCACTGCGGCTGGGTCGTGCCTATCCCGGCGAGGGCTGCCCGGGTGCGGCTGACGACGGCCTTGTAGGCCGCCCAACTCCAGTAGCCGATCGGTTGCCTGATCAGTTCGGCGTCGTTGTGCGAGTACTCCATGGCCGGTCCCTCCGCCTTTGCCTCAACTGGTTCGACAGATCGACCGTAGAAACTCAACCTGACTTGAGGTCAAGTCCGTTCAACATCAAGCCGCTTCAATTCCTCAGCCGTCAGTCGCACCGCCCCCGCGGCCACGTTCTCGGTGAGGTGGTCGGGGTTGCCGGTGCCCGGGATGGCGAGGACGTGGGGGCCCTGGGCGAGGGTCCAGGCGAGGCGGATCTGGCTGGGGGTCGCGCCATGGGCGTCCGCGACGCCGCGGAGCTCCTCGTCGTGGGTGGGAGACGGACCGTGGGCGCCGCCGTCGCCCGCGATGGCGAAGAACGGTACGAAGGCGATGCCCTGTTCACCGCAGAGGCGCAGGACTTCGTCGGTCGCGGGGGCGTGGCGGCCTAGTCCGTACCGGTTCTGCACGCTCACCACCGGCGCGATGGCCTGCGCCTCGGCGAGGTGGCGGGGCTCGACGTCGGAGATGCCGAGGTGGCGGACCAGGCCGGCCTCGCGCAGGCCGGCGAGCGCGCCGAAGTGCTCGGCGATGGAGTCCTGGCGCATGCGGCGCAGATACACGAGGTCGAGGTGGTCGCGGCCGAGCTGGCGGAGGTTCTCCTCGACATGGCCGCGCAGGTCCTCCGGGCGGGCCGCGGTGCCCCACTCACCCGCGTAGTCGCGGTAGGGGCCGACCTTGACGGCGATGAGCAGGTCGTCGGCGTACGGCGCCAGCGCGCTGTTGATCAGTTCGTTGGCGGAGCGCAGCGAGGAGAAGTAGAAGGCGGCCGTGTCGACGTGGTTCACGCCGAGCTCGACCGCCCTGCGCAGAACGGCGATCGAGCGGTCGCGGTCGCTCGGTGTCCCGAGGTGGAAGGCGGCGCTGCCCGTCAGCCGCATCGCGCCGAGGCCGACGCGGCCGACGGTGTGGTCGCCGAGTTTCCAGGTGCCCGCGGCGTCCGCGGTGATGGTCTGCGAGCTCATCGACGGAGTTTCGCACGGGCGGACGGACAGTCGGACGGTCGGCCGAGAACTTTACGTTCTCCTGGTGCTCGGCTGCTCAGCTCAGCGGCTTCTCCAGCACCGCCTTGCGGTGGCTGAACGTCTCGATGGAGTACCGGCCGTGGTAGTTGCCCATGCCGCTCTCCCCCACCCCGCCGAACGGCAGGTCGGAGACGGTGAGATGGGCGAGCGGCAGGCCGTGGCCGAGGCCGCCGGAGGAGGTCTCGGCGGCGATGCGGCCGCGGGTGGCCTCGGTCTCGCTGAAGACGTACAGCGCGAGCGGCTTGTCGCGGTCGTTGATGAAGGCGATGGCCTCGTCGAGGCCGTCGACGGTCACGAGGGGCAGGATCGGGCCGAAGATCTCCTCCCCCATGACGGGCGACTTGGGGTCGACGTCGGCCAGGACGGTCGGGGCGATGTACTTGTCGGTGCGGTCGCTGTCGCCGCCCACGACGACACGGCCCGAGCCGAGCAGGCCGGTCAGCCGGTCGAAGTGGCGCTCGTTGACGATCCGGCCGTACTCGGAGGAGGCCTGCGGGTCGGCGCCGTAGACCGCCTCCACGGCTCGGGCGAGGGCGGGTTCGAGGGCGGCGGCGGTCTCCGGGTCGGTCAGGACGTAGTCGGGGGCGACGCAGGTCTGGCCGGCGTTGAGGAATTTTCCACGGGCCAGCCGGTCGGCGACGACGTCGAGGTCGGTGTCGCGGTCGACGAACACCGGTGACTTGCCGCCGAGTTCGAGGGTGACCGGGGTGAGGTGCTCGGCGGCGGCGCGCATGACGATGCGTCCGACGGTGCCGTTGCCGGTGTAGAAGACGTGGTCGAAGCGCTCGGCCAGCAGGGCCGTGGTCTCCGGGACGCCGCCCTCGACGACGGCGACCGCGTCCGTGTCGAGGTACGCGGGCAGCAGCCGGGCCACGGCGGCGGAGGTGGCGGGTGCGAGTTCGCTGGGCTTGGCGACGACCGCGTTGCCCGCGGCGAGCGCGCCGACGACGGGGGCGAGGAGCAGCTGTGCGGGGTAGTTCCAGGGGGCTATCACGAGGACGACACCCAGCGGGTCGTACTGGGTCCAGACGCGAATGTCGGCACCGAGGTGGGCCGGGACCGGGGCGGGCTCGGGGCGCAGCCAGTCGGCGAGGTGGTCGAGGGTGTGGTCGATCTCGCGGACCGTGAAGTCGATCTCGGTGCGGTGGGCCTCGGTGGCGCTCTTGCCGAGATCGGTACGGAGGGCGGCGGCGAGGTCGGGGCCGTTCTCCGTGAGCATCGCGCGCAGGCGGCGCAGCTGGGTCGTGCGCCACTCGACGGACTTGGTGCGGCCGGTACGGAAGGTGGCGCGCAGCCGGGCGACGGTGTCGGCGGGCGTCTCGGGCAGTGCGGTGGTCACGTCGTGCCTCGGTTCGTCGGGGTCGGATCAGCTAGATGTATATACCAACCTTTCACGGACCGAAGCGCATTCCCAGTTCTCGCGGGAACTACGTAACGTGACGGGTCGTTCACCCTCCGGCAGCTCGGACGAGGGCGTCGAAGAGCCCCTGCTGGGCGGGGTCCTCGTGGGCGGTGTCCTCGGGGTGCCACTGGACGGCGGTGAACCATCCGGTGGCCGTGACGAGTTCGAGTCCCTCCACGGTGCCGTCGGCCGCACGGGCCGTGACGGTGAGGCCCGCGCCGAGGCGGTCGACCCGCTGGTGGTGGTAGCAGGAGACCTCGATCTTCTCGGCGCCGACGGCCCGCTCCAGTGCCGTGCCGCGCCGGACCTCCACGGGGTGCACGAGGTGCCGGTGCTCGCGCTGCGGGCCGCCCATGTCCTGTTCCAGGGTGCCGCCGAGGGCGACGTTGACAGCCTGGAGGCCGCGGCAGACCGCCAGCAGGGGCAGGCCCTGCTCCAGTGCCTCCCGGGCGACGGCGAGGTCGAAGGTGTCCTGGAGGTCGTCCACGTCGTAGACGCTCGCGTGGGTGTCGGCGGCGCCGTAGCGGTGCGGGGCCAGGTCACCGCCGCCGGGCAGCAGGACGCCGTCGAAGCGGGTGAGGCGGGCGGGCACCTCGGTGGTCGCCGGGTGGACGCTCACCGGTTCGCCGCCGGCCCGCCACACCGCCTCGATCAGCGCGCGGGCGTTGACCTCGGCGGCGTACCTGAGTGCGGAGGTGGTGGCGGAGAAGCGGGCGGGGACGGCGATGAGCGGGCGTGCGGGCGTTGTCACAGCTGGATCCAGGTCGTCTTGAGCTCGGTGTACTTCTCCAGGGCGTGGGCGGACTTGTCGCGGCCGTTGCCGGACTGCTTCATGCCGCCGAAGGGCACGGTCAGGTCGCCCTCCTCGTAGCAGTTCACCCAGACCGTGCCGGCCTTGAGGGCGCGGGAGACCCGGTGGGCCGTGGACAGGTCGGAGGTCCACAGGCCCGCCGCGAGGCCGTACTCCGTGGCGTTGGCCAGGCGTACCGCCTCGTCGAGGTCGTCGAAGGCGAGCACGGACAGGACGGGGCCGAAGATCTCCTCACGGGCCAGCCGCATGCCCGGGTCGACGCGGTCGAAGACGGTCGGCTCCAGGTACGTGCCTCCGGTGGCGGTGAGGATGCGCTCGCCGCCCGTGCGCAGGCGGGCACCCGCCGCCCGGCCCGCGTCGATGTGGTCCAGTACGCGGACGAGGTGGCTCTCACCGGCCAGCGCGCCCATCTCGGTCGCGGGGTCGAGGGGATCACCGACGCGCAGGGCGTGGGCCCCGGCCACGACGGCCTCGGTGACCTGGTCGGCGATCGAGGAGTGCACCAGCAGCCGGGAGGGGGCGGTGCACATCTCACCCTGGTTGAAGAAGATGCCCCAGGCGGCGGTGGCGGCCGCCTTCGCCAGGTCGGGGGCGTCGGGCAGGATGATGTTGGGTGACTTGCCGCCCAGCTCCAGCCAGACACGCTTGAGGTTGGAGTCGGCGGCGTAGCGCAGGAAGTGGCGGCCGACGGCGGTGGAGCCGGTGAAGGCGAGGACGTCGACGTCGGGGTGGAGGCCGAGGGCCCGTCCGGCGACCGGCCCGTTGCCGTTGACGACGTTGAGGACGCCCGGCGGCAGCCCGGCCTCGGTGGCGATCCGGCCCAGCAGCAGGGCGGACAGCGGAGTGGTCTCGGAAGGCTTGAGCACCACCGTGCAGCCGGCGGCGAGCGCCGGGGCGATCTTCCAGCTAGCCAGGGTGAGCGGGAAGTTCCAGGGGACGACCGCGCCGACGACGCCGGTCGGCTCCCGCGTGACCAGCGCCAGGGCGTCGGGAGCGGTGTGCGGCGACTCGTCGGTGAGCTTGTCGGCGAGCTGCCCGTACCAGCGGAAGGTGGTGATGGCGGCGCGCAGTTCGATCTCGTACGCGTCGGTGACCGGCTTGCCCATCTCCAGACTGACGGTGAGGGCGAGCTCTTCCCGGTGTTCCTCGAGCAGCTCGGCGATCCGCACGAGCGTCCGGCCGCGTTCGGCGGGTGTCAGGCATGGCCAGGGGCCGGAGTCGAACGCCCGGCGGGCGGCGGCGACGGCCGCGTCCACCTCGGCGGCTCCCCCGTCGGCGACCTCCCCCAGCACTTGTCCGTCCCGGGGCGAGACGACGGCGTAGGCCGCTCCCCCGCCGCTCTCGTCGGCGCCGTCGATGTGGTGCGCGCCGGACACCTCCAGGACCTTGGCGCGGCGCAGCCACTCGTCGTGGGTGATGTCCGGCATGCGTGGGGCCTCCAGGTCAGACGGTGCGTTCGGGTTGGTACGGGGGGAGGGTGCGGCCGGTCACGAGCGGTGCCGGGTCAGCCGGGCCGCGATCACGCCCAGGGCCAGCACCGCCGGGACGGTCAGTTCGAGCCAGAGGGCGGTGGTCTGCTCACCGCCGATGAGGGTGCTGAAGTTCTCGACGATCAGCCAGATCGCGCCGGCGATGCCGACGGCGCCCAGGGCGGGGGCGATCAGTGTGTTCCAGGGCCGGGTGTCCAAACGGTGCCGGCGGAAGAAGGCGACCACGGAGGCCGAGGTCAGCAGATACAGGAGCATGATCCCAAGGACGGCGACGCCGCTGCCCCAGGAGAACAGGGTCAGCACCGGGTCCTTGCCGGCCAGGGCGAAGGGGACGACCAGCAGCACGGCGATCGCCGTCTGGACGGTGCCCGCGGCGCCCGGCGAGTGGCGGCGGTTGATGGACGACAGCCTGCGGGGCAGCAGTCCGTCGCGACTGAGGGAGAACAGGTAGCGGTTGGCGGAGTTGTGGAAGGCGAGGATGCCGGCGAAGAGGGAGGTGGCCAGCAGGATCGGCAGCACGTCGTTGACCCAGGCGTCGAACTGGGCGGCGATCGGGGCGAAGACGAAACTCGTCGAGTCGCCGCTGCCCAGCGCCTTGCCGGCGGCCGCGGTCGCCTTCGACGCGCCGTAGGAGGAGACCAGCATCCAGGAGGTGAAGGCGAAGAATCCGGTGACGAGGGCGACCGCCAGATAGGTGGCCCGGGGGACGGTCCTGCGGGGTTCGCGGGCCTCCTCGCCGTAGATCGCGGTGGCCTCGAAGCCGATCATCGACGCCACGGCGAACATCAGTGCCACGCCCGGGGCGCCCTCCAGTGCCGCACCCGGTGAGAAGGACTGACCGAGGCCGAGCCCCTCGGGGCCGCCTCCCTTGGCGAAGGTGACGAGCGCGAAGGCGGTCAGGATGCTGAACTCCGCCAGCACGAAGACCGCCAGCACCTTGGCGCCCATCTCGATGCCCGCGGCGCCCAGCACCTGGACGATCGCCATGGTGACCAGGGCACATGCCCACCAGGGCGCGTCGAGGCCGGTGTGGTGGGCGAGCAGGGCGCTCACGGTCGCGCCGTACAGGCCGTACATGGCGGCCTGGATCGCGCAGTAGGCGAAGAGGGCGATCCCGGCGCTGCCGGTGCCGACGGACCGGCCGAGGCCCTTGCCGATGTAGTTGTAGAAGGCGCCGGCGTTCACCACGTGGCGCCCCATGGCCACGAAGCCGACGGCGAACAGCAGGGTGATCACACCGGCGGCCGCGTAGGCGGCGGGGGTGCCGGGACCGTTGCCGATGGCGACGGAGATGGGGACGGAGCCCGCGATGCCGGTCAGCGGCGCCTGGGCGGAGAGGACGAAGAAGAGGATGCCCAGGACGCCGAGGGAGTTGGGCTTGAGCTTGCCTGCGGTGGAGGCGTCGGGCGCGGCCTGGTTTCTGACCGCTGTCTGACTGTCCACTCGGATCACCTGCCAGAGAGGGGAGAGGATGTCGTTTCAGGCCAAACGAGTTGCCTCATGGTGGGCTGGAACTATCCGTTTGGCAAGGGGGTGGCGGCGCATTGCCCTGCAAAAAGAGGCGGGAAGAGGTCGGGCCCCGGACGACCGCGCCCGGGGCCCGGGGTTGCCGGGTGGGCGGATCAGCCGTCGGTGGCGGAAGGGGTGTCCCCGTTGGCGTCCAGCAGGCGCAGGAGCCCGCGCAGCTGCTCCAGGGCCGCGTCGGTGACCTCGGGTTCGCCGAACACGAGCTGGTGCAGGACGAGCCCGTCGAGGGCGGCGAACACCAGCCGGGTCAGCGGGCGGCCGGCGTCGTCGGGGAGCATCCGGGACAGCTCGCGCTCGGTGGCGTCGAAGTAGTCGTCGTACAGGGCGCGGATCTGCGGCAGCAGTTCAGGGCGGCGCCGGGACTCCAGGAGCAGCTCGTACTGGAAGGCCTGGGTGTCGGGGTCTGCGGTGACCATGTCGGACAGGCCGGCCGAGAAGTCCGTGACCTTGCCGGTGCCCGGCTCGACGTCGCTCACATTGAGGCTGGTGCGCACGGCGTGGGCGAGCGCCTCCTCGATGAGGGCGTCCCGGGAGCCGAAGTGGTGGACGACGAGGCCGTGGGTGGTGCCCGCCTCCTGCGCGACAGCCCGGTAGGTGAGCTTGCGCAGCCCGCCCCGGGCGACGACCCGCACGGCGGCGTTGAGCAGGGCCTCGCGGCCTTCCCCGTAGGCCATGCGCCGGCGCGGCTCACGGCTGTCGGCACCCTCGGCGGAGTCGGTCATGGCTGCGACCCTACCCGCCCGTCCGCTCACCGCTTCGGCGGGCGGACGCCCCGGAACTCCCAGTCGCCGCCGAGCGCGGTGGACAGCACCTCCTCCGACTCGGTGGGCTGGGCGCCGACGTCGGCGCGGACGGGGGCGGGGCCGGTGACGACGTGGTTGGTGAGCCGGCCGAGACCGTCCACCTCCACCTCCACCACGTCTCCCGGCTGGACGGGGCGGGAGTTGGCGGGGGTGCCGGACAGCAGGACGTCACCGGGGTACAGGGTGATGGTGCGGGCGATGTCGGCGACGAGGTAGTGCATGTCCCACGTCATCTCGTCGGTCGAACCGTCCTGCACCACCTCGCCGTTGACGTATGTCCGCAGCCGCTTGCCGTGGAAGTCCCAGTCGGTGACCAGGCCCGGGCCGAGCGGGCAGAGGGTGTCGGAGCCCTTCACGCGGAGCATGGAGCCGGCATCGGTGTCGCGGAAGTCGTGCAGGCCGTAGTCGTTGGCGATGGTGTAGCCCGCGATGTACTCCCCCGCCTCCTCCGGCGCGATGTTGCGGGCGGTCCTGCCGATGACGATGGCGACCTCCCCCTCGTAGTTGAGCCACTTGCAGCCCTCGGGGCGGACGATCGCACCCCGGTGGGAGTTGAGGGCCGAGGTCGGCTTGTGGAAATAGGTGGGCGTGCCGGGGAGCCCGATCTGGAACTCCTCGACCCTGCTGCGGTGGTTGAGGTGGACGGCGATCACCTTGGAGGGGACCACCGGCGGCAGGTGCTGGGCGTCCTCGGTCTTGACGCGGCGGCCGTCCCCGGCGACGAGTTCGTCACCGTCGACGGTGACCTGGACGGCGGCGCCGTCGAGGAGGATGCGGCGGTACTCGGGCATGGCGGGCCTTCCTGAAGGCGGTGGGGCCAGAGGCGGTGGGCTAGAGGCGGTGGGGGTGGCGGGGGGCGGCGGCCGCGGGGGCCGGGGCGCCGGTCCAGCCGTCGGCGGGGCGGTCGAACCAGAGGTGGACCTGGCCGGTGCCGACGGAGTTCTCGTACTCCCCGTACTGGCGGGCCCCGGCCACGCAGGCCCGCTCGCCGAGTGCGCCGGCCAGCATTAGGTAGTGGAAGAACTTCGCTTCGGGCTTGAGCTTCCAGAACGCGTCCATGGTGTCGAGGACCTTGTCGTGGCGGCCCTCCTTGAACCAGGCGATGCGCTCGTAGTCGGCCTCGCGGGCCTCGGGGGTACGAATGTGGACCGGATCGCTGGCCTCGTGGTCGCGGATCTCGCGCAGTGGCCAGAAGGTGTGCGAGAGCGCGCCGGACGCGATGAGCAGCACCCGGCGTCCCGGGGTGGCGGCGATGCCGTCGGCGAGGGCGCGGCCCAGGCGCAGGTGGTCCTCCATGTCGCCGGTCTGACAGACGCCGATCGTCACCCACCGCTTGTCGGGCAGGCCCTCGCCGAGGAACTTCCAGAGGTTGATGGTGGCGTAGTAGATCGGTAGGTAGTCGTCCTCGATCGCGGTGATCCAGGTGCCGTGCTTGTCGGCGAACGAGGCGATGTTGTGGGCGAGTTCGGGGTCGCCGGGGAAGTCGTACGGCATCCGGCACATGCCGCGCGGCAGCTCCTCGGAGGTGAACAGGCCCGCGCGCCGCTGTTGGGCGGTGACGACGAACTCGACGGTCGTCGCCCAGTGGGAGTCGAGGACGACGACGGTGTCGTAGTCGTCCCGATCGAAGACGTCCTTGCGCAGTTGCTCCAAGCCCGTGACGAGGGTGATCTCCTTGCCCTCGTTGAGCTCCAGCCGGTCGGCCTCGGGCAGCACGATGGTGGGTACATGGGCGAGCAGGCCCGCCCCGACGATCTCACCCATGGTCCCTGAATCCCTTCGGGGCGGTGACGGTGTTCTTCAGGTCGCAGTAGAAGTCGAAGCTCCAGGTGCCGCCCTCACGGCCGACACCGGAGAGGCGGGAGCCGCCGAAGGGGGCCTGGAGGTCGCGTACGAAGAAGCAGTTGACCCAGACCGTGCCGGCGACGAGCCGGGCGGTGACCCGGTCGGCCCGTTCCGGGTCGCCGGTGGCGAGGGTGGCGGCCAGGCCGAAGCGGGTGTCGTTGGCGAGGCGGACGGCCTCCTCCTCGGTGGTGAAGGTCTGGAGGGTCAGGACCGGACCGAACACCTCCTCCTGGACGATCTCCGCGTCCTGGGCGACTTCCGTGAGGAGCGTCGGGGCGTAGTACTGACCGTCCTTGCGGTGACCGCCGATCAGCGCGCGGGCGCCGTCCGCGATCGCCCGCCGCACGAAGCCGTCGATCTTCTCCAGCTGACGGGGGTGGATGTTCGGCCCGATGTCGGTGCCCTCGTCGCGCGGGTCGCCCTGCGTGAGCCGGGAGGCCTTCTCGACGAACCGGCGGGTGAACTCCTCGGCGGCACTCTCCTCGACGAGGATGCGGGTCGCGGCGAGGCAGACCTGTCCGGCGTTGTCGTACTGCTCCACCGCGAGGTCGACGGCCAGGTCGAGATCGGCGTCGGCGAACACCAACAGGGGTGACTTCCCGCCGAGTTCGAGGCTGAGCGGGGTGAGGTTGGCGGCGGCCGACGCGGCGATCCGCCGGGCGGTGGGCACCGACCCGGTGAAGCTGATCCGGCGGACGTCCGGGTGGGAGGTCAGGGCGTCGCCGATCTCGGCGCCGTAGCCCTGGACGACGTTGAGGACACCGGCCGGCAGCCCCGCCTCCGCCGCGATGTCCGCCAGCAGCGAGGCGGTGAGCGGGGACCACTCGGCCGGCTTGAGGACGACGGTGTTGCCGGCCGCGAGCGCCGGGGCGACCTTCCAGGTGGCCAGCATCAGCGGGGCGTTCCACGGAGTGATCAGCACGGACGGCCCGGCCGGGTCCCAGCTCACGTGGTTGGTGTGCCCCCGGGTCTCGAAGTCCTCGTGGTCCAGCCTCGACAACCAGTCCGCGAAGAAGCGGAAGTTGTGCGCGACCCGGGGCATCACGCCCCGCCGGTGCGAACGCAGCAGCGCGCCGTTGTCGGTGGTCTCGACGATCGCGAGATCCTCCAGCCGCTTCTCCACGCCGTCGGCGACGGCGTGCAGGAGGCGGGCGCGTTCGGCGCGGGGGGTGGCGGCCCAGGAGGGGAAGGCGGCCTTGGCGGCGGCCACGGCGGCCTCGGCTTCGGCGGGCCCGCCGCGGGCGATCTCCCCGAGGGCGCTTCCGTCGATGGGAGAGAAGTCGGTGTAGGTGTCGGGGGACGCGACGCGTTCGCCGCCGATCCAGTGCCGGGTGTCGACGGCGACCCCGGCCACCGTGAGGGTGTGCTCGGTCATGTCCGGTCTCCAAGTCCTGCGTGGGTAAGGGGGGTCACTCCGGTCACTCGGCTCCGGACGTGCCGGACTCCAACAGCCGTCCGCCGTCCCACACCACGCCGACCTGGCGGTAGTACGCGGCGATCGGTTCGCGGACCTCCAGCCGGGCCAACTCCTCCGTGGGCGCCTCGAACAGCTCCAGCTCGGCATCACCCACCCACGCCTGGCCGCCCTCGAAGGACGCGGCCCCCGACTCGATCAGCTCGTCCAGGGCGAGTCCCTTGCCCTTCTCGATGGACGGCAGCCAGCGGTGGTGAAGCATGGGGTGACCGTTGACGAACCCATTGGTCGGCGACGGCTCCCGCAGGGTGACGACCGTCTGGGCGAGCCGCCGGTCCGCCGCCGCCAGCGTCGCCCCGAAGCGCGCTCCCGCCTCGATCCGCGGAGCGGGCCCGTAGAGGTGCGGGCGGGTCTGGTGGATCGAGCCGAGCTTCTTCGGATAGCCCTGGTGCAGCCCACGCGCGATGGCGAAGTCCTTGTCGACCCAGATGTACACGCACCGCGAGAAGGTCCGCCCCCGGTACGCGCAACGCACGACCGCGAACGCCTCCTTGTACTGGGAGAGCACGGGGTCGAGCAGCTCGTCGCCGGAAGCGGCGCAGGACTGCCAGTCGGCCCAGATGAGAGCGACCGCGCCGGGATCCTCGTCCGCCAACTCCAGTGGTTCGGGCAGCAGTTCACGCACACGCGTGGGATCCGTGCGGTACTCGACGGTGAGCAGGTCGCCGGAGTAGCGCCACGGCGGGGACGGGATCAGCGACGAGGCACCGCTCGCCGTCTTGGGAGGGAAGTAACCACGGACTGAGGGCATGGCGGGGGTTCCTTAGGGTTCCTTACGCGGTGAGGGCGGGCTGCCGCAGCAGCTGGGCGCGGTAGCGGGCGGCGCCCCGGGTGGCGGCCTGGCCGCCGAGGGCGACGACGCCGACGAGCCGGCCGTCGGCGTGGTAGCCGGCGAGTACGTCATCGGCCGGGTCGCCGTCCAGGACACGGACGTCGTCCCGGCCGAGCGCCGGCGCCCCGAAGGACTGGAGCCGGAAGTCGTGCTGGTCGCTCCAGAAGGTGGGCAGCGGCGCGAAGGGCGGCAACTCCGCGTCGGCGCCGTTGAGATGGGAGGCGAGGACGCGTGCCGCGTGTCGGGCGGTGTCGCTCGGGACCGACCAGTGCTCGACCCGGCGGGCCACGCCGTCGTAGCGGGCGTTGGGGAAGCGGGCCACATCGCCGACCGCGACGACCTCGGGCCGTCCGCCGACGCGCAGCTGCTCGTCGGTGAGCACACCGTCGGCCAGGTCGAGCCCGTTGCCCCGGAGCCACTCGACGTTGGCGACGGAACCGACGGATTCGACGACCACGTCGGCCGCCAGTACGGAGCCGTCGCCCAGGACGACACCGGTGACCCGGTCGTCGCCCTCGAACCCGGCCACCGTCGCCCCGAGCGCGAACCGCACCCCGCGCTGCTCGTGCCGTGTGCGCAGCGCACGGGCGAGGAGTTCGCCGAGCGGGCCCACCATGGGCAGGGGCAGCGGGTCGACGACCGTGACCTCGCGGACGCCGAGGCCGACGGCGGTGGCGGCGACCTCGCAGCCGATGAATCCGGCGCCGATCACGACCACCCGCGCGCCGGGCCGGGCCAGTTCGTCGCGCAGGGCGCGGGCGTCGGCGAGAGTGCGGACGGTGTGGCGCCCGACGAGGGGGCCCGGGCACGACAGTCGCCGGGGGCGCATGCCGGTGGCGACGACCAGTCCGCCGTAGGGCAGGACCGAACCGTCGTCCAACTCGACGGTCCGCTCGGCGAGCCGTGCCTCGACGACCTTGGTCCCGAGGCGCCACTCGACGTCGGCGGCGGCCGGCTTCGGAGTGAGGGCGAGGGACTCGAAGGGGGCCTTCCCGGCCAGCACCTCCTTCGACAGCGGGGGCCGGTTGTAGGGCATGTGGGGCTCGTCGCCGACGACGGTGACGGCCCCGGTCCAGCCCGCCGCGCGCAGCTGTTCGGCGGCGCGCAGGCCGCCCAGGGAGGCGCCGGCGACGACGATGCGTCCGGGCAGCTCGGTCATGGGGGTCAGCCCTCGATCCGGATGGCCTGGAGCGGGCAGACGTCCGCGGCCTCCTCGACCTCGTCGCGCAGGGCGTCGTCGGGGTCGGGGACGTAGGCCAGGTGACCGTCGTCGTCCATGGAGAAGACATCGGGGGAAGCGAAGACGCACTGGCCGTGGTCCTGGCACTTGTTCATGTCGACGACGACCTTCATGGTGCGGTCCTCCTGAGGGTGAGGGCGTCGGAGCGAGGTGGAGGGGAGGGAGCCCGGCCGTGGTGACGGCCGGGCCCTCGGCCAAAGGGAGGCGGTCCAGCCGCCTCCCCCACTCGTTTGGCTTCAAACAACATAGGAAGCCGACCGACCCTGGTCAATACCTGTCCAGGTGGATAAATTTTTCGGACCGCCCCCTTGCGGGACGGTCACCATCTCCATACCGTTCGGAGTCAAACGAATGGCCCGGCGGTGCTCCGGGGCGGTCCGTCCGGATCCCCCGCACCGCGGCCTCGCGTCCTCGTCACGCCACCCTCCCCCAGCGCCCCGAAGGGCCGGGGGTGCCCACCATCCGCCCGAGGAGACCCCGGTGAGCGCTCACGACACCCCAGACATCGCCCGGCACCTGGAGCGGCTCGCCGCCGACGGTATCGACGTGGTCCGGGTGACCTATCCCGACCTCATCGGCACCGACAGGGCCCGCGACGTCCTGCTGGACCACCTGCCCGCCGCCTGCGCGCACGGCCTCGCCTTCTGCCGGGCCGTCTACCACACCTCCCCACAGGGCGACGTGGTCCCGGTCGCCGGTGGACTGGACGCGGGCCTGCCGGACGTCTGCGTACGGCCGGATCTGTCGACCCTGGCCGCTTTGCCGTGGGAGCCCGGGGTCGCCGTCTGTCTGGGCGAGGTCGGCGATCCGGCGGCCGGCGGCCCGGCGGCGGAGTCGCCGCGGGACCTGCTGCGCGCGGTGCTCGCCCGCTGCGCCGACCACGGGCTGTCGCCGGTCGTGGGACCAGAGCTGGAGTACTTCCTGCTGGAGCCCGCCCCCGAGCGGCCCTCAGGATGGCGCCGCTCCCCGGAGACCCCCGGCGCCGTCTACACCGCGGGCCTGCGCGCCGACCCCGACAACCACCTGCTGCGCACCCTGCGGCAGCTGCGGGACGCGGGGCTGGGTGTCGTCACCGGCAACCACGAGTTCGACGGCGGGCAGTACGAGATCAACCTCATCCACTCCGGCGCTCTGGACGCCGCCGACCGCGCCTTCCGCTTCAAGTCGGCCGTCAAGGAGCTGGCCCGCAAGGAGGGCAAGCTGGCCACGTTCATGGCGAAGCCCTTCGGCGACGCGGGCGGCTCCGGCTTCCACCTCCACCTGTCCTGCGAGGACGCCGAAGGTCGCAACGCCTTCGACGACCCCTCGGGCGCGTACGGGCTGTCGGCCGCCGCGCGGCACGCCCTGGCGGGCATCCTCGCCCACGCGCCCGCGCTCGCCGCGCTGGCCAACCCCACGGTGAACTCGTACAAGCGCTTCGGTCCGGACACCCTCGCGCCCTGGCTGATCGACTGGGGTTTGGACAACCGCAGCGCCATGGTGCGCGTCCCGCCGGAGCGGGGCGGCGGCGCCCGGCTGGAACTGCGCCTCGGCGATGCCGGCGCCAACCCCTATCTGCTGATCGCCGGCACGATCGCCGCCGCGCTGCTCGGTGTGCTGGCCGGTGAGGAGCCGCCCGCCCCACTGGAGGGCTACGGCTACGACGCGGCGAGGTCCGCCGTGCTGCCGACGAGCCTGCCCGCCGCGCTGGACGCGCTGGAGGCGGACACCGCCCTCGCCGAGCTGCTCGGCAAGGACTTCGTGACCTCGTTCCTGAGCTACAAGCGCAACGAGGTCGAACGCTTCCAACGGCACGTGACCGACTGGGAGTTCACCGAGTACGCGTACCACCTGTGACCTCGAGGACCATTTGATGACCGACACCCTGACCACCGCCGCGCACGAGCCCATGCCCCTTCAGGACGTGGACCTCGCCGACCTCGACAACTTCACCGACGGCGTGACGCCATGGCGGATGTTCCACACGCTGCGCCACCGGGACCCGGTCCACTGGCAGCCCGAGGAGGCCCCCAACTCCGGTTTCTGGGCGGTCACCCGGCACGCGGACATCGCCGCCGTCGACCGTGACCCGGAGACCTTCACCTCGACCCGGTTCGTCAACCTGGAGGAGGTCGACGACGACCAGATCAAGAAGCGCGCCTCCATCCTGGAGCTGGACGGTGTCCGCCACCGCGCCCTGCGCAGCGTGATCCAGCGGCAGTTCGGCGCGAGCGTCATCAACAGCTACGGCGACTTCCTGCGCGGCCTGACCGCCAAGACGCTGGACGCGGCGCTGGCCAAGGGAAGCTTCGACTTCGTCAAGGAGGTCTCCGCGGACTTCCCGATCAACGTCCTGGCCAGGCTCCTCGACGTGCCGCCGGAGGACAACCAGCAGCTCATCGACTGGGGCAACCGCATCATCGGCAACACCGACCCCGACTACGCGGACGTGCTGCTGCACAGCGCCGAGAGCGAGCGCTACCGCGATCTGCCGTTCCGCTCCCCCGCCTCGCTGGAGGTCTTCGCGTACGGGCGGGAGCTGGCCCGGCAGCGGCGCGGCGGCGCGGGCACGGACCTGGTGTCGAAGCTGGTCAACACCACTCCGCGCGACGGGGTGCCGCTGTCGGCGCAGGACTTCGACAACTACTTCCTGCTGCTGGTGGTGGCGGGCAACGAGACCACCCGGCACACCATCTCCCACTCCATGCTGGCCCTGCTCCAGCACCCCGAGCAGCTCGCCCGCCTCCAGGAGGACCCCTCCCTCATCCCGACCGCGGTCGAGGAGTTCCTGCGCTGGGCCTCCCCCGTCTACCACTTCAGGCGCACCGCCACCCGGGACGTCGAGCTCGGCGGCAAGCAGGTGAAGGAGGGCGACAAGGTCGTCATGTGGTTCGCCTCCGGCAACCGCGACGAGGAGGTCTTCGGCAACCCCTACGACTTCGACGTCACCCGGCAGAACAACGACCACGTCACCTTCGGCAAGGGCAGCCCCCATCTGTGCCTGGGCAACCTCCTCGCCCGCACCGAGATCAGGATCATGTTCGAGGAGCTGATCCCCCGCATCGCCGACATCCGCCTGACCGGCGACGTGCCACGCGTGCGCTCCAACTTCGTCAACGGCATCAAAAGGCTGCCGGTCGAGTTGACGCCGGTCTGACGTCCCCACCGGGGCCGGGCCGGTGGACATCGTGGATGCGTCGGCGCAGGATGACGGCCGTGTCAGAGCACATCGGAAGTCACATCGCCGACTACGACCCGGACTGGCCGCGGCAGGCCGCTGCCGCGATGGACGCTCTGCGGGCAGCGGTGCCCGGGCTGTTCGTGGAGATCGAGCACATCGGCTCCACCGCGGTGCCGGGACTCGCGGCCAAGCCCGTCATCGACCTGATGGCCGCCGTCCACGACCTCACGCACGCTCGACCCCACCGGGCGGCGCTCGCCCGCCTCGGCTTCCACCCGCACGACAACGGGATGACCGACCGGTTGCTGTACGTCCGCGCGCAGGACGGGGTCCGCAGCCACATCCTGCATGTGGTGACCCTGGAGAGCTGGCCCACCCGCAACCAGCGCATCTTCCGGGACCACCTGCGCGCCCACGCCGCGGACGCGGCCCGCTACTCGCGGCTCAAGCGGGTGATCGTCGCCGCCGGCACACCACCGGGTGCGTACGCGCGCGCCAAGACGGCGCTGGTCCAGGAACTCACCGACCGGGCCAGGGCACGACTCGGTCTGCCGTCGGTGCCCGTGTGGGAGAAGCGCTGAACTCTGCCGGGTCCGCGGCCGGTTCAATCGTTCGGTTGAACGTTGATTACATCCCGAGCGCGTCCTGCGCACCGTTCGCAGGACGCGGAGGTGGGGCGGCCGGCGCCAGAATCGTCCGTGCCCAACGGCGCCGGTCACCCCCTGTCCTCCCCCAGAGATCAGAGAGGTCTCCGCAGGATGTCCAGCTTTCCCAGCAGGCGACGTGTCCTCACCACCGGGGCCGGTGCGGCCCTCGGCGTCGGCGCTCTCGGAGCCACCGCCACTCCGGCGACCGCGGCCGTGTCCACCGGATCCCGGCAGCACTCCGGCCCGGAGGAGACCCGGACGCTCGACGAGCTGTACCGGGACGCCCTCGCGGAGGGCGGCGGCGTCCGCTCCCAGGCGGACGGGACCGCGGACCGCGTACGGTTCCGCTCGGTTGGGGAGGACCGGCCCGCACTGGACGCGCAGTCCGAGGCCACCCTGTTCCGGGTCGCTCAGGGGACCCTGGCGAACCTACGGGAGCACGCCCGGGCGGTGGATGTGCGGGTCACCCTGCGGCAGGAGGCGGACCGGGTGGAGTTGGAGGTCTCGGACGACGGTGTCGGCTTCGACCCGGCCGCGCCTCCACCGGCGCCCCGCCCCGCCCGAGGTCTTGGGCTGCCCGCGGCCCGGGCGCGGCTGCGCGAGTGCGGCGGCGACCTCGACCTCGACCTCGACCTCGGCAGCGCGCCGGGCCGGGGCACCCGCGTACGGGCCGTGGTGCCCGCGCTGTCCGGACCGCCCGAGGACTCGCCGGCTGCCGGCTCTCACGAGCGGCGCGCCGTGACGCCGGTGACCTCGACGACCAGCCGGCGACCGCGACACCGCTGCGGATGCTGATCGCGGACGACCACACCGTCGTACGGGCCGGTCTGCGTGCCCTGCTGGAAGGGGAAGCGGACCTCGACGTCGTCGCCGAGGCGGGCAGCGCCGAGGAGGCGGTGCGTCTCGCCGCCGGGCTGGAGCCGGACGTGGTGCTGATGGACCTGAGGTTCTCGGGCAACGGGGCCGGTGGCGGCGCGGGCATCGACGGCATCGAGGCGGTACGGCGTCTGGCCACCGCGGCTCCGACCGTCGCCGTGGTGATGCTGACCAGCTACTCCGGCCGGGCCGACGTGGTCCGGGCGATCGAGGCGGGGGCCCGCGGTTATGTGCTGAAGGCGGGCCCGCCGGAGGAGCTCTTCCGTGCCGTGCGCGGCGCCGCCGCCGGGGCCATGGGCCTCGCGCCCGAGATCGTCGGCGAACTCGTGGGACAAGTGGTCAGTCCCCGGGCGGAGCTGACGGGACGTGAGGTCGAGGTGATCCGGCTGATGGCCGAGGGGCGCAGCAACCGGGCCATCGCCGAGGCGCTGTTCCTCAGTGAGGCCACCGTCAAGACCCACCTCGTGCGTGTCTACCGCAAGCTCGGGGTGGACAACAGGGCGGCGGCCGTCTCGGAGGCCGTGCGCAGGGGGCTTCTCGACCTCGGCTGAGCGCCCGTGGACTGCCTCGATCTCATTGAGTAACGAGCCGTTACTTTGTGATGGCCCTGAACGTTACACGGATTGCCACAGTGCTGGGCGCGTGGAGTGGACGATCAGGAGGAAGGCGTGTTGACGGATGCGTTGTCGGTCCCGGCGGCGGCCGGCGGTACGGCGGGACTCAGCACTTCGCCGGGGGTGGGAACGTGAAGAGCGGCAAGGGGTTCCTGGGACGCACCTCTCCGGCCGGTGAGATCGACTCTTCCGAGGGCCCCGGCGGCGGATGGATGTCGACGAAGGTGCGGGCGGCCCTCGTCGGCTCCGGCTTCGGCGTCGTGACGCTCGCGGCCGCGCTCACCGTCCATGCCACCAACTCGCCCCGGGCGGCGGAGACGGCGAACACCGGGGAGTCACGGCCCGGCACGACGGCCTCGGCCTCAAGGGCCGTGCACTGCGGTGCGTGGCAGACCACGAACTCGGCGAACGTGGTGGTGAGGGCCTGCGTCCAGGCCGTGGACGGGATCGGACGGGCGTTCTTCGGAGCGGAGATCGAGAACCGGGGCAAGGAGACGGCGCACGTGTCGGTCCTGGTGAAGTACGTGGTCTCCGAGAAGACCCTCGACTGTCCCGGGAGGCCCGGCCCATGGACCGGAGCCGTGATCGACCCGGGCGACAGCCGGCGCACCGCACTCGTCGAATGCCGGATCGACGGCCTGCGGAACCACACGGTGCGGACGCGGGCGTGGGCGGTGACCGGAACAGGAGGCCCGCTCGGCTCACGGCCGGCCTCTTCACCGACACTGACCATCGAGCCGGACGGTACCGTCATCCCTCTTCGGCATGAGAGGACGTGAGAGGAGGAACCCATGCCCGCCCCGAACCGCCGCGAGCGACTGCGCCGTCAGATGTCGAAGGACATCAGGGCGGTGGCGCGGGAGGTCATCACGCAGCAGGGTGTGGAGGCCCTCACGCTCGCCGAGATCGCCCGCCGGATCGGGGTGACCCCGGCGGCGCTGTACCGGCACTTCGACGACCTCGCGGACATCGTCCGGCACACGGCCCGGGACATCGTCGCGGAACTGGCGGCCCAGCTGCGGGCCGCGGTGGCCGCGGAGGACGAGACGGACCTCGCGGCCCGTATGATCACGCCCTCCCGGGTGTTCCGCCAGTGGTCACTGGCGAACCGTCAGGAGTTCAGCCTGCTCTTCGGCACGCCCACCGCGGCCGCCGGCACCGCTCAGAAGGACCTGACCGGTGAGTGGATCCGGGAACTCGCCGCGGTGTGGGGCCCGGAGTTCGTACGGCTGTGGGCGACCCGCCCCTACCCCGTCCTCCCCGACGACCAGTTGGACCCCCGACTGCGCGTGCAGATCGCCGACTACCGCGCCGCCACCGGCGTCGAGCTCCCCCTGGGCGCCCTGGTCGTCATGCTCTCCTGCTGGCGCTCCATGTACGGCCAGATCGCCCTCGAGGTGTTCGACCACTTCGCTCCGCTGATCACCGACCAGGAGCCGATGTTCGAGCTGCTGATGCAGGAGCTGGCGACCCGGATGGGCCTGGGGGCGGAGTACCGCCCACCGCGGGCCACCGCCTGATCACTCGGCCCGTCTCCGTGTTCAACTCCGCTCCACCGGAAGCCACAGTTCGGCGTCGGCCTCGGTCCTGTCCGGCGACAACCGCGTGCTGAGGATCTCCGGGCCGGGTCGGCTGCGGTACGGATTGGACGGGAACCACTCCGTGAACACGTCGCGCCACAGCTCCTGGATGGCCCGCGGGGCCGGCCCGGAGGTGGTGAAGACCGCCCAGGTGCCGGCCGGGACGGCCCGATCAGGTCGGGTGCGCGGCGGGAGGGTCAGGACCGTTCCGCGGCGCCGCCCTCCGCCCGCATCTGGCCTGGCCGGGGACGGCTGGGACTTCTACCTGCGCCACCCCTGGGTGCTCCAGGTCTCCCAGGCCCGGCCCGTGCTCGGCCCGAACGAGTACGCCGTACTGGAGGCACTGCTGCGCATCCTGCGGGCCGCCGGGCTGGAGGCGACCCTGGTGCGGCGGGTGGTCGGCACGCTGTACCACTTCGTGCGGGCGACGGCGCAGACGGCCGCCGAGGCGCTGCGGGCCGGCGCGGAGACCGGCGTCGACGACACCGAGTGGTGGTACGCCCGGTCGGCCGTCATGGGCCAGGTCGTTCCCGACTTCGCCGAGCGCTATCCGACGGTGCACTGGCTGAACAGCGCCGCGGCCGAGGCGGCGGCGAAAGACGAGGCCTCCCACGCGGACGACGCGGACGTGCCGTATCTGGTACGGGAGGCGAAACGGACCTTCGACGCGGGGCTGGCGGTCCTGTTGGACGGCGTGGCGGGCCGCGTGCCCCCACGGGCCGCCAGCCGGCCGGAGGACTCCTAGCTCATCAGCCCGGCGGCGACCGTCGCGCCGAGTTCCCAGCATGCCTCGATGTCCGCCTTGGCCGGTTCGCCGGTCACGGTGACCGGGTCGGCCGCGCGTCGCCAGCCCAGGCCCGTCGTGATGGCGTCGAGGGCGCGGACCGCGCCGGTGACGTCGTTGCCGCCGTGCACGTAGTAGCCGTAGGGCCGGCCGCGCGTGGTGTCCAGGCAGGGGTAGTAGACCTGGTCGAAGAAGTGCTTGAGGGCGCCCGACATGTAGCCGAGGTTGGCCGGGGTGCCGAGCAGGAGACCGTCGGCGGCGAGCACGTCGGACGCCGTGGCGGCGAGGGCCGCCCGCCGTACGACCCGGACGCCCTCGATCTCCGGCGCCGTCGCACCGGAGACGACGGCCTCGAAAAGGGCCTGACAGTTCGGCGACGGTGTGTGATGCACGATCAGCAAGGTGGCCACAGCCCCACACCCTGCACGTCCGCCGCCAGGGCCGCAAGCCGCGTCCGCGACGGGCGTGCCGTTCGCCGAGTCGACCGGCGGGGGCCTTGGCCCGCCGCCGGTCGCCGCCTCCCGCGGCCGGGCTACTCGGCGAGCTCCGTCGCTGTCGGACGGCGTGTCGCCGCCGTCGCCCTGCTCACGTCGGTGAGCGGGCGCAGCCGGTAGGTGTAGGAGTAGTCGCGGTCGGCGAAGAGCTTGTACTCGTCGTGGGTGTGCGCGCCCCAGCTGTTGTCGCCGCCCACGCCCATCTGGCGGTGGTTCACCCGCAGGACGACCGCGTCCCGCGGGGTGAGCTGGTAGTCGTGGCGCACCCCGCTGGACAGGTCCTCCGGGGTGAGGTGCGAGGCGTTGACCTCCAGGAGCGGTTCGCCGGAGACGAGCAGTCCGACCCCGTCACGGCCGGTCAGCGCGGCCCAGCGGACGTCGGTCTTGTTGCCGTTCTCCTGCGGGCGCAGGTAGGAGGTCCACTGCCCGGCGACGGTGCCGGAGTACAGGCCCACATCGGTGCCGTTGTTGCGGTCCCACTGGTTCTCCTCGGGGCCGCGGCCGTAGAAGTGCAGGCGGTCCAGGCGCTTCGGCAGGAACAGCAGGGTGCCGACCTCGGGGATGTAGGGCAGGTTCGACGCGCCGGGGTGCAAGGTGTTGTCGACCTTGATCTCGCCGTTGCCGAAGACGGTGTAGGTGGTGGTGTACGTCGATTCCGTGGTCGTCGGCAGGGTGCCGGTGACCTTGATCTCGACGGCCCGGTCCCGCAGGGCGCGCACGTCCACGCCCGTCACCTTGCGGTTCGCGCCCGCGTCGCGCCAGGTCTGGTTGCGGGTGTGCTGTCCGTTGCCCCGGTCGTTGTCGGTGGGCGCCCGCCAGAAGTTGGGCGCGGGGCCCGAGGTGATCAGGCGGACGCCTCGGGCCTCGTACGAGGTGATGGTGCCGCTGCTCTTGTCGACGGTGACGGAGAATCCCCTGCCTCGGACGGTGACGGCCCTGTCTCCGTCGTCGTGGCGCAGCGCCGGCACGCTGTCCAGCGGTACGGGCGTCACGGCGGGGCTGCCCGCGGCGACGGCCAGTTGCTGTTTGGCGACCTCGAAGCCGGACTTCGCCCACTTGGTGGGCTCCTTGGTGGTGAACGACAGGTTCAGGAAGTACTCC
Source organism: Streptomyces griseus subsp. griseus (assembly GCF_000720255.1). Classification (GTDB taxonomy): domain Bacteria; phylum Actinomycetota; class Actinomycetes; order Streptomycetales; family Streptomycetaceae; genus Streptomyces; species Streptomyces griseus_I. Next base: position 122,877 of record NZ_JOJE01000016.1, on the reverse strand, counting down.
GTGCCGGGTGCGGGCTTCGCCGGGACCTTCACGGGGATCGTGATGTCCTTGCTGGCCAGCGGCGGCACGTCCAGCTGGTCGCGGCTGAGCGTGCCGCGCTGGACGACCTTGCCGTCGGCGACGAGGGACCAACGGCCGTCGTACGCACGGATGTTGGTGAACAAGTACTCGTTGGTGAGGGTGACCCGGCCCGAGGTCACGGTGTCGCCGGAGGCGGGCTTGGCGTTGATCGCCTGGTAGATCTGCTTGACCTCGACGGACTTGCCGGTGTGGCCGCGGTCGGCGGTGACGATGCCGTCGCCGGAGAAGGCGCCGTCGTTGGGGTTGTCGCCCCAGTCACCGCCGTAGGCGTAGAACGTCTTGTCGCGGGACCGTTTCTCGGTGAGCCCGACGGAGGCCGCGTCGAACCAGAACCGCACTCCGTCGTCGCCGGGGCCGCGGCTGTCGGAGGCCAGCTCGGTGGCGCTCAGGGCGCGGGCGTACACGCGCGCCCTTCGGATCGTGCCGCTGAACTCGCGGGTGGAATTGTCGACGTCGGTGGCCAGGGCCAGCGGGGCGGTGTTGACGGCGGGGCGCCGGGTGGTGGCGCGGGTGGCCCGCGCCGTGCCGTCGACGTACAGGGTCAGCGTGCCGGCCTCGGCGTCGAAGACGCCCGCGACGTGGTGTTCGCGGCCGGTCCAGTCGTCCGGCAGCGCCCAGCTCGCGGTGACCCACTGGCCACCGCCGTGGATGAAGAACTCCAGCGTCCGGTCGGTCTGCTTCAGGGCGTACTGGGTGTCGCCCTTGGCGAGGATGGGCTGGTGGTAGCCGGTGACGTGCGGGGTGACCCAGGCCTCCAGGGTGAGGGAGCCGGTGAGGTCGAGGCTCGTGTCGCGAGCGAAGACAGTGCCGCCCGAGACGCCCTCGGCGCGGCTGAAGGTACCGCTGGGATTGATGACCTCGCCGCTCAGGGCGGCGGGCCCGGACTCGGTGAGCAGCTTGCGCGTCGGGGTGGGCCAGCTCAGGGCCTGGTCGACGAAGTCCCAGATCCAGCCGCCCTGGAGGACGTCGTAGCGGCGGACCAGGTCCCAGTACTTCTTGAAGTTGCCGTTGGAGTTGCCCATCGCGTGGGAGTACTCGATCATCACGTACGGCCGGGTGTCGCCGGTGTCCTTCGCCCGGGCCTCGACGCGGGAGGGGCTGTCGTACATCTCGGAGCGGATGTCGCTGATGCCCGGGCGGTCGTCGCCCTCGTACTGGATGACACGGGTGGTGTCGTAGGAGCGGATCCAGTCGTGCATGGCGTTGAAGGTGCTGCCGCCGCCCGCCTCGTTGCCCAGTGACCAGATGACCACCGAGGCGTGGTTCTTGTCGCGGTGGACCATGCTCTGCGCGCGGGCCACGCACGCCTCGGTCCAGTCGGCGTGGTTGCCGGGGTACTCGCCACGGATGCCGTGGGTCTCGAGGTTGGTCTCGTCCACGAGGTAGAGGCCGTACTCGTCGGCGAGTTCGAGCCAGAGCGGGTTGTTCGGGTAGTGCGAGGTGCGCACGGAGTTGATGTTGAGCCGCTTGATGATGCCGATGTCCTCGACGAGGTCGGCGCGGGTGAGCGCCGAGCCGTGTGTCGGGTGCATCTCGTGCCGGTTGGTGCCGCGAAAGGAGACCGGCTTGCCGTTGATGCGCATCAGGCCGTCCTTGAGCGCGAACTCGCGCAGGCCGACCCGGTGGGAGAGGGTCTCGACCACCTTGCCGCCGGGGTCGCGCAGACGGAGCACGGCGGTGTAGAGGTACGGGTGCTCGGCCGACCACAGGCGCGGCGCGGGCACGGCCTTCGACGCCTGTACGGTCGTCTCGTCCCCGGAGTCGAGGGCGACCGCCTGCTGGAGCGGCCGGGACCAGACCGGATGCCCGCCGGCGTCGTACAGCTGGGTTTCGACGGAGTACCGGCCGGCGCCCTTGCCGCCGTAGTCCTTGACACTGGCCGTGACCGAGAGGTCAGCCGACTTATAGTCGTCGCCGAGCGGGGTGTCCAGCTTGAAGTCGCGCAGGTGGACCGCGGGCGTGGAGTACAGATACACCGAGCGGAAGATGCCGCTCAGCCGGATCATGTCCTGATCCTCGAGCCAGTCGCCGTCGGAGTAGCGGTAGACCTCGACGGCGATCTGGTTGGTGCCCGGCTTCAGGTGCCGGGTGATGTCGTACTCGGCGGGGTCGTAGGAGTCCTCGTGGTAGCCGACCAGCTCGCCGTTGATCCAGACGTAGTGGGCGGACTTGACCCCCTCGAAGTGCAGGAACGTCCGCCGCCCCGACCAGTCGCGCGGGACGGTGAAGGTGCGCCGGTACTGGCCCACCGGGTTGTAGCGGGTGGGGGCGGCCGGCGGCTGTGCCTCCTCGCCCAGGCCGTTGGGGCCCCACCACGGGTAGGTGATGTTGATGTAGATCGGGCGGTCGTAGCCCTGGAGCTGCCATGCGGACGGCACGGGGATCGTGTCCCAGCCGGTGTCGTCGAGGTCGGTGCGGTGGAAGTCCACGTCACGGTCGTCGGGCCGGTCGGCGTAGGCGAACTTCCAGGTGCCGTCCAGGCTCAGCCGGTACGGCGAGCGGGTGCGGTCGGCGGAGAGCGCCTGGCCGAGGGTCGCGTACGGCATCAGGGTGCTGTGGGGTGGCTCGGAGCCCAGTCTGAAGACGTTGATGTGGCCGTTCCACTCCGGCGTCGTGTCGGAGGCCTCGCGCGGCCCGGCCGCGTACGCCGCGACGGGCGCCCCGGACAGGGCGAGCGCGCCGAGGACGGCGGCTCCGCCCTCGAGGAGACGACGACGGCTGACGGTCGTGGGAGACACGTGCGGGTGCGGCATGTCCGTGACCTTCCTCGGAGCGAACAGAAACGAACTTTCCTGGAACCTGCCTGACGTGAACTCAAATGCGCTGGTCAGTAGATGAGTTGATGGCGAGTCAGTGGACGACGACTGGTGACGGAGGTGTCACCGAGCCAGCCTCACCCTAGGACTCGATCACAAACGAATCAATGACGCTGTCGGACTTTGTGCGGTCCTGATGGGGCTGCGCCTCAGCGCAGCAGCTGCAGTATGCCCACGGTCCCGACCACCACGATCAGGCCCCGCAGGACCGGCGGGCTGAGACGCCGGCCCACCCTGGCCCCGAGTTGGCCGCCCACGGCGGAGCCGGCCATGAGGAGGGCGACGGCCGTCCAGTCGAAGTCGGCGACGAACAGGAAGACGGTCGCGGCGACGGAGTTGACGACGGCGGCGAGCACGTTCTTGACGGCGTTGAGGCGTTGCATGGTGTCCTCGAGGAGTACGCCCATGAGGGACATGTAGATGATCCCCTGTGCGGCGGCGAAATAGCCGCCGTAGACGCTGGCCAGCGTCAGGCCGACGAGCAGCAGGGGACCGCCGTCGGGGTGGGTGGAGGTGCCGTTGCGGGCGCGGCGGCGCCGCAGGCGGGTGCTGATCACGGGTTGGAGGACGACCAGGACGAGGGCCAGGGCGACCAGGACCGGCACGATCGTCTCGAACGCCGAGGCCGGCAGGGCCAGCAGGAGGCCGGCTCCCGTGAACGCGCCGAGGACGGCGCCGACGCTCAGGGTGAGGATGCGCCGGCGCTGGCCCTCGAGTTCCCTGCGGTAGCCGATCGCTCCGCTGATCGAGCCTGGGATCAGTCCGAGCGCGTTGGAGACCGTGGCGGTGACGGGCGGCAGGCCGGTGGCCAGCAGGACGGGAAACGTGATCAGGGTGCCGGAGCCGACAACGGTGTTGACGGCTCCGGCACCCACGCCCGCCGCGAGGACGGCGAGCATCTCCGGCGGGGTCACCTCGCGCCCGCGGTCAACGTGTTCATGCTCCGCCTGTGGTTCATGGGGCGAGCATAGGAACCGGACACTTCGGCGGGCGCCGCAAGGTCACCTGCTGGACAGCAGCGCCTCCAGTGCCGTCGCCGTGGCGGGATGGCGGCCGAGCAGGGCCACGCCCCGAGGTGCCGGGTCCGCCGTCTCCCAGGGGTCGTCGCAGCCCAGCAGGCCGGCCAGCGCGTCGCAGGTGGCGGGATGGGCGGCGAGCAGGGCCACACGGGGGACGCCGTCCTCGCGGTGGGCCGCGGGCGTGGGCTCAGGATCGGCCTGCCACGGCGGTACCCACGCGTCCAGCGCCGCGAGCCGGCCGGGGAAGATCCGCCCGGCCTCGCGGATCAGCACGGGCGCGAGTTCGGCGCCGCCGGAGCGCAGGCTGGTGATGAGGATCGGCAGCCATGGCAGGAGCACCGGGTCCGGCAGCCTGGCGAAGGCGTTCGACACGGCCTCCACGACGAAGTCGGCCAGCGCCGGTACGGGCTCCAACGCGTGCAGGAAGCCGCTGAGGTAGCGCGGGTAGGCGGGGACCACCAGGGGGTTGCCGAGCAGGTCGTCGCACCGGGTGCGCAGTTCCGCGCGGGAGAGCCGGCCGAGATGCGCCTGCGCGGCCCAGAGCAGGGCCACCTTCGAGGGGTCCTCGGGATGCGACTGGGCGACCGCCAGCTCCAGTTGGGTGCGGTCGCAGCCCAGGGACAACGCGAGGCTCTCCATGCTGAACAGGAACCCGAGCATCGCGGCGACCTGGCGGACCGTCGCCTCGTCGTCGGTGAACGCCGTCGGCAGCAGGGTGCAGTAGTGGGCGTAGCCCGTCTTGACGAAGGACTCGATCCACCCGGGCAGGGCCGGCTCGCTGGTCCGGTAGTGGGCCAGCAGGCGGCGGGCCCGGCGCAGGACCTCCGGTGCGCCGTCGACGCTGCGTTCGGTGGCGAGGACCTCCAGGGCTCGCGTGCCGAGTTCGTCGGCGAGGCGGCGGCTGCGCAGGTAGAGGGTGGCGTCCTCGACGGCTTCGAGGACGGTCGCGGTGGTGGCCTGCGGGCCGTAGGCGGTGCGGCGCAGGCGCTGTTCCAGCACCTGCTCGATGCCGACGCCCTCGTAGCCGAGCTCGATCAGCGCGCGCTGGTGGGTGCCCAGCGCCAGGTCCCACGACTCCTGGATCGGCCGTTCGCCCAGCCGCCGCTCCCCCATGATCGGCCGGGCGGCGCCGTGCGGCATCAGGTACTTCAGCATCCACAGCACGTCGGAGCAGCGCTCCAGCTCCGGGCGGCCCGCGATGTCCAGCAACGCCCTTTGCACACCGCGCTGTTGCAGCTTCAGGCCCAGGGGCTCCAGCCGGTCGTGCACGTCGCGGGCGAGGGGCGGCAGGGCGTCGTAGCCGACCTGGCCGACCCGGTCGCCGCCCATCATGATCTCGACCAGGCGCCGTACATCACGCCGGCCCGGCACGGAGTCCTTCTCGATGCAGGTGACGGCCGCGTCCTGGAAGTCGTACGGCGTGGGCCTGGCGCGGTCGCGCATCCCGGCGAGCAGGATCGAGGTCTCGAAGACGGCGATGGCGTCGGCGGTGGAGGCGAGGTAGCCGTTGCGGCGTGCGGCGCGCACGATGTCCACCGACCAGCCGAGCAGTTCGGCCTCGTCGAGACGGTCGAGCACGGGCGGCCGCCGGAGGAAGCCGGACAGCTTGTCGGTGGCGGGTGCGGCCGGCTCGGGAGCGGGTGCCGTGCCGGTCCTCACCGGCTTCTTCGTGCCGGCCTGCCCCTCCAGGCGGAACGGTTTCACGCGGGTGCGTTTGACGTTCTTCGCCCATACGGAGGCGGCGATCGACACCGACCCGGCGGCGAGGCCGAACTGCGCCTCGATCGCCGCGTGGCTGGACGGGATCAGGCCGTGCTGCCACCTTGTCGCGCTGGGCGGGCTGATCTCGAAGGTGTCGCTGCCGTGCACGCCGAACTCGGCGACCCTGCTGGCCGCGTGGAAGGCACCGCAGACGTACAGGCAGTCCTCGGGGTCGGTGCCGGTCTCGGCGAGGTGCCGGCGCATCCGGGTCCACATGTACCGCTCGCGGTCCTCGTCGACGCACACCCGGTGCGGGTCGCCCGGGGCGAGGCGCCGGAACAGGCTGCCGATCAGGAGCATCACCTGGCGGTATGTGTCGTGGTCGCTGTCGCCGAGCGGCAGCTCGACGTACTGGTGCCACCACTCCGACCAGTGCCGCACCCGGCCGTGGCGCAGCAGGTGCTCCTCCAGCTCGGCGAAGCGCGGCCGCAGGTCGCCGATCTCCACGCCGACCGCGTCGCCGTGCAGGCCCGCCTCCTCGGTGGCCGGCGACTCGGTGGGCGGCGGTTCGGTGGCCGACGGTTCGGCGGGCGGCGCGTCCGGGTCGGCCGGTCCGGTGGGCGCCGGGCCACTGCGGGCGTCCCACTGGAAGACGTGGTCGGAGGAGCGGTCGACGAGGACCAGTTCGACGCCCGGGGTGTCGAGGGCGTAGGCGATCGCCTGGTACTCGGCGGACGCCTCGGTGATCGGCGCCACCACCGACAGGGGCGCCCATTCCGCGGGGAAGCCGTCGACCTCGGTCGCGTACGCCTGGACCGCCACCGGGAGCCGGCAGTTGCGCAGTTCGGTCAGGAGCGGCGCCATGTCCTCGCACAGCTCCAGGTACACGACCTTCGGCTGCTTCTCCCGCAGCCGGCGAGCCATGGCGAGCGCCGAGGCGGGTGAGTGGTGGCAGACGGGGAAGATCTCGAGCGGCTCGCGCACCGCCCGGTCGACGTCGTCGACGATGCCCAGGAGGATGCCCTCCAGGGCGTCGGGGCCGTCGGCGAACGCGGTGGCGGCTTCCTGGAGTTGGGCGCGCAGAGCGCCGAAGGTGCCCTCGCTCATGACAGGGTCGAGATCGCGTCGCGGCCGCCCTCCAGGAACTCCGGCCAGGAGCCGCCCTGTTCCTTGCTGCGAGGCTCGACGACACCGTGCAGGTACTTGTTGAGGATGGCCAGGTCCTCCGGTTCGCGCCGGGCCAGCGAGCCGACGAGGGAGGAGGCGAGGGTGTGGGCGGTCAGCGTGCGCTCGCCGAAGAAGTTGCTGTGCAGGACGGCGTCCTCCAGGACGCCGATCTGCTCGGCGGTGGACAGCGCGGACTCCAGCTTCTCGTCGTCGCTGCCGGCGGCGGCCGCCGAGGCGCGCAGGTCGGCGAAGCTCTGCAGCAGCACATCGAGGAGGGTCGGGGGCACGTCCAGCTCGATCTGGTGGCGGCGCAGCAGTTCCTCGGTGCGGAAGCGGACGATCTCCGCCTCGCTCTTCTTGTTGGTCACCACGGGGATGCGGACGAAGTTGAAGCGGCGCTTGAGGGCCGAGGAGAGGTCGTTGACGCCCCGGTCGCGGCTGTTGGCGGTGGCGATGACGGAGAAACCGGGCTTGGCGAACACGATGTTGTCGCTGTCGCTGTCGCTGCCGAGTTCGGGCACGGAGATGTACTTCTCGGACAGGATCGAGATCAGCGCGTCCTGGACGTCGCTGGTGGAGCGGGTGAGCTCCTCGAAGCGGCCGATGGCGCCGGCCTCCATGGCGGTCATGATCGGCGAGGGGATCATCGACTCGCGTGACTGGCCCTTGGCGATGACCATGGACACGTTCCAGGAGTACTTGATGTGGTCCTCGGTGGTCCCGGCCGTGCCCTGCACGACGAGGGTGGAGTTGCGGCAGATCGCGGCGGACAGCAGCTCGGCCAGCCAGGACTTGCCGGTGCCGGGGTCACCGATCAGCAGCAGGCCGCGGTCGGAGGCGAGCGTGACGATGGAGCGTTCCACGAAACCGCGGTCGCCGAACCACTTCTGGGAGACCTCCCGGTCGAGGCCGTCGGCGCGTTCCGAGCCAAGGATGAACAGACGGACCATCTTCGGCGACAGACGCCAGGAGAACGGCTTGGGGTTGTCGTCGATCGACTCCAGCCAGTCCAGTTCCTCGGCGTACTTGATCTCGGCGGGGGCGCGCAACAGGTCGGACATGTGAGGGCCTTTCGAGCGTGTGGCTACGGAAGCGTGTGGCTACGGGGGACGAATGACTGATCAGGCGAGCGAGGTCTTGAGTTCCTGGACGAGTCTGCGGACGTGGCCCGAGATCACCGGGGTGCCGAGCGTCTTGAAGCGCTCCCGGAACCAGGGGTTGACCTCCTGCCGCCCGGAGCTGGTCACGGAGCCGACGGGAATGAACTTCACGCCGGATCGGTGGACCTCCTCGATGCCCTCGAACAGGGGCTGGGAACGGTCGAACTCGTAGAAGTCCGAGATCCACACCATCACCGTGTTCTTGGGCTCGGTGATCTTCGGGCGGGCCATGGCCATGGCGACGGGGCCGTCGTTGCCGCCGCCGAGGTTGGTGCGCAGCAGGACCTCGAAGGGGTCGTTCACCCAGGGGGTGAGGTCGATGGCACGGGTGTCGTACGCGATCAGGTGGACGTCCACCTTCGGCAGCCCGGCGAAGATCGAGGCGAGGATGGTGCAGTTGACCATCGAGTCGACCATGGAGCCCGACTGGTCGACGACGACTATGAGCCGCTGCGGTGTGGTCCTGCGGGCGGTGTGGCGGTAGTAGAGGCGGTCGACGTAGAGCCGTTCCTCCTCGGGGCTCCAGTTGGTGAGGTTCTTCCAGATGGTGCGGTCGAGGTCCAGATTGCGGAAGACCCGCTTGGGCGGGACCGACCGGTCGACGGCGCCGACCGTGGCCTTCTCCACCTGGGTGCGCAGTACTTCGGCGACCTCGTCGACGAAGCGGCGGATCAGGGCCTTGGCGTTGGTGAGGGCCACACCGGAGAGGTTGTTCTTGTCCCGCAGCAGTTGCTCGATGAGCGACATGCTGGGGGTGAGCTTGGCGGCGAGCTTGGGGTCGGCGAGCACCTCGCGCAGGTGCATGCGCTTGACGAGGTCGGCCTCGATGGTCCCGAGCTCGGGTCCGATCGCCGGGATCAGTGTGCTCAGGTCGGGCGTCGTCCCGCGGCCGCCGGTGGTGGTGTCGGGGCCGCGGCCGGGGCTGTTGCCTGCGGAGCGGCCGCCGCGGAGTTCACCCGGGCGGCAGCCGAGGGCGCGCTCCAGCCAGCCCGCGTCGGACTGCCATCGGGAGAGCTGCCCGGCGGTGACCGTGCCGGTGCCGGTGGCGAAGACGTTGAGCAGCACCTTCGACACGAGAGCGGCGCGCCGCACCTCGACGGCGTGGTCGCGTACACCGTCGTCGGTCTCCTGGTCGGGGTCGGGGACCATGAGTCCTTCGAACTCCGCCGCCAGTTCGGGGTGGCGCTGCACGATGGAGTCGACGGAGGCCTGGGGGTCGAGAAGCGCGGGCGGCAGGTCGATGTCCTCGACGACGGCGAGGCTCGCCGCTTCCAGGGTGGCCTGTTCGTCGGAGTCGAAGAGCCGGGAGAGCAGACGCCAGTAGAGGACCTGGCGGCGGTTGGCCTCGGCGTTCGTCCCGGTGTTCGTCCCGCTGTTCGTCTCGGGCGTCTGTGTCACTTCCGCAGCAGCCTTCCCGCGCGCTCCCGCAGCACCGCGACGGCGTCGGTGGCGGCCTTCTCGGCCTTGACGCCGGCCTTGTCGGTGATGCCCCCGGCCCATGCCCCGGCGTGCAGAGCGACGGTCTTCTTCCGCACCGTCGTCTCCACGGCGAGCGGCTGGACGGTGAACGCCCCGTCGTCCCAGCGGAGCAGGCCGATGCAGGCGGTCGAGGCGGCGACGGCTTCCGGGGTCAGCGGTCCCGCGGCCGGGACGCGGTCGGTGTCGACGGCGAGCGGCGGCAGCCCCGGGAGGCCGAACGTCAGCAGGTCTTCTTCCTGTTGGATGGTGTGGCCCTCCAGGAGCACGGGGACGGCGATGCGGGCCGGGTGCCGGTCCAGGGGTGCCGTCGGGGAAGCGGTCGCTGCCGCCAGGGCGACGCGGGCGGTGGCGAACGCGTCGGCGGGCGCGCCCGGTCGGGCGTACTCGTCGCTCCAGACCAGGTCGCCCTCGGCCGTGATCGGCATGTCGGTGATGTCCATCGACAGGCCCTCCCCCGCTGCCGCGAGGAGCGACAGATGGGGCCGGAGCAGCTGCCAGACGCCGGCGCCGACGACCGTGTCCGGCTTCGGCACCGCGACGCCGGCCCGCACCAGGCGCGGCGGGGTGCCGTCGGCGGGCTCGAACACGGCGTGGACCTGGGCCTGTGCGGCGGTGGCGTGTTCGTGCAGGTCGACACCGAGGGGCAGCAGGCGGCCGGTGACGGTGCCGGTCGCGGCCGGGGCGGCGGCGCCGGGCAGGGTCAGCAGCATCGCGCGGGACCACAGGTCGGCCCAGCGGCGGGCCGGGACCCGCTCCAGGGTGGCGCCGGGGCAGGAGGCGGCGAGCTCGGCGGCGAAGCCGTCGAGGAGAGTGGCGAGGCGGCGCGGGGCCGGGTCCGGGAGCATCGCGGAGACGATCTGGGCGGCCCCGGAGACCGTGTCGTGGTCCATGCCCTGCCACCCGGCGCGGGCCAGGTCGGACAGCCAGGAGCGGGCGGCGGCCAGGAGGTTGGCCGACTGCGGCTCGGCGGGCGGCGGAGCCTCCTCCTCGCCCCGGGGGCGGCCCGTGATCTCGTCGAGCCGCAGCATGAGGGCGTCGTGGACGGAGCCGAGCAGCGCGCCACGCGCGGCGGCGAGGGCGACGAAGTGGTCCTCGCCGGCGGCTCCGGCGGCCGCTTTCTCGGCCGCCTCGGCGACCCGGGAGGACAGCGGCGTGCCCACGACGGCGTGCGCGAGCCGGGTCAGACCGGCGGCCTGCGCGGGCTGGGGGCGCAGCAGCCCGGCGACGAGGGTGCGGTCGAAGGCGTCGACGGCCGCGAACGCTTCGTCGAGCCCTTCGAGGGCTTCGGCGGACGCGTCGACACCGTCGCCGGCTTCTCCCACGCCCTCCCCCGCGCCCGATCCGCGCTCCGGCACCGGCACCGGCACCGGCACCGGGATCGACACCGCCCTGGTCGGCGGGAAGAACTGCATCTCCGGCAGCGGTGCGGTGTCCGGGGTGAGTTCGAGGTAGGCGAGGTGGCGCAGGAACCGGCTGAAGACGGGTGCGGCGTCCTTGGAGCCGGCCGGCGACGGGCGGACCGCGCTGATCCTCTGGAGGAGGTCCGGCGCACTCGGCTCCGCGTCCGTCACGTCCACCCGCAACGAGCGGGCGACGCGCTCACCGCCGTACTGGAGCACCGCCTCGGTGACCAGGGCGCGGATGTGGTTGCAGAACCCGCCCCGGGCACCGCCGCAGGGGCGGTTGTTGTTGGTGCTGCAGGCGTACGCGAACGTTCCCGCCGCCACCGACGAGACGTAGACGCGCTCGATGTCGGAGCCGCTGGACACCACGCCCTGGAGGCGTCCGTCGGCCAGTTCGACGAATGGGACCTTGGCGAGTTTGCGCGGCCGAGCGGGTGGGACCACCCGGGCCGTGCTCGACTTCTCCCAGTCCGACAACGCACCATCTCCTTTGCGCCAGCAGGGGTCGCTGAAGAAGCCCTGGAGGGCATCAGCAAGGGGGCGTTCCGTCACACCGGCGGAACACGAACGAACTTACCGGCGACCACTGACAATGCCTCTGACCTGTGGTTTCCTCCGGGTGCGGTGGGGAACTCGGGGCGCGGCGCCCGGTGGGCGCGTGGGTTTCGAGGGAGGTTCCATGACGGCGGACACCGCACGCTACGACGACGAGGACGAGGTGCCCCTGAAGGGCTACGCGGGACTGGCCGCCACCTTCACGGCCGGGGTCGCCGGGTACGCCCTGGTGGCTCGTCGCCGCGGGGTACGGCTGCCCGAGCGGGTTCCGCCGTGGGACCTGGCGCTGCTGGGAACGGCCACGTTCAAGGCGTCCAGGCTGCTGTCCAAGGACAAGATCACCAGCTTCCTGCGGGCGCCCTTCACCGAGCGGGACTCGGAGGGCCCGGCCAACGAGGTGATGGACGAGTCGCGGGGCGGCGAGGCCCGGCGCGCCGTCGGCGACCTGGTGTCCTGCCCATTCTGCACCTCCGCATGGGTGGCCGGCGCGCTGGTCTGCGGCTACGCCTCCGCCCCCCGGGCCACCCGTCTGCTCTGCGTGGGTCTGGGTGCCGTGACCGTGGCGGACTGGCTCCAGTACGCGTGGAGCTGGACGGAACAGTCGGCCGAGAGCTGAAACGGAAGGAGACCCGTCATGAGTGAACACACCTCGTCCCAGGCCGAGGGCGAACCCGAGGAGGACGACACCCGCGACACGACCGATCACCCGTTTCCGAACCACCCGACGCCCTCTCAGGCCGAGGGCGAGCGCGAGGACTCGGAGGACGACACCCCGACGACATCACCTGAACGCGCTGCACGCTGAAGGCGCTGAACGCTGAAGGCACTGAACGCTGAAGGCACTGAACGCTGAGGCTCTAAACGCTGAGGCTCTAAACGCTGGTGAGCAGTTGCGGCGCCAGCTGTTTGATCATGGTGTTGGTCCAGCGGAGCTGGCGCAGCGTGCGCGGGTGGCAGAAGCTCGCCAGGTCGAGCAGGCGCTCGTCGCGGAGGGCCTGGGCCGCCTGCGCAAGCATCTCCCAGTGCAGGGAGTTGCGCGTGGCGGCCAGGTGCAGGTCGCACAGGTCGTGCAGAAGCAGCAGGCCGGTCTCCGGGCGCCTGCCGAGGGCTTCGGCGGCCTTTTGGCGCAGGGTGGCCAGGGCGCCGGGTGAGGAGTGGTCACGGGGGCCCCGGAGGTCGAGGTCGTAGTGGCGGCCCGTCTCGGCGAGCCGGCCGCCGTGTTCGCGGGACCAGCGGGAGAGGTCGATCGCGACGTGGTGGATCTCGTGGTCGGTGCGGTGGCGTTCGGCCGCCGTCAGCAGGTCGTGCTCCAGCGTGCGCTCGCCGTCGTGCAGTTGGCGCAGCGTGAGGGTGACTCCGGTCATGTGCTGCTCCCTGCGGTGTCGTTCGCGGCGCCTTCGGCGCGGTTCTCACGGCGGGCGACCAGCGAGACGCGGGCCGCGCACGTCTTGAACAGCGGCTGTTTGGAGGCCGGGTCCCAGTCACTGATCGTGGTCTCGTTGGCGGCCCGCCCGGCGCTCTCGTCGCCGGGACGCCAGCCGCCGGGGGTGTCCCAGTAGCCGTAGTGGAACGGCAGGAACACCACGCCGTCGCGCAGGGCGGTGGTCCGCAGCCGTGCGCGCACCGCTCCACGCGGGGTACTGACGCGCACCAGGTCGCCGTCGGACAGGCCCTGCGCGGCGGCCTCCGCGGGGGAGATCTCGGCCCAGACGTCCGGCGCGGCTGCGTTGAGTTCGGGGGCGCGGCCGGTCTTGGTCCGGGTGTGGAAGTGGTAGACGGTACGGCCGGTGATCAGCTGGAGCGGGTAGTCCTCGGAGGCGTCCTCGTGCGGGGGCACGTACTCGGCCGCCTTGATGAGGGCCTTGCCGTCCGGGTTGAGCGAGCGGTACTCGACGGCCTCCGTGGACGCCCCAGTGACCAGGTCCTTGCCGAAGCTCTCGCAGGTGTCGGGGTGCGCGAAGTCGAAGCCGTCGGCGTACAGGCGGGCGGTGCCGTCCGGGGCCTGCTCGGTGCAGGGCCACTGGATGCCGCCGCGCTCGCGGAGCCGGTCGTAGCTGAGGCCGGTGTAGTCGCAGGGGCGGCCGGCGCTGCACCGCTGCCAGGCCGCGAACGCGGACGGCGGGTCGTGCCACTTGATCAGCGGGGCGCCGTCCTTGTCCCGGAAGTCCATGCGGGCCGCGTAGTCGAGGAAGATGTCGAGGTCCGAGCGCGCCTGGCCCGGCGGGTCGACGGCCCGCTCCGACAGGTGCACGGTCCGGTCGGCGTTGGTGAGGGTGCCGGTCTTCTCGCCCCAGGTGGCGGCGGGCAGGACCACGTCGGCCATCTGGGCCGTCTCGGTCAGGAAGATGTCCTGGACGACGACGAACAGTCGTTCCTGGGACAGGATCGAACGGATCCGGGACAGCTCGGGCAGGGAGACGGCCGGGTTGGTGCCGGTGATCCACAGCATCCGGATCGAACCCTGCTCGGCGTAGCGCAACATCTGCATGGCGTGCGTGGGCGGCCCGTAGTGCGGGATGGTCGACGGGGTCACGTTCCAGATGTCCGCGAGCTCGGCGACGTGCTGGTCGTTCTGCCAGTTCCGGAAACCCGGCAGGTCGCCGTCCGCGCCGCACTCCCTGGTGTTCTCCGCGCTGGGCTGGCCGTTCATCTGGAGGACTCCGCAGCCGGGGCGGCCCAGCATGCCGCGCAGCAGGTGCAGGTTGTTGACCTGCACGGCGGCCGCGGTGGCCTGGTGGGACTGGTAGACGCCCTGAAGGACGGTCGACAGGAGCCGCTCGGCACCGCCGATGATCTCCGCCGCCCGCTGGATGGCCGGGGCCGGCACGTCACAGATCCGGGAGGCCCAGCGCGGGGTGCACTCCTCGACGGCGGCCGCGAGCTCCTCGAAGCCGACGGTGTGCCGGTCGATGTACTCCCGGTCGATCCGGCCGGTGCGGATGAGCTCGTGCAGCAGGGCGTCGAGCAGGGCGAGGTTGGTGCCCGGGCGGGGGGCGAGGTGCACGTCGGCCCGCCGTGCGACCTGGGTGAACCTGGGGTCGACGCAGACCAGTCGGGGCGGCCGGGGGCCTTCGAGGCGGTCGAGGACCCGCATCCACAGCACGGTCTGCGTCTCGGCCATGTTGTGTCCGAACAGGGCGATGACGTCGGCGTGGTCGATGTCCTCGTACGATCCGGGCTGTCCGTCGCTGCCGAAGGACTGCTTCAGTGCCTCGCCGGCGGTGGCCGTGCACAGGCGGGTGTTGCCGTCCAGGTGGTGGGTGCCGAGGCCGGCGCGGGAGAGCACGGCGAGGGTGTAGTACTCCTCCAGGAACAGCTGTCCGGTGGTGTAGAAGCCGATGGATCCGGGGCCGCGCTCGTCGAGCAGCTCCTTGCTGCGCGTCACGATCCTGTCCATCGCGGTGGGCCAGTCGCACTCCGCCAGGCGTCCGTTCTCGCGGACGAGGGGCCTGGTGAGGCGGTCCGGGGAGTTGTTCCCCTGCCACCCGTAGAGGTCCTTGGGGCCCAGTCGGCCGCGGTTGACCCGGTCGGTGGTCCGCCCCCGTACGCCGACGATCCGCCCCTCCCGGACGGCGATGTCCATCGCGTCGCCGTTGGAGTGCAGCAGCGAGGCGGACCGCGCCCACCGTTCCACGTCGCCCTCGCCGAGCCCGGGTGCCAGGTGCATGTCGGTGCGGGCCGGCCAGGGGGTGCCGGGGGCGTAGGGGGTTCGGGCTCCCCACGGGTTGTCGATACGGTCCGGGCGGTCGTCCGACCCGGAGGGCAGGGGCTCAGCTGACACGAGCGGCATCTTCCCTCGGTGCTTCGGGTCGTGGCGGGGTCGGTCCGGGGCGCGCCCTCAGCAGGCTCAGTGCGGCCGTGGCGACCTCGTCGACCTGGATCTGCAGGAGGCGTGGGTCGGGGGCGCTGCCGTGCGGGTCTCCGGGTGGGCCCGGCTGCCACAGGGCGATGTGCCGGGCGCGGGGCGGTGGACCCCAGAGGCGGGGCGACACCGGCCCGAAGAGCGTGACCGACGGTGTCCCGTGGGCGACCGCGAGATGCGCGAGACCGGTGTCGCCGCTGACGAGGAGCCGGGCCCCGGCGACGAGGGCCGACAACTCGCCGTACGGCAGTCCGCCCCGCAGCACGTCCCGGTCCTGCAGCTCCGCGCGGTCGGCGACGTCCCGCACCAGCGCGTCCTCCTTCGGGCCGCCCGTGACGACGACCCGGTGACCGGCCGCCCGCAACCGCCGGACGACGAGGGCGTACCGTCCCGCCGGCCAGCGGCGGGCGGCGGACTCCGCCCCCGGGTGCACGATCGCGGCGCCCGGCGCCGGGGAAGCCGTGGCCGGTGGCGGCAGGCGGACGTCGTCGGGGTCGGCGGCGATGCCGTACGCACCGAGGAACGCGCACCACCGCGCGCGTTCGTGCACGCCGGGCCGCCACACCGGGTGCGGGCCGGGCACACCGTACGACCCCGCGTACGCGAGCAGGCGGGGCGGCTCCAGGACGGCGAGCGCGTCGCGGCTTGCGGGGCCGTTGCCGTGCAGGTCGACGGCGAGGTCCGGCGGGGGCCCCGGCCAGTGCTCCAGTGACGGCACCGCGCGGTTCGGCGCGGCAGCCGGCAGGACACGGTCCACGGCGCCGGTGGCCAGAGCGGCCTCCGCCAGCTCCGCCGGCACGGCGAGCACCACTTCGTGCCCCGGGAACGCCCGCCGCAGCCCGCGCAGTGCGGGAACCCCGGCAAGCAGGTCCCCCAGTCCCAGAGCCCGCAGCACGAGCAGCCTGGGTCGGTCGCGCGTGGGGCGGTCAGCCGGCGCGGACACCGGGGGCCCCGGGTCGGGGTGGTGGGGCGGAGGTCATCGGGTGGCCTCCTTGATCAAGCGGTCCCAGTCGTCTCGGAAGCGTCGTTCGCCGTAGCGGGCCCGGGCCGCGGTGCGGGCGGCCTCGCCGGTCATCCGGGCGTGGTCGGCGTCGGCGAGGAACCCGCGCACGGCCTCCTGGAGGACGTCGAGCCGGTTGGAGACGACACCGGCGCCCTCGGGGACCGCCTCACGGACCTCGGTGGTGTCGAGGGCGACGACGGGCATGCCGAGGAACATGGCCTCCAGGAGGGAGAGGCCGAGGGAGGTCCAGCGCACGGGGTGCAGGTAGAGGCGGCAGCGGGCCATCGCCGTGTGCAGTTCGCCCTGCGGGAGGTCGCGGGCGCGGCAGCGTTCCGCGGGCAGGCCCAGGTGGTCGGCGAGCCCTTCCGTCCGCATGCCGAAGACGTCCAGCGGCGCCGCGCGGGCGAACGCGGTCAACAGGTCCGTACCGGTGGTGCGGCCGCGCCGCACGGGCTCGTTCACGACCACGGCGGCGCGTCGCGTCTCGCCGGTCCACCGGTGTCCGGGGTCGATGATGCCGTGCTCGACGACCGTGGTCGGGGCGCGCCCGTTGTCCCACATCAGCCGGTTGAAGTGGGTGACGTGCACGAGGGGGATGTCGCTGCGGTCGGCCAGCGGGTGGCGGGTGTCCACGGCCGACTCGTGGGGAGCGTTGTGCTCGACGTACACGGCGGGCACGTCGGTGCCGGGGCGGCGGCCCGTCCACCGGTGGGCCAGTTCGAGCTCGTGCGGCCGTTGCAGCACCATGAGGTCGATGTCGGCCTCGCGCAGCTCCTCGGGCGTCAGCTCCCGCACCGTCCGGGGCCACTGCCAGGTCCGGGCCCGGCCCAGACCGTCCGGCCCGCGGTCGGGCGTCACGGGGACGAGGAAGGTGTACGGCCCCCGCACGAACGAGGTCAGCCAGGAACCGTGCACGTGCCACACGAGTACGTTCATGTGCTCTCCTTCAGGAGTTTCTGCACCGCGCGCACCACGTCGTCGCCCGTCACCTCGTCGAGGCACGGATGCCCGCGTACGGGACAGTGCCGGGCCCTGGTGTCCACGCAGGGCGCGTACTGGTCGCCGAGCAGCACGCTCGGTACGCCGTACGGTCCCCACCGCTCCGCCGGTACGACCGGTGCGAAGAGCGAGACGACGGGTGTGCCCACCGCGGCGGCCAGGTGGGCGGGGCCGGTGTTGCCGCACACGACGACGTCGGCCGACCGCAGGACACCGGCCAGGGTGCGCGGAGTGGTACGGCCGCCGAGGTCGACGGCCGTGCCGCCGCTGACCCGTCGGGTGAGGTCGCTTTCGCCGGGTCCGCCGGTGACGACGACACGGTGGCCGACGTCGGCGAGCAGGGCGACGGCGTCGGCGCAGCGGTCGGGGCTCCAGGCGCGGGCCGGTGCGCTGGCCCCGGGGTGGACCACGACGTAGGGGCCGTTGCCGGTCAGGGCGCTGGTGTCGGGCGGCGGCAGGACGCGGAGCCGCCCGTCGTCGTCCGGGGGCGGCTCGAAGCCCAGGGCGGCCGCGGTGTCGAGGGCCGCCTCCGCCTCGTGCCGGCCGGGCCGGCGCAGGTGGCGTACGTCGAGGAGGCGGCCGGGGTGGTCGACGCTGTCGGCGCCGATCCGGGGCACGCCCGCGAGCCGCAGGAGCAGGGCCGTCGGCAGGGGGCTCTGGTGGAAGGAGGTGAGGACGAGCGCCACGTCGAACGCGGCCTCGCTCAGCCGCCGGACCAGTGCGTGGACGTCGGCCTCGTCGACCGCGGGCGGGGCTGGGCCCTCCCACGGCGCCTCCCACACGATCACGTCGTCGACGCCGGGCAGCAGCCGGGCGGCGGGTTCGCCGCGGGGGCCGCAGAGCATCGTCACGTGCGTGCGGTGCGCGACGGCGCGTACGGCGGGGCCGGCGAGCAGGACGTCGCCGAAGCTGTCGAGCCGTACGACCAGCGCCCTCACGACCGGTCACTCCCCGGTTCGGCGAGCAGCCGTCGTACGGCCGTGACCAGGTCGCGCGCGACGTCGGGCGCGGCGGCGACCTCCTCGGGGCGGGTCGCGGCGTTGGGGACGAGGACGCCACGGGCGCCCGCGGCCCGTGCGGCGAGCACGTCGGCCGCGATGTCACCGATCACGACGCAGCGGCCGGGTGCGACGCGCAGGCGGCGCGCCGCCTCGATCACGAGTCCCGGCTCGGGCTTGCGGCAGCGGCATCCGGCGTCGGGCGGGTGCGGGCAGTGGACCCAGGTGTCGAGCCCGCCGAGCAGCGCGTCGGCCCGTTCGTTGACGCTGCGGACCTCGGACTCCGTGAGCAGCCCCCGGCCGATGCCCGACTGGTTGCTGACCACCCCGGTCGCGACGCCCGCCGCCCGCAGCAACCCGACCGCCTCCCTGGCGCCGGGCAGCAGCCGTACGAGGTCGGGGTCGCCGTTGTACGGGACGTCCTCCACGAGGGTGCCGTCCCGGTCGAAGAGCACGGCGGCGACGGGTCCGGGGTGCATGCACGGCCTCCATGACTGCGGGTGGGGCTGCCGCTCGGGGCCGACGGCCGGCCGAGAACACGCTCCTTCGTTCGCGTCGGGACATGCCTGGAAGTGGCAGTGTCACGGTGTTCCCCTGCCAGGCGCTTTCACGCATCGCCCTCATTGTGCGAAGACCCGGGCCGGGGCGCGACTCGGGCTGCCCCGGATCGGCCCCGTGTTAGCCCGGCGACGGCCGGGGCACTCGAGGCCGTGGTGACTCCGCCCGGAGTCACCACGTACAGGCTGGAGGTGAAGGACATGGGTCACGGTGGAAACGTCATCGACGAGTTGATGACCGATCACCGCGAGGTCGAGGAGTTCTTCGGCCGGATCGAGGCGCTGCCGTCCGGTCACAAGGACCGCAAGCTCTACGCGGACCAGGCCACCATGGAACTGGTGCGGCACTCCGTGGCCGAGGAGGCCTACCTCTACCCGGCAGTACGGGAACACGTGGCGAACGGGGACGCCATGGCCGACAGGGAACTCGAGGACCACGCCAAGGCCGAGCAGATCATGAAGGATCTGGAGGGCTGTGACGCGGACGACCCCGAGTTCGACCGGCTCATCGGCATGCTGATGTCGGAGATCCGCTCACACGTGGCCGACGAGGAGCAGAACCTCTTCCCGATGCTGCGGGCCTCCTGTCCGCCGGACGCGCTCGACACCCTGGGCGACAAGGTCCGCCAGGCGAAGAAGATGGCGCCGACCCGTCCGCACCCGTCCGCGCCGGACAAGCCGCCGGCCAACAAGCTGCTGGCCCCGGGCGCGGGGATGGTCGACCGGGTCCGTGACGCGCTGTCGGGGCGGGGGAAGCGGGACTGAGGGTGCGCGCGGTGGACGCAGTGGGCGCGCAGTGGTGACGCCGCTTTTCATGGGCCCGTCGGGACGGCCGGCGGGCCCATGGCTGTGTGAGGTCTCGGGTGAGGAACTGGTGCCCTCGCTCGGGGCTGTCGTCGGTCAGGCCACGAGCGCCCGGCCCGGGCCGAGGCAGTCGGCGAGCTGGGCCCGGTGGAGCCCGGCGACGGGGGCCAGCAGGTCGGGGTGGCGCAGCAGTACGGCGGCCTGCCGGTCGCGTTCGTCGGGCGCGACCAGGCGCCGGAACTCGGCACCGGCGTGGGTGGCGTGGCCGCCCTCGGTCAGCGCGGCCAACGCGCGGTCCGCCAGCTCGGGGTCGGTGAGCAGGCAGGCGGCCCAACTCGCCACGACCTCGTCCACCCAGGTGCGCCAGGCGGATTCCTCGTGGTCCGCGGCTGCCTCGGCCGCGTCCGCGCCACTGATCCAGTCGAGCCGTGCGGAGCCTCCCGGGCCGGCCATGCCGACGAGCGCCGCGTCCATCGCCGTCGGGTAGCGCAGCCAGGCCGCGACCGTGACGGCCTGCCGGGCCTGGGCCTCGCACAGCGCGGAGGCGAGGGCGCCGCCGTCGGCCGGGTAGGCGCGGGTGAGCCAGTGGGCTGTCGCCGCGATGACCGGGGAGAGATCTGCGAGATCTGCGCGCAAGCTGGGCCGTCCGGGTGGGCTGCGGGTACGGGGGTTCCGAGAACGGTAGCTTCCGGGTGGGGGGTCGCGACATGGCCCGAGGCCTGTCGGCGGCGTGGCTTCGGCCACATCGCGAAGGTTGTGGGGGCGCGCGTGGCGGGTGGCTCTCGTGTGGCGGGTGCCGGTCGGTCCGGGCCGGTCGCGCGGTTCCCCGCGCCCTTCAGCGGGTTGCGGTGGGCGCTGTTGCGGGGTGCAGGTGGTAGACGTGGAACGCCCTGCCTATGACCGGCTGGGCCACGTTGCGGACCTTCACTCCGCCGGTGGTCATGCCGTGTTCCGTGCCGGCGTGGGCGTGGCCGTGGATCGCCAGGTCGGCGCCGGCGCCGTCGATCGCCTCGGCGAGGAGGTAGCTGCCCAGGAAGGGGTAGATCTCCAGCGGCTCTCCGGCGAGGGTGTCCTCCACGGGGGAGAAGTGGGTCAGGGCGATGCGTACGTCGCAGCCCTCCCGGTCCAGTGCCTCCAGGGAGTCCCGGAGCGCGTCGGCGTGCCGGCGTGAGTAGCGGACGAACTCCTTCATCACCGGCTCACCGAACTCACCGGCGCAGCGCCCCACGAAACCGCCGCCGAACCCCTTGGTGCCGGCCACGCCGATACGACTGTCCCCGCTGGTCACGACCGTTCCCCGGCCCTCCAGGACGGTCGCGCCCGCCTCCTCCAGGACGGCGGCGACCTCGTCCGGGCGGTCGTCGTGGTGGTCGTGGTTGCCCAGAACCGCGACGACCGGTACCGCGAGGTCCTTGATCTCCCGGGCCACCACACGCGCCTCGTCGGGCGTACCGTGCCGGGTGAGGTCCCCGGCCAGCAGCAGGATGTCCGCGCACTCGGGCAGGGTCTCGAACGAGGGGCGCAGCACGCCCTCGCTCTCGGGACCCATGTGGATGTCTCCGACGGCTGCGACCCTGATCACGTCAGCTCCTCCGCGTGGTCGGGCGACGCGGCGTCCGCGACGAGCAGGTCGCTGTACACCGGGAAACCGGCCAGTTCGTCGCGCGCCGCGCGCAGGACGTCGTCCCGGCACTGCGCGGACGGCACGGTGCCGGTCAGCAGGACGGCCTCGCCGCGGGCCTCGACGCGTACGCCCAGCTCGCCGAGGGAGCCGGCGGCCAGGTGGTCGGCGAGGTGCGCGACGCGGTAGACGAGGCTGTCGGGAGCGCCGGCTGGGTGCTCGGTGCCGTGGTCGCTCATGTCTGCTCCTTCCGCGGGTCCTTCTGCGGGGCGACGACGTTCAGGCGTTCCAGGAGGAACAGGAAGGCCGCGGGCATGGGTTCGTCGCCGCGGGCTCTGCGCACCTCCGGCCAGTCGACCTTCTCGCGCAGGGCGCGGGCCACCGGGAGCACCGCCCCGAAGTCGCAGTGGTGTTCGGAGAAGGCGGCGATCAGGCTGCCCACCAGGTCGGTCGGCGACAGCACGGGCATGCGCACCGAGTCGACCGGAATCTCCTGGGCTCGGGTGAGCATCTCCGTGGTGACCGGCCGGTGGGCCAGCTCGAAGATGATGTCGATGTCCTGGCCGAAGCAGGTCGTCTTCAGCAGCCAGTCCTCGGGTGGTGTGCACACGTCCAGGCCGGCCTCGCGCAGGGTGGCCGCGACCGCGTCGGCGTCCTCGGGGCGGACGCAGAAGTCGGCGTCGTGCTGCAGGTTGGTACTTCCGCCGTGCGCGTGGACGGCGACGCTTCCGGCCAGCGCGAAGCGGTGCCCGTCCCGTTTGAGGAGGGCGCCGATCTGCTTGGCGGCCTCCAGGATCGCCTGATGACGGTCCTGGGGCAGGCTCAGTTCCCCGGCCGGTGGAGCCTTCGCATCTGTCGAACGCCTGGCGAGCGTGGTGTCCTCCCCGTACTGCGTCATGGTCACTCCATTCACCGAGTGGAGCGAAGTGCGGTCCGGCGCCGTCCGGACGCCGGACAGCGCCGGTGCACCCTCGGGTACCCGGCGCCCCGCCTTCGACACTGGGCCGCCCTACGCCCGCCCGCCGGTTTCGGTGGGGCCGGATGCGCGGCACCCCTCTCCCACATCCGTCACCGCGGCGCCCGTGACGGCGTCGAGGCGGCAGAAGCAGGACGCCTCGATCGGTACGTCGGCCAGCGCCACGGCGATCCGCAGCTGCTGGGCCACGATCCGGGCCTCCGCCGTCCTGCCCAGCCGGAGGAGGCACTCGTGGAGGCCGTGCAGGGACCAGACGTTGCCGGGGTGCTGGGAGGCGCGGGGCAGGGTGTCGTCGAGGCCGAGGTCGGCACGGTAGACCGCCTCGGCCTCCGCCACGCGTCCCTGTTCGAGGAGGAGGGCGCCGTAGGCGTGCCGAGTCGGCTGCATCCAACCCCACGGCTCGTCGTAGGGGAGGTCGTCGTCGAGGGCGATGGACCGTTCGAGGGCGGCGAAGGCGGCGTCGTGGTCGCCCCTGCGGTACTCGAGTTCTCCGTCGAGCATCGCGGAGGCGATCGCGAGAATGTCGGCGCAGGTGTTGTTGAACAGCATGCGCGTCTCCTGGACCCGGCCGGCGGCCTCGTGGAACAGGGTGCGCTCGGTCTCCGCCTCGGCGACGCGGCCGGTCGCGGAGAGCGCGACACCGCGGGCGTAGTGCCGCATGGCGGTGGTCACGCTGTACAGCTCCGGGTCGGCGGGCCGGGGCAGCTCGAGGACGTCGGTCCAGCGGCCGAAGCGGATCAGGACATGGACCCGCATGGCGAGGAAGGCCTCCAGCCAGTCCGCCATGGGCGGGCTCTGCACCCGCAGCAGCTCCTCCGGGAGGGCCGCCTCCAGCTGGGCGGCGGCTTCCAGGGCGACCTCGCACTGGCCGAGGAACATCGCGCCGTAGATCTTGAAGTGGTGGTTGTGCGCCCGGTACAGGGTGTAGAAGTTCATCGATCCGGCCCGCGCACGGTACTTCTCGTCGGCCGCGATCGCGCGGCTGTTGTCCGCCACCACACCGCGGTAGTCGCCGCACAGCACCTCCAGGTGCGAGGGCATGTGCTGGAGGTGGCCGGCGTCGGGCACCAGCTCGCGCAGCCGGTCGGCGGCGGGCAGAGCCGTCTCGGGGGTGGGCGACATCTCCATCAGGTGGATGTAGAGGTGCAGCACACCCGGATGCCGGGCGCCCGCCGACGTGGTCAGCGCCCGGTCGAGCGCCGCCTTGGCCTCCAGGGTGCGGGCACCTTCCGCGGGCCGTCCGGAGCGAAGGTCCCACAGTTGCCACGGGGTGAGGTTCATGAGTGCGTCGGCGTACAGGGTGGTGACGTCGAGGTCGTCCGGCGCCAGCTCGTGCACGGCGCGCATGGCGTCGGCGTACGGGGCGTTCCAGACCGAGCAGTCCGCGACGGGGCGCGCCCTGGGGTAGCGGGCACGCAGGGCGCCGATCAGGGCCCGTTCCACGGGAGTGGCGTCGGCCGACTTCTCGTGGGCGAGTTCCACGGCGGCGTGGGTGCGCTCGACGGTGCGGGCCAGATCCCGCTCGTCGAAGAACTCCCACGGTTTGTTGTAGTTCGGGCCGAGCGCGTAGGCGATGCCCCAGTGCGCCATGGCGCAGTCGGGGTCGGCCGAGGCGGCCGCCTCGAAGCAGGAGACGGCCTCCTCGTGGTTGAAGGCGTACGTCCAGACCAGTCCGCGGTCGAACCACGTCCGGGCCTCGGGCGAGGAGGTCGTCACGGGGCGGCTGTGGGTGCCGAGGTCGTAGTAGTCCACGCGAGTCTCCTGAGGGTGCGGCCGCCCGGGGCGCCGGGGCGAGGGGCCGGAAATCAATGACCCGGCCTACCCCGCACCTCGTAGCGTGATCCCATGACCCGCTGGAGTCTCGAGCGCTACCGCACGGAAATCATCACCCAGACGGACCTGTTGCGCACGCTGTTGACGGCGGCCGACCCCGCCGCGCGCGTGCCCACGTGCCCCGAGTGGAACCTCCGCCACCTGCTGCGGCACATCGGCGGCGTGCACCGGTGGATCGACACCGTCGTCCGCACCCGCGCCACCGACGAGGTCCCGGACACCCTGGTCAACGAGGTCTTCGGGTACGGCGACGAGGACCTCGCCGAGCTCGGCGCGTGGCTCGGCCTGGGCGCGCGGCGGCTCACCGACGTCCTGGCGGAGGCCGGCCCCGACGCCCGCGTGTGGACGGTGGTCCCGGATCAGCCCCTGGTGTTCTGGGCGCGGCGTGCCCTGCACGAGACGGTCGTGCACCGCGCCGACGCGGCGTGGGCGGTGGGGGCCCGCTACGACCTCGACACGGAGGTGGCGCTGGACGCCCTGGACGAGTGGATGTCCTTCGGTTCCGTACCGGAGACGTACGAGAATGAGGGCGGGGAGCCGCTGCTGGGCCCCGGCCGCAGTATCGGATTCTTGGCCGGCGACGACCCCGCCGGGTCGTGGCGCGTCGACCTCTCCGGCGAGGTCCCGCGGTGGGACCGCGGCGCGGGCGAGACGGCCGTCGGTGTCCGGGGCTCGCTCACCGACCTCGTCCTCTTCCTCTACGGCCGTCCGGTCGCCGACCGGATCGAGGTGCGCGGCGACGCCGGGCTGCTGGAACTGTGGTTGAGGCGGTCGAGGTTCTGGCTGCGTTAGCCCAACAAGATCAGGCTGGTGCCGTCGAGCGACGGCGCGCTGATCAAGCTGCACTTCAAGGGGCACGTCGACACGGCCGCCGGCTCGGGCTGGTCGTACGGGTTCGTCGCCGTCAAGAACGGCACCCCGCGCTGCGGTTCGGTCTCCAGCAGCGCGGACGGGCAGATCAGCTTCCAGACCCAGCCCGGCGAGAAGGACGTCTACCTGGTCGTGACCGGGACCCCGAACTCCGTGCACCACTACGGCTTCCTGGACGGCTAAACCAAGAATTACCGCTACCCGTACGAGTTCCGTGCCATGCGCCACCCCGTCCGGCTACGAGCCCGGCCACCAGAAGCCCGCCGCGACCGGCGGCGGCCACTGGCACTCCAACGGCGGCGGCTGGGTGGACAACCGGCCGAATGTCGCCTCCAGCGTCCACGTCGGCCCGCGCGCCGCGGTCTTCGGCAGCTCGACCGTGACCGGCAACGCCCGTGTCGAGGGCCTGTCGTGGGTCAACTCCGGGGCCACCATCGGGGGCAACGTCGTCGTGAAGGACAACGCGATCGTCCAGGGCGGCGCCAATCTGTCGGGCAACCTCGTGATCTGCGGTGACGCCGAGTTGTGGATCGCGTGATCGTCCGGAACGTACCTGATGTTCAACCCCGACCGCGGCTGCGACGGCCGGGGCGGCGAGAGCGACGTGAACCCGGCGCACGGGACGTTCACGGACGCGGAGCTCGCCATCACCCTCCAGCGCCGCCCTCGCGCGAGCGGGTGGGCCGCCTGTGCGGTGGGGGCCGTCGTCGTGGGGCGTCGATCGCGACGTACATCGGCGGCGGCCCGCTCACGGGCCTGTCATGACGGTGACTTGACCCTCTGCGGACCGGTTCATGACCCACCCTTGACACGGCCGTGATCTGCGAAGATGCCGCGTTGACAGGGAGCTCGACGGGCTTGTAGACGTGTGAGGTTCCCGGGGCACGAGGGGCCGGTGCGCCGGCCCGGGAAAACGCCCCGTCGTGTCTTCAGTGACCTGCGAAGGACAGCTGTGTCCCTATCCCACCGCGCCGTGAAATCGGCGCGCCTCATAGGCGTCTCGACCGCCGCGGCGGCTCTCACCCTGGGCGTCGCGAACTCCGCGCTCGCCTGCGACATCCGCGACTTCTCCGCCGTCGCCACGTGCGACGCAAACGGCAAGGGCGTCATCCGCGTCACGGACACGGACGCGTCCGGCACGCCCGCCGTCATCACGCTCTACGTCAAGATGTCCGTCGAGGGCGAGGACGACCGCGACATCGACACGAAGACGATCGAGCACCCGAACGCCCAAGGCGTCAGCGTCGACTTCGCCTGGGACTGGTCGCCCGACCAGACGTACCGCGTCCACGTCAAGGCCGGCAATCTGGTCGACGAGGACATCCAGCCCCTGCTGACGACGCCGTCCCAGGCCTGTGAGGCCCCGGCGCCGACCCCCACCCCGTCGGCCTCGGAATCGACCCCGGCCGCCGCCACGCCGTCGGCCTCGGCGTCGTCCTCGGACACGCCGTCCCCGACGCCCACGCAGCCGAGCGACTCCCCCGCGGCGTCGCCCCAGGGCGGCAGCGGCTCGCATCTCGCCGAGACCGGTGGCGGCAACGACACCGGTCTGATCGCCGGCACGGCGGGCGCGCTGGTCGTCGCCGGCGGAGGCCTGATCTTCGCCCTGCGCCGCCGTCGCGCCTCCGGCTCCCACTGAGACCGGTACTCCGCGCCACTCAAGGCCCCTTGCGTGAAAGGGGCCTTGAGTGGTTTCGAGGGGCGCGACGGTCACACCTTCCACGAAGTGGTCACAACTGGAGATGCATACGGACCCTACGGTCTGTCAACTCTCCTGCTGAGAAAGAGAAGGCGACGAAGGTCACGTTTACGTATCGGGCATTTGGCGCGTGAATCTTCACACCAGCCTCACATATTGGTTAGGTTGGCGCCCAGCCGCACGGTTCCCTCCGGCGAAAGCGCCGGGTCGCGCGGCCTCCGCCGAATGCAACTGCCCAGCGCAGCACAACCGTAGGGCGCCGTGTCCGAGCCGGTGGCCCCTCGGCAGGCGGAGTACGGAAGGAGTACGGCTTCCATGGCGACGGATCGCAGCCCGCGCACCTCTGGCCTCGGTCTCCCGGAAGGGGACGCGGAGCCGAGCCGGGAGGAGATCCAGCAGCGGATCAACGCTCTGTACAACCGTGCCGAGAGCGACTCCGGGACCTTCAACGCGACCCGTGCCATGTCGACGGCCAGCAGCCTGGCCGCCCCGGCGGGCTCCCGTGACAACGTCGCCCGTCAGTGGTTCGACGTGGCGCGCTCCAAGCTGGGCCCCACCGTGTCCGCCGTACTGCCGCCCGACAGGATGCCCGCCCGCCCGGCCGCGAGCCGTCCCACCAAGGCGCCGGAGCGCACGACCGACGCGCCGCCGCCCGCCCGCGAGCTCCCGGCGGCCCCCGAGCGGCGCGCCGCCCCCGAGCTGTCCGCGCGTACGGCCCTCGCCGCGCTGCCCGCGGCGTCGGGGACCCGGCCGAACACCTCCGCGGGTCCCGCGCCCACCGCACGAGCGCAGCAGTCCACCCCGCGCACCGCGAAGGAGCGCAACCAGCGCAAACTCACCGCGGCGCGGGATCTGTTGGGCCGCCACACCGCACAGCGTCCCTCCCCCGTCGCGGCCCTCGAAGCCGCGCCGGCCACACGCCCCTGGGACACGGGAAGCCTGCCCGCCGTGGCGCCCCAGGCGTCACCGACCACTCGGCCTTGGGACACCGGGAACATGCCGACGGTGACCCCCCAGCCGTCCTCTGCCACCCGGCCCTGGGACACCGGGAACATGCCGACGGTGACCCCACAGCCGTCCCCGGCCACCCAGCCCTGGGACACCGGGAACGTACCCGCCATGACACCCCAGGCGTCTCCGGCCACCCGGCCCTGGGACACCGGAAACGTACCGACGGTGACCCCCCAGCCGTCCCCGGCCCCGCAGCCCTGGGACACCGGGAACGTGCCCGCCATGGCACCCCAGGCGTCACCAGCCACCCAGCCCTGGGACACCGGAAACGTACCGACGGTGACCCCCCAGCCGTCCCCGGCCCCGCAGCCCTGGGACACCGGGAACGTGCCCGCCATGGCACCACCCCAGGCGTCACCAGCCACTGGGCCCTGGGACACCGGCTCGCTCCCCGTCGCCCCGGCCCTCTCAACGCCCGCCACCCAGCCCTGGGACACCGGCGCGCTGCCCGCCGTCCCCGCCCAGACCGCACCCCCCGCCCAGACCTGGGACACCGGGAGCCTGCCGGTCACCCAGCCTGCCGCTGAGGCCTGGCGGACGCAGCAGCCGGCCCCCGCCGGTCAGCCGTTCGCCCCCGCCCCCGCTGCCCCGCTCCCTGTCTCCGCGACTCCCGCGGTCTCCGCCCCTTCCGTCGGCGCAGCGGAGTCGGCGTACCAGGGGAAGGCCGCGAGGGCGCTCGACTTCG
Source organism: Streptomyces griseus subsp. griseus (assembly GCF_000720255.1). Classification (GTDB taxonomy): domain Bacteria; phylum Actinomycetota; class Actinomycetes; order Streptomycetales; family Streptomycetaceae; genus Streptomyces; species Streptomyces griseus_I. The sequence continues at coordinate 94,578 of NZ_JOJE01000016.1, read as the reverse complement.
CCCGTGCGCAGGTCGGCAAGCCCTGTGTGTGGGGTGCCAACGGGCCGACGTCTTACGACTGCTCCAGCCTCACCCAGGCGGCCTGGCGGACCGCGGGCGTGGCGCTACCGCGTTCCGCGCAGGAGCAGGCCCTCACCGGCACGGCGATCCCGCTCAGCGACCTCCAGGTCGGCGATCTCGTCTTCTTCCACGACGCCGGTCACGTCGGGCTCTACGCGGGTAACGGCATGATGATCCACGCTCCGAGCCCGGGCGCGTACATACGCGAGGAATCGGTCCTCCACGCCGGCGAGTCCGCGGTCCTCGGCGCGGTGCGACCCGCTTGATCCCCAGGCGTCGGTGAGGGGGCGGGGAGCGGAAGGCTTCCGTCAGGGCCCCACCCGGGCCCGCGGTCCACTGAATGGTCCCGGCTCGTGTGGGAACCCGGTGGCCCCTGTCCCCTTACCTACACGTCTGGAGAGGGTCATGAGTCTGTTGCGTCTGGTCGGCCGCCCCATGCTCGCCTCCATGTTCATCAGCGGCGGCCTGAGTTCCGTCCGCGAGCCCGAGGCGGTGGCGCCGGTCGCCGAGCCCGTCGTGCGTCCCGTCACCGAGCGTGTGCCGGTCGTGCCCGACCGGACCGAGGAGGCGGTACGGCTGAGCGGTGCCGTCCAGGTGGCGGCGGGCTTCCTGCTGGCCACCGGGCGTCTCCCCCGGCCGGCCGCCCTCGCCATCGCGGCCACGCTCGTGCCCACCACCTTGGCGGCCCACCGCTTCTGGGAGGTGGAGGACCCCGACGACCGCGCCCAGCAGCGCATCCACTTCTTCAAGAACCTCTCCATGCTCGGCGGCCTGCTGATCGCGGCCGACGACACCGCGGGCCACCCCTCCCTGCTGTGGCGCTCCCGCCACGCGGCCCACGACGTGCGCCGCGACGCCCACCTCGTACGGCGTTCGATCCGCGCGACAGCACGACCGGCGGCGGCAGCGGGTGGCGTCAAGGCCAAGGTGTTCAGCTGACGGCCGACCGCGTGGCGCGGGTGTCTCGTCGTCCGCTCCGGGTCATCGTCCATGCCGCCACGACCTGGAGCGCGGCCGCCGACAGCAGTGCGGCCGGGAGGGACCACACGGCGAGGGGCCCGGCGGCCGCCGCTCCGACGGCGAAGCCGGTGATCTTCGCGCTGGCGCCGGTGGTGGAGACCTGGCCGCGCAGACGCTCGGGTGCCTCCCGGTGCCGGATGGCGAAGAGAGCCGTGAGCTGGGGTCCCTCGCCGACGCCGGCCAGCAGCGCGGCCGCGACGACCGTGCCCGGCTGTCCCGTGGCGGCCGACGCCAGTGCCGCCGCCTGGAGCAGCGCGCCGGCCCGGATGGCGGTCTCGGGGGTGAGCGTGCGAGGCCGTATGGCCAGTACGGCGTTGGCCGCCAAAGCGGTGACGGCCGTGCAGGAGAGCAGCAGGGCACCGCGCCCCGCCCCGCCCAGGAAGCGTTCTCCCAGCAGGGGGAGACAGGCCGTCAGCATGCCCTGACCGGCGCAGGAGACGACCGAGGAGACGGTCGCCCGGGCGAGTCGCGGATTCCCCACGATGCATCGCACGCCGGCCACCAGCCCCTGTCCCGCGGGGATGCCCGCTCCCGGTTCGCCCCGCTCCGGAAGCCGCCAGGCCGCCGGCACCGCCAGCCCGATCAGCACCACCGACACCGCCACCGCCGCCGACGCCCCCACCGCCTCGGCCACACCGCCCGCCAGCGCCGGTCCGGCCAGGCCTGCCGAGCCGTACGTCATCGCGTCGAGGGTGTTGGCCCGGGGCAGCCGTGCGCCGGGCGCCACGCGCGGCAGCTGGGCCGTCCAGCCGCCCGACAGCGCGGGCGCCGACAGGCCGGTGAGCACCGCGACGAGGACGGTCACGCCGAACGGCAGGGTGCCGAGTCCCGCGAGGACCCCCATGAGGCCCGCGGCGTAGAGGACGAGGGCCAGTGACAGCAGTCGGCCGGGACGCTCCGCCCGGTCGAGCAGCATGCCCAGCACCGGGCCCCCGACCGCCGCCGCGCCGGTGACGGCCGCGAGCAGGGTCGACGCCTGCGTGGCGGACCCGGTCAGGGCGAGTCCGGCCAGGAGCAGCGCCGGCCCGGACATGTCGTCGCCCGTACGGGCCGTCATAGCACCGGCCAGGTACGCGCTGAGTGCGTAACGCCTCTTCATCGGCGGGACGTTACGCACGTAACTCAAAAGCCCGCAATATGCGTTACATTGCGCCTGTGCCCTCCCCCGCCTACGACTGGTCGAGCCGGCACTCCGTGCTGACCATGGCCCGCCGCACCGCCGCCCTCCTCAATGTCCTCTCCACCGAGGACGGCCCCGATCCCACCGCGATCGCCGAGGTGCTGCTCGCCTACGGCGAGACGGGCCCGGTCGACCTCGCGGCACGGGACGTCGACGGAATGCGGACGGCCGCCGCCCTGCTGCGTCAGGTCTTCACCGCCGACGGTGTCGACGGCGCTGCGGAGGTGCTCAACCGGCTGCTGCGCGACCACACCGGACCGCTGCGCCTCACCGCGCACGGAGGCCGTACGCCCTGGCACCCCCACCTCGACCTGGACGACGACGCCCCGTGGGACGAGTGGCTCATCGCCTCCTCCTGCATGGCGCTGACCGTTCTCCTCTGGGACCGTCAGCTGCCGCCCGGCCGGGTCTGCGCGTCGCCGAGCTGCCCGAACGTCTTCATCACGCAGGGCGCCGGGCCCGAGCGCCGCTACTGCTCACGCCGGTGCGCGACCCGCGAACGTGTCGCCGCGCACCGCCGCGCCTCCCGCTCGTCCCCGGCACACCGGTGAATCGCGGCCCGCTCGTGTCAGTGCCGTCGGATACAGTCCCTCCCTGGCCGCAAGGGAGTTCGGGGTGGGGAGCATGTGGCGTTGGGTGGCCGGGATGGCCTTGCTGGCGGGGGTTCTGGCGGGATGCGGGGCCGCGGGGGACGCCGACGAGACGGCGAGCCCCCGGTCGGCGCCCGCGAAGGCGACCGATGCCGCCGGTGCGAGCGGTGCGAGCGGTTCCGCCGGTGCGGCGGCCGCGAGCGGCGGGACGCTCGGCGGGCCGGGTACGGCGTGCGAACTGCCCGTCTCCTTCGAGACCGCCGCGCGCTGGACGGCGGAGGCGGTCCGGTCCGGCGGGGGCTCGGCGGGCTCCGGCGGTACGGAGGAGCAGCCGCAGGAACTCCTGTACCAGGGCCCGGTCGCCCTGGCCTGCGAGGTCGACGCCAAGCCCGCCGGGCACATCGGCTTCCTGCGCGTCTACACCGGCAAGCCGGGCAACGCCGACGCGCGCGGCGTGCTGGAGGCGTTCGTTGCGGCCGAGAACGGGGCGAGCGAGGAGAAGTACCGCTCGTTCAAGGCGGGCGGACTCTCCGGTGTGGAGGTGGAGTACCTGTACACCAGCGAGATCCTCGACGAGACGAAGAAGGAACACGCCCTCGCCGTCGCCACCGCCGACGGCCCCGTCGTGCTGCACCTCGGCGGGATCGACACCGAGGAGCACGCGGCCATGCTGCCCGCGTTCGAGCTGGCGAAGCGGACCCTGCGCACCGTCTGACCACCGGTCAGCCGGCCAGGAGGTCGCGCATGCGCTCGGCGGCCCGTACGGCGGCCGCTCCGCAGCAGTTGTTGAACAACACGTGCAGTTGTCCGACCCGCTCGGCGAGGCCGCGCAGCCTCGGCACCCATTCCTCGAGCTCGTCGTCGGTGTAGTCGTGCCGGAACCGGTCCTCCTTGCTCCCCGTCCCCCAGGCCGGGCTGCGCCCGTGGAAACGTACGACGGCCACCCGGGAGGAGGTGACGGGGGTGACCGGCGGGATGGAGGTGGGCAGCGTCCGCGCCATGTCCACGGCGACGGCCGAGAAGCCGTGGGCACGGAGTAACGCCCGGGTCGCCTCGGCCTGTTCGTCGCGCCACCACGCGGGGTGGCGGAACTCCACGGCGACGGGCCAGCCCGCGGTGCGCTCGGCGCACTGGGCGAGGAACCCCTCCGCCAGGGCCCCGGGCCGGAACCAGGGCGGGAACTGGAACAGCACCACGCCGAGCTTCCCGGCCTCCCGCAGCGGTTCGATCCCGTCGGCGAAGCGGGCCCAGACCTTGTCCAGCACCCACGGGTCCCGGGCGTCGGCCGGCAGCCCGCCGGGCAGCAGGGCCGGCCGGGTGGGGTGACCGGTGAGCAGCGAGAACGCCTTCACGTCGAACACGAAGCCGTCCGGGGTGCGTTCGACCCACAGGCGACTGTTGCGGGCCGAAGGCAGCGCGTAGTAGCCGGAGTCCACCTCCACGATGCCGAACCTGCCCGCGTAGTACCGCAACCGCCCCTCGGCGTCCCGCTGCCCCACCGGGTACCAGCCGCTGCCGACCAGCGCCCGGTCGGTCCACGAACACGCACCGACCAGAATCTCACCCATGGCGCTGCGCGTACCCCGGGACGCCTCGCACGTGCCCCCGGTCCGGGCCGGAGTGCGGCGGCCCGGACGGCCCCCGGCACCCAGCGCCCGACGTTCACGCACGGTGACGCGCGGGGCACGGTGGCGGAGCCAGGTGGTTCTCCCGGTGCGCGGCCGGGTCCCGGTGGCGCATTCTTGCTGTGTCGCCCACCCGGCGGCGCACGGATGAGGTAGGGCCATGTTCTTCGACTCGATGCGCCAGCCGCAGACCGCCTACCCCGACATCCCCCTCGACGCGACCGTGGGGGCCCGCGCGTTCCTGCCCCTGATCGCCTCCGGGCGCCCGGTCGGCACCTGCATCCTCGGCTTCGAACGCCCCCGCGGCTTCAGCACCCAGGAGCGCACCGTGCTCACCGCCGTGGCCGGGCTGATCGCCCACGCCTTGGAGAAGGCGCAGCGCTACGAGACCGAGGCGGCCCTCGCGCGTGGCCTGCAACAGGCGCTCCTCCCGCACCGGCTGTCGGCGCACCCGCGGGTGAAGACCGCCGGCCGCTATCTGCCGGGCACGCAGGGCATGGAGGTGGGCGGCGACTGGTACGACGTGGTGGAGACCGGCGGGTCCCTGGCCCTGGTCATCGGGGACGTCCAGGGGCACGGTGTGCAGGCGGCCGCGACCATGGGACAGCTGCGCAGCGCGGTCAGGGCTTTCGCGGTGGGCGACCATCCGCCGGACGAGGTGATGAGGGGGACGAACCACCTGCTGATCGACCTGGACCCCGGTCAGTTCGCCAGCTGCTGTTACGTGCGCCTCGACCCCCTCGCCGGCCTGGCCCGGGCCGCCCGGGCGGGTCACCCGCCGCCCCTGCTGCGGCGACCGGACGGGCAGACGGAGCTCGTGGACATCCCGGGCGGTGTCGTCCTCGGTGTGGATCCGCACGCCCGCTACCCGGTGACCGAGCTGCACCTGGAGCCCGGCGCGATCCTGGCCCTGTACACCGACGGTCTCGTGGAGCGGCCCGGCGCGGACATCGACGACGGCATCGCCGCGCTGCGGACGGCCCTGTCCCGGGCCGGTGGCGACGAGGGCCGCTCGGACGGTCGCTTCCTGGACGGGGTCGCCGACCGGCTCACGACGGCGGCCCGGCACGCCGTGGACCGCCCGGACGACATCGCGCTGCTGCTGGCCACCCGCCCCACCGCGGCACCGTCCGACGGCTGAGGAGCGGCCAACCGGCCATATAGGGAGGGTCGGAGAACAAAGTGTGACCCTGTGTGACGCCCCTCGCCTCATTCCGCGTGGCAGTGTAGACATGGGCACATGGTCCGGATAACGGGTCGACCCGGGTCTCGGCCGACCCGTCTTCCCAGCCCCCCGCATGCCGCGCGCCCCCATGCCCGCGGCCGCGGGTCGCTGAGCGGGCGCAGCGTCGCCGGACAGGTGTTCTTCCTTCAGGTCGTCATCGTCCTGCTGCTCGTCGTGGCCGCGGTCGTGGCGCTGGTGCTCCAGGTACGGCACGACAGCAGGGTGGAGGCGCGCAACCGCTCCCTCGCCGTCGCCGAGACGTTCGCGAACGCGCCCGGCACCCGCGAGGCGCTGAGCAGCCCGGATCCTACGGCCGTCCTGCAACCGAGCGCCGAGGCCGCCCGCCAGGCGGCGAAGGTCGACTTCATCGTCGTCATGGACCCCGACGGGATCCGGTACACCCATCCCAAGCCGGACCGCATCGGCAAGAAGTTCGTCGGCAATCTCGCACCTGCCCAGGCCGGCGGGACCGTGACCGAGGAGATCAACGGGACCATAGGCCGACTCGTCCAGGCGGTCGTGCCGGTCAAGGATGCGGACGGGAAGGTCGTCGGTCTGGTGTCGGCCGGCATCACGACGGCGCGCGTGGGCGGCACCCTCGACCGCCAGCTGCCGCTGCTGCTGTTGGCCGCCGGTGTGGCGGTCGCCCTGTCCACGGCGGGAACGGCGCTGGTGAGCAGGCGGCTGATGCGGCAGACCCACGGCCTCGGACCGCACGAGATGACCCGCATGTACGAGCACCACGACGCGGTGCTGCACTCGGTGCGGGAAGGGGTGATCATCGTCGACGCCGAGGGCGGTCTGCTCCTCGCCAACGACGAGGCGCGCCGGCTGCTGCATCTGCCCGACGACGCGGAGGGACGCGGGGTAGGGGACCTCGGTCTCGACCCCGCGATCGCCGAGCTGCTCGCCTCGGCACGGGTCGCCACCGACGAGGTGCATCTCGTGGCCGACCGGCTCCTCGCGGTCAACCAGCGGCCCACGACCCTGCGCGGAGGCCCGTCCGGCAGCGTCGCCACGCTCCGCGACTCCACGGAGCTGCGCGCCCTGTCGGGCCGGGCGGAGGCGGCCCGGGAGCGCCTCGATCTGCTCTACGACGCCGGTGCGCGCGTCGGCACCAGCCTGGACGTGACCCGGACCGCCGAGGAGCTGACGGACCTGTCCGTGCCGCGCTTCGCGGACTTCGTCGCCGTGGACCTGTACGACGCGGTGCTCGCCGGTGAGGAGCCGGAGCCGGGTGCCGGGCTGCGGCGTACCGCGCTGGACGGCATCCGCAAGGACGCTCCCCTGTATCCGGCGGGCGAGAGGCTGCGGTTCGTGGCGTCGTCGCCGCAGGCGCGCAGCCTGGAGAGCGGCGGGCCGGTGACCGAGCTGCACCTGAGCCAGGCCGCCGGCTGGCAGGCCCAGGACCTGGAGCGTTCCGCGCAGGTGGTGGAGTACGGCATCCACTCGCTGATCACCGTGCCGGTGCGGGCCGGGTCCCTGGTCCTGGGTGTGGTCAGCTTCTGGCGGTCCGAGAAGCCCGAGGCGTTCGACGCGGAGGAGGTGGCGCTGGCGGAGGAGCTGGTCGCGCGGGCGGCTGTCTCCATCGACAACGCGCGCCGCTTCACCCGCGAGCACAGCATGGCCGTGACGCTCCAGCGCAGTCTGCTGCCGCGCAGTCTGCCCGAGCAGAGCGCCCTGGACATCGGCTACCGGTATCTGCCGGCGCAGGCGGGCGTGGGCGGCGACTGGTTCGACGTGCTGCCGCTGTCGGGGGCGCGGGTGGCGCTGGTGGTGGGGGACGTGGTGGGCCACGGACTGTACGCGGCGGCCACCATGGGGCGGCTGCGGACGGCGGTGAGCAACTTCTCCGCGCTGGATCTGGCGCCGGACGAGCTCCTGTCGCTCCTCGACGAGCTGGTCGGCCGTATCGACCAGGACGAGCAGGACGAGGGCGGCAGCGCGCCCATCACGGGCGCCACCTGCCTGTACGCGGTGTACGACCCCGTATCGAGGCGCTGCACCATCGCCCGGGCGGGGCATCCGCCGCCCGCCGTGGTCCGTCCCGACGGCAGCGTGTCGTTCCTCGACGTCCCGGCCGGGCCTCCGCTCGGCGTAGGGGGTCTGCCGTTCGAGACGGCCGACGTGGAGCTGGAGGAGGGCAGCCGGCTGGTGCTCTACACGGACGGGCTGGTGGAGGACCGTGAGCGGGACATCGACACCGGTCTCGAGATGCTGCGCTCGGCCCTGGCGTCGGGCGGTTCCTCGCCGGAGGACACCTGCCGGGCGGTCCTGGACGCCCTGCTGCCGTCCCGGCCCAGCGACGACGTGGCGCTGATCGTCGCGAGCACGCGGGCGCTCGGGTCCGACCGGGTGGCCGAGTGGGACGTGCCGATGGTTCCGGCGGCCGTGGGCGAGGTGCGTGCCGCGGTGACGCGGAAGCTGGCGGAGTGGGGTCTTGAGGAGCTGACGTTCACGACGGAGCTGATCCTGAGCGAGCTGGTCACCAACGCGATCCGCTACGGTGCCGATCCGGTGCGGGTGCGGGTGCTGCGGGACGGCAGCCTGATCTGCGAGGTCTTCGACGGCAGCAGCACCTCGCCTCATCTGCGTCACGCCGCGATGACCGACGAGGGGGGCCGCGGGTTGTTCCTCGTCGCGCAGTTGGCGGACCGCTGGGGGACGCGCTACACCACGACAGGCAAGATCATCTGGGCGGAGCAGCCACTGCCCCGGGAGGCGCGCGACTCATAAAAGCGCCTTATGAGTCCATAGGTCGGACCCGCGTACCGACTTAGGCTTGCCTTAATTTAGGCTTCCCGACGAGTCGTCCTGTTCATCGCTCGAAGGGAACCTGAACATGTCGCGCCCTCTGCGGGTAGCCATCGTCGGAGCCGGCCCCGCCGGGATCTACGCCGCCGACGCGCTGCTCAAGTCCGAGGCGGCCGCCGACCCCGGTGTCTCCATCGACCTCTTCGAGCGCATGCCCGCCCCGTTCGGCCTGATCCGTTATGGCGTCGCCCCCGACCACCCCCGGATCAAGGGCATCATCACGGCGCTGCACCAGGTCCTCGACAAGCCGCAGATCCGCCTGTTCGGCAACGTCGACTACCCGACCGACATCAGTCTGGACGACCTGCGCGCCTTCTACGACGCGGTCATCTTCTCCACCGGCGCCACCGCCGACCGTGAGCTGCGCATACCCGGCATCGAGCTCGACGGCTCCTACGGCGCCGCCGACTTCGTCTCCTGGTACGACGGCCATCCGGACGTGCCGCGCACCTGGCCGCTGGAGGCCGAGAAGGTCGCCGTGCTGGGTGTCGGCAACGTGGCCCTCGACGTGGCGCGCGTGCTGGCCAAGACGGCCGACGAGCTGCTGCCGACGGAGATCCCGGCGAACGTCTACGACGGCCTGAAGGCCAACAAGGCGCTGGAGGTCCACGTCTTCGGCCGACGCGGCCCGGCGCAGGCCAAGTTCAGCCCGATGGAGCTGCGGGAGCTGGACCACTCCCCCAACATCGAGGTCATCGTCGACCCCGAGGACATCGACTACGACGAGGGCTCGATCGCGACCCGACGCGGCAACAAGCAGGCCGACATGGTCGCCAAGACCCTGGAGAACTGGGCGATCCGCGACGCCGGCGACCGGCCGCACAAGCTGTTCCTGCACTTCTTCGAGTCGCCCACCGAGATCCTCGGCGAGGACGGCAAGGTCGTCGGCCTGCGCACCGAGCGCACCGCCCTCGACGGCACCGGCAACGTCAAGGGCACCGGCGAGTTCAAGGACTGGGACGTCACCGCGGTCTACCGGGCGGTCGGCTACCTCTCCGACAAACTGCCCAAGCTGCCCTGGGACATCGAGACCGGCACGGTCCCGGACGAGGGCGGCCGCGTCCTTCAGGAGACCGGCGAGCACCTGCAGTCCACCTACGTCACCGGCTGGATCCGGCGCGGCCCGGTCGGCCTCATCGGCCACACCAAGGGCGACGCCAACGAGACGGTGGCCAACCTCCTGGACGACCACGCGAACGGCCGTCTCCAGACGCCCGCCTCCCCTGCCCCCGAGGCCGTGGACGCGTTCCTCACCGAACGCGACATCCGCTTCACCACCTGGGAGGGCTGGTACAAGCTCGACGCCGCCGAGAAGGCCCTCGGCGAACCCCAGGGCCGCGAGCGCGTCAAGATCGTCGAACGCGAGGACATGCTCAAGGCGAGCGGGGCGTAGGGGACTTCGCGGCGGGGGCACGGCACTGCCGCTCCCGCGCCGCACCCGCATCGACCGGGGCCCGGAAAGCCGACCATGCTTTCCGGGCCCCGTCATGTCCAGGGCGGCGGACCGCGCCGACCGCGCCCTCCGTGCGGCGCCGGTCGACACCGACCGCTCGTCATCTCAGGTGTCCCGCCGGGTGAGTTCACGGCCGCCCAGCACACACAGCGTCGCGGTCAGCAGGGTCAGTACGGCGGCCTGGCCCACGGCTCCACCGAGGAACACCGCGGGGAGTCCGGCGTCGCGCCACGGGTACACGGCGCAGACACGCAGCGCGAGGAGCAGCAGGCCGAGGGCGGCCAGGGCGAGGGCACCGCCCGCGTGTCCCGCCTCAGGGCCGGAGGCACGTCGCGCGGGCCACATCAGCCAGGCGAGGGCGCCTACGAGGAAGCAGGTGACGGGCGCCCACGCGGAGTCGACCCCGTCGGGCAGCAGGACGACCGACGCGCCCATCACCACGCAGCAGGCCAGCAGGACCAGCCCGGGCGTGCCGGCGGGAAGGGACGCCGGGGGCGCGTCACGGTGGTGGGCCACGGACAGGGCGAGCACCGACAGCCAGGCCAGCAGCGCCGAGGCGGTGGCGAAGGCGGGCTCCGGCGGGAGCGAGTCGGAGACGAGGGGGCCGAGGAGCGGCCAGAGGGTGGGCAGCGCGGCCAAGCAGGACGCGACACGTGCCGGCCGCCGACGGTCACGCAGCAGCGCGAAGTAGGCGACCGTCCACAGCAGGGGCAGCGTCCACTGGGCGACCTCGACGGCGCCGGACGACGGCCCGTGCCCGGTGAATCCCGAGACGAACAGCCGCCATTCCGCCGCCCCGCGCGTCGACGACCAGGTCAGCGCCAGGACGCGGTCGACCAGCGCGGCGGCCGCCTGCAACAGCACGGCGAACAAAGCGAAGTGACGGGCCGCCGACCCGAGCAGAGCGTACGGATGGGGCGCGCCGGGCGCGCCCACCCTGCTGCGCACCGCGAGGGCGACCACGCCGGCCACCTCCCCCCACGTGGGCCGGCTCTGGTCCTGGGTGTCCCGGTCGAGGTCCCACAGGTACGTCTCGACCATCTCGTCCTCGCGCGCCCGCCGGTAGTAGGGGGGCAGCAGCCGCAGCACGGCGCGGTAGCGGGCCTCCAGCAGGGTGGTCATGCGAGACCTCCGGCGAGTCCGGGCGCGGTGGGCGGTACGGTGCCGGCCGGCCGGTTGCCCTCGGAGGCCCGACGGCCCTCGGCGATCCGCCGCTTGGCCGCGCCGGCGCCGGCCGCCATCCGCTCCGCCTCGGCGGCGAGCGCCTCTGTGCCCTCCTCCGTGAGGCGGTAGTAGCGCCTGAGCCGGCCCTGCTGCACCTCTTCTCGGTCCAGCACGATCAGTTCGTCCGCCGTGAGCCGGTCGAGCACTCCGTACAGCGTCCCGACCCGCAGTTGCACTGCCCCGTCGGACAGTTCCTCGACCTCGCGCAGGATGCCGTAACCATGCCGGGGCTGGTCGGCCAGCGCGGTCAGAACGAAGAACGCCGCCTGTGTCATGTTCCTCGGTGCCATACGACCAGGATATATCGGCTGCCGATATATTCAACAAGGCAAGGCAAATGAATGAGGGCAAGGCGGAGTGACGGACAGGGCCCGTCCCGATGCGGATGGTGGACGGACCCTGTCCGCGCAGCCGATTGTGCGGGCCGGACCGGATCCGTGACACGGGTGAACGGTGGTCGGCTCGTGCGAGCCGCGCGCTCCCCGCACGCGCGCCGCACGCCCCGAGTGCGCGGTGGCGGTCACACCCCCCACTTGATCGCGCCGGGGCGGCCGTGACGATACTGGGACCCGCACGCTGTTCCCACCCCACAGATGGACTCATGTCAACGTCCCCCAGCGCCCGCCCTTCGATCCCCTCCACGGTGTGGCTGGCTCGCGGCCGCCACACCGATTCCGCCGCGGAGGACCTCGTCAGACCGCACCTGCGGCGGCTCAAGGACGACCAGGTCCTCCAGGACTGCCAGGAACTGCCCGACGAGGAGAGCCCCGGGGGCCGAAGCGTCTTCGAGGCGCGCTGGCTGGTCGCCGACACCGTGACAGTACGCGCCCGGCTGACGCTCATGGACGCTCCGGACACCGGCCCGGACACCGGCCGGGAGTGGACGCTGGTGGCGGAGGCGGAGCGGCCGTGGGACCAGCAGTGGCCCTCTCCCCACACCATGTTCTGGCCCGAGGGGCAGGACGCCGCGCCCGGTCGGGAGACCGTCACCGGGCTGCGCCTCGCGGACGTCAACCCCCTGCCCACCGATGAACAGGACATGCGGCGCGTGTTGCGCGCCGCACAGCGCGACGGCTGGAACATCGACGTCGTCGTCCACGAGGCGATGACACCCGACGCGGTGGGCCGCCGGACACTGACCCCGTTCCTGCCGCCGGGGCTGCGCCACCGCGTGGTGGAGCACCGTGCCTCCCCGCACCAGCTGCGCGCCGTGAACTACGCCCTGCGGGATTCCGGTGTGGAGGTGCCGCGCGGCGGCGCGGCCGTCCTGCCGGGCACCCCGGCCCCGCCCGACTCCGACGGCGGCGATCTCACCGTACGGACCGTCTTCCTGGACGGCTCGGAGCCGACCGCGCTGGTGGACGCGGTGCGCCGCTTCGCCGGGCTGCCGAAGCCGCTCCCGGACGGCGCGCAGGACGCGCTGGCCACGCTCCGCGAGGACTGGCGGCTGCTGACGCTGGAGGAGGAACTCGCCCGCGAGCGCAGGCTGGTCGCCATGTACGCGGAGGCGCTGGAGGCCATGACGCGGTCCCGCGACCTCTACCGGGAGGCCGCGGAACGGGCCAACGAGGCGCTCGCCGCCTACCGCGAGTCCGGCGGCGCCGCCGACTCACCACCGCCGACGCCGGACGGCAAGCCCGCCGCCTCCCCGCTCCAGCAACTGACCCGCACCTTCGAACGCCTCAAGTGGCGCCCCGCCCCCTCCCCGAGCGGAACCGGCGAGGCCAAGGAGACACCCGAGAGCTAGAGCCTCAGCAGAACAGCGGGAAACGGTCGGCGTCCGCCCCCAGAGACCCGCGTTCCCGGTCCGTCAGCGGCAGGCGGCCCGTGCCGGCGCGGGCGTAGTGCTCGTCGCTCCAGTTGACGGGTACCGGGCGGCCGAGCAGGCCGTCCAGGGTGGCCCGTACCACCGCCAGGGCGGCCGGCGGCGGGCCCGACACGGTGGGCAGGCCGATGACCAGGTCGAGGTGGTGGACGGCGGCCTCGACGGTGAGCGTGCTGATCAGATCGCCGGCGGTCAGGACGTGGCCCTGGGTGGCGACGAGGGCGTCCGGGCGAGCCCCCGCTGCGGCGTGGACGGTGGCCGCCGCGGTCTCCAGGTACAGACCGCTCAGTTGGCCGAAGTCGAGGAACATGCTCGCCGCGACCCGGTTGTAGCGGCGGCCGTTCGCGGCGCCCACGGGGTCGGGCCGCCAGTCCTGCCAGTAGCTCACGGCATCCCGGTCGGGCGGCCCGGCGGCCGGCGTGTGCAGTGCCACCAGCGCGCGCTGGGCGTCCGCGACGAGGTGGAAGACGAGATCGCGCACCGCCCAGCCCGTACATCCGGTGGGCTGCCAGGACTCCTCGTCGCCGAGCGGGTCGACGATCTCCGCCAGCGCCTCGTAGGCGGCGCGCAGTGCCTGAGCCTGATCCGACGGAACGTTCGGGGTTTCGGGCATGTCGGCCAGCTTAAGGACTCTGGTGCGCCGGAACGGGTGTCAGGTGGCGCTGCGTGGATACGCGGTCCGCACGGTACTGCTCCGCCCGTCCCGGAAGGTCGTCCCGCATGGGCAGCCACAGCCACGGCCACCACTCCGACGTCACGCTGCGCGTCAACGGCAAACCGCGCACGCTGACCGTCGACCACCGGCGCGTCCTGCTGGACGTCCTGCGCGACGACCTCGACCTGCCGGGCGCCAAGAAGGGCTGCGACCACGGGCAGTGCGGCGCCTGTACGGTCCTGGTGGACGGGCGGCGCGTCAACAGCTGTCTGCTCCTCGCCGTCTGTCTGGACGGCTGCGACATCACGACGGTCGAGGGGCTCGCCGGCGACGGCGAGGAGCCGCATCCGCTCCAGCGGGCGTTCCTCGAACGGGACGGCTTCCAGTGCGGGTACTGCACCCCGGGCCAGATCTGCTCCGCGCTCGGCGCGGTCGCCGAGGCCGAGGCGGGCCACCCCTCGCACGTCACCGATCCCGCCCTGCCGTCCGGCCGGCCCGTGCCGCTGGACCGGGACGAGATCCGGGAGCGGCTCAGCGGCAACCTGTGCCGCTGCGGCGCCTATCCGCGCATCGTCGAGGCGGTGGAGGACGTGATCCGGTGAAACCCTTCGCCTACGTACGGCCCGGAAGCGTCGAGGAGGCCACCGACGCCTACGCATCCCGCCCGGGCGCACGCTATCTCGGCGGCGGCACCAACCTCGTCGACCTGATGAAGCTCGGGGTGGAGCGGCCCGCGGCCCTCATCGACGTCAGCCGCCTGCCGCTGGACGCGGTGGAGGAGCTGCCCGACGGGTCCGTGCGCGTCGGGGCGACCGTCCGCAACAGCGACCTCGCGGCACACCCCCTCGTCCGCGACCGCTACCCGGCGCTGTCCCAGGCGCTGCTCGCGGGCGCCTCGGGGCAGTTGCGCAACGCGGCCACCACCGGCGGCAACCTGCTGCAGCGCACCCGCTGCCCCTACTTCCAGGACCTGTCCAAGCCGTGCAACAAGCGTGAGCCGGGCAGCGGTTGCGGTGCGCTGGAGGGCGTCCACCGGGACCACGCCGTGCTCGGGCACTCGGACCACTGCGTCGCCACGCACCCTTCCGACATGGCCGTCGCGCTGGCCGCCCTCGACGCGCGGGTGGAGCTCCACGGCCCCGAGGGCACTCGGAGCGTGCCCGCGGCCGGGTTCCACCGGCTGCCGGGCGACCATCCGGAGCGGGACACCGAGATCGAACCCGGCGAGCTGATCACGGCCGTGGTGCTGCCGGCCCGCCCTGCGGGGCTGCCGTCCGCCTACCGCAAGGCCCGTGACCGGGCGTCGTACGCCTTCGCCCTCGCGTCCGTCGCGGCGGTGGTGGAGGTGACGGACGGGGTGGTCGCGTACGCCGGACTCGCCTTCGGCGGGGTGGCCCACCGGCCCTGGCGGGCGCGGCGTGCCGAGGAGGCGCTGCTGGGCGCGGCGCCCACCGTGGCGGCCTTCGAGCACGCCGTCGACCTGGAACTGACCGCCGCGCGGCCCCTGCGGGACAACGCCTACAAGGTGCCGCTGGCCCGCGGTCTCGCCCTCGACGTCCTGGCCCGCCTCACGGCATCCGCCAGGGCCTGAACCGGCATCCCGAGGAGGACTCCATGCCCGAGCCCGCCACCGCGCCGGGCGCTCCCGCCGAGCGTCGGGAAGGGCGCCTGAAGGTCACGGGCAGCGCTCGTTACGCCGCCGAGCATCCCTCGCCCGGCCGGCTCCAGGCCTGGCCGGTCCCGGCGGCCGTCGCACGGGGACGGGTGACGCGGATCGACACCGCGGCCGCACTGGACCTACCAGGCGTCGTGACCGTGCTGACGCCCGACGACGCCCCACGGCTCGCCGAGTCCGACGACGCCACGCTGGCCGTCCTGCAGGACGCCCGGGTGCCGCACCGGGGTTGGTTCGTCGCGCTGGTCGTGGCGGAGTCCCTGGAGGCCGCCCGCGACGGGGCGGCCGCCGTGCACGTCGCCTACGCGGCGGAGGAGCACGACGTCACCCTCACCGAGACACACCCGGCCGGGTACGTGCCCGAGCAGGCCAACGGCGGATATCCGGCGGTACGGGAACAGGGCGACCCCGAGGCCGCGTTCGCCTCCTCCGAGACCCGCGTGGACGTGCGCTACCGCGTACCCCCGCTGCACAACCACCCCATGGAGCCGCACACGACCACAGCCCACTGGGAGGACGGCCGGCTGACGGTCCACACCTCCAGCCAGGGCTCGGGCGTGGTCCGCGCCGTACTCGCCCAGCTGTTCGAGCTGGACGAGGAGCGGATCACGGTCCACGCCGAGCACGTGGGCGGTGGCTTCGGATCGAAGGGCACACCCCGCCCGGACGTCGTGCTCGCCGTGATGGCGGCGCTGCGGACCGGACGGCCCGTCACCGTGGCCCTCCCCCGTCGCTTTCTGCCGGCCGTCGTCGGGCACCGTGCCCCCACCCTGCACCGGCTGCGCCTCGGCGCCGCCCCGGACGGCCGGCTCACGTCCCTCCTCCACGAGGTCACCACCCACACCTCGCACGTCAAGGAGTTCGTGGAGCAGGCGGCGACACCGGCGCGGGTCATGTACGCCGCCGCGAGCAGCCGTACGGCCCACCGCGTGGTCCCGCTCGATGTGCCGACCCCGTCCTGGATGCGCGCCCCGGGCGAGGCACCCGGCATGTACGCGCTGGAGTCGGCGATGGACGAACTCGCCGCCGAGCTCGGCATGGACCCGGTCGACCTGCGCGTCGCCAACGAACCGGAGACGGAACCCGACAGCGGCAAGCCGTTCAGCAGCAGGCATCTCGTCGAGTGCCTGCGCGAGGGCGCCCGGCGCTTCGACTGGGACCGACGCGATCCGCGCCCGCGCACCTGGGCCGAGGGGGACCTGCTGATCGGCACCGGGGTGGCGGCCGCCACCTATCCCGTCATGATGTGGCCCTCGAAGGCCTCGGCCCGGGCACTGCCCGACGGGACCTTCCTGGTGCGGATCAACGCGGCCGACATCGGCACGGGTTCCCGTACCGTGCTCGCCCAGATCGCCGCCGACGTCCTGGAGGTGCCGCTGGAGCGGGTGCGCATCGAGGTGGGCAGCACGGAGCTGCCGGCGGCGTCGCTGGCGGGCGGCTCCTCCGGCACCGCCTCCTGGGGCTGGCCGGTGCACGAGGCGTGCACCCGGCTCGCGGCACTCCTCGGCGACCGCTCCGGCCCGCTGCCCGGCCAGGGCCTGGCCACCGAGGCCGACACGGCCGGCCGGGCCGACGCCGACAGTCCCTACGCGCGGCACGCGTTCGGGGCGCACTTCGCCGAGGTCGCCGTCGACACGGTCACCGGGGAGACGCGGGTACGGCGCCTGCTGGGCGTGTACGCCGCCGGGCGGATCCTCAACGCCCGTACCGCCCGCTCCCAGTTCGTCGGCGGTATGGTCATGGGCCTCGGCATGGCCCTCACCGAGGGCAGCACCGTGGACGCCGCGTTCGGCGACTTCACGGAGTCGGACCTGGCGTCGTACCACGTCCCCGCGCACGCCGACGTCCCCGACATCGAGGCCCACTGGGTCGACGAGGACGACCCGCACCTCAACCCCATGGGCAGCAAGGGCATCGGCGAGATCGGCATCGTCGGCACGGCGGCCGCGATCGGCAACGCCGCCCACCACGCCACCGGCGTCCGCTTCCGCGAACTCCCCCTGACACCGGACCGGATACTGACGGGTCTAACCGGACGATGACGGTCCAGGCGGCCCAGACGGCCCAGACGGCCCAGACGGCCCAGGGGATTCAGGACCCGCCGTCCGCCGCCCTGGCCCCCTCCGGATGTGCCGCGAGCAACGCGAGGGCGGTCAGAGTGGCGAGGACGGCGGTGAGGGTGGCGAGCCACGGGGGTGCCAGGGTGAGGTGCAGGGCCCGGGACAGGTCTGCCGACCGCAACCGGCCCCGGAACAGCTCCGCCGCGACCAGCACCGCCGGGACCACCACCGCTCCGCCGCGCAGCGGGGCCGCGCACCGGACGGTCAGCAGCAGGGCCAACAGGACGCACAGCACCGACGCGCCGAAGGCGAAGCCGTAGACCTGCAGGGACCCGCCGCCCCGGTCGGTCGGGAAGTGGGCGACACCGCAGAGCGCCAGCGCCGCGACAGTGAGCCAGGTCGGCCAGGACGGCGCCCCGGCGGTGGTCCGGCTCTCGGCACCCGGACGCCTTACGAGCACCGCCTGCAGGATGAGCCGGCGGCCGGCGGCACCCCCACCCGGCCTCGGCGGCGGTCCGGCGGTGGCGCCCCGCACCTGCGGCGCCCACCGTGCCGGGGGCCCGCCGCGTTCCTCGGCGAGCCGCGCTGTCAGCTGCGCGAGTTCCTCCGCGGACCGCCGGGTGGCGGCCGTACGCACCGCCTCCTGCTCGCAGTGGCGCTCCAGCGGGATGCCGTGCGGCAGCGTCATCAGCCGTGCCACCTTCTCCACCGGCCGGTGTTCGGCGGCGGCCCGGACCGTCGCGTCCGCGCTGTCGGCGGACCGGGGTGGCCCGGTCAGCAGTTCGACGAGGCGGGTGATGTCCTCCACCGACCGGTCCGTCCCGGCCGTACGCAGGGCGTCGGTCGCGGCCCGGGTGTATTCGGGCGACTGTTCCAGCAGCGTGATGAGCTCGGCCACCTCCTCCAACGACCGGTCTGCCACGGCGGCCAGCACGAGCTCGACCATCGGATCACCGTCGGCGGGCAGAGTCTCCTCGGCGGTCTCCTCGGCGGTCTCGTCGGCGGGTCCGTCGGCGGACCCTTCGGCTGCCTGTCCGGCGATCCCGTGGGCGGCCCCTTGGGCGGCCCTTTGGGCGGCCCTTTGGGCGGCCCCCGCGGCGGTACCTCGGACAGCGGACCGCCCCACGGTGTGCGCGGTCGGCGTCGCCTGCGCCGCCTCCCCCGCTTCCCCCGCCACCACCGCTTCCCCCGCCACCACGGCCTCGACAGCCGCCGCAGCCTCGGCGGCCCCCGTGCCTTCCGGACCGGACGGCTCGGCGGGCGGGGCGGCAGTCCCGGCCCGGAACGGGGCGGGTGGATTCGGGCCGGATTCGGGAGAGCGGGTCGTCATGTCAGCTCCATGGACGGGGCGCGGCCGCTTCCTGCCCCCGACCTGCGGCACGCGACATGTGTTGATCATTAATACGCTCATGGGGGCGGCTCGCCACCCGGGTGCGCCGCGTGGATGAGAACCGGCCACTGTCGGCGTGGGCGACGCACACGCGGGTATCCCGCAGGCAATACGGGCGCCGTAACCGGGAATCCGACGGGGAGGGGGCCCGCATCCGGCGGCGCAGCGGACCGAGGAGAGCCCGTGGACACGACCACAACAGTGATCGCCGTCGCCGCGGTCCTCGCGGCGGTGGTGCTCGTCGTGGCCGTCGCGCTGCTGGTGCGACTGGTGAACGCCCGACGCGCGTTGCGCCGCGCCGGGCTGCCGACCGGGCCGCGCTGGGTCTTCTGGGGCGCCGTCATCTATCTCGTGCTGCCGACGGATCTGTTGCCCGACCCGGTGTATCTGGACGACATCGGCGTCCTCCTGCTCGCCCTGCGCACCCTGCGCCGCCCGGTCACCGACGCACAACGGCCCACGCCTCTCGGCGGGCCGGGCGAGACAGCCTGAACCTCCGCTCAACCTCTCTGCGCCCCCGACCGTCTCAGGTCCGGGGTGTCGAACTCGCCAATGACTACGGAGCGTAAGGAAACCAACCACCCGTTCGATTCGTATAAGTCAGTGGAAGCCCGGGTGATCCGCCGGGCGGAGCGACGACGCAGCACGACGCGCCATGGCGACGGCTTGGTCGGCGCAGCATGAAGAGGGAGAGACGATGCAACCGTTTGCGCTCAACTACGCACGCCCGGCGGCGGATTTGGAGGTTTCCATTCCGTACGCCTACGACTCCGCACTGCAGTTGAACGTACTTCTCGACGGCCGGATCGCCGCCTCGGACCTCGCGCTGCTGAGGGAACTGGGGACCACCACGTCCACCGCCGGCTCGAAGACCCACTTCGACGACTGAACGCGGGCCGACGACGATGACCGTGTTGATCCTGACCTGTGAACAGGACGTGACGGCGGACATGGTGGTCGTGCACCTCAACGCGTCCGGGGTCCCGGTGGTCCGGCTGGACCCCGCCGACCTCACGGGCGGGGTCGCCCTCTCGGGCGAGTACGTGCACGGCGCCTTCCGCGGCCATCTCTGGTCCGCCGGCCGCCTGGTGGGCATCGACAGCCTGCGGTCCATCTGGGTGCGCAGGCCGGGCGTCCCGGCCTCCCGGGTGCCCGAGCCGTCCGACTGGCTCACCGAGGAGTCCTCACAGGCCTTGTACGGCATGCTGCGCGGGTCCGGCGCGAGGTGGATGAACCATCCCGACGCCGCCCGCCGGGCACGCCACAAGCCATGGCAGCTCCGCCTCGCCCAGCGCAGCGGTCTGCCCGTGCCGGCCACCCTGATCACGACATTCCCGCAGGCCGCCCGGGAGTTCGCGGAGCGCTTCCCGGACCTCGTGGTCAAACCGGTCTCCGGCGCGCATCCGCAGGAGCCGCCCCGTGCGGTGCCGACGAGCCGGGTGGCGCCGGACACGGACTTCGCCGCCGTCGCGTTCGGTCCGACCCTGCTGCAGCGCAGGGTCGCCAAGCGGGCCGACATCCGGCTGACCGTCGTCGGGGACCGGATGCTCGCCGCCCGAAAGGAGACCTCGCCGGACGCGCACCCCGACGACGTCGACGTCCGCTTCGCCCCGGCCGACCTGCCGTGGCGTCCCGCCGAGGTGCCGACCTGCGCCGCCGACGGCGTGCGCAAATACCTGGCGGAGGCCCAACTGGCGTACGGAGCCTTCGACTTCGCCGAGGACGCCGACGGCACGTGGTGGTTCCTCGAGTGCAACCAGTCCGGTCAGTTCGGCTTCGTGGAGGTGGAAACCGGCCAACCCATCGCGCGCACCATCGCGGAGTGGCTGGCGGAGCCGGGCCCGCCGGAGGGGGCCTGCTGCGGGGGACGGAGCGGTACGACGACGTCCTGAGTCGGCTCGTCGGTCCGCCCGCGTTCCTTCGTCCTTACCGGCGCCACCTTGGCCCGACCGCCAACTGGCCCGACCGCCAACTGTTTCCGCCTGCCGGCCCCCTCACTCAGTCAGCGTGCCGGATCGGCTCTGCTCCGGTCTGGACCAGAAAGTCGGTGAGCACGTCGGCAAGCCGTTCGGGCTGGTCCTCAGGGATGAGGGTGGACGAGGCAGCGATCTCGACCAGTCGGCCCTGCGGGTACAACTCGGCCAGGCGGGGGCCGTGCTCACGCGGCATCAGTCTGTCCTCGGTCGCCCAGACGACCAGGACCGGGCGGTCGAACTCACGCAGTCGCTCGCTCCAGGCCAGCAAGGTCCGCCGGTCGGGCGCACCGGTGGCGAACTTGGCGAGGTCCTTGCGAATGGCCTTGCTGAGGGTGGCGGGTGCGAACCAGTCGTCCAGGATCTCGTCAGGGATCCCGCGCAGGCTCATCCCACCGTATCCGGCCCGGTTGTGGCGGAACGCGGGGATGCCCATGAGACGGGTCAGGAGCCAGACGCCGCCGGGGACCCTGCATACCTGGGCCATCGCCTTGGCGGGCCCCGGGGGAAAGTTGTCGAAGGCCTCGCAGGCCACCAGCACCAGGCGCGCGAGCCGCTGCGCCTGCCCTTCCAACACCAGGAACTGGCCCCCGCCCCAGTCGTTGAGGACGAGAGTCACCTGGTCCAGACCGAGCCGTTCGATGAACTCACCCAGGAGCCGGGCGACACCGCGCTGGGACAGGTCGGCGTCCGGGTTCATCGGCCGGCGATGACCGCCGAGGGGCAGCGTGGGCAGGACGCAGCGGTACCCGTCCAGCAGCGGGACCACCTTGCGCCACTGGGTCTCGTTCATCGGCATACCGTGACCGAACACCAGCACTGGTCCTTCACCTCCGGTGTCCTGGTAGTCAACCGGTCCGGACGACAACTCGATCCTCGGCATCGAAGCAACCCCCATTTGATAGATTGTTCTACTGTAATCTTGGAGGCAGGAAGAGTGGAGGGCAATGGGACATTCGGACACTCGAGCCAGGATTCAGGGTGCTGCCGCGATGCTGTTCCGCCGCCACGGCTACGCGGCGACCGGCCTCAAGCGGGTCGCGACAGAGTCAGAAGCGCCGTTCGGCTCGATCTATCACTTCTTCCCCGGCGGCAAGCAGCAACTGGCCGAGGACATGATCCGCACGTCCGGACCGGAGTACGGCCGCATGGTGTTGGCTCTGCTGGACAGTGTGCCGGACCCTGCCGAATCCCTCGTGCACGCCTTCGAGGCAGCCGCGGACGACCTTGCCGCGGCCGACTACGCCGACGCGTGCCCGATCGGGACGGTGGCATTGGAGGTTGCCAGCAGCAATGAGGTGCTGAGGGCCGCGACGGCAGAGGTCTTCGAGGAGTGGGTCCGCGACGCGGCGCAGTGGTTCGGCCGTTGGGTGGTCGACCCCGAGGCGGCGCGATCACTCGCCTGTTCAATGATCATGATGCTTGAGGGGGCGTTCATGCTCAGCCGGGCTGCTCGTGATCCGGAACCGCTGCGGGTGGCCGGCCGATCGATGGCCGCGTTGCTGCGCACGACTGTCGCGCAGGCAGGCGAGGGCTGACTTCGGCGAGCGGGACGGGCGGCCCGACTGTGAGTCTGATGACCGACCAGAACCGCTGCGCAGCAGGAATGGGCTTGACCTTTGGGCAGGCCGCGCCGCCCCCTGCCCCTCACTCACCCAGACTACGGGCCAGTTCCGTGGTCGCCCGGGCCAGCTCCGCGTCCTCCTCGGCGAGCAGACCCGGCAGGACTCCGCGCCGGTCGCGGACGGCACGCCGGGCCGCGCGCTCCCACACGACGGGGTTCTCACGACGGTTGAGCAGCTTGGGGTAGACGGCGGCGGTGCTCTCCCACTGCCGGGCGTCGGCGATGCTCCTGAGCAGCTGGATGATCTGCGGCCGAACGGTCACGTGGGGCAGTTGGGCGAGCTCCCACAGGAAGGGGACGGTGGCGGCGGTGGCCTGCTCGACGACGAAACCGAACTGGCAGATCCGTCTGCGCAGTTCCGTGAGCGCGGTCCGGGCGGTCTGCTCGTCTCCCCAGGCCACGCTGTTGAGGAGGAGGGGGATGGCGTCCGCGGAGCCGGTGGAGTCCTTGATCTCGCTCCAGGGCACCTGCCCGAGCGTCGTCAGGGGCGCGGTGCGGGCCGGCACCTTGGCGGATGTCTCGCGGTCCGTGCGCTGGGTGCTCGGCGTTCCGGTCGGCTTTCCGGTCGGAGCGGGGCGCATGTCGGGGGACCCTTCCACGGCGGTTGTGTCGGGCGAGGGACGGATCGACAACATCGCCCAGACGGTCTTGCCCGCGGGACGTCTGGGGGTCCAGCCCCACCCGTCGGACAGGACCTCGACGATGGCCAGGCCGCGTCCGTGCTCGTCCAGTTCCGCGTCGGCGGCGCAGTCCCGGCGCGAGCCCGGTACGGGAGGGGTGTCGATGTCGTCGGAAACGGTGATCAGCAGATGGCCGGGGGTGAGGGCGAGACCGAGCCGGACGGTCGGCATGCCTCCCTCGGTCCGCGGCGCCGCGTGTTCGGCCGCGTTGGCGGCCAGTTCGCCCATCACGAGCAGCGCGTCGTCCTCGCGGTGTCCGAGCGACCACTGGCTGAGGATGCCGCGGGTGAAGGCGCGGCCCAGGGCGAAACCCTGCCGGTCGCAGGTGATGCGCAGATCGACGGAGACGACGGAGGGCGGTACCCCCTCGGCGTGCGGGCAGGGTCCCTCCTCCGCCTCGGGCGTCAGGACCGCGCGAGGTGAGGTTCGGTCCGTGCCGTTCCCACCCGCCCTCGGCACACCTTCACTGGGCGAATGGGGCGCGTGGGACGCAGGCGACGACACGTCATCTCCCTGATGCGACGTCAGGACGGGGCGGCAACGCCAGGGTTGACGCCGCAGCTATTATCCACGCCGATGGCGCTCGCGTGCAATTGCACGGGAAATTGCGCGAAAATCGGCCGGGCGGCGAGGCAACGGGACCAGGCGCCTCGCACGTCCGGGCCGGCCGGGCGCCCGGTACGGACCACGAACGGCAAGGAGACTGTGGTGCCACCAGTGCGGAACGGAGTGCGGGCGAGCGCGTTGGACGCCTGCTGGATCAAGACCCGGCACAGCAACGCCGAGGGGAACTGCGTCGAGGTCGCCACTCTGACCGACGGGGACATAGCGATGCGCAACTCCCGCGATCCCGACGGGCCCGCGCTCGTCTACACGCCGGCCGAGGTCGCGGCCTTCCTGGCCGGCGTCAAGGACGGCGAGTTCGACCACCTGGTGCCGGGAAGCGGCTGACCCGAGTGGCGGCGCGGCGCCGAACTCGGGGACGTTTACGGGGGGATACGGTGAAGGTTCGCCGAGTGAGATAGAGTCTCCCTCACGTCTGCCGGTCTACGGGGAGCCACGATGTCCGCCGCGTCGCCTCGCATCTCCCGCCTCGAGTCGTACCTCGACCGGTCCGAGCCCGCGCCCACCTTGCTGAAGATGCTGGTCGGTGTGCAACTGGCGGGTTTCCGCGAGGACGCGGGTCTGTCCCAGGACCAGGCGGCCCGCGCCCTCGGCTTCAGCGGGGCGAAGCTCTCCCGCATCGAGTCGGGCAAGGGCCGTCGGCCGCCGACCGAGCAGGACGTGCGGGCCCTGCTGGAGCTGTACGGCACCGAGAGCTACGAGGCCTCGGTGCTGCTCAGGCTGCTGCAGCGGGCCGGTGAGCCGGGCTGGTGGCAGCGCTACGACAAGCGCCTGATGCCCGAGTGGTTCGACCGGCTGGTGGGGCTTCAGGAGGCGGCGGCCACCATCCGCACCTTCGAGATCCAGTACGTGCCCGGCCTCTTGCAGACCGCGGCCTACACCCGGGCGGTGGTGGAACGGGGCCTGCCGAACGCGCCCGCCACCGAAGTGCGGCGCCGGGTCGAACTGCGCATGCGCCGGGCGGAGTTGCTGGCCCGGAAGGACGCGCCGCAGTTGTGGGCGGTCCTCGACGAGTCGGTCCTGCTGCGGGTGCTCGGCGGCAAGGACGTGATGCGCGAGCAGCTCGCGCACCTGATCGACATGGCCCGGCGCCCCAATGTGACCGTGCAGGTGGTGCCCCTGGACGTCACGAACGCCTCGGCACCCGCCATTCCGGTGACCTATCTCCGCTTCGGCGGCATCGACCTGCCCGATGTCGTCTACCTGGAGCACATCAGAAGCGCCAACTTCCTCGAGGACCGCGACGAGACGGAGGAGTACCGCCTCGCCCTGGACCGGTTGGCCGACGAGGCGCTCAACCCGCGTGAGTCGCTGGGTCTGCTGCGCGAGACGATGAAGTCGCGTTATCCCGCGCAGTGACGCCTGCGCCTACGGCAGCCGGCCCACGCCCCCGAACTCGATCCATTCCTGGGTGAGCTGACGGGGTGCCACCTCGCTGTCCGGCCGCCACGTGGACACCTCCACCAGGCCCGGCTCCAGGATCTCCAGACCGTCGAACAGCGCGGCAACGTCCTTCTCCTGACGCACCCGCCCCCAGTGGCCGTGAGTCGCCTGGTCCATGAAGTTCGTGACGAACTCACGCACCTCGGCGTCTTCGCTGACCAGTTGGCACATCAACAGGTAGCTGCCGGGCGCGAGGCGCTCGCTCACCCGCTTGACGACGGCCGACGGTCCGTCGGTCTCGCTGTCGGGGATGCAGTGGAAGACGGAGTTGAACAGCACGGCGACCGGCTGGTCGAAGTCGATCAGCCGCTGGGTCTCGGGGTGGGAGAAGATGGCGTCCGTCTCGCGCATGTCGGCGTGGATGACGGTGGTGCGCTCGTCCTGTTCCAGCAGGGCCCGGCCGTGCACGAGCACCATGGGGTCGTTGTCGACGTAGACGACGTGCGCGGCGGGGTCGACACTCTGGGCGACCTGGTGCACGTTGTCCTGGGTGGGCAGACCGGAGCCGTGGTCGAGGAACTGGCGTATTCCGTACTCCTGCGTCAGGGTCCGGACGACCCGCTGGAGGAAGCGACGGTTGTTGACGGCGAGGCGACGCGTGCTGGGGACGACCTTGTCGAGCTGCTCGCAGGCCGCGCGGTCGGCCGCGTAGTTGTCCTTGCCGCCCAGATAGTGGTCGTACATGCGTGCCGCTGTCGGCACATTGGCGTCGATCTTCGTGGACAGCTGCTTCTCCGAGTGCATCCGCTCCCCCAGCTCCGTGCCACGCCAACTGGACTGGCGTGACTGAGAGTACATCCTAGGAACTGGATGTTCGTCCGTTCCAGCCCGTCAGCACACCAACACACCCAACTTTCATGAAAGTTCAAACGGATACGGGGGCCGCGGGTCCCTCGCCCGTGCCGACGAGGCCGTCGCCGCGTCCGCCACCTGCGGCGCAGGGGCTTGCGTGGCCACCCGGGCGGTGTGCGACCCTCGCCACGACCGGTGTCGCACGCACCGGCCATGGTGAGGAATCTTCGGAGAGGCAGCGGCATGCGCATCGGACTGCTCGGCACCGGTCCCTGGGCCCAGTCGGCCCACGCACCCGCCCTGAGCGGGCACGACGGGCTCGACTTCGTCGGAGTGTGGGGCCGGCGCCCCGACGCCGCCAAGGAGCTGGCGGCGGTGCACGGCGTTCGGGCCTACGACGATGTCGACGCCCTGCTCGCCGACGTGGACGCCGTCGCCATGGCCCTGCCGCCCGCCGTCCAGGCCGGGCTGGCGGTGCGCGCCGCGCGGGCGGGCTGTCATCTGCTGCTCGACAAGCCCCTCGCGCCGACGGTCGAGGAGGGCCGGGCGGTGGTCGAGGCGGCGCGAGAGGCGCAGGTGGCCTCGGTGGTCTTCTTCACCACCCGTTTCCAGCGCGAGGCTGAGGAGTGGATCACCCGGCAGGCGGGCGTCGGCGGCTGGTTCACGGCGCGGGCGCAGTGGCTGGGCTCGGTGTTCACCAGCGACAGCCCGTTCGCGGACTCTCCGTGGCGGCGGGAGAAGGGTGCGCTGTGGGACGTGGGCCCGCACGCCCTGTCCGTGCTGCTGCCGGTCCTCGGCGACGCCCGGCGGGTCGCGGCCGCCGCGCACGGCCCCGGCGACACCGTCCACCTGGTCGTCGAGCACACCGGCGGTGCCACGAGCGCCCTCACCCTGAGCCTCACCGCCCCGCCCGCCGCGGCGGGGGTCGCCGTGGAACTACGGGGTGCGGCCGGGGTGACGCTGCTGCCGGAGAGCTCGGAAGGAGTCGTCCCCGCCCTCACCCGGGCCGCCGACGCGCTGCTCACCGCCGCCGGCTCCGGCCGCCCCCACCCCTGCGACGCCGCGTTCGGCCTGCGGGTCACCGAGATCCTCGCCGCGGCTGAGACCCTGCTGGCCATGGACACGCGCTGAACGAACCCACCCGGCGGGCTCTTCGGTCCCACTGCAAGCAGAGACGGCCGCTATCGGCGGCCGCCTCGGGGCCGGGGTTCGGCGGCCCAGCGGTGCAGCGTGGCGATCACGTCGGCGCGGTCGGCCGGGGACAGGTCGTCGAGGGTGACGTGGTGGTCGGCGTCCGGGGCCCACAGGGTGCGGGAGTCGCGGCCGCCGGGGTGGAAGGGCTCGGCGACGGCGGGGTCCTGGGCACCGTTGAGGAACAGCAGGCGCTCGCCGCTCCGGCGGACCCAGCGGTCGATGTCGGGCATGACGGTGTGGTCGAACCGCATCGGGATGTCGCGCGGGACGAAGCTACGCGGCTGCGTGGCGTCGGGGTACCGCAGCAGGCCGGCCAAGTGGTGGGTGGGGGCGTCCCAGTACCCGAGTTCGGTACCGAGTTGGTAGAAGTACGGGACGTACTGCCGGGCGACGGCGTCGGCGTAGACGGGCAGCAGGGCGGTCTCGTCCAGCCACGCGTAGAGCGCGTCCGCCGAGGCGTGGGCGCCGGGGATGGCGCCGGCGTCCGCCGCCCCGCCGTTCTGCCAGAACATGAACGGGGCCCGCAGGACGGCGATCTCGAGGGCCTTGTCGGCGCCGCCGACGATGCGGAAGGTGTCGCCGGTGGCGGCCGCCCAGTCCTCGTAGCGGGCGACGAGCTCCGCACGGCGCAGCAGGGCCTCACGCTGCACCCGTTCCAGGGCGGCCCGGGTCTCGGCGGTGCCGGCATGGGCCAGATGGCACAGGTAGGCGGAGTCCTCGCGGTCGTCGACGTTGTTGGGGGCGGAGTAGGCCACGGTGCCGTCCACGTCGTGCGGATGGAAGCGGCGGTGGTAGACGGTGGCCATGCCGCCCTTGCTGCCGCCGGTAGAGATCCATGCGCCGGGGTACAGCGTGCGGAAGAGACGGACGACGCGATGATGGTCGTCGGCGGCCTGCCGGACGGTCAGGTGGGCGTAGTCCGCGGTCGGCGGGCGTGAGTCGCCGAAGTAGCGGTGCTCGACCTGGAGTTGGTTGCCGCCCAGGACGACGGTGGGTTCGGTCCGGCGGGGCGTGAGCGTCGCCTCGTACCCGGTGGTGAACAGGACCGTCGGACGGTCGGTGGCGGTGTGGAGCAGGGTCAGGCGCTGCTCGAAGGTGCCGGCCGCGCGGTCGGTGTGGTCGACCGGCTGGCGCAGGCCGAGGACGAAGAAGCGGTAGCCGGGCTCGGCGCCGGACCGCTCCTCGATCACCCGTAGCCCGGGCAGCGCGCGCAGGGCCTCGGCGATGTCGTCGCCTGCCGGTCGGTCACGGCCGGCCGCGTGCGCCGGGGCTGTCAGGGCCAGGCCCGCCGCCCCCGTGACCGTCGACATGAGCAGACGTCGTCTCGTCCAGGTACGCATGATGGGTCGACCTCCCCGTCCGGTGGCCGGTCTCTCCGTGTGCCGCCGGCCGCACGTCCAGTACAGCCGCCGGACCCTTCCGGAAGATCCCACGCGCGGGGGGATCCTCTCCCCCGTGCGGGGGAGGGACCCCGAGGACACCGGCGCTCCGACCGGGACGGTTCGCCGGGGCGCGGGCAGGGGGTCGATGGGACGGGGACCGCGATCCGGCCGTCGACGGTCAACCCCGCACGTGCAGCCCGAACCCCGTGCGGCCCGCGGGCTCCAGTCCCTCCTTCAGGCACAGGGAGGGGATCTCGTAGTCGCCGAAGTTCTGCCGCCGGAACGGGATGGGCTCGGTCGACTCCAGGGTGAGCAGGCGTTGCTCCCAGGCCTTGGCGATGTCGGGGTAGTCCTCGTCGGTCATCCGGTCGGTGCCGTGCAGCACGAACGGCGGCAGCACCTCGATGCCCGGGTAGTAGAGGATGCCGTGGTGGATCGGGAACAGCAGATCGTCGATGGGACCGTTGATCCCGCGAGCGCCGTAATGCGACTCCGGGCCGCCGGCGGTCACCGACAGCAGAGCCCTCCTGCCCGCGAGGGTGCCTTCACCGAAGCGCTCGCCGTACTTGGTGTCGCTGTGCTCGCCGACGCCGTACGCGAAGTGGTAGGTGAACACCCGGTCCACCCATCCTTTGAGGATCGCGGGCATCGTGTACCACCACAGCGGGAACTGGAAGATGATCGTGTCGGCCCACAGCAGCTTCTCCTGCTCGGCGAGGACGTCCGGGGTGAGCGTCCCGGCGTCGAAGGCCCGGCCCGAGTCCAGGGCGACCTTCAGCGGACTTGAGGCGTGGGAGCCGTAGTCCGCGGCGTCCACCACCGCCTTCCAGTTCATCGCGTACAGATCGCTCACCCGTACCTCGTGCCCGGCGTTCTCCAATGTGGACACCGCGAGGTCCTTCAGCGAGCTGTTGAGCGACTGCGGCTCCGGGTGGGCGTAAACGATCAGCGTCTTCATGGGCACTCCTTCGCATCGGGTGCCTTCGATTCTGGGTTCCGCGGCGCCCGGCGTTCAGGGACGCCTCTTCCGTCGGACGGGAGTTCCTGGTACTGGCAGGACCACCTTCGCGGACGACAGCGAGGCCATACTGGGGGCATGGACGATCTTGCGGGCTTCCTGCGGACCCGGCGTTCCCGGGTCGACCCGGCCGCCGCCGGCATCCCCACCGACAGCCGCCGCCGGGTCGAAGGACTGCGCCGCGAAGAGGTCGCGCACCTGTCCGGAGTCAGCGTCGACTACTACGTACGCCTGGAGCAGGGCCGCGCGACCCAGCCCTCCGAGCAGGTCCTCGACGCGCTCGCCCGCGTCCTCGGCCTCGACGAGACCGAACGCGGGCACCTCTACCGCCTCGCCCGGCAGCGCCGCCGCAGCGCGAAGGCGCCGGGCGGGCGGGTCCGGCCGGAGCTCCTGCGCGTCCTCGACCTTGTCGCCGACGCACCCGCGCTGATCATGAATCACCGCCTGGACGTGCTCGCCGGGAACCGCCTCGCCGGGCTCCTCTACGGCCGGCCGATGCCGGGCCTGAACACCGCCCGGCACCTTTTCTTGGAGGAGGCCGAGCGCGGCCTTTACGCGGACTGGGAGAAATGCACCCTCGACGTGGTCGGGCACCTTCGCCTGGCCGCCGGCAAATACCCCGAAGACCCCCGACTGGCCACGCTCATCGGCGAGCTGGCGATGGGCAGCGAGCGCTTCCGCCGCCTCTGGGCGCGTGCGGACGTGCGCGCCCGCACGCATGGACGCAAGGCGTACCGGCACCCACTGGTGGGAGTGCTGGAGCTGCACCAGGAGAACTTCGCACTACCGGACGAATCAGGCATGGAGCTGCTGGTGCTGTCCGCGGCCCCCGGCAGCCCCGCCGAGGACGGGCTGCGCTTGCTCGCGGGTCTGGACGCGGACCGCGGTGGCGCGCAGCCCACGGTGAAGGCTCAGGTCCGCGAGTAACTCGACGACGCCCGCCCACGCCGGGTCACCTCAACCCCCCGGCCCCGCCCTCGAACGGCTCGTCGCTCCACCGGAGCCAGGCCCGGTCCCCCTCGATGTGCAGCAGGAACTCGGGGACGGGGCCGTCCGGGGAGGACAGCGAGACATGGCGCCGGATTTCGTAGTAGGCCGCCTCCCACTCCTCCACCTGCTCGAAGTCGCCTTCCAGCAGGGCGATCTCGCGGGCGAACAGTGCCTCTACGGTGTCGTACGCCGGGCCGGGGACGAAGCTGCCCGACAGCCACGGGAAGTCGGCGTCGTCGATCAGGATCTCCCCGACCTGCCGCTCACCGCTGGACACGCGCCAGACCTGCCCCTCGAACGCCATACGGCCTCCGTCCTCCGCCCTCATGCCGGCGTCAGCATGTCACCCGGCACTGACAGCGCCGTGGACCGTACGGACCGCTGGGTGCGGTCGTTCCCCGGTTCTCCGGACACCCGGCGTGCGGGATCCGGGGCCGTGGAGGAGCGTGGTGGTGTGGGAAGGGTGCGCGTCCTGTCGTCCCTCCGGGAGCGGGAATCGCCCCTCCGGGAGCGGGAATCGTCCCTCCGGGAGCGGGAAGAGGAACGCGAACGGCGGAGCTGGCTTCGGGGTGCGCCGCCGCCACGCTGGGTGCGGGTGCTGCCGGTCGCGCTGGCCGTCGGCGTGTGTGTGGCCACCCTGCTCAGCGACGACCCGCTCGACATCGGCTTCCTGCTCGGTGCCATCCCGCCGCTGGCCGTGCTGTCGTACGGCCCCGTGGCGACCGCGCTGCTGGGTGCCGGTGTGATCGTGATGCTCAACGTGCCGGCGTTCCAGCTGGACCGGCCCGGCAGCACCGATCTGCTGACCGTCTCGTTCGTGGCCGTACTGAGCGTGTTCGTGTCGTTCGTGCGCAGTCGGCGCGATGTGCAGCTGGCCACCGAGCGCGCCGTCGCCGAGGCCGCGCAGCGGGCCGTGGCGCCGCCGGTGCCGGAGCGGGTCGGACCGCTGAGGTGCGCGGG
Source organism: Streptomyces griseus subsp. griseus (assembly GCF_000720255.1). GTDB lineage: Bacteria > Actinomycetota > Actinomycetes > Streptomycetales > Streptomycetaceae > Streptomyces > Streptomyces griseus_I. The sequence continues at coordinate 63,102 of NZ_JOJE01000016.1, read as the reverse complement.
GCTGTACCGGGCGGCGCAGCGCGGGACGCTGGTGGGCGGTGACTTCTTCGACGTGCGCGACGGGCCGTACGGGGTGCGGGCCGTCATCGGTGACGTGCAGGGGCACGGGCTGTCCGCGGTGGCCACGGTCGCCTCGCTGATGGGGGCGTTCCGGGAGGCCGTACTGGACCTGCCGGACCTGGAGGCGGTCGCGGGCCGCCTCGACCGGCGGCTGGTGGTGGACTCGGCGCGGGTGCGACACGCCGAGCTGTTCGCGACGGCCGCGCTGCTGGAGTTCTCCGCCGACGGGGGCACGGTGCGGATCGTGGTGTGCGGACATCCGCCGCCGCTGCTGCTGCGCGCCGGCACGGCCGAGGAGGTCAAGGTGACACCCTGGCCGCCGCTGGGCCTGGGTCTGCCCGACATCACCCCGTACGACGGGCTGAGCGTGCCGTTGCTGGCCGGTGACCGGCTGTTCCTCGCCTCCGACGGGGTGTGGGAGGCCCGGGACACCACCGGCGTCTTCTACCCGCTCCTCGACCGGCTGGCGGGCCTCGCCGACGGCGACCCGGCGGCGACGGCCGAGCGGGTCTGGGCCGATCTGCGGAAGTACACCCCGGAGGTCCGCGACGACGTCACCGTGCTCGTCCTCGCGCCGACCCATGAGCGGCGCCGTTGACGGCGGCGGGGGCCTCGTCGTCGCCCTCGGTGTCGATGTGCGGCAGGATCCGGTCCAGCCACCGGGGCGTCCACCAGGCGTGCGGACCCAGCAGGGTCATCACGGCCGGGACCATGAGCAGGCGTACGACGGTGGCGTCGATGAGGACGCTGACGGCGAGGCCGAGACCGAGCATCTTGACGACGATGTTGTCGCTGAGGATGAAGGCCGCGAAGACGCTCACCATGATCAGGGCGGCACAGGTGATGACGCGGGCGGTGATCTCCAGGGCGTGGGCCACCGACCCCTTGGCGTCACCGGTGCGCAGCCAGGCCTCGTGGACACGGGAGAGCAGGAAGATCTCGTAGTCCATGCTCAGGCCGAAGATGATCGCGAACATCATCATCGGCACATAGCTCTCGATGGGCACCTTGCCGTGGACGCCCAGCGCGGGGCCGCCCCAGCCCCACTGGAAGACGGCGACGACGACGCCGTACGAGGCCGCGATCGACAGGACGTTGAGGACGGCGGCCTTCACCGCGACCAGCAGACCGCGGAAGACGGCCAGGATGATCAGGAACGCCAGGGCGACCACCACACCGATGATCAGCGGCAGCCGGCTCGCGACGATGTTGCGGAAGTCGACCTGGGCGGCGGTGGTGCCGGTGACGTACCCCTTGGCGTCGGTGCCGGAGACCGCGTCGGGCAGGGTGTGGTCGACGAGCCCGTTCGTCAGGTCGGTGGTCACGGCGTTCTGCGGGGACTTGGTGGAGTAGACGGTGGCGATCAGGACGTCCCCGTCCTTGGTCGGCGTCAGCGGGGTGACCGCGGCGGCGTTCTGCACGGAGTTCAGCGTCTGCTGGGCCTTCGAGGCGAGGGCGGAACGCTGGGAGGACGGCACGTCGGTCTGGTCGATGACGACGGTGAGCGGCCCGTTGGAGCCAGGTCCGAACGCGTCGGTCATCAGGTCGAACGCCCGCCGGTCGGTGAAGGAGGTCGGGTCGGCGCCGTCGCCGATGTGGCCGAGCTGGATGGAGAACAGGGGGATGGCGAGGATCGCGATGGTGATCACGCCCGCCGACAGGTAGCGCAGCGGATGGTGTTCGACGCGCTGTGCGTAGCGGTGCCAGGTGCCCTGGGTGACCTGGCCCCCCTCCTCCGTCTCGGCGACGGGGCGGCGCACGTGCCAGCGGTCGACGTGTCTGCCGATCAGTCCGAGCAGGGCGGGGACCAGGGTGAGCGCACCGGCCACCGCGGAGACCACGGTGACGGCCGCGGCGAGGCCGAGGTTTCCGATGAAGTCGACCCCGGACGTGTACAGACCCGCCAGCGCGATGATCACCGTGGTGCCGGAGACGAGCACGGCTCGTCCGCTGGTGGAGGCGGCGTGCCCGGCGGCCCGCACCGGATCCGTGCCGTCGATCAGGCCCTGGCGGTGGCGTGTGATCAGGAACAGGGAGTAGTCGATGCCCACGCCGAGGCCGATCATGGTGGCGAGGGTCGGCGATACGGTGGCGAAGGTGAAGGCGGCGGCGAGCAGCCCGAGGCAGGCGAGACCACCGACGACGCTGATCAGCGCGGTCAGCAGGGGCAGGCCCGCCGCGATCACACTGCCGAAGCCGACCAGCAGCACGATGATGGCCACACCGAAGCCGATCAGCTCGCTGACCCGGTCGTCCGCCGAGGGCCGGGCCAGTTCACCGAGCGGTCCGCCGTACTCGACGTCGACGCCGGCCGAGCGCAGCGGCTGAACGGCCTGGTCGACGCCGTCGAGGTAGCCGCTGCCCAGGGTGTTGGGCTGCTTGTCGAAGCGGATGGTGATGTATCCGGTCTTGCCGTCGCTGGAGACCGGTCCGACCTTGGACGCGGGCGCGGAGAGCGGGTTTTGTGCCGACAGCACATGGGGCAGTTTCTGGAGGTCGCCGACCGTCGTGGACATCTGGGAGCTCACGGAGGACAGCGGCTTGTCGGCGTCCTTCATCACGATCTGGCTGCCGTAGCCGCCGGCCTGCGGATCGTGCTCCTTCAGCACGTCGAGACCCTTCGTGGACTGGACGCCGGGCAGCTGGAAGTTGTCGGAGTAGTTGCCGCCGTAGGTGCGGTCGAGTACCTGGAGGGCGACCAGCGCGACGAGCCAGGAGATGATCACGATCAGGAAGTGGTGGGCACACCACTCTCCGAGCCGCCGCAGCCACCCCTTCGCGGGCTCGTCCGCTCCCCCTGCGCTGTCGCCTGTACGTGCCATGGGCCTCATTACACGTCGGCCCGATCTTCTCGGCATCTCGGGATCCGCAGGGTGTGGGCCTCTGAGGGGGTTATGCAGGGGCTGGGCATGGTACTCCCGCGGGTGCGCGGCGAGCGGCTCCGGAGCGGAGGTGTTACGCCTTCCGGATGCACGGCGCGCTGCCGCGTTGAATGGTGTTAGTGGGCCCGATGGCAGTACCGGGCCGATTCAGCCCTCCGACCCGAGGAGCGGAGATCATGCCGACGTCACAGCCCGACGCGTCCCAGCCCTCCCAGGACCGCACCACCCCGGACAAACTGCTGCACACCCGCACAGGCACCGAAGTGTCTCCGGAGGACATGGTCCTGGCCACCGGCCGGGACATCACCCCGCGCAACCTCGAGTGGGCCCGCCGCAAGCTGGCGGAGGAGGGCCCGGCAGCCATCGAGAAGCTGCTTCCCTAGGAGAGGGGCACGAACCGGGGCCCGGCGAGACGCACGGGCTCCGGGTGGGGGGGACGCCCGGGTCCAGGCCCGTGGAGGCATGGGTTCCGGCCCGGGGACGCATGGGTCCAGGCCCGGGGGACGCAGGATCCAGGCCCGGGGGACGCAGGATCCAGGCCCGGGGGACGCAGGATCCAGGCCCGGGGGACGCAGGATCCAGGCCCGGGGACACAAGGAGCACTACCGCACCCAGGTGCCGCACATCTACGCCGTCGAGCGCCGGGGCCACCGAACTGATCCACTGCGGCCAGTCGGTGATGGGCTGCGGCGGGACGGTCCCTACAAGGTCGCCGCCCTCGACGCCACGAACAAGCTGCGCCGGCTCGACCACATCGGCGACTGAACCACCGCCCTCAGTACTCCTCCGACTCGGGGTCGTCGGGAACAACATGCACGGCGGCCTCCTCGGCGCCCGCGGCTCCGGCGTCGATGCCGACGTCGTCGGCGACCTCCTCCTTGGTGGTGTCGGTGCGCAGTCCCTCGTCCGGGGCGACGAGACGCCCGGCACGGTCGCGGCCCGCCTCGCGGTCGACGGGTTCGCCCTCACCGTCCGGGAGGTCGCCGACACCGTCCCCCGCGGGCACCGTCACGTCGGGCTGCTCGCGGGCCAGCCGCTCGTCGAGGCTCTCGCCGTCGTGCTGTTCGGCGGCCGTGGTGCCGTGCTCGGTGACGCCGAGCGGCTTCTCGGGCGGGGAGTAGCCCTCGTCGAGGGTGTCGTCGTAAGTGCGCTCATCGACGGCGTCCTGGAGGTCGAGCGGCGCCGCGTCCTCCTGCTCCTCGTTCGTTCCCGTGGGCTGGTAGGCGTCGTCCGCCATCGTCGGCTCCGTGCCCATGACTGCCTCCTCTCGGTACGGTGTCCGGTCCCGGGTTTCCCCTCTGCCGTCCTCCAACCTCACAGGTGGCGGTCATCACGCTCACTGGAGGTCGTCCGGCTCGAAGCCGGCCTCCGTCAGGACCGCGGCCGCGACTCCGCGCCCGATCCCGGCGAGACCCACCAGGAGGTCCTCGCAGTCGATCCGCTCGCGGTCGCGCCGTGCGGCGCGGGCCTCGGCGAGGGCGATCGCCTTGCGGGAGTACGGGGTCCAGGCGATGCGTTCGGCGGCCTGCGAGGCGCCGAGGCTCAGCCGGGTGCCGACGCCGCGGTGGACGTCCCGGGCGGCGACACCGGAGGTCTCCAGGAGGCGGGTGGCGCTGTTGGCCTCGGCGGTCAGGCCCCACAGCAGGTGCTCGGTGCCGATGTAGTTGTTGCGGTGGGCGACGGCGGCCTGCTTCACGTGCACCATGGCGGCGCGGAGTTCTTCGGTCATGGTGTCGGGGCCGTAGCGCTTGTGCGGCGCGTGGAAGCGCTGTTGCACGGCCTGCCGGGTCACGCCCAGCGCGCCTCCGATGTCCGTCCACGACACACCGTGCATCCGGCAGTGTTCGACGTAGTCCTCGACCAGGTCGTCGGCCAGGGCCTGGAGTTGGCCCGCGAGTCCGGCGGCGGTGGTCAACAGGGCGAGCCAGTCGGGCTGTTCCTGGCCGCCCGGACGGTGGGCGGTGGCGCAGGTGCGGTCCACTTCGGCGATGAGGTCGTCCAGATCAGGTAGGGGCATGAGGCAAGTACGCCTTGACAGTTCGGGATTGTCAAGGCGAACTTGCCTCTACTCCTGTTCGATCACGGCGGCGGGGGGGGTCGGGAGACGACCGCCCGGATCACTCGCGGGCGTTCGGCCTCCGGTGCGGGGGCTGTTCGGGAGCCTGCCGCTCCTGGGGCGCCGGGATGGTGCGGACGGCCGGGCCGTCGCCGTTGAGCGCCACCTCTTCCCCGTGGTGGCGGATCGTCAGGGGCGGTCCGGACAGCAGGGTGTACGTCGCCTTGTCCGGGCCCATCTCCACCCGTAGCCGTCGGCCGAGGAGCTGGACGGAGAAGGCGAGGCGGCTGAACTTCTCGGGCAGCCGCGGGGCGAAGCGCAGGGAGCCGCCCTCGCGCCGCATCCCGCCGAAGCCGGCGACCAACGCCATCCAGGTGCCGGCCAGCGAGGCGATGTGCAGCCCGTCGCGGGTGTTGTGCTCCAGGTCGCCGAGATCCATCAGGGCCGCCTCGGCCGTGTAGTCGTAGGCCAGCCGCAGATGGCCGGCCTGGGCGGCGACGACGGCCTGGACGCAGGCGGACAGGGAGGAGTCCCGTACGGTCAGCGGCTCGTAGTAGGCGAAGTTGCGGGTGACCTGCTCGTCGTCGAAGTGGCTTCCGCAGGTGTACATCGCCAGGACCAGGTCGGCCTGTTTGATGACCTGTTTCCGGTACAGGTCGAAGTAGGGGAAGTGCAGCATCAGCGGGTACTGGTCGGCGCGGGTGTCCGCGAAGTCCCAGCGCTGGTAGCGGGTGAAGCCCGCGTGCTGCTCGTGGACGCCGAGATCCTCGTTGTAGGGGATGAAGACCGCTTCGGCGGCGTCCCGCCAGGCCGCGCTCTCCTCAGCATCGACACCGAGCCCGGCCGCCTGCTTCGGGTGGCGTTCGACGACGTCGGCGGCGGCCAGCAGGTTCGCCCGGGCCATCAGGTTGGTGTACGTGTTGTCGTCGGCGACGGCACTGTACTCGTCCGGTCCGGTCACGCCGTCGATGTGGAAGGTGCCCTGCGCGTCGTGGTGTCCGAGCGAGCGCCACAGGCGGGCCGTCTCCACCAACAGCTCCACGCCGGTGTCGCGTTCGAAGTCGGTGTCCCCGGTCGCGGCGACGTAGCGCACCACGGCGTCCGCGATGTCGGCGTTGACGTGGAAGGCCGCCGTGCCGGCCGGCCAGTAGGCGGACCCTTCCGAGCCCTCGATGGTCCGCCAGGGGAACGCCACGCCCCGCAGGCCGAGTTGGGTGGCGCGCTCCCGGGCCGCGGGCAGGGTGCTCTGGCGCCAGCGCAGTGCCTCGGCCACCGCGTCGGGGGCGGTGTAGGTCAGCAGGGGCAGGACGAAGGTCTCGGTGTCCCAGAACGCGTGCCCGTCGTAGCCGGAGCCGGTCAGCCCCTTGGCGGGTATGGCCCGTCGCTCGGCGCGGGCGCCGGCCTGCAGGACGTGGAAGAGGGCGAAGCGAACGGCCTGCTGGATCTCCTCGTCGCCGTCGACCTCGACGTCGGCGCGCGCCCAGAAGTCGTCGAGGTACGCGCGCTGTTCGTCGACGAGTCCGGACCAGCCGCTCTGCCCGGCGGCCGCCAGCGCCGCCTCCACCTGATCGCTCATCGCGGGCCGGGAACGGGCGCCGGACCAGCCGTGGGCGACCAGCTTCTCGACGCGCAGCCGCTCACCGGGCTCCAGCACGGAGGTGACCGTCAGCCTGGCCACGTCCACGTTGCTCTCGCTGCTGGTGGAGGTCCCGTCGGGGCCGCTGACGACGTGGTCGGCGGCGACGGCGACGCGCAATCCGCTGCGCCGGGTGCGGTGCACGAGCCGCAGCCGCCGCCCCGAGGTGTAGTCCTCCTCGGGCTCCAGGGGCGACTTCAGAACCCGCGCGGCCCGCGGGTCGCCCTTCGGCTCGGGCAGGGACTCGTTGGCGACGAGCTCCGACTGGATCACCACGCGGGTGCGGCTGTCGACGGGTTCCACCTCGTAGGCGACGGCGGCGATCGCCCGTTGGGTGAGGGAGACCAGGCGCGTCGAGCGCACCCGTACCGTCGTCCCGGCCGGGGAGGTCCATTCGCAGGTCCGCTCCAGGACGCCCCGGCGCAGGTCCAGGGTGCGTTCGTGGGTGACGAGCCGCCCGTAGCGCAGGTCGAACGGCTCGTCGTCGACCAGCAGGCGCAGCACCTTGCCGTTGGTGACGTTGATGACGGTCTGGCCGGACTCCGGGTAGCCGTAGCCGGCCTCGGCGTACGGCAGCGGGTGCAGTTCGTGCACGCCGTTGAGGTAAGTGCCGGGAAGGCCGTGCGGTTCGCCCTCGTCGAGGTTGCCGCGCCAGCCGACATGGCCGTTGGACAGGGCGAACACGGACTCGCTCTGGGCCAGTACGTCGAGGTTGAGGTCCGTCTCCCGCACGGTCCACGGCTCGACGGCGTACGAGCGCTGACTGATCACGACTTCCCTCCCAGTTCGGCGAGGTCCTTCACGACCACGTCCGCGCCGTGCCGGTACAGAGCGTCCGCCTGACCGACGCGGTCCACGCCCACGACGTACCCGAAGCGGCCCGCGCGACCCGCGTCCATGCCGGCCAGCGCGTCCTCGAAGACGGCCGCCTTGGAGGGTTCCACGCCGAGGTCGCGGGCCGCGGCGAGGAAGGTGTCGGGGTGCGGCTTGCCCGGCAGCTTCCGCTCTGCGGCCACCACGCCGTCGATCCGGGTGTCGAAGAGGTGTTCGGCGTCGATGGAGCGCAGCACGTCGCGGGTGTTGGCGCTGGAGGAGACGATCGCGGTGCTCAGGCCCTGCTCGCGAACCGCCTCGACATAGCGGAGGGTGCCCTCGTACGCCTCGACGCCCTGGGTGCGGATCTTCTCCAGGAGCAGTTCGTTCTTGCGGTTGCCGAGGCCGTGGACCGTCGCGGCGTCCGGCGGGTCGTCCGGGCCGCCCTCGGGCAGTTCGATGCCGCGGGAGGCGAGGAAGGTGCGCACCCCGTCGGCGCGTGGGCGGCCGTCGACGTACTCGTCGTAGTCGGCGCCCGAGTCGAACGGCCGGAAATCCTCGCCGTCCCGCTCGCGCAGGAACGCGTCGAACATCTCCTTCCAGGCGGCCGCGTGGACGACGGCCGTCTTCGTGACCACACCGTCCAGGTCGAAGAGGCAGCTCACAATTGTTTCGGGAAGACCGAGATCCGTCATACAGGACACGGTTCCCCTTTGACGGCCGTCCACGGGGTGGCGCACGCCACACGACCGGTTTTCGGTGTGCGCCGGTGACAGACTCTGTGTGTGTCCCTGACGTTCGACGATCTGCTGCTGCGGGCCCGCGCCCTCGTCCCCGGGGGGCGGCGCGCGCTCCTCGGCATCGCCGGGAGCCCCGGCGCGGGCAAGACGACCCTCGCCGAGCACCTGGTACGCGAGCTGAACGGCTCCGGGGAGCCCTGGGTCGCGCATGTGCCCATGGACGGCTTCCACCTGGCCGACGTGGAGCTCGACCGGCTCGGCCGCCGCGACCGCAAGGGCGCGCCGGACACGTTCGACGCGGCGGGTTACGCGGCGCTGCTGAGACGGCTGCGCGAGGAGACCGACGGTGAGGAGATCGTCTACGCGCCCGGTTTCGAGCGGGTCCTGGAGCAGCCGCTGGCAGGGGCGATCGCGGTGCCGCCGACGGCTCGGCTGGTGGTGACCGAGGGCAACTACCTGTTGCTGGAGACGGGCGCCTGGGCGCGGGTGCGGCCGCAGTTGGACGAGGTCTGGTTCTGCGCCATGGACGAGGAGGAGCGCGTGAACCGGCTGGTCTCCCGGCACGAGCGGTTCGGCAAGAGCCACGCGGAGGCGGTCGCCTGGGTCATGCGCACGGACCAGCGCAACGCCGACCTGGTGGCGACGACCCGGGAGCGGGCGGACCTGGTGGTGCGGCAGTCGGCGCTGCCCGCGCCCCTGGGGTGACCCCATGGGCCTCGACATCAGCGTGCTGGCGCTGGACTGGGGAACGTTGAGGGCCACGCCGGTCCGCGAGCGGCTGGGGCTGCTGGAGGATGCCGTCTTCCCCGACGCCGACGTCGGCCTCGACGGGGACGTGGAGCCGCGACACGGCTGGGTGTGGCCGGCGGCGGCCGGGATGCCGTGGTGCGCGCGGTACGAGTTCCCCGGCACGACGGGTTCGTACAAGCCGCACTTCTGGGCCGGGCAGGCGTGGGAGGACGTACGCGACTTCGCCGTGCCGGCGCTGCGGGAGGATCTGGACCCGTTTCTGCGGGGCCTGTTCTGGCACGACGACCCCGTCGCCCCGCCCCTCGACGGTCTCCTCCCGCCCGACCACGGCCCCTGGCGGCCAGGGCTCCTGGTCGCCTGCCCGCCCCCGACGGTGTCGGCCCTGGCCGCCCACTGGGCCCGGGCCGAACCCCTCTTGGAGGGGCTGCGACCGGCCTACGACGTGCACGCGGCCCGTCCGGGGCGGTGGATCGCGGACTTCGACGAGTTCGCCGCGCTGCTGCGCGAGTGGGCCGTGGCGGTCGGGGAGGCCGAGCGGCGTGGCTGGGGACTGCTCGGCCTGCCCTGGTGATCGCGCTCAGGGGCGCAGCGTCAGCTCCGGCTCGCCCCGCGCGTCGCCCGCCGGCCTCCCGATGACGGCGGTGAAGGCCTCCGTCCGCACGGTCAGGACCTCTCCGTCGAGCTCGAAGGACGGGGTGAACGGCGCGTCGGGACCGTAGCGCACGGCGAACACGTGCAGGTCGTGCGGTGCGTCCGGAGCCGGGTCGGCCTCCAGTGCCGAGGAGGCGACGAGGTGGCGCCAGCCCTCGTCCGGGTTGCCGTAGCCGCGCGGGTCGGCGGCCAGGGCGAACGCGGCCTGTTCCTGGGTCTGTTCGGAGCGGGCGTCGAAGTGGTGGACGTCCCCGGCGTGCGGGTGGGTCAGGCGCAGGGCACCGGCCGATGTGACCCGGGCGTCCGCCGTTCGGCGCACCCGGTCGCCGTCGTCCGCCGCGTAGGGCAGACCCGCCAGCAGGTACGGCGTGCCGTCGAGGCGTTCCACGGCCACCGTCATCCACAGCCGCGTGCCGTCGGTGACGTACAGGGAGCGCACATGTCGCAGGACGTGGTCGCGGCCGACCACCGGCTTGGTGACCAGCTTGGCCGCCAGCCCCTCGGTACGGACGTCGCGGACGCGGACCTCGCCCATCGGGCGGCACAGCAGGAAACCGTCGAGTACGGGTCCGAACCCGTGCTGCCGGTTGACGGCCGCGGGCAGGTAGTAGATGCCGTCGGCCTCGACCAGGGACGGGGTCATCCGGTCGTCGAAGGCAACCGAGACCGTGCCGGCGCGCAGCTGGTGGCGGGCGGTCACGGCGGACGGGGTGCGGTGCCAGCGCGTGTCGTCCTGGGTCTGCCAGACCAGCATCCACGCGAAGTGGCCGTCGACCCCGCCGTCCGCCTTGACCGCGTGCCGGGCCCAGCGGCTGTCACCGCGGTAACGGCCGAGGTCGGAGCCGATGCGGGCGCCGAAGTAGCGCAGGCCGAGGACCGACTCGAAGGCGGAGTGCTGCTCGCTGTAGCGCGGTCCGCCGTTGTCGAAGCCGCCGTTCGTCAGGCGGGCGTCGATGTAGCGGGCGAGCGCGTCGCCGTCCTCGGCGAAGATCGCCTCGCCGCTGACCCGGTGGGCCTGGGCGAGGAAGGACAGGGAGATCGGGCCGTAGTTGTTGTCGTAGGCGCCGCCGTGCTCGGGGGGCAGGAGGGCGCCCCGGTCGCGGACGCGGTGGGCGTGGATCTCGTCGACGTACAGCTCCAGCGCCCGCTGTCGGACCGACTCCCCCTCCGGCGGCGGCAGATGCTTGGCCAGCATCAGGCCGCCGACCACACAGCCGATCGCCTGGTTGCCCGCCTCCTGCGGGTTGAAGAAGGTCGCCTCGGTGAGCCAGCGCCAGTACCCGCGCGCCACGTCGACGAGGTGACCCCGGGCCTCGTCCTCGACGAGACCGTCCGCCAGATCCAGCACGTTGACCGCCTGGAGCAGTGCCCAGACCGTGCTCGGCCAGTCGCCGATGGGATGGGCGCCCGCCGCCAGGGTGTAACGGGCGTACGGAAGTCGGGAGTTGCACACCTTCAGGTTCGGGTAGCCGGGGTTGTCGTCGGTGTACACCCGCTCGCGCAGATGGAAGGCGAGGCTGCGGCCGACCGCCTCCGGCAGTCGCGGGTCCTTGCTCCGCTGCCAGGCGAGGGCGAGCAGGGAGGTGATACCGAGCGAGGTGTCGCCGATGTCGTCGACGCAGTCGGGGTGTTCGAGGTTGCCCTCGGGCGTGAGGCGCGCGAGCGCCTGCTCGGTGACGTCGGCGAGCACGGCGTCGTAAGCCTCAGGAGAGTCCGGCAGGTCGTGCAACGGGCCGAGCTGGCGGGGGAGGTGCAAGGAGATCAGCCCTTCATGCCCTGAGAGGTGGCGCGCAGTGTGAGGGTCAGTGTCTGCGGTCCGTGCCCACCGAGGTAGACGCGGTTCCCGGTCGTCGCGTCGGTGCCGCCGACCACGGTGTAGTCCTGCCCGGGGTCGTAGCGCAGTACGTCGCTCCGGTCCGGTCCGGCGAGCGGTTCGCCCGTCTCGACGGCGGCCTCGACCCGGATCTCGTCGTCGCCGACGCGGTAGGTCAACGGCTCGGTCGTCAGGCACCAGCTTCCGTCGCCGAGCGGTACGGCGCCCTGCGGCTCGCCGCCCGGCCGGAAGGTCAGTTCGAGGGACCAGGGCACCGATGGGCCGCTGATGTCGATCCGCAGGTCGGCCCCGTCGTCCCGCAGGTCGACCTCGACCCGGGTGGTGTGGGAGACCTCGTCCTGAGGGCGGTCGGGGAAGGCCATCGCCGCGGAGAAGCGGCCCTCGTCCACCAGGCGGTAGGCGCCGTCGTCGCGCCTGAGGTCCTTCGGGAGCGGCTGGTAGTAGGCGGATGTGAGGGTTTGGGTGAGCCGGTACCGGTTGTCGGCGAGCTGTTCCATGTCGGCGGCGCGGAACGGGCCCAGGTCGAAGAACGCCCGCGAGAGGCGGACCGCGTCGAGGACGGCGGCACCGGCGAACATGCGCAGGAAGGTGGGGTTGCAGGCGAGGCCCGAGCGGATGCGCCGGTGCTCGGGCACGTCGGAGCCGCCGTACACCACGGTGTGCGCGGTGGCCGAGACGTGTGCGGCGAGGCGTGCGGTGGAGAGGTACCGGTCGCGCGGGAGCTGCTCCGCGTCCGGGGTCGGCAGGGCGCGGCACAGATCCGGGGTGAGGAGGGTCTGGGCGAGCAGGTCGGGGTCGTTGATACCGCCGGCGGCGGCCAGGCGCGCCGCGCGGGCGAAGTCGCCCCGGCCGGTGCGGATCGCGAGCAGCCGGTAGTGCGGCAGGTAGGGCCACAGCGCGAACGACAGCCTCTGGTCCTGGCGGCGCGAGTGGACGGTCTCCACCGTGCCGTCCGGCCTGATCAGGCCCAGGGTCGCGGTGAGGTTGCGTTCGACGGCGTCCACCAGGTCCGTACGCCCGAGCACCTCGGCCAGCAACAGCAGCGCCGGGTTGGTCACGATGGACGCGTAGACGGCGCTGCGTTCCGAGTACAGGCCCTCCGCGTCGATGTCGACGCCCTCGGCGAGCCACTCCTCGGCGCGGGCGAGCAGCCGGTCGTCGGGGAACGACCGGTGCAGCCGGGCCAGCGCCGCGCTCAGCTCCCAGCGGTGGTTCGGGGTGTGGACCCCGCCGGTCAGGAGGCTTTCGGCGGCGGCGCCGGCGATCTCGGCGAGCGCCGCCGTGACGTCGGCCAGTTCGGGCCCCGCGCCCGCGGCGAGGACGTGCGCGTCGCACACGTCGTTGACGGTGAACGCGGAGTCCGGCGGCGACTGCACGTTGTCGCCGCCCGCGAAGAGGCCGGAGGCCGTCTGCACGGACCGCAGGGCACGGAGGTGGGTCAGCGCGGCGGTGACGGCCTGCTCGCTGCCGTGCAGGGCCGACTCCGGCGAGCGGTACGCCGCGACCAGGGTCTTCACCCGCCGGGCCAGGGCGCGGTGCGGCTCGATGAATTCCGCCGACGGGTCCGCCGACCCGTCGGCGGCGAGCGCTGCCGCGCGGACGAACTCGTGGTCGATCGGAGCGGCCAAGGTCAGTCCTTCAGACCGGCGTTGATGTCGGCACCCATGACGTAGCGCTGGAAGACCAGGAAGACGGCGATCAGCGGGATCATGGAGATGACCGACGCGCCGAGCAGGACCGACCAGTTGATGTTCTGCGCGCCGACGATGCTCTGGATGCCGATCTGCACGGTGAACTTGTTGGGGTCGTTGAGCATCAGCAGCGGCCAGATGTAGTCGTTCCACCGCCACTGGAACGACAGGATCGCGAGGGTCAGCATGATGGGCCGGGAGAGCGGCACCATGATCCGCGCGAAGATCGCCAGTTCGCGGGCGCCGTCGATGCGCGCGGCTTCCACGAGCTCGTCGGGCACCGTCAGGAAGAACTGGCGGAACATGAAGCATCCGGTCGCGGTGAGCACGGCCGGGAGGACGATGCCGGCGAAGGAGTTGTAGAGGCCGAGATTACGGACCACCAGGAACTCCGGGGCGAGCATGACCTCACCCGGCAGCATCGTGGTGGCCAGGATGCACAGGAAGAAGGCCTTGAGCCACTTGTTGTCGTACTTGGCCAGCGCGTACCCGGTGCAGCAGCTGACACCCACCGTGAGGATCGTCGTGATCACGCACACGATGGCCGTGTTGATGAAGTACTGGGAGAAGTTGGCGCTGTCCCACGCCGCCCTGAATCCCGACAGGGTGGGGTTGTGCGGGACCAGTGTCAGCGGATAGGAGAACAGGTCGCTGGCCGGCTTGAAGGCACTGAGGATGAACCACAGCACCGGGAACCCATAGAGGAACGCCAGGATCCACAGGAGTGTCGTCGCGGGTACCGCCCGCCGGATCCCACCGCGGGCCGCGCTGCGGGGGCTCTGCTTGGAAACGGGCTGTTTGGCGTCGGCGTCGAGCGGGCGTGGCATGTCTGTGGTAGTCATCGGTTCTCCACCCGCCGGTTGACGATCAGCTGGATGATCGCGACGGCCATCAGGATGAGCATGAGCACGAAGGACGCGGCGCTCGCGTAGCCGATCTGGCCCCGCTTGAAGCCGGTTTCGTAGATGTACTGGACGAGCAGGTTGTTCGACGATCCGGGTCCGCCGTTGTTGAGGGCGACGAACACCGGGTATTCCTTCATCGCGTTGATCGTGTTGAGCAGGATGACGATGAACGAGGTGGGTGCGATGCTCGGCAGTGTGATGCTGATGAACTGGCGCCACGGACCGGCGCCGTCGAGCGAGGCCGCCTCGTAGTACGACACCGGTACGTTCTTGATCGCCGCTATGAACAGCAGCATCGTGAAGCCGGTCCACATCCAGGACGCCGCCATGACCACGACGAGCAGTGACAGGTCCGCGTTCGACTGCCACGGAACGGCGCCGCCGCCGAGCTTCTCGATGACGTAGTTGACCAGTCCGAAATTCTCACCGAACATCCACCGCCACAGGACACCCACGACGATGGGCGACAGCAGCCACGGGATGAAGAAGATGACGCGGGCGAGCGACGACCCCTTGGCGTGCTTGCTCACCACCAGGTTGGCGGCGAGCAGCGACAGCGCGAAGTTCAGCGGGACGAACAGGACGGTGTAGAGCAGGGTCCTTGTCAGCGCGTCGTAGAACGTGGAGTCCCCGAACAGGTTGTGGTAGTTGTCCAGTCCGACCCACTGGAACACCCCCACGCCCGTGTAGTTCGTGAAGGAGTAGACAAGCCCGATCACCGCAGGCCAGACGAAGAACAGCGCGAAGAGCACGACATTGGCCGCGATAAGGACGAGCGGCGCAAAGGTGTACTTACTGCGTTTCCTGGGCGGGCTCGCGGACACGGTCGAGGCGTGTGTGGTCATCTTCCTGACTCCGTGCTGGTGGAAGGGATTGCAGGTGGGCTCACGCCATGAGCCCGGGATCGAGGGGCGCGTACAGGGCCGGGCGGCGGTGTCTCACCCCCGCCGCCCGGCCCTGCGGCCTACGATCCGCCGCCGACCTGCTGGTTGTAGCCGGCCACGATGTTCTCCAGGGCCTTGTCGGCCGACTGCTGGCCGTTGATCGCCTTGCCGAGCTCCGTCTTGGTCGGGTCCTCGGTGATGCTCTTGCCCTTCAGGACCCACTGCGTCTGCGCGCCGTTGAAGTAGCCGGAGATCGGGGCGTAGAGCGGGATCTCCTCGTTGTACAGCTTGAACGCCGCCTGCGCCGCCTCCGAGGTGAAGGGGTACTTCGGGTTCAGACCGTTCTCGACCGGCAGGAACCCGGAGGCCTCGCACAGCGTGCGGTAGTGGTCCGGCTCGTAGACCCAGGACAGGAACTTCTGCGCGGCGGTGGCCGCGTCGCCGTTGTTGTTGAAGCCGACCATCATGCCGCCGGCGTTGACGTCGCTGGCCTGCACCGGCTGGGCGGGCGTCGGGACGCTCGCCCAGTCGAACTTCTTGATGCTGTCGGCGAAGGCGGCGACCTGCCACACGCCGGACCAGTAGGCGACCACGTCACCGCTCTGGAACATGGCGGACGGGTCGGCGCCGCTGGTCCACACCGACTTCGGCATGGTCTTGTTGTCGTTCCACCCGACGAAGGTGTTCACGGCCTTCTTGGTCGCGCTGTCCACCGAGAACTTGCCGGAGGAGTCCGCGTGGACGTACTTCCCGCCCATCTCGTACACCATGGCGCGCAGCCGGGACGGCGACTGGTCGAAGGTCAGGGAGTACTTGGCGCCGGTCTTCTCGCGGACCTTGTTCGCCGCCTTGATGAAGTCGGTCCAGGTCCAGGTCTTGTCGGGCGAGGTCGGGAAGGGGACCTTGGCCTTCTCGAACAGCGACTTGTTGATGAACAGGCCGGACGCGGTGACGTCCGAGGGGATGGACAGCACCTTCCCGGACGAGTCCTTGGCCAGGAAGTTGGCGTTGATGTTGTAGCTCTTGTTGTTGGCGATGGAGCTGAGGTCGATCAGCTTGCTCGACCAGATCGGGTCCAGCGCCGGTACGGCCGCCACGTCGGGCAGGGAGTTGGCCTGCGCGGCGTTGTGCAGCTTCGTCGTGTAGCCGTCGTAGGGGATGTTGACGAGCTTGACGGAGACGCCGGCTTCCTTCTTGTACTGCGCCACCAGCTTCTTCCAGCCCGCGTCCTGCCCCGGAACCGTGGAGATCCAGAACGTCAGGGACTTGGAGGTCCCGCCCGAGTCGGACCCCGACCCACAGGCGGAGAGCAGAAGGGCACCTGCCGTGGCCACGGCAGCGAGGGGAACCACACGGCGTATGCCGCCGCCGAGTCGGCGGGAGCGCCGCACACCCACACTGGTCATTTTCGATCCCTTTTCGTCGTACTGGACGGAGCACGGCGCCAGCCGAGGCGGCACGGGTGCATTTTGCAGGAGATTTCGCTTTCCGGGGGCACGGCCTCGCCCGGCCGCATCGCCTTGACGGGTGGGGTCCCCGGCCATGACCGGCCGTCGTCGCACGAGCACGCCCTCGTGCGGCTGCCGTACTTCGCGTACGGGCGGGAGGCTACCCGGAGTCGGCGTCCCGGCCGACTTAGAAAGCGCTTGTCCGGACATTGGCAGATGGAGTGGAAGCCGTCAATCCTTCGTCCCCGCGGCCTCGGTCACGGTTTGGACTCCTCGGGAGACCGCGAGCCGGGCCGCGCCCACGACGGTGCCGAGATCACCAAGCGTGCTGCTGACGACTTCGGTGGGCCAGCTCAGTCGGGCGAGCTCGGCCCGGACACCGTCCAGGAGCTGCGGGTACGCGCCGGTACTGCCCCCCAGCACGACGAGCCCCGGGTCCAGTACGGCGGTCACGGCGGCGGCCAGCCGGCCCACGTCCACGGCATGGCGGTCGACGACGGCGCGGGCGGCGGCCCTGCCCTCCCCGGCCAGGGTGAAGAGCTGCTCGGCGGTGCCGGGGCACGGGCCGTCGGTGCTCGGCCAGGCCTCCGCGGCCCGCCGCAGCAGGGAACGCGCGCCGATGTACTCCTCCAGGGCCTCGTGGCGGGGTTCGCGGCCGTCGTCCCACGGGTAGGGCAGCCGGGCCAGCTCACCGGCGGCGCCGTTCGCTCCGCGCAGCACCTGGCCGCCGACGACGATGCCGAGGCCGATACCGACGCCGATGCGCAGGTAGCCGAAGGTGCGCCGGCCTCGCGCGGCACCCTCGTGCAGTTCGGCGAGGGCGGCGCAGTTGACGTTGTTCTCGAGGTGGACGGGAACGCCCGGCGGCAGGGCCACGGCCATGGCGTCGAAGACGGGGCCGGCCTTGGCCGTGGCGGGGCGCATGCGGGTGCCCTCCCTCTCCCGTGCGGTGACGTCACCGACGGCGACGACCACGGTGCGCAGCGGTGCGTCGGCGGGCAGCGCGCCCAGTACCTCGCGCACCACGTCGGCGGCATCCGCCCGGGAGCCACTGGCCTCGGCGAGCAGCGTGCCGTCCAGGGCGCAGACGCGCACCCGGGTGAGTGCCGGGCCGAGGTCGACGGCGAGCACGGCGCCGGCGGCCGGCCCGAGACGGTAGACGGCGGCGGAGCGGCCCGTGCCGCTGGAGGCCGTACCGGAGTGGGCGGCGAGCCGGACGCTCTCCAGCTCCGCGACGGCGGCGGACACCGTCGGTTTGGACAGGCCTGCCAGGCTCGCGAGCTGCGGCCGGGTCGCGCTGCTCGCCCCGGCCAGCACGGCGAACACCGCGCCCGCGCTCTCGGTCAGGCGCGGGGCTCTTGCCACGTCGTGTTCCAACGGTTACCCCACACAGGTCACGGGCCGCTCTCTCCCGGGCGGTCGGCTTCGCGAACGGCTCCGGGGGATGCGGCGATGGGATTCCTCTTGACGCACTGTACTTCGTTAGTTAACTTCCTAACGAACGTCACGGTACTCGCCTGCCGTGCTCCGTCAGAAGCCCGTCCCGGGGCTTCCCGAGGTCTTCAACTGCCCGTCCTTCAGGCACGGTTCGCCCGCCGTCGCAGCACTGCGCACCGACGAAAGAGGATCCGTGCAGGACTCCCCCTACGCCAGCTCGCTCGTGCTCGGCATCGACGTGGGCGGCACCAAGACGCACCTCCGCGCTCTCGCGGGGGACCACCGCGTCGTCGACCACGTCCGCACGAGCGGCGGCTGGCGACCGCACGACACCGCGGCCGCCGCCGACTGGCTGGCCGGACTGGTCCGTGAGGCCCTGCCGGCCGACGCCCGTCCCGCCGCCCTGGCGGTGGGCGCGCACGCCTGTGAGACCCCACCCCAGTGCGCGCGGATCCGCGCCGCGCTGGAGAGCGCCCTCGACGTGCCCGCGCTGGTCGTGGGCGACGCCGAGCTCCTCGTCCCCGCCGCCGGTCTGGACAAGGGTGTCGGCCTGGTCGCCGGCACCGGCTCCGTCGCCGTGGGGCGGCTGCCCGACGGCACCGCCGTCCAGGTGGGCGGCTGGGGCGCCGTACTCGGTGACGAGGGCGGCGCCGCCGGACTCGTCCGGGAGGCGGCCCGTGCCGCCTGGGCGGCGCACGACCGGGGCGAGGAACCGGACGAGCTGGCGCTCGGTCTCGTGGCCTCGTTCGGTGTGCCGGAGGTACCGGCGCTCGGCGCGGCCCTGGAGAGCGCCACCGACGTCTCGGCCGAATGGGGCCGGCACGCTCCCGTCGTCTTCACGGCCGCCGAGGCGGGCTCGACGCTCGCCCGTACCGTGATCGCCGAGGCGGGCCGCTCCCTCGCCGCGCTCGTCGCACGCCTCGCCGCGCGCGGGGCCGTCGTCGACGACGTGGTCGTCGCGGGCGGCACCGTGCTGTCCCAGCCCGCGCTCTACGACGCCTTCACCGCCTCCCTCGCCGAAACCGTGCCGGCGGCTCGTGCCAGGCCACTGCGGGAGCCTCCGGTCGAGGGCGCGGTGACGTTGGCACGGTCGCTGCTGTGAGCGGCGGGCGGGACCGGGCCCCCTGAGCCGTGGGTCCCGCGTTCACCCGCGGGCCACGTCCCGGCCGCCGGACCCTCGCCGATGGGACACAACTCGGCCGTAGATCTTCGCTCGTAGGCACCACCTGACCCATGGGTCACTCAAGTCCCCGTCGAATCAGGCAAGATCGCACGACTCCCACGGCCACACCGCCGAAGAACTGAAGAGAGGCACATCCATGCCGTCACCCGCCGGGCACCACTCCCCCACCCTGAACCGGAGGGGTTTCCTCAGAACGTCCCTGGGCGGCTCGGCCGCGCTGCTCGCCGCGCCGACGTTCGCCGGATGGCTGGGCGCGGCGGACGCCAAGGCCGCCACCGCGCCCGCCGCGTTCGTCGACGACTACAAGACCAACGTCCTGGCGAACCTCACGCCCGAGACCAACGCGGTCGTGCGGATCCTCGGCGGCATGGCCGAGGTGTGGAAGACCGGCGCCGCCTGGAACACCGGCACCCCGCTGCGCCCCGAGGTGCTGCGCGCCAACATGCGCTACTGCGCCCGCCTCACCACCGCACGGACCGAGGAGCAGGCGAAGGAGGCGTTCCTCTACGACCGCCAGCACCAGAGCTACGCGATGATCGCCGGCCTGGGCCGGCTGTCCGGCCTGTACAAGGCGGGCGCCAAGGCGGTCACGTCGATCACCGGCGCCCCGGACACGACTCCCCCGACCAAGATCGACGACTCCGTGCCTGCGGACGCGCCCGCCGGTTCCGCGCTGGGCGCCGGCTCGTACACCTCCGACCTCGGCCTGGTGGCCAAGCTCGTCGACACCGTGCGCGGCCCGTTCGCCTCGGGCAACCCGGGCAAGTACGCCTTCCAGTACCCGCGCCCGTGGCGCATGAACGAGGACAGCGAGGTCGTCGACACCGGCCGTACGGATGAGTTCGGCTTCCCGGTGTACGACTCGAAGGTGGTCGTCGCGAAGCAGCTGCTGCGGCAGCGCAGCACCTCGCCCGTCGACGACGGCGGTTTCCCGAGCGGTCACACCAACGCCTTCCACCTGGCGGCGCTGGCGTACGCGTACGCCGTCCCCGAGCGCTTCCAGGAGCTGGTGACGCGGGCCCTCGAGCTCAGCCACACCCGGATCATGTCGGGCATGCACTCCACCGTCGACGTCATCGGCGGCCGGATCATGGCCACCGCGCTGGCCGCCGCCACGCTCGCCGACCCGGCCAACGCCGATCTGAAGAAGGCGGCGCGCGCCCAGGCGCTGGCGTACTTCCAGGAGAAGACCGGCACGACGGCCGACACCCTGTACGCCTACGCGCACTCCGCCCCCCTCGCCGAGGACCCGTACGCCGACCGCGCCGCCAACGCCCGATCGGTCGAGCCGCGCCTCACCTACGTATTGACCCGCGAGGGCCGCCGGGAACCGCTGACCGTGCCCAAGGGCGCGGAGGTGCTGCTGGAGACGCGGCTGCCGTACCTGGACGCGGCGCAGCGGCGCGAGGTGCTGCGCACGACGGCGCTGCCCTCCGGGTACGTGCTGCTGGACGGCTTCGAGCAGTGGGGGCGGCTCAACCTGTTCGCCGCGGCGGACGGTTACGGCTCCTTCGACTCCGATGTCACGGTCGCCCTCGACGCGGCGGCCGGTGGCTTCGGGGCGGCCGACGTCTGGCGCAACGACATCGACGGCCGGGGCGGTCTGACGAAGAAGGGCACCGGCACACTCACCCTGACCGGCCACAACCGGTACACGGGCGGGACCGTGCTGGAGGACGGTGTGCTGGTCTCCGCCTCGGGCCACGCGCTGGGCCACGGTGACGTCCGGGTGCTGGGCGGCACGCTGCGGGTCGACGAACCGGTGCAGGTGCACGGTGTGTTCGCGCAGGAGTCCGCCGCCCTGGCGCCGACCCTGCGCGCGGGCCGGCACAAGGCGGTCCTGACGGTGACCCGGCGGGTCGTCCTGGGCGCGGGCAGTGTGCTGTCGCTGCGGCTCGACCCCGAGTGCCCGCCGGCTGCCGGGAGCACGGTCCGCGTGATCGGCGCCCCGGCGCTGCGCGGGCAGTTCGACCGCGTGGAGGTGAACTCCGACGCTCTGCGGGCCGTACCTGTGTACACGGCGGAAGGTCTGTCGGTACGGATCCTGAAGCGGTGACGCCGGCGCGGCGGGGGCCGGCGCGGAGGGCCCGACGCGGCCCCGCGCACCGGCCCCCGCCGCCGCTCGGACAGGTGTCACCGTGGGGCGGATGATGGCACGCGCACAGCACAGGGTGGTCGACTCGCAGACACCGGCACCGGCACCGGCACCGCACGCGCCGAAGCCGGGGAAGACCCCGGCGATGCCTCTCCGCATGATCCTCGCGCGCTCGCCCGGCCGGGCACGCGGACCATGGCTGGTACGGCTCCTGGTGGTCGTCCTGCTCGCCCAGATGGGCGTCGCGATGGTCACCACGGCCGTCCAGCAGACGCCGACGATCGACGAGCCGGTGTACGTCGGCGCGGCGGCCGACTATCTGCACGAGCACCGGTTGCGCTACAACCCCGAGCACCCACCGCTCGGGAAGCTGGTCATCGGCGTCGGCGTGGCACTCGCCGACCCGCGTTTCGATCCGACTCCCGCCGCGACCCAGGAGGCGTTCGGGCAGCGGCTGCTGTACGCGTCGGGCAACGATCCCTGGCGGCTGATGCTCTGGGCCCGTCTGCCGGTGATCGCGCTGACGCTGCTGTTCGGTCTGGTCGTCCTCGCCTTCGCCCGTGACCTCGCGGGTACGCGGGCCGGCCTCGCGGCGCTCGCCCTGTACGCCTTCTCCCCCGACCTGATCGCGCACGGTTCGCTGGCCACCCTCGACGTCCCGGTGGCGGGTTTCCTGTTGACGTCGGTGTGGCTGCTGTGGCGGGCGCGCCGGCGGCCGCGCCTGTACGTGCCGCTCGCGGGGGTGGCGCTCGGTGCGGCGATGGCCACCAAGATGAGCGCGCTGCCGGCCGCCGTGGTGCTGGTGGGTCTGGCCGCGCTGACCGCGTGGCGGGGGCGCTCCCCGAACTGGTCGCGGGCGCTGCCGCGGGCCGCGGTGGTGGCGGTGGTGGCCCTCGCCGTCGTATGGGCGACGTATCTGATGGTCGATCCCCGGCTGCGCTGGGAGCCGCTGGAAGCGGTGCCGCCGCTGCGCGGGAAGCGCGCGTTGCTGGTCCGGTCGCTGCCGTTCCCGGCGGCCTACCGGGACGGTATGCGCGTCCAGTTCTGGATGGAGAACCGGCCGTGGGAGGGCTTCCTGTTCGGCCGTCTCTACGACGGGTCGCGCTGGTACTACCTGCCGGCCGCGCTGCTGGTGAAGACCCCGCTCGGCATGCTCGCCCTGTGGACGGCCGGTGCGGTGGTGCTGCTGGCGGTGCGGCGGCTGCGGCCCGCGGCGCCCTTCGTGCTGCTCCCGTCCGCGGTGCTGCTCGTGGTGGCGATGGAGGGGGCGCGGGACTTCGGCACTCGGTACGCGATCTTCCTACCGGTGTTCCTGGCGGTGGCGGCGGGCTGTGTCTTCGCGGTGCGCTGGCGCTGGGGGCCACTGGTGACCGGGGTGCTGCTGGCGTTCGTGGCGGTGAGCTCGCTGCGGACGTTCCCCTACTACCTGCCCTACTCCAACGAGGCGTTCGGCGGGCCCGCGAGGACACATCTGCTGCTGCACGACTCCAACGTGGACTGGGGCCAGGACCTGGGCCGGCTGGCGGACCGGCTGCGTGAGCGGTATCCGGGCGAGCGGGTCTGGCTGGTGTACAAGGGCAGCGGCCTTCCGGCGTCGTACGGCATCGAGGCGTCCGATCCGCGCGGGGTGCCCGCCGACCGGGTGCGCGGGCTGCTGGTGGTGTCGGACACCGCGGTGGCCAAGGCGCAGGGGTGGCTGGCCGGGCTGATCGACAGCGGTCGTCCGATCGACGAGGTCGGGCACTCGATCACGATCTACCGCAGATGAGCGGCTGAGCTATGTTGAGTTCTCGTGGAAGACAAAGGAGGCGCACCGGTGCCATCGCCGCAGCAGGCACGCGCACAGGCATCCGCGATCACCTCGGGAAAGACGGTTCCCCGGGCCGAGGCCGCCCCTACTTCCCAGCTCCGGGCGCTCTTCGACGGGCCCCATCTGTCACCGGGTCAGCGCCGCATCGCCCAGTACCTGATCGAGCACATCACCGAGGCGGCGTTCCTCTCCATCACCGATCTCGCCGAGCGCGTCGGGGTCAGCCAGCCCTCGGTGACGCGGTTCGCCGGGGCGGTGGGCTTCAGCGGGTATCCCGCGCTGCGCGAGAAGCTCCAGTCGATCGCCCTCGGCACCCTGGCCGGCGGCGGCACGGCCGAGGAGGACAAGAGCAACGAGCTCCAGGCGGCGGTCGACGCGGAGATCACGAACCTGGAGAACCTGCGCCGCGACTTCGCCGACCCCGACCAGGTCATCGACATCGGCCGCCAGTTGTCGCAGTCGACCCCGCTGACCGTCCTGGGCCTGCGCATCTCGGCCTCCCTCGCCGAGTACTTCGCCTACGCGGCGCGCCGTGTCCACCCCGACGTGCGGCTGGTGAACCGGGGCGGCAGCGTCGCCTACGACGCGCTGTTGCAGTCCCGTGAGGCGGGCGGCACCTGGGTGCTGGCGTTCTCGATGCCCCGGCACGCCCAGGAGACGCTGAGCGCGGTCCGGGTCGCCCGTAAGGCCGGGTTGCGGGTCGCCCTCGTCACCGACCTCGCGCTCGGTCCGGTCGCCGACGAAGCGGACGTCACCTTCGCCACCGGCACCGGGTCCCGGCTGGTGTTCGACTCCTACGCCGCGCCGGGTGTGATGGCGGCCGCGCTGCTCCAGGCCATGACGGACGCGGGTCCGGAGCGTACCCAGGCCCGGCTCGAGGAGTACGAACAGATCTCGGAGCAGCACCAGTTCTTCCTCCGGGACTGAGCTCACCGATTTCATACATAAGCCGCCTTGCACTCAAATCACGCATGAATGTTTTCATACGTCTTGCAAAGGCGACGGCATATATAAATACTGCTCACGCCGCACCGCCCACCTAGGGCTCCACAACGAACGCCCGGAGCCGCCGTCCCCTACCCGCGTCGGCGACCAGGGTGTTCGGGGCATCGCCTGCGCGAGCGCCCTCGGCGGCTCCGGTCATCCCCTGGACCGGGGCCGCCCACCCCGTCGGACCACCCCTCCGACCCGCACACCCGGAAGCGACGAACATGGCACTGACGACGACGATCACGCGCATCGGCCCGGACTGGCCGTGCCAGGTCAAGACCCCCGGCAGCTTCGACTGGGAGCGCTCGGCCGTCAAGTGGCTGCGCGAACTCGTACCGGCCCGCTACGCCAGCTATCCCGTCCTCCTGCGCCACCCCGTGCTGCTCGCCCGTCACGCCGAGATCCAGGTCCAGCAGGAGATACGGGTCGCCCGCACCGCCCTGCAGACCGCCCGCGCCGACCTCCCGCGCCTGGGGCTGCCGGAGTCCGTCATCGAGCACACCATCAAGCTGTACGCGGCCGAGGTCATGCAGCTCCAGCACATCGCCCGCAGCGTCCGCGCGGTGAGCCAGGCGCTCGTGGACCACGGCACCACCCGCTGACGGCCTCCGGCCGCTGACGACCCACGGCCGTTGACGGGCTCGCCCGCGGATGGGCCCCCGACCGTGCTACGGGCCCCGCCCGCGGATGGGCCCGACCGTTCTACCGGGCCCGCCAGCCAATGGGCCCGGCCGGCCGTTCTACGGGTCCTGCCAGCCGACGGATCCGCACGCCGACGGATCCGCACGCCGAGGGACCCACACGCCGACGGCCCGCACGCCGAGGACCCGCACGCCGACGGATCCCGCACGCCGAGGACCCGCACGCCGACGGCCCGCACGCCAACGGATCCCGCACGCCAACGGACCCCACCGCCAACGGATTCCGCACGCCAACGGACACGACCACCGACGGCCCAACGTCCGTTTGTGTCCCGTCCACCGACGGGCCCCCGTCGACGGCCACTGTCCGCTGGCGGCCCAGCCTGCTTTACAGCCGCGCCCCGCTGACGGCCCCGCCTGCCGACGGCGGCCGCGGAACGGCCCCGCAGCGTACGGCAGGCATGGCCGCCGCCATACGTGGCACCCGTGGTGAACATGAGTACCACCACCCGGCACGAACCGGTAACCACCGTCCTGACCTGGCGGGTACGGCCCGGCCACGAGCACGAGTTCGAGGAGTGGACCCACCAGGTCACCCGCTGCGCCCGCCGCTTCCCGGGCAACGAGGGCGTCGCCTGGCTGCGTCCTCAGGACGGTGGCCACCGCTTCCACGCGGTGCTGCGCTTCAGCGATCCGCACCGGCTCACCGCCTGGCTGGAGTCCGACGAACGGGCCGAGTGGCACGCGCGGATCGAGGGCATCGCCTCGGAGGAGAGCACCGAGCGGCAGTCCACCAGCGGGATGGAGACCTGGTTCAGCCTCCCCGGCACCGCGGTGCAGTCGCCGCCGCGATGGAAGATGGTGCTCACCACCTTCCTCGGCGCCTACCCGTTCACGCTGCTGATCCAGTGGCTGGTGACGCCCCGCACGACGGAGTGGCCCCTGCCCCTGCGCGCGGCCGTGTTCCCGCTGGTGCTGCTGCCGACGCTCACCTATCTCGTCATGCCACGGCTCAGCCGGCTGCTGCGGCTGTGGCTGTATCCGCCGCCCGAGCGCTGAGAGAGCGGTACGAGCCGGGAAAATCGGCACGTCCTACCACGTGCGAGTGAATCGGGGAAGGTCAAGGCATCTCTCCATCGCGGCGCGATGTGCCATGCTCGTCGCGTGACGAGCGAACCCGCCGTCCCGGCGGAACCGGGTGCTGTACCCGACCTGGTCGCGCTGACCAGAGTCGTGGCACGACAGCGCGCCGAGATGGACCGGCTCCAGGACCTCGCCGCCACCTCGGCGGTGCTGGAGCGGGCCAAGGGCGCGCTGATGGCACTGACCGGGTGTACACCGGACGCGGCCCAGGAGGACCTCCAACAGCGCGCCAAGGCGGCCAACCGCACCCTCCTGGAGGAGTGCTGGATCACACTCGGCACGCTGGCGCCACCACTGCACGCCACCGTCCCTGACCCCGCACCGGGCGCCGCCGAGGCCCAGTCCTACGACGTCGCGTCCGCGGACCCGGTCACGGACGACGACTCCGCCGCGCTGGGCCGCTTCGCCGAGGCCCTCGCCCGGACCGGCGGCACCGAGGATCTCGCCAGGTGTCTGCTCGAACACCTCGCGCCGGGCACCGGCGCCGAGGGAATCATGATCTACTCCCGGCTGCCCGCCGGCGGGCTCGAACTCGTCGGTCACGCGGGGGTCGACAACACTCTGGCCACCCAGTGGCGCCATGTGCCGCCGCTGGCCGGGATCGCCGCGCTGGACGCCCTGCGCACCGGCGAGGAGCGGTGGCTGGAGGATGTCGAGAAGGACCGCGAGCAGTACCTGCTCATCGGGGACCCGCCGGAGCGGTGGAAGTCCCGCGCCTGGCTGCCCGTGCCGCCCAGCGGCACCGCCGAGATCGTCCTCGGCTTCCTGCGTCGCCACGAAGAGCCGTTCACACCCCGCGTCCGCGAACACCTGCGCGCCGCAGTCCGGCTCTGCGCGGGCTGGCTGCGCACCGTCGACATCCGCCACCGGCCCGTCGCCGAAGGGGAGGCGGACACCGTACAGGCGGTGTTCGACGGGCTGCCGGGCGCGGCCGTTCTGCTCAGCCCGCTGCGCACCCCGTCGGGCGAGGTCGAGGACTACCGCATCGACGCCGCGACCGCGGACACCACCGACGCCGTCGGCCGCGCCGGCCGGGAGATGGTCGGCCTGCGGTTCCTGGAGTGCTGGCCGACCGTGGTGGGCGAGGGGCTGTGGCAGGGGTGCCTGCGTGCCCTGACCACCGGGGAGCCGTACGAGGGCCGGCCGTTCGCCCGGACACACGTCGTGGGCGGTGTTTCCGAACTGTCCACGTACTTCGTACGGGTGGCGAAGCTGGGCGACGGGTTGATCGTCACCTGGATCCGGCACGAGCCCTCGGACCGCCAGGAGCAGCGGCTGGCGGACGTGCAGCGGCTGGGCAACCTCGGCTGGGCGAACTGGAACCTGGTCTCGCACGAGGCCAGCTGGTCCTCCCAGGTGTTCTCCCTCTTCGGCCGGGACCCCGCCGACGGCCCGGTGCGGCTGCCCGAGCTGCCCTCCCTCGCGCTGCCCGAGGACGTGCCCGCGCTGACCCGCGCCGTCACGGGCCTCCTCGAAGCGGGGCAGCCGTTCGACATCCCTTTTCGGATCCGCACCGGCGCGGGCGTCCGGCATCTGCGGGCCGTCGCCGAGGCGGTGGCGGACATCCACGGCACCCCGGTCGAGGTGCACGGTTTTGTGCAGGACCTGACCGCGCAACGCAGCGCGGAGCTGGCGCTCGTGGAGTCCGAGCGGGCGATCCTGACCCAGCACGGTGTGCTCCAGGCCGAGCGGACCCTGGCCGCCCGACTGCAGCAGGCGCTGCTGCCCCTGCCCAAGAAGGTGGCGCGGCCGGCCGGGCTGGAGGTCGCGGTCGCCTACCTCCCCGCCCAGTCGGGGCTCAACGTCGGCGGCGACTGGTTCAGCGCCATCGAACTGCCCGACGGGGACGCCCTGTTCGTGGTCGGTGACGTCGCCGGTCACGGCATCGACGCCGTGGCCACGATGGCTCAGCTCCGCTTCACCACCAAGGGCATGGTCATCACGGGCTCGTCGCTGACCGGCGCGCTCGCCCGGCTCAACACCCTGCTGCTGCACTCCCGCGACTCCCAGAGCACGGCGACGATCGTGCTGGCCCGCTACAGCCCCGACCAGCGCCGGCTGGCCTGGGCGCAGGCCGGCCATCCACCGCCGCTGCTGCACCGGGGCGGCGAGGTGCGCTACCTCGCGCGTCCGCGCGGCATGCTGCTCGGGGCGTGCGACACACCGGTGTACGAGGAGGCGGAGTGCCTGTTCGAGCCCGGTGACCGGCTCCTGATGTACACCGACGGTCTGGTCGAGCGGCCCGGGGAGAGCATCGACGTGGGCCTGGAGCGGCTGGCCCGCACCGTGGGCGAGCATGCCCCGGGCGAGCCGGACGCCCTGGACCGGCTGCTGACGGAGATGCGGGAGGGCGAGCAGCAGGACGACGTGTGCGTGCTCGACATCCGCGTGCCGCGGGACGCGGAGGACGCCGATGACGCCGACGGGGCGGGTGCCGACGGGGACTGAGCGTCCCGGTAGCCGCTCGGGCGCCCTCGTCACGGTGCCGCGGCAACCGTTCACCGGCTCCATCATGCTGTGCGGCCGTTCCTGGCCGCCGCCGCTTTCCCGCGGCGTCGCCCGCTGTTCGAGCCGGCGCACCCCTCAGCCCCCGCCGGTGCGGGACTCCAGGTCGCGCCGCGTGTCGTCGCCGTAGACGCCGGTCTCGTCGCCGCGGATGCCGTACCAGAGCTGGAAGCGGGCCACGGCCTCGGTGAGAACGGCGTCGTAGCGGCCGTCCGTGGGGCCGTGGTCGTAGACGTTCGGGATGCGCAGGAGGCGTTGCTGGAGGTCGGTGACCTCGGCGCCGGAGTCCCCCTCGCGCAGGGTGCCGGCGCCGTCGGGGTCGGTGGAGGGCCGGGGAGCCGGGGCGGCCGGAGCGGCGGTGCCGGCCGTCGGGGCGGGGGCGCTCGTCGGGGGTGCGGGGGTGGCGGTGTCGGCGGTTTTACCGCCGGGCAGCAGGAAGGCGCAGCCGAAGCCGACGAGCGCCGCCGCGAGGACGCAGGCCGCCACGAGCGTGCCGCGGCCCGACCGGGGGCGGTGGCGCGGTACGCGGTCACGCGCCGGGTCGCGACGGCCGGTGGACACGGGAGGCAGTTCCTGTGTCTCGGCCTCGGATCCGGGCGCCGACCGGGGAAGTCGTACGGACTCGTACTCGCCGGTGTCCTGGGTCAGCTCCTTGAACAGCTCCGCGAGGGCGTCGGTTCGGCGCAGCCGCATGACGCGGATGGGTTCGAGCGGTGGGCGGTCGTCCGGCGCCCCGGGTTCCTGCGGTGTCGGCACGCTGCTCTCCTTCCGTCCCGTGGTCCTCGGGGAGAGATACGCGCGCGCCGCCGCGCGGGTTCAGCGGGGCCTCATTCGGCGAGGAAGCGCCGCAGGGAATCCTTCAGGGCCGTCACGAAGGCGTCGCGTGCGGTGTCGTCGAGGGCGTCCAGGGAGAGGTAGGGGTTGAGGTCCTCCAGCTCCACCAGCAGCAAGTCGCCGTCGGGGGCACGGCAGGCGTCGACGCGCTGGACGCCGTGGGCGAGGCCGTTCCACTCGACGAAGCCGCGGGCGAACGTCAGGTCCGCCGGCGTGGGGGCGTACGGTTCGAGCTGCCAGCGCCGGTCGGGGTGCGGAGCGTAGAGGGCGTACTGGAAGTCGTGGTCGACGAAGTAGAACGAGACCTCGTAGGCGAAGTCGACGCACGGCTGGACCAGGACGGTCCCGTCGACGAGGCCGGGCAGACGGTCGGCGGTGACGATGTGCAGGCCCAGGGAGTCGGCGCCGAGCTTGGGTTTGACGACGTAGCGGTCGGTCTCCGGGAGGCGGTGCAGGTCCGCCAGGCGGTCGACGGTCGGGATCACCGGCCTGCCCTCGGCGCTGAGGTCCAGGAGGTATTGCTTGCCCGCCATGTCGGCCCTGCCGGTGAGCGGGTTGTAGACCCGGGTGCCGCTGCGGACCGCGTGCACACGGAAGTCCTCGTACTGTGCCTGGTACGTGAGGACGGGGCCGCTGTTGCGGACGACGACGGCGTCGTAGGCGTCCATCAGGGCGGCCGCGTCGAGCGGGTGGCACAGCGCCAGGTCGAAGTCCTCGCGAAGGCGGGCGGTGAGGTGGATGTCCTCGTCACAGTAGCGGCGCCCGCGGGCCTGGTACGCGAGGTCGGTGACGTAGAGAAGGCGGGGGCGGCGGGTCATGCGGGGGGCTCCTCCGAGGTGCGATGGGCGGGGCACGGCGGGCGGGGTCACGCGCGGGGGCGGGGTCACGCGCGGGCGCGGTGGACCGCCGGCCGGGGTGGACCGCCGGCCGGGGTGGACGAGCGGGTTCATTGGACGAGCGGGTTCATTGGACGAGCGGGTTCATTGGACGAGCGGATTCGTTGGACGAGCGGATTCGTTGGACGAGCGGGTCTGGTGGGCGGGCGGCCGGCCCGGTGACGGACGGGTACGGCGGTCGGGCCGTGCACACGGGCGCGGCGGGCGGGGATCCGTGTGGGCTCGGTGGACCGACGGGCACGGTGGACGGGCGGCGGGCACAGGGGGCGGGCTCGGTGTGGCCGGGCACTGTGCGCTTCCCGCGGCGAAAGGTTACTTCGCGGGCGGGGTCGGGCCGGCGTGGGCCGTACGATGGCACATCGAGGGCCGGGGCGTGCGCGCCGGGTCCCGGACAGCGTCGTCCTCTCCCGGATCTTCTCCGCGTCCTCCTCCGAGTCTTCTCCCGAGTCTCCCGAAGGGTTCGCGACTCCCGTGACCACCGCAACACTGCTTGACGGAAAGGCCGCCGCGGCCGACATCAAGGACGAACTCGCCCTGCGCGTCCAGGCGCTGAGGGACCGGGGCGTCACCCCCGGCCTCGGCACCATCCTGGTCGGCGACGACCCCGGCAGCCGCAGTTACGTGGGCGGCAAGCACCGCGACTGCGCGCAGGTCGGGATCGCCTCGATCCGGGTGGAGCTGCCCGCCACCGCCTCCCAGGCCGATGTCGAGGCCGCGGTGCTCCGCCTCAACGCCGACCCGGCGTGCACCGGCTTCATCGTCCAGCTGCCGCTGCCCGCGCACATCGACACCCACGCCGTGCTGGAGCTGATCGACCCGGCGAAGGACGCCGACGGGCTGCACCCGGCGAACCTCGGCCGTCTGGTGCTGGGCATACCCGCGCCGCTGCCCTGCACCCCGCGCGGCATCATCGACCTGCTGCGTCGCAACCACGTGGCCATCACCGGCCAGCAGTTCTGCGTCATCGGCTGCGGGATCACGGTCGGCCGCCCGCTCGGCCTGATGCTGACCCGCAGCACCGAGCACGCCACGGTGACCCTGTGCCACGAGGCCACCCAGGACGTCGCGGCGCACACACGCGTGGCCGACGTCGTCGTGGCGGCGGCCGGTGTGGCGCACCTGGTCACGCCGGACTGGATCAAGCCGGGCGCGACGGTCCTGTCCGTGGGCCTCACCCGGACGGTGGAGGGCATCCTCGGCGACGTCCACCCCGACGTGAGCGGCATCGCCGGGTCGTACGCCCCGCCGGTGGGCGGTGTCGGGCCGATGACCCGGGCCATGCTGCTCACCAACGTGGTGGAGGCGGCCGAGCGGCTCTGACCTCGACCCCCGTTTCATGAAGGGCAATGAAGAGCAACGAAGGGCACTCAGTTCCCCCGATCCTCGGCTTCGAGGGAACTGAGTGCCATCGTTGTCTCTCCGGTGCTACGTTCACGTCCATGAGCTCCAGCAGCGGCGCCGAGGCGGCGTCCACCAAGCCGCCCATGCGGGACGCCCTGGTCGCGGCGGCCTTCCAGCTCTTCCTGGAGCGGGGCTACGAGCGGACCACCGTCGACGACATCGTGGCGCTCGCCGGCGTCGGACGGCGCTCCTTCTTCCGTTACTTCCCCTCCAAGGAAGACGTGGTCTTCCCCGACCACGAACGCTGCCTCGCCGACATGACGGACTTCCTCGCGGCGAGCGACGAGGGGCACGAGCCGGTGCGAAGGGTGTGCGACGCGGCCCGCCTGGTGCTGGGGATGTACGCCGAGAACCCGGGCTTCTCCGTGCAGCGCTACCGGCTGACCAAGAAGGTGCCCGGACTGCGGGCGTACGAGCTGTCGGTGGTGTGGCGCTACGAGCGGGCCCTCGCCGAGTACCTGCGCGGCCGCTTCATCGGCCGGGCCGACGGGAACCTGCGGGCGGACGTGATCGCGGCCGCCGTGGTGGCCGCCCACAACAACGCCCTCCGCTCCTGGCTGCGTTCGGAGGGGCGCGGCGACGCCGGCGCCACGGTGGACCACGCGCTGGGCTATGTGCAGTCCGCCTTCGGCGCGGCTCCGGTGCGCGTGGCCTCGATCACCGGCGAGCGACCCGACGACGTGGTCGTGGTCGTCACCCGACGCGAGGCACCGCTGTGGCGGGTGGTGCAGGAGGTCGAGACCGCGCTGGGGCGGGCCTGATCACCGCTCGATCCGGAGAAACTCCGGGGGACGTCGGAAGCCTCGGGAACCTCGGCACTCAGGGAACTTCGGGGAACGCAGTGCCTTTACGAGTGGCACTGAGTGCCATACTCTGATGCCCGTGCACGGTGGCACGGTGAACCGGGCACAGGCGTGCACGGGTGAGCCGCGCACGCGCGATTTCCGCCCGAGCGCAGGGAGTTGACCAGCGTGTACCACCGCTCAGGAAGCGCCGTTCAGCAGGCAGCCGGTTCCGCGACGGCCCTCCTAGATCCCCTGGCCCGGGGCTCGTTCTCCGCCTCGGCCCCCGCCTCGGCCCCCGCGTTGACGCCGGCTTCGACGTCGGACGCGATCCTCTTCCAGCGCTGCACCTGGTGCGGCACCGCCATGTACCACCGGGTGCTCTGCCCGGTGTGTCGCGGCAGCGACCTGCGCACGGAGCGCAGCGAGGGCACGGGCACGGTCCGCCACTCCACCGTCGTGCACCGCAACACCCCGGCCGCGCGCAACGTGTCGCTCGTCGAGATGACCGAGGGCTTCGTGGTGCGGGGCCGGGTCATGGGCCCGCCCATCGGCATCCACAGCGGTGACCGGGTACGCCTGTCGACGGTCAAGGACCCGGTCCGCGGCGAGCCGGTCTTCCAGCTGCTGGACGAGCCGTACCGCGCCTGGCGCTGACTCCGTCGACACTGACGGCACGGCGCCCCGCCTTGGCTCGATCACGTCGGTGCCACCCGGCCTGTTTCCTCCTCACAGGCAACCCACAGGGGTCTTTCACCGTCATCCGGGACGCGTGAGGACCCCCGGGACCGACGGGGCCGCCCGCGCTCAGGGATCGAGGAGGGGACCATTGATCCGTGCCCGGCGAATAAGTGTCACCGCCGTGGCGGTACTGGCGGCCCTGGCGGCGTCGCCAGGGTTGGCGCAGGCTGAACAGCCTCCCGGGGGCGCGCCGTTGACGAAGGTGGACGATGGCCGGGGCGGGCTTCCGCCGGGCTGGCGGATCACCGGCGAGGGTGAGGCGCGGGAGTTGGTCTGGCGCGCGCCGGAGCGCGTGCCGATGGGGGACGCGCGTGTGGAGTTCCATGCCGCGGGCCGCCTGCTGGGCGTTCCCGCACCGCAGACGGACGGCCGGACCTTCCGGCTCAACCTCGACGACGTCCACGCCACGAACCTGACCGACCTTCAGGTCCTGGCGTCCGGGCGTCGGCTCGACGCCGGGGAGAAGACCGCCGCCCCGCGCGAACGCGACTCCCTGGCCGCCGCGCAGCCACCAGCCCAGCTGCCCGCGGGCGCCGTCGACCCCGGCAAGCCGGGGTCGTTCCGTACGACGACCGGCGAGTACACCCTCGACTCCGTGAAGCTGCCCGACTTCCCGTCCAAGGTCGAGATGAAGGCCGTCGTGGTGGCACCCAAGGGGGCCACCGGCAAGCGTCCGCTCGCCCTGTTCCTGCACGGCCGGCACGTCACCTGCTACAAGGGTGACGACGTGAGCGGCAACTGGCCCTGCAAGACCGGCGAGAAGCAGATCCCGAGCTACCGCGGCTACCTGCGGGACCAGCAACTCCTGGCGTCCCAGGGGTACATGACGGTGTCGATCTCGGCCAACGGCATCAACGGCCAGGACTGGGACGCCCCGGACAGCGGCGCGCAGGCCCGGTCGTCCCTGGTACGGCAGCACCTGGCCCGTTGGGCCGACTGGGCCGCCCGCCCGTCCGGCGCGCCGGCGGTCGTCCGCAACGCCCCGAAGGCCGACCTGTCCCGCGTCCTGCTCGTCGGGCACTCGCGCGGCGGCGAGGGCGTGAACCGGGCCGCGATGGACAGCCTCTACCCGGCACCGGCCGCCCAGGACGGCTACCGCGGCCCCGTGCGCTGGCACGTGCGCGGCACCGTGCTGATCGGACCGACGATCTTCGGCCAGAATCCGGTCGCCGACGTGCCCTCCGCGACGATCCTCCCCGGCTGCGACGGCGACGTCTCCGACCTCCAGGGCGAGGTCTTCGTCGACGGCACCCGCGGGGTCAGCCGTGGAGCGGCGCTGCACAGCGCGGTCTACATGGTCGGCGCCAACCACAACTTCTTCAACACCGAGTGGACTCCCGGCCAGGCCGTGGCGCCCGCCGCCGACGACTTCTACGACGACGAGCAGGAGCCGGACCCGGTCTGCTCCAAGGGCACCCGGACCCGGCTGACCGCCGACCAGCAGCACAAGGCGGGCTCCACGTACATCGCGGCCGCGGCCCGGCTGTTCGTGGGCGGTGACGACCGGGCGCGCGAACTGCTCGACGGCACGGGCCGGCGGGCCCCCTCGGCCGACCCGGCGCGCGTCCTCACGCACGCCGTCGGCGCCAACCGCCATGGCGGTTTCCTGCCCGACGGGCCGGTCACGGTGACCGGTGGCCGGCTCTGCTCGGCCGTGGACCCCGCTCCGGCGACCGCCTGCCTGGGCGAGAACGTATCCGGGTCGTCGCCGCACTTCGCGATGTGGGAGACCGGGCGGGAGACCGGGCGCCGCGCGGTGGCGCTGCGCTGGTCCTCGCCCGGCTCCGCGGTCCGCGTCAAGCCCGCGACTCCGCTCTCCCTGGCCGGTGCGAAGAACCTCGCGCTGCGCGTTTTCGTGCCGCCGAACAGCACCGGGACGCAGCTGGACGTGTCCGTCACCGACGCCTCCGGCAAGCGGGCCGCGCTCGGCCGGGTCACGGTGGACGGGCTGCCGGGCAGCGACCGGACCTCGTCGTACTGGGCGCGTGAGGTGCGGGTGCCGCTCGCGGCCGCCGCGCTGCACGGCTTCGATCTGCGGCACGTGAAGACGCTGGAGCTGACACCCCGCTCGCGCAAGGGCCAGGCGTGGCTGATGGACGCCTGGGGCTGGCGCCCGGGCACTCCGGCCGTCAAGGAGGCCGTGCTGCCGCGCGTCGACATCGGCCGCGCCACGGTCAAGGAGGGCGACTCGGGTGTCCGTACGTACCGGGTTCCGGTGAAGGTGTCGGGGCGGGGCAGCGGCAAGGTTCGGCTGTACGTCGTCGACCCGACGACCGGTCAGGCCAAGGACCGTTTGGTGGCCGTGCGGCCGGGTGGCCAGGGCATCGACGTCTCCGTGCGGGTGAAGGGCAACACGCGCTTCTCCTACGACATGGACCACGGTGTGCTGGTGAAGGCGGTCCGGGGTGCCGTGGTCGGCGCGCACCACGGTGGGGTCGCCGTGCTGAACGACGACCCGATGCCCAAGGTGGCCGTGGCGCCGGTCGCGGACCGGGTGACCGAGGGCAAGCCGCTGACCTGGCGGGTGACCCTGTCCAAGGCCGCGGACGTGGAGCTGTACACCTCGTTCGTCGTGGCACCGGTGTCGAACGGTACCGAGCTGTCCACCAAGGACGTCGACCCGCAGTGGTTCACCGACGCGACCGGCGAGTCCCCGGACCCGGAGCGCCCGCTGTCGAAGGTGGATTGGCTGTCGGTGGGGACGGCCGTCCCGGCCGGGCAGACCAGTGCGGAGATCTCGCTGCCCACGGTCACGGACCGGGTGACGGAGCCCGTGGAGTCCGTGCGCTTCCGGCACATCGACGACATGTCGGGTGAGCCGGAGGAGGGCGGGCCCGAGCTGACGGGTACGGTGCTGGACGCGTCGTAGCCCCAGCCTGCCGAGAGGGGGCACGGACCACTGGGTCCGTGCCCCCTCTCTCATGTCAGCCGCACACGAACACCCACGGTCCCCTCGGTCCCGCGGCGCAGTCGGCTGCCGAGGAGGGTCAGCCGGCCGAGGATGCCGTACTTGCGTGCCACGAGCGTGCGGTAGTGGGCGGTGGTGGCCGCGTCGCAGATCTCGGCGGTGGCCGGGACCTGCTCGCCGGTGGGGTTGCCCCGTACGTCGCACGGGCCGACGAGGACATCGCCGCGGGCCCGGATCCGCTTCGCCTTCCAGGAGTCCGCGGCCGTCCAGACGCCGAGGGCGTCCTCGTCGCGCACCACCCACACCGGGGTGGGCACGCTCGTGCCGTTCTTCCGGTAGCTGGTGATCAGCAGGTACTTGCCCGCCGCGAGCCGGTCCAGCGCGGTGTCGTCCATGTCCGGCAGTCTAGTCAAGCCCGCTCTCACCAGCGAGGCAACAGCCGTTCGTACTCCGGCTGGATCCGCCGCATGTAGCCGGTGTCGTCGCGGCCGCGCATCCCTGAGTCGAGGTAGCGCCGGTGCAGCCGCTCCAGGGCGTCGTGGTCGAGTTCCACACCGAGGCCGGCGCCGGTGGGGACCTTCACCTCCCCGTCGCGCAGCTCCAGGACGCCGGGGACGATCACGTCGTCGGCCGAGTTCCACGGGTAGTGGGTGTCGCACGAGTGGTCGAGGTTCGGGATGGCCGCGGCTACGTGGGTCATGGCGGCGAGGCTGATGCCCAGGTGCGAGTTGGAGTGCATGGACAGCGCGATCCCGAACGCCTCGCACACGGCGGCCAGTTCCCTGGTGCGGCGCAGCCCGCCCCAGTAGTGGTGGTCGGTGAGGAGCACCTGGATCGCGTTCTGCCCGATCGCGGGCCGCAGATGCTCCCAGGCGATCACGCACATGTTGGTCGCCAGTGGCAGCGGCGACCGCTCGGCCACCTGCGCCATGCCGTCGATGCCCTGGGTGGGGTCCTCCAGGTACTCCAGTACACCGTCCAGTTCACGGGCGACGTATGCCGAAGTGTCCACGGTCCAGGCAACGTTGGGGTCCAGGCGCAGCGGCTGGCCGGGGAAGGCCTCCGCGAGCGCCCTGATCGCGGCGATCTCCTCGTCCGGCGGGAAGACCCCGCCCTTGAGCTTGAACGACCGGAAGCCGTAGCGCTGTTGCATGAGCCGGGCCTGCTCCACGATCCCGGCCGGGTCCAGGGCCTCGCCCCAGTCGTCGCCGATGGCGGGGCGGCCGTCGAGGGCGGGGTGCTCGGCCCACTTGTAGAAGAGGTACGCGGCGAAGGGCACCGAGTCACGGACGGTGCCGCCGAGCAGGTCGCTGACCGGACGGCCGAGCAGTTTGCCCTGGGCGTCGAGGCAGGCGACCTCCACGGCGGAGGTGGTCCAGCCGCGTTCGTGGGAGCTGGGCACGGTGGGCAGCAGGGCGGCGTCGATCGCGGCGGCGACGGCCGTGGTGTCGAAGACGTCCATGCCGACGACCGTCTTGGCCGCGGTCAGCAGCCGTTCGAGACGCGCCTCGCCGCCGGGCGACTCGCCGAGGCCCACCGTGCCGTCCTCCAGGACGAGTTGGAGGACGATCCGCAGCGCGAGGGGCTCGTGGACGCCGTTGGAGTTGAGCAGCGGCGGGTCGGAGAAGGCGATGGGGGTGACGATCAGTTCCCGGATCCGGGTGGTGGGGGTGCTCATGCGCGGGCCACCTCCAGGCCGTGGTCGATGAGTTTCGCGAGCCGGGCGACGTGCTCCGGCGTGGGGTCGACGAGGGGGGCCCGTACGCCGCCCACGTCGAGGCCGCGGAGAGTCACTCCGGCCTTGATGAGGGACACGGCGTATCCGGGGACCTCGTCGCGGAGTTCGACGAGGGGGCCGTAGAACTCGTCGAGAAGGGTGGTCACCCGGGTGTCGTCTTCGCCGGCGAGCGCGCGGTGGAAGGCGAGGGCGATCTCCGGGGCGAAGGCGAACACGGCGGAGGAGTAGAGGCCGACGCCGATTCCCTGGTAGGCGGGGGCGGTCATCTCGGCGGTGGGCAGGCCGTTGAAGAACTGGAAGTCCTCGGTGCCCGGCACGGCGCGGACCGCCCGGACGATGCGGTGCATGCGCTCGATGTCGCCGATGCCGTCCTTGAGGCCGACGACCCGGGGCAGGGCGGCGATCTCCGCGGCCGTGGTCCCGGTAAGCCGGGCGGTGCCGCGCTGGTAGAAGACGACGGGAAGGTCGGTGGCGGCGGTGACCTCCTCGACGTAGCGCACCAGGCCCGGTTGGGGTGCGGTCACCAGGTACGGCGGCAGCAGCAGGACGCCGTCGGCGCCGGCACGGGCCACCCGGCCGGCCTGGTCGCGAGCGACGGGGGCCGGGCCGCCGGCGGCCGCGAGCACGGGAACGCGTCCGGCGGTCGTCTCGACGGCGACACGGGTGGCCCGCTCGATCTCCTCGGGCGTCAGGGCGTGGAACTCGCCGGTGCCGCAGGCGACGAACACGCCGCCCGCGCCGGCCGCGACACCGGACTCGATGTGCCGGGCGAGCCGCTCCTCGTCCAGTGAGCCGTCCGCGGAGAACGGCGTGACCGGGAAGAACAGCACTCCTTGGAACTTCATGTCTCCCTCACGGGTGGGGGTCGGGATCAGCCCTTGGTGGCGCCGGCGGCGATGCCGGCGACCAGCGAGCGCTGGAGGAGCAGGTAGACGATCAGGCTGGGGACGAGGGCGATGACCGCGCCGGCCAGGACCACGCCCGAGCCGACCTCGGGGTCGGTGCGCAGGATGGACAGGGCGACGGTGACGGTGTAGTCGGTGGGGTCCTTGGCGGCGATCAGGGGCAGCAGGTACTGGTCCCAGATCATCACGAAGCCGAGGACGCCGGCCACGCCGAGGGCGGGCTTGCACAGCGGCAGGACGACCTGCCACAGCATCCGGAACTCGCCGACGCCGTCGAGGCGGGCTGCCTCCTCGATCTCGGTGGGGATGTCCTTCATGAACTCGGTCAGCAGCATCACGGAGAAGCCCCAGGCGCCGAGCGGCAGGATCACGCCCCACGCGGTGCCCTTGAGGTCGACGCCGACCACGGGGACGTGGCCGAGGACCAGGGAGAGCGGGATGGCGATGACCTCCTCGGGGAGCATCATCGTGAGCATGAACAGAGTCAGGATCAGGGCCTGGCCGCGGAACCGGTGCCGGGCCAGCGCGTACGCGGCGAGCACGGACACCGCGAGCTGGAGCAGCAGCGCGCCGCCCGCGATGACGAGGGAGTTGGTGAAGTAGTCCCAGATGCCGCGCTCCCCCGCCACCTTGAAGTTCTGCAGGGTGCTGTCGTGCGGCAGGAACGACAGGGACGAGCCGCTGGCGTGGGTGGTGAAGGCGCCGGAGACGATGGTCAGGAAGGGCGCGGCGAAGATGCCGAGGGCGATCGCGCAGAGCAGGATCCGCAGGGCCCAGGAGACGCCGGGCCGGTCGTTCCAGCCGAGGGCGGTGTCGAAGCGGGCGGGCGTGGTGCGCCGCTCCTGGGTCGCTTTGTCGACCGTCGTCGGGACCGGTGTCCGGATCGGGTCGATGGCGGGTGCCGTCATCGCACGTCTCCCCTCTTGCGGAAGTAGTTGACCGTCACGGTCAGCAGGAGCGTCACGCAGAGCAGCACCACGGAGGCCGCGGAGGCGCCGCCGATGTCGTTGCGGGTGAAGCCCAGGGTGTAGGCGCGGGTCATCCACACCTCGGTGGAGCCGGCCGGGCCGCCGCCGGTGAGGACGTAGACCTCGGTGAAGACCCGCAGGCCGCGGATGGCCGCGAGGGTGAGGACGATGCCGAGGGCGGGGCGGATGGCGGGCAGGGTGATGTACCGCAGCCGCTGCCACAGGGAGACGCCGTCCATCGCCGCGGCCTCGTACAGCGTCCGGTCCACGCCGGCGAGTCCCGCGAGGATGATCACCATGTTGTAGGGGGCGAGCATCCAGACGCTCATCACCATCGTCGCCCACAGCGCGGTGTTCGGGTTGTCGAGGTACTGCACCGGCCCAAGGCCGAGGAAGCCGAGGGCGTGGTTGATCAGGCCGTCGGAGGTCGGGTAGTACAGCAGCCGCCACAGCTCTCCGACCACGGCGGTGGCGGTGACGACGGGCAGGAAGACGGCCGTGCGGACGATCTTCAGGGTGCGGGCCTGGCCCTCCAGCAGCAGGGCGAGCAGGAAGCCGACGGCGATGGCGCCGAGGGACTGGCCGATGCCGAGGAGGAGGGTGTGTCCGATGGCGTCGAGGAAGCGATGGTCGGTCAGGACCCGGGTGTAGTTGTCCAGGCCGACCCACTGGTCGCCGAGGAAGGGCCGGACCTTGAAGAAGCTGAGCCAGACGCCCTTGCCCATGGGAAGGAACTTGAAGACCAGGGCGAGCAGCAGGCCGGGGGCGAGGAAGACCCAGGGCAGCAGCGCCTTCTTGCTGAGGACCCGAGTTCTGCGTGCCCCGGGGGTGGTCACGGTGGCGGTCATTTCAACAGGTCCTGGTCCTTGAGGTCGCCGGCGAGGGTGTCGTTGAGTTCCTTGAGACCGGAGCGGACGTCGCTGCCGCAGTAGGTGAACAGGGCGTTCAGGGCGTCGGCGGTGTCCTGCTTGACGGGAGCGAAGTCGGGGGCGTTGGGGAACACCACGGAGTCGTTCTCGTAAGCCTTCTGCACCACGCCCCAGCGCGGGTCGTTTCGGACCTTCGCCGCGTCCAGCGTGGTGTTGACGGGGATGCGGACGACGGGCTGGTGTTCGCCGCCGGTCATGGCCAGGCGCTGGCCCTCGGGCGAGACGAGGAAGGCACCGAGGGCCTGTTCCTGCTCGGTCTTGCCGGTGCGGGCGCCGAAGTAGACGTTCTCGCCGTCGGCGAGGACCTCGTTGCCGGCCGGGCCCGCGGGGGCGGGCAGGACCTCGTACTTGTCCTTGCCGATCGTCTGGTCGAACGTGGTCATGTTGTAGGGGCCGGTGAGGTACATGCCGGCGTTGCCGTCCTGGAAGTTGGTGGCGGTGCCGGTGATGGCGGTCAGGGCGCCGGGCTGTATGACACCGTTGTCACCGCAGAACAGGTTGTCCTTCAGCCAGGTGACGGTGCGCACGGCGGCCGGTGAGTCCATGACGGGCTTGTAGCCGCCGTCGGAGGTGCGCTCGACGATGCGCGCCCCGCCCTGCCACAGGTAGCTGGCTCCCCACCAGGCGGCGTAGCCGTTCTGGGCGCTGCCCGGGACGACCATGCCGTACGTGTCCTTCTTGCCGTCGCCGTCGGGGTCACGGGTGGCGAAGGCCTTGGCGAGGGTGAGCATGTCCTGCCAGGTCTTCGGCTGCGGCAGACCGAGCTTCTCGCGCCAATCCTTGCGGACCATCAGGGTCATGGCCTGGCGGGAGTAGGGGATGCCGTAGTGCTTGCCGTCGATGCCGACGGTGGAGGCCCAGGTCTTGGCGTCGATCTGGTCGTGACCGGCGATGCCGTCCGGGTCGATCGGCTTCAGCAGCCCCTGGCTCTGGTAGCTGCCCATCAGCGCCGTGTCGTTGATCATCACGTCGGGCAGGTCCTTGGTGGACGCGCGGCTCTGGAGCTGCTGGTCGAAGTTGATGATCGGCTGGTAGTCGATCCTGATGCCGGTCTTCTTGGTGAAGGCGGCGAAGACCCGCTCGTAGGTGGCGGCGTCGTCCGGGTTGCTCCGGGTCCAGACCTCCAGGGTGTTCGGGTCGCTGCTGCCCGCGCTGCCGGAACCGGAGCCGCATGCGGCCGTTCCGAACATCAGCCCCGTGACGGCGAGCGTGGCGACCAGGCGGCGACGTCGTCGGCGATGCCCCATGGACTCACTCCGTTCATATCCGTGAACTCTCTTCACGAATCTAAATCGAGGCGCCCAAGCTACGAACGGTTTCAGCCGCATGTCAATACATGGCTGGAACATTGCGCGGAGGCCACACGTTCCTGACGAGCTCCTCACGAACGGCTCGTGCGGCGGCCGCGCGCCAGGAAATCCCCGGCCCGCCGGGCTCCTCGTGCGGGATGCTGGTCTCGGAGCACAGGACAGGGGGCCCGGTGTGACCTGGCAGCGCGTGAACGAACTGGACGTCGCCTGCGACGAGTCGGGATCCGACGGCGAGAACCTCACCGGCGGGAACACCGACGTGTTCGCGCACGCGAGTGTGCGGCTGCCCGTGGAATTCGCCGCCGCGCAACTGCGCGAGATCCGCGAGCGAATCCGCTCCCCCGCCGAGGAGTACAAGGCGAATCATCTGCTGCGGGAGAAACACCGCGCCGTCCTGGAATGGTTCCTTTCGCCCTCCGGGCCGCTCCACGACCACGCCCATGTGCATCTGACCGAGAAGGCCTTCTACATCGTGGACCGGGCCGTCGACCTGCTGCTGGGCGACGGAACGGCGGCAGTCGCCCTGTATCGGACGGGGCCGCGGACCTTCGGGGAGGGGCGGTGGAGGGAATTCCTCGAAGCCGCCAACCAATTGCTGCGGGTGCGTTTCAACGGCGATCCCGGCGCAGCCGTCGACGCGTTGTTCCGGACGGTGGACTCATTGCAGGGCGAGCATTCCGGTTC
Organism: Streptomyces griseus subsp. griseus; assembly: GCF_000720255.1. Lineage (GTDB taxonomy): Bacteria > Actinomycetota > Actinomycetes > Streptomycetales > Streptomycetaceae > Streptomyces > Streptomyces griseus_I. The sequence goes on along the minus strand of NZ_JOJE01000016.1, from coordinate 20,852 downwards.
CGACCCCGCCGTCATCCTGGGACGGCTCGCGGAAACCCGCTCCCGGGGGGTCTCGTACCGCGCCCGCATCACGAACGGACCGGCCCCCCTGATTCCCGTCCTCGATCCCCTGCTCCCGGCGATCGTCCGCACGGCCGCGCACTGGAGCTCCGGCGGGCGGCCGGTGACCCTCGTGCACGACCGGCAGAACATGCTGACGCCGGACCGGATCGCCTGGATCGAGGAGACGGCCCGGCTGCACGGCGTCCGACTGGCCGGATTCCGGCTCGTCGTCGCCCGGGAGGACCCGCGGGTGCAACTCGCCGACTTCCTGGCCGGCATCGCCCGCAAGATCGCCTCCGACGAGCTGAACGGCCACGGCGATCCGGCCCTGTCCGCCCTCCTGCGCCCGTACGTCGGCACGACGTCCGTATGGGGCGATGTGTCCAGCTGGACACGGCTCGGCCCGGCGGGAGAGGAGACGGACACCGACGCGGACGGGGGCACCGGGTGTCGGACGGAGATGACGGCGTGATCGTCCAGCGGTGAACACCGTCGGCTTCTGACCCGTATGAAAAGAAGGGCGCTCAACGACCGGAGGGCCTCGCGGTGTTGACACCGCACGTTCAGGGCTCGGGAGCCATTCATGAGGCACGTACGACGACGGATCGTCCGGCGAGTGACACGGCTGGCGGCAGTCGGCGGAGTCCTCCTCGGGGGGTTGATGGTCACGCAGGCCATGGCGAGCGAGACATCCGGCTCCCCCGCCGTTCCGTTCAGTTCCACGCAGACGGCCGGGAGCACCGGCGCGGAGCTCGTGTCCCGGCTCGGTACGGCCCGTACGGCAGGCAGCTGGGTCGACACCGAGGGACGGCCGGTCGTCGCCGTCACCGACGAGGAGACGGCCGCCCAGGTCCGGAAGGCGGGGGCCCAGGCCAAGGTCGTGGGCCACAGCATGAACGAACTCAAATCCGCCGCGGCGACCCTGCGTTCGGCTCCGCGGGTGCCGGGCACGGCCTGGGTGATGGACTACAAGACCAACCAGATCGTGGTGCAGGGCGACAGCACCGTCTCGACGGACGACTGGTCGAGGATGACGCAGGTGGCGTCGGGCATCGGCAGTTTCGTGCGGATGGAGCGCAAGGAGGGCACCTTCACGACGCGCCTCAACGGCGCCGAGCCCATCCTGTCGACGGGCGGACGCTGTTCGGCGGGCTTCAATGTGACGGACGGCAAGACCGACTACATCCTCACAGCCGGGCACTGCGGCCCCACGGGTTCGATCTGGTTCGCGGACAACCGCGCCAGTCAGCAGTTGGGCAAGACGGTCGGCGGAAGCTTTCCCGGGGACGACTTCTCCCTCGTCCAGTACGACGACGGTGAGGCCGGCAAGGGGGCCGACGTCGTGTCCATCGGCAACAACAAGGGCATCCGGATCACCGGCGCCGCCGATCCGGCCGTGGGGCAGCGGGTGTTCCGCAGCGGCAGCACCAGCGGGCTGCGCGACGGCCAGGTGACCGGGCTCAACGCGACGGTGAACTACCCGGAGGGCACGGTCAGCGGGCTCATCGAGACGAACGTGTGCGCCGAACCCGGGGACAGTGGCGGGCCGTTGTTCTCGGAGGGCATCGCGCTCGGGGTGACCTCGGGCGGCAGCGGCGACTGCAAGGTCGGCGGTACGACGTTCTTCCAGCCGGTGACCAAGGCGCTGACCGCGCTGCGGGTCAAGCTGATCGTGTCGGCGCAGGCCGCCGGCCAGGGCGCCGCGCCGACCGGTGGCCCGGCGCCGTCCGCCTCCGCCACGCAGAGCGCGATCGCCCCGGGCGCGGCCTCGCCGGGCTCGTCGGCCCCGGTGACGGGCACGAGCGAGTCCCTCGCGGCCCGGATCACGGACCCCCGTAACGTCGGCCCCGGGCTGCTGGTCATCGCGGGCAGCCTGGTCGCCCTGGTGGCCACCCGGTACATCCGCGCCGAGAAGGACCGCAACGCCTACCGCCGCTACTACTCGGCCACCTGGAGCTGACCGCTCACCCCACGGTCAGCAGTACGGTGGCCACCGCGGCGCCCGACAGCCCCAGGACCTGCCGCAGGCTGACGCGTTCGTGCAGCAGAACCAGCCCGAGGATCACGGGGAGGGCGGGGTAGAGGGAAGCGAGCACGACCGCCACCGCCAGCATCTGCTGGTAGGTGGCGAGTTGGTACAGGGTGAGACCGAGCGCCGCCCCGGCCCCGACCGCCACCGCCTGCGTGCCGCACACCACTGACGTGCGCCTGGCGTGCCGCGCCGCGGTCGGCAGCAGCACGAGCACGGCGGCGGCGCGTCCCGCAGCCAGCGGCCACAGCCCGGCGGCCGGGCCAGCCTGGGCGAGGGCCAGGTACTGCACGGCGCCCCCGAGACTGGCGAGGAGACCGTCCCGGGTACCGCCACCCTCCCCCGCCCCGCCCCCGGAGACCAGCCACAGCGCGGGCACCGTGAGGGCGATGCCGATCCAGGCCAGACCGCCGGGGCGGTCGCCGTGGGCCACCCCGCACAGGACGGAGAGAGCGACCGAGGTGACGGCGCTCACGGGCACGACGACGCTCATCGCGCCGTGACTGAGGCCACGGTTGAGGAAGTGCATGGCCGCACCGCTGCCGACGCCCGACAGGGCGCCCCACAGCAGATCGCCGGAACCGACGGCCTCGGCGGGAACGACGAGGGCGGCCAGGGAGGCGAGCACGAGCCCGCCCACCTGGCCGAGGAAGGTGACGGTCGCGAAGTGGGTTCGGCGGGAGAGGATTCCGCCGGTGAAGTCGACGATGCCGTAGACGACAGCCGAGGTCAGTGCGAGGAGGGCACCCATCCGTTACGGGGTGCCCAGGGACGGCGCTCCGATGCCGGGCGGCGACCGATCGGGCGGCTGTCAGGCCGCCGTCACCGGCTGGGGGCCGCGGCGGCCCACTCCAGGACGAGGCGCTGGTACTCCTCGCGCTGCTCGCCGTTCAGTGTCCCGCCCGACCGGAGCCACAGCGCCCGGATCTCCTCGTTGACCTCGGCAGCCGATCGATCGGAGACGGGTTCAACAGTGGTGGACATGGTGTGAATCTTACGGGGGTCGGAGTGAAGGCCACGTGAGTAAAGTCGAGTTATCCGGACATTTCGGACCGTGTTACTGATCACGTCGAACTGTCAACCCACGGTGCCCGGTTCCTCATCGCCGCAGCTCACGCCTCCGCGGCGCCCAGCACCAGCACCTGAATCGCCAGGACGGCGGCCCCACGCGCCCAGTCATGGAAGTCGGAGACCTTGGTCTCCAACTCGACGGGGGCGGCCAGCGGATGCCGGTGCGAGCGGATGGTGTCCTCGACCACTTTTCCGGAGACGTCCATCAACCCGACCCCCTCTCCGGCGAGGAGGATCTTCCGCGGCATCACGAAGTTGGCGATCTGCGCCACCAGTGTGCCCAGGGCGCGGCCGGCCTCCTCGATGACCCGGGCCGGCATGGGTTCGCCCGCCGCGGCGAGGGCGAGGATCTCCTCGTAGGTCCGGTCGCGGCCGGTGGCGGCGTGGACCTGGTAGCGGATGTTGGGAATGGTCAGCAGTGAGACGGCGCTGCCGCGCTCGCCGTCGGGGGTGAGCGGGCCGTTGGGGTCGAGGATCCAGTGCCGGCCGAAGCCGCGGTCCTCCTCGGCGCAGGGGACCCGCCTGCCACCCAGCACCAGCCCGTAGCCGATGCCGGCACCGATGGTCAGGACGACGAAGCGGTCCAGGTCGCGGCCGGCTCCGAACCAGGTCTCGGCCTCGACGAGGGCGGCGACGTCGTTCTCGACGACCACCGGCAGTCCCGTGCGTTCCTCGACGAGCGCGGCCAGCGGCACGTCCCGCCACTGCAGGAACGGGGACTCGGCGACCACGGACCGGTCCTCGACGAGGCCGCCGACGCCGATGCCGATGCCCGCGAGCCCGGGGTGGGCGCGGGTGAGCTCCGCGGTCATCTCGCCCAGCACGTCGACGACTCCGTCCGGGTCGTGCGAGGTGAGCGGGCGGTCGTGGCGGGCGACGATGTCGCTGCGGAGGGTGGTGACGACGCCGTACACCATGTCCTCGGTGATCTTGAAGCCGATGAAGGAGCGGGACTCGGCGACGACGTCGAGCGGCTGCGAGGGGCGCCCCTGGCGCACCTCCGCCTGGACGCCCCCCTCGGGGACCTCGACGAGCAGGCGGGACTCGATGAGCGGCTTGGTGAGACGGGTGACGCTGCCCGCCGAGAGGTCCAGTCGTCGCGCGAGTTCGGTGCGCGACAACGGGCCGTGGACGAGCACCTCGATCGCCACCGAGCGTTCCCCCGGGCTCAGCGGCAGCCAGCTGGCAGCACCTGTGGTCATGAAGGTCAGACTCCCACATTATTTCTTTCGCGAAGAAAGTAACAAGGTCACTGTATGCGACCTGAGACCCTTCCGAAAAGATGTTTGCGGGACTCTTGACGCCTGGATTCTTTTGCTACAAAAGTAAGTGGCCCGAGGACGAGCCGCGCAGACGAGGGAGTCTCCCGATGACCGTCGCCTCCAGCAGCCCTCCGTCACGTCTCCCCCTGGACGGCGTCACGGAGGCACGGACCAAGCCGAGGACGAGCCGGGCGGGCGCCCGGGAGGGGCGGGGAGACGGGCGGCTCGCCGCGGTCTTCGTCGCCCCGGCCATGCTGGGCTTCGTCGTCTTCCTCCTGTGGCCGACGCTGCGGGGCATCTATCTCAGCTTCACCCGCTTCAACCTGCTGACCCCGGCGGAGTGGGTGGGCCTGGACAACTACGTCCGGATGGTCCACGATCCGATCTTCTGGGACTCCATGAAGGTCACCGTCGAGTACGTGCTGATCAACATCGGGGTGCAGACGGTGTCCGCGCTCGCGATCGCCGTACTGCTCCAGCGCCTTACCCAGTCGGCGGTGCTGCGTGGGATCGTGCTCACGCCGTATCTGATGTCGAACGTGGTCGCCGGCATCGTCTGGCTCTGGATCCTCGACACCCAGCTCGGCATCGGCAACGAGATCATCGCCGGGCTCGGTCTCGACCGCGTCCCGTTCCTCGCGGACGAGACCTGGGCGATCCCCACGATCGCGCTGATCAACGTCTGGCGGCACGTCGGCTACACCGCGCTGCTGCTCTTCGCCGGTCTCCAGGCCATCCCGAACGACATGTACGAGGCCGCCAAGGTGGACGGTGCGAGCGAGTGGCGGATGTTCTGGCGGATCACCATGCCGTTGCTGCGGCCGGTGCTCGCGGTCGTGCTGATCATGACGGTGATCGGTTCGTTCCAGGTGTTCGACACCGTCGCCGTCGCCACGCAGGGCGGCCCGGCCAACGCCACCAACGTGCTCCAGTACTACATCTACGGATCGGCCTTCGGCCGCTTCCAGTTCGGCTACGCCTCCGCGATGTCGGTGGCCCTCCTGGTCGTGTTGAGTGCGATCACCTTCCTCCAGTACCGGCTCACCCGAGCCGGTCAGAGCGACCTCGGCTGACCCGGAAGGAGTCGACATGGCTGCTGTGACCGCATCGACAACGCGGACGGGCATACGGCCCGTACGCCGTCGCCTCTCCCCCGGCCGGATCGTGGCCTGGGCGGTGATGGCCGTGATCATCCTGGTGACCCTGCTGCCGTTCTACTGGATCCTGCGCACCGCGCTGTCCACCAACAGCGCGCTCGCCGCCCACCCCGGCGACCCGCTGCCCGTCGATCTGACGACCGGCGGCTTCGAGCGGGCCCTGGGACTTCAGTCGACGAAGGAAGCCATCGCCCAGGGCGGCGCGGGCGGCGGACTGAAGTTCTGGCGCTATCTGATCAACTCCGTGGTCGTGTCCACCCTGATCACCGTCTGCCAGATCTTCTTCTCCGCCATGGCCGCCTACGCCTTCGCCCGGCTCAGGTGGCGCGGCCGGGACAAGGTGTTCGGCCTGTTCCTGGCCGGGCTGATGGTGCCCACGATCTTCACGCTGCTGCCGAACTTCGTGCTCATCAAGCAACTCGGCCTGGTGGACAACCTGTTGGGCATCGCCCTGCCGACGATGTTCATGACGCCGTTCGCGGTGTTCTTCCTGCGGCAGTTCTTCATGAACGTGCCCCGGGAGGTCGAGGAGGCGGCCCTGCTCGACGGCGCCGGGAAGATCCGGATCTTCTTCCGGGTGATGCTGCCCATGGCGTCGACCCCAGTCCTCACTCTGGGCGTCCTGACGTACATCACCGCCTGGAACGACTACTTCTGGCCGTTGATGGTGTCCTACAGCGACAGTTCGCGGGTGCTCACCGTGGCGCTGGCCATCTTCCGGGCACAGACCCCGCAGACCGGCTACGACTGGTCCGGCCTGATGGCGGCCACGCTCATCGCCGCCCTCCCGATGCTCGTGCTCTTCGGCTTCTTCGCGCGCCGCATCGTCAGCAGCATCAGCTTCACCGGCGTCAAGTAAGGGGACGGCATGCGATTTCGTACAGTCACGGCGATGACCGGGGCGCTGGCACTGTCCCTCGTGGCCGGGTGCGCCCAGGGCGGTACCGCCGGAGCGGGCGGCGGCACGGTGACGTACTGGCTGTGGGACGCCAACCAGCTACCCGCCTACCAGGCCTGCGCGAAGGACTTCGAGAAGGAGAACCCGGGCCTGGACGTGAAGATCTCTCAGATGGGCTGGGACGACTACTGGACCAAGCTCACCGCGAGCTTCATCGCGGGCACCCAGCCGGACGTCTTCACCGACCACATCCAGAAGTTCGGCCAGTTCGCCGACCTCAAGGTCCTCGAACCGCTCGACGACCTGGGCATCGACGACTCGGCCTATCAGCCGGGGCTCGGCGCCAACTGGGTGGGCGAGGACGGACACCGCTACGGATCCCCGAAGGACTGGGACACCGTGGCCCTCTTCTACAACAAGAAGCTGGCCGACGCCGCCGGACTGACCGCGCAGCAGCTCAACGACCTGTCCTGGAACCCGAAGGACGGCGGCACGTTCGAGAAGGCCATCGCCCATCTCACCGTCGACACCAAGGGCCGGCGCGGCGACGAACCGGGCTTCGACAAGAAGCATGTGAAGGTGTACGGCCTCGCCACGGGCGGCGGCGGGGACGGTGACGGCCAGACCCAGTGGAGCAACTTCGCCGCCTCCGCGGGCTGGACCTACACGGACAAGAAGCGCTGGGGCACCAAGTACCAGTACGACAGCACGACGTTCCAGTCCGTCATCAAGTGGTACTTCGGCCTGGCGAAGAAGGGGTACATGGCCCCGCTCACGGACTACAGCGGCGGCGCCAGTCCGGCCAACATGCAGGTCGCCGGGGGCAAGGCCGCCGCCGCCTTCGACGGTGCCTGGATGATCTCGACGTACTACGGCACCAAGGGCCTAAAGGTCGGCACCGCCTTCACGCCGGTCGGCCCGACGGGCAAGCGGGCCACGATGATGAACGGCCTCGCCGACTCCATCACCAAGAACGCCCACAACAAGGCGGGCGCGAAGAAGTGGGTGAAGTACCTGGCGTCCGACGCCTGCCAGAAGACGGTGGGCGGTTACGGCATCGTCTTCCCGGCCACGCCCGACGGCACGAACACCGCGGTGGCCGCGTACAGGAAGAAGGGCATCGACGTCACGGCGTTCACGAAGCCGGTCGCCGACAAGAAGGACTTCACCACCTTCTCCTACCCGATCACCAACTACGCAGCGGACGTATTCGCGTTGATGCACCCCGCCATGCAGGCCATCTACGGCAACGGCAAGTCCGTGAGCAGCCTCGACCAGACCACCGACCAGATCAACCTGATCCTCGACCAGTGACTCGACCAGTGACTCGACCAGTGAAGGACACGCCTTACATGACGTTCTCCCTCGGCATCGTCGGCGCCGGCCAGTTCTCCGGCCAGTTCGCCACGCTGTTCCAGGCCCACCCCGGCGTCAGTGACGTGTACGTCACCGACCTGCTCCCCGAACGGGCCGAGCAGCTCGCCTCGGCGCAGGGGCTGGCCGGCACCTTCCCCTCGTACGAGGCCATGCTGGAGTCGCCGGAGGTCGACGCGGTCGCGATCTTCACCCAGCGCTGGACGCACGGCCCGCTGGTGCTCCAGGGCCTGAACGCGGGCAAGCACGTGTACTCCGCCGTCCCCATGGCAATCACCACGGAGGAGATCGCGGCCATCATCGACGCGGTCAAGGCGACCGGGCTGACGTACATGATGGGCGAGACCAGCCAGTACAACCCGGCCACCGTGCACGCCCGCAACCAGATAGCGGAGGGCGCGTTCGGGCGGTTGTTCTACGCCGAGGGCGACTACGTCCACGACATGGACCTCGGGTTCTACGAGGCGTATCAGTACAGCGGCGGGGAGAACTGGAAGGCGACCGCCAGCTATCCGCCGCTGCTGTACCCGACGCACGCGGTGGGCGGGGTGCTGGGCGCCTGGCAGACGCACGCGGTGAGCGTGTCGGCGATCGGGGTCGTGGACGACCGGGGTGACGGTGTCTTCGACAAGGAGGTCAGCCAGTTCGGCAACGACGTCTCCAACGCCACGGCGCTGTTCGAGGTGGCGGGCGGCGGCTCGTTCCGTACGAACGAGTTCCGGCGGGTCGGCTACCCGTCCCACATCCGGGAGTCGCGTTTCCGGTTCTTCGGGACTCAGGCGAGCATGGAGCAGCTCGCCACGGTGGCGCTGTGGCAGGACAAGCAGGGCGTGCAGGACATCAGCGAGCTCCTTGAGCCAAAGCCCACCATGGCTGCTGACGATCCGTCACTCCAGCACATCGCGCCGGAGCTGCGGGCCGCCTTCACCTCGGGTTCGGCGCCGGTGCACGACCGCGCGCGGCTGCCGCGGGAGTTCGACAACCTGCACAACGGGCACGAGGGCAGCCATCACTTCCTGGTGGACGACTTCGTGACCGCGGTCAACAACCGCACCCTGCCGTCGGTGAACGCGTGGGTCGCCGCCCGCTACACCCTGCCGGGCGTCGTCGCGCACGAGTCCGCCCGGCAGGGCGGGGTCCGGCTGGAGATCCCGGACTTCGGGGACGCGCCCGGGGCGTGAGGCGCGAGGCCGGGCGCCTGTGCCGTCAGGTGCCCGGCTTGCGGCCGTACACGAAGACGTCGTCGCCGGTCCTCAGCAGCGACCAGTACTTCTTCGCCGCGGTCTTCGTCATGTTGACGCAGCCGTGCGAGCCCGGCGGATTCCACATGCTGACGCCGACCGAGTGGAACGCCTGTCCGCCGTCGAAGAACTGGCTGTAGGGCATGGGCACGTGGTAGATGCTCGACACGTGGTCCTTGTGCCGCCAGTAGATCTTCTTCAAGCCGGTGCGGGTCTCGTACTTGTCGCGGCCCGTGCGCACCGGCACCGGCCCGTAGACGAGCCGGTCGCCGTCCTGGATCCAGCTGAGCTGAAGGGTCAGGTTGACGCAGGCGATCCGGCCCTTGTTCGTCGGGCACTTGCGGTCCCTGTTGGGGTTGGTGCCGACGGCCTTCTGCTTGTTCATGAGGTCCATCACGCCCCAGGTGACCGGCCCCGCGTAACCGATGTTGGGCGTGATGCCGTGCTTGTTCTGGAATGCCCGGATCGCCGTGCAGTCGGCGGTCGACTGCCTGCCGTCGACCGGGCGCCCCAGGAACTTCTCCACCTGCTTCTGGTACGGGCCGGCCTGCGTGGTGCAACTCCCGGCTGCCTGCGCGGGCGCGGCGCCCAGCGCGAGCGTGAGCGGTGCGACCAGTCCGGCGATCCCGAGTGCGACGGCACCTCGTCTGCGTATGTCCCCCATGTCGGGCCCTTCGTCCTCCGTGAGTACTGCGGTCTCGTACATCCAGACCCGTGTGCGGGGATGTCGGTTGTATGCCTTTACGGGCTGTGACGAAACGGTGAACTTACCCATCGGCGACGCAGGCGCGCAAGAGGGCGACGGCGCGGGTGAGGACGTCCGGGGTCGCCGTGAACGGCAGGCGCAGATGGTGGGTGAGGGTGGCGCGGTCGGCGGCGAAGAGCGGGCCCGGTGTCAACGCGAGCCCGCGCCCGGCCGCCCGGTCGGCCAGCTCCGTCGCCGTCGCTGTCGCTCCGAGGCGCAGCCACAGCGCCAGTCCGCCTCCGGGGACCGTGTACGTCCATCCTGTCCCGTCGAGCAGTCCGGCGAGGTGGTCGCGCTGGGCGCGCAGGCGCTCGCGACGGTCGGCGAGTACGGCGTCGAGGCCGCCCCCCAGCAGCTCGGCGGCGATGAGTTGTTCCAGGGGCGGCGGTGAGAGCTGGGCCTGCAGCGGGTTGTGGCGCAGTTCACGTACGAGATCGGCCCGTGTGCGGATCCAGCCGACCCGAAGGCCGCTCCAGAGGATCTTGCTGGCGGAGCCGACCTGGATCACAGCGGGGCCGGCCAGGTGCGGTTCGGTGCCGGGCGGGGTCCTGAGGTCCAGGTCGCGCATGGTCTCGTCGGCGATCACCGGCAGCGGCAGGCGGGCGATCTCCGCGCGGGTCGCGGCGCTCATGTGGGCGCCGGTGGGGTTGTGGAAGTCGGGGATGAGATAGGCGAGTTGGGGGTTGCGGCGGCGCACCGCCGCCGTGAGGTACGCGGTGTCCCAGCCGTCGGCCGCCGAGACGGGCACCGGCAGCAGACGGGTGCGGCGGCCGCGCAGGACGGCCAGGGCGCCCGGGTAGGTGGGGCTCTCCACGGCCACCGGTCGTCTGCGGTCGGTGTGGAGGTGGTCGACGAGCAGGGTGAGCGCGGCCTGGGCGCCGGAGGTGACGAGAATCTGCTCCGGGCGCGTGGACAGGCCGCTTCGGGTGTAGCGCTCGGCGAGGAGCTCGCGCAGCCGGGGCAGGCCCGCGGTGGCGACGCCGGAGTCGACGAGCAGGGCGGCGCTGCGCCCGGCCGCGCGGTCCAGGGCGGCGAGGTAGGCCTCGTGCGGTGCGGCGGTGACCGCGAGGGTGAGGTCGAGGTCGGCGCCGTCCGCTCCACCGCGGTCCAGGGACCAGGGCGTGGTGCGTTCGGTGAGGCGGGCGGGGAGTCGTACGACGCTGCCGCTGCCGTGCCGGGTGTGCAGCCAGCCGTCGTCCCGCAGCCGGGTGAGTGCGGTGACGACGGTACCGCGGCTGAGCCGCAGGGTGCGGGCGAGCTCCCGCTCGGACGGCAGCCGGGTACCGGCGGGCAGGCGGCCGTCGACGACCGCGTCCCGGACGGCCGCGGACAGCGCGTGGGCCAGTGGTCCCTTCCGGTCGCGCCAGGCTCCGAGCGCGGCGGCGAAGCCTGTTTCCGTCGGTCCGGTTTCCATTGGTCCAGTTTCCACCAACTGGACCAGGCAACGGCCCCGGTGCCCGGCCTAGGCTCCCCCGCATGCACCCCACACTCGCCGACGACCTCGACCGGCTTCCCGAACTCCTCCAGTCCGCCCGGGACCTCGCCACCCGGGAGGTGACCGGTCTGGCGGACCGTCCCGTGGTACGGCTGGACGAGATGCCCCACCGGTACGCCCTCCCCGCCGAGGGGACGGGTGCCGAGGGCGCCCTCTCGCGGTTCGCCGAGCGGTGGGCGCCCGGCTTCTCCGGTTCGGCGGGACCGCGCTACCTCGGCTTCGTCACGGGCGGTGCCACGCCCGCCTCGGTCGCCGGGGACTGGCTCACCAGCGCCTACGACCAGAACGTGTCCGGATCGGCCGGGTCCTGGGCGACCGCTCTGGAACGGGAGACGGTGGCCTGGCTGCGGGAGCTGTTCGGGTTGGGCGAGCGGCACTCCGGGGCATTCGTGACCGGCGCGACGGTGTCCAACACGGTGGGGCTGGCCGTCGCCCGTGAGTGGCTGGGCGAGCGGCTCGGGGTGGACGTCTCGCGGGAGGGAGCCGCCGCCCTCGGGCCCGTCGACGTCCTGTCCGGCAGCCCGCACTCCAGCACCGCCAAGGCGCTGTCCGTACTGGGCATCGGACGGGACCGGCTGCGCCGCCTGCCCGTGCTGCCGGACAACCGCGAGGCCGTCGACCTGGCCGCGCTCGAGGACGCCCTGGCCGGCTCGGAGGGGCGGCCGGCGATCGTGGTGGCGAACGCCGGCACGGTGAACACGGTCGACTTCGACGATCTGCGGGCGATCGCGGCCCTGAAGGAGCGCCACGACTTCTGGCTCCACGTGGACGCCGCGTTCGGCGGCTTCGCCGCGCTGTCCCCCGCGTACGCGCATCTGCTCGACGGCCTTGACGAGGCGGACTCGGTCTGTGTCGACCTGCACAAGTGGCTCAACGTGCCCTATGACGCGGCCGTCCAGTTCACCCGCCGCCAAGACCTCCAGGTGCGGGTCTTCCACAACGCCTCGCCGTATCTCGGCCTGCCCACGGGCGAACCCGACTTCCTCCATCTGACCCCGGAGAACTCCCGGCGGCTGCGCGCCCTGCCCGCGTGGTTCTCCCTCGTCGCGTACGGCCGCGCGGGGCACCGCGAGATCGTCGAGCGCAACGTCGCCCTGGCCCAACGGCTCGGCGACGGTCTGGCCGCGCTGGACGGGCTGCGCCTGCTGTCGCCGGTCCGCCTCAACGTCGTCTGCTTCACCCTCGCCGAACGGCCGACCCCGGAGCGGGTGGACGCGCTGGCCCAGGCGGTCGCCTCCTCGGGCGAGGCGTTCCTGACGCCGACGGTGTACGCCGGGCTGCCCGCGCTGCGGGCCGCGTTCAGCAACTGGCGCACGACGGAGGCGGACATGGAGCGGGTCCTGGCGACGGTGGCCTCGGCTGCGGCGCGGGTCGGCTGAGCGGCGCGGGGCTACTGTGCCCCCCCATGTCGATCTTCCTCCAGCAACTCCCCGCGCTCCTCGGCGTCGTGATCGGCGCGCTCGGTTCGTACCTGGCGGTCGTGCGCAGCGACCGGGCCCGTTTCCGGCGCGAGCGGGCGGCGCACTGGGAGGAGCGTCGGCTGGCGGTGTACGGCGACTACGCGAGGGCGGTGAAGAAGTCCGTGGTGCTGATGTACCGGGTCGCCTCCGGTCTCGGACGCGATCCGCATCCGCACCCCCTGACACCCGAGGAGGCCGCTCCTGTGATGGCCGCCGCGGCGGATGCGGTCGACTCCCACTGGGAGTCGCTGCTGCTGCTCGGCAGCGCTCGGGTGGTGGAGCGGGCCCGCGCCTGGATCGTCGTCCTGCGGGAGATGGAGCGGTTCCTGAACTCCGGGAGCCGGGACGGGGGCACCTGGGAAGCGCTGCTGGAGCGGCAGCGGGCCGGTCGTGAGGGGTACTACGGGGCCGTACGGGAGGATCTGGCCCTCCCCCACGGCCCCGAGGCGCTCGGACCGCTTCCGGCGGCGGACCCGGTCTGACCTCAGCGGTATTCGGTCGGGTCGGCCGGCTCGCCCGCGTCCTTCGCGTCGGCGAGGTACCGCCAGGCGTCCGGGCGGCTGCCGTCGAGGTCGGTGAAGCCGTACTCGCGGGCGAGGCCGCCGCTGGAGAGGGACTGCCCGTTGAAACGGGCCACCTCGGCGTCCGCGGCGAGGGCGGCGACGGCGCGGCCGACGTAGCGGGGTGTCTCGGAGATGGCGAAGTCCGGGACGCGGTCGAGGGCGTCGCGCCAGTTCTCCTCGCTCACCCCGAAGTGCTCCAGCATCATCTCCGAGCGCATCCAGCCCGGCGTGAGCGCGACGGCGGTGGCGCCGCGCGGGCCGAGTTCATGGCCGAGGGAGAAGGCCATGCGCAGCACGGACGCCTTGGCGAGGTCGTAGAAGAGGTTGTTGCGGTACGTGTCGCGGTTGTACTCGGCGGTGCCGTCGGTCATCTCCACCACCAGGCCGCCCGGGTGGCGCAGGAGCAGGGGCAGGGCGTGGTGGCTGGTGATGGCGTGCGTCTCGACCGCGAGCCGCAGCAGCCGGAGCCCGTTGTCGAGGTCGTGCTCCCAGACGGGGGCGTCGAACTCGAAGAGTTTCTCGCCGCCCCAGATGTCGTTGACGAGGACGTCGAGGCGTCCCTGGTCGTGGGCGATCCGGTCGACGAGGGCACGGACCCGCGCCGGGTCGAGGTGGTCGGTGGGGACGGCGATGCCCTGACCGCCGGCCTCGGTGACCAGGTCGGCGGTGTCCTCGATGGTTTCGGGCCGGTCGTACTCGGAGCGGTGCGCGCGGGTGCTGCGTCCCGTGACGTACACGGTGGCGCCGGCGGCCCCGAGTTCCACCGCGATCCCTCGTCCCGCGCCCCGCGTCGCTCCCGCGACGAGCGCGACCCTGTCCTTCAACGGCCCTGACATGTCCGGCCTTCCGTTCTCGTGGTTCCCGAGTGCTGTCGCCTTCGAGAGTGACGGGAAAGCCGGACATCTCTTGTCGCCTTTCACTGAGGAGAGTCCGCCCCGTCAGTGCCCCCGGTCGATCCACTCCCGCAGTTGCGGGGCCTCGGCGCCGATGGTCGTGGCGTCGCCGTGGCCGGTGAGGACCTGCGTGTCGGGGGGCAGGGTGAGCAGGCGGTCGCGGATCGAGTCGATGATCGTCGGGAAGTGGGAGAAGGAACGTCCGGTGGCGCCCGGGCCTCCCTTGAAGAGGGTGTCGCCCGTGAACACCGTCCCGAGGCCCGGGTCGTGGAGGCAGACCGCGCCCGGCGCGTGGCCGGGGGTGTGCAGGACCCGCAGGTCCGCGCCGGCGGACTCGATCACCTGGCCGTCGAGCAGCCAGGCGTCGGGGTCCCGGTCGGGGTGGGTCTGCTTCCACAGCGGCAGGTCGTCGCGGTGCAGCCAGATGGTGGCGCCGGTGCGCTCGGCGAGGGCCGGGGCGGCGTCGATGTGGTCGTTGTGGGCGTGGGTGCACACGATCGCGGTCAGCCGCCGGTCCCCGACCGCCTCGGCGATGGCGTCGGCGTCGTGGGCGGCGTCGATCACGATCACCTCGTGGTCGTCGCCGACGATCCACACGTTGTTCTCCACGTCCCAGGTCCCGCCGTCCAGGCTGAACTGCCCGGAGGTGACCAGTCGTTCGATGCGGGCGGCCATCAGAGCACCACCACCGAGCGCAGGACGTCGCCTTCGTGCATCCGCTCGAAGGCCTTCTCCACCTCGTCGAGCTGGATCGTCTCGGTCACGAACGCGCCCAGGTCCAGGCGCCCCTGGAGGTGCAGGTCGATCAGCATCGGGAAGTCCCGGCTGGGCAGACAGTCCCCGTACCACGACGACTTCAGCGCGCCACCGCGTCCGAAGACGTCCAGCAGGGGCAGCTCCAGCTTCATCTCGGGGGTGGGCACACCCACCAGGACGACCGTGCCGGCCAGGTCGCGGGCGTAGAACGCCTGCCGGTACGTCTCCGGGCGGCCGACCGCCTCGATCACCACGTCCGCGCCGAACCCGCCCGTCAGCTCACGGATCGCCTCCACCGCGTCCGTCTCCCGCGAGTTGACCGTGTGCGTGGCGCCCATCTCCCGGGCCTTGGCCAGCTTGCGGTCGTCGATGTCGACGGCGATGATCCGCGCAGCGCCCGCCAGGCGTGACCCGGCGATCGCCGCGTCCCCGACCCCGCCACAGCCGATGACCGCGACCGAGTCACCCCGGCCCACGTTGCCCGTGTTGATCGCCGCGCCGATACCGGCCATCACCCCACAGCCCAGCAACCCCGCCACCTGCGGCGCCACCGACGCGTCGACCTTCGTGCACTGCCCGGCCGCCACCAGCGTCTTCTCCGCGAACGCGCCGATGCCCAGCGCCGGGGACAGCTCCTGCCCCGTCGAGGTGAGCGTCATCCGCTGCTCGGCGTTGTGGGTGTCGAAGCAGTACCAGGGCCGGCCGCGCAGACACGCCCGGCACTGCCCGCACACCGCGCGCCAGTTCAGGATCACGAAATCGCCGGGCGCGACGTCCGTGACACCGGCGCCGACCGACTCCACGACCCCGGCCGCCTCATGTCCCAGCAGGAACGGGAACTCGTCGTTGATCCCGCCCTGTTTGTAGTGGAGGTCGGTATGACAGACCCCGCAGGCCTGGATCCGCACGACGGCTTCCCCGGGGCCGGGGTCCGGGACGACGATCGTCTCGACCCGTACCGGCTCGTCCTTGCCCGGTGCGATCACGCCGCGAACTTCCTGCGCCATGGTGCTGTCCCTTTCCTACGGCGGCTCTCGGTCCAGTTCCCGACCCTAGACGTAACTGATCAGTAACGGCGGCTGACCGGCGACATACCCTTGCGGGTACCCCGACCGAGGAGCACCGTGAGCATCGCAAAGACGGAGACCGGCGCGCCCCCGTGGCGACTGCTGCTCGGCTATGTACGGCCGCACCGGTGGACCCTGCTGCTGGGCGCGGTGCTCTCGCTGCTCACCGGGGCCACCGGGCTGCTGCTGCCGCTGGTGGCGCGGGGGCTGATCGGCGACCTGGGACACGACCGGGCCATCACAAGTGCGCTGCTCGTCATGTCGGGGCTCGTCGTCGCCAACGCGGCGCTGGGAGGGCTGGGTTCGTACGTGCTGCGGCGCACCGCCGAGTCCGTGGTGCTCGGCGCGCGGCGCGCGTTGTCGTCGTATCTGCTGCGGCTGCGGATCACGGCCGTCGACCGCAGCGAGCCGGGCGATCTCATGGCCCGTGTCACCTCCGACACCACCCTGCTGCGGGAGGTCACCACCGACTCGCTGGTGGGCCTGGGCACGGGCGGGCTCACGCTCGTCGCGACGGTGGTGATGATGGGACTGGTGGATCCGGTGCTGCTGGGGGTCACGCTGGCCGTGATCCTGGGCGCGGGCGTGGTCCTCGGTCTCATCGTGCCGCGCATCAACCGGGCGAGCCGGCGGGCGCAGGACGCGGTCGGGGTGATGGGCGCCTCGCTGGAGCGGGTGCTGGGCGCGCTGCGCACGGTGAAGGCGTCGGGCGCCGAGCACCGGGAGGAGCACAGGCTGCACGACGCGGCAGAGGAGTCGTGGCGGCAGAGCGTGAGCGCCGCGAAGTGGTCGGCGGCCGCGGGCAACACGGCCGGTCTGGCGATGCAGGTCGCCTTCATCACGGTCCTCGCGGTGGGCGGGGCGCGGGTGGCGACGGACGCGATCGACGTGGGCACGCTGGTCGCGTTCCTGCTGTACGTCTTCTACCTCATGTCGCCGATCCAGCAGGTCGTCGGCGCGATCACCCAGTACCAGACGGGCGCGGCGGCCCTGACCCGGATCCAGGAGGCGCTGAGCCTGCCCGCCGAGCCCGCGGCCGGTGCCGCCGAGTCGCCGTCGGACGAGGCGCCTCCGGCCTCGCTCGCCTTCACCGACGTGCGCTTCCGGTACGCCGAGGACCTGCCCTACGTGCACCACGGGGTGACGTTCGAGGTGCCGGCCCGCGGGATGACGGCGTTCGTCGGGCCGTCCGGCGCGGGCAAGACCACCGTGTTCTCCCTCATCGAGCGGTTCTACGACCCCGAGTCCGGGTCGATCGCCCTCGACGGCCGGGACGTCACCGAGTGGGAGCTGCACCGGCTGCGGGCCGCCATCGGGTACGTGGAGCAGGACGCGCCCGTGCTCTCGGGCTCGCTGCGCGACAACCTGCTGCTCGGCAACCCGGGGGCGGACGACGGCACGGTCACGCGGGTGCTGAAGACGACGCGCCTGGACGGACTGGTGGCGCGGCTGCCCCAGGGCCTCGACACGCTGGTCGGGCACCGGGGGACCAAGCTGTCGGGCGGCGAGCGCCAGCGTGTGGCCATCGCGCGTGCCCTGCTGCGTCGGCCCCGGCTGCTGCTGCTCGACGAGGCCACGTCACAGCTGGACGCGGTGAACGAGGCGGCGCTGCGCGACACGGTCGCGGATGTCGCCCGTACGACGACGGTGCTGGTGGTCGCACACCGGCTGTCCACGGTGACGATGGCCGACCGGATCGTGGTCATGGACGCGGGCCGGGTCCGCGCGGTCGGCACGCACCGTGAACTCGTGACGGGCGATCCGCTGTACGCGGAGCTGGCGGCGACGCAGTTCCTCGCCACCGCCGAGTGAGCGTATGGGCTCGCGTCAGGCGGCCGCGCTGCTCCGCGACGGCGGCCGGGTTGAGCTGTCCGGCGTTCTGGGCAGCGGCGTCGGCCGCGTTCGCCTTGGGGGCGGCGAGGCCCGTGCTCCCGGCGGCGAGAGCGGTGGCGGCGACGATACATCGAGTGGAGATCATGCCCGCAGCGACTCCGCCGGCGCCCCGTCGGCGCCCCTCGGACACGGTCGGGCGGCGCCCTCTCCCGTCGGGACGAGTGGTCCGGCTGCGCTTGCCGAGCCCGGTGCGGCGGAGCAGGCTCGAAGGTGAGGCCGAGACGGCCCGGCGTCCGCGCGGGCCGCGGGTCTTCCGAGGAGGTCATCATGGGCACAGCGGCAAGCTCCACCTTCGACCGCAAGACCCTGCGCAGGGCCCTCGAAGGCGACGCGTCGTCCCTTCTCTCGCTCTACGCGGACGACGCGGAACTGCGCATCGTGGACCACAACACGCAACCCAGCAGCCCCCGTGTCCTGCACGGACGCGGCGAGATAGGCGAAATGCTCAACGACATCTACGGCCGTGACCTGTCGCACAAGCTGGAGGAGTGCATCGTGCAGGGCGACCGCGCCGCCTACAGCGAGTCCTGCGAGTACTCGGACGGCGTGCGCGTCCTCGCCGAGTCGATGGTCACGCTCAGGGACGGCAAGATCGTCGAGCAGACCATGATCCAGGCCTGGGACGAGTAGGCCGACGAGCAGCAGGAGCAGCAGGGAGGAGACCGGCGGTCCAGGTCACCGGCCTGCCTGGGCCTCCTCGGCACGTGCGGCGCCGGGTCCGGACCGGACGCGGCCGCCAGGACCAGCTTGCGCAACAGCGCAGGCCCTGGGGGCCGTGCGTCTCGCGGCGCAGGCGCGTGCCTTCCTGACCGGAGTGGATCCGACGGCCGCCCCGCCGGACGAGAGCGTGCCGGACAGGGCCTGAGCTGAGGGCGGGCCGTGACTGGCTCTGGGTGGAGTACCACCGGGGAGCGGTTTCCCGCGGAGCGGATGCCGTGCGCCTGGGCGACGAGAGCGATCGACCCAGGAGCGGATCATGTCGCAGGCGCGGCTCATGAACGGCACCGACCTCGCCCGCCGGATCGTCGAGGACACCGCGAAGAGGCGCCGTGCTTCTGGAGCAGACCGCGGGGCCGCCGCCGCGCGGCAGCCGGGGCTGTCAGCAGACATGCTGTGACAGCCGGGGCGTGGTCGGTGCGGCGGACCGCTCCGTGAACGCACGTGTTTCACGGGTCGTTCCCCACGCAGCGCCCGTCGCACGGCCATACTGACCATGTGTCACGAGTGGCGATCATGACGGCGGGCTCCCGGGGCGACGTGGCCCCCTACACCGGACTGGGGCATGCGCTCCGGCGTGCGGGACACGAGGTCACCCTGGTGACGCACGCCCGTTTCGAACCGCTGGTGGCGGGTTCGGGACTCGGCTTCCACGCGCTGCCGGTGGATCCCCGGGCAGAGCTGGAGTCCTCCCGCGGACGGGGGCTGCATCGCAGCGCGAGCGGGGTGGGCAAGCTGGTGCGGGTGGTCGAGATGGCACGGGCGCTGGTCGGGCGGATGACCGACGACCTCGTGGCGGCCGCGCGCACGAGTGACGTCCTGCTGCTGTCCAGCTCCCTCGCGCCCCTCGGGCACACCATCGCCGAGGGCCTGTCCCTCCCCAGCATCGGCGCCTACCTCCAACCCGTCGCGCCCACCCGGGAGTTCGCGCCGCCGGTCCTCGGAGGCGGATCCTGGGGAGCCGTCGGCAACCGCATCGCCGGGCACGGCGTGGGCCTGGCGGTGGAGCGGGTCTTCACAGGAGCCGTGCCGGAGGTGCGGGCCCGGCTGGGACTCCCCCGGCCCCCGCGCCCCGGCGCCGCGCTCCGCGCGCGCGAGCGGCAGGGGTGGCCGGTGCTGCACGGCTTCAGCCCCCTGGTCGTGCCCCGGCCGCGCGACTGGCGTGCGGGACTCGACGTCACCGGTTACTGGTGGCCGTACGACCGCGAAGATCAACTCCCGGCATATGTGCGGGACTTCCTTGACGCCGGCCCGGCGCCGGTCTTCATCGGCCTGGGCAGTGCCACCGTGCCCGATCCCCGGCGACTCAGCGCCGACATCGTCACGGCCCTGCGCCGGGCCGGGCTGCGCGGGGTGGTCCAGCGGGGCTGGGCCGGCCTGGAGGCCTCCGGCGACGACGTCCTGACGATCGACGAGGTCCCCCATTCCCTCCTCTTCCCGGAGATGGTGGCCGTCGTCCACCACTGTGGCGCCGGCACCACGGCGGCGGGCCTGCGCGCCGGCGTCCCGGCCGTGCCCGTCCCCATCCAGTTCGACGAGGGTTTCTGGGCCGCCCGCTTGGTCGGACTGGGGGTCGCGCCGCAGGCCGTCCCCTTGCGCCGCCTGACCACCGACACCCTGGCATCGGCCCTGACCCGGGTCACCCGCGAGCCCGGATTCCGGCAGCGCGCCCGGGAGTTGGGCACTCGGGTACGAGGGGAGGACGGGGCGGCCTCAGTGATCGATGCGGTCAACAGGCTGACTCTGCGGCGCAGTTGAGTCGATCTCTGTTTGGCGACGTTGCCCGCTTCGCCGCTGAGCGGGTGCATAGGATTACCGGCATGGCACTGCGACCTGTTCAGGTGAACATAAAGGCTCTTGACGACTCGGCGGTCGGCAGGTTCTGGGCGGATGCGCTCGGCTGGGGTGTTTCCAGCGAGGCACCGGGCGTGACCAACGTCGAACCCGGCGTCGGCTTCGTCTGGCCGGACCCGGTCGCCGTCTGCGTCGACGTCGTTTCCGTCCCGGAACCCAAGACGACGACGAAGAACCGCGTGCACCTCGATCTCGCCACCACCTCTACGGCCCATCAGGCGGAGCTGGTCGCGCGCCTGCGGGCCCTCGGTGCGACGCCCGCCGACGTGGGCCAGGGCGATGTGCCGTGGACGGTCCTCGCCGACCCGGAGGGCAACGAGTTCTGCGTGCTGGAG